>CAWFIT010000019.1:0-93582 GCA_963815965.1 uncultured Actinomycetes bacterium | reverse complement strand
ACTACGCAACCGGCTCTACGACGAATACGCCGTCGAAGCCGGCGTCGATCAAACGATCCGAGATCCCGGTCTCGATCGCGAGAATCCGCAATCGCTCGCCCGATCCGAGCAGCACGCCCTCCTCGACGCTCCAGTCCGCGACCGCCGTCACTAACACGGCAGGGTCGTGCGGCTCGCCGTCAGGCAACACAAGTACGTAGCGAAACACATCACCGAGCGTCGCACCCGGAAGGGCTCGCCCGCATGACCCATTTGGAGTCTTCCTGTCCTCCGACGGATGACCCACACGTGTCACCCCGGCGCGCGCACACCGCTCGTACGCTGGAGTGGGAGGACTGGTTGCTCCGATGGACAAGGATGTGCCGTGCGTAGAACTCTTCTGATTCCCGTTGTGCTCGCCGCGCTGATCTTGGTCGGCGTGTCGTCGGCATCGCCGAATGCCCAGCTGGGGCCGGCCGACTTCGTCGTCGGCGCCACAGAGGACCAGCCGCTCGGCTTGGACGATGGCGGTGCGGTGGTCTACGGCCAGATGGCGTCGCACGAGCTCGGTGCGATCCGCATGTCGGTCGACTACGAGCCTTCCGAGCCGACGACTGTCCAACAACTGGATCAGCTCGAGCGCGCGATCGCGGCCGCAGACGAACGCGGCCTGCGTGTGCTGCTCTCGATCTCGCCCGCGCACCCAACCGACGTGACGAGCGACCCGAACGGGGTGAAGAAGTTCGCCGCGTACACGGCACTCGTCGCACGTGCGTTCCCCTCCGTGACCGACTTCGTGATCGGGAACGAGCCGAACCTCGGCAGATTCTGGTTTCCGACGTACAAGCGCAACAAGTCGATCGCAGCCGCTGCGACATACGAAAGGACGCTCGCCGCGAGCTACGACGCGCTCAAGGCGGTCAACTCGGAGATCGACGTGATCGGTCTGGCGGTCTCGCCCCGCGGCGACGATCGTCCCGGTTCTGCGCGCAACACGATTTCGCCCGTGCGCTTCATCAAGGCTGTCGGCGACGCATACCGGAAGAGCCGTCGTAGGAAGCCGATCATGGACAACGTCGCTTTGCACCCCTACCCGTCCGCGAACACGGATCCACCCGACAGGGGAGCGTCCTGGCCGAACATCGGCGTCCCCAATCTCGGTCGCGCGCAGCAAGCGTTCTGGGACGGCTTCAAGGGGACGGCCCAGCCGACTTTCCAGGAGAGCGGCGCCAGGAAAGCGCGGGCCGTGCGCTGGATTCTCGACGAGGCGGGCTGGCAGACGGACACGCGCAAGCTGCCCGGCTACTTCGGCAAGGAGAACACCCCGCCCGTGGACGAGGCAGCGCAGGCGCGTTATTACAAAGCGATCGTCCGGCGCTTCGCATGTGACCCGCATGTCGCCGCGCTTCTCTTTTTCCACTGGATCGACGAGGCCGACCGCGACCGGCTGCAGACCGGCCTCCTGCGTGCCGACAGGACGATCAAACCGGCCGGGAACGCCGTCAAGAACGCGATCGCCGGCGGATGCGCGGCCGCCACCGTCCGCTGGCGCCACTCGACGACGGTCGACCGCGCGACCGTGACGTGGAAGCCGAAGGCCGGCTACCTCTTCTTCGCCAAGGCGTTCGAGGACGCCACCTTCACCGCGACGGCCACCCCGACCAAGGCCGCGCTGAAACGGGCGAAGGCGCTCAAGCAGAAGTTGAAGGCGGTCACCCTGAAAGGCAAGCTCAAGGCTTACGTCGGACGCGGCATCAAGTTCAAGGCGATCAAGCTCACGAACACGAGCAATTACACGTACAAGGTGAAAGTCACTGCCGCGCTGAACCCCGCACGAACTTCGACGCTGAAACGGAACAAGCTCGAGAAGCCTTGATCCCCTGAGCTCTGATGCCGGTCGAACCTGAACGTATCCCCGTCGGCAGCGAGGCGCCCGACTTCAGCCTCGAAAGCCCCGGCCGCGGGACTGTCCGGCTCGGTGACTACCGCGACCGCGACCACGTCATCCTCGTCTTCATGCGCTCGTTCGGCTGACCGTTCTGCCGCCGGCACCTCGCACAGTTGCGCGAGCGATACGACGAGATCCGAGGCCAAGGGATCGAGCTACTCGCACTCGCCCCGGGCAGCCTCGACCAGACCGGGGCGTTCGCCGCAGCACACGCGCTCCCCTTCCCGCTGCTCGCCGACCCACAGCTCGCGGTCTACCGCACCTACCAGGTCGAATCGCGCCTGCGCTCGCTCGGACAGCGCCCCGCCCTGTACGCGATCGACCGAAACGGCGTCGTCCGCTACGCCTTCCTCGGAAGCCAGCAATGGCAACTCGGCGACATCGACGAAGCACTTGCCGCCCTTGCCCACAGTCCTCGGTCGGGTGCGGAAGGTTGTTAGAGGCCGGCTAGGCGCGCGGCCGGGCCAGCGCGGCAACGGCGGCGAGCGCCGCGACCGCCGCGGCGACGCCGAGCAGGTCAGTCGCCACCCCACCGCCGATCGGCAACGAGGTCGCTGCGAACACGAGCCCGCTCAAGCCAACGGCGACGAGCGAGAGCGTCGCGATCAGCATGGCGCGCCGCTCGGTCAATCGCTCCGCGTCCTGCGCGCGACCGCGCAGCTCCGTCGACCAGTATGCGAGCTCGGCGACTCCCAGCAACGCCCCGGCGTAAACAGGCGACCACTGGTCGACGTCCCCGCCGCCGAGGTTCCACGCGTAAATGCCCCCGAGGATGACGAGCGGCCACGGGATGAGCGACGGGAACGGCCGCGCGACGGCGAGCGCGAGCAGAAGGACCGCGGCGAGCGCGACCCCGGCGACCACCAGGCGGTACGAATCCGCGGTGAGCACGAGCGTCGCGCCGATGCCGGCTGCGCCGAGTACTGCCGCGAGCGCGGCGACTACACGCGCGAATACCTGGCTTGACGCCTGAATGCTCCCACCTCCGCCAGTGCTCCCTCGAGCGGCGCGCCCTCCCGCCATTCCACCACAGGCACGCCGACGCGCTGGTAGCGGGCGCGCAACGCCTCCCGCTTCAACTGCCACAACCGGTACGCGAGTTCCTCGCGCTCGCCCTCAGCCGCCGACGCGAACGCAACCGGGGAGACCTCGAGCACCGCGAGGTCGAAGCCGCGCGCGCGCAAGTCCAGAAGCGTCGTGACCGCACGCTCGTCGAGGAGTGGCGAGACGGCCAGGATGAGCGCCTTCGGCGGCAGAGTGCGCGCCGGAATCACGTCGACGCCTTTCCACGCGTAGCTGAGGATGATCTGCGTGTCGAGCAGCGAGTCGACCACGCGGTAGAGCTGAACGATGCCCGACCCGGGAAGCAGCCAGTTGAGGTAGCCGCCGAAGCTGATCAGTCCGACGCGGTCCTTGCGCTTGAGGTAGCGGTCGGCGAGCGTCGCCGCGGCGCGGACGGCAACGTCGAGGGTCGACTCCTTCTCCTCGCGCGCCTCGACGAACGTGTCCAGGAAGACAATCACGTCGGTGTTCCGCTCGGGATGCAGGTCGTTGACCCACAGCTCGTTGCGCCGCGCGCTCGCGCGCCAGTTGATCCGTCGCAGCGCGTCGCCGTGCTCGTAGTGGCGCAGGTCGGCGAACTCGATTCCTTCGCCTTTCGTGCGTGCGACCTGGTTGCCCGTGAAGACTTGCGTCTCGATCGGCACGACGAGGGAGCGCAGCTCCTCGGCGCGCGGATAGACCTTGAGCGGGGTCCGCCGGTCGAGCGTGCCCTCGTACGCGAAGAGCTCCAGCCGATCGTGAGCGCGGAGGAAGAGGTCTCCAATGAGGTACGCGCCCCAGCGCTTGCAGCGCGCCTTCAGCTCGATCGTGCGCTCCTCGTCCCAGGCGAGGCGGAGCGTCAGCGGGTTCGCTCCTTCGACGAGCTCGAAGCTGTCGGGCAGGGGAATGTGCAGCTCGAGACGCTCGACGGGCGTGCGCGCCTGGAGGTCGACGGTGATCGTGACGACGTCGCCTTCGACCACGCGATCGTGGTCGAGCTCGACCCAGACGAGCACCTCCGGCTCGCGCGTCGCAGCTAGCCCGGCGAAGAGGAGGAGGGCAAAAGGCGACGCAAGGACGGCAAGCTCCGGCCGGCCGAGCGCGAGTGCCGCGAGCAGCCCGAGCGCGGCCAGGCCGGCGTAAGCGCCCAGCTTGGGCGATGCCGTGCGTTTCACTCGGCGGGCGGCGTGGGCACCGAGTCGAGCGCCTCGCGCACGAGATCGTCGCCGCTCACGCGCTGCACCCAGAGCTCGGGGCGCAGCGTCAGGCGGTGTGCCAGCGCGGGCACCGCGACCGCCTTCACGTCGTCGGGCGTGACGAAGTCGCGTCCCTGGAGCGCGGCGCGGCCGCGCGACAGCCGCAGCAGCGCGAGCGTTCCGCGCGGGGACGCTCCGACCTGCACGCGAGACGACGCCCGCGTCGCGGCGACAAGGTCGACCATGTAGAGGCCCACCTGTTCCGAGACGTGCACCTGTTCGAGCGCACGCTGCATGCGCAGGAGCGTCTCACCGTCGACGACGGGCGTCAGCTCGATCTCGTCAACCTCGCGTTCCATGCGGCGCACGAGAACCTGCCACTCGTCCTCCCGCTCCGGGTAGCCGACGCCGAGCCGGATGATGAAACGGTCGAGTTGCGCCTCGGGCAACGGGTAGGTGCCTTCGTACTCGATTGGGTTCTGCGTCGCGAGCACGAGGAAGGGCCGCTCGAGCGGATGCGTGAGGCCTTCGATCGTGACCTGCCGCTCCTGCATCGCTTCCAGCAGCGCGGCCTGCGTCTTGGGCGGGGCGCGGTTGATCTCGTCCGAGAGCAGGATGTTGGCGAAGATCGGGCCGGGGCGGAACTCGAACTCGGAGGTCTGCTGGTTGAAGATCGACGAGCCCGTCACGTCCGAGGGCATCAG
Source organism: uncultured Actinomycetes bacterium (assembly GCA_963815965.1). Classification (GTDB taxonomy): domain Bacteria; phylum Actinomycetota; class Thermoleophilia; order Gaiellales; family Gaiellaceae; genus DASVFB01. Next base: position 88,714 of record CAWFIT010000019.1, on the reverse strand, counting down.
GTCCGGCGTGAACTGGATGCGCGAGAACCCGAGCGTCGTCGCCTGCGCGAAGGAGCGCGCGATCAGAGTCTTCGCGAGACCTGGATAGTCCTCGAGCAGCACGTGGCCGTCGCCGAGGATCCCGAGCAGGATCAGCTCGAGCGCGTCGCGCTTGCCGACGATGGCGCGCTCGACCTCGTCGAGCACGCGCGTCGAGAACTCGCCCACCTCTTCGATCGTCATCGTCACGGCGGCCAAGGCTAGATCCTCTCAACGGCGTCGACGACGGCGGTCAGTTCGGCGAGGGGAGGGCCAGGCGCCCAACGGTCGCGAGGCTCGGGGCGCTCCGGACGCAGCCACTCCCACGCAGTGTCACCGAGCAGAGCGTGGGCCTCCTCCGGGCGCCGGTCGAGGTCGCAGCCGTGCCGCAGCAGCAACCGGTTGGCGGCCACCTCGCGCAGGATCGGGCGCAGGCGATGGTGCAGGTAGAACGAGCTGCCGAGCGAGAGATAGACCTCGCGCTCGAGGCGCTCGAGCTCCGCGGGACGTTGTGGCAGCACATCGAGCGGATCGTGGAGCTCGTCCTCGAGCGAGGGCTCGTGGACGTCGGGGCTCGCGCCGCGCGTCACACGCACGGCTGCGACGAGGCCGAGCGCGCCGACGAAGAGGACGAACACGTCGAGCGCGATGTGGCGCCGGCCCGGGAAGGTGAACGAGACGACGGCGAGCGTGAGCAGGGCGACCACGAGCAGCGCGCCCCAACCGGACCAGAGCCAGCGGATCAATAGCGGCCGCCGCTGTAGATGCTCCCGCGCGCCTTGTCCGCTGCAGCGGCGAAGGGGTCCTCGCTCGCCGGGGCGTCGTCCAGCTGGTCGGTGCGGGTGCGCCGGAACTCCTCCGCCTGCTCTCGGTGGAGCAGATCCTCCTGGCGCTTTGCACGCAACTCGTCGCGCACCTGCGTCAGCGCTTCGATGGCCTCCGTCCGCATCGACTCGTCGACGTCGTGCGAGCTGAACTTCGCGCGCTGGAACAGGCCTGTCAGCCGGCCGAGCGCTGCGCCCGACGCGCGCAGCTCACCGAGGGCGCGCCCGAGGTACTCGAGCGGCGCCTCGTGCGGGTGACGCGGCAAGCCGGCGGAAGCAAACAGCTTCTCCATCCGTGCGTAGGCCGCGATGATCGCCGCGCGCGGATCCGCGTTCGCGTACAGGTCGTCGAGCGTCTCGTCGAGAAGCGACTCGAACTGCCGCTCGAGGACGTGCTGCTCGAGTAGCAGTCCTCGCTCGCGCCGCAGCGTGCGCATGCCGAGGAAGCCGAGAATCGCGAAGCCCGCGCCGCCGGCGATGATGATCGGCAGCCACTCGAAGTGCGGCGGCTGCGACACGTTGGGTCCGCGTGGCTTCTTGTTCGGGCTCGGTGCTCGTTGTCGCGCCGATCTGCTTCTGGGTTTCGCTGGTGCCGCGATTGAACAGATGCAAGCCGCCTGTACGCGTGATCACGGCGGCGGCCAGGCCGATGATCATCACGAAGATGAGCGCCTTGTACGTGCCCCTGTTCCCGCGCTTCCGGTGCATCGCGGCGAGTGCCTCGCGCTCCGAGATCCAGAAGTAAATGAGCACAGCGGCCGCGCCGACGAGCACGATCGCAAAGATCGTGAAGACGTAGTCGCCGACGCCGGACGGCGGCGAGTGGATCCCCGATCGCCCTCCCGGCGTGTCATGGGTGCGGCTGACCGCCGCGACGAGCCCCAGGACGACGACCAGCCCCACGCCGAGCAGCAGCAGCGTCCCCGGAGAGCGGAGCCGGAAGCGGGAACCCTGAGTGTCGCTTGGCTTGTCCAAAGGTCTCGGCGGCCGCCTCTCACGGACCGGGCCGCTTACGCCGATATGACTCTCCAGTGAACCGGAAGTTGGCGTAACTCTGCCTGAGCGCGACACCGCACGCACCCTGCGCGGCCTGATCGAAGTGACCCGTCTGGCCCGCGCGGGCGGCAGCCTGCCCGAGCGCCTGGGCGACCTGGCACGGACGATCGGCGAGTCGCTCGGGTATGAAACGGTCGCGATCACGCTCTATCGGCCTGCCTGGGACGACTTCCGCGTGACGGCGGTCAGCGGGCGCGAGCAGGCGCGCACGACGCTCATGGGGTGCACGCGGACGTGGGACGACTATCGGCCGTTACTCGACGAACGCTTCGTGCGCCGCGGTGCGTACGTCATCCTGGCGGGCGCGCACGACTGGAGCCGGTCGGGTACGACCTATACACCGCCGGTCGACCCCGTCCCCGACGATCCGGACGCGTGGCATCCGGACGACGTCCTTCTCGTACCGCTGAAGACATCGGACGGATCCCTGCTCGGAGTGATGTCCGTCGACGAGCCCGACTCGTTACGCCGCCCGGACGACGGCGCAGCTCGACATCCTCGTCTCGCTGGCTGACCACGTCGCGCTCGCGATCGAGGATGCGCAGGCGAACGAGACCGCGGCGCGGCACGGCGCGTCGCTCGCGCACCTTCTGCAGGTGTCGTTGCGCCTGGGTCGGACGCGCAGCGTCGACACGATGCTCCAGTCCGTCGCCGACGGGATCCGCCGCGCGCTCGAGTTCGAGCGCGTCTCGATCGAGCTCGCGGATCCGGCGACCGGCGCCTTCGTTCCGCGTTCGTCAACGGGCTGGGGAGCCGGGGGGCCACCAGCGAGCGGGTTCACGAGAGAGACCATCGCGCCGCTCCTCGATCCCGACTACGACGTCGAAGGCTGTTACCTGCTCCCGTTCGAGGTCGCGACGGCGCGCGTGCCGCAGAGCCGTTACGCGTCGACGCTGAACGGCACCGGCCCGCGCGCGTGGCAGCGCCACTGGCTCCTCGTGCCGCTGCGGGACAACGACGGAACGCTGCAGGGATTCATCTGGGCCGACGACCCCGGCGACCGCCTGCTGCCGACGCGGGAGAAGATGCAGGCGCTCCGCCTGTTCGCGAACCAGGCGTCGACCGCGCTCGAGTCGGCGGCGCGCGTGCAGGAGCTTCAGTTCCTCGCCGACCACGATCCGCTCACGAGACTCGCGAACCGGCGCGCGTTCGTGCGCCAGCTCGATGTCGAGACCGCACGCTCGCTCCGGTACGGGCACGCGTTCGCGCTCGTGCTGTGCGACCTCGACCAGTTCAAGGAGCTGAACGACCGCTCCGGACACATGGTCGGCGACGACGAGCTCGTCCGTTTCGCCGCGCGGCTTACGGCCTCGATCCGAGGCTCGGACTTCGCGTACCGGGTCGGAGGAGACGAGTTCGCCATGATCCTGGTCGAGGCGACAGATGCGGAAGCGCGTGTCGTGATCGACCGCGTCGAAGACACGACGGTCGACGGCGCTCGTGGCCTGCGCGCGAGCTTCGGAGTCGCCGTATTCGAGCAGCAGGGCAGCTCGGACGATCTCTTCCGTCGCGCGGACGAGGCGATGTACCTGGCGAAGCGCTCCGACGGCAGCGTCGCCGTCGCCGCATAGCCGAGCCCTCTGCGCTAAATATTCCTCGTCTCGTGGCAACGCGCTCCGCTGCTCAAGAGGAGAGGCGCCGGCAGATTCTCGATGCTGCCGTCCGAGCGTTTGCCAGGAAGGGCTATCACGCGAGCCGCGTGAGCGACATCGCCGAGGAGGCTGGTGTCGCGTACGGGCTCGTCTACCACTACTTCGAGTCGAAGGACGCCGTCCTCGAGTCGATCTTCCGCGACATGTGGGGGATGATGGTCACGGCGATCAACGCGGTCGAAGACGAAGAGGAGTCGCCGCGCGAGCAGTTGCGCAAGAGCTGCGCGATCGTGCTGCGAACGTGGCGCGACTACCCCGACGTCGTGCGCGTGCTCGTGCGCGAGGTGGCGCGGAGCGGCGAGCAGCTGCAGCGCGAGGTCGAGGAGATCGCGCACGCTTTCGAGGCGCTGCAGCGCATCGTCGAGCGCGGCCAGGCGCAGAACGTCTTCCGCGACGACATCTCGCCGCGCCTTGCATCGTGGGTGATCTATGGCGCGCTCGAGGAGATCCTCACCGGCTGGGTCCTCGGCCGCCTGCCGGGCGACGACGACGACATCAAGGAAGCGGAGAGCGCGGTCGTCGGCATCCTCTGCGACGGCCTCCTCAGCGATCGGCCCAGTCCTCCCGCGTGATCGCCCAGCGCTCGTGGTCGCGCCAGCGGCCGCCGATCTTCAGGTAACGCGGCGAATAGCCCTCGTAGCGGAAGCCGGCCCGCTGCACGAGGAGCTTGGACCGCTCGTTGTCCGGTTGGATGTTCGCCTCGAGGCGGTGGAGCCGCAGGCGCCGAAAGCAGTGGCGCATGACGAGCTCCAGCCCCTCGGCCATCAGTCCTGTGCCGGCAGAAGGTGCGAACGCGTAGTAGCCGAGGTAGGCGCTCTCGAAGAAGCCGCGGACGATCTGGCTCACGTTGTAGACACCGGCGAGCGCGTCGTCTGTGCGGCGGAGCACGAGAAAACAACGGTCGGCCTGGTTGCTGCAACGCACGAGGTAGGCCTCGAACTCCCTCGGCGTCTCGGGCGCGCGGACCCAGGGCCGGTGCAGGTCGCGGCTCGTGCGCGCGAGGCGCAGGAACTCGTCTCTGTCGGAGGCTTGTGGCGCGCGAATGTACGCCCGCCGGCCCTGCTCGATCACGCGGGCCATCGAGCAGCGCGATCTCGCCCGGAAGCGCGGCTACAATAGTCGCCCGCTTTGCGGGGTCGTCTAATGGTAGGACGCTCGGCTCTGGACCGAGTAGTCAAGGTTCGAATCCTTGCCCCGCAGCTTTCAGATCTCGAGCCGGTACATCGGGACGAGACGCTTCTCGGCTTCCGTGTCGATGTGGGCGACGACCTCGACGTACGGCTCGAGGCCCGAGCCGCTGAGCTTCGCCTTCAGCAGCCCGTCCACCTGGTAGATCCCCGACGAATTGTTCATCAGGATCTCGATCAGGATCGGCCGCTGCTCGCCGTCCTTGATCTCGACGTCGTCGATCGCGGCTGCCGAGAGCGAATGGATCGAGACGGAGCCGCGCTCGAACGGGATCCGCGAACGGCCTTTCGCCATGTCGAGCGCGTCCGCGACGCGCACGATGCCTGCCTCGATCGTCAGCGGCTTGCCGTACTCGCGATGGCTCGTGATTGCCTGGAGCACCTCGACGGTGATCACCGTCAGCTCCGGTTCCTCGTAGAGACCGTCGAGCAACTCACGCATCTTCGGCTCGGCCAGGAAGAGCGAGAAGTCCTCGTGCCCCTCGCGGTGCACCGACATGCCAACGCAGTGGAGGAGGGCGGCCAGGACGACGACGATCTCCGAATCGTCGCGGGACAGTCCGTAGTCGCTCACGAGGGACGGTTCGACGCCGTGCTTCGTCAGCTGCCGGAGAAGCTTGAGCGCGATGTTGGCGACGATCTGGATGTGCACCCACGAGTGGTCGTTGATCTGCATGCGGACGCCTGCGTTGATGTTCGAGGCGTGCCACCACGCCTTCAGCTGTTTGTCCTCGTTGACGCGCTCGACGAGCGTGCGGAGCTTTCGGTTGCCGCGCACGGGCACGTTGATCCGCATCTGCTCGACGGCCTGGGCGGGCGTTAGCCGCGTCTCGCGCTCCGCCTCCGCCGAGATCGGCTGGTCGATTCGCTGTTCGGTCTCCTTGTCGAGCGCCACGCGCGAAGCGTACGCCTTGCGGGGCCTACGTCAGGCCGCTGGCTCGGGAGCGTCCGGCTCCACGGCGGACGCGCTCGCGGTCAACTGGAAATACGCCGTTGTCAGCGTCGCGGCGGCAAACGGGATGGTGAGGCTGTGCGCGACGAGCGCTCCGATCCAATTGTCGAGGAAGTCCGGCAGCGGCGCGAAGATGAGCCTGATCACGGCGGATGAAATTCCGACGAGGAGGAACGTGATGATGATCAGCGCGAAGATAGTCCAGCCGTTGCCACTGACGACCTCGCGGGAGCGGCTGAACGACTCGCCCGCGGCGCGGCCTTCGATCACGATCACCGGCACGATCATCGACCAGATTGTGAGCAGGAAGAGGCCCGGGACGATCAGGAGGATGAAACCGATGCCGATGCCGATCGCTGCGAGCACACCCGCGCTGATGACCGCCGGCAACCGGGGCTGAACAGCGCGGTACGTCTCGCCGACGCTTCGGTCCGCGCGTCCGTCACGCACGTCGCGAACGAGCTCGACGAGGGCGGCCTGCACCCAGAAGTAGCCGACGATCCCGATCGTGAACGCGACCAGCGCCCAGAAGATGCCCGCTGCGGTGCTGTCGCCGGCGGCTTCGGCTGCGAGTGCCGAGATGAGGTCGAGCACGACGAACACGATGAACGCCGTGAGGAAGAACTGCCACAGAAACCGCTTGTAGAGGTCCCAGGCCTCGCTGAGCACGCCGCCGATGTCCACCAGGCGACTCTACGGAAACTCAAGCAACCTGCGCAGCCCAGTCTCCGTACAGCGATGTATAGAGGCCGCGCCGCCGGAGGAGCTCGTCGTGCGAGCCCTGCTCGACGATGCGGCCGTGCTCGAGGACGACGATCAGGTCGGCGTTGCGAATCGTCGACAGGCGGTGGGCGATGATGAACGCCGTTCGGCCTGAGAGCAACAGCCGCAGGGCGTGCTCGATCTTCCGCTCGGTGCCGATGTCGACGGCGGACGTCGCCTCATCGAGGACGAGGATGCGCGGGTCTGCGAGCAGCGCGCGTGCAAGCGCCACGAGTTGCCGCTGGCCGCTGGAGAGGCGCGTGCCCCGCTCCTGCAGGTTGGTCTCGTAGCCGTCCTCGAGGTCGACGACGAAGTCGTGCGCGCCGACCGTCGTCGCTGCGCGGACGATCTCATCGTCGATCGCGTCGGGCCTACTGAAGGCGATGTTGTCGCGCACCGTCCCTGCGAACAGGAAGCCCTCCTGCGGGACGACTCCGAGCTGGCGCCGGAGCGACGCCTGCGTAACGTCGTTCAGGTCGTGCCCGTCGATCGTGATCCGCCCTGAGCGCGGCTCGTAGAAGCGCGCGAGCAGCTTCGCGATCGTCGACTTGCCGGCGCCGGTGTGGCCGACGAGCGCCACCGTCGTTCCCGCCGGCACGTCGAGCGAGATCCCGTGGAGGACGTCGTCGCCCTTGCCGTAGCCGAATCGAACGTCGTCGAACCGCACGTTTCCCTCGATGCGCGGCAGCTCCACTGCTCCCGGCCGATCTCGGACCTCGGGCTCCTCGTCGAGCACGCGCGTGATCTGGTCGAGCGCTGCGACTGCGGAGAGGAACGTGTTGTAGAGCTGTGACAACTGCTGGACCGGGTCGAAGAAGTTCGACAGGTAGCCGACGAACGCGAACAGCGTGCCGACGGTCATGTTCCCGTCGAAGACGAGATAGCCGCCGTACCCGAGGACGATCGCGGTTGCGATCGCCGAGAGGAAGTCGACGAACGGGAAGTAAAAGCCGTTGAGCAGAATCGTCCGCTGGTTCGCGGCGCGATAGCTGAGGTTGACCTCGCGGAACGCGCGCTCCTGCTCGGCCTCGCGCGTGAACGCCTGAACGACGCGCATCCCCGCTATGTCCTCGGCGAGCGTCGCGGTCACGAGGCCGAGCCGCTCGCGCACCTGCCGATACGCACGCGCCGAGTGCTTCCGGAACAGCGCAGTCGCGATCACGAGCGGCGGCAGGATCGTGAGCACGGCGAGGGCCAGTCGCCAGTCGAGGAAGAAGAGGATGATCGCGGTGCCGATGAGCGTGAGCGAGTTCTGCACGAGGCTCGTGAAGCCGTCGGTGACGAGCTGATCGAGCGCCTCGACGTCGTTCGTCAGCCTGCTGATGATCACGCCGGCGCGGTTGCGTTCGTAGAAACCCAGCGACAGGCGCTGCAGATGGCGGAAGAGCGTGTTGCGCAGGTCGGCGAGCATGCGCTCGCCTGTCCAGCCGGTGAAGTACGTCTGCGCGGACGACGCGGCGATCGTCGCGAGCCCGGCCAGGACGAAGAGTCCTGTCACTACGTAGAGCGCGTGCGTGTCCTGCTTCTGGATGCCGTGGTCGATCGCCAGCTTGGCTAGGTACGGCGGCAGGAGCGAGACGCCGGTCGCGATCAACAGGAAGAGGAGCGCGAGCGCGGTGCGGGCCTTGTACTTCGCGGCCAGCCGCGCCAGTGTCCTCACACGGCGAACGGTCGCGCGCCACGACCAGTCGTCGACGTTCGCGCCGCGCGCCCGCATAAGGTGCCCGCCGGGCTGGTGGACCCTCACGCGGTCGCCTCCACCCGAGACGCGAACTCCTGCTCGAGGAGCCCGTGCTCGTAGATGTCGCGGTAGACGGGGCTCCTCGCGATCAGCTCCTCGTGCGTGCCGCGCGCCGCGATCTCGCCGCCGTCGAGAACGACGATGTCGTCGGCGAGCGAGATCGTCGAGAGGCGGTGCGCGATGATGATCGTCGTGCGGCCGCGCATCACTTCGCGCAGGCCGCGCTTGATCTGCGCCTCGGTCGTCGCGTCGACAGCCGCCGTCGCGTCGTCGAGGATCAGCACGCGCGGGTCGACGATCAGCGCGCGCGCGATCGCGAGCCGCTGGCGCTGCCCGCCCGAGAGCGTGATGCCGCGCTCGCCGATCATCGTGTCGTAGCCGTCCGGCAGCCGTTCGATGAACTCGCGCGCCTGGGCCAGCTCGGCGGCGCGCTCGATCTCCGCGTCGGTCGCATCGCCGACGCCGAACGCGATGTTCTCCCGCACGGTCGCGGAGAAGAGGAAGGGATCCTGCGAGACGACGCCGATCGCGTGCCGCAGCGAACGGATCGTGACGTTGCGCACGTCGATCCCGTCGAGCAGGACAGCTGCCGCCGCTGATGTCGTAGAAGCGTCCGACGAGCGCGGCCAGGGTCGTCTTGCCCGCGCCGGTGTGGCCGATCAACGCGGTCGTGCTCCCCGGCGCGAGCTCGAGGTCGACGCCGTGCACGACCGGTCGCCCCGGCGCGTATTCGAAGTGCACGTCGCGGTATTCGATGCGGCCCGGCCCCGGAGGCAGCTCCACGGCATCGGGCCGGTCGGCCACCTCCTCCGGCTCGTCCATGACCTCGAAGATCCGCTCGCCGGACGCAGTCGCGCGTTGCGCCTGCCCGATCCACATGCCGAGCATGCGCAGCGGCGCAACCATCATCAGCACGATGATGTTGAACGAGAAGAATGCGCTGTACGTGAGCGTGCCGTCGATCACCATCCGGCCGCCGACGAGGATCACCGCCGCCTGGGCGAGCAGCGGCAGGAACGAGAGCAGCGGGACGTAGAGCGCGCGTTGCCTGTTCGCCGCGACGCTCTGGCTGAAGACGGCCTCGGAGGATCGCTCGAACTTCGCCTGCTCGGCTTGCTCCTGCGCGAACGACTTGACGACGTGGACGCCCACGATGTTCTCCTCGGCCACGGTCGCGACGTCCGCCATCTTCTGCTGGACGTCGCGCAGCAGCGGGTGCGCGACGTGCGAGTAGCGGTAGGCGAGCCCGATCAGAAGCGGCGCGATCCACAGCGCGACGAGCGTCAGCTTCCAGTTGATGAAGAACATCACGGCTGCCGCGCCCACGAGTGTGAGCGCGTTCTGGAAGAAGAAGATCAGCCCGTACCCGAGGAAGAAGCGCACCGTCTGGAGGTCGACCGTCGCGCGTGACATCAGCTGGCCCGTCTGGTGGCGGTCGTAGTAGCCGAACGAGAGCCGGAGCAGGTGCGCGTAGAGCGCGCTGCGCATGTCGAACTCGACGCCGAGCGCCTGCTGTCCCGAAATCAGGCGACGCCCGACCATGAAGAGCGCCCGCGCGAGGCCGACGCCGAGGACGGCTGCGACGATCAGCTTGAGCGCGTGCTTGTCGTGTCCCTCGACCGCGCTCCCGAGGCCGGCGCCGGTCAGGAATGCCGTGGCGAACTGCGCAGCCTGCGACAGCACCGCGAGGACGATCGAGACGGCGAGCGACCACTTGTACGGCCGCAGGAACCCCAGCAGCCGACCGAATGTCTGTCTATACGGAGCCGCCGCCATCCGCGTCAAATCTAGTGGCAGATACCTAGAACTCGTTTCACAATGAGGCTTGAGCCGCCGGGGCGCGCTGGGCGGCGCGATGCCGCGTCCTCAGTCGGCCCGATATGCCTGCATATCGGGCCTCCCTGCGTCCTTGCCTCGCACCACCCATCGCGTCCCGACCGACGAAGCACATTGTGAAACGAGTTCTTACACGGTGGCCGAAGCCGCGGCCTGAAGCTCAGGCCCGAGCTCGTGGAGCAGGTCGAGGAACGCAGCCGTCGCGCCCGTCGGCGCGCCTGCGTCTCTTCGCCGCACCGCGACGATCGGGCGGCGAGCCGGCCGGCGGTCTGCGAGCCCAACGAGGCGCAGGCTTCCGCTGTGTACCTCGTCGGCGACCGCGACGAGAGGGAGAAAGGCAACGCCGAGGCCCAGCGCGACCATCTTCTTCGCCGAATCGACGTTGTCGAGCTCCATCACGCTGCGCGGCGCGATGCCCGCTTCGAGGAAGAGAGCGTTCGTCAGTTCGTGGTAGCTCGAGGCGCGGTCGAACAGGACGAAGTGTTCGTCCGCCAGGTCCGCGAGCCGGACGACGTCGCCGCACGAGTGCGCTGCGTGCACGACGAGCACGAGCTCGTCCTCGTAGAGCGTGAACTGCTCGACGTCCGGGTCGTTGAACGCGCGCAGCAACCCGACGGCGACCTCGTCGCGCTTGACGGATTCGATCATCTCCTCGGAGTGGCCGGTGCGCACCGCGACCTGGACTCCGGGGTGCGCCTCAGAGAAGCGCTTGAGGATGGTGGGCAGCGCGTACGTCGAGACGATCGGCGAGGCGCAGATCGCGATGTGGCCGGCGGCACCCCGCTCGAGCTCTGCCAGGACCATGCGCCCGTCAGCGATCGCCTGCAGTGCCCGCTCGGCGTAGGGAAGGAAGGCGCGGCCCGCTTCGGTCAAGCGAACGCCGCCGCGCCGGCGGACGAGCAACGGCGAGCCGACCGTCCGCTCCAGCGCGTTCAGGCGGGCGGTGAGCGCCGGCTGGGTCACGTAGAGCGCGCGCGCGGCGCCCGTCACCGAGCCGCGACGGACGACCTCGATGAACGCCTCCAGCTGCGGATGCATAGACAGATTTTATGCAAATGATCGACAAGAACGATTCGACTTCGGTTCAACGCGCTGCGATGCTTGGAAAGCTGAGATGGCTATGACGGCGACGGGGATCTCGATCGCTGGCCCTCCCATTACGCGAGCGGCCGAGATCCTTTCGCCTGAAGCACTTGCCTTCGTCGGCCTTCTGCAGCGCGAGTTCGAGCCGAGGCGCCGCGAGCTGCTCGCCGCACGGGCCGAGCGCTGGGAGCGTCTGAAGGCCGGCGAGCTGCCGGACTTTCTCACCGAGACGCGCGAGGTGCGCGAAGCCGAGTGGCGCGTCCCCGAGGCGCCGGCCGACCTGCGCGAGCGGCGGGTCGAGATCACGGGGCCGGTCGACCGGAAGATGATGATCAACGCCCTCAACTCGGGCGCGAGCGTCTTCATGGCCGATTTCGAGGACGCGAACTCCCCGACCTGGGAGAACGTCGTCGAAGGCCAGGGCAACCTGCTGGACGCGGTCGCCCGGACGATCTCGCTCGACACAGGCGAGAAGCGCTACTCCCTGAACGAAAAGATCGCGACGCTCGTCGTCCGTCCACGCGGGTGGCACCTCGTCGAGAAGCACGCGCTGCTCGACGGTGCGCCGGTGAGTGCGAGCCTGTTCGACTTTGGCCTCTACGCCTTCCACTGCGGGCGCGCGCAGCTCGACGCCGGCAGCGGCCCGTACTTCTACCTGCCGAAGCTCGAGTCGCACCGCGAGGCGCGCCTGTGGCACGACGTGTTCTCGCTCGCCGAAGACGCAGCTCGGCTTCGGGAGCGGTGCGATCCGCGCGACCGTGCTCATCGAGACGATTCTCGCCGCCTTCGAGATGGACGAAATCCTCCACGCGCTCGGCGAGCACGCGACCGGTCTCAACGCCGGCCGCTGGGACTACATCTTCAGCGTGATCAAGAAGCTCGGCCATCGCGAGGAGTTCCTCCTGCCCGACCGCGGCGACGTGACGATGGCTGTGCCGTTCATGCGTTCGTACGCCGACTTATTGGTGCGGACGTGTCACCGGCGCGGCGCGCACGCGATCGGAGGCATGGCGGCGTTCATCCCCTCGCGCCGCGACCCCGAGGTGAACGCGGTCGCGCTGTCGAAGGTGCGCGAGGACAAGCAGCGCGAGTCCGGCCAGGGCTTCGACGGGACGTGGGTCGCGCATCCCGATCTCGTCTCCGTCGCGCTCCCCGAGTTCGAGCGCAAAAACCAACTCGACGTTTTGCGCAACGACGTCGAGCCGAACGCCGCGGCGCTGTTAGACGTGCGCTCCACGCCTGGATCGACGACGCCCGCGGGACTGGAACAGAACGTGAGCGTAGGCATCCAGTACATCGCGTCCTGGCTCAACGGTGTCGGCGCGGCTGCGATCGCCAACCTGATGGAGGACGCCGCGACGTCGGAGATCTCCCGCTCGCAAATCTGGCAGTGGCTGCGCCACGGGCGCGTGAGCCTCGACGAGGTGCGCGAAACGATCGACGCGGAGATGAAGAAGCTCGACGGCGTCCCGCGCATCGACGAGGCGCGCGATCTGTTCGAGCAAGTGGCGCTGGACGACGGCTTTGTCGAGTTCCTGACGATCCCCGCGTACGAGCACATCGACTGAAGGGAGCAGGCGTGTCGAAGATGATCAAGCTAGAGGCAGAGCGCCTCGCGCGCGAGTGGGAGGCGGCGCGCTGGCACGGCATCCGTCGTGACTATTCCGCCGAGGATGTCCTCAAGCTGCGCGGCTCGCTCGCGGTCGAGCACACGTTCGCCCGGCGCGGAGCGGAGCGCCTGTGGTCGCTCATGCACGAGCTGCCCTACGTCGCGGCGCTCGGCGCGCTGACCGGCAACCAGGCTGTTCAGCAGGTGAAGGCCGGGCTCAAGGCGATCTATCTCAGCGGCTGGCAGGTTGCAGGCGACGCGAACCTCGGCGAGACGACGTATCCCGACCAGTCGCTCTATCCGGCGAACTCCGTGCCGGTGGTCGTGCGGCGGATCAACAACGCGCTGCGACGAGCCGACCAGATCCACTGGTCGGAGGGCAAGCACGACCTCGACTGGTTCGCGCCGATCGTCGCGGACGCCGAGGCAGGGTTCGGCGGGCCGCTGAATGCGTACGAGTTGATGCGCGGGATGATCGAGGCCGGTGCCGCCGGTGTGCACTTCGAGGACCAGCTTTCATCGGAGAAGAAGTGCGGCCACCTCGGCGGCAAAGTGGTCGTGCCGACCGGGCAGTTCATCCGGACGCTGACGGCCGCGCGCCTCGCGGCGGACGTCGCGGGCGTGCCGAGCGTGCTGATCGCGCGGACGGATGCCCTCTCCGCAAAGCTGCTCACGTCCGACCACGATCCGCGCGACCGCGCGTTCCTGACGGGCGAACGGACGGCGGAGGGGTTCTTCCAGGTGCGCGACGGCCTCGAGCCGGTGATCGAGCGCTCGCTCGCGTACGCGCCGTACGCCGATGTGCTCTGGTTCGAGACTTCGACGCCGGACATGGGCGAGGCGCGTGCGTTCGCGGAGGCCATCCACGCGGATTTCCCCGGCAAGCTGCTCGCATACAACTGCTCGCCGTCGTTCAACTGGCGCAAGCATCTCGACGACGACGCGATTGCGGCGTTTCAAGAAGAGCTCGGTGCGCTGGGCTACAAGTTCCTCTTCGTCACGCTCGCCGGCTTCCACGCGCTCAACGAGTCGATGTACGAGCTTGCGCGCGGCTACGCGGCAGAGGGGATGACCGCGTACGTGCGTCTGCAAGAGCGCGAGTTCACGCTCGAGGAGCACGGTTACACGGCAACGCGTCACCAGCGCGAGGTCGGCGCCGGTTACTTCGACGAGGTCGCTCAGGTGATCTCGGGCGGGCTGTCGTCCACGCTCGCGCTCAAGGGCTCGACCGAAGAGGCACAGTTCGAACGGGAGCTGCGCGGCGTTCTAGACGAGTCCGCGTAGTTCGGCCGTAATCGCGCGGGCCGCGTCGCGGACGCGCGCGCGGTTCGCGGGATCGTTGAGCCAACCGGAGGCGCCGGAGGGATGCGGCAGCGGGATCGCGACCGCGTCGTCGAGCTCGTAGCGGACGCCGACGCACTCGCTCACGCTCTTCACGCCGAGCAGGCGGCGCGCCGCGAGCCCGCCCACCGGCACGATCAGGCGAGGACGGATGAGCTCGATTTCCCGGTCGCGCCAGAACGCGCAGAGCTCCTGCTCCTGCGGCGTCGGCGTCCGGTCGCCGCGGCCGCTCGGAGCACGTCCCGGGTAACAGCGCGTGACCGACGCGCAGTAGAACGTTGCGTAGAACGTGTCTTCGTCGAGCTCGAGCCACCGGCGTAGCGTCTTGCCGGCGCGACCGCGCCAAGGCAGGCGTTCCCGACCTTCCTGGATCCCCGGCGCCTGGCCGAACATGTACGCGCGCTGGCCCCGGTAGGGCTGGACGACCGGGAGCGACTCGAGCGGATGGCCGGCCTCGGCGCACGCGCGGCAGAGGCGGTTGTCGCGCTGTAACGACGCGATCGACCGGTAGTTGCTTCGGCGCCTCGTCACGCACGCACGACGACGAACCAGTTGCCGGCGAAGAGTGTTTCGCCGCCGCCCAGCTCAGCGGCGAGCTCTTCCGGCACGAAGTAGCGCTTGTAGACAGTCCAGCGCGAGTCGTCGTTCAGGATCCGTTCCTGGATCTCGTCGGCGACGGCGGAGTGAGTGCGCGAGGCGTCAACGACGACGAGCTCGGCCGCGACGCGGTGCGCCTCGACGAGGAAGCGCCCGCGTTCGGCGTCCTCGAGGTGCCCGTAGAAGTGACCGGTGAACAGGCGCTCGAAGGCGTCGTCCTCGAACGGAAGCTCGAGGGCGTCCCCTTGGACGAAGCTGGCGTTCGGCGCACGTTCGGCGGCGATCGCAAGCATCCGCGCGCTCTGGTCGAGGCCGGTAACGTCGCCGCGCAGGTGCTGCGTGAGGAACCCCGTGCCGCAGGCGACGTCTAGCGTGCGCTTCGGAGGCAGCGCCTCGATCGTCGCGGCCAGGGCGGCGAGCTCCTCATCCCAGCCGGGGCGGTCGCGGTCGGCGAATCGGCCGTGGCCGAGGTACCACTCGTCGTACTCCGGCGCGCGCGTGTCGTAGTACTCCTTCACCGCGACAGCCGAGTCTTATTTACCCGCAGTGGCACTCGCGCCAGCGCATCCTCCGCGAGTACGGGAACGATGTAGTACGGGTACGCGATCGGGACTCCGACCATACGCGGGTCGACGACGGGCTGCTCGACGACGGGCTGCTCGGTCGTCAAACGAAACTCCTTGAACAGGCGCTGAAGGGCTGCGCGCAAAGCAGCGATGCTTTCGGCGTCACGAACCTCCCCGACGACCGCGGCACGCACATCCGTCAGGAGCGCCACGAGCGTCTCCTCTAGCTCCGCGGCGGGCTCGGCCTCGGCCAGCTCCCGCTCACGAGCCTCGAGGCGCTCAGCGTCGGCCTGAGCTCCTGCCAGATCATTCTGTAGCCGGGCCTTGAACCCCAAGTACTCCTTCACGGGTAGCTCGGCAGCGAGGTAGTCGGTCTCGATCCGTGCGAGGCTCGCCTCGGTCTTGGCGAGCGATGCCTCTGCCGCGATCCGGAGCTCGCGAAGCGTCTGTAGATCAGTGTCGGCGGCACGACGTAGCGTCGCGACAGTTTCCTCCGCATCCAGCGAGCAAATCTCGAAGTACGTCAGGACGCTGCTGTCAACACGCTCCCTCGGGATTGGTGGTTGCGCGCAGGCGCTCGCGTCACGGTCGCGGGCAGCACAGTGATAGGTCTCGGTCTTCTCTCGGGTACGAGGCAGCATCGCGTCCCCACAGGAGCACCGGAGCATCCCGCGCACGAACAGGTGCGAGCCGGCTGTCGGGCGGCCACGTCCGCTCGCCGGTGCACGTCCGCGAGCCGCGAGAAGCTGCTGACAGGTATCCCAGAGCTCCTGCTCCAGAATCGCCTCATGCTTCGCATCCCGCAGCTCGCCATACCGGATGAGTTTCCCGACATAGACGGGATTCACGAGAATGCGCCGTATGGTGCCTGCCGCCACTCGCCACCGGGCTTCTCGGTTGGCACCGAATCCTGATTTAGACGTCGCGCCAGTTCTTTCTGGCTGACTCCGGACGCGAACTCCGCGAAGATTCGTCGGACGACCCCGGCCTCCGCCGGAACCTGGACGAGCACAGGAACCTCATCGAGCCGCTCCGTGCTGTAGCGATACCCGAGCGGCGCGACCCCGCCGGAGGGACGACCTTTCTCGGCTGACCTACGTTTGCTGGAACGTACGCGGTGCGCTTTCTCCTCGGACTCTTGCCGTGCGAGCAACGCCTTCAGGTAGCTCATGGCCTTTCCGCCTAGGTCGCGTTCGATTCGAACACCGTCGATGACGAGCCAGGTATCGCTCGCGTCGCAGAGCGCACGGAACATGACCCACTCATCATCGTGGCCGCGGCTGAGTCGATCCTGCGCGTCGGTGTAGATCGCGTCGACATCGCCGGCCTCGACGAGCCGGACGAGTGCGGCACCACCGGGGCGCTCGAAGATCGAGATCTTGAACGCCGAGACGCCATCGTCCTGGATGACGCGCAACTCCGCATCCGGGTAATCGGTGGTCGCACGCTCGCGCTGGATGGCCTGCCGCGAGATGTCCTGCTTGTCGGACGAGACACGCTCGTAGACGACGATGCTCACGATGCCGCCCGGCCTGTACGTCAACGGCGTCCCGCTGCCGAACACCCCGGTCGCGTAGGTACTAGGCAGAGACCCATCCGCACGACAGCAGCGCCCCCGGCTTACGCAGCCTGGGGGCGCTCGTCGTTGCGATCCGCAACCGCCGACTTGCGGTGTGGCCCGAGTCTCGGGCCCGTGGCTCAGTCGTCAGCCTTGTCGGGCACGGAAAGAAGTGGGACGTGAGCGTGGAAATGGATGTAGCCGTTCACGCTGCCGAGCAAGCCCTCTTGCGTGCGTCCGCGTCCGCGCGTACCGAGGACGATCAGATCGTAACCTCCGCGCTCGAGCTCTTTCAGGATCTCAAGGCCCACGTGTCCGCGGCCCTGCACCCGTTCAGCCGTGACCTCTGGTGGGACGGTTCGGACTGCCTCGTCGAGCACGTCCGCCGCCCATTTGTCGAGCTCGGCGCTCATTTCCTCGATGCCCATTCCGGCTAGCGTCACCATCGTCGCGACCGGCGGTGCGACTGTCATCAACGTCAGCTTGACGCCGGGGGCCTTGGCGAGATCGATCGCTTGCTCGAGCGCTCGCTGTGACGATCGCGAGTCGTCGAGGCCAACCAGAATGTTCGTAAACACGGCGGATCCCCTTTCGAGACTCAGCGTCCTGGGTAGCTCGGACGTTCACTTCAAAATAGTTGCGCTCGAGTCGTGCAGGCTAGCCCGACCTCGATCGGCCCAGCCGCGAGAGCGCTCCGGCTTCCGCAACTTCCCGAGCTCGACCTGACCCGATATGTGGTTCCCGCGGTGTACTTCCCGCCCGCGGCGTGCGAACCTCGATGGTCGGGGGGCAGCGGTTGAGGCGGTGCCGCAACCGCTTCGCCGTCATGGCTCCCCGGCTACCGCACTCTCCCCCACCGAGGAGTCGCCCCCCGAATTGACACCGGCTCGCAGGCGACTGCCGGGGAGAGCGGCTAAGAGCGCGCACCTGGCAGGCTTGTCAGTAGCGCAAATGGCTACGTTCTCTCTCCGCCGCTCATACGGGCACCGCGATCCGGTCGAAAAGACTCGCTCGTTGCGACCCTAGAGTACGCGCGTGCGCCGGCTCGAATCCGTGCCGAACTTCTCGGAAGGGCGCGACCGCGGGACGATCGACGCGATCGGAGCCGCGATCGTTGCGCACGCGCGCCTGCTCGACGTCCACAGCGACGCGGATCACAACCGCTCGGTGTTCACGCTGGTCGGTGTGGAGGACGAGCTCGTCGCCGCGCTGCTCGCCGCGATTGCCGTTGCGCGTGAGCGGATCGACCTGCGTGAGCATGAAGGCGCGCATCCCCGTATCGGCGCGGCCGACGTCGTCCCCGTGGTGCCGATCGTTCCCGGCGATATGGAGCGTGCGCGCGCGTGCGCGCGTGAACTCGCGCGGCGAGTCGGCGACGAGTTGGATCTGCCTGTGTTCCTCTACGGCGAGCTTGCTCCGGAGCGCGGGCCGGCGTTCTTCCGCTCCGGCGGGACGAAAGAATTGCAGCGCCGGCTCGACGACGGGGAGCTCGCGCCGGACTTCGGGCCGAAGCAGCTGGATGAGCGAGCGGGAGGAGTGATCGTCGGCGCACGGCGACCGTTGATCGCACTGAACGTGAACCTCAGGGGCGTCACCGTCGAGGCCGCCCGCGAGATCGCGTCCGTGGTGCGCGAGCGGGGCGGCGGCTTTCCAGGCGTCCGCGCGCTCGGGCTCGATCTGCCGCGTGCCGGTGTCGTGCAGGTGAGCATGAACGTCGAGGACTGGGAGGCTGCCGCGCTGCACGAAATCGTGGCGCGCGTGGAGCAAGAGACGGAGGCGCGGGGCGCCGCCGTCCTCGGCACCGAGCTCGTCGGGCTCATGCCTGCGGGCGCCGCCCTCGCCGCGGCGAGCGCGTTGCTTCGGATCGAGGGCTTCGATGCGTCGCGCGTGCTCGAGCTCCGGCTGTTGGACGCAGATTCGTGACACTTTGCGGCGGCTTGTCACATCGGCGTCGCCCACAAGGTGAGACGGCCACGATAGGCTCGACGCGGGGAGGAGGCCAGGGGCACCTGGGGCGACAGGACGGAAACGGAGTGGTCCGCTCGAGCCACGACAACTAGACTCGCCGCCGTGATCGCCACGGCGACGCTGACCGGCGACGACCTCCGCATCGAGGACGTCTGGCGGGTCGCGGTCGAAGGCGGGCCGGCCGAGCTATCCGACGAGGCGCGGGACAAAATGCGCGCCGCGCGGCTCGTAGTCGAGCGCGCCGCGCACGGAACGAGCGAGCACACGTACGGCGTCAACACCGGCTTCGGGCGCTTCGTGTCGAAGTCGATCCCCGAGGAGCTGACCAAGGAGCTTCAGTTGCGGCTGCTGCGAAGTCACGCCTGCGGCGTGGGCGAGCCGTACCCCGACGAGGTCGTGCGCGCGGCCATGCTTCTGCGCGCCAACACACTCGCCAAAGGCTGCTCTGGTGCGCGCGTCGAGACCACGGAGCTGCTGCTCGAATGCCTGAACCGGCATGTGCTCCCACGCGTCCCCAGCCGGGGCTCGGTCGGCGCGAGCGGAGACCTGGCCCCCCTCGCTCACCTCGCACTTCCGCTGGTCGGCGAAGGCGAGGCGCAGGTCGACGGCAAGAGCATGAACGGGGCGGACGCGCTCGCCTCCGTCGGTCTCGCGCCGGTTGTGCTCGAGGCAAAGGAAGGCCTTTCGCTCATCAACGGCACGCAGTTCATGGCCGCTTTCGGAGCGCTCGGACTTGTACGCGCGGGTCGTCTCGCGAAGGCTGCCGACGTCGCGTGCGCGCTCTCGCTCGAAGCCCTGCAGGGCTCGAGGACGAGCTTCATTCCTGAGATCCACGCGCTTCGCCCGCTACCCGGCCAGAGAGTCTCGGCGGCGAACGTCGTTCGCCTCGTCGAAGACTCGGCCATAAACGAATCGCATCGCTGGTGCGACAAGGTTCAGGATGCGTATTCGCTTCGCTGCGCGCCGCAGGTTCACGGCGCCGTGCGCGACCTCCTCGACTACGCCGAGCGGACCGTGGCTGTCGAGTTGAACGCGGCGACCGACAACCCGCTCGTCCTCGTCGACGAAGAGCTGCTCGTCTCGAACGGCAATTTTCACGGACAGCCGCTCGCGTTCGCGCTCGACGCATTGACGATGGCGGTCGCCGAGCTTGCGAGCATCTCCGAACGCCGCACCGAACGTCTGGTGAACCCGTCGCTTTCCGGAGGATTGCCCGCATTCCTGACGCCGGACGGAGGCCTCAACAGCGGCTTCATGCTGCCCCAGTACGTGGCAGCGGCGCTTGTCAGTGAGAACAAGGTGCTAGCTCATCCGGCGAGCGTCGACTCGATCCCGACAAGCGCCGGCCACGAGGACCACGTTTCAATGGGGAATGCGTCGGCGCTCAAGGCATGGCAGGCCCTCGCGAATTCCGAGTGGACGCTCGCGATCGAGCTGCTCGCAGGGGCGCAAGGCGTGGAGTTCCTGGCGCCGCTCGAGCCCGGTCGCGGCGCAGCAGCGGCCCGCGCCTTCGTGCGCAGTCTCTCGCCGCGGCTCGAGGACGATCGCCCGCTTGCCGACGACATCGACGCCGTCGCCGCCGCCATTCGCAGCGGTGAGCTGGTCGCGGCCGTCGAAGCGGAAGTCGGCGCGCTCGCGTGAGACGCCTGCGCTGGGAACCGCCCGACAGTGGGCGTCCGATGCCGAAGCACCCGTACCGCGACACCGCGATTCTCTACGGCGTCCTCGCACTGCTCGTCGTTGTCATCGCGTACGCGACGGGCGGGGATGTCGTCAAAGCGCTCGTCACGGCTATCTTCGTCTACATCGTGGCAACGCTGTGGAGCTGGCGATCCTGGCGAAACCGTCTGCGCGCGGAAGCGTTGCGCAAGGCACAGGAGGAGCGGCTGTGAGCGCGACGGCGACGCTCGACGCGAAGGTCGACGCGCTCTGCGGCGATCCGGCGCGGATCCGCGCACCTCGCGGAAGCGAGCTGAACGCTCGATCGTGGTCGACCGAAGCGCCGCTGCGGATGCTTCTCAACAACCTCGATCCGGAGGTCGCCGAGCGACCCGAAGAGCTCGTCGTCTACGGAGGCTCCGGGAAGGCTGCGCGCAACCCGGATGCTCTGCGGGCGATCGTTCGCTCGCTGCTCGAACTGGGCGACGACGAGACTCTCCTCGTCCAGAGCGGCAAACCGGTCGGCGTCTTCCGCACGCATGCCTTTGCGCCGCGCGTGCTGATCGCCAACTCGTTGCTCGTGCCGAGATGGGCGACGTGGGAAGAGTTCCGCCGGCTCGAGGCGCTGGGGCTGACGATGTTCGGCCAGATGACGGCGGGCTCGTGGATCTACATCGGAACGCAGGGCATCCTGCAGGGGACTTACCAAACGTTCGCCGCGGCCGGCGAGACGCACTTCGGTTCGGCTGACCTCACGGGAAGAACGATCCTCACCGCCGGCCTCGGCGGGATGGGCGGTGCCCAGCCGCTCGCGGCCACGATGGCCGGCGCGGCGATCCTTTGCGTCGAGATCGATCCGTCACGAATCGAACGTCGTCTGCAGACGCGCTATCTCGACGAGGCGGCAGAGTCGCTCGACGATGCGCTCGCGCGCGTGCGCAGTGCGGCTGCGGAGGGTCGTCCGCTCTCCGTAGGCGTCGTCGCCAATGCCGCGGACGTCGTGCCGGAGCTCGCCGAGCGCGGTGAGCAGTTCGATCTCGTCACGGATCAGACGGCTGCACACGATCCGCTCAACGGTTACGTGCCGCAGGGACTCGGTCTCGAGGAAGCCGCGGCGTTGCGCGCGTCCGATCCGGACGAGTACCTGGAGCTGGCGCGCGCGTCGATCGCGCGGCACGTGGAAGGGATGCTCGAGTACGTCCGACGCGGCGCGTATGTTTTCGATTATGGCAACAATTTACGAGGTGAGGCCCGTGAAGCCGGCGTAACGGAGGCCTTCTCATACCCGGGCTTTGTCCCGGCCTATATTCGTCCGCTGTTCTGTCGCGGCATCGGGCCGTTTCGCTGGGCAGCGCTGTCCGGGGACCCGGCCGACATCGCGGCGATCGACGACGAGCTTCGGAGGCTGTTCCCGGAAGATCCGCTGCTGCAGAGGTGGCTACAGCTTGCTCCGGATCGTGTCGCCTTTCAGGGACTGCCCGCACGGATCTGCTGGCTCGGCTACGGGGATCGTGCCCGTGCCGGGCTAGCTATCAACGAGCTCGTCCGGAGCGGCCGTGTGTCGGCGCCGGTCGTGATCGGCCGCGACCACCTCGACGCAGGTTCGGTCGCGTCGCCCTACCGCGAGACCGAGGCGATGCGCGACGGTTCCGATGCGATCGCCGACTGGCCGATCCTCAACGCGTTGCTGAACACGGCTGCGGGCGCGACGTGGGTGAGCGTCCATCACGGCGGCGGCGTCGGGATCGGCAACTCGATCCACGCCGGAATGGTCGTCGTCGCGGACGGGAGCGAGGACACGGCGGAGCGTCTGGAGCGCGTCCTCACTACGGATCCGGGTACGGGCGTCCTGCGCCACGCGGACGCCGGTTATCCGGAGGCGATCGATGCGGCGCGCGGCGGCGGGCTCGACGTGCCGATGCTTCCGTCCGAGTGACGCGTCTGCTCATCCGCGACCTGAGTCAGGTCGCGACGCCGTCAGGTACCGGCGCGCCGTTGCGCGGAGGCGACCTCGGACGAGTCGACGTCGTCGAGGACGCGTACGTGCTCGTCGACGGCGGCGAGATCGCCGACGTCGGCCGCATGCGCGAGCTGGGCGCGGCGATCGGCGACGTCGAGGAGCTCGACGGCCGTGGTCGGTGCGCCGTCCCGGGGCTCGTCGATTGCCACACGCATGCGGCCTTCGCCGGCGACAGGGTGGAGGAGTTCGCGCTGCGCGCAGGCGGCGCGAGTTACGAAGAGCTGCACGCGGCCGGAGGTGGGATCCTCTCGACCGTTCGCGCAACCCGTGCCGCCGGCGAAGACGGGCTGCGGGTTGCGGTCGAACGACACCGCCGGTCGATGCTTCGCACGGGAACGACGACGTTCGAGGCGAAGTCCGGCTACGGGCTCGACCGGGAGACGGAGCTCGCGTCGCTTCGGGCGATCGCAGCCGCCGGCGGCATCCCGACTTGGCTCGGAGCCCACGCCGTCCCCCCCGAGTTCGCCGACGCCGACGCGTACCTCGACTTCGCCCTCACGGAGGTGCTGCCGGAGGCGGCCAAGTTGGCAGAGGCAGCGGACGTGTTCGTCGAACGGGGCGCGTTCGACGTGAAGCAGGCGCGCCGGTACCTCGAAGCGTGCAAGGCAGAGGGGCTCGCGCTCCGCCTGCACGGCGACCAGTTCACGGAGGCCGGCGCAGTCCCGCTCGCGGTCGAGCTCGGCGCGCGCTCCGTCGATCACCTAGAGGCGACGACGGACGTGGGCATCCGACCGCTTGCCGCGAGCAACACAGCTGCGGTGCTGCTGCCCGCGAGCGCGCTCTTTCTCGGCCGGCCGATGCCGCCCGGTCGCGCGCTCGTCGACGCTGGAGCAGCCGTTGCGCTCGCGACGGACTTCAATCCGGGGAGCGCGTTCACGGAGAGCCTGCCGCTCGTCTGCTCGCTCGCGTGCACGCAGATGACGCTCGCGCCGGGCGAGGCGCTTGCCGCGTGCACCGTCAACGCCGCGCACGTGCTCGGCCGCTCCGCGCGCAAAGGGCGGATCGCGCCGGGCTTCGACGCAGACCTGCTGCTCCTCGACGTGCCGGACTGGCGGTACCTCGCATACCACCTCGGCGGCGACCTCGCAATCGACCCGATCGTCGGCGGTCGGCGCGCGCTACCGTAACGTCATGGCGTCGAAGAAACAGCGCAGGCGCCGCGAGAAGCTCCAGCGGCACGAGTGGGAACTGGTCCAGCTCGACGAAGAGGGCAACGAGGTGCTGGTCGAGGAGGCCCCGGAGAAGAAGGCCGTGACGAACGGCAAGCCCGCCGCGAAGCGAAGGAGCCGTCCGCTACGCGAGGTCAAGCCACCGTCGTGGAGCCGCGCGGCCAAGCGCGGCCTGCTGTTCGTGCCCTTCCTCTACATCTTCCTGTCGATCGGAAAAAGCGCGCCGCCGGTGATGATGCGCGTCGCCTACTCCGCTCTCTACGCGATCGTCTTCATTCCGATGTTCTTCTTCATCGACCGCATCACCTACCGCGCGTACCAGCGGCGACTGCGCCAGCCCTAAGAAGCGGCGTGATAGTGGCCCTCGCCGGGCCACGGCGCCAGCAGGAGGAGGATCCTCGCGCCGTCGTCGCTCGCGATCGACCTGCGCTCGTCGGCGTCGAACCACGCGAGAACGCCGGGACCCGCATCGATCGTCTCTCCGCCCGACTCGAACCGCACCTGACCGTCGAGGACGACGACCCACGAACGCTCGTGCACCTGATGGTCGCCGAGCGCCTGTCCAGGATCGAGGCCGATCAGCACCGCGCGCGCCTCGTCCTGCGAATGCACGACGACTGGCGAGCGGCTCCCGCCCGGCGTGTCGAGCTCGCGCAAGTTCCACGTCTGCAAGGCGCAAGGAGTATGACCCTTGCGGGTGGTCACGGCCACTACACTCACGCGTCGTGCCGCTCGTCGTCGACCGTTACGAAGTTGGTCCGGTCGACATGAACTGCTACGTGGTGCGCGAGGAGCGGGGTGCGTCCGAAGCCGTCGTGATCGATCCCGGCGGAGACGCGGCCGAGCTACGGCTGCAGCTCGCGAGTTCGGGCGCGGTGTGCGCTGCGATTCTCGTCACGCACGCGGACGCGGATCACGTCGTCGGCCTCGCCGATCTTGCCGAGGGAACCGAAGCGCCTGTGTATGCGCCGCCCAAGGAGCTGATGCCCACAGAGCGTGCGACGGGCTGGCTCGCCGTGCGTCCGTACGACATCGACACGCAGGTGACGGGCGGCGAGACGCTCGACGTCGCCGGGATCACCTTCGAAGCGATCGCCATTCCCGGCCATTCACCCGACCACGTCGCCTATTACGCCGACGGCAGCCTTTTCTCGGGCGATCTCATCTTCGCGGGCTCCGTCGGCCGGGTCGACCTCTCCGGCGGCGACTGGACGACCTTGCTCGACTCGGCGCGCGCGCTGTTCGAGCGCTACCCACCGGAGACGACGGTGTATCCCGGTCACGGACCTCCGACGACGCTCGGCGCCGAGAAAGAGCGCAATCCGTTCCTCGCGGAGTTGCGCGGGTGACGTCGCGCTTCGAGGCGCCGCGCGGCACGCACGACATCCTCCCGTCCGAGCAGCCGCTGTGGCGCTGGGTGACCGGCACCATGGAGGACGTCTGCCGCGCGTACGGCTATCGCCCGATCCAAACGCCGGGGTTCGAAGACACAAACCTGATCATCCGAACCTCCGGGGAGGGCTCGGACGTCGTGCAGAAGGAGACGTACACGTTCATGGATCGTGGCGACCGCTCGCTGACGTTGCGGCCCGAAGGCACTGCGCCGATCTGCCGGGCGTATGTCCAGCACGGGCTCCATCGCGAGCCGCAGCCGCAGAAGCTGTACACGATCGGTCCGTTCTGGCGCTACGACCGTCCGCAGAAGGGCCGGTACCGCGAGCACTGGCAGCTGAGCGTTGAGGCGATCGGCAGCGATGACCCGGCAATCGACGCGGAGATCATCCAGCTCTACGACCACCTGCTTGCCCGGCTCGGCGTGACCGGCTATGTCCTCAAGCTGAACTCGATCGGCGACGGCAACTGCCGCCCCGCCTACATCGAGGCGCTGTCGGCGTGGCTCGACGAGCACGACGAGGAGCTCGACGAGGAGGCGCGCGCGAAGCGTCGCACGTCACCGCTGAGGGTCTTCGACGTGAAGAGCGAACGCGTGCAAGCCGCCCTCGCCGCCGCGCCGAAGATCGGCGACTCACTGTGCGAAGCGTGCCGGGACCACTTCGCGCACGTGCGCGGGTACCTGGACCACGTCGGCGTGCACTACGAGGTCGAGCCGACACTCGTACGCGGCCTGGACTACTACACGCGCACGACCTTCGAGTTCCAGGACGAGGCAATCGGAGCGAAGAGCGTGATCTGCGGCGGCGGTCGCTACGACGGCCTGATCGAGACGATCGGCGGACCGCCTACACCAGGCATCGGCTTCGGCGCAGGCGTCGAGCGGCTGCAACTCTCGCTCGGCAAGCCCGACCTTCCGCACGACGAAATCGACGTCTTCTTTGTCGTCACGGAGGGAGGCGACCGTGCCCAGGTGCTCTCTACGATGGCGCAGCTCCGCGCTCGCGGTCTGTCGTGCGACACCGAATACGCGGGTCGGTCGAAGAAGGGCCAGCTAACGCAGGCCGGGAGGCTCGGCGCGAAGACGGTCGTCGTCGTCGACGCCGACGGCGCGCGGATCGTCCGGCCGGACGGCGACGAACCAACGAGCCTCGCCGAGCTCGCCGCTACGCTCGGCGCATGAGCTGGAGGGACCTGCGCTGCGGCGAGCCGCGGCCCGAGCACGAGGGCCGCACCGTCACGCTCGCGGGCTGGGCGGCGCGGAGGCGCGATCACGGCGGGCTCGTCTTCATCGACCTTCGCGACGAGACCGGCGTCACGCAACTCGTCGTTAACCCCGAGAACGCCCCGGACGCGGCGAAGGTCGCGCACGAGGTGCGCAACGAGTTCGTCCTGCAGGCGCGCGGCCAAATCGTTCGCCGCTCGAGCGAGACGGTCAATCCGAAGATGCCCACGGGCGAGGTCGAGGTGCAGGTCGAGGAGCTGATCGTTCTCTCTGCTTCAACGCCGCTCCCGTTCCAGCTCGACGAGGAGAACGTGGACGAGGCGCTGCGCATGAAGTACCGCTGGCTCGACCTGCGGCGCGAGCACATGCAGCGAAACATCCGCGTCCGCGCACAGCTCGTGCGGATCATCCGCGAGGAGATGGAAGGCGAGGGCTTCGTCGACATCGAGACGCCGATGCTCTGGAAGCCGACGCCTGAGGGCGCGCGCGACTTCGTCGTACCGTCGCGGCTGCAACCGGGCAAATTCTACGCGCTGCCGCAGTCGCCGCAGATCGCGAAGCAGCTGCTCGTGATCTCCGGGTTCGAACGCTATTACCAGATCGCACGCTGCCTCCGCGACGAGGATCCGCGCGCCGACCGCCTGCAGGAGCTGACGCAGCTCGACGTCGAGATGGCGTTTCCCGACCGCGAGTTCCTCTTTGCGTTGATGGAGCGAATCTCCGTGCGCATCTGGAGCGAGTGCATCGGCGTCGAGCTCTCAGCGCCGTTCGAGCGCATGACGTATGACGACGCGATGCTCCGCTTCGGCATCGACCGGCCCGATCTGCGCTTCGGCATGGAGATCCAGGAGGCGACCGACGCGACGCGCGGCTCCGAGTTCGGCGTGTTCGCGAACGCGCAGTGCGTCCGCTACCTCGCCGTGCCGAGGGAGTTGTCACGCACCGAGGTACAGGCGCTCGAGAACCAGGCAAAGTCGTGGGGAGCCAAAGGACTCGCGTACCTGGTGTTCCGCGAGGACGGCGAAGTGAGCTCCCCGATTGCGAAGTTCCTCTCGCCCGAGTTGCTCGAGCGATGGCGTCAGCCGGGGCACACGCTGCTCTTCGTCGCAGACGAGCCGCGGCTCGTCGCGAAGGTGCTCGGCCTTCTGCGACTGCAGCTCGGCCGAGAGCTCGAGCTTGTCGACGAGTCGCTCTGGAAGTTCCTGTGGGTCGTCGACATGCCGTCGGCGGAGTGGGACGAATTGCAAGGACGCTGGATCGCCGCGCACCATCCGTTCACGCGCCCCACGGACGACAGCATCGAGGTCTTCAAGACCGACCCGGGCGCGGCGCGCGCGGTGGCGTACGACCTCGTCGCGAATGGGATCGAGCTCGCCGGCGGGTCGTTCCGGATCCACGAGCCGTGGCTGCAGCAGCAGGTCTTCGACAACCTCGGCATCGGCGCTGACGAACAGCGGGAAAAGTTTGGTTTCCTGCTCGACGCGCTCGCGATGGGCGCGCCGCCGCACGGCGGTATTGCGTCGGGCATCGACCGCCTGACGATGGCGCTCCTGAACGAGCCGTACATCCGCGACACGCAGGCGTTCCCGAAGAACCAGGTCGGCTACGACTACATGACCGACGCGCCGATCGCGTTGAGCGACGAGCAGCTGACCGAGCTCGGGCTGCGTGTCGTCGTCGAGACACATGCCCCGTAGTCCGTCGCTCGCGCTCCGCCTGCTCGCGCTGGCAGCGATCGCCCTCGTCGCAGGTGTGATCGCAATCGCCGTGACGCGTGCGCACTCCGACTCGAAGGCGACGACGTTGCCGGAGGCTGCACCCGCACCGGGCGGCGGTTGGTTCGAGGCGATCGCCATTCCGGCGCGAGCGCTGGCTCGACCGCGCGCGACGGCGTGCGGCTTCCGCATGACGGCAAAGACGCTCGGCGTCGCGCATCCGGTACTGCCGTGCAACGCGCAGGTCTATCTCGAACTCGGCGACAAACGTGTGCTGACGCGCGTGATCGGGCGCGGCTCGGGAACGCGGAGCGAGTTCGCGTTGACGCGCCCCCTCGCGGAAGAGCTCGGCCTGCACAGCAGACAGCAGATCAAGTGGCGCTTCGCCGCAGCCTCGCAGTAGCCCGCTAGTCTGTCGCCGCCCGACCCTGTACGTGTTGCTGCGTCTCAACGTGAACCAACACCACGTGAAAGGGAGCCTGCGTTCGCCCGAGGCGTTGCCAGACGGCGGCAAGGCACCCACCTGGCTTGCCAGGTTCGCACCGGCGCAGCTGAACGAAACGGCAGGGTGGAGCGTGGGGCCCCGAAAGGGGCCCTTTCTCTGAGCCGGTACGCTGGCCGCATGGTCGAGGTCGTCGGAGACTCGGCGCGCGGCGACGAGTTCGCGCTCGTGCGTCTCAGCGTCGAAGGCGATCGCATCGTCGCGGCCGACGCGCCGGGGCTTGCCTGCAGTCTCGACGGCCTGACGCTGATCGAAGCCGCGTCGGTGGGCGGCGAGACGCTCGCCGTCGACGCGCTCGCGAACGCGCTCGCACAGGTCTTTCACGCGGAGCCGCGTCCAGACCGGGTCGCAGTCGCAATGAGCGGCGGTGTCGACAGCGCCGTCGCGCTTCTGCGCGCGGGACGCCGTGCGCTCGGCGTCACGCTGAGGCTCTGGATGGATCCCGCAGGCCCAGACGGCGAACGCGCCTGCTGCTCGCCGAGCGCGGTCATCGCGGCGCGCGCAATGTGCCACGAGCTCGGCCTGCCGCACGTCACGCTCGATCTGCGCGAGGAGTTCCGCCGCGCGATCGTCGCGCCCTTCATCCGCGGGTACGCGCGAGGCGAGACACCGAACCCGTGCATAGCGTGTAACGGCAGCTTTCGCTTCGCGGAGCTGCTCGCCTTCGCCGAGCGCGCCGGTGCGCCCAGGCTCGCGACCGGGCACTACGCGCGCATCGTCCGCCGTGGCGACCGCCTTCTGCTCGCGCGCGCGGCAGACGACCACAAGGACCAGTCGTACATGCTCGCGCGGCTCGATCCGCGCTTCCTCGACCGGCTCTGGTTTCCACTCGGCGACCAGACGAAGGAGGAAACGCGTGCCGAGGCCGAGCGCGCCGGGCTCGCAGTCGCCCGCCGTGCCGACAGCCAAGAGGCATGCTTCCTCGCGGGCGACGACTACCGAATGTTCCTGCAGCGACACGGCCTGCCCGCCGCGCGCGGCCCGATCGTCGACGAGGACGGACGTGACCTCGGGACGCACGACGGCTTCTGGCGCTTCACGCCAGGGCAGCGGCGCGGCCTCGGCGTCGCGGCAGCCGCGCCCCTGTACGCGGTGCGGACGAACGCCGACACGAACACCGTCGTCGTCGGTCCGCGCGAGGCGCTTGCGACCCGAACGGTGAACGCGCGGGGTCGCCTCTACGCCGACGTCCGCCGCGCAGATGCGAAGCTTCGCTACCGGTCCGCGCCGCTCCCCGCGACGGTCGAGCCGCGTGACGGCGGCTTCCTGCTCCAACTCGACGAGCCCGCCTACGGCGTCGCACCAGGCCAGGCCGCAGTGCTTTACGACGACGGTGCGGTGGTCGGCGCAGGTCTGGTTTCGTAGACTCGCCCGATGCTCGCCTACAGTTCCGGAGAAGTCGTCGATATCGCCCTTGCGATCTTCCTGCTCCTCACCGGAGTAGGGATCGCGTGGGTCTCGCTCGAGCTCGGCGCAACCCTCAAGCGCCTCTCTTCGTTGATAAGAGGGACCCAGGACGAGGTACTCCCGGTTGTCTCGAAGCTCGGGACGACGGTTGACCACGTCAACGCGCAGATGGAAAAGGTCGATCGGATCACGGACAGTGCCGTCGACGCCGCGGATAGTGCGGATACCGCTGTGCGCGCCGTCAGTCTCGCGGTCACGCGCCCTGTGCAGAAGGTCGCTGGGTTTGCCGCCGGGGTCACGCACGGTTTCGCCGACCTCAAGACGACCCGGAACTGGCGGAGCGCGGCCGATGCGGCGAAGGCTGCCGCGGCCGCGCGCGAGCAGGAGCTCGAAGAGGAGCTCCGAGACGCCGGCAAACCGTGACCGACGTCGTCACGCTTCAGCTTCCGCGCGAGCGTGATTATTTCGGCGTTGCGCATCTCGTGCTCGGCGGTCTCGGCGCGCGACTCGACCTCACGTACGACGTGCTCGAGGACATGACGACGGCGATCGACGAGCTCCTCAACCGGCGCGAGTCGTCGGACGACGTGACGCTGACCATCAAGGTCGATGACGATGCGATCGTCGCTACAGTCGGCCCGTTCGGCGGCAGTGTCGCGGACGAGCTGCACGCGACTGACGCCGGCCTCGGCCTCCGCCGCGTGCTCGAGGCGGTCGTCGACAAGGTCGACGTCGGCGAAAGCAACGGCGAGCAGTGGGTTGAGCTGACGAAGAAGGTGGAGGTCGCCAGCTGATGGCCGGCAACGATCGCGAGCTCCTGAGGCGGTACCACGAGCAGGGCGACGTCGCCGCCCGTGAGCAGCTGATCGAGCAGTACATGACGCTCGTGCGCTCGCTCGCGCGACGCTACTCGTACCGCGGCGAGCAGCTCGAGGATCTCGTCCAGATCGGCGCGATCGGGCTGATCAAGGCAATCGACCGCTTCGACCTCAGCCGGGGCGTCGAGCTCACGACGTACGCGACGCCGAACATCATCGGAGAGATCAAGCGGCACTTCCGCGACAAGGGCTGGTCGGTGCGCGTGCCGCGCGGCTTGCAGGAGTTGAACGTACAGCTGTCGCGCCTGATCGAGCAGCTCACGGTGCAGTACGGCCGCTCCCCGACGATTCCAGAACTCGCGAAGGCGGCGTCCGTCGAGGAGGAAGAAGTACTCGAGGCGCTGGAGTCGGGGCGCGCGTACTCGTCGCTGTCGCTGTCCACCGGCGGCACCCAGGAGGACGGCGAAGAGCTCGATCCGCTCGAGTCGATCGGCACCGACGAGCATCAGTACGAAGTGTCGGAGGACCGCGCCGTGCTGGCGCCGGGCTTTCGCGTGCTCGACGAGCGCGAGCGCAGGATCCTCCACCTGCGTTTCTTCGAGGGATTGACGCAGTCGCAGATCGCGCAGCAGATCGGCATCTCGCAGATGCACGTCTCGCGGCTGATCCGGCGCGCGCTCGAGAAGATCCGCGAGGAGATCGCGGCCGAGGAGCAAGTCCCGGCGAAGCGCGCGGCGCGCTGAGCGGCTTATTGCGGCGGGCGAATGCGTTTGCGACGATCGCCCCATGGAGCCGTCCGAGCTTCCCCGTGGCACCGTCACGTTCCTCTTCACCGACATCGAGGGCTCAACGGACCTCGCCCGGCGGCTCGGTGCCGCGTTCGGCCCGGCGCGCAGCGAGCACCGACGCGTCCTGCGCGAGGCGTTCGACGCTCGCGGCGGCCACGAGATCGACACAGCGGGCGACGGCTTCTTCGTCGCGTTTGAGCGGGCGGGCGATGCCGTGGCGGCCGCCGTCGACGCCCAGCGGGCTCTTGGCCGACTCGCCGGTTCGCGTACGGATGGGCCTCCATACAGCAGAGCCGTACCTCGACGAGGAGGGCTACGTCGGCGTCGGCGTTCAACCGTGCGGCGCGGATCTGCGCCGCAGGACACGGCGGCCAGATCCTCCTCTCGAATGCGACGGCGGGAATCGTCGAGGACCTCGGCCTCGAGGCAGTGGATCTGGAGGATCTCGGCGAGTACCGGCTGAAGGACATCGAGCTGCCGCAGCGGCTCTTCCAGCTCAACGTCGCACGGCCTCCAGTCGGAGTTTCCACCGCTCAATTCGCTCGACTTCCCGGCGCCTCGGCCGTCGTGACGCTCCTCTTCTGCGACGTCGCGGGATGGAGACGTTGCTCCGGAAGCTCGGCGACGAACGACATGTCGCGATGACGCGGTCGTACCACGGGATCGCAGTACGGCAGATCAAGCGGCACAGCGGACGCGCGCTCGAGCTGTCGCGGATCACGTCCTCGCCGTCTTCGACCGACCCTTGGATGCCCTTCGGGCCGCGCAAGAGCTGCGCGAGGCCCTCCGGACCGAGCCGTGGGCACCGAAGACGAACCTCCACCGGTGTGCATGGCGATACATTCGGGGCGGTGGTCGATGCGCGAAGTGGGTCTATCTGGGCTCGACCGCGGTGCGCTGCTTCTCCCTCTGCGCAGCGCCGAGCCGGGTCAGATCCTCGTCTCGCACGCGACCGAGGCATTGCTGGAAGGGGAGCCGAGCAACGTGAACCTCCGCGATCTCGGCGAGAGGACGTTGAGGGCTTCGACCGTCCGGCGCGCGTTTTGATCGCGTACTCGTCTCAGTCCGTCGCTGCCACGGCGTGCGGCGCGGCCACCACCCGGGAACCGCACGACGATACGCCTCGTATTCGTCGCCGAACTGACGTCGGAGCGTCGGCTCCTCGTACCAGTGCGCGAACGCGCCGACCACGGCGAAGAACGCGGCCGCATAGGCAAGCAGGATCAGTTGCCCGAGGAACAGCGCCTGGCCGACGATGATTGCCCCCACGGCCAGGTACATCGGGTTACGGACGTAGCGGTAGAGCCCGCCGACCACGAGGCGCTCGGTTGGCGCGACCGGGGCCGGTGTGCCCACGCCTTCGAGGACAAAGCGAACAAACGCCTCCAAGAGAACGACGACTCCGGCTGCCAACAGCACGACACCGACCACGCGCAGCGTGAGCCAGTGCGGGATGGGTTCTTCGACTGCCCAGCCGGTCAGCCACCACGGGATGAGGCCGGCGACGACGCCCGGCGCGACGAACAGGAAAACGAATGTTCCAGAGGCCGCTCTCGCCTTGCGCACGCAGCATTCTGACCGGCGACCGACGAGGCCGTCCCTAGAATCGAGAGATGCGCACGTCCGCCGAGATCCGCGAGGGCTTTCTCTCGTTCCACGAGTCGAAGGGACACCTGCGCCGCCCGTCGGCGTCGCTGGTCCCGCGCGCGGACGACCGTTCCACGCTGCTGATCAGCGCCGGGATGCAGCCGCAGATGCCGTACTTCCTCGGCCGCGAGCCGCCGCCTGCGCCGCTGACGACGATCTGCCAGAAGTGCTTCCGGACGCCCGACATCGACGAGGTGGGGCTCGACACGTACCACCTCACGTTCTTCGAGATGCTCGGCAACTTCTCGTTCGGGCAGTACTTCAAGGAGGGCGCGATCGAGCTCGCGACCGAGTTCATCCGCGACCACCTGAAGTTCGACTGGGACCGGCTCTGGGTGAGCGTCCACGCCGGCGACCCGGAGCTCAAGCTCGGTCCCGACCAGGTCGCGATCGACCTCTGGGAGAAGGTCGGCGTGCCGCCCGAACGGATCGTGCCGTTGCCCTCGTCGGAGAACTTCTGGTCGGTCGGCGGCCCCGGGCCGTGCGGCCCCGACTCCGAGCTGTACTGGGACTGGGGCCTGGAGACCGGCTGCGGCGAGCCGGACTGCCTGCCCGGCTGCACGCGGTGCGAGCGGTTCCTCGAGTTCGGAAACCTCGTCTTCATGGAATACGAGCTGCACGCCGACGCGACGCTGACACCGCTCCCGACGCAGAACATCGACACAGGTTGGGGGCTCGAGCGCGTTGCCCGCGTCGCGCAGGACGTTCCCTCCGTCTACGACACCGACGGCTACCAGCTGATCATGCAGTCGATCGCAGAGCAGTCGGGCGTCGCGTACGGCGACTCGCCGGACGCGACGAAGGCGCACCGGGTGCTTGCCGACCACGGGCGCGGCATGACGTTCCTCGTCGGCGACGGCGTTACGCCGTCGAACGAAGGGCGCGGCTACGTCCTCCGCCGAATCATCCGGCGTGCCGCGCAGCACGGTCTGCGCATCGGCATGCAGTCGCCGTTCCTCGCCGACCTCGCTGACACCGTGATCGAGCAGATGCAGGAGGCCTATCCGGAGCTCGCCGAGCACCGCCGCGAGATCTCCAACGTGCTCTCGGCCGAAGAGCAGCGGTTCGCGGAAACGCTCGAGCGCGGCATGAGCCACTTCGAGGAAGCGGCCGCGGACGATCACATCAGCGGTGACGACGCGTTCACGCTGCAGGCGACGTACGGCTTCCCGATCGAGCTGACGCGCGAGCTCGCGCGGGAGCGCGGCCTCGAGGTGAACGAGGAGGAGTACACGCATCTGATGGAAGAGCACCGCGAGATCTCGCGCGCCGGCGTCCCCGGAGGCGATGCGAAGCGCGCAGGCGAGTTCACGGCGCGCACAGGCTTCCGCAGCGAGTTCGTCGGCTACCTGAAGACCGTCGTGCTGACGCAAATTGGCGCGCTCGTAGAGTGGGGGGACGGGCTCTTCCTCGCCAAGCTGCGCGAGTCGCCTTTCTATCCCGCGGGCGGCGGCCAGGTCGCCGACTTCGGCTGGATCGAGAAGGAGGACGGCACGCGCGCGGAGCTGCGAGAGGCATACCGCTTCGAGGAGGACCAGGCGTTGCTGTTCGAGGGGTCCGGCTTCGCCGAGGGCGATCGCGTTCGCGCGGGCGTGCCTTGGTCGGTCCGCTTCCCGACGATGGCGAACCACACCGCGACCCATTTGCTGCACAAGGCGTTGCAGGACGTGCTCGGCGACCACGTGCGCCAGGCCGGCTCCGCCGTTCGGCCCGACAAGCTCCGCTTCGACTTCACGCATCCGCAGGCGCTCACGCACGACGAGCGGGTCGACATCGAGCAGCGTGTGAACGAGAAGATCTTCGAGAACTTGCCGGTGCGCACATTCGAGACGCCGATCGAGGAAGCGCGCAACCTCGGCGCGATGATGCTCTTCGGCGAGAAGTACGGCGAGGTCGTCCGCGTCGTCGAGATTCCCGGCTACTCGCTCGAGTTGTGCGGCGGGACGCACGTACGCTCGACGGCAGAGATCGGCGCGTTCACGATCCTGTCCGAAGGCTCAGTCGGCTCCGGCGCGCGCCGCATCGAGGCGCTGACGAGTGGCGAGGCGTTCGCGTGGCTGCACGAACGCGCGCGCGAGTCGGAGGAGCTCCGCGCCGAGCTCGAGCGTGTGCGCAAGGAGGCGAAGCGCGTGGGCAAGGACGCGGGCGCGGAGTTCGACATCGTGGACAAGGAGCGCAACGTCGTCTTCGTCCAGGCCAAGGCATTGAAAGGCGGGCCGCTCCGCGATCTCTCGGACCGGCTGCGCAAGCAGGAGAAGGCGGACGGCGTCATCGTGGCTTCGGTGGACGACGGGCGTGCGTATCTCGTCATCAACCTCGACGAGACGCTCGTCGGTCGCGGGCTCGATGCGACGGCGCTCGTGCGCGAGCTCGGCAAGCACATCGGGGGCGGCGGTGGCGGCCGTCCGACGCTGGCGGAGGCAGGGGGGAAGAACCCGGACGGAGTCGGCGACGCGCTTGCGGCAGGGAAGAAAGCCGTCGCCGCCGCGCTGTCTTGATGAAAGTGCTCGCGCTCGACTTCGGCTCGGCGCGCACAGGCGTCGCGGTCTCGGACCCGACGGGCACGCTCGCGCGGCCGCGCGGCGTGATAGAGCGAGCTGGAACGGACACGGGGCTCGACTCGCTCGTCGAGCTCATCCGTGAAGAGGCGCCGGAGCGCATCGTCGTCGGGATGCCGATCACGCTCCGCGGCGAGCACGGCGAGCAGGCGCGCGAGACCGCTGCGTTCGTCGAAACGCTTCGTGCGCGAGTGAGCGTTCCCGTGGAGACGTTCGACGAGCGCTTCACGAGCGTGCTCGCCGGCGGCGACGACGCGAAGGCGGCGGCGCACCTGTTGTCGAGCTACCTCGAGTGGTCGAGCAGCGCCCGCCGGTAACGCCTCGGCGGATCGCGATGCGGCGCACGGTCGCGCTGGTCGTCGCCCTCCTCGTCGCAGGCGCAGTCGCCGTTGGCGCCGTGGCTGTAGTGCGCTCGCACAGCTCCGAGGCGGCGCCTCCTCCTCCGCCGCCGACATCGCCGCCCCCGAAGCCGTTCCGGATCGTCTTTCCCGAGGGCTTCACGCGACGTCAGATGGCCGACCGGATCACCGCCGTCGACGCGATCGCGCTGCACAAGCGCGGCGTGCGGCCGAGGTTGTCCGAATCCGCGTACCTGAAGGCGACCGCGGGCAAGACGCGCGTTCCTGGCTTCGGACGGACGCACTACCGCTACGAGGGCTTTCTCTTCCCGGCGACCTACGACTTCTTCAAGAACACACCGTCGAAGCAACTCGTCAGCGATCAGCTCGACGCGTTCCAGCGAGAACTGGGCGAAGGTGAACCTGCGCTACGCGCGCCGCAAGAACCTGACTCCGTACGACGTGCTGATCATTGCGTCGATGATCGAGAAGGAGGCGCAGGCACGCGAGGAGCGGCGTCTGGTCGCGGCCGTCATCTACAACCGCCTCCACGCGCAGATGCCGCTCGGGATCGACGCGACGATCCGCTACGCACTCGAGGTTCCGCCGACCGAGTCGCTTCACGAGTCGCAGCTGCACAACCCGACCCCGTACAACACGCGCATCCACAGGGGCCTGCCGCCGACGCCGATCGCCAATCCCGGGCCTCGCGTCGATCCAGGCCGCCGCCCATCCGGCGAAGGTCGACTACCTCTACTTCGTGCGCAAGCCGGACAAGGTCCATCACTTCTTCACGTCGAGCTATACCGCGTTCAGGAACTACGCCAACGCGCACGGGTACTAGAGAAGACCGCTTAGCCCGGCTACTCTGTTGGGCAGAGGATGCAGTGCCCGAGTTGCAGTACTGAGAACCGGGAGGGCGCGAAGTTCTGTGTGAAGTGTGGAAGCGGCCTCTCCTTGGCGTGCCCCGCATGCGGTAGTCCGCACGGGACAGGCGACCTCTTCTGCGCGGAATGCGGCCACGCGCTCCAGGCGGGTGCGCCCGCCGTGGCGCCGGCGCCGTCGCTCGAGGCGCCGATATCGGAGCGCCGCTTCGTTTCGGTTCTCTTCGCCGACCTCGTCGGGTTCACGAGCGCCTCCGAGTCGCGCGACGCGGAGGAGACGCGCGAGCTTCTCACGCGCTACTTCGACACCTGCAGGCGCCTGATCACGCTCTACGGGGGAACCGTCGAGAAGTTCATCGGCGACGCGGTGATGGCGGTCTGGGGGACGCCCGTCGCACAGGAGGACGACGCGGAGCGGGCCGTCAGAGCTGCCCTCGATCTCGTCGCGGCCGTCACCGCCCTCGGTGACGAGGTGGGCTCGCCCGGGCTCCGCGCCCGCGCCGGCGTGCTCGCGGGCGAGGCGGCGGTGACGATCGGCGCGCAGGACGAGGGGATGGTCGCCGGCGACCTCGTCAACACCGCGTCGCGGATCCAGTCGGCTGCCGAGCCCGGGACGGTGCTCGTCGGAGACGCGACGAGACGCGCGACGCAGGCTGCGATCGAGTACGAGGACGCGGGCTCGCACGAGCTCAAGGGGAAGAGCGAGCCTGTGGCACTGTTCCGTGCGGTCAGGGTGACGGCGGGCGTGGGCGGCGCCCGGAAGAGCGAGGGCCTCGAGCCGCCGTTCGTCGGCCGCGACCGCGAACTGCGGCTGTTGAAAGAGCTCTTCCACGCGTCGGCGGAAGAGCGAAAGGCGCATCTCGTCTCGGTCGTCGGCATCGCCGGAATTGGCAAGTCCCGGCTCGGCTGGGAGTTCTTCAAGTATGTCGACGGCCTCGTCGACGACGTCTGGTGGTGGCACGGACGGTGCCTGGCGTACGGCGAGGGAGTTACCTACTGGGCGCTGGCGGAGATGATTCGGACGCGCGCCGACATCGTCGAGGGCGAGACGCCCGAGACCGCCCGTCCCAAGCTGCGCGAGGCGCTGGGGCCGTACATCACCGATCCGGACGAGCTCGACTGGATCGAGCCGCGCCTGGCGCACCTGATCGGCCTCGAGGAGGGCGTTGCCGGTGACCGCGAGGATCTCTTCGCCGCGTGGCGCCTCTACTTCGAGCGGCTGAGCGAGCACCAGCCGGCGGTCCTCGTCTTCGAGGACATGCAGTGGGCGGACACGTCGATGCTCGAGTTCGTCGAATACCTCCTCGAGTGGTCGCGCAGTCATCCGATCTTCGTCCTCACCCTCTCCCGCCCGGAGCTCGCCCAGAACCACCCGAGCTGGGGTGCCGGTAGGCGCAACTTCAGCGCGCTTTACCTCGAGCCGCTTTCGTCGACCGCGATGGAGGAGCTGCTCAGCGGGTTCGTGCCCGGACTGCCGGAGTCGTTGCGCGCACAGATCCTCGAGCGCGCGGAGGGCGTGCCGCTCTACGCGGTCGAGACCGTCCGCATGCTGCTCGACCGCGGCCTGCTCGAGCGCGACGGCGAGCACTACCGGCCGACGGGACCGATCGAGGCGCTCGAGATCCCGGAAACGCTGCAGGCACTGGTCGCCGCGCGACTGGACGGTCTCGCAGGCGAGGAACGCAGCCTGCTGCAGAACGCCGCCGTGCTGGGCAAGAGCTTCACGAAGCAGGCCCTGTCGGCCCTGAACGGCCGGTCGGAGGAGGAGCTCGAGTCGTTGCTCGCCTCGCTCGTCCGCAAGGAGGTGCTCTCCCTTCAGGCCGATCCGCGGTCGCCCGAACGGGGGCAGTACGCCTTCCTCCAGGACCTGCTCCGCCAGGTCGCATACGAGACGCTCGCCCGGCGGGAGCGAAAGAGGCGTCATCTGGCCGCGGCAGCGCATCTGGAAGGGGGATGGGGCCCGGCCGAGCAGGAGATCGCCGAGGTCGTCGCTGCCCATTACGTGGCCGCCATGGAGGCAGCTCCCGAGGACGCCGACGCGGCCGAAATCGCCGCCAAGGCGCGGCTGATGCTCTCCCGCGCAGGGGAACGCGCGGCGTCGCTGGCTGCGAGCGAGGAGGCCGTCCGTTACTTCGAGCGAGCCGCGGCGCTCGCGGACGATCCGCTCGAGGAGGCGGCGCTTCGCGAGCGGGCGGGCCAGATGGCGTGGGCAGGTGGAGACGCCGCGACTGCGCTCGGTGAGCTCAGTCAGGCGCTCGAGCTCTTCGAGTCTGCCGGCGAGACGCACCCGGCCGCCCGCGTCTCGGCCCGGCTCGGCGAGGTCGAATGGCGAAACGGCGAGCTCGACCGAGCGCTCGCCCGGATGGAGGAGGCGCTTGACGTTCTCTCCACGGACGTGCCCGATGCGGACGTCGCCGCGCTCGCGGCGCAGCTCGGGCGGCTGTACTACTTCCGCGGCGAAGTCGAGCTTGCCGAGAAGCGCGCGATGACCGCCCTGGCCGTCGCCGAGCGGCTCTGGCTGCCGGGGATCCTCTCCGACGCGTTGAGCACGCTGGGGGTGATCGCGACGACGCGCAACCACTTCGAGACCGGGACCGCCCTCCAGACGCACGCGCTCAAGGTGGCGCTCGAGCACGACGACTCGTCCGCGGCGCTGAGAGCCGGCTACAACCTCGCCGACCTGCTGAGCAACCGGGACGCCTACGAGGAGTCACTCCAACGCTACGAGGAGGGGCTGGCGCTGGCGCGCAAGGTCGGAAACCGCAGGTCCGAGGTCCTCGCCCTCCTCGACTCGACGTATCCCCTTCTTTTGCTGGGCCGCTGGGACGAGGCGGTCGCGCGTGTCGCCGAGGTGTCCGAGTCCGAGCTCGAAGGCCCAGGCGCCTTGATGCTTGTTGGCTCGGTGCCCGAGCTCGAGGTGGCGCGCGGCCGGATCGAACGGGCGGAGTGGGCACTCGCCTTCGCGGCCCGATTGCAACATTCGGCGGACGTGCAGGATCGGGCCTCTTACGCGGCGGCGAAGGCCACGGTCTTGCGCGCTGCGGGCCGACACGCGGAGGCGCTAGCGGCGGCGGAGGAGGCGATCGCCATGGTCGACATCCTCGGCTGGGGCAGTCAGGTCGCGAAGCAGGGCCTCGTCGAGGCGATCGAGGCCGCGCTTGCGGTCGGCGAGCTCGAGCGTGCGGAGACGCTCGTCGCGCTGATCGAAGACCGCCCGCGGGGCGCCGCTCCCCTGTACCTGCGGGCGCACGCTGCGCGCTTCCGGGCACGCCTCTCCACCGGGAGCGAGGTCGAGCCACGTCTGAAGTCGGCGGCGGCCACCTTCCGCGAGCTCGGGCTTCCTTTCTGGACCGCCGTTGCCGAGCTCGAGCTCGCCGAATGGCTCGTGGCGCACGGACGAGGACACGAGGCTGCGCCGTTGCTCGCGGGCGCGCGTGAGACCTTCGAGCGCCTCGAGGCGACACCCTGGCTCGAGCGCGCCGACCTGGCCGGCGCCGGGCGCGAGCCCGACGTCGTCGCGGCAGGCTCCTGACGCCGGCGTGCTGACCGCCGAGACGCGCCTCGTCGCGCTCCTCGGACACCCCGTCGCGCACTCGCTCTCGCCGCGGATGCAGAACGCGGCTTTTGCCACGCGCGGCCTCGACTGGGCGTACGTCGCGGTCGACGTAACGCCGGAGCGCCTCGAGGAAGCCATCCGCGGGCTCGCGGCGCTGGGTTTTGCCGGCGCGAACGTGACGGCCCCTCACAAGCTCGCCGCCGCTGAGCTCTGCGACGAGGCCGACGCCGAGTCCGTGAACACGCTCCTGTTCCGGGACGGCCGCGTGGTGGGGGCGAGCACGGACGCCGCGGTGCTCGACGACCTGACGTTCGAGCGACCCGTGATCGTCGGGGACGGCGGCGCCGCGCGTGCGTTCGCCGCCGCAATGCCAAGCGCGAAGGTTTTCTCCCGTCGCAGCGAGTGGCCGCCCGAGGTGGCCGAGGCGGATACCGTCGTCCACGCGACCCCGGTGCGTGACGAGGTGCTGTTCGAGCTCCGCGCAGGACAAACCCTGGTCGAGCTTCCCTACCCGGATACCGCGACGGCTCGCGTCGCTCGCGACGCCGGCGCGACGGTGATCGACGGCCTCGAGGTGCTCGTTCGGCAGGGCGCGGCGTCGTTCGAGCTCTGGACGGGCGTCTCCGCGCCGCTCGACGTGATGCGGAACGCCGTACGCTCCGCACCATGACGCTCTCGCTCGTCACCGCCGGCGAGTCGCACGGGCCCGCGCTCGTCGCGATCGTGACCGGCCTCCCGGCGGGGCTCGTCCTCGACCGGGAGGCGATCGACGCCGACCTGAGGCGGCGCCAACAGGGGTACGGCCGCAGCCCCCGGCAGCAGATCGAGCAGGACGCCGTCGAGGTGCTGGCGGGCTGCGCCACGGGAGAACGCTGGGCACTCCGCTGGCGCTCGTCGTGCAGAACCGCGATCACAAGAACTGGACGTGGGGGATGAGTCCCTGGCCGCCCGAGGGCGAGCCTGCGGGGAAGGGGACGAAGCCCGTGACGCTGCCGCGGCCCGGCCACGCCGACCTTGCCGGCGCGCTGAAGTACGGCCTCGAGGACACCCGGGATGCGCTCGAACGTGCGAGCGCGCGACACACCGCTGTGATCGTTGCTGCGGGCGGGGTCGCAAAGGCGCTACTCGCGGCGATCGAGATCGAGGTTGCCGGCGCCGTTCACGACCAGGAAGACCTCCAGCGTCGCATCGACGAGGCGCGCGGCGAACGCGACACGGTCGGAGGCGTCGTCGAGGTACGTGCGCGTGGTGTGCCGCCCGGGCTGGGCTCGTACGCGACCCGCGAGTCCCGCCTCGACGCGCGCCTGGGGGCGGCGCTGATGGGCATCCAGGCTGTGAAGGGCGTCGAGGTCGGCGACGGGTTCGCGCTCGCGGAGCTTCGTGGCTCGCAGGCGCACGACGAGATCGTCGGCGGCTACGTGCGCGAGACGAACCGTGCAGGCGGCATCGAGGCCGGCGTCTCCAACGGCGAAGAGATCGTCGTCCGCGCGGCGATGAAACCGCTGCCGACGCTGATGAAGCCGCTCGCCTCCATCGACCTCGAGACGGGCGAGCCCGGCCAGGCACTCGTCGAGCGCAGCGACGTCGCGGCAGTCGAGGCGCTGGCCGTCGTCGCCGAGGCCGCTGTCGCGTTCGAGCTAGCCCGCGCGGCGCGCGAGAAGTTCGGCGGCGACGCGCTCGGCGACTTCGTCGCGGCGTGGCGCGCGTACCTCGAGCGCATTCCGTGGCAACGCACGCGCTGAATCGCCACCTCGTCCTCGCCGGCTTCATGGGCGCGGGCAAGACGACGATCGGCGCGGAGGTCGCGCGGCGTCTCGGCCGCGACTTTGTCGATACAGACGACGCGCTCGACGTGAGCGTCCTCGTCCACGACGAAGCCGCCTTCCGAGCGGCGGAGGCAGCGACGGTCCGGGCTGCGCTCGCTTCAAGTCCTGCGGTCGTCGCCGTCGGCGGCGGCGCAGTCGAGACGCCCGAGGTTCGCGAGCTGCTGCGCGACGAGCTCGTTGTCGTCCTCGACGTCGATGTCGAGACCGCGTGGGAGCGCACGCGCGGCAGCGATCGCCCGCTCGCGCAGGACGAGAGCGAGTTCCGCCGCCGCTTCGAGCTCCGCCGCGCGCTCTACGACGAGGTCGGCGACGCCCGTGCCCACGACGCCGACGGCGTCGTTCTCGCAGCCGCGGGCGTCCACGTCGAGGTCGGAACGCTCGAGCGTCTCGCCGAATTCGTCGAAGCGCCGGCGACGCTCGTCACGGAGCCGGTCGTCAACGGCATCCACGGCGCCGACGCGCAGCTGACATTCCCGTTCGCCGAGACACACGAGCTTCCGTCGGGGGAGGCCGCGAAGCAGGTCGTCGAGGTCGAGCGTCTCTGGCGCGCGTTGCGCATCGGCCGCGACGGAACGCTCGTCGCTCTAGGGGGCGGCTCGCTCACCGACGCGGCCGGATTCGCGGCCGCGACGTATCTCCGCGGAATCCCGTGGGTGCCCGTGCCGACGACGCTCATCGGCCAGGTCGACGCCGCGATCGGCGGTAAGACGGCGATCGACATTCCCGAGGGGAAGAACCTCGTCGGCGCCTTCCACTGGCCCGCGCGCACCGTGATCGACCCCGTACTCCTCGAAACGCTGCCCGCGGAGGAGCGGCTGCACGGGATGGCCGAGGTTGTCAAGACCGGGCTCCTCGCCGGCGAATCGTTCTGGAAGCTCCCGGACGCGGAGCTGGTCCGACGCTGCGCGGCGTTCAAGTCGGCCCTCTGCCTCTGCGACCCGCGCGACGAAGGACCGCGGCACGTGCTCAACCTCGGGCACACGCTCGCGCACGCGCTCGAGGCCGCCGCCGGGTACGCGTTGCCCCACGGTCGCGCAGTCGCGCTGGGATTGCTCGCCGCGCTGCGCCTCTCCGGCCGACCGGCCGACGCCGTCCGCGAGGTCCTGCATCCGGAACCGGTGCGCGTCGACCGGGAGCTCGCATGGGAAGCGCTGCAGCGCGACAAGAAGGGTCGGCTGCGACTGATTCTGCTGGGCGACGAGGGCGGCTTCGAGGCCGAGCTACCCGAGCAGGACGTCCGTGCGGCCCTCGACGAGCTGATCGCGGGGTAGATTCAGCGCCTTGCGCATCCTGGTCCTCAACGGCGTCAACCTCAACGTTCTCGGCCGCCGCGACCCGAAGGTCTACGGCGGCTGGTCGCTCGGCGAGCTCGAGTCGCAGATCTACCAGTGGGCACGCGACCAGAACTCGAGCGCGCAGTGCAAACAAACGAACGACGAGGGCGAGTACGTCAACTGGATCCACGAGGCGCTCGACTGGGCCGACGGGGTGATCGTCAACCCCGGCGCGTGGACGCACTACAGCTACGCAATCCGCGACGCACTCGAGCTTTTCGAGGCCCCTATCGTCGAGGTTCATCTTTCCAACGTCGACGAGCGCGAGGAGTGGCGGCGCAAATCTG
Organism: uncultured Actinomycetes bacterium; assembly: GCA_963815965.1. Classification (GTDB taxonomy): domain Bacteria; phylum Actinomycetota; class Thermoleophilia; order Gaiellales; family Gaiellaceae; genus DASVFB01. The sequence goes on along the minus strand of CAWFIT010000019.1, from coordinate 44,839 downwards.
TCATCTCCGACTTGGCCGCCCATCGCGTGATCGGCAAGGGACCAATGGGATACAAGGAGGCAATCGAATGGCTGTCGCAGAACGAGTGAGCGAGCGGGTCGAGCGTCTGCGCGCCGCTCTCGAGGAGCCGCTGCTTGTCACGACCGGTGTGAACGTCCAGTACCTGATCGGGTTCCAGAGCTCGAACGCCGCGGTGTACGTCGACGACGAGCGACTGCTGTTGTTCACCGACTTTCGCTACGCCGAGGCGGCGCGCGTCATTGGACGGCGTCGAGTTCGTGCAGTCGCAACGCTCGCTCTTGAAGACCGTCGGGGAGACGCTGGACGGACGCGTCGCATTCGAGGCGAGCGCGGTCACCTACGACGGCTGGGAGACGTTGGGCGACGCCGGGCTCGAGCTCGTTCCGCGCAAGGGTCTTGTCGAGAGCTTGCGCGCGATCAAGGACGAGAGCGAGCTGAAGACGATCCGCGAGGCCGCGCGGATCACGGACGAGGCCTATGCCGCGTTCGCCGAGGAGCGCTTCGTCGGACGCACGGAGCGCGACCTTGCCTGGCGGCTTGAGCAGATCTTCCACGAGCTCGGTGCACACGGGACCGCCTTCGAGAGCATCGTCGGCTCCGGGCCTACGGGCGCGCTGCCACACGGCCGGCCCACCGACCGCGTCGTCGAGCCGAACACGACGGTCGTCGTCGACACCGGCGCGGTGCTCGAGGGTTACAACTCGGACTGCACGCGAACGTTCGCGACCGGAGATCTTCCTGACGACCTCGCCCAGGCGTACGACGCCTGCCTGCGCGGTCAGCTTGCCGGACTGGACGCGATGCGTGCGGGCGTATTAGGCGCTGACGCAGACGCGGCGGCAAGGAACGTGATCGAGGACGCGGGCTTCGGCGAGAAGTTCGGCCACGGGCTCGGCCACGGCGTCGGGCTGCTCGTGCACGAGGCGCCTACGGCGCGACCCGAGTCCGAGGACGTGCTCGAGCCCGGCAACGTCATCACGTGTGAGCCCGGCATCTACCTCGAAGGGCGCGGCGGAGTGCGAATCGAAGACCTCGTGGTTATCACGGAGGGCGAGCCGGAAATACTCAGCTCGTACACCAAGGAGCTGGTGACAGTCCGTTAGTGCGCTGATCGCTCAGCTAGCCTTGACCGCCGTGGCGGACACGATCTCGACGAATCAGTTCAAGAGCGGCATGCACATCGAGCTCGAGGGCGGCGTCTGGCGCATCGTCGAGTTCCAGCACGTGAAGCCGGGTAAGGGCGGCGCGTTCGTCCGCACGAAAGTGAAGAACGCAGACACCGGCGCCGTCGTCGACAAGACCTTCCGCGCCGGGGAGAAGTTCGCGCGCGTCTTCACGGAGACGAAGAACGTCCAGTACCTCTACGACGACGGCTCCGACGTTCACTTCATGGACGAGGAGTCGTACGAGCAGTTCTCGTTGCCGCATGCGGAGCTCGCGGAAGCGCTGCCGTACATGCAGCCGTCCACGAGCGTGCAGGTGCTCGTCGTCGGCGGCAAGGCGTCCGGCGTACAACTTCCCGCGTCGGTCGAGCTGACTGTGACGGAGACCGAGCCCGGCGTGAGGGGCGACACCGTCTCCAACGTGACGAAGCCGGCGACGCTCGAGACGGGCGCGGTCGTCAACGTGCCGATGTTCGTGAACACCGGCGACCGCATCAAGGTCGATCCGCGCGAAGGCCGCTACATCTCGCGCGCGTAGATCCGGTTGTAAGGTCCGGGGCGTGCCCGCGCTAGTCGACACGTCCATCAGGCTGCTCGGGCAGGACCCGCTTGCCGAGCGGATTCCGACGTCGGATCTCCTGCGTGTCGCCGAGATTCTCGACGGAGCGGGCTTCCGCTACCTCGAGGTCTCGGGCGGCGGCGTCTTCGACACGGCCGTGCGGCGCGGCCTCGAAAGCCCGTGGGAGCGGATTCGTGCCATCAACTCGCGTGTGGAGACACCCCTCGCGATGGCGCTGCGCGGCCGGTTCCTCGTGGGGTCGCACCCTGTCGACGCCGATTTCGTCCGGCGGTTCATCGCCTGCGCCGCGCAGAACGGGATCGAGGTTTTCCGGCTCAACGATCCGCTGAACGATGTCTCGAACCTCCGCGAGGCCGCCGAGGCGATCGCCGACGCGGGCGCCGAGCTCGCCGCGGGACTCGTGTACAGCTCCGGCCCGACGGGCGAGACGGAGCCGCTGGTCGAGCAGGCGTCGCAGCTTCCCGAGTTGGGCGTGGCGCGCGTGATCCTCCACGATCCGACCGGATCGCTCCAGCCGCACCGGGCGCAGGAGCTCGTCACTCGGCTGCGCGAGGCGAGCGGGCTGCCGGTCGGCGTCTACTGCCAGGGTTCGGGTGGCAACGCGATGGCAGTCGCGCTCGAAGCCGCGCGCGCTGGCGCAGATCTGATCGCAACAGCGGTTTACCCGGTCGCGCTGACGTTGCACCGCGTCTCCGGCGAGAGTCTCGCGGAGGCGCTCGCCGGCCTCGGCCTCGCGACGAACGTGGACATCCAGAAGCTCTGGGTGGCGTCGGATCTGATCGACGAGCACATCGGCGACGAGCCCGTGACGCCGCTCGCACCGCGCATCGCCGTGCGCGCGGCGGAGCACGACCTGCCTGCAGGCCTGGTTGCGGCGCTCGACGGCAACCTCCGCGCTCAGCTCGCGGGAGACCGCCTCGACGAGGTGCTAGCCGAAGTCGTGCAGATCCGCGTCGAGGTCGGCTCGCCGCCGCTCGCGGCGCCGATCGGCCAGATCCTCGGCTCGCAGGCGCTCCTCAACGTCCTCGCCGCGAGCCGATACTCGATCGTCGTCGACGAGATGCGCGCGCTGTTGGAGCGCCACTGGGGTACGCCGCCCGGCCCGATCGACGAGAACGTCCGGAGCGCCGTGGCGCGCACGGCAGATCCCGACTCGGACGAGCTCCACATGCCGGCGCTCGAGGAACTGCGCGCGCAGGCAGAGGGGCTCGCGTCGAGCGAGGAGGAGCTGCTGCTCCTCGGGCTGTTCGGCGAGGAAGCCGAGCGGCTGCTGCGCGCGATCCGTGGCCGTGCGACGGGCGCCGACAACCTCGAGACGTCGTTCGAGCGTGCGCGCGCGGAGCGAATCCGCGAGGTCGTGCGGATCGTCCAGGAGACGGGCGTGGGCGAGGTGACGATCGAAGAGGAGGGGATGCGCGTCAGCGTCAAGCGCACGCAGGAGGTCGAGCCGCAGCCCGCGGCGATGGCGTCCGAGGCACCATCGTCGTCGGGCGGCGCGTCGAGCGAGCCGGTGGCCTCGAACGGCCTCGTATCGGTCGAGGCGCCGATGATCGGCGTCTTCTATCGCGCGCCCGAGCCTGACGCAGAGCCGTTCGTAGAGGTGGGCGAGGCGGTTGCGCAGGGGCAGACGCTCTGCCTGCTCGAGGCGATGAAACTCTTCAACGAGCTGAAGGCGGAGACGTCCGGCGTGGTGCGGGCGATCCACGCCGAGAACGGCGAGCCGGTCGAATTCGGGCAGCTCCTGTTCGAGCTCGAGCCCGTGATCAGCGCCCCGCTGGACGCTCTCTGATGTTTTCCCGAGTCCTCGTCGCGAACCGCGGCGAGGTCGCGGTGCGCGTGATCCGTGCGCTGCACGAGCTCGGCTGCGAAGCGGTCGCGGTGTACTCGACTGCGGACGAGGACGCGACGTTTGTCCGCATGGCCGACCGGGCACTCCGCATCGGCCCACCGCCTGCGGCCCAGAGCTATCTGAGGATCCCGTCGTTGATCGCCGCTGCGACGACGACCGGCTGCGAGGCGGTGCATCCCGGCTGGGGTTTTCTCGCCGAGAACCCAGCGTTCGTCCGCGCGTGCGACGAGAACGACCTCGTTTTCGTCGGCCCGACGCCCGATGTCATGGCGCGCATGGGCGACAAGGCGCAGGCGAAGCGCGAGCTGCGCGAGGCCGGTGTGCCGCTCGTCCCCGGCACGGAGGGAACGGCGACCATCGAGCAGGCGCGCTCCGCAGCGGGTGAGCTCGGCCTGCCCGTGCTGCTGAAGGCGGCCGCAGGCGGAGGAGGCAAGGGCATGCGGCTCGTCGAGTCGCTCGACGAGCTCGAAGACGCCTTCGGCTCCGCGGCAGCCGAGGCGCAGGCGGCGTTCGGCGATCCCGCGCTCTACGTCGAGAAGGTGGTCAACCCGGCCCGCCACGTCGAGGTGCAGGTGCTCGCGGACGCCGTGGGGGGCGTGCTCACGCTCGGCGAGCGCGAGTGCTCGATTCAGCGCAGGCACCAGAAGCTGATCGAGGAGTCGCCGTCGCCCGCACTCACGCCGGCAGCGCGTGAGGAGATGGAGGCCGCTGCGGAGCGGGCTGCGCGCATGATCGGCTACCGCAACGCCGGCACGTTCGAGTTCCTCGTCGGCCCCGACGGGTCGTTCTACTTCATCGAGCTCAACGCGAGGCTGCAGGTTGAGCATCCTGTGTCGGAGATGTGCACCGGCATCGACATCGTCCACGAACAGTTACGCATCGCCGCCGGCGAGCCGCTTTCGGTGACCGGCCGCGCGCCGCGGCGCGGCCACGCGATCGAGTTCCGTATCAACGCGGAGGATCCGCAGCGCAACTTCACGCCCGCGCCCGGAACCGTGCGCCGCTTCCGCCCGCCGCTCGGCCCGGGCGTACGCGTCGACACCGCGATCGAAGACGGCGCCGTGGTCCCGCCGTACTACGACTCCCTGATCGCGAAGGTGATCGTCTGGGACACCGACCGCGCCGGCGCAATCGCGCGCTCGGTACGCGCGCTCGGCGAGCTGGAGGTCGAAGGCGTGCCGACGACGCGGGGGACGGCGCTCGAGATCCTGCAGACGGATGAGTTCGTGAGCGGCGACTACTCGACGGCGTTCCTCGAACAACGCTACGCCCGAGTCGCGTCATGAGCCGGCGAGGCGCACGGCGGAGCGCGCTCTTCGCGCTCTACAAGTGGGACCTCACCGGGACGCTCGAGCTCGAGCCCGATGCGGACGAGTACACGCGCGAGACCGTCGACGCAGTCCAGCGGGACGCGGAGGATCTCGATGCTCGGATCACGGCCAGCGCAGAAGGCTGGACCGCCGACCGGCTCGGCGTCGTCGAGCGAAACGTCCTCCGCATCGCGATCCACGAGCTCGAAACCGGCGCTGCGCCGGTGGAGGTGTCCATCGACGAAGCCGTCACTCTCGCGAAGCGCTACGCCTCGGAGGACGCCGGCCGCCTCGTGAACGGGATACTTGCCCGCGTGGCGAGAGAGGAGGCCGCGTGAGCGTGGAGGACTCGCTGAGCCGTGCCGAGGAGCTGCTGAAGCGGCTCGAGGAGACGCGCGCAAAGCTCGAGGCGACCGAGGATCCGCAGGAGGCCGTCGACGTGCTCGCAGAGCTGGCCGAGATCGCGAAGGCGGTCGAGGTCGAGGTCGAGAAGGCGAAGCGGGAGGCAGAGAGTGCGGGACCCTGACGAGCTGAAGACGATCGTCGAGGAGTACCTCGAGGAGCTCGAGCTCTGGCCCGACCTGCACGGGCAAGCGGAGTCGGTGCGCTACGCGCTCGTCGAGATGGGCGGCAAGCGGATTCGCCCGGTCATCTGCCTCGCCACCGGAGAGGCGCTCGGCGCCGAGCCGGAGACGGTGCTGCCCGCCGCGATTGCGCTCGAGTGCGTGCACAACTTCTCGCTCGTGCACGACGACCTGCCGGCGCTCGACGACGACGCGGAACGGCGCGGAAAGGCAAGCGTGTGGGCGGCGTTCGGCGAAGGGAAGGCGCTTCTCGCGGGCGACGCGCTGCTCGCGGAGGCGTTCAGGCTCGCGTCCTCGTACCGCACGTCGGCGGTCGTGCGCGAGCTCGCCGAGGCGACGCTCGGGATGATCGGCGGCCAGTACCTCGACACGATGGAGCCAAACGCGAGCCTCGAGACCGTGCACCGTCTCAAGACCGGACGGCTCTTCTACGCATCGGTGACCCTGGCGCTCGCAGCCGTCGAGCTGCCGGACGCGGCGCAACGTCCCTGGCGCGCGTTCGCCGACGAGCTCGGGATGCTGTTCCAGGTCGTCGACGACATCCTCGACGGAGATGGTTTCGTCGTCACGCACGGTGTCGACGGCGCGCGGCAGCTCGCAGACGACGCGGCAGCGCGCGCACGCGCGGCGCTCGAACAGGTTGACGCTGACACGTCCGTGCTTGCGGGGATCGTCGACGACCTCGCCGTGCGCACGGTGTGAACGCCGATCCGAACTGGTTCGACGGCTTCTTCGAGGAGGAATGGCTCGACGAGATCGCGCTGCACCTTCCCGACGAGGGAACGCAGAGCCAGGTGGACTTCGTCGTCGAGCGACTCGGCCTCGAGCCGGGTGCGCGCATCCTCGACGTCGCGTGCGGCCACGGCCGCCACAGCCTCGAGCTCGCGCGCCGCGGCTTCCGCGTTACGGGCGTCGACCTGAGCCCACGCTCGCTCGAGCTCGCCCGGGAAGCCGCGAGGGGAGAGAGTCTCGACGTCGAGTTCGTCGAGCGCGACGCGCGCGAGCTCGACTTCGAGGCCGAGTTCGACGCCGCGATCAACCTCTTTACCAGCGTCATCGGCTACTTCGAGGACGACGCCGACAGCCAGGAGGTACTGAACGGCGTCGCGCGCGCGCTCTCACCCGACGGCTCGTTCCTCGTCGACACAATCAACGCGTTCGCGCTTGGCCGCCGCTTCCAGAAAGCCATGTGGGACGAGCTGGAGTCGGGCGGCGTGATGTTGCAGCGCGCAACGTTCGATCTGCTCAAGGGCAGGAACGAGGCCACGTGGACGTTCATCCGTGAGGACGGCAGTCGCACCGAGCTGAGCAATTCGCTGCGCGTCTACACGCCGCACGAGCTCGCGCGCATGTTCGACGCCGCCGGGCTCACGGTCGTCGACTCGTGGGGCGGCTTCGACGGCCAGGAGCTCGGCTTCGACACCTGGCGGCTGATCCTGCGCGGCGACAAGTCGTGATGGACTCGCCCGCACGGCACACGATCGCCGTCGCGAGCGGCAAGGGCGGCGTCGGGAAGTCGATGGTCACGCTCAATCTCGCGCGTGCACTCGCGGAGCACGCGTCGGTCGGCATCCTCGACGCGGATCTCTACGGACCCGATATTCCAGCGATGCTCGGCCTCACGCGACTCCGCGACGCCGAGCGCTGGACGCTTTGGAGCCGCGGCGGGCGGCGTCTCCGCCCCATCGAGGAACGCGGCTTGAAGCTGATGTCGTCAGCGTTCCTGCTGGGGGAGCGTCAGGTGATGCCGTGGTCGTCGATGACGCTGCCGTTCGTCCTGCGGCAGCTGGTCGGCGACGTGGAGTGGGGCGAGCTCGACTACCTGCTCGTCGACCTGCCGCCCGGGACGGCGGACTTGCAGGTCGAGGTCTTCAGGACGCTGCCGCTCGCGGGCGTGCTGCTCGTCGTCGGGCCGCAGGACGTGGCGCACCTCGATGCGAAGAAGGTCGTCACGCTCGTCCGCGACGCGGGCGTGCCGCTGCTCGGTGCGGTCGAGAACATGAGTGGCTTCGTCTGTCCGCATTGCGGCGAGACGCACGACGTGTTCTCGCGCGTTCCGCCCGAACGGTCGCTGTGGGCGGACGGCGTCGAGCGGCTCGCGTCGATCCCGCTCGACCCCGCTTTGACGCGGCTGAACGGCGTGCCGCCGGCGTTCGACGAGTTGGCGGGCACCCTCGCGCGCCGGCTCACGAATTGACGCGGAAGAAGTCGCACGCCGCCGCCGTCGTGTGAGAAATGGGTTTCGCGTACGCCCATCCAGTTCCGGCGACGTTCACTCTCCGAATCCCACTCGGCGTGCGCATCGCAGCCGCGCTGTTCACCCTGGCGGCAGCAGGAGCCGCGACAGCTCTCTTGTTGCCGCACTCGGCCGCGTCGCCCAACACGACGGTCATGCCGGTCTCCACTGCGGTCGCGCCGCGCTGAGCTCCACAATCCGGGCGTGAAGAAGCGTCTCGACGTCCTGCTTGTCGAGCGCGGGCTCGCGGAGAGCCGCGCGCAGGCGCAGGCGCTCGTGCTCGCCGGGCTCGTCCCAGGCTTCGACAAAGCGGGCGCGCAGGTCGACGGAGACGTGGAGCTGACCGTCGAGAGCCCGCCGCCGTACGTCTCGCGCGCCGGGCACAAACTTGCGAACGCTCTCGATGCGTTCGGTCTCGACGTCAAGGGTCTCGACTGCTGCGACGTCGGCGCGTCGACGGGGGGCTTCACGGACGTGCTCCTCCAGCGCGGCGCGGCGCGCGTGATCGCGCTCGACGTCGGCTACGGGCAACTGCATCCACGCCTCCGTGACGACGCGCGCGTCCTAGTCATGGAGCGGACGAACGCACGCCATGTGACGGAGCTCCCGTTCGCGCCGCAGCTCGTGACGTGTGACGTCTCGTTCATCAGCGTCAAGCTCGCGCTGCCCCCAGTGTTGCGGCTCGCCACACGTGGATGGCACGCGCTTGTCCTCGTGAAACCGCAGTTCGAGGCCAGCCGGGCGAAGGCGCCGAAAGGTGTCGTGCGCGACGCGGAGGTGCACCGACGGGTCGTGCGCGAGGTCGTCGATGCCGCGCTCGGCTGGGGAGGCGAGGCGGTCGGGGTCGTAGACTCGGGCCTGCCCGGGCCGAAGGGAAACCGGGAGTTCGTCCTCCATCTGGTCCAGCGACAGGAGCCTCGCCTTGCCGACGACATCGACAGCCGGATCGCCGCAGCCGTTGGGTGAGCCCGTCCGGCGCGCCGGCATTTTCGTGCGCCAGCGCAACGGCTTCGAGCAGGCGATCGCGCGCCTGCACGAGGTCGCGCGCCAGGCAGGCGTTGAGATCACACAGGACGAGCCCGACCTCGTCGTCGTGCTCGGCGGCGACGGCACGATGCTGCGCGCGTTCCACGAGTACCTCAGCCGCGCGCCTGTGATCGGCATCAACTTCGGCCGCTTCGGCTTCCTCGCGTCGATGCAGCCCGACGACATGGAGGACGGCCTGCGCCGCGTCTTCGCGGGTGACTACGTCGTGCTCGAGCTGCCGACGATCGACTTCGAGCATGCAGGCGGGCAGGCGGTCGCCGTGAACGACGTCGTAGTCGGAAGCGGCTCGCTTGGGCGCCTCGTCGAACTCGAATGGGCGATCGGCGGCGAGTCGCTCGGCGTCGTCCCCAGCGACGCCATCATCGCGGCGACTCCGTCGGGATCGACTGCGTACAACCTGTCGAACAACGGGCCGGTGCTGATGTGGGGAATCGACGCGATGGCGGTGAGCTTCGTCGCTCCGCATTCGCTCCACGCGAGACCGCTCGTCGTCCCGCGAGGCCGAGACGTGGCGATCACGAACCGCTCTGCGGACATCCCGCTCGCGCTGATCGCCGACGGCCAGCGAATCGGCGAGGTCGCACCCGACGCGCGCGTGACCATATGGCTCGGCGATGCCAACATCCGCCTGGCGACGCTTCCGGACATCACCTTTCTGACCCGTTTCCGGTCGGCCTTCGCCTAGGCGACAATTCGCAGGTGCTGAGGAGACTGCGCATCGAGAACCTCGTCCTCATCCGCGAGGCCGAGCTCGACTTCGCGCCCGGGTTGAACGCGATCACCGGTGAGACGGGTGCCGGCAAGACCATCCTCGCGCAGTCGATCGGCCTGCTGCTCGGCGCGCGCGGGGACGCGGCGATGATCGGCCCGGGCGGCGAGGAGACGTACGTCGAGGCGGAGCTCGACGGAGAGAGCGAGCAGCTCGAGGAGCTGCGCCCCGAGGGCGAGCCGGGGCTCGTGCTCGCGCGACGCATCTTCAAGGACGGACGCACGCGCGCCTACGCGTGGGGCCGCGCCGCGGCGCGCGAGGACGTCGCCGGCGCTGCGGAGCAAGTGCTCGCGATGTCCGGCCAGTTTCAGCAGCGCCGCCTCGCGCGGCCGTCGTTCCAGCTCGATGTGCTCGACGCGTTCGCGGACAACGGCGAGCCGCGTGCCGAGCTGCGCGCGGCGTGGCGCGAGTTGCTGGCCGCGCGGCGGCGCCACGAGGAGCTCGCTGAGGGCGCGGCGCGCCGCACCGAGCGCTTCGACGAGCTACGCGCTCTCGTCGAGGACACGGACGGGCTCGAGCCTGGAACGGAGACGGAGTTACGCGAGGGGCGCGAGCGGCTCCGCCATCTCGAGGAGCTCGTCGCCGGGACGGCAGCTGCAGTCGAGGCGCTCGCACCGGAGGACGGCGAGGGAGCCGCGGGCCTGGCCGGGCTCGCCGAGCGCGCCGTCGCGCCGCTCGAGGTACTTGCTCCCGAGCTGGCGCGCGCCGGGGACGAGCTGCGCGATGTCGAGCTCCGCCTGCGCGAGACCGCGTCAGAATTGCGCTCCTTCCTCGACGCGCTCGGCGCCGAGCCCGGGCGGCTCGAGCAGATCGAGGCCGAGCTGGAACGCATCTCCGACGCGAAGCGCCGCTTCCGCTGCGCCGACTACCAGGAGCTGCTCGCGCGCGCGACAGACGCGAAGGCGGAGCTCGCCGCGCTCGACGCCGGCGCCGACCCAGCCGAAATCGCGGCGAGGGCACTCGCCGAGGCGGACGCGCGCCTGCAGGAGTTGGCCGACGCTCTCCACGCGGCGCGCGAGGAGGCTGCGCCGCGCTTCGCCGAAGCTGTGTCGGGCGAGCTGGCCGGGCTCGGCCTCGGCGACGGCGAGTTCCAGGCGCTCGTCTCGCTCCGCCAGGCAGGCCCGACGGGCGTGGACGAGGTGCAGTTCCTCATCAGGCCGAACGCTGGGTTGCCGCTCGCGCCGGTCGCCGAGACGGCTTCTGGCGGCGAGCTTTCGCGGATCGCGCTCGCGATCGCCGTCGTCGCAGGAGGCGACACGCTCGTCTTCGACGAGATGGACGCCGGCATCGGCGGCGAGACCGCAAACGCTGTAGGACGCGCGCTCGCACGGGCCGCCGAGAGTGCGCAGATCATCACGATCACGCACCTGCCGCAGATCGCGAGCGTCGCCGACCGGCACTTCCGCGTTGAGAAGATCCCGGGCGATCCCACGCATACACGCATCGAGCCTCTAACGGACGACGAGCGCCCGGCGGAGCTCGAGCGGATGCTCGGAGGGGCCGAGTTCCTGGAGACTCTGAAGCAATGAGCTTCGTCGAGTTCACGGGGCCCGCACGCCTCGACCGCAGGACGAAGCGGCTCACGCGACGGCTGAAGCCGGGCGACATCGCGATCATCGACCACCGCGACATCGACCGCGTCTCGGCGGAGGAGCTGCTCGACTCCGGTGCGCGCGTCGTCGTCAACTGCTCTCCGTCGCAGAGCGGCCGCTTCCCAAATCCGGGACCGCTGCTGCTCGTGCGCGGCGGCGTCGAGCTGATCGACGTCGCCGGCTCCGAGCTCTTCGACGCAGTCAACGAGGGCGATCTCGTCTCCGTGCGCGGGAGCAGCGTCTTCCGGAACGGAGACCGCATCGTGTCCGGCCGGACGCTGCGCGCCGACGAGCTGGCACGCGCGCTCGATGAGCAGCGCGGCCGCGTGACGCTGGCGCTCGAGGAGTTCGCCGAGAACACGATGCGGCACCTGCGCGAGGAAGGCGGCGTGCTCGCCGGCGCGGTCGAGTTCCCGTCGCTGCGGACGAGCTTCCGAGACCGCCACGCGCTCGTCGTTGCGCGCGGGCCCGGCATGAAGCGCGACCTGCGCATCGTCCAGGGCTACATCCGCGACTTCAAGCCGGTGCTCGTCGCCGTCGACGGCGGCGCGGACGCGCTGCTCGAGGTTGGCCGAAAGCCGGACGTCATCGTCGGCGACATGGACTCGGTCTCCGACGAAGCCTTGCACTGCGGCGCCGAAATCGTCGTGCACGCGTACCGCGGCAACGGCAACGCGCCGGGCTCCTCGAGGCTCGACCGTCTGGGCGTGCCGTACCGGACGGTTCCCGCGCCCGGCATCAGCGAGGACCTCGCGCTGCTGCTCGCGTACGAGAAGGGCGCGGAGCTGATCGTCGCCGTCGGCACGCACCTCAACCTGATCGAGTTCCTCGAGCGCGACCGCGCCGGGATGGCGTCGACGTTCGTGACGCGCCTGAAGGTGGGCGAGATCCTCGTCGACGCAAAGGGCGTGTCGCGGCTCGTCAGCCGCCGCGTCGGCGTCTGGCCGCTCGTGGTGCTGACTCTGGCCGGCTTCGGCGCGATCGTCACCGCCATCCTCGTTTCGCCGCAGCTACGGCACGTGATCGAGCTCGTCAGCCTGAAGCTGCAGAACCTCCTCGGTCTCTGATGCCGACCTACAGCGCGTCCCGTGAGCTGCTGGCGTCGCGTGCGGACGTGTGGACGTTCCTCTCGGAGCCCTTCAACCTGCCGGACTGGTGGCCCGGAGTCGGCGGCGTGCATCCCGACCGCCGTGGCTTCGCGCCGGGGGCGCGCTGGGAGGTGGTCGGGGACAGCCGTGGGTCGCTCTTACGCAAGCCGAACATGAGCGGCAAGCTGCTCGTGCTTGCCGTCGAGCCTTACGAGCGGTTTGCGTTCCAGCTCACGGGTGAGCGGCTGGATGTAGAGCTTCGCCTGTCAGAGCCTGAGCCGGAACGCACGCTTGCCCAGCTGACCGTCTCGGGGCCTGCATTGGTGGGATTGCGCAGGTCGCTGCCGGGCAAAGCGCTCACCCGGCTCCACGCACTCGTGCAGACCGCGGCAGACTTGTAGCCGCATGTTCGACCTTCGCTACCACGTCGCGTCGCTCGCGGCGGTCTTCGTCGCGCTGATCATCGGGATCCTCGTCGGCGTCGGCCTTGCCGGCAGCGGCGTAGAACAAAGCGGATCTCGTCCTCGCGCAGGACACAGCGTGACAACGCCGACGTACGGACGCGCAGACCGTACAAGCAGCAGCGAGACCAGCTGCAGCGGGACGGCCGACGCATTCGATCTTGCGTATCCGGCGGTGATGCGCAACCTGCTCGCGGGCAAGCGCGTCGCGCGTGCTCTTCGTCGGTCACCAGTCGACGGCGGCGTCAGGCAGTCGGTCGAGCAGACGCTGAGCGACGCCGGCGCCGAGCCGGCGGCGCGGGTGATCTCGCTCTCCGTCCCGGTGAACGCACAGAACGTCGAGAACGTCCTCTTCAACAAGGGTCCGCAGTTCGTGAAGTACGTCGGCAACGACAAGCTGCGGGACCTCGGGCAACGCGCTCGGTACCGAGTTCGCAAGCGGAGGACAGACGCCGCTGTGGAGGACGCTGGGCAAGCAGCTCATCGGCGAACGCAGCGGCAATTTTCGACAGCGGATCGACGGCGTTGTCGTCGTGCGCACGGCGAAGCCCCAGCAGGGCGACACTGCACGCTTCCTCGACGGCTTCTACGACGGTGTGGCAGCCGCGGGAATACCCGCGGTTGGCGTCGAGAAGACGGACACGAAGCAGTCCGCCGTCGAGACGTTTCACGATCACGGTCTCTCGTCGGTCGACGACATCGACCTGACGACCGGCCGGGCTGCGCTCGCGCTGCTGCTCGCCGGAGCCGCGCAGGGAAAGTACGGCACCGCCGACGGAGCCGACGCGGTCCTGCCGAAGCTCGCGGGTGGCTGATCCGACGACGATCCTCGTCGCCGCACGCGACGAGGAGGACATCATCGGCGAGACAGTCACCGCGCTTCGGCGCGCCTTTCCCGACGCAGAGGTAATCGTCGCCGACGACGGCTCGCGCGACGCGACCGCCGAGCGCGCCGAGGCTGCAGGCGCCTCCGTCCTGAGTCTCCCGCGGCGCGGCAAGGGCGAGGCGCTTTCGGCCGCAGAGCGCGCTGCGCCGCCGGGCGCGCTCCTGCTCGTCGACGCAGACGTGCGCGGAGACCTCACGCCTCTCCTGCCTAGTGACAACGTGTCACAAGGCCTGAGGATCGCCGTCTTCGCTCGGCGCCAGGGCGGCGGCTTCGGCGTCGCGAAGGCCGCGGCTCGTGCGCTGATTCGCCTGCGCTCCGGGTTCGAGGCGGCGGAGCCGCTCTCGGGACAACGCGCTCTCTCGGCCGAGGCACGTGCCGCCGTCTTTCCGCTCGCCCCGCGCTTCGGCGCCGAGACACGGATGACGATCGACGCCGTATGCGCGGGGGTGCACGTGGAGGAGATCCCGCTCGAGCTCGAACATCGCGCGACGGGCCGCGACGCACGCGGCTTCCTTCACCGCGGCCGGCAGCTCCTCGACGCGCGCGCTCGCGGCGGGACCGCTGCGGGTGAACCACCGCGGCGCGCGCGTGCCGCTCGTCGGCTGGACGGTCGCGCTCCACGAGCCGCTGATCACCGCAATAGGTCTCGCCGACGACCGGTGGAGCGGAGACGAGCGCGGCTTCCTCGCGCACCTGCGCGCGCGGCGCACGACGGGCGTGCTCAAGCTCGTCGGGATCCCACTCGTGGCGCTCCTGCGCACGCGCTCGCTCTCCGGGGCGCTCCTCGTCGCGCTGTCGGCCAACGCGCTCAACCAGCTCGACACGAAGCCGGGCCGCGCGTTGAAGGCGTACCTCGCGGCGGCGATCGTCGTCGATGCGCCGGTCGCACTCGCCGTCCTGCTCGCTCCATACGATCTTCGCGAGATGACGATGCTCGGAGACGGAGGCTCGAACGGCCTGGGCGCGCTGCTAGGCTTGAGTTCCGTGAATCGTTTCACGGGACGAGGCCGGTGGGTTGCGATCGGCGCCCTCGCAGGCCTCACTCTTCTCGGAGAACGACGCTCGCTCGGCGAGTTGATCGAGCGGACGCCGGTGCTCCGCGAAGTCGATGCGCGGGGTCGACGCCCGTGACGAAGTACGTCTTCGTGACCGGCGGCGTCGTCTCGGCGCTCGGGAAGGGGATCGTCGCCGCCTCGCTCGGCCGACTGCTGAAGGCGCGCGGCCTCGAGGTGCAGGCGCAGAAGTTCGACCCGTATCTCAACGTCGACCCCGGGACGATGAGCCCGTTCCAGCACGGCGAGGTGTTCGTCACCGAGGACGGAGCCGAGACGGATCTCGACATCGGGCACTACGAGCGCTTCATCGATGCGAACCTGTCGTCGGCATCGAGCCACACCGCGGGCGCGATCTGGGAGACCGTCCTGCGCAAGGAGCGCAAAGGCGAGTTTCTCGGCGCGACCGTGCAGGTGATCCCGCACATCACGAACGAGATCAAGCGCCGCATCCGCAGCGCGGCCGAGGCTTCGACCGCCGACGTCGTGATCAGCGAGATCGGCGGGACGGTCGGCGACATCGAGTCGTTGCCGTTCCTCGAGGCGATCCGTCAGTTTCGCCGCGAGGCCGGGCAGGAGAATGTGCTCTACCTGCACGTGACGCTCGTGCCGTTCATCGAGGCTGCGGGCGAGCTGAAGACGAAGCCGACGCAGCACTCCGTCAACGAGTTGCGCCGTATCGGTATCCACCCCGACATCGTCGTCGCGCGCTCGAGCGAGGAGCTGTCGCCGGACATCCGCGACAAGATCGCGCTCTTCGCCGACGTCGACGTGCAGGCGGTCATTGCTTGCCCGGACGTCCGCGATGTCTACCTCGTGCCCGCGGTCCTCGAGGAGCAGGGGCTCGACACGCTCGTCCTCGACAAGCTCGGGCTGGAAGCGCCGCGCGGCGCCGACGAAGAGTGGAGCTCGCTCGTCGAGCGGATCGACGCGCTCGAAGGCGAGGTCGAGATCGCGCTCGTCGGCAAGTACGTGAAGCTCCACGACGCGTACCTCTCGGTTCACGAGGCGCTGAAGCATTCCGGCGTGCATCACGGCTGTCGCGTTCGTGTGCGCTGGTTCGACGCCGAAAACATGACGCTCGACGAAGCCGCGCGCGAGCTCGAGAGCGTGGACGGCGTGCTCGTCCCGGGCGGCTTCGGCTCGCGCGGATGGGAGGGCAAGGTGCTGGCGTGCCGCGTCGCGCGCGAGCGGGGCATCCCCTACCTCGGCATCTGCCTCGGCATGCACGTCGCTGTTTCGGACTTCGCACGGCACGTCGTCGGTTTGGAAGGTGCGAACTCGACCGAGATGGACCCGGAGACGCCCTATCCGGTGATCGATCTTCTCCCTGAGCAAAAGGAGGTCGAGGATCTCGGTGGCACGATGCGCCTCGGCGCGCAGGCCGTGGAGATCGCCACCGGGACGCGCGCGGGAGAGACGTACGCCGACTCGGTCGTCCAGGAGCGGCACCGTCACCGGTACGAGGTGAACAACGCGTACCGGCCCGCGCTCGTAGACGCCGGGCTCGTGGTCTCGGGGACATTTCAGGAGGGACGCCTCGTCGAGATCGTCGAGCTCGCGGATCATCCGTGGTTCGTCGCGTCGCAGTTTCATCCCGAGTTCAAGTCGCGGCCGACGCGGCCGGCGCCGCTGTTTCGCGACTTCGTGGGCGCCGCGCTGGCCCGCGCGCGCGAGCGAGGTACCGTCGCGCTCGCGACCGTCCGTTAGCCCCAGGTTTCGAGCGCGGGGTACGCGGTGCGCACGTCGAGGCAATCGGCTGCGTAAAGGGCGACGCCGAGGTCGCCCGTCCACAGCGAGTAACGGCCGTGGCCGCGGCGCTCGACCTGCTCGAGCGCGTGCATCGCGAACCGCCGGGCACGGTCGAGCCAGAGTTCGTCGCCCGTGCGCGCGAAGACCTTGAGGAACGCGTAGCCGCTGCCGGCGGTGCCGTGACAAATGCCGGGGCCCTTCTCCATGGTCGGAGGGCCCGCGCGCCACGTGAGCTCCGCGCCCGCGGTGAGCAGCTCCTCGTTGAGGTATGACGCCGCGGAGGTCACGATGCCGGGCGCTCCCGCGCACCACTGCAAGCGGATCTCGCCGTCCTCCGTGGCAAGGTCGCCTCCGGCCGTCATCGGCCAGTTGGCGAGGCCATTCTCGACGACGGCTTCCCGTGCGAGCACGGCCGCTGTCTCGCGTTCGAGGAGATCGCGCCGCCCGCTGTCGAGCGCGTCGCGAAGTGCGAGCACGTTGCCGACTACGCCGTGGACCGGCCCGAGGCCGCGCGATGTTTCGCCGTAGAGTTGCTGCGTCCAGAGCCCATCCGCGTCGCGTCTGCACCAGAGTTCCTCCGCGCTCTTGGCGCGAGCGTCCCTCCAGGTGTCGCTACCCACCCACGCGTGCATTGCGCGGGCGGCGAGCAGAGTCCCCGGCGTGCCCCACATGACTTCGTCCGCCTCGTTGTCGACGTTCTGGTGCACGCGCGCGAGCAGGTCTTGCTCGAGTTCGGCGCGACGGATCGAGACGCCAGGCGACGAGCAGGATCCCGGTCTCGCCGGTGAGCAACGCGGACTCCGGCGGCGCCGGAAGCTCGACGCCGGCCATGAAGTCGGGCGTCTCGCGAACGACGCGCAGCGTTCGTTTCGCCGCAGCGGCGAGATCGAGCTTCGTCTCGGCGTGTCCGCGCCTGCGTAGCGTGTCGAGCGCCCAGACGACGCCGGCCGCGCCGACGTAGAGGTTCTTCATCGGAACTGCGGACTGCCATCCGTCCCAGTCGTCTGCGGGCCAGAGTGCGTCCGGATCGAACGCGTGGTCGACGTCCACGACGATCCCGCGTATCGCGGCGCGCACACGTTGCTCGTCCCAGGGCGATTCGGTCAGCGGCTCGAATGCCTCCGGCCTGTAGAGCACGACGGAACTCTAAGCTTGCGCGGTGCCCGAGGTGCTCGACCTTTTCACGGAGCTTGCCGCGATTCCCAGCCCGTCGGGCGAGGAGCGCGCCGTGGCCGACGTCGTGTCCGCGTACCTCCGCGACTGCGCGCTCGAGGTCGACGAGGACGGCGCCGGCGCGAAGATCGGCGGGACCGTCGGCAACCTCTACGCGCGCGTCGACGCGAACGCGCCGGGCACGCCGATCTTCCTCTGTGCGCACCTCGACACCGTGCCTCCGACCGGACGGATCGAGCCCGTCGTCGACGACGAGGGCATCGTGCGCAATGCGGCGGGGACGATCCTCGGTGCCGACGACAAGGCCGCGATCGCCGTCATGCTCGAGGCAACGCGCCGCGTACTCTCCGAACAGCGCGCGCACGCAGGCATCGAGTTGCTCTTCACGCCGAAGGAGGAGGTCGGGCTTATCGGCGCCGCCGCCTTCGACGAGTCTCGTCTGGTTGCCCGACACGGGTTCGTCTACGACCAGGCGGCGCCGATCGGCGAGGTCATCCTCGGCGCGCCGTTCTCCCAGTCGATGGAGGTGACGTTCCACGGGCGGGCGTCCCACGCAGGGATGTACCCCGAGGAAGGACGGAACGCGATCGCCGCGGCGGCACGCGCGATCGCCGACCTACGCCTGGGTCGCGTCGACGACATCTCGACTGCGAATGTCGGCAGGATTCACGGCGGCGTTGCAGCGAACATCGTCGCCGAGCACTGCACCTTCGTCGCGGAGGCTCGCTCGCACGACGAGCGGCGTCTCGCAGACCTCATGCAGGAGATGCTCGAGTCGATCTCCTTCGCGGCCGAGATGAGCGAGTGCCGGGCGGACGTCGAGACCCGCAAGTCGTACCGCGGCTATCGCTTCAAGCGCGACGACGAGGTGGTGCGCGTCGCGACGGACGCGCTCGCGCACGTCGGGCAGGATGTCAGCTTCGGCTTGAGCGGCGGCGGAGCCGACGCAAACGTCTTCAACGAGCGTGGTCTGCAGTGCCTCAATCTCGGAAACGGGATGATGGACATTCACACGCCCGACGAGCGGATCGCCGTCGCGGACCTCGAGGCCATGGTCGACGTGACGCTCGCGCTGGTCGATGCCGCTCTCGCTTAGGCGAGGCAAGGTCACCGCGATCGCGGAGCTGCACGAAGGCCTCGTGCGGCTGGAGGTCGACGGCGTTCCGTGCATCGCGTACCCCGATGTAACGGGCTCCGTCGAGGTCGGGGACGACGTGCTCGTGAACGTGCAAGCGCGGGAGCTTGAGCTCGGGAGCGGCGGCTTCGACATCCTGCATGCAAACCTGACGCGAGGGATCGAGCTCGAGCCCGAACCCGGCGCACACGTGATGACGCTGCCGTACACGTCGCTGCAATACGCGGTGTCGCACGTGGAGGAGAGCGGCTCGTCCGCCGAGTCGCTCGACGGCATGCCCGTCGTGTGCTGCTCGGTGCACTCGCAAGTTGTGCCTGTGTGCGCGGCGCTTGCTGCCGTGCGCGTGGCGTACGTCCAGCTTGCCGGCGGCGCCATTCCCACCGCGTTGTCGGACGCCGTCCGTGCGCTTCGCGCGCGGAGCCTGATCGAGCTGGTGGTCGCTGCCGGACCGTGCGTCGGTGTCGAGCAGGCGGTAAACGTCTACTCGGCGCTTGCGTGGTGCAGGTCGCGCGGCGCCGAGGTCGCCGTTTGCGCGATCGGCCCCGGGATCGTCGGCACCGGTACCGCGACCGGCCACGGCGGCGTCGCAGCCGCGCAGGCCGTCAACGCCACCGCTGCTCTCGGGGGGCGGCCGGTTGTCGCGCCGCGCGTCTCTGGCGCGGATGAGCGCCCCCGCCACCGCGGCTATTCGCACCACACGGAGGCCGTGCTCCGCCTCTGTCTCGCCGAGCCGCTCGTGCCCGAGGAGCTCGATCCGTCCGGGTGGCGTGAGGCCTGCGACGGCCTGCCCCTGTCGCACATGGGGCGTGGCCCGGACGCGGACCCGGAGTTCTTCGCCGCCGCGTACGCGGCAGGCCGACTGGCGCGCGACCTGATCTCATAACGCCTCTGTTGAAGGGCACGGCGTTCAAGGACATGCTCGCCATGGGGCACCCCGAACCCACCACCCACCGCAATCGTAACGGCGCCCTCTTCACGCGTCCGTGCCGACTTCGCGTCCGGTTTGGCACAGCCGTATAAGGTTCGCGCGCTGTGAGGATCGGTGTCGCGAAAGAGATCAAGACGGACGAGTACCGCGTCGCGCTGACACCCGCAGGCGCGCTCGAGTTGACCAGGCGCGGCCACGATGTGCTCGTCGAGAGTGGTGCGGGTGTGGGCAGCGCGTTTGCCGACAGCGCCTATGAGCGAGTCGGCGCTCGTATCGTCTCGACGGACGACGTGTGGAACGCGGATCTCTTGCTCAAGGTCAAAGAACCTGTCCCGAGCGAGTACCCGCGGCTCCGCGAGGGGCTCGTTCTGTTCACCTACCTGCACATCGCTGCGGACGAGTCGCTCACGCACGCACTCGTGGAGAGCGGCGTCACTGCCGTCGCGTACGAGACCGTCGAGACCGACGATCGGCGGCTGCCGCTGCTCGCTCCGATGAGCGAGATCGCGGGCCGACTCGCAGCACAGGCCGGCGCGTACTTTCTCGAGAAGCCGCTCGGCGGGCGCGGCTTGTTGCTCGGCGGCGTGCCCGGCGTCGCACCCGGCCGCGTGCTCGTGATCGGCGGCGGGATCGTCGGCTACAACGCGGCCGTCATCGCGATCGGGTTGGGTGCGAACGTGACAATCCTCGAACGATCGATCGATCGCATGCGACAACTCGACGAGATCCTCTCGGGTCGGGTCAGCCTCGTGATGTCGTCCAGCCTGCAGATCGCCGAATCGATCAAAGACTCAGACGTCGTCATCGGCGCCGTGCTGATCCCCGGGGCCAGAGCGCCGAAGCTCATCACCCGCGAGATGCTCGGCGACATGAAGGAGGGCTCGGTCTTCTGTGACGTCGCGATCGACCAGGGCGGCTGCGCCGAGACGTCTCGGCCGACAACGCACAGCGAGCCCGTATACGAGGTCGAAGGCGTGACGCACTACTGCGTGGCGAACATGCCCGGTGCGGTACCGATCACCGCCACGAAGGCATTGACGAACGCGACGCTGCCGTACGTCGAGTCGATCGCCGACCACGGTCTCCGCGAGGCCGTCGCCGGGGATCCCGCGCTCGCGCTCGGCGTGAACGTCATCGACGGCAAGATCACCTACGAGGCCGTCGCAGAGGCGCACAACCTCGAGTACACGCCGCTCGAGGACGTCCTGCCGCTGGCTCCCGTCTAGCCGTCTGGGGTTGGCTCTGCGGGCTTCGGCTTGGCCGCCTTCGCCGGCGAGAGCTTCACGACGAGCCAGGTGACGCCTGCCGCAAGTGCAATCACGGAGGTGCAAAAAAGCACGATGCCGATAAGGCCCAGGACGGTCATCATCTCGCGGCTTAGGATAGCCGCGTGCCCAGAGCGTGCGTAATCGTGCTGGACGCCGTCGGCGCGGGCGAGCTGCCCGACGCGGCGGACTACGGCGACGAGGGGTCCGACACCCTCGGCAACGTCGCGCGCGCGGTGGGAGGGCTGGACTTGCCCAGCCTCGAGGCGTTCGGTCTCGGCAACGTCGAGCCGCTCGAGGGCTGCCCCCCGCAACCGGGCGCGCCGGCCATTGCCGGCCGACTCGTCGAGCGGTCGAAGGGCAAGGACACGACCACCGGCCACTGGGAGCTGATGGGGGTCCTTACGCCGACGCCGTTCCCGACCTATCCCCACGGCTTCCCGGAAGAGGTGATCGACCCCTTCATGCACCGCACGGGTCGCGGTGTGCTCGGCAACAAGCCGGCGTCGGGGACGGAGATCATCCAGGAGCTCGGGGAGGAGCACCAGAAGACCGGCAAGTGGATCGTCTACACATCCGCGGACTCGGTCTTCCAGATCGCGGCGCACGAGGACGACGGTCTCGCTCGACGAGCTCTACGAGGCGTGTCGGATCGCGCGGGAGATCCTCACGGGCAAGCACGCGGTCGGGCGGGTGATCGCGCGGCCGTTCATCGGCGAGCCGGGCAACTACGAGCGCACTCCGAACCGCCACGACTTCTCGCTCGAGCCGAAGCGGCCGAACTACCTGTCGCTGGTTCGCGACGCAGGCATGAAGGTGCACGGCGTCGGCAAGATCGGCGACATCTTCGCCGGCCGCGACATCGACGAGTCGCATCCCACGAAGTCCAACGTCGAAGGGATCGCGCAGACCGAGCGGCTGCTGCGCGAACTCGACGAGGGCATGATCTTCGTCAATCTCGTCGAGACCGACATGCTCTGGGGTCACCGGAACGACCCGGTCAACTTCCACCGCTGCCTGCAGGACTTCGACCGCAGGCTGGCGGATCTGCTCGATGCCCTTCGCGCCGGTGACCTGTTCATCCTCACCTCCGACCACGGCTGCGACCCGACGACGCCGTCCACCGACCATTCGCGCGAGCACGCCTTGCTGCTCGCGTACGTCGAGGGGCGTTACGCAAACGGCGCGATCCACGAGGGCGAGTTCGGGGATGTCGGCGCCACCGTGAACGCTTGGCTCGGGGGCAAGCCGCCGCGGCGAGGGATCCCCGGCCAGCCGATCGTCACGCCGTGACGATCTACCCTGCGGAGCTGATCGAGCGCAAGCGGGACGGCGGCGAGCTCGACCCCGCCGAGCTGCGGGAGCTCGTCCTCGGCTACGCCGCAGGCGACGTGCCCGATTACCAGATGGCTGCGTTCTGCATGGCGGTGATATTCCGCGGGCTGACGGGCACCGAGACGCTTGCCATGACGGAGGCGTTCATCGGGAGCGGCGAGACAATCGACTGGGCGGCGCACCTCGGACGGCGAGTCGTCGACAAGCACTCCACCGGAGGTGTCGGCGACAAGACGTCGATCGCCGTTGGGCCTATCGTCGCCGCGTGCGGCGTTCCGTTCGGAAAGATGAGCGGGCGTGGGCTTGGACACACAGGCGGGACGTTGGACAAGCTCGAGTCCATCCCGGGCTTCCGCGTCGAGCTGGGGCTGGCCGACTTCATTGCACAGGTGCGCGATGTGGGCATGGCGATCATCGGGCAGACCGCCGATCTCGTTCCAGCGGACAAGAAGCTCTACGCGCTCCGCGACGTCACGGGGACGGTCGACAGCGTCGCGCTGATCGCCGCGAGCGTCATGTCCAAGAAGATCGCGGCCGGTGCCGAGGCGGTCGTGCTCGACGTGAAGGTCGGCGACGGTGCCTTCATGAAGTCGCTGCGAGACGCGCAGATCCTCGCCGAAGCGATGGTCGAGCTCGGAACGCGCGCCGGCCGCGACGTCGTCTGCCTCTTGACGGACATGGACCAGCCGCTCGGGAACGCCGTCGGCAACGCGCTCGAACTGCGCGAGGCGATCGCGACTCTCCGTGGCGAAGGGCCGCCCGACTTCACGGAGCTCGTCCTGACGGCGTGCTCTCGTCTGCTCGCGCTCTCCGATCTCGACGTCGACGAGGCCGAGGGCCGACGCCGCGCCGAGGCGACGCTCGCCGACGGGACCGCCGTCGCCGCGTACGAGCGGTGGATCCGGGCCCAGGGTGGAGACCCGAGCGAGGACCTGTTGCCTCGCGCCGCTGTGACCGCGCAGGTCGAGGCGCCGCGCGCGGGCTACGTCACGCGCCTGGGCGCGATCGCAGTCGGCTCGGCGGCGCTCCATCTCGGCGCCGGACGGCGCACGAAAGAGGACACGATCGATCACGCCGTCGGCATCGTCTGCCGCCGCAAGCGCGGGGACGAGGTCGCCACGGGCGAGCTGCTCGCCGAGGTGCACGCTCAGGATGAGGCGTCCGCAGCGGATGCAGTGCGCACCGTGCTCGCGGCCTACGAGCTCGGCGACGAGCAGCCACCGCCACGCGCGATCCTGCTCGACGAGCTGTCGTCCGTCGCGTCCGCCTAGCGGCACACCGGCCATGGCTAGGCTGGCCAGGTGCCGGAGCTGCCCGAGGTCGAGACGGTCCGTCGCCGGCTCGAGCCGGCGCTCGTCGGGCGTCGCTTCAAGCACGTCGAGATCGACGATCCCCGGCTGACCCGTCCCGAAGATCCGGCCGAGGTGGCGGCCGAACTCACCGGCGAGCGTGTCGAGGCGCTCGAGCGTCGCGGCAAGTATCTGATTGTCCGGTTCGAAAGCGGTCGGGTGCTCCTGATTCACCTCCGGATGACGGGAACGCTTCTGCACGCGTCGCCTGGGAAGCCGGCCGACGTCCCACATCGACGCGCCGTTGTCAACCTAGACGACGGATCGGACGTCGTGTATCGCGACGTCCGCCGCTTCGGCACGTGGCTGCTGGTCGAGCCCGACGCGCTGGACCCGTACCTAGCGGAGCGCCTCGGCGGCGAGCCGCTCGGTCGGACGTTCACGACGAGGTCGCTCGCCGCGAGCCTCGCGAACCGAAAGGCACCCGTGAAGGCGGCGCTGCTGGACCAGCGGACGCTCGCCGGTCTCGGGAACATCTACGTCGACGAGGCGCTCTGGCGCGCACGCATTCACCCGCTGCGACCGGCGCGCGAGCTCGACGCAGACGAGGTGCGCGCGCTGCGCGAGGGAATCAAGCGCGCTCTCGAGGCGGGCATCAAACGGCAGGGCGCGACGCTGCGTGACTACCGCCAGCCGGACGGAAGCGCCGGCTCGATGCAGAACGAGTTCAAGGTGTACGGGCGGCTGGGGGAACCGTGCGACCGTTGCGGCACGCCGATCGAGAAGACACGCGTCGCCGGACGCGGCACGTGGTACTGCCCTGCCTGCCAGCCGAGGTAGGGCCGCCACACCCCTCTCTAGACTGGACACGTGGCGCGCACGTACCCGACCGAAGCCGTGGTCCTGCGCTCGTTTCGACTGGGCGAGGCGGATCGAATCGTCCACCTTTACACGCGTGAGCGCGGCCGCATCGGCGCAGTGGCGAAGGGGATCCGCAAGACGAAGTCGCGCTTCGGCGGACGGCTCGAGCCGTTGTCGCACGTCGCGATGCAACTCCACCAGGGCTCGGGCGAGCTCCAGACGGTCACCGGCGTCGACCTCGTGCGAGCGCACAGCGCCGTACGCGAGGACCAGTACCGGCTCAGCGTCGGACTGATCGCCGCCGAGGCGATGCTTCGCCTCTTCACCGAGCAGGAGAAGAACGAACGCGCGTTCACCGCGCTGACGCGCTTCCTCGACGTGCTCGACGAAGCAGGCGCGCAGGCGAGCCGTCCTGCGCTCGACCCGCTCGCGCTGTCGTTCCAGCTGAAGCTGCTGTGGCTGTCGGGCTACCTTCCGCACCTGACGAGTTGCGCCGAATGTGGCGCAGAAGACGTGCCGCTCGTGGCGTACTCGCCGCAGGCCGGCGGCGCCGTCTGTCGCGCTGACGCGCGCGATGCACTTCCGCTCAGCCCTGCAGGCCGAGCAGGCATCGAGGCGCTCCTATCTGCGCCGTTCGCCGACGCATACGCCGCCACGCTGTCCGAGAGAGCCTCGCGCGACGCCCTGCGCGTCGTCACCGCGTCGTACGAGTACCACGGCGGCTTCAGGCTGCGGACGCTGAGCGCCTGACGTTCAAGTCTTCGGCGTCTGCCACGGCCGGTCGAGCGCGTCGTCGAGCCAGCCGGGCACGCCGGCGAGCGGGAGGCGCTCCTGCGCGAGAGAGTCCCGGTCGCGCACGGTGACGGTGTCGTCCTCGAGCGTTTGCTCGTCGATCGTGAACGCGAACGGCGTCCCTATCTCGTCCTGGCGGCGATAGCGGCGACCGATCGCACCGCCGTCGTCGTACTCGACGATTTGTCCCTTCCGCAAAACCTCGTGGAGCTTGCGAGCCCGAGTCACCATGTCGCTGTTCTTCGCGATCAGCGGCAGGATCGCAGCCTTCACCGGCGCGATCGCGGGATGGAGCCGAAGCACAGTGCGCTCCCGCTCAGCAACGACTTCCTCGTCGTACGCGTCGACGAGCATCGCGACAAAGATGCGCTCGATGCTGACTGCCGGCTCGATCACCCACGGCGTGTAGCGCTCGCCTCCTTCGCCGACGTACTCGAGCTTCGTGCCGGATTCCTTCGTGTGCTGCGTCAGGTCGTACTCGCCGCGGTTCGCCATGCCCTCGAGCTCCGACCAACCGATGGGGTAGAGGTACTCGATGTCGCTCGTGGCGAGCGAATAGTGCGAACGCTCCTCCGGGCCGTGAACCCGCTCGCGGAGCCGGCTCTCGCGCAGGCCGTACTCGAGATACCAGCGCATGCGCTCGTCGATCCAGTAGCGGTGCCATTTCTCGGCGTCGTCCGGCGGAACGAAGAACTCCATCTCCATCTGCTCGAACTCGCGGACGCGGAAAAGGAAGTTCCCAGGCGTGATCTCGTTGCGGAACGACTTACCGATCTGCGCGATCCCGAAGGGCGGTTTGCGCCGCGCGATCTGGAGCACGTTCTTGAAGTTGATGAAGATGCCCTGCGCGGTCTCCGGACGCAGGTAAGCGAGCGAGCCCTCGCCTTCGAGCGCACCGACGTGCGTCTGGAACATGAGGTTGAACTGCCGCGCCTCGGTCAGATCACACTCAGAGTGTTCGCCCGGATGCTTGCTCGGCTTACGGCCGCACTGCGCCTGGTCCAGCTGGTCCTCGCGAAAACGGAGTTTGCACGTACGGCAGTCGACGAGCGGGTCGGTGAAGCCCGAGACGTGTCCCGAAGCCTCCCAGACCCGAGGGTTGAGGATGATCGCGGAGTCGAGTGCCACCATGTCGTCTCGCTCCTGCACCATCGCCTGGAACCAGAGCGAGCGGATGTTGTTCTTCGCGAGGACGCCGTAATGCCCGTAGTCGTAGGTCGAGCCGAGCCCGCCGTAGATCTCAGACGAGGGGAAGACGAAGCCGCGCCGCCTGCACAGCGAGACGATTTTCTCCATCGTCACCTCGGTCGTCTCGGACATCCGGCGGAGGTTACCCTCGCGTCGGGATGAGCACGTCCGTCGTTGAGCTTCACGTCATCTCCGACTCCACCGGCGAGACCGCCGTGCGGCTCGTGCTCGCGCTCGAGGCGCAGTTTCCGGACACCGAGTTCGAGGTCGTTCGTCATCCGCGCGTGGAGACGGTCGACGACGTGCAGCTCGCGGTCTCGCGCACCAAGGACAGGCCTGCCGTGATCGTCTACACGCTCGTCGACACGCAGCTGCGCGACACGATGGGCGAGCTGTGCCGCCGCGACAGCCTCCACTGCTGTGACCTGCTCGGGCAGCCGATCGAGGAGGTCGCCGCCGTCTCCGGCAAGGCCGCGAAGATGGAGTCCGGCCGGCGCCCGCCGCTCGACTCGCACTATTTCAAACGGATGGAGGCGATCGAGTTCGCGGTCAAGTTCGACGACGGCCTCGGCGCCGGCCTCGAGGACGCGGACATCGTGCTCGTCGGTGTATCGCGTACCTCGAAGACGCCGCTGTCGATGTACCTGGGCTACCTCGGCTACAAGGTCGCGAACGTGCCGATCGTTCGCGGCATCGAGCCGCCGAAGGAGCTCTTGGAGATCGACCGGACGAAGGTCGTCGGCCTCACGATCGACGCCGAGCGCCTGTCGGAAATCCGCCAGGTGCGCGCCCGGCTGATGCGCCTCTCGAAGAGCTCGTACTCGGAGCTCGTCGAGATCTACGAGGAACTCGAGCAGGCTGCAGCCGTGCACCGGCAGCTCGGCTGCCCCGTCGTCGACGTGTCTGAACTCTCGATCGAGGAGACGGCGCAGCGCGTCCTGCGCATCGTCGAGCGGCGCAGGTCTGCGACCGCGAGCGCGTGAAAGAAAAACCGCCCGTTACGCGCCTGCGCTGGGCACTGTGGTGGGCGCTGATGGCCCCCGCGCTCGTCCTCTTCTACGTGATCTTCCTGCCTGTGTGGCTCGGGATCCGGATCGCCCGGCTCGTCGCCGACATCAAGGCGCGTCAGGTGAGACGATCCGGCTGATGGACGCTGAAGCAGCGCAACGCCGCGACGCGCTCGTCGAGCGGCTGTTCGTGAACGCGATCGGCGCGTTCGACCTCTTCTCGGTCTACGTCGGCGACGTTCTCGGCCTCTACCGGGCCCTTGCCGAGCGGGGCCCGCTGACGTCGCCCGAGCTGGCGGACGCGGCCGGCGTGCACGAGCGGTACGCGCGCGAGTGGCTCGAGCACCAGGCGGCGAGCGATCTGCTCGCGGTCGAAGGGACCGAGTCAGAGCGCCGGTTCCGGCTCCCGGAGGGCCACGACGAGGCGCTGCTCGACGTGTCGAGCCTCAACTACATCGCGCCGATGGCGCGATCAGTGCTCGCTTCGATCCGCCCGGTCGACGCGGTGCTGGACGCGTTCAGGAACGGCGGCGGTGTGCCATACGCCGAGTACGGCGAGGACATGCACGAGGCCCAGGCTGCGTTCACGCGGCCGCTGTTCGAGAAGCTGCTCGGGAAGGAGTGGCTGCCGTCGGTGCCGGCGATCCACGAGCGGCTCCTCGTGGATCCACCCGCAGCTGTCGCCGACGTCGCGTGCGGCCAGGGCCGCTCGAGCATCGAGATCGCGCGCGCGTATCCAAACGTGCGAGTCGACGGGATCGACTCCGACCACGCGTCGATCGAGAGCGCACGCGAGAACCTCGACGGGAGCGGCGTCGAAGAGCGCGTGACCTTCCACGAGCGCGATGCCGCTGACGCAGGGCTCGCCGGCAGATACGACCTTGTAACGATCTTCGAGGCGCTGCACGACATGTCGTACCCGGTCGAGGTGCTGCGCGCCGCGCGCGGTCTCCTTGCGGACGGCGGTCTCATGTTCATCGGCGACGAGCGGACGGAAGCGACGTTCACGGCACCCGCAGGCGAAGCCGAGCGCCTGTTCTACGGCTTCAGCGTCTTCCACTGCCTGCCGGTCGGGATGATCGGCGAGGGCGCCGCAGGCACGGGCACGGTCATTCGCCCGGACACCGTCCGCGGCTACGCACGAGAGGCCGGTTTCTCGAGCTGCGAGGTGCTGCCGATCGAGAACGACTTCTGGCGCTTTTACCTCTTGCGCCCGTAGACGTGCGCGAACCCTGACCCTGGGGCCTCCGGGTTTCGGAGACACTGTGGGCGTGGAGCTGCCGGCGACCCAGTACGCGAAGAGTGGCGACGTCAACATTGCTTACCAGGTGACCGGCGACGGTCCGTTCGACCTCGTCTTCGTTCCCGGCTATGTGACGCATCTCGAGCTCGGGTGGTCGCTGCCGTCCTTCGCGCCCGCGCTCGAACTCCAGTCATCGTTCTCGCGACTGATTCGGTTCGACAAGCGCGGCACGGGGATGTCGGACCGCGTCGGCGGCGCGCCGACGCTCGAGACGCGGATGGACGACGCCCGCGCGGTGATGGATGCCGTAGGTTCGCGCCGCGCCGCCTTCTACGGGCTCTCGGAGGGAGCGGCGATGAGCATCCTGTTCGCCGCGACGTACCCGGAGAGGACGGCGGCGCTGGTCGTCCGCAGCGCTTTTCCGCGCAGGATGTGGGCGCCCGACTACCCGTGGGGCCGCACCGAGGAGGAGTACGAGCGGGAGGTCGAGCGCGACCTGCGCATCTTCGGGCCACGCGAGGAGGCGCTTCGAGCGACGCAGGCGTACGGCCCGTTCGAGGAGGAGGAGGCGCAGAACTTCCTTGACTACCTGCGCTACGGCTCCAGCCCAGGCTCCCTGGAGGCGCTGCACCGCATGAACAAGGAGATCGACGTGCGCCATGTCCTTCCCGCGGTTCGCGTCCCGACGCTGATCCTGCACGGGTCCGAGGACACGATCGCGCCGATCGAAGTAGCGAACTACATGGCGTCGCGGATTCCGACGGCACGGGTTGCGGTGGTCCCCGGCGCAGGCCACCTCGCCTTCGGCGCGCCCGCGCTTCGGGTCGCAACGGAAATCGAGCGGTTCGTCACGGATGTCTGGGCCGCGGGCGGCTGGGAGGAGGCCGAGCCGGAACGCGTGCTCGCGACGATTCTCTTCACCGACATCGTCGGCTCGACCGAGAAGGCAGTCGAGTTGGGAGACCGTGCCTGGCGCGAGCTCCTGCAGCGCCATCACTCGCTGATCCGCCGCGAGCTCGTGCGCCACCGCGGCGCGGAGCTCGACGTCGCCGGCGACGGGTTCTTCGCGCGCTTCGACGGCCCCGCCCGCGCGGTCCGCTGCGCACGGGCGATCACCGACGGTGTGCGCGACCTTGGGCTGGAGGTGCGCGCCGGCCTCCACACCGGCGAGTGTGAGCTGATCGACGGAAAGGTCGGCGGCATCGCCGTCCACATCGGAGCCCGCGTGGCCAAGGAGGCACAGCCGGGGGAAGTTCTCGTTTCGAGCACCGTGAAGGACCTCGTCGCCGGCTCGGGGCTCCGCTTCCGCGAGCGAGGATCCGTGGAGCTGAAAGGTGTTCCCGACGAATGGCGGTTGTACGCCGTGGAAGAATCCGCCCAATGAGATACGTCTACGACTTCGACGACGAAGCCGCGGTCGACCGCGAGCTGTTGGGCGGCAAGGGCGCGGGGCTCGCGGAGATGACGCAGATCGGTGTGCCCGTTCCCGCCGGGTTCACGATCACGACGGACGCGTGCCGCGCCTACATGGCGGAAGGCAAGCGCCTCCCCGCCGGGCTCGAGGAGGAGGTCGCCGAGCACGTCGAGCGCCTCGAAAAGCGCACGGGCAAGCGGCTTGGCGATCCCGACGACCCGCTGCTCCTCTCAGTCCGTTCCGGCGCCGCGGTCTCGATGCCGGGGATGATGGACTCGATCCTCAACCTCGGCCTCAGCGACGTCGCGACCGACGGGCTCGCGAAGACGACCGGCAACGAGCGCTTCGCCCACGACTCGTACCGCCGCCTGATCCAGATGTACGGCGAGGTCGTCGACGGCATCGACGCGCACCGCTTCGAGCAGCGGCTGACCGACCTGAAACAGGCGAAAGGCGTGCAGCAGGACGACGAGCTCGACGCCGACGACCTCCGCGGGCTCGTCGGTGTGTTCAAGTCGATCTACGAGGACGCGACCGGCAATCCCTTCCCGCAGGACGCGCGCGACCAGCTGACGCGCGCGGTGCGCGGTGTCTTCGAGTCATGGGACAACCCGCGCGCGCAGGTGTACAGGCGCGCGCATGACATCCCCGAGGACATCGGCACGGCCGTGAACGTCATGCAAATGGTCTTCGGCAACAAGGGCGCGACGTCGGCGACCGGCGTCAGCTTCACGCGCGACCCGGCGACGGGCGAGCCGGGCCTCTACGGCGAGTTCCTGCCGAACGCGCAGGGGGAGGACGTCGTCGCAGGCATCCGCACGCCGCTCAAGCTGGAGCAGATGCAGAGCACGCTTCCCGAGGCGTTTGCGCAGCTCGTCGACACGATGGGCGCGCTCGAACGCCACTACCGCGACATGCAGGACATCGAGTTCACGGTCGAGGAGGGCAAGCTCTTCCTCCTGCAGACGCGCAGCGCCAAGCGCACCGCCGCGGCCGCTCTGAAGGCGGCCGTCTCGATGGTGGAGGAGGGGCTGATCGCGAGGGAGGACGCGGTTGCGCGCATCGATCCCACGTCGCTCGACCAGCTGCTCCATCCGCGGATCGACCCGGACGCGCGGCTCGAGCCGGCGGCAAAAGGGCTGAACGCCTCGCCGGGCGCGGCGTCCGGCGCCGTCGTCTTCGACGCGGACACCGCGGCCGAGCGCGGCGGCGCGGGCGAAGCGGTCGTCCTCGTCCGCTGGGAGACGACGCCGGACGACATCCACGGGATGATCGCGGCGCAGGGCATCCTCACCGTCCACGGAGGCATGACCTCGCATGCGGCCGTCGTCGCTCGGGGCATGGGCAAGCCGTGCGTGGCCGGCGCAGAGGGCGTCACGATCGACGTCCAGGCAAAGACGGTGGAAATCGGCGGGACCACCGTGCGCGAGGGCGACGCGATCACGCTTGACGGCGGCACGGGTCTCGTCTACATCGGCGAGGTAAAGCTCGTCCCGCCGCAGATCAACGAGGACTTCGAGACCGTGCTCGGCTGGGCGGACGACTTCCGGCGGCTCAAGGTCAGGGCCAACGCCGACACGCCGGAGGACGCGGCGAAGGCGCGCGAGTTCGGTGCCGAGGGGATCGGCCTCTGCCGCACCGAGCACATGTTCTTCGGCGACGAGCGTCTGCCGCACGTGCAGGAGATGATCATGGCCGAGGACTCGCCGGGGAGGCAGGCAGCGCTCGACCGGCTGCTGCCGATACAGCAGTCCGACTTCGAAGGGATCTTCGAGGCGATGGCCGGGCTGCCCGTCACGATCCGGCTACTCGACCCGCCGCTGCACGAGTTCCTCCCGGCCGAGGAGGACGCTCGCGACGAGCGGATGCGCCGCCGCATCCGCGCGCTTCACGAGGCGAATCCGATGCTGGGGACGCGCGGCTGTCGCCTCGGGATCATGTTCCCGGAGATCTACGAGATGCAGGTGCGCGCGATCGTCCGCGCGGCGCTGGCCGTGAGCGAGCGCTCAGGGGAGGCACCGCTCGTCGAGATCATGCACCCGCTCGTCGGCTTCGCAGAGGAGCTGCGCAGGCTGCGTGAGCTGACCGTCCGGACGATCGCGGAGGAAGGGCAGATCGAGTACCTGTGCGGGACGATGATCGAGCTGCCGCGCGCGTGTATCCGCGCGGACGAGATCGCCGAGTTCGCCGACTTCTTCTCCTTCGGGACGAACGACCTCACGCAGACGGCGCTCGGCTTGTCGCGCGACGACGCCGAGGGCAAGTTCCTCACGTACTACCTCCAGCACGACGTGCTCGAACAGAACCCGTTCGAGACGCTCGATCGCTCGGGCGTCGGCGATCTGATGCGCATCGCGGTCGAGCGCGGACGCGGAGTCAAGGAGGACCTGAAGATCGGCATCTGCGGCGAGCACGGGGGAGAGGCGCGGTCGGTCGCGTTCTGCGACGAGCTCGGCCTCGACTACGTGTCCTGCTCGCCGTACCGCGTGCCGCTCGCCCGGCTTGCCGCCGCGCAGGCGGCGCTCGCCTCGTCCGGCGTCGCGCAGTACGTCGCCGCCGGCGGCTGACCGCCGCTCACACCTCCACCATGATCTCGTCAAGCGGCTTACGCTCGAGGTCGGGCACCTCGGCGTCATCGGCCGGAAAGCCGACCGGGATGAGGATGAACGGCCGCTCGTTCTCGGGCCGGCCGAGGATCTCGGCGAGAAAGCGCATCGGGCTCGGTGTGTGCGTCAGCGCGCAGAGGCCGGCCTCCTGTAGCGCCGCGAGCAGGAAGCCGACGGCGATGCCGACCGACTCGCGGACGTAGTAGTGCTTGACCTTCTGGCCGTCCTCCCAGCGCCACGGCTGCTCGAAGACGACGATCACGTACGGGGCGTCCGTGATGTGCGTCTTCACCCAGTCGGTGCCGATCGGCCTGATCGCCTCTTTCCATTGAGGCGTCGCCCGGTGCTCGTAGAACGCCCGCTCCTCGGCCTCCGCGCCTTCGCGGAGTTGTTGCTTCGTCTCGGGATCCGAGACGACGACGAACGTCCACGGCTGCTGATGCGCGCCCGACGGTGCGGTTCCGGCGGCGCGGATCGCGTTCTCGACCAGCTCCCGCGGCACGGCCTCGCTCGAGAAGCGCCGCACCGAGCGCCGCGCGTCCAGGGATGCGAGGAACGCGCGCGAGGCCGCGAGCGACTCGTCGAGAGACGGGCGTTCGTACAGCAGCGGAACCGGCCGGTAGTCCATCAGCCCACGGGCGCGAGCCGTTTCACGCGTAGCCGCGGACTTTCCAGTACGAGACGGCGATGCTGAGCGCTCCCACCGCGACTAGCGCGGCGATCCCAAGCAGGCCGGGCCTGCCGTAGGCGACGTGAGCACGCCCGAACCGGGACAGCGCGAGCATCGAGGCGATGCCTCCGATCAGGCCCCCGATGTGGCCGCCGACAGAGATGCCGCTGACGGTGAACGAGAACGCGAGGTTGATCACGATCAGCGTGAAGGCCTGGCCGGCGAGCTTGCCGGTCTGCTGGTACTCGATGACCAGCAGCGCCCCGAGGATCCCGAAGACCGCGCCCGACGCGCCGACCGTGATTCCCGTCGGGGTGGCGATCAACGCGCCCGCAGCGCCCGCGAGACCCGAGACCATGTAGATCCCCAGAAAGCGCAGGTGCCCGACGAAGCGCTCGACCGGAACTCCAAGCCAGCCGATCGCGAGCATGTTCAGCCCGATGTGAAGGATGTTCGCGTGCAAAAACGCCGAGGTGATGAGCCTCCACCAGTCGCCGTTGGCGACCGCTGGGCCGTACAGCACCCACTTGAAGAAGAGCTTTCCTCCGGGCGAGTTGATGCCCGAGCCCTGCGCCACGGTTATCAGGTAGATGAGCACGTTGAGGCCGATCAGCCCGTAACAGACGAACGGCTGCTCGCTGCTGATGTACGAGACGCGCCGCGCCGTCCGCTGGCGCGCCGGGGCCCGGACCGTCGCGCGACCCTGTGTCGCGTGGTCGGGGCAGCGAGGGCCTACGGGAGTCATCCGCAGGCACTCGGTGCAGATGGGCCGTTCACACTCGGTGCACGAGAGGCCGGTCTCGCGGTTCGGGTGGCGGTAGCAGTAGATCCAACTAGCCTAGTCCGGTGCAGGTTCATGTTGCGTTTACTCCGGCCGAGGAGGTGTCGGCGCCGGTAGGGATCGTCGTCGACGTCCTCCGCGCGACCTCGACGATTGCGCAGGCACTGGCGGCTGGGTACGAGCGGGTTCTCTGCTGCAAGGAAATCGACGAGGCGCGCGAGCTGCGCGCCCGCATCCCCGACGCGCTGGTCGGCGGCGAGCGCGATGCGGTGCGCATCGAGGGCTTCGATGTCGGCGCGTCGCCGCGGGAGTTCCTCGAGCGGCGGCCCGGAACGAGCACGCTGATCCTCTCGACGACGAACGGTACGAGTGCAATCCTCGAGGCGGCGGAGCGTTGTGACACCGTCCTGCTCGGCTCGTTGCTGAACCTCGGCGCGGTCGTGCGCGAAGTGAAAGAGCGTGGGGAGGACGTGGCGATTCTCTGCGCAGGCTTCAAGGGCGCGTTCGCGCTCGACGATGCCTACTGCGCGGGTCGGATCGTGCAGGAGCTGGGTGGGCAGCGTTCCGACGCGGCGATCGCCGCCGAGCTCGTCGCGCGAGCGTTCCCTGATGCGCACACAGGGCTGACGGCGCGGACGTACGGGCCGCCGGGGCTCGAAGAGGACATCCGCTTCTGCGCGCGCGAGAGCGTGCTCGACGTGGTGCCATGGTTCGTCGGGATGCACGAGACTGCGGCGGAGATTCGGTTGGCGTAAAGAGTTTGAGCAGGGCTTGAAGGGGAACGTATGTTCTGATAGAACATACGTTCCCATGATCGCCTGCCTCGCCATCCCAGGGTTCGACCTCCGGGCCGCGCTCCGCCGCCGCCCGCGGGTCGCTCTGCGCCTGGCGGCGCTCTCCCCGGCCGAGGGGACGGAGCCGCTCCTCGGGCCCGTCACGGCCGCTGCGGAGGCCGCGGGCGTCAAGCCGGGGATGCGGCTGGGAGAGGCGCTCGCGCTCTGCCCGTCGCTCGTCCTCGTCGAGGGCGATCCGCAGGGTGCCGAGCGCGAGTGGGAGGAGATCTTGCGCAGGCTCGAGGACGCGGGCATCGCGGTCTCGCCGGCCGAGCGGGGTACCGCGTTCTTCGAGACTCGCGGCGTCGAGCGGCTCTACGGCGGCGTCGAGCCGGCGCTGAAGCGGGCGCTCGCCGCGGTCGGCTCCTACTGGGACGCGCGCATCGGCGCGGCCGAGCGGAAGTTCGCCGCGCTCGCCGCGGCGCACGTCGCGGGGCCGGGGCAGCTGCTCGTCGTCTCGGACGAGTACACGCGCGAGTTCCTCGCGCCGCTGCCGCTCGGGCTCCTGCCTCTGGGCGCGGAGCAGCAGCAGGAACTGAAGGAGCTGGGGGTACGAAGGCTTGGAGAGCTTGCCGGGCTGCCGGGCGGCGCCGTTGCCGAACGTCTGGGGCCGGACGGCCGGCGCGCCTGGAGCCTGGCGAGAGGCGGCGAGCGGCGGCGAGTACGGGGACGTCGCCCGCCGTCGGAGCTTGTCGAACGGCTCGAGTTTCCCGAGGCGGTCGGGAACGAGCTGACGCTCAGGCGCGCGTTCAACGTGCTGCTCGATCGGCTGCTCGTACGGCCGGAGCGTGAGCAGCGCTTCGCGC
The DNA here is from genome assembly GCA_963815965.1 of uncultured Actinomycetes bacterium. Classification (GTDB taxonomy): domain Bacteria; phylum Actinomycetota; class Thermoleophilia; order Gaiellales; family Gaiellaceae; genus DASVFB01. The sequence continues at coordinate 9,123 of CAWFIT010000019.1, read as the reverse complement.
GCAAGGTCGCGGTCGCCGCGCGGCTTATCGGCGGCGCGTCGTGGCGGCGGACACTGACGTTGCGCGATCCGACGATCGAGCGCGATCGTCTCCGTGCCGCTCTCGCGCCGAAGCTCGCGGAACTGCCGGCGCCTGTCGTCGAGCTGCGACTCGAAATCGTCGAGCTGACCGAGTCGACCGGCCAGCAGCTCGAGCTCGTGCAGGCCGCAGGCGCGGAGCTCGACACACGCCTCAGCGAGAGCCTGCGGCAGGTGCGTTCGAGCACCGGCTCCGGGTCGGTGAACACCGTCGTGGAGGTGGCGCCTTGGTCGCGCATACCGGAAGCACGCGCGCTGTTCGTTCCGCGGGACGACTGAACGCTCCAAGACCGGCCCTGGTCGAGGCGAACGCCTCGGGCGTGCCGCGGCTTGTGAACCGCCAGTCGGTCGCGCTCGTTCGCGAGGAGTGGCGCGTCGTCGACCGCTGGTGGACGGAGGAGCCGGTGTCCCGCCGCTACTTCGAGCTCGTGCTCGACTCCGGGCAGAACAGCGTTGTGTACCGCGACGAGGAACGCGGCTGCTGGTTTACCCAGCGGGCTTAAACGCTTGAGGTGCTGCTTCGGCAAAGGCGGGTGTCGGTACGGCAGAGCTGTGCCTGGAACGAAACGTCATTCGAAGATGAACCGCTCGCCGGCAGCGTGGCTTTGCCGCGCTGCTCACCACGCATCAGGCGAAGCCACTCACCTTGCAATAACACCTTTGGGCACGCGCGCGCAGCGCGCCTGCCCGGTCTTCCCGCGCAAAGTGCGAAGCACTTTGCGCGGATCAGATGACGCGGCGGACTTCCAGCTTTGTGTTCTCGATCGTGCGGATCTCGAAGACGTGACCGGCGCACGGAACGAGGTCGCCGATCGCCCACGACCCTTCTTCGGTCGCGAGGTCGCCGATCCGCTCGCCGTCCTCGGCGACGAGCTCATAGCGAAAGACCCCTCCCACTGTCCGCTCCACGGGGGCCAAGCCTAGCGCCGCGCCGTGACGTACAGCGAGCTCCACTGTCATTCTGCGTATTCCTTCCTGGACGGAGCGTCTTTGCCCGAGGAGCTGGTCGTCCGCGCCGCGGAGCTCGGCTACGAGGCGCTGGCGCTCACCGACCACGACGGGGTCTACGGCTCCCTTGAGTTCGCGCACGCGGCCAAGGCGTTCGGGGTGCGGCCGATCACCGGCGCCGAGGTGACGCTGGCCGGCGGTGCCCACGTCACGCTGCTCGTGGAGTCGCCGAGCGGGTACGCCAATCTCTGCAGGCTCCTCACGGCAGCGCACAAAGAGACACGTCCCGAGTCCAGGACTAGGGACATGGCCAGAAGGCCTGTGCCGCCTGCGCTCGACCAGACGCTGCTCGAGCAATTGAACGACGGGCTGGTCTGCCTCTCCGGCTGTGCACGCGACGGGCTCGCCGTCCGCAACCCGAACGCAGTGGCGCGGCTCGCCCAGGCCTTCGGCCGCGACAGTTTCTTCGTCGAGCTGCAGCGTCCCTACGAGCGCGGGGACGTGCGCCGCAACGCAGCGCTGCGCGACCTCGCCGAGACGCTCGGTGTCGACACAGTCGTCACGGGCGATCCGCATGCGCATGCTCGGTCGCGCGTCGGCCTGCAGGACGCGCTCGTCGCGATCCGCAACCGCACGTCGCTCGACGGGTGCGAGCGCGAGCGACGCGGCAACCACGAGTCCGTGCTGCTCCCGCCGGCCGAGCTGCTCGAGCGATTCCCTGACGACAGGGAAGCGGTCGCACGATCGGGCGAGCTCGCGCAGCGGCTCGAGTTCGATCTCACGGAGGAGCTCGGCTATCGCTATCCGGATTTCTCCGACGGTGTCGAGCCGGCAATCGTGCAGCTCCGCGCTCTCTGCGACCGGCTGTTCCGTGAGCGGTACGCGTCACTGAACGGGCACAAGAGGCGTGCCCGGCAGCGCCTTGACGAAGAGCTTGCGCTGATCGAGCGCATCGGCCTCGCCGGCTTCTTCCTCCTGCACTGGGAGGTGCTCGAGCTCGCCCGCGAGGTCGCCGTCGAGGTACGCGGCTCCTCGGTCGCGCGGCAGATGCTGCCTCCGGGCCGAGGCCGCGGTTCGTCCGTCGGCTCGATCGTCTGCTACCTGACCGGCCTCTCGCACGTGGATCCCGTTGAGGCCGACCTGTCGCTCGGCCGCTTCCTCAACGACGAGCTTGTCGTCGGTGCCGGACATCGACCTCGACTTCCCACGGGACATCCGTGAGCAGCTGATCGTCCGCGTGACGGAGAAGTACGGGCGCGAGCACGCGGCACTGGTAGCGACATTCGCGACGTATCGCTCGCGTGGTGCGATCCGCGACCTCGGCAAGGCGCTCGGCCTGCCGTTCGCTGATCTCGAGCGACTTGCACGGATCACCGACGGCTGGAACGCGACGCGCGTCCGCGATGAGCTCGCCGCGCTGCCGGACGCGGAGACGAAGCTCCGCTCGCCGCGCTGGCGCGCATTCGCGGAGCTGTGCTCGGAGCTCGCCGGCCTCCCGCGCCACATCTCGCAGCATCCGGGCGGCATGGTCATCTCGTCGCGGCCGCTGATCGAGCTCGTCCCCGTGCAGCCGTGCGCGATGGCCGGCCGCCAGATGGTGCAGTGGGACAAGGACTCGTGCTCCGACGCAGGCTTCCTGAAGATCGACCTGCTCGGGCTGGGAATGCTCTCCGCCGTCGAGGATTGCGTCGAACAGGTCGCGCGCGTGCACGGCAAGACGATCGACCTCTCTCGCATTTCGCTGCAGGACCCTGACGTGTACGCCGAGATTCAGAACGCGGACACCATCGGCACGTTCCAGATCGAATCGCGCGCGCAGATGCAGACGCTGCTCCGCACGCGGCCGGAGAACCTCGACGACCTGACGATCCAGGTCGCGATCATGCGTCCAGGCCCGATCCAGTCGAAGTCGGTACACCCGTTCATCGACCGGCGCCAGGCAATCCGAGAGGACCCGAGCTACGTGCCGCCCGTCGAGCACCCGCTGCTCGAGGAGCCGCTGCGCGAGACGCTCGGCACGATCATCTTCCAGGATCAGGTGCTCGAGGTCGCGATGGCGGTCGCAGGCTTCTCGATCGGGGATGCCGAAGGCCTGCGCCGGGCGCTCTCACGCAAACGCAGCGAAGCCGCGATCGAGGCCTTTCGCGGGCGCTTCGTCGAAGGCGCGATGGGCAAAGGCCTCGACGAGCGGCTCGCGCACGAGATCTACGACAAGGTGCGGGGCTTCGCGGGCTTCGGCTTCCCGAAGTCGCACTCGGCGGCGTTCGCGCTGCTCGCGTACCAGTCGGCGTGGCTGCGCCACCACCATCCAGGAGAGTTTCTCTGCGCGCTTCTGAACGAGCAGCCGATGGGCTTCTATCCGCCGGCGTCGCTCGTCCGCGACGCCCAGCGGCGCGGGGTGGAGGTCCGGCCCCCGGACGTCAACCGCAGCGGTGTGAAGGCGCGTATGGAAGAAGGGGCGGTCCGAGTCGGGCTGAACTACGTCGAGCACGTGTCGGACGACGACGCGGCGGCCGTTGTCGCGGCGCAGCCGGTCGCGGACGTGCGGGAGCTCGCGCAGCGGACGGAGCTGTCGCGGGACACGCTCGAGTCGCTCGTCGCCTCGGGCGCGTGCGACTGCTTCGGCCGGCCGCGGCGCGTGCTGCTCTGGGAGCTCGGGCTCGTGCCGCAGGCGGAGAGCGTCCCCGGCTCGCGCGGCAACGAGCGGCAGCTCGCGCTACCACTCGACCCCACGGTCGAGACGCCCACGCTGCGCGAGCAGACTGATTGGGAGCGGATGCTCGCCGACTACCGCACGACGAGCCTCTCCGTCGGAGTTCACCCGCTCGAGCTCCTCCGGCCGCATCTGCCCGAGGGCGTGCTGTCGAGCGCCGAGCTCGAGCGGTGCCGCGACGGCCGGCGCGTCCGCGTGGCGGGGATGGCGATCGCTCGGCAGCGACCGTCGACGGCGAAGGGCGTCGTCTTCATGCTGCTCGAGGACGAGGCAGGCCAGATGAACCTGATCGTCCCGCCGCCGGTGTACGAGCGCTACCGCGCGCTTGTTCGCGGAGAGCCGCTGCTGCTCGCGCACGGCCGCTTCGAGCGGCGCGATCGGAACATGAACGTTCTTGTGGACAAGGTGGAGTCGCTCGGCCCGCTCGCGCGCGAGGTCGCCGAGATCAGCGTCGGTGAGTCGTTACCGCGCGCACACCACTTCGGGCATCGCTAGACCGACTCTTCCTGGAACACGAGCGAGCGCAGCTCCCTCGTCAGCGCCGCGGCCTCCTCGGAGGCTCTGATAATTCGCGCCACGTCGATCGTCGCGGGATCGTTCACCTCGAGCTTGAGCTTGACGAGGTCCGCGCTGCTGCGAATCACAGCGATGACGTCGCTGAAGTCGCGCGCGATTTCAGGGGCCGTTCTCTCCACGTTCGCCATCGTCTCAACAGGCGATCTGCGCGTGCTTGACCCGTATGGGTCATTCAGCGCCGCGCGTGCCGCAGCTCCATCGGAGAGCCGCACCGCAGCTAACTCTCTTCGATCGTCAACGCGAGGTCGCGCCAACGCTCGACGACCGCGTCGTTGAACTCGCGCACGAATTGCTCGGCGTCGTCCTCATCGAGCGTGCGCGCGTACGTGTCGCGCAACTCGGCGAGCCTGTCCGTAGCAGCTTCGATCGTCAACTGGTAGTCGCCGTAGAGCTCCTCCGCCTCGTCGCGGTCCGCGCGCTCGTACTTCTCGAGCGCGCGATCGACGTCGGTGAGCAGGTCGAAGTCGTCCTCTTCGAAGAACGCGAGCTGGCGCTCGATCACCTCCCGGAAGCGGCGGCGGCGAAACATGTTGCCCTTAAGCTAAACCGCCTTGCTGATCCGCACCTGGAACGTGTTCCACGGGCACACCGCGCCGCCGCAACGGCACGCCTTCCTCCGCGAGACGGTGGAGCTGGCGGTCAGCGACGACCCGGACGTCGTCTGCCTGCAGGAACTGCCCGCGTGGTCGCTGTCGAAGCTCGCCTCCTGGACGCCGTACACGGTCGCGCCGGCGCTCGCACATCCTCCCTCGCTGGGGCCGATCCCGACGACGGCGGACATCGGCCGCCGGGTCACCTCGCTCAACGAGGGTCTTCTGCGCTCTGCGTTCTCGGGACAGGGAAACGCGATCCTCATCTCCCGGCGGCTGCAGCTGCGCGGAGAGCACGTCTGCGTCCTCAACCCCCGGTCGTTCCGCCGTGCGCAGGCGGAGTGGCTCTCGCTCGGGCCGCTCGCACGGCTCGCGTGGGGGAGCGAGCGCCGCGTTTGCCAGGCGGTCAGGCTCTCCGACGGCTCGCGGTCGCTGCTCGTGGCCAACTTGCATGCAACGAGCTACCCGCCTGACGAGCGTATGGCCGACGCCGAGCTCCTGCGCGCGTTCGTCTACGTCGACGGACTCGCGCGACCCGACGAGCCAATAGCAGTCGCCGGCGACTTCAACGTGACGTTCGAGCGCTCGCGCACGCTGCTGGACATCGTCTCCGACGAGTGGGGCTTCTCCCGGCCGGGGCCTGGAATCGACCAGGTGCTCGTACGAGGGCTCGAGCTCACATCCGGACCGACGCGGTGGAAGCCCGAGCGCCGCGAGCGCGACGGGGCGCGGCTGTCCGACCACACGCCGGTCGACGTGGTCGTCGAATGACCTTCGACGAAGGAAGGGCGCTGTTCCCCGTACTCGAGCACGTCGCGTACCTCAACGCGGGCACGTTCGGCCCGCTCGCGCGGCCGACGGAGGAAGCGATCGAGGATCAACTTCGGCGAGACCTCGAGCACGGGCGGAGCGGCAAGCCCTACATCGAGCAGATGCAGGCGGCGCGCGCGACGCTCCGAGGACTGTTCGCCGCACTGGTCGGCGCTGCTCCGGAGCGCGTTGCGCTTACGTACTCGACCACCGACGGCTGCAACATCGTGCTCGCCGGCCTCGGCCTGCAGCCGAACGACGAGATCGTCACGACGGACGCGGAGCACTTCGGCCTCGCTGGGCCGGTGTTCACGTCGGGCGCAACGGTGCGGGTCGCGCGGGTGGACGGGCTCGGCCCGGAGGAGCTCCTCGAAGCGATCGTGGCCGAGGTCACGCCGCGAACGCGCCTGCTCGCCGTGTCGCACGTCCTCTGGACGACCGGCATCACGCTCGACGTGCGCGCACTCAGGGAGCGCACCGGCGTCCCCGTGCTCGTCGACGGCGCGCAGTCGGTCGGCGCGATCCCGGTCGACGTCGGCGCGATCGACTACTACACGGTGTCGGGCCAGAAGTGGCTGTGCGGGCCGGACACGACCGGCGCGCTCTATATCGCCGACCTCGATTCGCTGCGCGTCGCGCGGCCGGCCTACTTCGCGCAGCAGTCGTTCGAGCCGGGCGGCCGGTACGTCGCCCGCGAGGGAGCGCAGCGCTTCGACTCCGGCTGGCTGTCGATCGCGTCGCTGGTAGGACTTGCCACCGCGATCGGCCTCGCGCCGGAGTGGCGGTTCGCGCGGATCCGCGAGATGGTCGCCGCCTGTCGCGAGGCACTGGCGAGTCGCGTTCATGTCGTGACGCCGCCGGATCAGTCCGGGCTCGTCGCGTTCCGGCCCGACGACGACGCGGAGACGGTCGCCGCCCGCCTACTGGACGAGGGCGTCGTAGTCCGGAACATCCCGGGGACGCCGCTCGTGCGCGCGTCGTGCGGCTGGTGGACGAGCGAGGACGACGTGGAGCGCCTAGTCGGCGCTCTCTGACGTGCGCAGGCCGAGCTCGCCGGCGATCGGCTGGAGCGCGGCGACGACGTTGCGGATGTGCTCGTCGAGCTCGAGGCCGAGCTCCTCGGCGCCCCGATAGACCTCGTCGCGATGGACGCCGGAAGCGAACGACGGCTGCTTCAACTTCTTGCGGACCGACTTCGGCTCGAGGCCCTCGAGCCCGGTCGGCCGCACGAGACCGCACGCGTGGATGAACCCGCTCAGCTCGTCGCAGGCGAAGAGCGTCTTCTTGAGGAGCGTGTCGCGCGGCATGTTCAGGTGCTCCGCGTGCGACAGCACCGTCTCGACGACCTCCTCCGGGTAACCCTCCTCGCGCAGGATCGGTGCGCCGTCCTGCGGGTGCTTGTCGAGCGTCGGATGGATCTCGTAGTCGAAGTCGTGGAGCAGCGCCGCGACGCCCCAGAGCTCCTCGTCCTCGCCGAACTTCGCGGCGTAGAACCGGGTCGACGCCTCGACTGCGAGCGCATGGCGCAGCAGCGACTCGCTCTTGGTGTAGCGCGTCAGCGTCTCCCAGGCCCGGTCCCGTGTCGGATCCACGCGCAGGGGTAGGATAGCCGCCTCCTGCAGCAGAATTCAGCCGGGAGAACTCGAGCTCATGGCAACGACCACCGTCGCGAACGCACTCACGGAGTCCTTCGTCATCGAAGGCGGCGAAGCGCTGTCCGGCTCCGTCCGCGCGGCTGGAAACAAAAACGGCGCGCTGCCGATCCTCGCGGCGTGCCTGCTCACGCACGAGACGATCCGGTTGACGAACGTCCCGCGCATCCGCGATGTCGACACGATGGTCGCTCTGCTCGCCGACGTCGGAGCAGACGTCGAGTGGACCGGGCCGAACGAGATTCGCGTCACGGCCGCCGACGTGCGCAAGCGTGAGCTGGACGAGGAGCTGTGCAGCCGGATGCGCGCCTCGTTCCTGCTCGCGGGGCCGCTGCTCGCGCGTCTCGGCTCGGTGAGCGTGTCGCCGCCCGGCGGCGACGTGATCGGCCGGCGCAGGCTCGACCCGCACATCCACGCGTTCGCGGAGCTCGGCGCGCAGATCGAGATCGGCCCGCGCTTCGACGTGAGCGCGCCCGACGGCCTGCGAGGCAAGCACGTGTTCCTCGACGAGGCGAGCGTCATGGCGACGGAGAACACGGTCATGGCCGCAGTGCTCACGCCGGGCGAGACGGTCGTAGGGAACGCCGCGTGCGAGCCGCACGTGCAGGACCTCTGCCGGTTCCTTGTCTCGCTCGGCGCCGACATCGAAGGCATCGAGTCCAACGTCCTGCGCATCCGCGGCGTCGACTCACTGCGCGGCGGCGAGTGGCGGATCGGCTCCGACCACATCGAGGTCGCGTCGTTCATCGGCCTCGCCGCGATCACCGGAGGCGGCATCACGATCGAGGGTGTCGAGACGAAGGACCTCGGGTCGATCCTGCCGCCGTTCGGACGGCTCGGCGTCCGCGTCGAGGTGGGGGAGACGAGCGTGCACGTGCCTCCCGGGCAGCAGCTCGTCATCCAGGACGACCTGGGCGGGCACATCGCGAAGATCGAGGACGGGCCCTGGCCCGCGTTCCCGGCGGATCTCACGTCGATCGCGGTCACCGTCGCGACGCAGTCCTTCGGCACCGTGCTGATCTTCGAGAAGATGTTCGAGAGCCGCCTCTTCTTCACGGACAAGCTCGTGTCGATGGGCGCGCGCATCATCCTCTGCGATCCACATCGAGTCGTCGTCAGCGGTCCGGCACAGCTCTATGGCCAGCGGATGGAGAGCCCGGACATCCGCGCGGGCATGTCGATGCTGCTCGCGGGCCTTTGCGCCGAGGGGCAGTCGACGATCGGCGCCGTCTACCAGATCGACAAGGGCTACGAGCGGATCGACGAGCGTTTGCGCGGCCTCGGCGCGCGCATCGAGCGCGTCTCGGGCTAGCGGAGCGCTACGCTCGCGGGACAGTGACCGCGCCGAATCGAATCCACGACGCGCACGCGCAGGTGCGTGTGTCCATCGACGGAAGCGGCGCCGCCAACGTCGCCACAGGTGTCTCCGCCCTCGACCACCTGCTCGGCCTGCTTGCGGCCTACGCGTCGTTCGACCTCGCGCTCGAAGTGGCCCCAGGAGACGCCGAGGAAGAGGTGCGTGCGGCCGGACGCGCGTTCGGCGAAGCACTTGCGCGGCCTCTGCGAGACGACGGCGTTCGTGGGCATGGATCCGCGGTCGTCCCGTCCGCCGAGGCGCTGGCACACGTCGCGTTGGAGGCGAGCGAGGAGCCGCTGCTCGTGTCGCACGTCGATCTCACCGGCGTTCGGATCGGCGGCATGGCGAAGGACGTCGTCGCTGCCTTTCTCGAGGAGCTCGTCGCCGGCGCGTCGCTGAC
>CAWFIT010000018.1:0-33615 GCA_963815965.1 uncultured Actinomycetes bacterium | reverse complement strand
GGCGGTGATCACGCCTGGATCCGCGGGGGTAGCGCGGGTTCGGCAGACTAGAACGTGTGACCTTCGCCGCGAGCAGCCGCAAATCCGTCGCCGCGAGACGGTGGTCGGATGAGGCCGTGCGGCGTATCGAGGCCGACGCGAATCGGTCGGCCGATACGCATCTTCACGTCTTCCCGCTGCCCGCCGAGTGGGGCATCGACCTCTATCTGAAGGACGAGTCGGTCCACCCGACAGGATCACTGAAACATCGGCTTGCTCGGTCGCTTTTCCTCTACGGGCTCTGCAACGGCTGGCTCACGGAGGGTACGACGGTCGTCGAGGCCTCGAGCGGGTCAACCGCTGTCTCAGAGGCGTATTTCGCACGGCTCGTCGAACTGCCATTCGTTGCGGTGATGCCGACGTCGACGAGTCCGGAGAAGATCGCGTTGATCGAGGCGTACGGAGGAGTCTGCCACCTGGTCGACGACGCCAACAGCATCATCGACGAGGCGCAGCGGCTCGCGGTTGAAAGCCACGTCCATTTCATCGACCAGTTCACCTATGCCGAGCGCGCGATGGACTGGCGCAGCAACAACAACATCGCCGAATCGATCTTCGCCCAGATGGCACACGAGCCCTATCCCGTGCCGACGTGGGTCGTCGTGGGAGCCGGCACTGGTGGCACGAGCGCAACGATTGGGCGTTACGTGCGGTTCGGACGCTATGCAACGCGCCTCTGCGTCGTCGATCCCGAGGATTCGGTCTTCTACGCCAGCTGGGCCGCTGATCCTGCGGCGTTCACGGGTCGACCGTCCCGCATCGAGGGCATCGGACGCCAGCGACTTGAGCCGTCGTTCCTCGCGGGCGTCGTCGACCACATGATTCAGGTCCCCGACGCAGCTTCTGTCGCAACGATGCGACGTGTTTCCGCACTGACGGGCCGAACTGTCGGCGCCTCGACAGGCACGAACGTCTGGGGGGCCTTACAACTTGTGGCGGGGATGGTCGAGCGTGGCGAGTGCGGCAGCATCGTCACTCTGATCTGCGACAGCGGCGATCGCTACTCCGGTACCTACTACAACGACGGATGGGTCAGCAAGCAGGGCCTCGAGCTGGAGCCCTACGCAGCGGCGCTGGCGATATTCCTCGAGACCGGCGCGTTCCCGGTCGACGGCTGAGAACTAGACGTCCGTGATTACGCTCCGGATCATGTCGATGACCTCGGGCGGCACCTCGTCCATCCCATGTGTCTCGTTGGCGTGCGAGGAGATCTCCGGCCAAAGCTCCTCCTCGTTGTCGCGTTGTACCACCCAGGTGCAGCCAGGCACCACGTCCCCGCAGTTGAACTGCTTCATCGACCGTCCTTCCGTTGGTCGGCCAATCGTAGCCAACCCGATCGCGGTGCCTGACCGGCTCTGGTCCGGCCGAATACGATCCGCGGAATGTGCAGGATCCTGACGTACCTCGGCGAGCCGCTCGTCTTGCGTCGGCTGCTGTTCGATCCTGATAACAGCCTTGTCCGGCAGTCATATAGCCCCCGGATGATGAATACATTTCTCAACCTCGCCGGGTTCGGCATGCAGGCCTGGGACACGACCTCGCTCCAGCCGGAGGATCCGTTTACCTATCGTGCCACGACCCTGCCGTCGTTCGATCGCAACCTGCGGTTTCTGTCGTCAAAGCTTGCGCCGACGTGCCTCGTAGCGCACGTTCGCGGCGTGACCTACTCCGACGAGGCCGTTGTCACGGAGACGAATCTCCATCCGTTCCGCTTCAACGGCGCCCGCGTCGTGCTCGCACACAACGGGCATCTTCGCCAGTTCTCGCGAATGCGATACTCGCTCCTGGACTTCGTGAAGCCGGAGCTCGCGCGGCGCATCGAGGGGACAACCGATTCGGAGTGGATCTACGCGCTGATCCTTTCGCAGCTCGACGACCCTTATGGAGTGCCCGCGGTGCGCGAGCTCGCCGATGCCACTGAAAGTGCCCTGCGCATCCTGCGCGGCGTTCGCGCCGCCCACGGGATCGATACGTCGTCCCCGGTCAACCTTTCCCTCAGCACGGGACATGCGGTCGTGTGCACGCGATTCTCGTTCGACTACGGCTGGTACCCGCCGGAGGACGAGATGCTCGAGACAGACCTCCCGTTCGTGAGCCTCTGGTACGCAATCGGTGGCGAGTACGTCGAGCGCGACGGCGGCTGGCAGATGACCGTAGGTGATGTGTCCCGTTCCGTCATCATCGCCTCAGAGCCGCTCACCACCGACCATTCGACGTGGTTCGAGGTGCCCGAGTACTCGCTCCTGACCGCCGAGCGCACCTCCCAGGGGCTCGCGTTCGACATTCGTGACCTGGATGTCTGACCGTGAGATAGTCGGATTTCTCGCCACCGTCCCACTCTTCGAAGGGTGGGCCGAGGCGGACCTGATCGAGCTTGCGAACGTCGCGCGACGACGGACGCCTCGAGAGGGGGAGACTCTCTGGCGGCAGGGGGACGATGCGCGAGAAATGGCGGTCGTGGTCGAAGGCTGCCTCGCCGCCACATTGCGCGGCGCCGGCGATCGCGCCCGGGTGATCGGGCTGGCGGGTCCGGGGGATGTCGTCGGCGAAATCGGACTGCTCGATGGCGGCCCCCACTCCATGACCGTCGAGGTCACCCATGACGCCACGCTTTTGATTCTCGGCAAGCAGGACATCGCGGCGCTCCTCGCCAGTGGGCATCCGGCAGCGTTCAGTTTGAAGCGGCGACTCGCACAGGTCTTCGCGGAGCGGCTCCGCAATCAGCTGCGACACCTCGCAGGCGCAACGCTCGAGGGCGTGCTCGAGGCTCCGCGGAACGCCCACGTGGAGATGCCCGCCGACCTTCAGGAGTGCGGGCCCCCTGATAGCGCGTATGTCCGCCGCATGGCGAGCTTCCACGAATTCGATCCTGCAGCGCTTTGGGGATTCTTGACATCGGGCACCTATGCACGGTGTGCGGCGGGACGGACGTTGGTCACTGAAGGATCTCCCTCACCCGCCTGCTTCCTGACGATCAACGGCGCCGTGGAGAAGGTGATAATTCGAGCCGACCGGCGCATCTGCGTTGGACTCGCGGGGCCGGGAAAGGCCTTCGGCTACGAGGGTCTCATCGACGGCCGTCCGTCCCCGATCACGGCGATCAGTCGAGAGCGTGTTCTCCTGCTCGTCCTGCCCGCCGACCCGTTCCGGCATCTCTTCAACTCCGAGGATGCCGTCTCCCGGGTGTTCTTGGACGTGATCCAGCGCGACATGGTGGCAACGCTTCGGCAGACCCTCAACCCGTTTGCGCGCCGGCCCTGGCCGAGCGATGCCGGGAGGGCTGGCGCTCCGGCCGACTAGCGTAGATGCTTGATGACTGTCGACTGAAAGGCCTGGCAGCGATCCTCAGGAGTCGGCAGAGACGTGCGCCGCGACCGACTCCTGGAGTTCGTTCCGTCTGCTCGTAGCTGGTCCGGCTCCGTGGCGCCGAGGATCGACGCCGAGAGGCGGGTTGCGCAGACCCAGCCAGCGCGATGTCTCTCGCCCCGGATAATCGCCACGCGCTGCGTCCTCGGGTGAAAGATGAGGGCGCTCACGTCGCGTGGAGTGACGCTGGGTTCAAGCAAGTCGATCAGCCCTGTCTGCTTCCGCTTCAGACTCGCCCTAGGGTCAATGATCCGGCGAACACGTTGAATCAGGTTCTCCGGGCGAGAGACTCACGGAGATGGATCTTGCCGCCGACCGGAGAGCCGTGTTGGCTCGCCAGCGGTCGGGATGTCACTCCGGGGCTGCGGTGGCTTGCAGCCTTGCCGACGGAGCAGGGTGACCGCCGAGTTCAGCGAGCGGGAGCTGCGCGACGCCGGTTCCGCAGGCCTAGCATGTATGGGAGACCACGGCCGGCCAGGCCAACCGTTCGACCGAGGCGACCGATGAGGGAGGGATCCGGGGGCGGAGGGAGTCCGTCGACGAGATCCTCGACGTCGACGAAGTATCCGCGAACCGGGCCGATTCCATCGAGCTCCTGCGTGACCTCGTGGACAGGATTCGAAAGCGCAGTATCACCGGTGCGGTAGAGCTCCTCGGAGAGAAGAACATACTCGGGGACCTGCACAGGGTTCTTGAGCAGCCGGTGTACGTGGATGACGTCGATCCCGACTAGTGTTTGCCGCCGCTTGACGGTCTGGGTGGCGACCTCGCCGACGTGCGCGACGAACTTCAGTTTCAGGTTGTCCGCCTGCGCGCAACCGTCGCAAGGGCAGAGGTTGGTCGCGACGTACCGCCGTTCGATATGGAAAGCGCGGTGCATCGAGACGACAGCCTGGGTGGTCGCAACCACCGTCGCATCTCCTGCCAGCCCGTCGGCCTGACGGGAGAGGAACGCCGCGTCGCCTTCGATCTCGATCAGGTCGAACCCGCGTGCGGCATCGATCACCGTTTCGAGGAGCCTGGCAGTAGTTGCCTCGGCATGAGCGAGGCTCATTCGATGGGAGCGCATGAACTCGGTGTAACCGCCGATGTCAGCGATCAGGAGGAGGGCACGCCCAGACTGCATGCTCGGATCCTAGTTCTCGGGTGCAAGTGGAAACGAGCCCGAGCGCGCGATTGGCGTCAGCCGATTTGCTCGGCCAGCCCGATGAGTATGCCCTCGGGGCCTCGGAGGTAGCAGAGCCGATACACGTCTTTGTACTGGACCACTTCGCCGACGAGTTGCGCGCCGTGCTCGCGGAGCCGGGCCAGCGTGTCGTCGAGGTCGTCCACCGCGAACATGACGCGGAGGTAGCCGAGGGCGTTTACCGGCGCGTTCCGGTGATCGGCGACCGTAGGCGGCGTGAGAAAGCGCGAGAGTTCGATCCTGCCGTGGCCGTCCGGCATACGCATCATGGCGATCTCGACGCGCTGGTCGCGCAGTCCAGTGACGCGCCCTGACCAGTCTCCTTCGATCATCGCCCGCCCCTCGAGTTCGAGGCCGAGCTCGGCGAAAAACGAGATCGCGACATCGAGCGACTCCACCACGATGCCCACGTTGTCCATCCGTTGGAGCGCCAAGCGGTCATTGTCGCGGATCGCAAAGCGCCGATGAATTTTCGGTGCGCTACCGGTCTCTACTGCGTACGGATCCGTAAGCGCGGGTCCGCTTGACACCCCGGAGCGACAGGAGCCCTCAATGACGCAGCCAGTGACTGAGCTCGACGCGCGCTTCAGCGACCCGGCCGCGGTCGCGGCCGACTGGGATCAGACTCGCCGGACGCTCGAAGACGCCGAGTTGTTCTGGATCGCGACCGTCCGAGCGGACGGTCGGCCGCATGCGACGCCACTCGTCGGTGTCTGGCTCGATGACGCGATCTATTTCGCGACCGGCTTCGGCGAGCAGAAGGCCGTGAACCTGAGAACCAACCAGAACGTGATCCTGATGACCGGTTGCAACGAATGGGAGCGAGGGCTCGACGTCGTGGTCGAGGGCGAGGCCGTCCAAGTGATCGACGAGAGCGTCCTCAAACGGCTCGCAGAGGCGTGGGAGACGAAGTGGGACGGCCGCTGGCACTACGAAGTGCACGAGGGCGGATTTCGGCACGAGGCAAACGCCGACGCGATCCTCGTGTTCTCGGTGAAGCCGACCAAGGTCCTCGCGTTCGCCAAGGGCACCTTCGGCCAGACGCGCCACCGGTTCAAGCAGGAATAGCCCTGGCTCTCCACCGCGTACGGATCCGTAAGGGCGGAACGTTCTCGCCTACACCAACGAATTCAGGAGGCAACTTGAAGCTTCTTCTTACATCCGCCGGCATCAAGAACCCGAGCATCCACGACGCACTGGTCGAGCTGCTGGGCAAGCCGACCGCCGAGTGCGACGCCCTCTGCATTCCCACGGCGTTGTACGGGCATCCCATGGCCGGCCCTCGCCAGGCGTGGCAGTGCATCAGCGGGCAGGAGACCGGCACTCCCACGGTCGGAGTGGGCTGGAAGTCGATGGGAGTGCTGGAGCTCACCGCCCTGCCGAGCCTCGACGCGGAACGCTGGGTCCCGCTGGTCCGAGAGACGGATGTCCTGCTAGTCGAGGGCGGCGATGCGACGTACCTGTGCCACTGGATGCGGCAGAGCGGACTGGCGGACCTCCTGGCGACGCTGCCCGACATGGTCTGGGTTGGGGTGAGCGCCGGAAGCATGGTGATGACCCCCCGGATCGGTGACGACTTCGTGATGTGGCCGTCTGCGACAGACGACCGCACCCTGGGGATCGTCGACTTCTCGATCTTCCCGCACCTCGATAACCCTGACCTGCCGTGGAACACGATGGCCACCGCAGAGGAATGGGCGGCCCGCTTGTCAGGCCCGGCGTACGCGATCGACGACGAGACCGCCTTCAAAGTGGTCGACGGTACCGTCGAGGTCATCTCCGAGGGGCACTGGAAACTGCTCACGCCCTCGGACTGACACCTGCGCGAGCGTTTCAAAAGACACCTCGACGGGGCTAGGCTCGTGCCATGCCAGACGCAAACCCGCTGGCGGGCGCCCTCCGGGGCGAGAACCGGATGGTGATGGCACGAATGCCGAGCGGTTTCGCCGTCATCGGGGACACACAGCACCTTCCCGGCTACTCGGTCTTGCTGTGCGCCGACGAGTCGGCGAGCCACTTGACCGACCTCGACTGGGAGCGACGCAAGACGTTCCTGTTCGACCTCTCTCTGCTTGGGGAGGCTGTCGAGGTCGCCTGCAAGAACGACGGCCTTCGAAGGATCAACTACGAGGTGCTGGGCAACTCGCTCAGCATCCTTCACGGTCACGTGCATCCGCGATACGAGTGGGAACAAGCCGAACGGATCACCGGCCCGGTTTGGAGATACCCGAAAGACGAGCGCAACGACCCGGCAGTTGCCTATAGCGATGAGAGGCACGGAGAACTGCGGGCTGCCATTACGGCCGAACTAGTACGCCTGCTGGCTACCGCCTACTGACCGCTCGAACGTAGGCGACCTCAGCTGGGCCAGCGTTCCGCAATGACGCCAGATCGCCCTGCCAGAATCCGCGCGGTCGAGCTCCCGAAGCTGCGCAGCTTGGGCGCGACCATTCAGCGGGCCAGGCTAGGTTCGGAGTGACAGAACGATCGCGCCATCCGCTCCCGCGACTACCTCGCGTAGCGCTTGTGCCGCCTGATCGAGCGGACGGACGGACGCGATCGGCACGCTCAGGGTTCCGTGGGCCAGCAGCTCCGCGAGGGCCGAAAGCTGCCGACCATCGGGCCGCACGTAGACGTCGGCTACGGCGACGCCCCGTTCCTCCCGCGGCGGGTCGCCCGTGATAGTGGCGAGGCGGCCGCCGTCAGCAACCGCCTTCAACGTGGTGGCCGCCTGCCCGGGGGCAGCGTTGACGGCCTTGGGCGCGCCGCCGCCGGTGATCTCGCGGACGAGCGCAGGCCAGTCGCCGTGATAGTCGAGCACCTCCGACGCGCCGTAGTCGCGGATGCGCTCGGCCTTCTTCGCGCTCGCGGTCGCGATCACGTGAGCGCCCCGAGCCGCGGCGAGCTGGACGAGCAGGCCACCGGTGACTCCGCCGGCTCCGTTGACGACGACCCACCCGCCGCTCTCGATCCCGAGAGCCTCCTCGAGTGCCTGAGCCGCAGTGAGCGCCGGAATGGGAAAGGCTCCGGCGGCTTCCCATGACGCCTCTGGCGGCCGGGCCGCGACGGTCGCTGCCGGCGCGAGCACCCTCCCCGCCCACGTCCCGTGACGCCGGAGCGGCAGCGGATGTGTCATCACCTCGTCGCCCTCGCGCAGCTCGGTCACGCCGGAGCCGGCTGCTGCGACCGTCCCGGCCGCCTCGGTCCCGAGCGCCATCGGAGCCGGGCCGCCGATCTGCCAGCTGCCGATCCTGACAAGCTCGTCCCAGCTGCCGATGCCGGCGGCAACGACGTCGATGAGGACCTCGCCTGCGGCAGGCGTCGCAGGCTCGTCCAACTCGAAGATCTCGACGGGCTCGCCGAGTGCTGTGATCCCGGCCGCTCGCATACTGTTCGGCGCACGTTACTGGCGTCGGTGATGCGGCGCGGGGCCGCTTTGGCACCTCAGAGGGTGAAAGATTCGGTTCTGATTGTGCGCGATGTGCTGGTCATCTCAGGTCCCTGCGGCGCCGGCAAGTCGACGGTCGGTTTCGAGTGCCTTGAACTGCTTGAGGCGGGCGGCGTCGCCGCAGCGATGATCGACGCTGAGCTCGCGTACTTCCATCCGAAACCGGACGACGACCCCCAGGGCACACGCGTCGCTGAACAGGCACTCGCTGCTGTCGCGCCGGTCTACGCGGCCGCCGGCATCGAGCGCCTCCTGTTGCCGCGGGTAATCGAGAGACCCCGGCATCTCGACATCGTCCGTGCAGCAGTGCCCGGAGCGCGGTTCCAAATCGCATGGCTCGACGTGCCGCCGGAGACGATCGCCGAGCGTCTGGCCGCCCGCGAGGTGGGCAGCGCGCTCGACTGGCATCTCCAACGCGCCGAGGAAATCCGGAGCAACGCCCTCGCCCACGACCTCTTCGACTTCCTCATCGATGGCGACCGCACGGTGCGCGAGGTCTCGCAAGACGTGCTGGCGCACGCCGGGTGGCTCTAGCGATCGTGAGCGCATAGGCGGGCGAATGGACAAGATCGAGGCCCGCCCTGAGCGAGGCCACTTCTCTACCTACGGACAACAGCAATCTCGTCTGCGCGAGTGTTCACGAAATGACGCCAGAGGGGAGGGTTGAGTAACGCAGCTGGCCCGAGCGCTACAGGTACCGCGTCGGCGGGGGCGGCAGCGGGCCGGCAGTGTCGATCCCGTGCAGATCGGCGACGGTCTCGGCGAACCATCGATCGAACTCGTGGTTGGACGAGAGCAAGTTCTCGGCGAAGCTGTCACTCCTAGGCCCGTCTTGGACGACGATCACGAGGAAGTTGCCGTCCGGCGTCGGCTGCAGGTAGGCGGCGTGCTCCGCCAGTCCGAGTCGAGCGTTCATGTCGTCGAACGCGGCTTTGCGCGGCCCTTTCAACTCCTCCACCCAACTCTCCCAGGCACTGAGCTTCTCCGCCGCGAGCGGCACCGCGAATGGTGGCATAGCCATTCCTTTCCTCGTTCGAGTTTTGACGGTCACTATCTCGTTACGGCTGATGAGCGTCAAGCGCGCAACACACCCGATTGCCGTCGCCCTAAGGAAAGACCCTTGTCCGCGCCAGCGTTCGTGAGGACACTCCGACGGCGGGTTGACCCCCGCCGGACGTGGATCGGGCTCGGGTCACATCGTGAACTCTGGCGCCGGCATCCGAGCGGGCGGCTCGACCGCTTCGACCAGGAAGCCCAGCGTGTCGGCCGTGTCGTAGTACGCGGCGGCCCCGTCTCGGTCGGCTCCGAAAGAGTGGATGCGCGCGATCACCGGATGGCCGGCGGCTTCCATCTCTGCGGTTGTCTGCTCCAGTGAACGGACGACGTATCCGACGTGGTGGAAACCCTCGCCCCGCTCCTCCAGCCAGTCGGCATGGACGCTCGGACCGTCCAGCGGCTGGATGACCTCGAACTGCGGACGTCGACTGTTCAACACCAAGCGGAGCGTCCACTCCGCCGGAGCGCCCCGGTACTCGCGGCCCTTGGAACGGCGCGAGCCCGCCTAGCGACGGAACCATCCGCCCGAGTCTAGGCGCGAGGCTGGTTACATGTCCCACGGCTGCGCCAGCGTTTCGCGATGACGCCCGAGCTCAAGCCGCGCGCTGTTCCTCGCCAGACTGCGCAGCTCGTGAGCAAAAGCGTTCGCGCGCACCGGCGACGAGCGCTGTCTCGAACGCGCCCGCCGCTTCGCCGTGCACGGCCTTGCCCAAGCGGACCGGATCGCTACCACCAATGGCCGGCGCCGCTACCTCACTCTTCACCGGTGACATCGGCACCGCACTCTTTTGCCGCCAGCTGCCTCGACGTCGGCACGCGCTTCCCGATCATCGACGTCATGTCCACAACGAGCGCCGCCTCTCCATGAGGCGTGTGCCGGGGGCCTCGCATCGCCTGCTCCAGTTTTCCGGAATGACGCCTGATGGGCTCGCACGCCTGGCGGAGCTGTCAGCGCTGCCGGTCGTTAGTTTGTAGCGGTGGCCACCTACTCCGTCACCCGCTTCGATGCGATCGATGAGATCGACGATGGCGGCGCGCCGTACCGGCCGGTGAGGCAGCACTTTGGGATCGCGTCCTTCGGCGTCAGCAGCTTCACCGGCCGCAAGACCGGCGACCGGATCATCAACGAGCACTCCGAGGAGGACGACCAGGAAGAGCTGTACCTCGTGCTCCAGGGCCGCGCGACCTTCGAGCTCGACGGCGAGCGGGTGGACGCGTCGGCGGGGACGCTGGTCTTCGCCGAGCCCGGCGTGAAGCGGACGGCGTTCGCGGAGGAGGACGGGACGACGATCGTCGTCGTGGGCGGCAAGCCGGGCAAGGCGTACGAGGTCCTCGGCTTCGAGGCCTGGGCGCCGTTCAACCCGCTGTACGAGGCCGGCGATTACGCCGAGGCCGCCGACCGGGCTCGCGGGGTGATCGAGGCGTACCCTGATGCGGTCGGAGCGTTCTTCTGTCTCGCGTGCTGCGAGGCGCTGGCCGGCCGCGCGGACGACGCGGCGCGGCATCTCAGGCATGCGCTCGAGCAGTCGGAGCGGCTGCGAGGCCTCGCCCGCCGGAACTCCGACCTCGACTCGATCCGCGACCGGCCCGAGATCGCCGAGCTACTCACGGGGTAGAGAGACCGCGCCCCAGGCAAAGCCGCACCACCGATGAAGGCGAGGCCCGCTGCGATGTGCGCCTGAACGCGCGCCTGGAAGTGGTCACGAAGTCTCGGCCAGCCGGCTGGACCATTGAGTTCGCAAAGACGCTCCGAGCGGAACAAGGCCGATACCGATGCCGAGCACGAAGGATGCAGCGCCAGCGACCTTTCGGGTCGCGTTCCGCAGGTACTGGCCGCACGCAACTGCGGTCGGGCTACTGACAGGTCTGGTCGGCTGGTGGGCGATCGGCGACTATGTCGGCGGCATCGTCGTCGGGCTGTTCTTCGGTGCGATCTTGACCGGCCGGGAACTCGACCCGTTCCTTCCGCCAGATCGGCGGGCACGGACGCAGCTTGAGCGGCGTGCACGCCGGGGATGAGCCTCATCGGCTGCGCGAGTGTTCACCAATGGCCCCTGATGGACCGACCCGCCGACTCTCGCAGACCCCTGACGCAGCCTAGGCAGAGACCGATGAGTTACGGGTCGCCGAGCGGTCTATACCGGAACGACATCTACCGGCAACCCGGGAGGCAGCATGAGGCTTCTTCTCACGTCCGCTGGCATCAAGAACACGAGCATCAACGACGCGCTGGTCGGCCTACTGGGCAAACCGATTGCCGACTCCAATGCCCTTTGCATTCCGACCGCGATCTACGCGTTCGCTGGGGGTGCCCACAGCGCATGGCGGCTGATCAGCGGGCGAGCCGCCACCCCCTTGTGCGAATTGGGTTGGAAGTCCTTGGGAGTACTGGAACTCACCGCACTGCCCAGCATCGAAAAGACGCATTGGACCACTACAGTCGAGGAGACTGACGCCCTACTGGTGGGAGGTGGCGATCCCCTGTATCTGTGCTACTGGATACAACAGTCGGGACTGGCTGACCTCTTGCCGTCGCTGCACGAGACCGTCTGGGTGGGAGTAAGCGCCGGGAGCCTGGTGATGGGCCCCCAGGTCGGGGAGGATTTCGTCTACGGGAGTCGGCTCACCGGCGGTGACAGAGCGTTGGGAATCGTTGATTTTGCGATGTTCCCGCACCTGGATCACGCGGCCATGCCGGACCATTCCATGGCCAACGCAGAAAAATGGGCCGCCAAGCTGCCCGTGCCGGGGTACGCGATTGACGATGAGACCGCCCTCACAGTGACTGACGGCACCGTGGAAGTCGTCTCCGAGGGGCACTGGAAACGCTTCACCCCGTAATGCTCGCCTGCGCGAGCGTCCTCTCGTCCGACTTGATCACGTAAACCACCTCGGTAACGCGTAGCAATCGCCTGGTCAGTGTTCGGGACAGTCACCCGAAGGTCGGCTTATAGTCCCGCGATGAGCGAAACGGCCCTCGAAGACACCGCACTCATCTACGAGGCCGTCGCAGCGGAGCTCGAGCAGGCGGCACGTCACTGCCGGACCGCGGCGCAACACTTCCGTGAGCGCGAGATCCCTCGAGCAGCCGCGCACGCTTGGGCGGCGTTCGGGCATGTCCGGGTTGCTGAGGACTCGCTGGAAGACCAGGCGCGTACGCACGCTCGTAAGTCGAAACCGCTCTAGGCTCAGGTCTTCGTATCGGAGGATGGGAAGCGCCGAGGCCGCTAGTCAGGCTTAGCCGGGGAAACCCTGGGTTCCCCCTTCAGGATCCCCTTACCTCGTTCGAGCGGTGCTGGTCTCTGCGAGCGTACCTCGTTGGCCGAAAGGACAGCCTGCGGCGTCGGCGAACGCAGTCAATTCATGAGCTGGCGGCGAGGCGAAGTGTGGCTCGATACGGAACTGTGGCGCCCCGAGGGAGCTGCCGTGCCGGCTGTGGCCGGCTTCCCGTTCGCGTCGATCCCGAGCGAGGCGTTGCCGCCGGGGCTCACGGCGTCCCGCCGGCGCCGCGAGGCGTGGGAGCGGGATCGAATCGCTCGGAGGGCCAAGGCGTCGGCGATTGCACTGTCGCCGGCGGTCATGTTCGCGCTCGCGGCGCTTCGGGCCGACGGCCGGCAAGGCTCCGCGTTTGCCGTCGAGGATCCGCCCAGTCTGACGTTCCGGTTCGACAACGGGATCGTCGCGGCCGCGGAGCTTGATGTATCCCGGCCGAAGCACGCACATCGGAAAATCGCGCGAGGAAGTGCGTCTCCGAAGGTCGCGTGGCATCACGCGCGGTCGATCGGTCTGCCGTATCAGCGGCAGCCTCTCGTACGGAACGCAGCTGCCGGTGAACGGCGCGAACTGGGTCACCTGGAACCCGATCACCGACAGTCGCCCGAATGCGCCGAAGCGGCTGTACGGAAACGAGCGCACCATCCACGCGATCCTTTCGGTGACCCGTGCGTATCGCGCCGCGCACCCAAACGCGCCGCGCGTCGTGATCGGCGACATCAGTCGCGAGGGCGGCGGCCCGATGGACGACCACGTCTCCCACCAGAACGGTCTCGACGTCGACGTCTACTTCCCGCGCCTCGACCGCGCGCTGCGCGCGCCGACCACGGCCGGTGAGATCGATCACCGGCTCGCCCAAGACCTCCTTAGCCGGTTCGTGGCCGCCGGAGCGCAGATGATCTTCGTCGGCTACTCGACGGGGCTGCACGGGCCCGCCGGTGTCGTGACTCCGTATCCGGGCCACGAGTACCACATGCACGTCCGCTTTCCACCGCAAGG
Organism: uncultured Actinomycetes bacterium; assembly: GCA_963815965.1. Taxonomy (GTDB): domain Bacteria; phylum Actinomycetota; class Thermoleophilia; order Gaiellales; family Gaiellaceae; genus DASVFB01. Next base: position 20,248 of record CAWFIT010000018.1, on the reverse strand, counting down.
CAGGTAGCCGCAGTAACTGCGAACGACAATCTCGCCTCGCCGCCCACCCGCTTACAATCAGCGCCACCACCATGAACACGAAGAGCGGCTCGAAGGAAGGAAAACGAGGAGACTCTCCGTCTCAGCTGATAGATGCGAGAGTCAAGGAGCTGAGTGATTGGCGGGGCGAGACGCTCGCTCGGGTCCGGGTTCTCATCAAGCAGGCCGACCCCGAAGTGGTCGAGGAGTGGAAGTGGGTGAAACCCACGCACCCCGGAACACCGGTCTGGTCCCACAGCGGAGGTATCTGCACAGGTGAGACCTACAAGAACGCGGTCAAGCTCACATTCTTCAAGGGCGCCTCGTTGGAGGACCCCTCAGGCCTCTTCAACTCCAGCCTCGAGGGCAAAACGAGGCGTGCTATCGACTTCCATGAGGGCGACAAGATCGATGAAAAGGCGTTCAAAGCGCTCATTCGCGCCGCCGTGGCACTGAACACGTCCTGAGGGCCGGTCGCATCCAGGATTTCGCCTGGCTGACGCGAATGTGAGATCTTCGCACGAACCCGATGCGCCGGCCGGCCGTCGGGGCGCCCGACGGATGGGCCTCGTCAAAGGAGGTGGGGGATATGGACTCATCAACGCTCGGCCTGCGCCTCGCAGCGGAGGCGCTCGGCACGTTTCTCTTCTTCTTCCTCGGCTTCAACGCGATCGCCGTTTCGGTCGACATCGGCGCCGGGGCGATCAGCACCCTCGGGATCGCGTTCGCGTTCGGCCTTGGCCTCGCGCTGGCGATCACGGCGCTCGGACACATCTGCGGCGGCCACTTCAACCCCGCCGTGTCCCTCGGGCTCGCCGTGGCGCGGAAGTTCCCGGCGAAGGAGGTAGTCCCGTACTGGATTGCGCAGCTTGCCGGAGGCTTCGTCGCCGTTCTGGCGGTTGCCGCGGTCTACTCGAGCCGCGCGACTGACGCGCTCGACACCGCTCCGGGCCTCGGCATCTCGAACTGGGGCGCGGTGCTGCTCGAGCTGATCGCGACCGCCCTGTTCGTCATCGTGATCTGCACTGTCGCGACCGACGACCGCGCGCCGTGGAAAGGCGTTATGGCGCCGCTGCTGATCGGGCTTTTCATCTTCACGGCGGCCGACGCGGTCGGCCCGGCGTCAGGTGGCTCGTTCAATCCCGCTCGCTCGCTCGACCCTGTCTTCTTCAACGGCGATTTCGACAAGGTCTGGATCTACATCGTCGGACCGCTCGTCGGCGGCATCATCGGAGGAGCGACCTGGGTGCTGTTCGGGCCGACTCGCGTGCACGAGCCGGCGACGATCCGCGCAACCGGCGGCGTCGCGCAGGACGAGACGACCGAGACTTCTGGGCCGTGATGCCCTAGACCGAACTCACGCCCACGTCACAGCTCTCCGTCAGGGATCACCCCACGGGTGAAGCTCGCGATCTCCTCAGCGGTGAATGGCGCCTCAGTGAGCTGCTTGCTCAGATGGAACACGCGGAACAGGTGCACGATGTAGTGCATCCGCTCGTGGAAGTCCGACCAGTCGCGCGCGCCGCAGTTATCGACCGTTGGCGGAACCGGCTCGAACCGTGCAAGCAGTTCGTTCAGCTCCGCGTCGGTTGGCTTGGCCAGAACGTCTGGATATGCGTCCGCCAGGTGCGTCCCGAGCGCCAGCACGCGCCCCGGAAGCGCCAGGACCATGAACGAGTCGGTGACCGCCTCGCGCGCGAGCTTGCTCGACGCCCGCTGAATCGCGCGCGCCCAGGCACCGATCAGGGCCGCGGCTGGACGCCGCACGACCGGCCACCACCGAGTTGCAGACGGAACAAGCGCGACGAGCGCTCGCCTGCCCAGGTCACGCGGCGTTTCGATCCCGGTGTCCAGTGCTTCGAGGATCTCCGGCTGCAGGCGCGTCTGCTCGTGCAGGCCGATCTCCAGGTTCGCGAGCAGCGCGAGCTCGGCGCGCCGCGTGTCATCGCGCTCGGACGGCAGCTGCGCGTAGTGCGCGAACGCCTCGCTGAGCAGGCGCTGACCTTCGGGCGGGTCGCCCGGCCTCAGATCGTCCAGCGGAAGGCCGTCGAGATAGCGCGCGAACTGCAGCCCGATCTCCTCGAACACCTTCAGGTTGCCGCGTGCGACGGCGGCGCTCGCCCGCTCGAACGCGTCGAACGGCGTGTGGAGCTCGTTCGTCAAACGGCCGAGGCGCGTCTCGGGCTGAAAGAGGCCGTGGCGCAACAGCCGGCGCCAGAGCGTCACGATCGGATGCAACAACCAGCGCCCTCCCCCGAGCCTGCGCTCGAGGTGCACGAGCAGATCCTCGCCGCGGATCGTTCCGCCGGCCTGCCGCGAGGCCCACGTTGCGTACGTGCACCAGTTCGCGCCCACGCCGTTCCGCGCGGCCATCGCCGCGGCGAGACGCGAATAGCAGTACGTGATCTCGAGATTGCGAATGACCGGATTCGCGATCGCGACAATCCGCTGGACGTCGCCTACGCTCGGCGCCGGCCGGCTCATAGGTGAGCCAGCACCTCGTCGAGTGGCCGGGGTACGTCGCTCAAATCGAGCGCTTCGACCAGCAACCGCGCGTAGCGGATCTTGCGGCTGCCGCCGCTGCCCATGAACCGTCGCAGCTGATCCCCGACCGGCCGTCCCCGCCACTCGGGCTGCTTCTGAAACGTCCTGAACGGACCGATGTCGCCGTGCGCTTCGACGACCTCCTCGACACGCGGCGCACCGAGAGCGCGAATCAGCTCGTCCTCGAGGTCGGCGTCACATACGTAGAAGCCGAGCTCTTCCATGTCGGCGCGCGTCAGGCTCGCGCCGATGCCGGCGCGTTCGAGGCCGCGCTTGAAATCGCCCTCCTCGGCTGCGTCGCACAGACCCGCGAGACGGATGTCGAGCCCTTTCGGGCCGAAGTGATCCAGGAAGCGGTAGATCGCCTGCGCGCCGCCGATCGGGACGATCGAGATGCCTTCGGCGTCGAGGTTGCGGCCCTGACGCTCCGCGAGCGCCTCGACCGCGCATTGGTCGCTGCTCCCCTCGACGAGGACGACTGCGCGTGGACCCTCCGTCAAGAGGCTCGGAGCGATCTGGGCGCTCGCCGCGCCGCGAACAGAACGACGGCGAGCCCGAGCGCGAATTCCGCTGCGTACACGGCGATCGAGACCGTGCTTGCGTCGTTCGACAGCCCCCAGCCGGGCACGAGGCGAACGACCATGGGCGGTCCCGCGGGCAGCACGCCACCCGGCCCGAACGCGCCGAGCAGCAGCAGCGCGAGCGGCTCGGCCATCAGCAGCACACCGGCGAGAATCGACGCGGGCAGTGTGCGGGTCCGGCGCCACCACGACCCGAGTGCGCCGAACAGCGGGCCTGTGATCAAGCCACCCTCCAGGTAGCCGCGGTTCGCCGACAGCTCGAGCCGCAAGTCGGCGAAGAAGCCGTGCCCGCCGAGGTCTTGAACGATCGAGCTCAGCAGGTAGAAGCCGACGAGCGCGGCCGTCGTTGCCACCAGACCGGCGAGCGCAGCCGTCCGGAGTCGAGAGAATCCGCTACCGGCGATGAACGCGACCAGCAGCCACGGTGTGCTGAGGTTGCCGAACGAGTTGCGAACTTCCGATACCGCCGACACGGCGCCGGGCCCCTTCGCCCACGCTGCGACGACGCCGAACACGAAGGCGGTGAGAAGCACAATCGCCATGCGAAGCCGATTGGACATTGCCGTCACTGTACGCGCGGAACCGCGGCGCGCAAACGGTAAGCGCGCTGCATCCCCTCGAAGCCTTTCAGCTCGAGCTCCTCAGGTTCGACGGGCAGTGCGCGCTCGTCCAACCAGGCGGCGACGCGGCGAAACGCTTCGCCGCTGAGCAGGATCTCTCCGCCGGCCGCGGCGGTCTGCAGTCGAGCGGCGAGGTTCGTCGCCTCCCCGAGCACGCTGACGTTCCCTTCCCCGGCGGACCGGGTGACGACGGCCGGGCCGACCGCGATTCCGATGCCGACCGGCAAGTCCATGATCGCCGCTTTGTCACGAAGTGCGAGCGCTGCCTCGAGTGCGAGGACTGCATGGTCGACGCGCGCACCGGCCGTGTTGAACGTCGCCATCACGGCGTCGCCGGCGAACTTGTCCACGATGCCGTACCTGCGGCCGACTTCCGTGGCGGCCCAGCGATAGAGGGTCGTGATGCGATCCGCGAGTTCTTCCGGCGCGCTCGCCGACGTCAGCGGCGCGTATCCCCGAACGTCCGCGAACATCGACGTCACGAGTCGCTCTCCGGCCTGGGCGACGTCGGGCTCGGCGATCTCGTCCGCCGGCTCGTCGGCGAACGAAGGAACGCCAAGGCCGAGACGCGCGGCTCTCCCTCGAGCGTCGTCTCGAATGCGAAACGCCCCGGCGACATGAGCGCCTTGCATGCAGTCTGCGAACAGCTCGGTCGCGACGTCAAGATCTCCCGCCTGCGCAGCCGCCTCGGCCGCGAGCGCGGCGGCGCGCCATGCCCAGGTCTTGAGCCCCGCGTCCTCGAAGTTGCGCAGCGCGCGGTCGAGATGCGGCCGCGCCTCGACGGCGTCGCCTGATGCGAGCAGGATCGTGCCCTCGGAGATCTCGAGCCCCGCGCGGCCGAGATCGACGCGCACGCGCTCGGTCCGGCGCAGGACGGATTCTGCTTCGCCCAGCAGCCCGCCCGCGACGAGCGCCTCGACCGCGACAGCGGCGGTCTCGCCGAAGGCCAGCACCGCGTCGTCGGCCGAGGCTCTTCGCGCGAGCTCGACGGCCTCCTCAGTGCGTCCGAGCGCGCGCGCGATGCCGACGCGTGTCGCCGTGTCGTAGACGATGTCCTGGCGTTCGTTCCCGGGTGACAGTGCCGGAAGCTCCTGCGCAGCCTCGGCGACGCGCCCGAGCTCGAGCAGCGCCTCGGCGGCCGTGAGGTGCGCCCGCCACGCGAACTTGCTCGCTCCGAGACTCTCGTATCGCTCCGCTCCTGCGCGCGCGTGTCGCAGCGCGTCGCGGGGCCGGCCGAGCGCCTGCATCGCCAGGCTCATCGCGATCGATCCGCCGGCCCACTCCCAGAGCTCTGTAGGTAGCCGCTCGACTTTCGCCAGCGGGCCGTGCAGCCCGCCCGTGAGCGTGTGTACGCGATCCCAGACTTCGTTGAAGAGGACCTGCGCCGCGATGAACGTATAGCCCTTGGCGAGAGCTTCCTCGTAGGAGTCGTCGAGCAGCGCGAACTCGCGCAAGGTGCCGTAGTGGCCGAGTGCGACGTGGGAGCTCGCCCAGACGCGCTCGAACTCCGCAGAGGTCTCGTCGGCGATTTCGACGGCTCGCTCGGCCGCCACGCGGCATTGGATGTAGTCGAGGTCGAACGCGTGAATTCCGGCGATCCTCAGGTACACGAGCGCGAGCTCCGGCGTCGGGCCCTCCTGTTCCAGCGCCTCGCGGGCCTTTTCGTATTCCCGAGCTGCGGCCTCGGGTTGGTCGAGCTCCCATCGGCAGCGGCCGAGGTAGACGCGCGCCCGCGCCGCCTCGCGCGTAAGCGCGAGCGCGTCGAGCTGCGCGACGGCGTCGGCGAGGAGCTGTTCCGCTGCAGCCGGCTCGCCGTTCATCCAGCGCAGATGGCCCATTCGATAGAGCAGCAGCGCTCGTTCGCGCGGATCGGAGACGTGGGGGAGAACGCGCTCGAGGAGATGGCCCGCCTCTCTGAACGCGACTGCGCGCTCGGCTTCGTCGGCAGCGCGGAGACACGCGGCGACCGCTTCGTCGGTCCGGCCGGCTCCCAGAAGGTGCCTCGCGACGGCGATTGCGCTTCCGTCCGTGGCGAGGAGAGCATCGGCCGCACGCGAGTGGATTCGCTGGCGCTTCGGCAGGACCGTGTCGTTCGCGATCGATTCCTGCGTGAGGGCGTGGCGCCAGTTGTAGCGGTCGCCTTTCTCCGCTCCCTCGTCGAGGAGCTGCTGCGCAACGGCTGACTCGAGGGCGTCGAGCACGATTCTCTCGTCGAGTCCTGCGACCTCCACAAGCAGGCTGTAGTCGAATGTCCGGCCGAGGACGGCGGCCGCCCGCAGCACCTCGACCTGCTCCGAGTCGAGCCTGCCGAGGCGGAGGAGCACGGCTTCGCGCACGGTCTCCGGAAGGCGAAACGCCCCGGAAGAGCTTCGCTCCCATCCGGTCTGGGTCTGAAGGATCTCGCCGCGGTCGAGCGCCTCCCGCAGCATCTCCTCGAGCACGAACGGGTTGCCCTCCGCGCGCGCGTCGACGAATTTTGCGAGCTCGGGGCTCACGTCGTCGGCATTGAGGATCGCCGCGATCATCTCGGCGACGTTTCGCTGTGTCATCGCCGACACGGTGACCGTCTCCGCGAGCCCCGATCTCCGCCAGGTTTGCACCGTGCGCGTCAGCGGATGGCGCCGGTCGACCTCGTCGCTTCGATAGGTGGCGAGCAGCATCACCCGGCTCCTGACGAGACGTCGCGCCGCATAGTCGAGGAGCTCGCGTGTCGAGCCGTCAGCCCAGTGGATGTCGTCGAGCACGAGGAGCAGGCCGCGATCGCGCGCCCACAACTCGAGCAATGTCACGACCGACTCGAAAAGCCTCAGCTTGGCCTGGGCGGGATCGCCTGCAGGTGCCGTCGAGGGGCCGGTCGCGAGCTGCGGAAACAGCTGTGCCAGCTCCTCGGCCGCCGGGCCGAGCTCCGTTCGTACCACGGCCGGATCCCGTTCGCCGAGGTGGTTTCCGACTGCTTCGACGAACGGCAGGAAGGGAAGGACGAGCTCGGCATCCGAGCAGCTGCCCCACAGGACGTCGCAACCGAGCTTGCGCGCGCGTTTGCTCAGCTCCGTGGCGAGACGCGTCTTTCCGATCCCTGCCTCGCCGGCGAGCAGGACGAAACGGCCGTCGCCACGATTCACCGACAGCAGCGCGTCCTCGAGTTCGGACAACTCGTCCTGACGCCCGACGAGCACTGGAGAGAGAACTCGGTCCAGCATCCCCCGATTGTTTCAGGAGGTCAGTAGCGACCGAGCTCGACGAGCCGTTCGTCGCTGATCCCGAAGTGGTGTGCGACCTCGTGAAGCACGACGTGCCTGATCTGCGAGCGCAGCTGGTCCGGGTCGGCGCCGTACAGCCGCTCTAGCGGTCCGCGAAAGATCGTGATCTTGTCGGGCAGCGCACCGGCGTAGCCACTCGTACGGCGGGTCAGCGGTACGCCCTGGTACAGGCCGAGCAGCGGTTGGCCGTCCGGCGGCTCGTCCTCGAAGAGGATCGTCACGTTCGACATCGCGCGGCGGAGCTCGGGCGGCAGCGCGTCGAGCGCGGCGAGGGCCTCTTGCTCGAAGTCGACCATTGGCCAAGCGTATGTCCCACTCCGGTGGGGCTGGCCCTTTCAGGGCATGCGAATGCGGCTCTTACTTCGGCCGTGGAATGACCACGCGCCGCGCGTTCGACCACAGCTCCTTGCACGGAAGCTTCGGAGTGCAGTCGAGCGCGATCACGACGGTGGAGACCTTCACGTAGTAGCGGCCCGGCCTCAGCCTGTGCACTGTACGAGCTCGAAGCCCGGCGGCCGTCCGTGTGACGTTCGAGATCGATTCGCTGAAGCGAACGTTTGCCGGGACGAACGATCCGTCGTTCTGCGTTGCCGGCTTCGTCGCGACTGCGATGTGGGAGGGCACCGAGTCTTCGGTCTCGGCGCTTCCCTGCGTGAAGACCGCGACCACGTGTCCGCGGCTCGCCGCTGTGGATTTCAGGTACGGCGCCGATGCAGCCGAGGCGACGCCTGTGAGGAGCACCGCGCAGATTGCGACGATTGCCGCTCTGACTCCCATCGCGGCGCGGAAGATACCAATTGCGGCTCGAGAGGTGCGCCGGTGGCGCGAGCCGCGCTCACGCCACCGGTGTCCTTCAGTCATCTCGTGCTCGTACTGCGGTCGCGTCGTGCCGAGTTCGTGTCGGCGGACGCCGCCGCGTCGTCGCGATCCCGCGTCATCGGCTCGTCGACGGTCGGCTCGACGAGGTCGTCGAACAACGCGCGGTAATGGCGCATGGCCTGACGGAGATCCTCGGTCGAGCCGTCGCCGTCCGCGCTCCTCTGCGCGAGGCGATGCCCCTGCCGGTAGTTCTCGGCGACGTTCGGATGATCGACGGAGACGTCGGCCGCGCGCGTCTCGAAGTCCTTGACCGGATAGCCGCGATCCGCCATCGCCGACTGGATCAGCTGGTCCGCTGATGCGACCGCTCCGGACGGATTGTCGACGAACTGCGCCTGGACGATCTGCCACTGCTGGACGTAGCGCTCACGCGCCGCGCTCGAGAGCGGACGGATGTCGAGCTGCTCACGCCGTTCGCGACGTGCGGCGAGCTCCGACTCGGCCGTTTTCTTGTTGTCGGCGGCCTCGACCGTGCGGTCGTACTCAGGCCCGAACTGGCTCTGGAGTTGCTTCGTCTGCTTGCGTTTCATCATTCCCCACGCAACCATCGCCACGATCAAGACGGCGGCGGCCACGATCAAGATCCAAACCCACGTTGACACAGGTACCTCCTCGATTTGCGTTCGCCTAGACACAACGCGCGACAAGCGCGCGAGGTTGCGCGACCTAGAGGCTTGATGTGAAACTCCGGCACCTCTGGCTGGCGACGCAGACACGGCGCATCTGAGCCCGATCGGCCGCAGCCCGTACTACGAGTACGAACTGCGACCGCTCGAACTCAGCTGCTTGGTCTGCGACGTCCCCAGAGGCACCGGAATTCCACACCAAACCTCTACGGCAGACGCGGCCCCCAGAGCGCCGAGAGGATGCCCGCGGCGAGGAGGACGAGCGCTGCGAGAGCGACCGCCTCGTTCGTGACTTCCTTGCGACCCTTGACGCGGCCGAGCTTGGAGCCGAGCTCCTTGTAGGCCGACTGCAGCGCGTCCGCGGAGCGCGCGTTGAAGAACTTGCCGCCGGTGAGCTTGGCAACGGCGCTCAACGTGGCCGGGTCGGGCGGCACGGGAATGCGCCGCGCCGTCCCCCCGCCGAACGCGCCGAACGGAGTCGTGAGCACGCCGTGGGGCGTTCCGAGCGCGACGGTGTAGACGGGAATGCCCGCCGCCTTTGCACGCTGCGCGCCCTCGAGCGGCTGAAGCGTGCCTCGTGTCTGCTTACCGTCGGAGAGGAAGAGGATCGAGACGAGCGGGTTCGCCTTCGCAACGGTGTAGGCGATCGTCTGCGGGCCTTTCCCCTCGCGCATCACCTTCTTGCCGAGCTCGACCGCGGCCGCGATCGCGTCGCCGAGGGCGGTCCCGCCGTAGGCCTGTAGGAAGTCGAGCTCGTTGACCGAGGCGCGAACGAGATCCCTGTCGGTCGTTGGCGGCGCCGCAACCTCGGGCTCGCTCGAGAACGCGATCAGTCCCACCCGCACGTGTTTCGGCACGCGCTCGAGGAACGTTCGCACGGCCGCCTGTGCGGCTCCGAGCCGTGACGGCTTCACGTCGGTCGCATGCATCGAGCCCGAGACGTCGACCACGAGAATGACAGTCGCCTTCTCTGACGGAATGAGCGTCGAGCGTTGCGGTCGCGCGAGTGCGAAGCAGAGAAGCGAGAGCGCGAGTAGGAACAGCGCCGGCGGCACGAAGCGACGTGTCGAACGCTTGCCCACGACGGACGCGAGGACGTCGAGGTTCGTGAACGTCACTGCGTAGCGCATGCGGCGTCGCTCGATGAGCAGGTACGCGGCGATAGCGAGCGGGACGACGAGCAGCGTCAGAAGCAGGATCGGGCGGTCGAAGCTCATCGGCCGCCCGCACAGACCGCAGCGACCTGCACGACCGCGCGGCCGTCGCCGCCGCGTGCCAAAACGGTGATGTGGCCCGACGCGAGCGCGGGCTGCGTCGCGAGGCTCGCGACCAGGTCAGGCGAGGGCGGCTTCGTAGTGCGAAAGCCGCTCGCGCTGTACGCGGCGACGAGCCGCTCGTCGCGCCTGCAGCTCACGGCGACGGCGCGCGGCGTCGTGATCCTGACCGTCCGGACGCGCCTTACCGTCGGCCGCCCCGGCGGAACGACCTTCGTGACAGACGTCGGCGTCCGCCGTCCGCCGCCGCGTGTGGGGATGCAGCCCGCATGCGGCCTGAACGTCGGCGCCCGCGCGCCGATGCCGACGTACCGCGCGACGAAGACGACCGTTTGCGACGTCGTCCTGCCCGGCGCAACGGGGCTTCCCGACGCGCCGAGGAACCACACGTCGATCGCGTTGTCGGTGAGCTCGGCGTCGAGCCCTCCGACGATGTAGCCGCGGGGACACGAGAGCTGGTACTGGACCTCAGGACGTTGCAGTGCCCGCGACGCAGGCACGACCACCCAGGGGCCGGCGACAGGCACGCAGACGAGGAAGCCGCGGCACTCGCTCGTCGCGCCTGCAGGGTTGACGTTCGTCGCGAGCGCCGCGGCCACGAGTGTGACGAGGACGAACGCGCGCCTCACGGCACCCTCCGGAACCAGAACGCCGACAATCCGCCGGCGACGAGCAGGAGCAACGCCGAGCTCGCGGCGAAGCCGTCGGTCAGCTCACGTGACTGCTTCTTGTGGCCGAGGCGCGAGCGCAGCTGGTCGTACACCTCGCCCAGCCGCTTGTCGTTCGAGGCCGTGAAGAACTGGCCGCCCGAAACGCGCGCGATCATCTGGAGCGTCTGCGCGCTCGGCGGCACACGCAGCGTTTCCGTGTATCCGCCGGGAAGCTTGTGGTACACGATGCCGCTCGGAGTCCCGAGAAGGATCGTGTACACCGGGACGTGCATCGCCTTCGCCTGGCGTGCGGCTGCGAAGGGGGAGCGGCGGCCGCCGTCGCGCGCACCGTCGGAGATGAGCAGCACGGAAGTCGGAGGAACGACGCCGCCGGAGCGCTGCCGGTGGCCGAGAGTCGCGGCGAGCGCAACGGCGTCGCCGATCGCCGTGCCTTCGCCGGTGTGCAGCGATTCGATGGCGTCGCTGACGAGTGCGCGATCGTCGGTCGGCGGAATCGTCACCTGCGCGCGCGTCGAGAACGAGACGACGCCGATGCGGAACTTCTTCGGGACCTTGGAGACGAACTCGTGCGCCGCGGTCTGCGCCGCACGCAGACGGGTCGGCGGTACGTCGGTCGCCGCCATCGAGCGCGAGACGTCCATCGTGAGCAGGACGGTCGCCTCCTCGCGACGGACGGTCAGCGTCGCGTGCGGGCGCGCGACGCCGACGATCATCGCTGCGAGCGCGACCAGCAGCAGCGCAACCGGAATATGGCGTTTGGCGCCTGGGGCACGCTCGACGAGGTTCGGCAGCAGCGCGGGCGTCGACCAGACGGCTGCGCGACGCTCTCTCGCTCGCTCGTGCATCAGGTAGGCGACGAGCAGCAGTGGCAGTAGCAGGAGACCGAGCAGCCAGATCGGCGAGGAGAAGCTCACTTCGCCCTTCGCAGGAACAGGGCCAGTTCGCGGAGCCAGTCACCCGAGGTCGACAGCACCACGTGGCGAACGCCGACCGAGGCGAACGTCCGCGCGACGTGGCGTCGCTCGGCCGAGGCGGCTTCCGCGAAACGGCGGCGGAGCTTTGCGCTGCGCGTGTCGACGCGAAGCTGACGCCCGGTTTCGGGATCGACGAGCCAGAGCTCGCCGGCGTTCGGCAGCTCCTGCTCGCGCGGGTCGCGAATCTCGACGGCGACGACGTCGTGCCGGCCGGCGAGTTGCAGCAGTGGCCGGCGCCAGTCGTCCGGGCCGCGGAAGTCCGACACGAGCACGACGAACGAGCGCTGGCGCGCGAGCGCGTCCGCCCTCCGGATCGCCTCGCCGAGCGACGTCGCGCCGACGCGTCCCTCGGGACCTGGTCCCGGGACCTGGTCCCCGTGCAAGGTGCCGAGCAATCCGATCAGTCCCTGCCGGCCCTGGCGCACCGGCGTCGACCGCGGCCGAGCGTCGCCGAACGTCACGACGCCCAGGCGGTTGCCGCGCCGCGTCGCGACGTGGCCGATCGCGATCGCCGCACCTTCCGCGACGTCGGCCTTGCGCCGCTCCGCGGTGCCGAAGTTCATCGACGGCGACGTGTCGAGCACGAGCCACGTGACGAGGACGCGCTCGGCGTGCTGCACGCGCACGTGCGGCTCGCCTGTCCGCGCGGTGACGTTCCAGTCGATCTGCCGCACGTCGTCGCCGAGCGTGTACGGCCGGATCTGCGCGAGCTCGCTTCCCTGACCGAGCAGGCGCGAGCGATAGTCGCCGGCGAGAAGTCCTTCCATCCGTCGCGCGACGGTGATCTCGAGCGCGCGGAGCAGACGCTCGGAAACAGGCCCTGGCCCCGGCTGCGCCGGGCTGCGCTCGACGGGCGCGACGCTCAAGCTGCGCTCGTTCGCGTCAGGTCGACCTGCGGCAGCGGCACCTGCTCGAGCACGCGATCGAGGATCGCGTCCGCGCTCACCTCCTCGGCGAGCGCCTGGTACGAGAGCACGAGACGGTGGCGCAACGCATCCTTGGCAAGCACGCGCAGGTCTTCGACGACGACGTAGTCGCGGCCGTGCATGAGCGCGAGCGCCCGCCCGGCCTGAACGAGACTGATCGGCCCGCGCGGGCTCGCGCCGAACATGATGTGCTGAGCGAGCTCGGGCAGGCGGTGAGCAGCCGGATTCCTCGTCGCGTCGGCGAGTGTTACCGCGTAGCTCACCAGGCCCGGGTCGACGTAGACGTCGAACACCGCGCGCTGCAGGTTGCGCAGGTCGTCGAGAGTCAGCGTCTCGCGCAGTTGCGGCGGCGCCTCCAGCTGACGCTGCACGACGGTCAGCTCCTCGTCGTGCGACGGGTAGCCGATGAGGATCTTGAGCATGAACCGATCGATCTGCGCCTCCGGAAGTGGATACGTCCCTTCCGACTCGATCGGGTTCTGGGTCGCCATCGCGAGGAACGGCTCCGGCACCGGGTACGTCGTGTGCCCGATCGTCACCTGTCGCTCCTGCATCACCTCGAGCAGCGCGGACTGCACCTTTGCCGGCGCGCGGTTGATCTCGTCGGCAAGCAGGAAGTTGCAGAAGACGGGACCGAGCTCGGTGTCGAACGAGCCTTCGCCTGGGCGGTAGATGCGTGTTCCGATCAGATCCGAAGGGACGAGATCGGGTGTGAACTGCACGCGCGCGAACGAGCCGCCGAGCACGCTCGCGGTGGTCTTGATCGTGAGCGTCTTCGCGAGCCCGGGAACCCCTTCGATCAGGAGATGCCCCTGCGCGAGCAGGCAGACGAGAACACGTTCGAGCATTGCGTCCTGCCCGGCGATCACACGGCGGATCTCGAACAGCGCTTGTTCGAGACGCTCCCTCGCATCGGCGGCTGGGACAGGGGAGACGGTCACGGGAGTCCTCCTTGATCGCTGGGCTTGAAGGAAAGCAGCCGTTCCTAAGTTTCTGCTGAGAGAGTACGGGCTTGCCGCCAACCAACGGCGGAAATCGTCGTCTACGCTCATGGGTTCCTTGCCTAGACGGGTCATTCTCATCGTGCTCGCGATTGTCGCGGGCGGCATTCTGTCGGTTGCGGCCGGCGCGCAGCGCGCTGCGCCGACGACGGCGCGAGTGACGGCCGTCACGGCGGGCGACACGCTGCAGGTGCGGCTGAAGAACGGCAAGCGTCTGAAGGTGCACGTGCTCGGCATTTCGACGCCGCCGCGCGGCTCCTGTTTCGCGAACGAGTCGGCGACCGCGACACGCGAGCTGGCGCTGAACCAGACGGTCAAGCTGAGTGCCGCGAAGCCGGCTGCGTACGTCGCGCTTCCGAACGGATCCGATCTCGGCAAACAGCTGCTCGCGGGCGGGAACGCGCACATCGATGCCTTCGGCCCGTCGTTCTCGCGCCTCGCGTCGTACGTGCCCGTGCAGCAGGATGCGGAGACCGCCAACCGCGGCTTGTGGGGAGCGTGCGCCGCCGACCTTTCGGTCGAACTGGAGGCGAAACCGGCCGCGGTTGCAGTGGGCGACCTGATCACGTACACGGCGACGATCACGAACGTAGGCCCGCTCGCAGCGCAAAGCGTCGACCTCGATGTCCGCGCGGCGCCAGGTAACCCGTTCGACACCGCCGCGTCGACATCACCGCACGCGGGCTGCGTGCCGAAAGGCTGGTACGCAACGTGCTCGTTCGACAGCATTCCGGCGCAAGGGACGGGGACCGCGGTCTTCACGGTCGACGCCAAGAAGATCGGCGCGGTGTCGGCGACTGCGCTCGTTCGCATCAGCGGCTGCATCCGCACCGCGTGCGGCGACCTGCCGCTGCACGATTCGAACGTCCAGAACGACCGCACCGGCGCTTTCACGTCGATCGTCGCGAAACCGCCGCCTGGGCAGCCGCTTCCGCCGCCGCTGCAGGTGCCCGTCAACCACTGGATCGACGGAGGCAACTGCGATCCGCACTACCCGACGAGCTGCATTCCGCCTGCGCCGCCCGACTACGACTGCGCCGACCTCTCCTTCCGCGGCTTCCAGGTGCTCCACGACCCGACGCCGCGCACGCCCGATCCGCACAGCTTCGACAACAACTTCGACGGCATCGGCTGCCAGTTCGACGACTACTAAATGCTGAGACGACTGCTCCTACCGCTCCTCGTCGTCGGCGCAGCGCTGTGCGCCGCGGGCGCTTCGGGCGGCGACGGCCGCGGGCCGACCGCGCTCTCCGACCTGCCGCAGTTCGACAACGTCGAGTTCATCACGGTGTGCAAGTTCAGCCACTTCGGGCCGAACGACCCGATCGTCTTCCCACGCCGGCCGAGCATGTCGCACGATCACAGCTTCTTCGGCAACGTCACGACGAACGCGTACACGACCTTGTCGACGCTGCGCCGCGGAGCGACGACCTGCCAGCGGCCGGAGGACACGGCGTCGTACTGGGCGCCGACGCTGCTGCTCGGCGACAAGCGCGTCGATCCTGTCGAGGCGGACGTCTACTACCGCCGCAGCACGCTCGCGCGGGTGCGTCCGTTCCCGCCCGGGCTGAAGATCGTCGCCGGCAACTCGCTCGCGCGCAAGCCGCAGAGCCTGCACGTCGTCTTCTGGAACTGCTCGACCGAGCCGACGAACGCGTCTGTGACGCCGCCATCGTGCGCGACGCCGAGCCTGCATGTCCACGTCCGCTTTCCAAACTGCTGGGACGGCACGCGCGTCGACAGCCCGGATCACAAGAGTCACATGGCGTACTCCGTGAAAGGGAGATGCCCGAGGACGCATCCAGTCGCTGTGCCGCAGATCATGCTGATCATCCAGTACCCGATCGCGAACGAGAAGCCGCTCCAACTGGCGTCGTTCGGAGTCTTCTCGGGCCATGCCGACTTCTTCAACGGCTGGCAGCAATCCGAGCTTAAGCGTCTGACTGATTACTGCCTCAACGCGCTGCGCGCGTGCGGCGCTGTTTCCTGACGGCGGTCGTCCTGCTCGTACTTGCTGCGGGCGGCTGCGGCGGCGAGTCGACGTCCGCCCCTGCACGGCCGCGGACGATCGTGCTCGACTGGCACGAGGCGCCGGGACGCGCGGGTGCGCGCCTGATCGTCGACGTCAGCCGTCTCGTCGTGCGAGCAGACGGCTGGTCGGTCGACGCGCGCGTGAAGAACGCCACGACGGTCGCGTACACGATTGGGCGGCCGCATCATCCGGGCCAGTCCGAGTTCGGCGTGCTGCTTCTGTCCAGCCCGAGCATGCAGGTCGACGACATCGCAGCCGCAGGCCCTGGGGTGCTGGCGTCGAGCTACTCGCCGCCGCTCCCGCGCGTGCTGCATTCCGGCGAGGCGTGGAGCGGGAGCTTCTCGGGTCGAGGACGGCTCACCGGCGCTCGATACCTACGAGTGCAACTCGGCCGCTTCACGACGGTCGGACCGCGCAGGCCGGGGCTCCCGTGGCGCTTCGGCTACATCACTGACCACGTACTGAAGCTGTCTGGCTAGAGGCTAGTTCCCGACGACCTGGACGATCCAGCGGCGGTCGCGCTCGCGGTCGAGCTCGAGGAAGAGCACGCGCTGCCAGGTTCCGAGGCACAGCTCGCCGTCGCGCACGGGGATCGACTCGCCGGCCGAGCCGAGGAGCATCGACATGCAGTGCGCGTGGCCGTTGCCGACGTCCATGTCCTCCGGGCAGATGTTCTCCGTCCGCCTGTCCCAGTCGTCGTGCGCGTAGTAGTGCCCCTCCGCGGGCACGAGGCGCCGGAGCAGCGTCGTGAAGTCCTCGAGGAAACCGCTTTCGAACTCGTTGACCCGGATGCAGCAGGTCGTGTGCGGCGCGTAGACGCAGGCGATGCCGTCGGTGATCTCGCTCTCGCGGACCGCGGCCGCGACCTCCTCGGTGATGTCCTGCACGGCCAGCCCTCCTGAGGTGCGGAAGCGCTGCTCCTGCTGGAACACCTTCACAGCCCGCATTCTGCCGACCGTTTGGAGCCGGGGGAGGAGGAACCGTCGCCGACCGGCGTTACGCTGTCCCGGCGGGCCCGTAGCTCAGCTGGTTAGAGCAGCGGACTCATAATCCGTTGGTCCTTGGTTCGAATCCAAGCGGGCCCACAAGGAAAGGCGCCGCAAATTGGCGCCTTTCTCTTCGCCGGCCTTGGACCTGGCGCGCGGGAGGGCAACCGAGAGGGCAACGCGGCCTCGCAGCGCGCCCAGCGTGCGCTCTAGATGGAACTGGCGGCCCCGTCGCTTCGACACGACGCGCACGTCGCCACGCGAGCGTCGGACCGCGACGGCGACCGGACCGCTGGCGCAGCGCGACGGCGAGCGTGACGCGGACGCTCAACCGCGGTGGGCGGCGTTGGTGCCAGGCGGCCCCGACCAGGAGCCGGCGCGCGTGGCTGTTGCCGGTCTTGGTGATCGCGCCTTGGCGGCGGCGCTCCCCGTTTGAGTTCTCGCTGGGGGTGAGGCCGAGGAACGGGCCGAGCGAGGCGGGAGGGAACCTGTTCCAGTCTCCGAGCTCGACGGTCAACGCGAACGCTGTCAGCGTCGAGATGCCGCGGAGGCAGACGAGCCGCTGGACGACGTCGACGTACGGCGGCGCGCCCGCGAGCTCGGCGATCGCCTCGTCGAGTGCATCCCTCCTGGTCTTCGCGTCGAGCACCCGGCCGTAGCACTCGTCGAACACGGTTGCGAGCGGCCTGGCTTTGGAACCGCTGCTTACGAAGCCACCCGTCGTGCGCCCGCGTCCACGCGGTTGCGTCGTACACCGACCCATGGCGCAGGAGCAGCTTCGAGAGCCGATGGCGGGCCCGCATCAGATCGCCGCGGGCGTCCTCGCGGGCGCGGACCAGATCACGCGCGGCCTCCTCCTCCGGCTCGGGCACCCGAACCGGGGGTGATCTCACCCAGCCGAAGCAGCTTCGCCAGCCGCTGGGCGTCCCGCCGGTCGGTCTTGAGCCGGTCGGCCGCCGGCCGGATCCGCGACGGCGCCGCGACCACGCAGTTGATCCCCGCCCCGGCACACGCGCGCGCAAGCCCGTAGCCGGTGGGCCCTGCTTCGTAGACAACCCGCACCGGCATCGGCAGCGTCTTCAACCACGCGACCGTCCCATCGCTACCCGGCGGCACCCGCAGCGACCGCACCTCACCGCTCCCTTGATCGATCACGCCCGCGACCACCGACCGAGCATGCACATCCAGTCCGACCCAGCTACCTTCGCTCATCACCGGCGCCTCCCGTAATTAGCGGCTCTACCGCCGGGCCACTCCCGACGGCAACCCGCGCCAACTTATGAGCGAGGCGCCGGGCACTCCATACGGTCTGGCGCAGGCGGTGATTGCAGCCCAGGCCACGGTTAAACGAGCGGGGGAGGCGACGGAGGGGTCGCCTCCCCCGAATGGACCGCCTCTAGGCGGGTCCTGCGGCGGGCATCGTCGCCGCGCGATCGCGTGCCCCAGCTTGGAGGATCGGGGCATCGCGCCTGAAACCCCAGATGGTGCAGTAGACGCCGAGGAAGAGTTCCCACAGGAACTCGGGGATCGTTGCGATGCCTTGCAGCGAGCGCAGCGTGCTGCTCGGATGGTTCCCGCTGAACATGATTGCCGTCCCGGTCGCGATGAGCAGCGGCCCGCCGACGAGGCCGAGCCACGCCACCCGCCGCGGCACGAGCCCTGTCCGGTACATCATGTAGCCGAGGATCAACCCGTTCCCCCAGCCGACGACCCAGCCGCCGCCCCCCAGCAGTGAACGTCCAGTCCTTGATCGCCGCGAGCGTGTACGCGACCGTGCCTTCGGCCGCGCCCGCACTCTCTTGTTGCAAGGTGGCGATTCCGAGCATCGCGACGATGCCGACGAGGATGAATGTGCATTCGAAGATCCGCGCGGTCACGTAACCGATCGACAGCTCTTCGAACTGCCGCCTCATGATCGGGACGATCACGACTGCGGTTCCGATGTTCGCGATGATCAGCAGAAGCTCCAACAGCGCGCCGAGGTAGATCTTGTTGACGTTCCCCGAGCCCGCGACGAACGCGACTGGATGACGGAGCGCCGGCTCGTACAGCAGCACCGCCGGAATCGACGTGACGAACGTGATGAGGAAGAGCACGCCGAACCAACGCGCCCTCTTCTGATCTAGAGACACCCTGAACCCCTTTCCCCCGGCGACGGTCACGCGGCCTCGCCCGCGCCAGCGCGACGGCATAGGTCCCGAACCTACGTGTCGCAGACGCAACTTACTAGGGCCGTACGACCCATCTCTTTAGCCCTCGGGTTCGAGGCCCAGGCGTCATTCCGCATCTCAATGTCATTCTCGACGTCGTGGTGGCGTCCGGTGAGCGACGCAGACTCGGGCGGCGGCGGCTGACTCGATTCCGAATGTCGCCCGTTGGCTGACCGTCCAGCGTTGTGTCGCCGCCGCCGTCCGAGACCGTCGAACTTCGGTGGCACCCGCACCAGCTCCTCACCCGCCGCGAGCAACTGCCGTTCCAGCCAACGCGTCAGCTGCCGGCAGTCCTCGACCGCCCACAACCGGCGGCAGCGGCAGGAGTTCCAATGGTCGTTATGAGTCGGGTTGGCTAGCATCGAACGTAGCTTCCGAAGCGGATCTCGGGCAGCAAACGGGCAGCAAACGACTGAAATCGCTTGGCTCAACCACGCGGAGCGTGATCCTGCCCGTATCGCGTTTCCCGTCTCGGCGCTCGGTAGAGAGGTGTCGACGTGGAACGAGCCTCGAGCGCCCGGTTGAAGAACGCCAGAACGCGATTCGCGTAGGTGTGGGGATGGTCCTCGAGCCCGCGTGTGTGTGCGCTGTGTAGCAGTTGCCAGAACTGGGCTTTCGTTCCGCGGGTGTAGGCGCGATCGAATTCGCGTTCGAAGCCGATGGTTCCGATCAGCAAGAGAGGTCGTCTGCTTGCGACCTGATGCACGAGTTCGAGCAGCGGCGTTGGTTGTGCCTGGCCGGTGGCAAGCTCGATCTCGGCGCCGGCCACCGCGAACAGTGGCTCGATCGAGATTCTGTCTCCGAAGGGGAGGTGACTGGCGTCGGCTGTTGTGCGGCCTTGAAGGCCGTCGGAGACGACTGCTTCAACGCGCGGATCGAATGCGGCTTCGGCGACGACGGCTTCGGCGCCGGTGGAAAGGCCGAGCAGCCCGATACGATTGATGCCGCGGCGGGTGAGGTAGGAGACGGCGCCGTGGACGTCGCGGTCCCACTGCCAGCCGAAGGCGTTCTCGTGTCCGGCGCTTTCACCAGGTCCGCGCGCGTCGTAGAGAAGCACGCCGTAGCCCGCGTTGGCCAGCATCCGGGCGTGGCGGATGGTTCCCTGGCGGTCACCGCCGCCGCCGTGCACGACACGATCGCCCCGCCGTTGCGGGACGGCACGTACCAGCCGGCGAGGCGGAGCCGTTGGTCGCCGGGAAGCTGACGCGCTCGTGCGGCAGCCCCAGGGCAGCTTGATCGATCGACGCGCGCGGCTTGGCGAGGTAATCGACAACGAGCAGCGTCGGGTAGACGACGAGGAAGGCGACGAAGACGCTCCGACAGTTGAGAGTGCACGGTTCGTCCAGGCTCGTAGCCTGCGGCGGTCTCGGTTGACACCCCAACCTTGGCTGAGGCCAGCGAGAAGATAGAGAACCGCGACGGCGAGAAGCAGGTCGACGCGAGCGATCAGCCCTGCGCCTAGGTTGAGCACGCCAAGCAGGAGGGCGGCGGCGGCCCCGACCGACCGCGGAAGCCGATGCGCGAACGCGCCGATCACGAGCACTGGCAGTGCGACGACGAGCAGAAGCCGCCATCCCATCCCGAGCAGCGTGAGGGCGAGCAACAGCGACGCGAGAGGGACAAGGAACGGCTGTAGCGCAGCGACG
>CAWFIT010000017.1:0-211944 GCA_963815965.1 uncultured Actinomycetes bacterium | reverse complement strand
CGAGGCATAACGTATAGACGCATCGAGGGCCCGCTTTGCGGGCCCTCGGCGTTTTCGGGCTGCGATGGTCGAGGGAGGCGCCGGCTGCCTCCGGATCATCCACGTCCTCCTCAGTCGTCCCGAGAGTCGGCGAACAGCACGCTGACCTTCGTGCGCTCCGAAACAACAACGGGTCGGGCGCACGCGCGGCTCGATCCCGAGTTCGTCGACGAGCGCGTGACGCGCGTCCTGGTACGACTGAGGCGCGTCGGCTTGCCCGCCTGAGCGGGCCGAGCACCCGGTACCCGTAGAGCCTCTCTGCAGGCGCCCGTTTAGCGCCTTGCTAGGGCTGTTTTAGCGCACGAGCCCACCTTCAAGCAATCGGCCGCACCAAGCGGTCGGGACACGGAGGAGGGCTCCCATGAAAGCTACGACCCACAGAAAGGCGCGGCTCACAGCCGTCCTGATTCTTGCGTTCACTGCACTTGCGTACGGGGCAGCCCAGGCGGAGGCGTCCCCGGCTTCGTCTCAGAGGCTCGGCTTCTACCAGGTGCTGTACAGCTCGCATCCGCCTACCCGTGCGCTTCCGAAGGTCCGCCGCCACCACATGCACTGGTATCACTCGCATCCGTCGGGCGACAGGCGGCGGGCGCGCGCGGCAGACTTCGGCTCGATCGCCGTGGTCGGCGTCGAATCGATGCACGATCTTGCGTCGCTTCGCTCCACCTACGGCTTCGACCACGTCCGGGCGATTCCGGCTCTCCACGCGGCGCAGGTGAGAGTCAACGCAGCGGAACTGCACGCGCTGCTCGCCAACGAGACGACCGATCCGCGGCTGCGTTACGTCGCACCGGTCGGGCCGGTGCGCAGGACGATGAGCATGCCGAACGACCCACTGCTTCACACGATCGACGCGAGCACCGGCCTTCCCTACGAGTGGTCGTTCGCGGCCTCGCACGTCGATCGCGCGCTCGACCACTCGAAGGGCAACTCGGGGATCGTCGTCGGCGTGATCGACACGGGCGTCGAAAACGTGCCCGACTTGAAGGGCAAGATCGACAGCATCTGGACCGTCAACGGCACGACCATCTCGCAAGCGCCGCCGGAAGGCAACGACCAGTACGGCCACGGCACCGGCGTGACGTCGCTGATCGCGGCCAATGTTGACGACCACGTTGGCATGGCGGGCTTCGGAGGAGCGACGCACGTGATCGTCGTCAAGGCCAGCATCGCGGATACGCGCTACTTCAACGACCTCTCCATCGCGACCGCCCTGACGTTGCTCGACTCTCTCGGCGTACGGATCGTCAACATGAGTCTCGGCGGCCCGGATCCGTCGGAGCCGTTCCTCCTCGATGCCATCCACAAGGCGGCGGCGCACGGCGTTCTCCTCGTAGCCGCTTCCGGCAACACCGAGAGCGGCGCCCCCGTGAGCTGGCCGGCTGCGGATCTGCAACCCGCCGACGGCGGGCGCGGCTATGGGCTGTCCGTCGGAGCGGTCAACGTCGACGGCCAACGCGCCTACTTCTCGAATTGGGGAGAGCACCTCTCGCTCGTTGCGCCTGGAGCGTACGGCGGCCAATGTTCCGGACTGCTTGTCGCCCTTCCGGCGTCCAGCGCGTTTGACGAGAGCTGCTACTTGACGTGGATGGGCGAGGGAGGCGCTCATTACGGCAACATCGCGGGAACGTCGTTCTCCGCACCCGAGGTTGCGGGCGTTGCAGCGCTGATCTGGGCCGCGCGGCCCGGGCTGACGAACTACCAGGTCGCTGACGTCATCAAGCAGTCCGCCCGCCGCGCCGGGACGGGCTGGTCCCCAGATTTGGGCTGCGGCGTCCTCGACGCAGGCGCGGCGCTCGAGCTGGCGATGAGTCGCACCGCTGCCGAGTGGGAGCAGGAGAAGCCCGGCGATTCCGTGTGCTCCACCGGCGGCACCGAGCCTCCCACCTGGTCCAGCGAGCGGCTGCAGACGATCACCTTCGACCTCATCGAGGCCAAGGCGATCGGCGATTCGGACTTCGTGATCAGCGCACGCGCCTCATCCGGCTTGCCGATCTCGTTCACGGCGACCGGCGACTGCACCGTCACGGGGATCACGGTGCACCTGACCAAGGCGGGCACATGCTCGATCACTGCCTCACAGGCAGGTGACTCGAGCTACAACATCGCGCAGAGCGTCACGCAGACCTTCTTGATCGAAGACGTTCCGATGCGGACAGTGCACGCCGTCGGGACGTCCGGTCGCAGGGGGACGTCCGTGAAGCTCCCCTTCCAAGTCGGCGAAGGGAACGGCGATGTCGCCGTGACGATTACGATCCAGAGGAACCGGACGACGATCGCGCATCTCGCCCGGGGCTTCTTTGGAGTCGACGCGGGACACGCATATGGGCTGTCGTGGCGGGCGCCAAAGGCGAAGACCAAGGGCTCGTACCGCTTCTGCGTCACACTCTCCGACCGCGCGGGCAGGGGAACCCCGCCTAGCTGCGGTCGCATCCGACTGAGGTAGCCCTCCTCAGTAGCGGCGAGGGCCGGCTCCTACGCACCGGCCCTCACCGCCTCACTCGCAGTTTGTGACAAATTGTCACAAAGCGCCGAAGTCCTTTCCATTTTTGGCGGTTCGCGCTACCATGCGACAGGACACAGGCCCTGCCGGGGGGCCTGGCTTGCGTTGACCCGCACGTTTTAGGTACCCTTGCAGGTCGCGCCGACGTTCGTCCGTTTTCGCCTGTCCGAGATTTTTCTGATTCTTCGCCGTTTTTAAGGGAGGCTGTATCTCTTGACCGCCAAGGTTGCCGCGCCGCGCGCGCGCACTTCCTTCTCCCGGGTGAAGCAGGTTCTGGAGCTTCCGAACCTGATCGACATCCAAAAGGCATCGTTCGACTGGTTCCTGAACGAGGGCCTGCGGGAGACGATCGACGACATCTCGCCGATCCAGGATTACACCAACACCCTCGCAGTCGAGTTCGGGGAGTACCGCTTCGGTGAGCCCCAGTTCTCGATCAAGGAGTGCCGCGAGAAGGACCTGACCTACCAGGCACCGCTCTCGATGACCGTCCGCTTCGTCAACACGGAGACGGGCGAGATTCGCGAGCAGACCGTCTTCATGGGGGACTTCCCGATGATGACGGAGTTCGGCACGTTCATCATCAACGGCACCGAGCGCGTGATCGTCACGCAGCTCGTGCGCAGCCCGGGCGCGTACCTGATGGAGCCCGAGGACCCGACGAAGCAGGTCTTCACGGCGAACCTCATGCCCTCGCGCGGCTCGTGGCTCGAGCTCGAGATCGACAAGAAGGGCATCGTCTACGCACGGATCGACCGCAAGCGGAAGCTGCCCATCACGACCCTCCTCCGCGCCCTCCCCGCGGAGGATCCGTCGACGGGCTTCGAGTTGGACGTGACGACGAACGAGAAGCTGCTGGCCCTCTTCGACAATTCGCCGTTCATCGTCAATACCCTCGACAAGGATCCGACCACGACCGAGGAGCAGGCGCTCGTCGAGGTCTTCAAGAAGCAGCGCCCGGGCGAGCCGCCGACGGTCGACAACGCTCGGAACCTCCTCCGCGCGCTGTTCTTCGACCCCAAGCGCTACGACCTGACCAAGGTCGGACGCTACAAGCTCAACCAGCGGCTCGACGTCCAGGTTCCCGAGGACACGCGCGTCCTCACGACCGAGGACATCGTGTCGCTCGTCAAGAAGCTCGTGGAGCTGCCGACGCGGCTTGGCGTCCCCGAGGACACCAAGGACTACGCCGCCGAGGCGGCCAGTCTCTCGCGCGACCCGATCCGCAACGACCTCGACGAGTACGAGCACTTCGGCAACCGGCGTCTGCGCACGGTCGGCGAGCTGATTCAGGAGGCATTCCGCGTCGGCCTGTACCGCATGGAGCGTGTCGTTCGCGAGCGGATGACGACGGAGGACGTCGACACGATCACGCCGCAGACGATCATCAACATCCGTCCCGTGGTCGCGGCGCTGAAGGAGTTCTTCGGCTCCTCGCAGCTCTCGCAGTTCATGGACCAGACGAACTCGCTGGCCGGGCTCACGCACCGCCGCCGCCTCTCGGCGCTCGGCGCGGGCGGCCTCACGCGTGAGCGCGCGCCGATCGAGGTGCGCGACGTGCACCCGACGCACTACGGCCGCATGTGCCCGATCGAGACGCCTGAGGGCCCGAACATCGGCCTGATCGGCTACCTCGCGTCGATGGCGACGGTGTCCGAGTTCGGCTTCATCCAGACGCCGTACCGGCGCGTCGTGAACAGCCGCGTCACGGACGAGATCGTCTACCTCGACGCCGTCGAGGAGGCGCAGTACACCATCGCACAGGCCTCCGAGCGGATCGACGACAAGACGGGCAAGTTCCTGCACGAGAGCGTGCTCTGCCGCTCGGCGCTCGGCGAGGCCGTGACGGCGACGCCGAAGGAAGTCGAGTTCATGGACGTGACGCCGGCGCAGGTCGTCTCCGTCTCGACGGCGCTGATCCCGTTCCTCGAGCACAACGACGCGAACCGCGCGCTGATGGGCGCCAACATGCAGCGGCAGGCAGTGCCGCTGATGATCACGCAGTCGCCGCTCGTCGGCACCGGCCTCGAGTACCGCGCCGCGATCGACAGCGGCGACGCCGTCCTCGCGGAGAGCGACGGCACCGTGGTCGACGTCGACGCCGATCGCATCGTCGTCGAGACGAAGGACGGCCGCGACGACTACACGCTGACGAAGTTCATGCGCTCCAACCAGGGAACGCTGATCCACCAGAAGCCGATCGTCGCGCTCGGAGACACGGTGCAGGCCGACCAGGTCCTGGCCGACGGCAGCTCGACAGACGACGGCGAGCTTGCGCTCGGCGCGAACCTGCTCGTGGCGTTCATGTCGTTCGAGGGCTACAACTTCGAGGACGCGATCGTCATCTCCGAGCGGCTCGTGAAGGAGGACGTGCTGTCCTCCATCCACATCCACGAGTACGAGATCGACGCGCGTTCGACGAAGCTCGGTGACGAGGAGATCACGCGCGACATCCCCAACCGCTCGGAGGAGTCGCTCGCGGACCTCGACGAGCGCGGGATCGTTCGCATCGGCGCCGAGGTCGGCTCCGGTGACCTGCTCGTCGGCAAGGTGACGCCGAAGGGCGAGACCGAGTTGACAGCCGAGGAGAAGCTGATCCGCGCGATCTTCAAGGAGAAGGCGCGCGAGGTGCGCGACACGTCGCTCAAGGTGCCGCACGGCGAGGGCGGCAAGGTGATCGACGTCAAGACGTTCTCGCGCGACGCGGGCGACGACCTGTCGCCGGGCGTCAACGAGCTAGTCCGCGTCTACGTCGCGAAGAAGCGCAAGATCTCAGAGGGCGACAAGCTCGCCGGCCGCCACGGCAACAAGGGCGTCATCTCGAAGATCGTCCCCGAGGAGGACATGCCGTTCCTCGAGGACGGCACGCCGGTCGACGTCGTGCTCAACCCGCTGGGCGTTCCGAGCCGGATGAACATCGGCCAGATCCTCGAGACGCATCTCGGGTGGGCTGCCGCGAACGGCGTCTTCTCCGAGAACGGCGACGGCAGTCCTTCGCCGGTGGCGACGCCGGTGTTCGACGGCGCAACGGTCGAGGACGTGGACAGCGCGCTGCTGCGGTGGATGGAGCAGAACCCGGATTCGCCGGTGAAGTTCGTCGTAGACGAGAAGGAGGTACCCGGCCGGAAGTGCACCGGCAAGCTGCGCCTGTTCAGCGGCAAGACCGGCGAGCCCTTCGAGCAGGCCGTCACGGTGGGCTACATGTACATCCTGAAGCTGCTGCACCTTGTTGACGACAAGATCCATGCAAGGTCGACGGGGCCGTACTCGCTCGTCACGCAGCAGCCGCTGGGAGGCAAGGCGCAGTTCGGCGGCCAGCGCTTCGGCGAGATGGAGGTCTGGGCGCTCGAGGCATACGGCGCCGCATACACGCTGCAGGAGATGCTCACGATCAAGTCCGACGACACGGTCGGACGCGTAAAGGCATACGAGGCGATCGTCAAGGGCGAGAACATCGCCGAGCCGTCGATTCCCGAGTCGTTCAAGGTGCTGCTGAAGGAGATGCAGTCGCTCGCGCTGGACGTGCACGTGCTCTCGGAGGAGGGTGCTCACGTCGAGGTGCGCGAGGAGGACGACGAGCTGCTTCGCGCCGCGGAGGAGCTGGGCATCGACCTGTCGCCCGGTTCGCTCCGCGCGGCCGCAAGACAGCCCACCGCCGAGGAGGCGGAGGAGGGCGCGGAGCGGATCGAAGAGGAGGGCCAGGAGCTCGTGCTGCCCGCTGACGAGACGCTCGACGACCTGGCGGACGTCGAGCTGGAATCGGGCGAATCGCCCGCGGAGGAAGTTGAAGACGAGGTTGGCCCCGTTGCGGAGGTCGATCTCGCCGACATCGAGGTCGAGGACTAAGTAGAGGAGCTGAGGAGCAACTTTGATCGACATCAACGAGTTCGACGCGATCCGGATCGGGCTTGCCTCGAGCAAGCAGATCCGCGACTGGTCCTCGGGTGAAGTGACCAAGCCCGAGACCATCAACTACCGCACGCTCAAGCCCGAGCGCGACGGCCTCTTCTGCGAGCGCATCTTCGGTCCGACGAAGGACTGGGAGTGCTACTGCGGCAAGTACAAGCGCGTCCGCTACAAGGGCATCATCTGCGAGCGCTGCGGCGTCGAGGTGACGCGGCAGAAGGTGCGCCGCGAGCGCATGGGCCACATCGACCTCGCCGCTCCGGTCTCGCACATCTGGTTCTTCAAGGGCGTTCCGAGCCGCATCGGCTACCTCCTCGACATCGCTCCCCGCGAGCTCGAGAAGGTTCTCTACTTTGCAGCGTCGATCGTCACGTCGGTCGATGTGGAGAAGCGAGGCACCGACCTCGCCGACCTCGAGGACAAGGTCCGCGCGGAGTCCGCGCGTATCGACGTCGACCGCGACGAGGCATTGCAGGCACTCGAGGTCCGCCTCCAGCGCCGGCGTGACTACTTCCTCAAGGGTGCCGAGAAGGGCTTCGACGAGGACGACGACTTCTGGACTCGCGGCCTGAACAACTGGGCCGAGGAGCAGGCGCTCCCGACGCTCGAGGAGGCGCGCACGCTCGTCTCGGGAATCTTCAAGGACCTCGCCAAGAAGATCACGACCGAAGACTCGAAGAAGATCCGCGAGCTCGTTCGCGACGCAGCGATCCGGCCCGACCGGAAGCTGACACCGCGCGAGCTCGAGCAGGTCGCGGTCGCGGCAGACCAGATCCTCGAGGCGATCCGGCCGCTCGAGAAGCAGATGGAGAAGGCGACCGGCTCGAAGAAGGGCGCGATCACAAAGCACATCCACCGCGTTGCGGACGCGCTCATCGTCGGCGACGAGCTGAACGAGGAAGACACCCAGCTCGCAAGAAACGTCGACATGAAGAACCTCGAGAAGGCGCGCGACCTCGGCAACGGCCTCCTCCAGGACGTCGTCAACACCTGGGAAGAGGGTCAGGACGTTCGCGAGCTGACGAACGACCTCTGCCTGCGCACCGACGGCAAGATCAGCAAGGAAGACCTCGACGCGATCGTGCAGTGGGCGCTGAAGGTCCGCGAGATGGCGATCGACATCGAGGCGCGCCGGCAGGACGCTCGCGAGGCCGCTGTCGACTCGGTCGCAAGGCTCGAGCAGACCTGGCTCCTGTTCAAGGACCTGGAGCCGAAGATGATCGTCAACGACGAGCAGATCTTCCGCGAGCTCAAGGACCGGTTCGGCTCGCCGTACGGCTTCGGCGTGTACTTCAACGGCGGCATGGGCGCGGAGTCGATCCGCGAGCTCCTGCGCGACCTCGACCTGACTGCCGAGGCGAACATGCTGCGCGAGACGATCAGCACGTCCAAGGGCCAGAAGCAGCAGCGCGCGATCAAGCGGCTGAAGGTCGTCAACGCCTTCATCAAGTCGGAGAACAAGCCCGAGTGGATGATTCTCGAGGCGGTGCCGGTGATCCCGCCGGAGCTCCGCCCGATGGTGCAGCTCGACGGCGGCCGCTTCGCGACCAGCGACCTGAACGATCTCTACCGCCGCGTGATCAACCGGAACAACCGCCTCAAGCGGCTGCTCGATCTCGGCGCGCCGGAGATCATCGTCAACAACGAGAAGCGCATGCTCCAGGAGGCCGTCGACGCACTGTTCGACAACGGCCGCCGTGGACGCGCAGTCACAGGCCCAGGCAACCGGCCGCTGAAGTCGCTGAGCGACATGCTCAAGGGCAAGCAGGGCCGGTTCCGCCAGAACCTGCTCGGCAAGCGTGTCGACTACTCGGGCCGCTCCGTGATCGTCGCCGGCCCGCAGCTGAAGCTGTACCAGTGCGGCCTGCCGAAGATCATGGCGCTCGAGCTCTTCAAGCCGTTCATCATGAGCCGACTCGTCGAGCGCAAGTCGGTGCAGAACATCAAGGCTGCGAAGAAGTACGTCGACTCGATGACGCTCGAGGTCTGGGACGTCCTCGAAGAGGTCATCGCGGAGCATCCGGTGCTGCTGAACCGTGCGCCGACGCTGCATCGCCTCGGCATCCAGGCGTTCGAGCCCGTGCTCGTCGAGGGCAAGGCGATCCAGGTGCACCCGCTCGTCTGCCACGCGTTCAACGCGGACTTCGACGGCGACCAGATGGCCGTTCACCTGCCGCTGTCGGCGGAGGCGCAGGCCGAGGCACGCATCCTGATGCTCTCGTCGAACAACATCCTCTCCCCTGCGAGCGGTCGCGCACTCGCGACGCCGACGCAGGACATGGTGCTCGGCGGCTACTACCTCACCTACTCGCGGATCGATTTTTCGAAGGCGACCGCCGAGAAGCTCAAGCCGAAGCGGTTCCGCAGCGAGGAGGAGGTCGAGTTCGCGCTCGACGCAAAGCAAAAGGGCGTGGGGCTTCAGGACGCGATCGAGTTCGAGTGGGACGGCGAGCTGATCCTGACGACGCCTGGACGGGTGATCTTCAACGCGGAAATCGACCGTGCCCTTTCGGAATCGGTTGACCTCGAAGGCCAGAGCGGGCACCAGTACCTGAACAAGACACTCGACAAGAAGGCGATGAGCGACTTCATCGCCGACCTGGTCGACGAGTACGGCGCGCCTGCGATTGCTCCGGTGCTCGACACGATCAAGAGCCTCGGCTTCGCCTACGCGACCCGCGCCGGCATCTCGGTGTCGAAGAACGACGTCGTGATCCCGAAGGACAAGGAGGCGATCCTCCAGGACTTCGAGGCCCGCGTCGCGACCGTCGAAAGCCAGCACGCCCGCGGCCTGATCACCGACGAGGAGCGGCACGAGATCATCGTCAACCTCTGGACCGAGGCCACCGATGACGTCGCGAGCGCGATGGAGAAGGCGCTCGACGAGCTGAACCCGATCTACATGATGGCCAACTCCGGCGCCCGCGGCTCTTTCACGCAGATCCGCCAGCTGGCCGGCATGCGCGGGCTAATGGCGAATCCGAAGGGCGAGATCATCGAGCGGCCGATCAAGGCGAACTTCATGGAAGGGCTCTCGGTGCTCGAATACTTCATCTCGACGCACGGTGCGCGCAAGGGCCTTGCCGACACGGCGCTCCGTACGGCCGACTCCGGCTACCTGACGCGGCGTCTCGTCGACGTCTCGCAGGACGTGATCATCCGCGAGGACGACTGCAAGACGAAGGAGTTCATCGAGCTGCCGCTGCACGTCGCAGGCGAGGGCATCAACAAGAGCCTGCTCGGCCGGATCGTCGCCGTCGACGTGCACAACCTGAAGAAGGACGGCAGTCCGGGCGCAAAGGTGCTGCTCGAGAAGGGCATCGAGATCCGCAAGGACGTGATCGAGGAGCTCGAGGAGCTCTTCGAGGAACAGCCCGACGTTCGCATTCCGGTCCGCTCGGTGCTGAAGTG
The DNA here is from genome assembly GCA_963815965.1 of uncultured Actinomycetes bacterium. Lineage (GTDB taxonomy): Bacteria > Actinomycetota > Thermoleophilia > Gaiellales > Gaiellaceae > DASVFB01. Next base: position 202,085 of record CAWFIT010000017.1, on the reverse strand, counting down.
CCGCAGCGAGTTCGGCGTCTGCCGCACTTGTTACGGCATCTTCCTCGGCACCGGCGAGCTCTGCGAGATCGGCGACGCCGTGGGGATCATGGCTGCGCAGTCGATCGGCGAGCCGGGTACGCAGCTGACAATGCGGACGTTCCACACCGGCGGTGTCGCCGGCGCGGACATCACGCACGGTCTGCCGCGCGTCGTCGAGATCTTCGAGGCCAGGAACCCGAAGGGTGCCGCGCAGCTCGCGGAGATTGGCGGCCTCGTCCATATCGCCGAGACCGAGCGCGGTGGCACGCTCGTCACGATCGTCGGCGAGCCGTCGAAGAAGGACGACGAGCCCGAGGAGCGCGAGTACACGTTCCCGCGCCGCACGCGGCTGCTCGTCAAGAAGGGCGACAACGTGGACATGGGCGATCCGCTCACGGACGGCTCGATCGCCCCGACCGAGCTGCTCGAGCTGCACTCGCACTCCGGCAAGGGCTCGACGCCGACGGAGCTGTACCTCGTCGGCGAGGTGCAGAAGGTCTACAAGTCGCAGGGCGTCGACATCCACGACAAGCACATCGAGCTGATCGTCCGACAGATGCTGAAGAAGGTTCGTGTCGAGAACTCAGGCACGACCGAGCTCCTGCCCGGCCAGCTCGTCGACAAGGTCGTGCTCGAGCGCGAGAACGCCAGGGTGAAGAAGGAGAAGGGCGACCAGGCGACGTTCGAGCCGCTTATTTTGGGGATTACCAAGGCCTCGCTTGCGACTGAATCGTTCTTGTCCGCCGCTTCCTTCCAGGAGACGACGAAGGTGCTCACCGACGCGTCGATCGAGGGGAAGACGGACCGTCTGCTCGGATTGAAGGAGAACGTGATCATCGGCAAGCTGATCCCCGCAGCTACGGGGCTGAAGCGCTACCGCGGCATCGAGATCAAGCCGGCCGAGAAGATCCCCGCCGGGGCTTACACCCGGCCCGAGACCGAGGCGGAGCTGCTCGCGGCGCTGGAGGAGATCGGCACCGACGGCGGCAACGGACTCGACCTCGGCTCGCTGGGCATCGACTTCGGCGGCGAGCCCGGTGCCGAGACGACGTCGAGCCACGACGCGGGCGAGGCGGAGGAAACCCCCGAGGTCGACTCGCCTCTCGACGAATAACGATCGGGTAGGAGTTCCGCGGGAGCTCCGCTTCGACGAATCTGAGTGAGCGGTGCGGCAACGCCGCACCGCTCACGACAGGTGACCTCGTCTCGCGTTCGTGCTACACCTTCGGCCGGTCGTGAGGAAACTGGTCGTCCTTTTTGCCTTGTGCGCCGGCGCTGTGGCGATCCTGCCCGGCCGAGCTGCGGCCGCCGACGCCTGCGGCCGCCCCGACCGGGCGACGAACTGGATCGACTCCGCGCCGCCCGCGCTCGCGCCCGTGTTCGCCAAGCCTGGGACGATCCTCGCGGTGTCCTCCGGAGATTTTCCCGCGCAGGTTCGCCAGCAGGGGGCGGTGACGATCCATTTCGACCAGTACCTGAGGTCGCGCGTTGGCCTGCCCACGACACCGGCTGATCCAGCCACCGTCGTCGACCGTGCCAACCGCCTGTTCGACTATGCAGCGACGCAGTCGTCGTGCCCGACGCCCTGGATCGCCGAGAACGAGCTCTCCGGCGCCGGCCTCGAGACGCCGTGGTCGGTCACGAACGCGCAGTACCGCGCGAACGTCCTCACCTATCTGCAGGCGCTTGCAGCCCGCGGCGCGCGGCCGTTCCTGCTCGTGAGCAGCACGCCGTACACCGCGGGCGAGGCCGCAGCCTGGTGGCAGCAGGTCGCCGCGGTCGCGGACATCGTCCGGGAGACCTACTTCAGCGCCAAGCGCATACGTGAGCTCGGGCCGCTCCTCGGCAACCGAGAGCTCAGGCAGGGGATGCGGTCGGCGATCGGGCGCTTCCTCGCGATCGGGATTCCGTCGTCGCGCCTCGGCGTGATGCTCGGCTTCCAGAGCAACGACTCCAACTCGGGGCGCGCCGGCTTGAAGCCGGCGCAGGCGTGGCTCGACGTCGTCAAGTGGCAGGCCCTCGCGGCTCGGCAGGTGGCGCAGGAGCTGAACCTCTCGACGATCTGGTCGTGGGGCTGGACGTCGTATGTCGGCGAAAGCGATCCCGACTTCCCCAAGGCAGCTTGCGTCTGGCTCTGGACTAGGGCCACCTCTCTCTGCAACGGGCCCGGCGCGGCCGGCGCCGGCTGGAACTCGTCGACCACGGAAGGGCAGCTCACGCTGCCGCGCGGAGTTCAGTGCACCGTCGGCAAGGACAGGGTCGCAGAGTCGTCGATCGCGCAGCTCGAGACACTCACGGGCGACCGCGACGTCGCCTACAGCGCGGCGTTCGCGCGGGCGGTCGAGCGAAGGCTCGCATCGGTGACGCTGCCCGACGTGCTGGCGGCCGAGCAGAGGGTGATCTCGTCACGGTTCAACGGCAATCGCTCTGCCTACTACGCGGCACTTGCGCGCGCAGGCGCGTCGCGCTCGCTCGCGCGAGGCATCCTCGCCGACGAGCTACGCCGCGCCAAGGTCGCGCAGAGGATGCGCGTACCCAGGCCAAGCGCGGCCGCGGTTGCGAGCTTCTACGCGTCCTACCCGCAGATGCTCGTCCGTCAGGTGAAGGCGAAGCCTGCGCCCGCCTGGCTCAGTTGGAAGGCAAGAGGCTATGCCCTCGAAACGGTCGCCCCCGCGTCCGTGTTCGGGTTGGCGGAAAAGGGGACGCGCACGCTGCAGACGAGCGACGGCAAGGTCAAGGTCCGCGCGGTCGGCAGCGCTCAGCCGCTCGGGAGCGTGCCGCTCGCGCTCGTCGCCCCGGCGATTCGCCTCGCGCTGACCTCGTTCGCCCAGGGCGATGCATTCGAGCAGCGGACGACGAAGGTGCAGACGGAGGCGCTGGCGACGACGACCTGCCTCGGCGACGACCTCCCGGCTCCAGCGCCGGTCGAGCTCGAGACGTTCGTGCCCTTCCTGTCAGCCGCCGGATAGCGGCTCGCGTGCCTCCGACGGCTCACGCGCCCGCGAGCTGCGCCTTCCCGGCCTGTTTCGCGCGGTAGAGCGCGTCGTCGGCGCGCTCGAAGAACGTTGTGGCGTCGTCGCCGGGGGCGAGCTCGGCAATGCCGCCGGACAGGGTCAGTCGCGCGATGGTCGCGATCGGCTTCGACGACACGGTTTCCTCGACGCGCGCGTATAGCTGCGCGGCCTGAGTCGCGCCGGCCTCGGGCAGGATGATCGCCAACTCGTCGCCGCCAACGCGGCAGGCGATGTCGGACGCACGGAGGGCGGCGCGCACCCGCGTGGCCGTCTCAGCGAGGACGGCGTCGCCGGCCAGGTGTCCCACCTGCTCGTTGATCGCCTTGAAGTCGTCGAGATCCAGGACGAGGAGGGCCAGGCTCCGGCCGTAGCGGTGCGCGCGGTTGCACTCTCGCTGCAGTGTCTCGTGGAAGAACCGCCTATTTCGGAGGCCGGTGAGAGCGTCCATGTCTGCGAGCCGCCTCGCCTCTCGGTAGCGGAAGGCGTTGTCGAGCGCCGGCACCGCGCGCCGCACGAGCTCGGCGACCTGATCGCCCGCCTCATGCTCGAGCTCGCTCACAGAGCCGGAAAACACCGTGAGGGAGCCGAGCGGGCCGAGCTCCCCTTCGAGCGGCACGGCCAGCTTCGACCCGAGTTCGCCCTGGCGCACCGCGTCGTCTCGCGACATGCCGGCCGACTTGACCATGCCGCCGCGCTCGTCTCCCTCCAGCTCGAGGACGGCGGCATCGACCCCCGGAAGGGCAAGCGAGCTGTCGAGGATGCGGGCCACCACGTCGTCCAGGTCGAGCGACCCCGCGACCTCCGGACGCAGGCTCGACCCGGTGCGCCGCAACGCCGCCTTCAACCTGGCCTCCCGCCTCGCCAAAACGACGGTGACGACGGCGAGCACGATGGCCGCGAGGCCTGTAGCGATCGCAATCCAAGCGGCCATGGACTGCTATCATGCCGCGGCCTGGCGGACAGGACCGTGAGTCCTGTCGGCCGTTTTCTGTGCGTTTAAGGAGAGACTTGCCGACCGTTAATCAGCTTGTCCGGAAGGGCCGCTCGGCCCCCAAGGCGAAGACCAAGACACCCGCGCTCCGCGGAGCCCCGCAGAAGCGCGGCGTCTGCACGCGCGTGTTCACCGTGACCCCGAAGAAGCCGAACTCGGCGCTTCGGAAGGTCGCCCGCGTCCGGCTGACGAACGGCATGGAGGTCACCACTTACATCCCGGGCGAAGGGCACAACCTGCAGGAGCACTCGGTCGTGCTTGTCCGCGGCGGCCGCGTCAAGGACCTTCCGGGCGTCCGCTACAAGGTGATCCGGGCCGCGCTCGACACGGCCGGCGTCTCCGACCGCAAGCAGGCCAGATCTCGCTACGGAGCGAAGCGCGCGTAATGCCTCGTCGCGCAGAAATCACGCCGCGCACGCCGGAGCCGGATCCCGTCTACAGCTCGCAGATCGTGCAGCAGCTCGTCAACCGCGTCATGACCGACGGCAAGAAGTCGGTCGCGGAGCACATCGTCTACACGGCCCTGGAGAACATCGGCACCAAGACCGGGCGTCCGCCCGTCGAGGTGCTCGAGCAGGCCGTGAAGACGGTCACGCCGGTGCTCGAGGTCAAGGGTCGCCGCGTCGGCGGTGCGAACTACCAGGTGCCCGTCGAGGTGCCGCAGCGGCGTGCGCGCACGCTCGCGATCCGCTGGCTCGTGACGTACGCGCGCGACCGGCGCGAGAAGGGCATGCCCGAGAAGCTCGCGAACGAGATCCTCGACGCGCTCAACGAGCAGGGCGGCGCGTACAAGCGCAAGGACGACATCTACCGGATGGCGCAGGCCAACAAGGCCTTCGCGCACTACCGCTGGTAACCATGGCGACGCAGACTGCAACCCAGGTCGGCCTCGAGCGCGTCCGCAACATCGGGATCATGGCCCACATCGACGCGGGCAAGACGACGACGACCGAGCGGATCCTCTACTACACCGGTCGCACCCACAAGATGGGCGAGGTGCACGAGGGCGCCGCGACGATGGACTGGATGGCGCAGGAGCAGGAACGCGGCATCACGATCACGTCTGCTGCCACGACGGCGTTCTGGCGCGACCACCGCATCAACATTATCGATACGCCCGGGCACGTGGACTTTACCGTCGAGGTCGAGCGGAGTCTCCGCGTACTCGACGGCGCCGTCGCCGTTTTCGACGCGGTCGCCGGCGTTCAGCCGCAGTCCGAGACGGTCTGGCGGCAGGCCGACAAGTACAACGTCCCGCGCATCGCGTTCATCAACAAGATGGACCGCACCGGGGCGGACTTCTTCAAGTCCGTCCAGTCGATGGTCGATCGCCTTGGCGCGAAGCCGGTGCCGATCCAGATTCCGATCGGCACGGAGGACGCGCACCGCGGCGTCGTCGACGTCGTCGAGATGCGGGCGATCACGTGGGCCGACGACCTCGGCACCAAGATGGACGTCGGCGAGATTCCGCCCGAGCTCGTGGAGCAGGCGAATGAGTACCACCATCAGGTGATCGACGCGGTCGCCGACCACGACGACGAGCTGATGGGGTCGTACCTCGAGGACGAGTCGTCGGTGACCTCCGAGCAGCTGAAGCGCGCGATTCGCGCGGCCACGCTGGACAGCTCGATCACGCCTGTGCTGCTCGGCTCCGCTTTCAAGAACAAGGGCGTGCAGCCGCTGCTGGACGCCATCGTCGACTACCTGCCGAGCCCGCTCGACGTGCCTTCGATTCACGGCCTCGACCCGCGCACGCAGCACGAGCTCTCGCGCAAGGCCGCGCCCGACGAGCCGTTCGCCGCGCTCGCCTTCAAGGTGATGTCCGATCCCTACGTCGGCAAGCTCACGTACTTCCGCGTCTACTCGGGCGCGCTGAAGGCCGGCGACCGCGTCCTCAACACGACCACGGGCAAGACGGAGCGGATCAGCCGCATCCTCCAGATGCACGCGAACCACCGGGAAGAGCGCGAGGAGATCGCCGCGGGCGAGATCGCGGCGGGCGTCGGCCTGAAGAACACGACGACCGGGGACACGCTCTCCGCGGACACGGCTCCGATCGTGCTCGAGTCGATGACCTTCCCGGACCCGGTGATCTCCGTCGCCGTCGAGCCGAAGACCAAGGCCGACCAGGACAAGCTCGGCCAGGGCCTGCAGCGCCTCTCGGAGGAAGACCCGACGTTCCGCGTGCGCACCGACGAGGAGACCGGCCAGACGCTGATCGCCGGCATGGGCGAGCTCCACCTGGAGATCATCGTCGACCGCCTGAAGCGCGAGTTCAACGTCGACGCGAACGTCGGCCGGCCGCAGGTCGCGTACCGCGAGACGGCGCGCAAGGCAGTCGAGAAGATCGAGGGCAAGTTCGTCCGCCAGACCGGCGGCCGCGGCCAGTTCGGTCACGCCGTCATCAACCTCGAGCCAGGCGAGCAGGGCTCCGGCTATGAGTTCGTCGACAAGATCGTCGGCGGGAAGATCCCGAGGGAGTACATCGGGCCGGTCGACCTCGGCATCCAGGAGGCGATGGAGTCCGGCATCCTCGGCGGCTACCCGGTCGTCGACATCCGCATCGAGCTCATCGACGGTTCGTCCCACGATGTGGACTCGAGCGAAATCGCGTTCAAGGTCGCGGGCTCGATGGCCTTCAAGGAGGCGATGAAGCGCGCCAAGCCTGTCCTGCTCGAGCCGATGATGGCGGTCGAGGTCGTCACTCCCGAGGATTACCTCGGCGACGTGATGGGCAACCTCAACAGCCGACGTGGCCGCGTCGAGCATCTCGAGCCGGTCGGCAACGCGCAGCAGATCAAGGCAATGGTCCCGCTTGCGGAGATGTTCGGCTACGCGACAGACGTGCGCTCCATGACCCAGGGGCGGGCGACATTCACGATGCAATTCGATCATTACGAGGAAGTGCCGCAGTCGATCGCCGCCGAGCTGGTCGACGCGCAGAGCTAAGGAAGGAGAAAGGAAGCATGGCCAAGCAGAAGTTCGAGCGCACGAAGCCGCACCTCAACGTCGGCACGATCGGTCACATCGACCACGGCAAGACGACGCTGACGGCGGCGATCACCAAGGTGCTCGCGGAGCAGGGCGGCAACACAACGGTGAAGTCGTTCGACGAGATCGACAACGCGCCGGAGGAGAAGGCGCGCGGCATCACGATCAACACGTCGCACGTCGAGTACGAGACGGCCAACCGGCACTACGCGCACGTCGACTGCCCCGGACACGCCGACTACATCAAGAACATGATCACCGGCGCTGCGCAGATGGACGGCGCGATCCTCGTCGTCTCCGCCGCCGATGGCCCGATGCCGCAGACGCGCGAGCACATCCTGCTCGCCCGCCAGGTCGAGGTGCCGTACATCGTCGTGTTCCTGAACAAGGCCGACATGGTCGACGACCCCGAGCTGCTCGAGCTCGTCGAGATGGAAGTGCGCGAGCTGCTCTCGAAGTACGAGTTCCCCGGCGACGACATTCCGATCGTCACGGGATCGGCTCTGAAGGCGCTCGAGGGCGATGCGGAGTGGACGCCGAAGATCGTCGAGCTCATGGAGGCGGTCGACTCGTACGTCCCCGAGCCGACTCGCGACGTCGACAAGCCGTTCCTGATGCCGATCGAGGACGTGTTCACGATCACGGGCCGCGGCACGGTCGTCACCGGCCGCGTCGAGCAGGGCTCGATCAAGATCGGTGAAGAGGTCGAGATCGTCGGCATCCACCCGGCGACGGCCAAGACGGTCGTCACCGGCGTCGAGATGTTCAACAAGACCCTCGACTACGCCCAGGCCGGCGACAACGCGGGCGCGCTCCTGCGCGGAACGAAGCGCGAGGAGGTCGAGCGCGGCCAGGTGCTCGCGAAGCCCGGCTCGATCACGCCGCACACGCACTTCAAGGCCGAGGTGTACGTGCTGTCCAAGGACGAGGGAGGCCGCCACACGCCGTTCTTCAACGGCTACCGGCCGCAGTTCTACTTCCGGACGACGGACGTGACCGGGTCGATCAAGCTCCCGGATGGCCAGGAGATGGTCATGCCGGGCGACAACACGAACATGGAGATCGAGATGGGCCAGCCCATCGCCATGGACGAGGGTCTCCGCTTCGCGATCCGCGAAGGCAGCCGCACCGTCGGCGCCGGCGTGGTCACGGAGATCATCAAGTAGAAGGGATAGGACGCGCCGGTGGCTCAACAGAAGATCCGCATCAGACTGAAGTCGTACGACCATCAGTCGCTCGACAAGTCCGCCAAGGACATCGTCGAGACGGTTGAGCGCACCGGCGCGACCATCACCGGTCCCGTGCCGCTGCCCACCGAGAAGAACGTCTACTGCGTGATCCGCAGTCCGTTCAAGGACAAGGACTCGCGGGAGCACTTCGAGGTGCGCACGCACAAGCGGCTGATCGACATCCACTCGCCCACGCCGAAGACCGTCGACTCGCTCATGCGGCTCGACCTTCCGGCGGGCGTCGACATCGAGATCAAGCTGTGATCCGGTACGTGGAGACAACCGCTCGCAACGCCGTGGCGAGGTTGAAAATCTTCCGCCCCCGAGGTGGTGGTACCGCGTGAAAGGGATCCTTGGGCGGAAGATTGGCATGACTCAGGTTTTCGATCCCGAGAGCGGCGTCGTCACGCCCGTCACCGTGATCGAGGCCGGCCCGTGCCCTGTGGTCGAGGTGAGGACGCCGGACGTCCACGGCTACGAGGCCGTGCAGCTCGCGTTCGACGCGGTTGCAGAGCGCAAGCTCTCGAAGGGCGAGCTCGGGCATCTGAAGAAGAACGGCGTCGAGCCGCATCGGCACCTCGTCGAGTTCCGCGGGCCGTCGGAGGCCGTCGTGGGCGAGTCGGTAACGGTCGAGGCATTCGAGCCGGGCGACCCGGTGAAGGTCAGCGGAATCAGCATCGGCAAGGGCTTCCAGGGAACGATCAAGCGCCACAACTTCGCGCGCGGCCCCGTGTCGCACGGCTCGCACAACGTCCGCAAGCCGGGCTCGATCGGGGCGTCGGCAACGCCGTCGCGCGTGTTCAAGGGCATCAAGATGGCCGGCCGCATGGGCGGCAAGCGCCGGACGCAGGTCGGCCTCGTCGTCCACTCCGTCGACGCGGAGCGCAACCTGTTGCTCGTCAAAGGCGCGGTCCCCGGGCCGAAGAGCGGGTTGCTCGAGATCAGAGAGGACAAGTCGCATGGCAAGTCCTAAGGCCCCGCTCCTCGACGTCTCGGGCAAGAAGTCCGACGTCACGCTCGAAGAGGCCGTCTTCGGCGCGGAGGTCAAGCCGCACCTCGTTCACGAGACCGTGCGCGCGGAGCTCAACGCCGACCGCGCCGGGACGCGCGGTGGAAAGTCGCGTGGCCTCGTCGCCGGCGGACGCTCCAAGCCGTGGCGCCAGAAGGGCACAGGCCGTGCGCGTGCAGGCACGATCCGCGCGCCGCAGTTCACCGGTGGCGGCATCGCGTTTCCCCCGACCCACCGAAACTTCGAGGTCAAGGTGAACAAGAAGGCGCGCCATGCCGCCCTCCGCTCCGCGCTCTCCGACCACGCTGCGCATGGGACGATCGCGATCGTCGGCAGCGATGCGTTCGGCGAGCCGTCCACGAAACAGGCCGTGAGCCTGCTCGACGCATGGCAGCAGGAGTATCCGCTGCTCTTGATCGCGCGCGAGGACGAGGAGTCGCTCATCAAGTCGTTCCGCAACCTCGCCAAGACGCTCGTCACGCTGCCGTCCGACCTCGAGGTGTCGCAGGTCGTCTGGGCACGCTCGCTGCTCGTCAGCGAGAACGCGCTCGGCGACGTTCAGGGGAGGGCCGCGTAGATGTCGTTGCACCCGAACGAAGTTTTGCTCGCGCCCGTGGTGTCGGAGAAGAGCTACAGCCTCATCGAGGAAGGCAAGTACGTTTTCCGCATCCATCCGGACGCTCACCGCACCCAGGTGCGCCAGGCTGTCGAGGAACTCTTCAACGTGCACGTCGAGGGCGTGAACGTGCTCAAGGTGCAGCCGAAGCCGAAGCGACGCGGGATGACGAAGGGGATCAGGCCCGGCTGGAAGAAGGCGATCGTGCAGCTCCGCGAGGGCGAGACCATCGAGATCTTCGAAGGAGCCCAAGTCTGATGCCCGTCCGCAAGTTCAAGCCGACGTCGCCCGGCCGCCGCTTCATGTCGGTCTCCACGTTCGAGGAGATCACGAAGTCGAAGCCGGAGAAGTCGCTCACGGAGAAGCTGACGAAGAAGGGCGGCCGGAACAACTACGGCCGGCTGACGATGCGCCACCAGGGCGGTGGACACAAGCGCCGCTACCGTGTGATCGACTTCAAGCGTACGAAGGACGGCGTGCCCGCGAAGGTCGCCGCGATCGAGTACGACCCGAACCGCTCCGCGCGCATCGCGCTGCTCCACTATGCGGACGGCGCGAAGAGCTACATCCTCGCTCCGGCGCGCCTGCGCGTGGGCACCTCGGTCGAGTCGGGGCCGAACGCCGACATCAAGCCCGGCAACGCGCTGCCGCTCGAGAACATCCCGACGGGTACGCTCGTGCACAACGTCGAGCTTCAGCCGGGGCAGGGCGGCAAGATGGCCCGCAGCGCCGGCTCGGGCGTGCAGCTCGTCGCGAAGGATCAGGGCTATGCGGTGCTCCGACTCCCGTCCGGGGAGCTGCGGAGGGTGCTGCTAACCTGCCGGGCCACCGTCGGGCAGGTCGGAAACCTCGACCACGAGAACGAGACCGGCGGCAAGGCTGGGCGCAGCCGCTGGAAGGGCAAGCGCCCGACCGTGCGCGGCTCGGCGATGAACCCAGTCGACCACCCGCACGGCGGCGGCGAGGGCAAGTCGAAGGGCGGCAGGCATCCGGTCACGCCGTGGGGCGTTCCGACGCTCGGCAAGCGAACGCGGCGCAAGCACAAGCAATCCGACAAGTTGATCGTCCGCGCAAGGCGGCGGGGCAAGGAGAAGCGGTAAATGAGTCGCAGCTCGAAAAAGGGACCTTTCGTCGAAGAGCGGTTGATGAGCCGCATCGAGGCGATGAACGAGGTCAATGAGAAGCGGATGATCCGCACGTGGTCTCGCACGTCGACCGTCTTTCCGGAGATGGTCGGGCACACGATCGCGGTCCACGACGGCCGCAAGCACGTCCCTGTGTTCGTCACCGAGCAGATGGTCGGCCACAAGCTCGGCGAATTCGCGCCCACGCGCACGTTCCGCGCGCACTCCGGCGACCGCAAGGCCGAGGTGAAACGGTAGTGGCCGCAGCTCAGGAGAAGCAGGAAGTGCGCGCCGAAGCCAAGTGGGTGCGCGTGTCGCCGCGTAAGGCACGGCTCGTCGCGGAGCACATCCGTGGACGGAGCGTGCCCGAGGCGCGGACGGTGCTCGCCTTCACTCAGCGCGCCGCCGCGCGGGAGATCGAGAAGGTGCTCCGGTCTGCAGTCTCGAACGCCGAGACGCACCCGGGTCTCAACTGGAACGGCGACGACCTCGTGGTCTCGACCGTCTACGTGGACGAGGGCCCGACGATCAAGCGCTGGCGCGCACGTGCGCGCGGCCGCGTCGCACGCATCCGCAAGCGCACCTGCCACATCACCGTCAAGGTCGCGCTGCGCGAGGGCGCCAGCGTCACCGCTCCTCCCGCCAGCCAGCCGAAGCGCACCGCCGCGAAGCGCGCCAGCGCCAAGCGAACGCCAACCACGCGCAAGAAGAAGGAGGCCACGGCCTAATGGGTCAAAAGGTTCATCCCGGTGGGATGCGCGTCGGCGTCATCCACGACTGGAAGTCGAACTGGTGGACGGGCAAGAAGGACTTTCCCGCCTACCTGATCGAGGACATCCGCATTCGCGAGCACATCTACAAGAAGCTCGCGCACGCCGGCCTGTCCGACATCCTCATCCGCAAGGACAAGCAGCGGATCACCGTGGACATTTACACGGCGCGCCCGGGCATCGTGATCGGCAAGTCGGGCGTCGAGGTGGACGCGCTCCGCAAGGAGCTGCATTCCATCACGGGTAAGAACGTCCACATCAACATCAACGAGATCAAGCGCCCCGAGCTGGACGCGAAGCTCGTCGCGCAGTCGATCGCCGAGCAGCTTCAGAACCGCGTGTCTTTCCGGCGCGCGATGAAGCGCTCGCTCGCGTCCGCGATCCGCTCGGGCGCGCAGGGCATCAAGATCACGTGTGGTGGCCGCCTCGGCGGAGCGGAGATGAGCCGCTCCGAGACCTACTCCGAGGGCCGCGTCCCGCTGCACACGATCCGCGCGGACATCGACTACGGCTTCGTCGAGGCGAAGACGACGTTCGGTCGCATCGGCGTCAAAGTCTGGATCAACAAGGGCGAGATCATGCCCGAGGGCTACAGCGGGGCATCCGAAGGTACCCGCCTCGGCGAGCAGGATCAGGCCCGTCGTCGCGGCAGCGCGCTTGAAGGCCTCGGCGCATCGCGCGAGTCGGCACGCAGCCGCAGCCAGGACCGCGAGGGCCTCGGACCGGTAAAGCGGCGCCGCGGGCCGGGCGCCCCTGGCGGCGCGCGGAAACGTTCCGGAGCGCGCCCAGGCGGCGCTCGCCGTCCGCGCGCGCAGGAGAACGTCGACCGTCCGCGCACCGAGGAGACCGCTCCGCCTCCTGCCGAGCCGCAGGTTGAGTCGCCCCCGGTAGCCGAGGACACGACGCCACCGAAGGATTCCGAGTAGATGCTCCTCCCCAAAAAGACGAAGTACCGCAAGCAACAGCGTGGCCGGAGGCGCGGGCTGACGAAGGGACAGGACACGGTCCAGTTCGGCGACTACGGCCTCAAGGCGACGGGCGTCGCCTGGGTCACGAACCGCGAGATCGAGGCGGCCCGGATCGCGATGACGCGCAAGATCAAGCGCGGCGGCAAGGTCTGGATCAACGTGTTCCCGGACAAGCCGGTGACGAAGAAGCCGGCCGAGACCCGCATGGGCAAGGGCAAGGGCTCGCCCGAGGCATGGGTCGCTGTCGTCAAGCCGGGGCGCGTCATGTTCGAGCTCTCCGGCGTTCCGGAGCCTCTTGCCAAGGAGGCGCTGCGCCTCGCCGGCAACAAGCTCTCCGTCAAGACGAAGATCGTGAAGCGGGAGGCGGATCTCTTTGAAAGCTAGAGACCTGCGTGACATGAGCGACGACCAACTCGAGGAGGCGCTGCACAACCGCAGGCAGGAGCTGTTCAACCTGCGCTTCCAGTCCGTGACCGGGGCACTCGAGAACACCGCGCGGCTGAAGCTCGCGAAGCGCGAGATCGCCCGCATCCTGACCGTCCGCAACCAGCGGGCAGAAACGAACTCATGAGCGACATCGAAAACGAGCCGAACAACACAGAAGAGCCGGCCGAGACCGAGGCTCCGGCCGCCGAGGCGGAGATCGTCGAGGAAGGCACTCCGGCCGAGCCGGAGGCAGCCGTCGAGCCCGAGGGGACCGCGGAGCCGGAGTCCGAGGCGCCGGCCGAGGAGCCTGCTGCCGAGGAGCCCGCCGCCGAAGCGGCTGCAGCCGTTGAAGCGCCTGCAGCCGAAGCCCTGGCTCCAGCGCCGCCTGCGCAGGAGCCTGCGCGCAAGCGCTCGCGCAAGCACGTCCCGCGCAGCGCGCGCCGCACCCGCACGAAACTGCAGCGGGAACGCCCGAAGACGCGCAAGCCGATAGTCCGCCTGGACAAGCCCGAGCACGAGCGCGGGCGCCGCCAGGAGCGGCGCGGCGTCGTCGTCTCGGACGCGATGGACAAGACGATCGTCGTCAAGGTCGAGTCGGTGCGCGCGCACCAGCGCTACAAGAAGGTCATCCGGCGCTCGGTCAAGTTCCACGCGCACGACGAGCAGAACCAGGCGCACGTCGGCGACCGCGTCCGCATCGTCGAGACGAAGCCGCTGTCGAAGACGAAGCGCTGGCGGCTGGCAGAGATTCTCGAGGTCGCCAAGTGATCCAGCAGGAATCGCGCCTCAAGGTGGCCGACAACACGGGCGCCCGCGAACTGCTCTGCATTCGCGTCATGGGCGGCTCGCACCGCCGCTACGCGCGCGTCGGCGACATCATCACCGCGACCGTGAAGACGGCGACGCCTCAGGGCGCCGTGAAGAAAGGCGAGGTCGTCAAGGCCGTCGTCGTGCGGACGAAGAAGCCGTTCGGCCGCGACGACGGAACGCAGATCGCGTTCGACGAGAACGCGGCCGTAATCATCGACGCTCAGCGCAACCCGCGCGGCACCCGCATCTTCGGGCCGGTCGCGCGCGAGCTGCGCGAGAAGAACTTCATGAAGATCGTCTCGCTTGCTCCGGAGGTGCTCTAGTGGCACACGCAATGAAGATCCGCAAGGGCGACACCGTGCACATGCTCGGCGGCAAGGACCGCGGCAAGCAGGGCCGCGTGATCGACGCCATGCCGCGCGAGAGCAAGGTCATCGTCGAAAACCTCAACATCGTCAAGCGCGCCACGCGTCCGCGTCCGCTCAAGGACGCGAGCCGCATGGGCGGCCAGCAGGTCGCGCCGGGCGGCATCATCGAGAAGGCAGCGCCTGTGCCGGTGTCCCGCGTGATGCTGGTCTGCCCTGTCTGCCACAGGCCGACACGGGTCGGAGTCGAGACGCGCGAGACGAAGGGCGAGCGCGCCAACAAGGTGCGTGTCTGCAAAAGGGCCGACTGCGGACAGGACATCGACAAGTAATGGCGACCAACGGCTACGCACCGAGATTGAAGGAGGTGTACGAGCGCGACCTGCGCCGTCGCCTCAAGGACGAGCTGGGGCTCAGCTCTGTCATGCAGGTGCCGAGGATCGAGAAGATCACGCTGAACATGGGCGTCGGCGAAGCGAAAACCGAGGCGAAGGCGCTCGACTCGGCACTCGACGAGCTGTCGACGATCGCCGGCCAGCGCGCGCAGATGCGGCGCGCGAGGAAGTCGATCGCAAGCTTTAAGGTGCGCGAGGGAATGCCGATCGGCGCGCGCGTCACGCTGCGCGGCGCGCGGATGTGGGAGTTCCTCGACCGTCTGATCTCGATCGCCCTTCCGCGCATTCGCGACTTCCGCGGGCTGAACCTCGGCTCGTTCGACGGCCGCGGCAACTTCTCGCTCGGGATCCGCGAGCAGATCATCTTTCCGGAAATCGACTACGACTCGATCGCCGCGATCCGCGGGCTCGACGTCGCCATCACGACCTCCGCCGAGACCGACGAGCAGGCGCGTGCGCTTCTTTCCGCGCTCGGGATGCCGTTCGCCGGCGAGGACGGACGAAGGGAGCAGGTGTAGGTGGCAAAGAAATCGCTTGTCGTCAAGCAGTCGCGCCCGACGCGGTTCAAAGTCCGCGCGTACTCGCGCTGCAACCGCTGCGGGCGCCCCCGCGCGGTCTACCGCAAGTTCGGCCTCTGCCGGATCTGCCTGCGCGAGCTCGCGCACCAGGGCGGCATCCCGGGCATGACGAAATCGAGCTGGTGATAACGCCATGATGACCGACCCCGTAGCAGACATGCTCACGCGCATCCGTAACGCCAACAAGGCGTTGCAGGACCGCGTCGTCATGCCCTCGTCCAAGTTGAAGGTCGAGATTGCCCGCCTGCTCAAGGAGGAGGGGTACGTCAAGGACTTTCACGTCGAGCGCGGCGAGTCGTTCGACCACCTCGTGGTCGAGTTGAAGTACGGCCGCAGCCGCGAGCGCGTCATCACCGACCTCAAGCGCGTGTCCAAGCCTGGTCGCCGCGTCTACGCGCGCAAGGATCGTTTGCCGCGCGTGCTTGGCGGAATGGGCACCGCGATCCTGTCCACGTCGAACGGTCTCGTCACGGACCGCACCGCCGCCGAGCGCGGCGTCGGCGGCGAGGTCGTCGCCTTCGTCTGGTAATGAGCCGCATCGGAAGACAACCAATCCCCGTGCCGACCGGCGTTAACATCGCCATCGACCCCGGCCGCATCATGGTCAACGGGCCGCTCGGCGAGCTCACGCAGGCCGTGCCTGTGCGGATCACGGTCGAGCGCCAGGACGACGAACTCGTCGTCACGCGCCCGACCGACCGCGGCGAGGATCGTGCGCTGCACGGACTGACGCGCTCGCTGATTGCCAACATGGTCGAGGGAGTCACAAAAGGATTCGAGAAGCGCCTCGAGATCCAGGGCGTCGGCTATCGCGCGAGCCTGCGCGGCACGTCGCTCGAGCTCAACGTCGGCTACTCACATCCTGTCGTCATCGATCCGCCGCTTGGCATCACGTTCGAGGTGCCCGTGCCCACGCAGGTCCTCGTCAAGGGCGTGGACAAGCAGCAGGTCGGCGAGGTCGCCGCGAAGGTGCGCAAGGTGCGCAAGCCCGAGCCGTACAAGGGCAAGGGCATCCGCTACGAGGGCGAGTACGTTCGCCGCAAGGTCGGGAAGCGCGCGTAATGGCGACGCTGACGAAGCCACAGGCTCGCGCTCGCCGGCACAAGCGCGTGCGCGGCAAGCTCTTCGGCACGGCCGAGCGTCCCCGCCTGGTCGTCTTCCGGTCGAACCGGGGCATCTCGGCGCAGCTCGTCGACGACCACGCGGGGAAGACTCTCGCCGCGGCGTCCTGGCTGCCGCTGCGGGCGTCCTTCAAAGGCACGAAGATCGAGCAGGCGGCCGAGGTCGGCAAGCTTCTTGCCGCCGCGGCAAAGGAGGCCGGCATCGAGACGTGCGTCTTCGACCGCGCCGGCTACCTGTATCACGGACGCGTCAAGGCGCTCGCCGACGGCGCACGCGAGGGAGGGCTGAAGTTTTGATGATGTCCCCCTCTCGCGTATCTCGTACCGCCCAGGGCGCTGCAAAGCGGCGCGATACAGCGTCCTCAGTCGCGCCCGTAGCCTCTGGCTACGAGCGCTCCCTGCGTCCTTGTCTCGCTTGCTTTTCGCGGCTGGGCGGCACGACCTACACGAGAGGTGAACATCGATGACAAGTGTCGAACGTGAAGTGTTCGCGCGCGAAGAGGTGCGCGAGCTCAAGGAGCGGGTGATCGAGATCAACCGCGTCGCCAAGGTGGTCAAGGGCGGTCGGCGGTTCTCGTTCACGGCGCTCGTCGTCATCGGCGACGAAGTGGACCGCGTCGGCGTCGGCTACGGAAAGGCGCGCGAGGTTCCGCTTGCGATCACGAAGGCGGTCGACGACGCGAAGAAAAATCTCTTCGCCGTTCCAAAGCACGGCTCGACGATCACGCACGAGTCGCTCGGGGCGTTCGGCGCCGCGCGCGTGCTGTTGCGGCCGGCGAGCGAGGGAACCGGCGTCATCGCCGGCGGCGGCGTCCGCGCCGTCCTGGAGCTGGCGGGCATCCGCGACATCCTCGCGAAGAGCCTCGGCACGACGAATCCGATCAACATGGCGAAGGCGACCGTGAATGCGTTGCAGAGGCTTCGCCGGCCCGAGGAAGTCGCGCAGACGCGCGGCCTTCCCATTTCCCGCGTGCTCCCGTATAAGGCGCCGCAGCCGGAGCCTGAGCCCGAGGAAGCGACCGAGCCCGAGACGCCGGTCGAGGTCATCTTGGGGATCGAGGCCGTCGAGCCGGCGACCGCTCAGGTCGAAGAAGCGCCCACCGAGCCCGAGGCGGAGGAGCCTGCGGCACCCGAGGAGGAGGCTGGTGGCGAAGCTTAAGGTCACGCAGGTTCGTTCCCAGATCGGCAATTCGCAGCGCCACCGCGGCACGCTGCGCGCGCTCGGCCTCGGGAAAATCGGCCGCTCGGCCGAGCACGAGGAAGGCCCGGTCGTCGCCGGTATGCTGAGGAAGGTGCGCCATCTCGTGCGCGTCGAGGAGACCAAGTAGTGGCGTCCGAACAGCTCAACCTCTCGAACCTCAGCCCCGCCCAGCCGCGCAAGGACCGCAAGCGCGTCGGCCGCGGCCTGGGCTCGGGCAAGGGTCGCTATTCCGGTCGCGGCATCAAGGGCCAGAAGTCGCGCTCGGGCTCGCACAAGATGCGCGCCGGGTTCGAAGGCGGCCAGATGCCCATCTACATGCGGACAGGGAAGGAGCGCGGCTCGACGTCCAAGGACGCGATGCCGATCGGCCCCTTCCGCACGTACTCGCAGCCCGTGAACGTCGCTGGGCTCGAGCGGTTCGACGCAGGCACCGAGGTAACTCCGGAGCTACTGAAGGAGGCCGGCCTGATCCGCACGACGCGCAAGGACGTGAAGATCCTCGGCAAGGGCGAGCTGACCACCACTTTGACCGTTGTCGCGCACGCCGTCTCGGCGAGCGCTCGCGAGAAGATCGAGGCCGCCGGCGGTTCCGTCACGCTGCTGCGCGAGCCGAAGGTGAAGAAGACCAAGAGCAAGGCGAAGGCCAAGCCCGCCACGGAAGAGCCCGAGGCGGAAGCGACCGAGCAGGCCGAGGAGACCGACAGCTAGATGTTCTCCTGGCTCACGAACGCGTGGCGCGTCCCCGAGCTGCGGCGGCGCGTGATCTTCACGGCCGTCATCCTCGCGCTGTACCGCCTCGGCTCCTGGATCCCCGCACCGGGTATCGACTCGCAGTCGATCCAGACGTTTTTCAACACCGGCGGCCGCGGTCAGGGCGTCTTCGGCCTGCTGAACACGTTCTCAGGGTCGGCGCTGTCGCGTTTCTCGATCTTCGCGCTCGGGATCATGCCGTACATCACGGCCTCGATCATCCTGCAGCTCATGACGGTCGTCGTGCCCTCGCTCGAACAGCTGCAGAAAGAGGGCGAGGCCGGCTACGCGAAGATCAACCAGTACACGCGCTACCTGACCGTCGCGCTGGCCGCAGCGCAGTCGCTCGGTTACGCCTTCCTGTTCAAGAAGGAAGGCGTGCTGCAGGCGAACGCCGGACGGCTCGTGCTGATCGTGCTCACGCTGACGGCAGGAACGGCGCTCCTGATGTGGATGGGCGAGCTGATCACGAAGCGCGGCATCGGCAACGGCATCTCCCTGCTCATCTTCGCGTCGATCCTCTCGACGATCCCGGCAGGGATCACCGCCTGGATCAACGGCGGCGCGACCGAGAAGCTCTTCCTGCCTGTGATCGCATTGGCAGTCATCGTCGCCGTGGTCTTCATCCAGGAGGGTCAGCGCCGAATCCCGATTCAGTACGCCAAGCGGATGGTCGGCCGAAAGATGACCGCGGGCGGGTCGACCTACATGCCGCTGCGCGTGAACATGGCAGGCGTCATCCCGATCATCTTCGCCGCCGCGGTGATGGCGTTCCCGCCGACGATCGCCAGCTTCTTCCCGACGACTCAGAGCTTCATCAACAACCACTTCCAGTACGGCTCGATCCAGTACCTCGGCATCGAGGCGCTGCTGATCGTGATCTTCACCTACTTCTACACCGCGGTCCAGTTCAACCCGGTCGACCAGGCCGACAATCTGCGCAAGTACGGCGGCTACATCCCCGGCATCCGCCCAGGGCCGCCCACCGCGCAGTACCTCGACCGCGTGCTCTCGCGGCTGACGTTGCCCGGTTCGATCTACCTCGCTCTGATCGCCGTGCTGCCCGGCATCTTCATCTACTACTTCCACTTCTCGAACGCGACGTCGCGCGCGCTCGGCGGGACGTCGGTGATCATCGTCGTCGGCGTCGCGCTCGACACGATGAGACAGATGGAATCGCAGATGATGATGCGCTCGTACGAGGGCTTCCTGAAATAGAGCCCGTTACGTGAACATTCTTCTGCTGGGGCCGCAGGGCTCCGGAAAAGGGACGCAGGCGAAGCGGATCTGCGAGTCATACGGGATCCCGCACATCGCCACGGGCGACATACTGCGCGCCGCGATGGCGGCCGGGACGGAGCTCGGCCGCAAGGTGAAGCCGATCTACGACCGAGGCGACCTCGTGCCGGACGATCTGATGATCGAGCTGATCCGCGAGCGCCTCGCGCAGGACGACACCGAGAAGGGCTTCGCGCTCGACGGCTTCCCCCGCACGATGGCGCAGGCGGAGGCGCTCGAGCCGATGCTGCGGGAGATCGGCAAGGAGCTCGATGTCGTCTTCGTCCTCCAGCTGCCGCACGCGGTGTCCATCGAACGGCTCTTGAAGCGCGCACAGATCGAAGGCCGCGTCGACGACACGCCGGAGGCGATTGCCAAGCGTCTCGAGATCTACCGCCGCGAGACGGAGCCGCTGATCGAGTGGTACCGCATCCGCTCCAACGTCGTCACCGTCCACGGCGACCGCTCTGTAAACGAAGTCTTCGCGGAGATCCAGCAGGCGCTCGAGCAGGCGGCGGTCGCGTGATCATCCGCAAGAGCTCAGGCGAGATCGAGCAGATGGAGCTCGCGGCGCGCGTCGTCGTCGAGACACTCGACCTGCTCGGCGAGCACATCCGTCCGGGCGTTACGACGGACGAGCTCGACGAGCTCGCCGAGGAGTTCATCCGCTCGCGAGGCGGCGTGCCCACGTTCAAGGGCTACCGCGGCTACCCAGCCTCGATCTGCACGTCGCCGAACTCGATGGTCGTGCACGGCATCCCCGGCCCGTACCAGCTCGCGGAGGGAGACGTGCTCTCCGTCGACGTCGGCGTCACGCTGGGCGGCTTCGTCGGCGACTCGGCCTACACGTTCCCCGTCGGCGAGATCTCCGACGAGGCGCAGCGCTTGCTCGACGCGGGACAGGCCGCGCTCGCAGCAGGGATCGAGCAGGCCCGCCCCGGCAACCACCTCTCCGACATCGGCCACGCCGTGCAGAAGACGACGGAGGACGCCGGCTTCTCGGTCGTCCGCAGTCTCGTCGGGCACGGGGTGGGCCGGAAGATGCACGAGGATCCGCAGATCCCGAACTTCGGCGAGCCCGGGCACGGGCCCCTGCTTCAGCCCGGGATGACCCTGGCGATCGAGCCGATGATCAACGCCGGCGGCCCCGACGTGTACCTCCACGACGACGAGTGGTCGATCTCGACGGCCGACCAGTCGCTGTCGGCCCATTTCGAGCACACTGTCGCGGTGACGGAGGGCGGTCCGAAAATCCTCACTCAGAGGCTCGAGGCCAGTTTGCTACCATAATTCGTCCGCACGAGGCGGTATTTCGTGCGCATTTTTTGTGCATTCGAAACGAAAGGGATTTGGCCAAGCAAGAGGACAAAATCGAGGTCGAGGGCGAGATCACCGAGGCTCTGCCGAGCACCATGTTCCGAGTCGAGGTCGAAGGCGGCCACAGCGTTCTCGCGACGATCTCGGGGAAGATGCGGAAGCACTACATCCGGATCCTTCCCGGCGACAAGGTCAAAGTGGAATTGTCGCCATACGACCTCACACGCGGCCGAATTACGTACAGGTATCGATGATGAAGGTAAGACCGTCCGTCAAGCCCATGTGTGAGCGGTGCCGCGTCATCAAGCGGCACGGCCGGACCATGGTCATCTGCACGAATCCACGTCACAAGCAGCGCCAAGGCTAGGAGACCAATGGCACGCATCGCCGGAGTCAATCTTCCAAATCAGAAGCGGCTCGAGATCGGGCTCACGTACATCTACGGCATCGGCCAGTCGACCGCGCAGAAGGTCACCGCCGAACTCGGCATCTCGCCGGACACGAAGGTGAAGGACCTCACCGACGAGGAAGTGACGAAGCTGCGCGACTACATCGACACGGAGCTCGAGGTCGAGGGCGACCTTCGCCGCGAGCGCACCCAGGCCGTCAAGCGTCTCGGCGAGATCGGCGCCTACCGCGGCATCCGCCATCGCCGCGGCTTGCCGGTGAACGGCCAGCGGACGAAGACGAATGCGCGCACGCGCAAGGGCCCGAAGAAGACCGTCGGGCGCGGCAAGAAGGCAGCGTCTAAGACTTAATGGCGCCTCCTCGTAGACAGGCGACCCGCGGTCGCACGCGGCGCCGCGTGCGCAAGAACATCGCCATCGGCCAGGCGCACATCAAGACGTCGTTCAACAACACGATCGTCTCGCTCACGGACAAGGACGGGAACGTCATCGCGTGGGAGTCGGCCGGCTCGGCAGGCTTCAAGGGCTCGCGCAAGTCGACGCCGTTCGCCGCGCAGGTGACCGCCGACTCGTGCGCGCGCAAGGGCATGGAGCACGGCCTGCAGAAGGTCGAGGTCTTCGTCAAGGGACCCGGCTCGGGCCGCGAGACGGCGATCCGTTCGCTTCAGGCCGCTGGGCTCGAGATCCTCGGTGTCCGCGACGTCTCGCCGCAGGCGCACAACGGCGTCCGGCCCAAGAAGCGGAGGCGTGTCTGATGGCGCGCGACCGCTCGCCGAAGTGCAAGCAGTGCCGCCGCGAGGGGATGAAGCTCTTCCTCAAGGGCGAGCGCTGTCTGACCGAGAAGTGCGCGATCGAGCGCCGGAGCTATCCGCCGGGCGAGCACGGCCGCGGCCGCATCAAGCAGAGCGAGTACCTGCTGCAGCTGCGCGAGAAGCAGAAGGCTCGCCGCTACTACGGCCTGCTCGAGAAGCAGTTCCGCACCTACTACGAGAAGGCGACTCGCGGCACCGGGGTCACGGGCGAGAACCTGCTCCGCATCCTCGAGACCCGCCTCGACAACGTCGTCTACCGACTCGGCTTCGCCGCCTCGCGCGCGCAGGCCCGGCAGCTCGTCCGCCACGGGCACTTCCACGTGAACGGCCGGAGGGTGAACATCCCGAGCTATCAGGTGCGCCCGAACGACGTCGTCACCATCGCGCCCGGCTCGTCGGCCGAGGCCGTCGTCCGCGACGCCACCGACCTGACCGCATCGGTCGCGCCGTGGCTGCAGGCCGACCACGACAACCTGACCGGCAAGATCCTGAAGTGGCCCGAGCGGGAGGAGATCGACACTCCCGTGCAGGAGTCACTCATCGTCGAGCTCTACAGCAAGTAAGAAAGAAAGGATTGCCTTGGCAACTATGACCAGTTTGAGGGAGTTCCAGATTCCGAAGATCGTTCACGAGGAAGTGGACGAGAACCGCGGAGTCTTCGTGATCGAGCCGCTGGATCGTGGCTTCGGTTACACGTTCGGCAACTCGTTGCGCCGCGTGCTGCTCTCGTCGCTCGAGGGCGCCGCCGTCACCTCGGTGAAGATCGAGGGCGTCTCGCACGAGTTCACGACGCTTCCCGGCGTTCGCGAGGACGTCACCGACATCATCCTCAACCTCAAGAGCATGATCTGCGTGCTCCACGGCGAGTCGCCGGAGATCGAGGTGCGCATGTCGGCAAAGGGCACGGGCGAGGTCACGGCCGGCGACATCGAGGCGCCTGCCGACCTCGAGATCCTGAACCCGGAGCTCGTGATCGCACATCTGTCCGACAAGGGGCGTCTCGACATCACGCTGACCATCGGCCGTGGCCGCGGCTACGCGCCGACCGAGCTCGCGCGCGGCTCCGAGACGACGATCGGCGTCATCCCGATCGACGCCATCTTCTCGCCCGTCCGCCGCGTCTCGTACGACGTCGAAGCCGCCCGTGTCGGTCAGCGCACCGACTACGACAAGCTGCGTCTCGACGTCTCGACCGACGGCACGCTCGATCCCAAGGAGGCGATCGCACAGGCCGCCGAGATCCTCATCCGTCAGCTCGCGATCTTCACCGACATCGAGAAGATCCAGGGCTTCGGCGAGGTCGCCGCAGCGCCGGTCGACGGCGGTGGGCCGACCGAGTCGCTCGCGCACGGGATGGAGAACTTCCCGATCGAGGAGCTCGAGCTCGGCGTGCGGTCGTACAACTGCCTCAAGCGCGTCGGCATCGAGACGATCGGCGATCTCGTCACGAAGACCGAGAACGAGCTCGCCGCGATTCCGAACTTCGGCAAGAAGTCGATCGAGGAAGTCAAGGAGACGCTCGCCGCGCACGGACTGAACCTCAGAGGCGAAGAGCTGTAATCGAATGAGACATCAGCGCGCCGGCAAGAAGCTCGGGCGGACGTCCGCCCACCGCAAGTCGCTCTACGCGAACCTCGCCGGTGCGCTGATCGAACACGGCCGGATCAAGACCACCGAAGCGAAGGCGAAGGCGGTCAAGCCGCTCGCCGAGCAGATGATCACCCTCGGCCGGCGCGGCGACCTCGCCGCACGGCGGCAGGCGATCTCGACGCTGCGGTCGCGGGACGTCGTGCACCAGCTCTTCGCCGACGTCGCGCCGCGCTTCGCCGACCGCCCCGGAGGCTACACCCGCATCGTGAAGCTCGGCCCGCGCCAGGGCGACGCGGCCGACATGGTCTACCTCGAGTTCGTGGACTACGAGCCCGACGGCGCAGGCGTGGGCCCGACCCAGCGCGGGTAGGACATGCTCCTCCGGGCGGCGCTGGGTGCGCTGGCCGTTCTCGGGGGCGGCTGGAGCGTGCACGCGCCGTTGCCGGTGCCACGCACTGAGGTTGCATCGACCGCGTACGGCCGCGAGATCGCCGTGGCCGGCGGCTTCCTCGCCGACGGGGGGAGCAGCCGAAAGGTCGATTTCTACTCGCCTGCGTCGGACACGTGGCGGAGCGGGCCGTACCTTCCCGCGGGCGTCAATCACGCCGCCGCCACGGTCGCGCGCGGATCGCTGTACGTCCTCGGCGGCTACGGCGCCGAACGTAACGCGTTCGTGCTCGAAGGCAGCGGCTGGCGAACGATGTCGATGCCGTCGCCACGTGCGGCCGCGGGAGCAGCGGCGCTTCGGGGGACGATCTACGTCGTCGGCGGAGTGGGCGACGGCGGCAACGTCCGCTCGATGTTGGCCTACGACACGCGAAGCGGCCGCTGGCGGACGCTCCCCGGCCCGAAGGCGCGCCAGCATCTCGCCGTTACCGCGACGCGCGGACGGATCTACGCGATTGCCGGCCGCGTCACGGGCCTGAACACGAACTTCACGCTCGTCGAGTCGTGGGCGCCCGGCGAGAAGCGATGGCGCCGCGAGGCGCCCGTGCCGCACGCTCGGGGAGGGACCGGGGCGGCGGCGGTCGGGAAGACCATCGTCTCCGTCGGGGGAGAGGCACCGGGCGGGACGGTTCGCACGGTCTACGCCTACGACGTTCTGCGTCGCCACTGGCGCCGGCTCGCCGATTTGCCGACGCCGCGCCACGGGCTCGGCGTTGCCGCGCTCGGCGGTAGCGTCTACGTGATCGGCGGCGGCCCGAAGCCGGGCCTGTTCGTCAGCGACGCGAACGAGTCGCTGCGCCTTCCCTAAGCCGCAGGCGTGTCGAGCTGCGTCCTCGGGAGACGCTCGAGGAAGCGTGGCAGGTACCAGTTCCACTCCCCGAGCAACTCCATCGACGCGGGCAGGAGCACGGCGCGGATCACGGTCGCGTCGAGCAGCACCGCAACGGCAAGGCCGACTCCCGCCTGTTTCACGTCGAGCGATGACAGCGAGCCGAACAGCGAAAAGACGCCGACCATCACGAGCGCGGCACTCGTCACGACGCCCGCGGTCACGGTGATGCCGTGCCGCACGGCGTCGCCCGTGGCCATTCCGCCGTCGACCGCCTCGCGGACGCGGCTGAGGATGAACACGTGGTAGTCCATCGACAACCCGAAGAGCACGACGAAGAGAAAGAGCGGCAGCCACGAGATGATTGCGCCGTTCGACTTGAAGCCGAGCAGCGACTCGGCCCAGTGGTGCTGGAAGACGAGCACGAGCACGCCGTACGACGCGCCGACGGAGAGCAGGTTCAGGACGATCGCCTTGAGCGGCACGACGATCGACCGGAACGCGACGAGCAGCAAGAGAAAGGCGAAGATGAGCACGAACCCGATCACGTACGGCACGCCGTGCTTCATCTGCCGCGTGAAGTCGACGTCCTCGGCGGTTGCGCCTGTGACCGCGGTCTCGACTCCAGGGATCTTGCCGAGAGTCGCGGGCACGAGCTCCCGTCGCAGGATCCCGATCGCGTGCCTGCTGGCCGTGTTGTCGCCCGCGCCGATCAAGCGGCAGCTCGAGCGCGCCAGATCGGCCGTCTGAACCGGCGCTGACCGTGAACGGACGATGGGCGACGCGGCGCGTCACCGCAAGCGCCTCGAGGCGTCCGAGCGCAAGCTCGACGGCGGCTCGGCGCTCCGCTGGCCCCGCGATGACGACGATCGCGGCTTCCGACGTGCCGGGGAAGGCGGCGCGGATCCTGCTGAAGGTGGCGACCTCCGGCTCGCTCTGCGACGAGAGCGCGTTGTCGCTCGGCTTCGAGAAGTGCAGGTCGAGTGCCGGCAACGCGAGCAAGACCAGCAACCCGGCCGAGAGCGCCACCGAGAGTGCAGGCCGCCGCAGCACGCGGTCGATCACGGCGGGCCAGAAACGCGACTTGGTCGAATCGGTGTGCAGGTGGGGCAGGAAGGGAATGCGCCCGCGGTCGATGCGCGGCCCGAGCAGCTCCAGCACGGCCGGTAGCACCGTCACCGACCCGGCGACCGCGCAGGACGATCACGGCGATCGTGGCGCTCGCGAGCCCGTTGAAGACCTTGGAGCCGACGAAGTACATGCCCGCCATCGCAACGGCGACGGTTGTGCCGGACACGATCACCGTCCGTCCGGACGTGCGCGCCGTGAGCTCGAGCGCCTCGTGTGACGGAAGGCCGCTACGGCGCTCCTGCCGCGAACGAATGACGTAGAAGAGGATGCGCCCTGCCCAACGGCACCACCGATGCGTGAAGCGCGCTGAAGTCGTACGGATGCGTCCACTGACCGACGACGATGACGTCGTGCAGAGTGCTTGCGGTGCGCACTTGGATGTCGCCAAGATCGCGACTCATGCGCGCCCTAACGTCTCGGACGGCAGCCTGGAACGCCGGACTTCCGGCCGGCAGCGTGTCGCTGTGGACGTAGCCGCACTCGCGCGCAGGCCCGTACGCCTGGTGCTCGTCGATCAACTCGTAGCCGCGCGCGGACTCGCCGACTGCGGCCGTTTTGCAGGGATTTTATGCCGGTCGCGAAGGCGGTCGCGTCGGCAACGACGACGAAGACGAGCCAGAGCGCGATGGCGCGCCACGGTCGGCGCATGCTCCAGCGGGCGATCCCCGCGACGGAACGCACGCGTCGAGCTTATGCCGGTTAGACGGCGGTGCCAATCGTTACGCCGACGAGCGCGATCACCGCGCCGCCGAAGGTGACGTAGCCGAGCGACTTGATGAAGCTCGTGTCGAAGAAGCGCCAGCGGATCGCCGCGAGCCCGACGAGTTCGAAGCCGACGATGATTCCGGCCGTCACCACCGCTGTGTGGTAGTCCGGGATCAGGAACGGGAGCGTGTGCAGAATCCCGCCGATGAACGTTCCGACGCCGGTGATCGAGCCGCGCGCGACTGGGTTGCCGCGGCCGGTGAGCTCACCGGTGTCCGAAAGGCCCTCCGAGTACGCCATCGAGATCGCGGCGCCGATCGAGGTCGCGAGCCCGGCGACGAACGCGGCGTGCGGCTCGTGCGTGTAGAACGCGATGCCGAAGATCGGTGCAAGCGTCGAAAGCGAGCCGTCGATCAGCCCGACCATCGCCGGCTGCACGCGCTGGAGCAGGAATGCGTGCTCGGTCATTGAGTAGAGTATGCCAATCGAGTCGCAAGGTCATAGAACATAAGGCACTCCTGACAAGTAAACGCAGGTCAGCCTGACATGCGGCTGAAGCTAACGCTCGCGTACGACGGGACCGGCTTCCGCGGCTGGGCCGCACAGCCGGGTTTACGCACGGTCGAGGCGTCGCTGAGAGAGGCGCTCGACGCGATCTTTCCAGCCTGGAGCGGTCTCGTGGTCGCTGGCCGCACGGACAGAGGCGTGCACGCGCTTGCAAACGTCGCAAGTGTCGACGCGGAAGGCGGGCCACGGCTCGAGCGCGTGGCCGAGGCGCTCAACACGGCGTTGCCGGACGACGTCGCGGTTGTCTCCGCTGAGGAAGCGGCGCCGGACTTCAATGCACGGTTCAGTGCGCGCCGCCGCACGTACCGCTACCGCGTCTGGCGGAGCCGCGTGCGTTCGCCGTTCGAGACGCGCCGGAGTTGGTGGTATCCGAGGCCGCTCGACGTCGCGCGCATGCAGGATCAGGCCACGCTGCTGATCGGGGAGCACGACTTCACGGCGTTCACGCGGACGGAGACCGAGCACAAAGTCTTTACGCGCGTCGTGCAAGACGCGCGCTGGCTCGAGGACGACGACGTGCTGGCCTTCGAGATCACGGCCGACTCCTTTCTCCGGCACATGGTGCGGACGATCGTCGGCACGATGGTGGACGGCGTCGACCTGGCGCCGCTACTCGACGGCCGCGCGCGCGACGAGGCCGGGCAGACGGCCCCGTCGTGGGGGCTGTACCTCGCGCGCGTTGCCTACGATTGACCGATGCAGTTCCCAGTCGTCCTCTTCGACCTCGACGGCACGCTCGTCGACTCAGCCGCCGTGATCCTTGGCTCCTTCCATCACGCGACGGAGACGGTTCTTCGCCGCCGTTTCCCCGACGAGGAGATCCTGGCGCGCGTCGGCGGCACGAACCTCGCGCATCAGATGGCGCTCCTCGACCCAGACCATGTCGACGAGCTCGTGCAGGTGTACCGCGAGCACAACGATCCGCAGTACTCGGACCTCGTCTGCTTCGACGGCGTCCTCGACGTTCTCGCGCGCCTGAAGGCGGAAGGCCGGCGGCTCGGAATCGTCTCCGCCAAGCGGCGACCGACGGTCGAGC
The DNA here is from genome assembly GCA_963815965.1 of uncultured Actinomycetes bacterium. Lineage (GTDB taxonomy): Bacteria > Actinomycetota > Thermoleophilia > Gaiellales > Gaiellaceae > DASVFB01. The sequence continues at coordinate 173,587 of CAWFIT010000017.1, read as the reverse complement.
GGGTTCTTCTCAGTGCCGGGATGGGCGAGTACTTCGACGCCGTCGTCGGCTCCGACGACACCGAGAGGCACAAGCCAGAGCCCGAGCCGATCCTCAAGGCGCTCGAGCTGCTGGAAGCCGTCCCCGCCGACGCCGCGTACGTCGGAGATTCACCGTTCGACGTCGCTGCGGCGCGCGCGGCTGGTGTCTACGCCGTCGCCGTCGGCTGGGGCGGCATCCACCGAGTCGAGGATGCGGACGCGTTCGTCGAGACGCCGGAGGATCTGCTTGGCGTCCTCTAAGACGACCTCCCGCATCGACGAGCTCCGCGAGCTTCTAAAGGGTTACTTGTACGCGTACCACGTCCTCGACGATCCCGAGGTCTCCGACGCGGAGTACGACCGGCTCTTCGACGAGCTCATCGAGCTCGAGCGCGACCTGCCCGACGACGAGATCCCGCCCGACTCGCCGACGCTACGCGTCGGCGCACCGCCGTCGGACAAGTTCCAGAAGGTCGAGCACCGCCTCCCGCTCGGCTCGCTCGACAAGGTGACGACGGACGAAGCCGTCTCCAAGTGGGCCGACGACGTCGGCAAGCGGCTCGACCGAGACGATCCCGTCGCCTACGTGCTCGAGCCGAAGATCGACGGGCTCGCGATCAACCTCACTTACGAGGACGGGATCTACGTACGCGGGGCGACACGAGGTGACGGCTCTCGCGGCGAGGACGTGACGCCGAACCTGCGCACGATCGACTCGATACCGCTGTCGATGCGGCTCGCACCGGAAGAGAAGTCACCGCCGGTGCTCGAGGTTCGCGGTGAGGTCTACATGCCGCTGTCCGGCTTCAGGAAGCTCAACGAACGCCTCGTCGCCGAGGGGAAGAAGCCGACGCCGAATCCGCGCAACGCCGCGGCCGGTTCGGTGCGGCAGAAGAACCCTGAGATCACACGCGGGATGCCGCTTTCGATCTGGGTCTACGGCATCGGATACGCCGAAGGGCTCGAGTTCGAGTCGCACTGGGAGACGCTGCAGTGGCTGCGCGAGCACGGCTTCCGGACGAACCCGTTCGCCGAGCGGTTCGAATCGATCGAAGACGTCGCCGCGGCGTGCCGTGACTGGGAGCGGCGTCGAGCAGAGCTCGACTACGAGATCGACGGGATCGTGATCAAGGTCGACTCGACCGCACAGCAGCGTGAACTCGGCGCGCTGCACGGACGGCCGCGCTGGGCGCGCGCGTTCAAGTGGGCGCCGATGACGGCGGTGACGCGCCTGAACAAGATCCTGATCCGCGTCGGCCGGACGGGCGCGCTCAACCCGTGGGCGATGCTCGAACCGGTCGAGGTCGGCGGCGTCACCGTTTCGCGGGCGACGCTCCACAACGAGGAGGACATCAACCGCAAGGACATCCGCGAGGGCGACAACGTGATCGTTCAGCGCGCGGGCGACGTCATCCCGCAGATCGTCGGACCGGCGGGCCGTCACCGCCGTGGCACGAAGGCGTTCAAGATGCCGACGCACTGTCCGCTATGCGGCGCGGAGATCGTGAAGCCCGAGGGCGAGGCGATGCACCGCTGCCCAAATCGAGCCTGCCCCTCGCGCGGGCTCGAGACGCTGATCAACTGGGTGCAGGGTCCGGCGGACATCGAGGGCGTCGGCGAGGAGACGATCCGGCGTCTCTGGGCTGAGGGGCTCGTGCGGTCGCTCCCTGATCTCTATCGCCTGACGAAGGAGCAGTTGCTGCAACTCGACGGTTTCGCGGAGATCTCGGCAACGAGCGCGATCGAGGCGATTCAGCAGTCCAAGGCGCAGGTGCCGTTCTGGCGTGTGCTCCTCGGCCTCAACATTCCCGACGTCGGCTGGGTGACTGCGCGCAACGTCGCCGCTCATTTCGGCTCGGTCGACCGTCTCCTCGACGCGACGCAGGAGGATGTGCAGGAGGTCGAGGGGATCGGGCCGGACCGCGCCGAATCGATCGTCGAGTGGTTCTCGGACGAGCAGAACCGTGCGCTCGTCGCCGAGCTCCGCGGGCTCGACCTTCGCTTCGAGGCCGGCGAGGACGAACGGCCGAAGGAGGGACCGCTGAGTGGGCAGACCTACGTCATCACGGGAACGCTCGAGTCGTTCTCGCGCGAGGAGGCGCGGGCGGCGCTCGAGGAGCTCGGGGCCAAGGTCGGCGACTCCGTGTCGAAGAAGACGACCGGGCTCGTCGTCGGCGAGGAGCCGGGCAACTCAAAGCTGACGAAGGCGCAGAAGACGGGAACGCCGATCCTCGGCGAAGCCGAACTGCTCGAGCTACTGGGTCGCTAGCACCTTCGCAAATCGGTCCTGCGCCTCGCGCGCCCACCAGTACGAGAGCGGGTGCCCGTTCTGGATGATCGCGAAGGCGACGTGCGACTTGACGTAGCCGGACAGCGAAGAGGCAAGGCTCGTCGTCCCGGTCTTGGCCGCGACGTGCCTGAGCAGCGGTGGGTTCTGCATCCGGTGCTTCAGCGTGCCGCTGATGCCGGCGACAGGAAGCGCGCGCAGCAGCTCCGCCTCGAGGCCTGGGTCGGTGGAGAATGCCTGCAGGATGCCGACCAGCGCGGCGACGGTGAGCCGGTCGTCCTGGGAGAGCCCGGAGCCGTCGACGATTCGGACGCCCGCGGTCGGAATCCCGGCCGCCTTCAGCGAGTGCATGACGACCTTCGCGCCACCGGCTGTCGTGCCCCGGTCGTAGCTCGTCAACGCGAGCAGCTTCAACAGCAGCTCGGCGGTGAAGTTGTCGCTGTTCAGATCCATGAAGCTGACGATGTTCGTGAGCGGGGCGGAAAGGCTCCGTGCGACGAGCAACGCGTCCGCAGGGCTCGTCCGCACGCCGACATGGCCGTCGACCGCGACGCCGGCCGCCGACAGCGCGTCGCGGAAAAGGAGCGCCGCCGCTTTCGCTGGCCGACGCGCCATGTAATTGCGGTAGCGGGCGCGGTCGACGACCAGCGCCGATAGCGGGGGCGACTCGCCCATGTAGAACGACCGCTTCCAGCCCGGGCACCCCCGCTTCGAGTCGAAAAGCGACTCGTCGCCGATTACGCCGCCGGTGACACGGCGGATGCCCGCAGCGCGCACGCCGCGCGCCAGCTTGGTGAGGTCGCCGCTCGAGAGCGTCGGGTCGCCGCCGCCGACCAGCACGAGGCTCCCCTTGAGGGTGTCTCCAACCTGAGCTCCGGTCGCCTCGACCCTCGTCTCGATCCGCATCCTCGGGCTGTACGACGTCAGCAGCGCGAAGGTGAGCGGGAGCTTCTCGTTCGACGCGGGAGCGAGCGGGAGCGTCTCGTTCAACGCGAACAGTTGCTCTCCCGTCACGAGGTCGACGGCGATCGCGGCGGAACTCGCGCCCGATACGTGCGGCACGCGCAGCGCCTTCGACAGACGCTTGGCCAGTGTCGAGTCTGCGCGGACCGACGCGGACGCCGGGGCAGCGACGACCACGATGACGGCGGCGAGGAGCGCCATGGCGCGACGCATTGCCAGAATTTTCGAAGTGGGCGAGTACCGAGTCAAGCGATGGGTCCGAACGCTGGGGAAGATAGGCCGCGCGGCCTATATTCAGGCTTCACCACGTCTTGAATAATCCCTTTTGGGCGGGACGTGGTCCCTCCGTTGGAGAATGTTCATGGTCACTGACGACATCCGGGATCTCCTGGCCGCCCCTGGCCGGGCAGCCTCGAGGACGTTTCTCGAGCGCGTCGACTCGACGCTGACAGACGGTTATGCGCAGGCCCTCCAGCTCGAGGGTGAGCGCGGGCGGATCGAACGGCGGATCGCCGAGGTCGTCGCAGGCCTGCCCGCGGACGCCGACCAGGACCACGAGCCGGAGCTCGCCGACCTCGCGGAGCGCCTGAGATCGTCCAACGAGAGCATCGAGACATTGCGCGCGCTCCTCACGTCGCTCCGCGAGCGGCGTTCCGAGCTTCGAAGCGCCGCCTAGACGATCCCGCTGCGAACCGCATAGACCGCCGCCTGGATGCGGTTCTCGATCTGCAGCTTCATGAGGATGTTCGAGATGTGATTCTTGACCGTCTTCGGGCTGATGTGCAGCTCGGCGGCGATCATCGCGTTGTCCTTGCCGTTCGCGATCAGCTTCAGCACCTCGATCTCGCGGTCCGAGAGCTCCGTACGAATCGTCTCGGCGATGTCGGGCTGCGAGCTCGTGGCGCGAATGCGCTGGAGCACCTTGCCCGCGATGTGAGACGAGATCAGGGACTCGCCGATCGCGGCGGCGCGGATCCCGGCCATCAGCTCGTCGATCGATGCGTCCTTCATCAGGTATCCACACGCGCCGGCGAGGATTGCGTCGAGCACGTCGGTGTCGTGGTCCGAGATCGTCAGCACCACGACACGGGTGAGCGGGGCGATCGAGCTCACCTGGCGCGTGGCCTCCACGCCGCTCATCCCGGGCATGTTGAGATCCATGACGACGACGTCAGGCGCCAGCTCCCGGACCTGCGTGACGGCCTGCATGCCGTCGCCCGCTTCGCCAACGATCTCGACGCCTTGCTCTTCGAGGAGGTTGCGCAGACCGGTCCGGAAAAGGTCGTGGTCGTCGACGAGCAGCACGCGGAGGGGGCCTTCTTCGACGCGCTCGGTTGTCTCGAGCGTCTCTCTCATCCGCTTCCCCCGCATCTCCTGGCTCCGGACGACGAGTTTAATTGAGGGTGACCGTCACGACGCGACGTCCCCAGTTGAGAGCTTGCTGTGGCGTCGGGAACCAGACGTCCACGACTGCACCGCGCACGGCCGATCCCGTGTCGGCTGCGACGCCCTCGCCGTACCCGGGGATGGTCAGGCGTGAGCCGAGCGGGATCACCGACGGATCGACGGCGACGGTGCCCCAACCGGTCGGCACGCCCGTTGCCGTAGAACCGCTCATCGAGTAGCCCGTCGCGACGACAGTGATCGTGCGGCCTGCCGGCCCTGCGTCGCCGGCCGAGGCGATTCGTGGCGTGATGGCTGCGCTGGTCGCCGCGGACGCCTGAGCGCGAGCATTGATCCCGGAGATCTGCGCGCTGTTCAGTTGCCGCTGTCCCGCGAGGGTCGACAAGTAGTCTCGGCGTGCTCCCTCCGTGGTCTCCAGGGACGCTGCTGTTCTCGACGCGGCGTCCTCGAGCTCATGAATGTGGGCGTCCTTCTGCGCCAGCGCGTGAATCGACGCGCGAAGCGAGTCGAGCGCGTCACGCGACTGCACGGCAATCTGCTGGTGCTGTCGCGCCGCGCTGCTGAGGTCGTCGAGCGTGGCGATTGCGTCCTCGAGTGATTCTGCGCCGAGCACGACGGCGAGCGGGTCGTCTGACTGCTGCTCGTACAAACGGTGCACGAGAAGCGCAAGTTGCCGTTGCGATGCACGCACGTTGTGTCGCGACACGCCAAGTTGAATCAGAATCGATTGACGCTCTCGCGCGATTCGCTCGCGCTGCGCGCCGAGTGATGCGAGCTCCGCATGTGCGCGATCGAGCTTCGAATCGAGCGCATAGAGGCCGAGAATGGCGGCATGCACGCGCTGCGCGAGCGTCGCGTTTTCGCCCTGCAACGCTCCGATGCGCTGTTGATTCGCCTTCGGCGTCGCCGCTCCACTCGCAGCGCCGACGACCCCGCAGACGGCGCAGACAGTAACGGTGACGAGAAGGCGGGACTTGAGTCTGTCCAGCCGCCGCACGAGCGCGGGACCGTACCACAGAGCTGTTGAAACGGGCTTGTTTGTGATGCTTGCAAGCATGAAACTTTGCGCACTTTTTGGCTTGTTCTCAAGGTCGCGCTCGTCCGGGAAGTCTGTTACCCTCCCGAGCTTGTGACGTTCCCAGGGGGAGAGGGAGCGCGAAAGTCTGGCCCCCTGACGGGGATTCCGTTATCAGGTCGAGAATCCGTCACATACCGGCAGTAGCGTGCGTTGTCGCAGTCGCTTTCGGCATTGCCTCTGCAGCGACCGCCGAGCCGGGACCCGTTGCATCGAAGCAAGCAGAAGCGCAGAGCATCATCGCGCAGATCAACACGATCGAGACGGAGCTCTCTTCCGCAGTCGAACGTTGGAACCTCGCGAACGTCAAGCTCGACCGCATCGGTCACGACCTGCAGCGCTCGCGTTTCGAGCTTGGTGTTGCGCGATCGAACTTCAAGCAAGCGCAAGTTGCGCTTGCTCGCCAGGCGTTCGATGTGTACACATCGGGCGACTCGGACTCGACACTCGAAGTGCTGCTCGGCGCTTCGAGCCTCGACGATCTGCTGACGCGGCTCGACAACGTCAACCGCGTCAACGATCAGCGCAGCTCCGTCGTCGGCGACGTCAAGGTGTTTCGCACGAACGTCGCGCGCGAAGAAGCGAAGCTGCATCACGCGCAATCGGAGCAGAAGCAGGTCGTCGCCCAACGTGCGGCCGAAAAGAGCGCTATCCAGTCGAAGCTCGCACAGCGCAACTCACTGCTTCAGTCGGTCCGCGCCGAGATCGAACATCTGCGCGCAGTCGAGCGCGCGCGGCAGGCCGAGCTGGCCCGGCAGGTTCGGGCGCAGCAAGCTCAGCAGGCCTTGACGCCGGTTGCCTCTTTCGGCGGGACGACGCCGTCAATCACGTCGTCTCCGATCGCCGCGCCGCCGTCGTCGCACTACTCAGGCGTGGTCGGGATTGCGATGCAGTATCTGGGGACGCCTTACGTCTGGGGAGGCGCGTCGCCGTCCGGCTTCGACTGCTCTGGATTCGTCATGTACGTGTACTCGCAGGTGGGCGTCGGGCTTCCGCACTCGAGCTACGCGCAGTACGGCGCCGGAGTCCCGGTCTCGATGAGCGATCTCCAGCCCGGTGACCTCGTCTTCTTCTACGGGCTCGGCCACGTCGGGATCTACATCGGCGGCGGGAACTTCATCCACGCCCCACACACGGGCGACGTCGTGAAGATCTCGTCGCTCAGCGGTTCCTACACGTCGAGCTTCGTCGGCGCCCGCCGGATCCTCTAGGACGAGGAATAGATCGACTCGATCTCGGGCGCGAAGTGCTCGAGGACGACGCTGCGCTTGAGCTTCAGCGTCGGCGTCACCTCTTCTTCCTCCATCGAGAAGTCCCGCGGCAGGATCACGAAGCGCTTGATCTGCTCGAAACGCGAGCGCTCGCGGTTCACCTCGTCGACGATCTCCTGGATCCGTTGCTGCTTCTGCTCGTCCGTAAGGCCGGCCGTTGCATCGGGGTCGAGCGTGACGAGCACCGCGACGAACGGCCTGCGGTCGCCGATCACGAGCGCCTGCGAGATCTCGCGGTGCACCTTCAGGTCGTTCTCGATGTTCGCAGGCGCCACGTTCTTGCCACCGGCCGTGACGAGGATGTCCTTCTTTCGATCCGTGATCGTCACGAAGCCGTCCGGGTCGATCTCGGCGATGTCGCCCGAGCTCAGCCAGCCGTCGTCGTCCAGCACCTCGCGCGTCGCCGCGTCCTCTTTGAAGTAGCCCGCAAAGACAGTCGGGCTCCGGATGAAGAGCTCGCCGTCGTCGCCCAGTCGTAGCTCGGTACCCGGAAGCGCAGGGCCGACGGTGCCCGGGCGGTACTTCTCGACGCGGTTGACGGTCGCCGCCGACGTGCACTCGGTGAGGCCGTAGCCCTCGAGGATCGTGATTCCGAGCGCGTCGAAGAACTCCGCAATGTCGCGGGCGAGCGGCGCGCCGCCCGAGATGGCGATGCGCAGCCTTCCGCCCAGCCGCGCCTGCACCTTCGAGTAGACGAGCTTGTGCGCCAGCCGTCGCTGGAGCTCGAGGCCGGCAGGAATCCGCGCGCCGCGCTGCCGCGCGCTGCTCACGCGGTACCCGACGCGCAGCGCCCAGTCGACGATGCGCTTCTTCAGCCCGGTTTCCTCGTCGAACTTCGCGAGGACGCCTGCGTGCACCTTCTCGTACACGCGCGGCACGCTCGGCAGGACCGTCGGCCGCACCTGGAGCAGCGCGTCCGCAGTGCGCAGCGGATCGGGCAGGAACGCGATCGTGAAGCCGACGTAGGGCCCGGCAAGGTGCATGAGCCGGCCGAAGTTGTGCGCCAGGGGCAGATACAGAAGCAGCAGGTCGTCCTGCATGGTCAGACGCTCGAGCTGGTCGACGACCGCGACCATCTCGTAGTAATTGCGGTGGCGGATCATGCAGGCCTTCGGCGGGCCGGTCGTTCCCGACGTGTAGATGTACGTGAACAGGTCGTCCTCGTCGACCTCGGCGGCCGCGTCGAGGACTGCGTTCGGCTGCTCGTCGGCGTGCGCGCGGCCACGTGCCCGCAGTTCGTCGAGGTCGGCGAACGACCACGTGTGCTCGAGCCCCAGCGACTCGAGCTTGGCACGCTGCTCCTCGTCCTCGCAGAGCACGCCGACTGCCTCCGAATGCGCGGCGACGAACTGCGCGTCCTTCGCCGAACTGTTGGCGTAGATCGGAACGCCGATCGCGCCGACGAGGCTGAGCGCGAAATCGAACAGCGCCCACTCGAGGGTCGTCTGCGCGAGGATCGCGAACGCGTCGCCCTTGCCGATGCCCGCGGCGAGCAGCCCGTGCGCGAGCTCGTCGACGACCTGCCCCGCTTCCTGCCACGACACCTCTTCCCAGGCACCGTCGCGCTCGACCAGGTAGGCAGGCGAACGTCGGTTCGCATTCACGGCGTCGAGCCAGAGGCTCCCGACCGTGCGCCCTCGCAAGAGACCGCTCTCACGCTCCACGCCCATTGTCTGCGCCATCGATCGAAGCGTAGTGAAGGAACGCGGCTTCGCAGGGCGAAAACGCCGGGTCCCTCTACAATCCGAGGTGCTCATGCGGACGATCTGGAACGGCTCACTCAGCTTCGGCCTGGTCAACATCCCGATCGGGCTGGCGCTCGCTACCTCGCCGAAGGCGCGCGCCTCCGATGTGTCGTTCCGGCAGCTTCACCGCGAGTGCCAGACACCGATCCGGCAGAAGCGCTGGTGCCCGGTGCACGATCGCGAGGTCGGGCCGGACGAGATCGTCAAGGGCTGGGAGATCGCGAAGGGCGAGTTCGTCATCATCGAGGACGCGGATCTCGAAGCGATTCAACTCGCCGACGACTCCCGCTCGATCGAGATCACGCGCTTCGTCCCGCTCGACCAGATCGACCCCGTCTACTTCGATCGGACCTATTACCTCGCGCCGTCGAGCACGCCGGCGCAGCGGCGCCCGTACGTGCTGCTGCTCGAGGCGCTGAAGAACACGGGGATGGGCGCGATGGGACGGTTCGTGCTACGCGGAAACGAGACGTTCTGCCTGATCCGCCCGCGGGGTGACGCGTTGGCGCTCGAGACGCTCTTCCTTGCCGACGACGTTCGTTCGCAGGCGGAGATCGAGGAGGCCGTCGGCGAGACACAGGTCAAGGACGCGGAGCTCGATCTCGCGCGCCAGGTGATCGACAGCCTCGTCGCAGAATTCGATCCGAAGGAGCTCGAGAGCGTCTACCGCAGCAACCTGCGTGCGCTGCTCGAGGCAAAGGCTGACGGCCAGGAAATCACCGCGCCGGTCGAAGCGGAGCCCGAGGCGCCTGTGATCGACCTGATGGAAGCGCTGCGCGCCTCCGTCGAGCAGGCGTCGAAGAAGACGAAAACTCCGGCTGCTAAAGCGACTCGCTCCCGCAAGACCGCGGCGACCGCGTCGCGGAAGCGCTAACCGAAGGCGGACGCTTCGTCCAAGGCGCGGCTCCGCCGCGCCGAAACATCCCTTCGGCGTAGCAATCACCTTTCAATAGAAGGAAAAGGGCACGCGCGCAAAGCGCGCATGCCCGGTCTACCCTCGTGCGAAGTGCGCAGCACTTCGCACGACACCTAGTGCTTGGGCGGTAGAGCCCCGATCGCGGCGAGCTGCGCCTGGAAGAGCGTCTTGTCGATCTTGCCCTGATAAATCGGAACGCCCTCCTCCACGCACACCCGGATGACTTCCTGGCGTTCGATCCCGAGCTCCTTCGACAGCTCGTCAGGCGTCAGATGATTCGCCATGCTCGCTCCTTTCGAGGCAGAAAAAAGCCCGTCCGGCACTCGGCCGAGCGGGCTACTCGCTGCTTCCTTTGTCGTTGCGGAAATTCAACGTTCCGCTGACCTCCATAAGCTCATCAACGCTCTAAGCATAATCCGTCCGGATGATGCCGAGCAACCCTTTTTTGCCCGGCTTCACTGCGCGCTTTCGCGAGATACGAGGCACGCGGCTACGCACCTTCGAGGCGGGGAGCGGGCCGACCGTAGCTCTGGTCCACGGGTTCGGCGGTGCCGCCTCCAACTGGACGCTCATGGCTCCGGCTCTGGCACAGCGTTGCCGCGTGCTCGTCCCCGAGCTCCCCGGCCACGGGGGCTCGTCGCCGCTGCCTGCGCCTGTGGAGACTCTTGATCCCTACGCCGACCGCCTCGTCGCGGTGCTCGACGATCCGGCTGTGCTCGTCGGACACTCCCTCGGGGCCGTCGTGGCGCTGCGAGCGGCCGCCCGGCACCCGGATGCCGTCCGTGGCCTCGTGCTCGCCGGGTGTGCGGGAATCGGCTCGGGGACGCGCCAGGCGGAGCGCGCCTTGACCCTTGTGGCGTTCGTCAAGCCCGGCAAACGACTGTCGCGGCGAAGGCGCGCGGTCGCGGGCAAACCCGTGCTCAAGCGGGTGGTGTTTGGTTTCGCAGGCGCCGCCGATCCTCGGGCGCTCGACCCGCGGGCAGCCGAAGGCTTCCTCGCCGGCTCCGGGTTGTACACCGACACGCGAACCGCGGGCGATGCGCTGGTCCGCACGGATCCGCGTGTTGAGCTGGAGCGGGTTCGTTGCCCGGCGCTCGTGGTCCACGGCGCCCGCGACCTTCAGGTGCCGCTTCGCGACGCGTTTCAGTACGCGCGGTTACTCGATGCGCCGCTGCGCGTGATCGCAGATTGCGGTCATCTGCTGAACGGTGAACGCCCGCGTGCCGTTGTCGACGCGATCTTTCGGTTCCTACACCGGATTGGGGAGATCGAGGAACTCCCACTCGAGCCCGAACTCGTCCGCTAGGCGGGCCGCGAGCGCATTCACGCCGAACGTCTCCGTCGCGTAGTGACCGCCAGCGAGGAAGTGAATCCCGAGCTCGCGTGCGGCGTGGAGCGCGGGCTCCTCCGGCTCGCCCGTGACGAGGGCGTCGTACCCTTCGTGGGCCGCCTCGATGAGCCGTGTGCCGCCGCCGCCCGTCACGATCGCGACACGCCGGATTCGCTCCGGCCCCCCGGGGAAGACGAGCGGTTCGCGGCCGGTCGCGTCTCGGAGCCGCGTCGCGAGCTCCTCGATCGTCACCGGCTCGTCGTACCGCGCGCCGGCTCCGATCGCCGCGAACGCGCCTTCGCGCCGGGCGCCAAGTCGATCGGCGAGCAGCGCGTTGTTGCCGAGCTCCGGGTGCGCGTCGAGCGCGAGATGGTAGGCGAGGAGCGTCAGGTCGCCGGCGAACAACGCCTCTAGCCGGCCCTTCAATCGTCGGTCGACCACCAGCGGCTCGTTCCGCCAGAAAAGCCCGTGGTGCACGAGCACGAGCTGTGCGCCCGCTCCGCCGGCGCGTTCGAAAAGCTCACGCGAGCTCGAGACGCCGCAGACGACCTTCGTCACCTCGTCCGCACCAATGACCTGGAGCCCGGGCCGCCCGTACTCCGGGAACGCCTCGACCGCGAGCAGCTCGTCGGCAAACGCGACGATGTCGTCCCTGCGGGCCACGCCCGCGGATACTACGAGGGGACTGCCTCGAACGGCGCTTCCTCGCGCACGCGGGAGTCGAGGAACTCGATCTTGTTCGCGACCACCTCGACCGCGCTACGGCGTTTGCCTTCTGCGTCCTCCCAGGAACGGCTTCGCAGGCGCCCGTTCACCGCGATGCGGGATCCCTTCGACAGGTACTCGTCGCACACCTCCGCCTGGCGGTCCCAGGTCGAGACGTTGATGAAATCGGCGCCGGCATCCTTCGCCGAGCGGTCGACTGCGAGCAGGAAGCTCGCGACCTTCTTCTCCAGCGCGACATCTCGCAACTCGACGTCCGTTGCGAGGTTTCCGATCAGCACCACGACGTTCACACCGCCTCCTCCGTTATCAGTGAGGACAACAGTACTTGCGGAACCGTCACGGATCGGTGCCAAGAGCGTTGCTAATCTGTACGCCGCACTCGGGGTGTGGCGCAGCCTGGTAGCGCGCTCCGTTCGGGTCGGAGAGGTCCCCAGTTCAAATCTGGGCACCCCGATTTTCCGGCGCGGAAACTCTGTTTCCGCGCCGGTTGTGCTCAGAAAATCGGCCGCTTGTGCGGCACGGCGTACACCGGCGCTGTCGTGAGCCGCGGCAAGCGTCTGTCCACGGACTCCATGCTGAGGGCCGACACACGCGCCCGCGAGCGCCGCTCGCCCGCGCTGCGCCACTCGACATTTACCGGATACACATAGGTGCGATTCATCTTGTCTCCCAGTCGTCGTTCTCGTTGCGAAGAAGGATGTCGCGGGCCAGAAGTCACCGGTAGGAGGATGCCCGCCTTCGCGTGTCGGAAAACCGCCATCCGACGCATCGGCGGAACCCGGCGCGAAGCCCTCATTCCACGGCGCGGAGCCAGGGCCGCGTCATCGTGAGGGCGATCATCGCCGCGGACACCAGCGCGCCGAGCGCGATGATCGTCCCCGCCGACGCGAGGCCGGCGATCGCCGCTGCGAATGCGAGCCCGATCGGCATCAGCCCGAAGGAGCCGAAGAAGTCGAGGCTCACGACGCGCGACAGCAGGTGGTCCGGGACGAGCTCCTGAAGCATCGTCTCCCACATCGCAACGCCGAAGCCGACGCAGAAGCCACGTACGAGTGCGAAGAACGCGGCGAGCTGGAACCAGGGCGACAGCGCGAGTGCCGCGATCGCGAGGCTGTTGACGAGCCAGAACGAGTAGTTGACGACGCCGCGCCGCCTGCGCGGCTGCAGCTGCCCGAACAGGAGCGTGCCCGTCACCGTGCCCGCGCCGAACATCGTTACGAGGAACCCGTACGCGCCGACGCCGCGACCGAAGTGCTCGTGGACGAGCTCCGGCATCAACACCTGCTGGGGCGCGAGTTGCAGCATCAGGATGACCGCAAAGAGCGTGATCGTCACCCAGAGCCACGGGATGTTCGAGACGTAGCGCACGCCGCTGCCGATCTCCCGAAACGTGCCCTCCTTGGCGGTCGGTTGCACGGCCCGGGCCTTCAGCCGCCAGAGCAGCGCGGCGGAGACGACGAAGGACGCGGCGTCGAGCGCGAAGACGACGGACGACCCGGTCGCGGAGTACAAACCGGCGGCGAGCGCCGGGCCGATGATGAACGACCCCCAGCGCGCGACGCCGATCAGGCTGTTCGCCGACGGCAGCGCGTTCTGCTCCACGACGAGCGGAACGATGCCTCCGACGGCCGGGAAGAAGAAGCCGTCGCCGAGGCCGTTCAGGAACGTGAGGACGAGCAGCAGCGTGAACGTGAGGTGGCCCGTCGCGTCGGCGAGCGCGAGCGTTGCCACGACGACGCAGCGCGACAGGTCGGACGCGATCATCATTGTCCGGCGCGGTATTCGGTCGGCGAGCGCGCCGCCGATCAGAAGCGTGGTCAGCAGTCCGATCGCCTGGGCGAGGAAGACGATGCCGAGCCGGGACGAACCGACGAGTGTGAACGCGCGCCAGCCGAGCGCGGTGAAGAACGCCGCGTCCCCGATCAGCGAGACGAACTGCCCGGACCACAGCAGCCGGAAATCGCGGTGGCGGAACGCGTCGAAGACGCGCACGCGCTGCAGCGGAGTCGATTCGATCTCCACCGCGCGAGGCTACTTCTTCAGCCGGCGACGACCCAGACGCGACCTGCGGCCGAGTTCGCGCCCACCGGATTGCCCTTTACCGCAATGCGCGTCACACGGTTCGTGCGCATGTCGACGCGATAGATCATGCGATCGCGAGCGGAGGGAGCCCACAGGAAGCCACCGGCCGAGTCCATGCTTCCGGGGCAGCCGACAGGCAAGCCGGAGCTGCATGGCCCTTCGGCGAGGCTGTGTGTGTGCAAGTCCACGACGGTCGCGATTGCGACGGTGTGGTCGACGTGGTAGACCTTGCCGATCGCCTCCGTGGCCGCCCACACGCCGGTCCCGACGACGGCCAGCGCGCTCGGATCAAGTCCTACCGACACGGATTGCTTTGACTGCGTGCGGAGATCGAAGCGCACGACCTCGGCGGATTCCTGCAGGGATCCAGTGGCGTTTCGCACGCGCGGCGCGGCGATCCAGAGAAACGGCGGCGCGTAGGCGAGTGCCCGAATCGGCGAGTCGAGCGCGGTAATCAGGCGAACTCCACCTCCGCCGCCTGCGAAGAAGAGCCGTCCCGTGTCCGTCCCGATCCATGCTCCTGTCGGAGCTTGCTGCTACGGCAACCGGGTGTTCACGCAGCACGAGGGACCTCCTCCGGGCGTACGGCAAGCGAACGCGAGTGGGCTCGCCGACGGTGTCGATCGGGATGCGCAGGATCTCGCGGTCGTAGAACTCGACGGCCCACAGAAAGCGCCCCTCGCCCGACAGCGCGGTCACGGTGCCGCCAACCGGGATTGAACGGATCCTCCGCCCTGTGACCGCATCGAGCACCAGGACAGCGTTGTCCTGGCCGCTCGCGACGTAGACGCGATCCCCGACGCTCGTGATCGCGGTCGGCTCGAGACCGACGGGAACGACGTTTGTCACCTTCCCGGTCTCCGGGTCGAGAGCTGCGGCGTGGTTCGCCGTGATCTGCATGTCGGTGCCGCCGCGCGACGCGAGCACCGCGCCAACCGCGATCCCGAGCGCAGCTGCAGCGAGCGCCGCGGCCGCCAGCCGACGCCGGCGCGGCCGGCGCACCTCCGCGGGCGCCTCCGCGTGCAGCGCGTCGAGGCTCGGGTCTTGGCGGAGGATCGCGAGCTCCAGATCGCGAAGATCCCTGCTCGGCTCCAGCCCGAGGTCGTCGCGGAGCACGCGGACGGCGTCCTGATACGCATCCAGCGCTTCCGCCTGACGGCCGGCTCGGTAGAGCGCGAGAACCAGGAGCCGGCGCAGACGTTCGCGGTAGGGATGGCGAGCCACGAGCGCCTGCAGCTCGACGATGTCCCCCCGGTTGCCGAGGTCGAGCTCGGCCTCCATGCGGTCCTCCTCGGCGTCGAGTCGCTCGTCCTCGAGTCGCGCGCGCTCCCGGTCGGCGAACGGCTCGCCGACCAGGTCGGAGAGCGGTTCTCCTTGCCAGAGCTCGAGCGCCTCACGGAGAACGCTCGCCGCAAGCGCGGGCTCGCGCTCCGCCGTTTCACGAAGCGAGCGGAACCGGCGCACGTCGACGTCCGCGCCGTTGGCGTCGAGCTCGTAGCCCGCGTGCGTCGTCCGAATGCTGTCTGCTCCGAGCGCCCTGCGCAGGCCGGAGACGTACATCTGGATCATCTTCGGCGCGGTCGCCGGAGGATCGGCCCACAATTCGTCGACCGCGCGGGCGAGGCTCACGGGCCGATCCTCGAGCAGGAGCAGCGCGAGCAACGCCCGTTGCTTCCGAGGCCCGAGATCCAGGCTGCGTCCGCCGTCGCTTGCCTGGACCGGTCCTAGAAGCTGGAAGCGCATTCTGCGTACCTCGCCGCGACGCTAGCACCGACGCGCCGTGCGGTAAAGACGGTCGTTTACTGCGCGCTTACGGGTTGTTTCGCGTCCTCCGCGAAGCTCGGCTCGTCCGCAGAAGCAAGACGAGGAGGGATGCCGCAATGGCCAAGCAGACTGTTCTTCTTCTCGTGGCGGCGCTGACGCTGCCGCTCGCACTCGCGGCGCCGGCAGCAGCCGTCGAGCCGACGCGCGAGACGGTGCACGTGACGACGATCAACCGCAATCCGTGCCCGAGCGGCGTGGCGTTGATCGGCGTGTTCGACGTCACGCGGGAGATCACGACCTTCTACGACAAGGACGGGACCGCGATTAGCCAGCTGTGGGTCGCGTCGTTCGAGGGGACGACGACGAACCCGCTCAACGGCCTGTCGCTGGCCAACCGCGGCGTTCGCGTCTTCCACGAGGATCTCGTCACCGGCGAGTTCTTCACGACCGGCACCAACGTCGTGACGAAGCTCCCGGACGGCGGCGTCGCGATCGGGGGCGCAGGCAGGAGCGTCTTCGACGCCGCCGGCCACCTGATCGAGCACGACGGGCCGGACACCGCGACCGAACGAGCGCAGCTGTGCGCGGCCCTGGGCGCTTGACCGCCTCGGGGTCACTGAAAAACATCGATAAAGGAGTCGCAGCATGAGAGCCTCCGCCCGTCTTTGCACGTTGCTCGCATTGGTCGCGACAGCTGCCCTTGTCGCTTTGCCCGCGGCTGCCGAGAGTCCGTTCAACTCGGCACAGGGGTCGCTGAAAGGGTCCGAGACTGCGATCCGCGGCGATCTTGTCGACCTACACGTCGCGTTCCGCGCCTGGAGCGACGGGACTTTCCAGGAGACGCAGGGCGTCTCAGGCAGCGCCGACGGCATGCTGAACGTCCAACCGAACGCAGAGACGAACCCCCTTGTCCCGCCGGTGGGCAGCGTGCATATGAGCTGCCTGAACGTCCACGGCAACGTCGCGGTGATGACCGGAACCGTCTCGGAGCCGATCTCCACCAACGACTACACCGGTGCTCCGTGGTATCGCCCCGCCAACTGGTGGATCGTCGGCGCCTACCTGGTGGTGATCGACAACGGCGACACCACCTCGGCCCAGATGTACTGGGGATTCTTCGTCAACCCGGACAAGGACCACGCGATCTCGACACCGCGCTGCTTTGCCGGCGGACTCGCCCCTAGCGTGCTGCCGCCGGTCGAGCAGGGACACGCCAACGTCCGCAGTGCCACATCATGACGCGCTACCTGCCACTCGTTGCACTTGTCCTCTCCGCGCCTCTCACGGCGGCGGCGTCGCCCCTCGGCTCGGTGCGCGACAGGACGCCTCCGAGCGCGCCGGCCGTGTCCGGGCCGAGGGACACGACCGCCGTCCAGCCGACCTACGTGTTCCGCTCGAGAGACCGCGTCACTCCCCTGAGGAAGCTCAGATACCTGTGCGCGTTCGACTCGCCGCGTTTGCACGCATGCGCGGCGCGCTACAGCGAAACGCTCGCGACTGGTACGCACGCCCTCCGCGTGCGGGCGGTCGACCGAGCCGGGAACAAGAGCCGCGTCACGACGGTCTCGATCACGGTTCGAAGCGCGACGAGCACCGAGGGCGACCTGAAGCCGACTGCGTCCATCGACATCGGGGGCATCCCCCGCGACGTCGCTTTCGGTTTCGGCTCCGTCTGGGTCGCGGATGCCGGCACGGGCTCGCTGATCCGTGTCGACACCGCGACGAACGCGATCGTCGCGCGCATCGCTGTCGGCGGCGCGCGGGCGGTTGCCGCGGGCGCCGGCGCCGCGTGGACGGCGAATCCTGCCGAGGACCGCGTGCTGAGAATCGATCCGGCGACGAACAGCGTCGTGGCGTCGATCTTCGTCCAGCAGGCGGCGACGATTGCCGCCGGCGCGGAAGGCGTCTGGGCGAACGGCCAAAAGGCGCTCGGGGAAATGCGGCTTGCGCGGATCGACCCGGCGACGAACACGGTCTCGTTCCTGCTCGACGAAAACCTGCCCGGCGGCCCGGTCGCAGTCGGCGGCGGTTATGCGTGGGTGAGACGGGGCGACGACCTGCTTCAGATCGACCCGGCGACGAACGCCGTCGTTCGAACGGGCTCGATCGTCAACGGTGCTCAGATCGCGTACGGCCCCTCCGGCCTGTGGAGCCGGCTCTTCGAGCTCAATCCGTTGAACCCGTTTCTCGTGCATTTCGATGCGGCGACGCTGGCGCCGCACGGCGCTGACGACGACCGGGCGGCCGCGCTGCACAACAGGGCGGCGGCCTCGCAGTCGGCCCCGTCACCGTCATGGTCGTGACAACTGCCTCGTCGACATCGTCGACGCCGTGACCGGTGCGCGACTGCACGAGCTCGTGACGACGCACGACCTGTCGGGCGGCGCCTTCGGAGCGGGCTCGTTCTGGGTCGTCGACGTCGACGCGGCCAAGCTGCTCCGCTTCGACTCCGGCTGAGCCACGCGGACTCGCGTCTATCCTCGGCGCGATGGAGGACGTCGCGCTCGAGGTTGCCGAGAAGTGGTCGCTGACTCTTGGCGACCCGTACGAGCAGGGCGTCGCCGGATTCACGACCCGTGCGTCGCTCGCCGACGGCTCTCCCGTCGTGCTCAAGCTCGTGTACCCGGACCGCGAGACCGAGCACGAGGCGGACGCGCTGCGTGTCTGGGACGGGGACGGCGCGATCCGGCTCTTCGCCCAGGACGGCGACGCGCTGCTGCTCGAGCGGTGCGAGCCGGGCACGCCCCTCTCGGCCGTAGGTCAGGAGGCGGCGCTCGACGTGCTGATCGGATTGCTGCCGCGGCTGTGGCAGCCGGCCGGTGAGCCGTTCCACACGCTTGCCGACGAGGCGGCGTGGTGGTTCCCGAAGCTTCCGCAAACGAGGCTCGGCGAGGCGGCTCGCGAGGCGATCGAGTCGCTGGCCGGAACGCAGGGACAGCAAGTGCTGCTGCACCAGGACCTGCACGGGGACAACGTGCTCGCCGCGGAGCGCGAGCCGTGGCTCGTCATCGACCCGAAGCCGCTTGCCGGCGAGCGCGAGTTCGCCGTCGCGCCGATCGTTCGCTCGTGGGAGCTCGGCGAGGAGAAGCGCGACGTCCTGTACCGGTTCGACCGGCTCACGTCGGAGCTCGGCCTCGACCGCGAGCGCGCACGCGGCTGGACGATTGCGCAGACCGTTGCGTGGTCGAGCGGCGCGTGGCACGACCAGCGTCGCGGAGTGGCTGCTGTGATCGAGGCCGTCGTCTTCGACGTCGACTTCACGCTCGCCAAGCCGGGCCCGGATCTCGGCCCTGAGGGCTACCAGCGACTCGGTGCGCGCTTCGGCCTCGACCTCGACCCGAGCCGCTACGAGGCGGCCCGGCGCGACGCGATCGCGACGCTGAAGCGGCACCCGGAGCTCGATCACGACGAGGAGATCTGGGTGCTCTTCACCGAGCGGATAATCCAGGGCATGGGCGGCACCGGCGACACGTACGCGTGCGCCGTCGAGATGACGCGCGCGTGGGAGCGAGCGGAGCACTTCGAGCTGTACGAGGACGCGTTACCGGTGCTCGACCAGCTGCGCGGCCACGGGCTCAAGCTCGGCCTGCTGTCGAACACGGGCCGCGACCTCGACGTCTTCGTCGACCATCACGGCATCGAGGTCGACGCGATCCTGACGTCGCGGACTCACGGCAAGACGAAGCCGCACGAGACGATCTTCCGCGCGATGCTCCAGAAGCTCGCCGTTGCTCCGGCTGTAGCGGCCATGGTCGGCGACGATCCTGAGGACGACATCGCGGGCGCGCGTTCGGTCGGCATGGAGGCGTGGCTCGTCGACCGTGAAGGCCGCTTTCCGGATCACTCAAACCGCCTCACCGACCTGCGCGCGCTTCCCGCGGCGCTCGGTCTGGTGCGAGAATCCAACTAGATGCCGGGTTGGGTGATCTGGGCGATCATTGCGGTGCTGCTCGCACTCGGCGAGTTGGCCACGCCGGGCCTCTTCTTCCTCGGCCCTGTCGCGCTCGCCGCGATCCCCGCAGGCATCATCGCGTTACTCGGAGGCCCCGCCTGGCTTCAGGTGCTCTTCTTCATTCTCGGCGCGCTCGCCAGCCTCGCCGTCCTGCGCCCGATCGCGAGAGCGCACCTGAAGATGCCGGCGATCACCCGCACCGGGACAGCCGCGCTCATCGGTGCACGGGCTCTCGTGCTCGAGCGGGTCGACGTCAACGGCGGCCGGGTGCGGATCGGCGGCGAGGAATGGTCTGCGCGCTCGTACATGGAGGACCAGGTGCTCGAGCCGGGCACTCGCGTCGAAGTCGCAAAGATCGAGGGCGCTACCGCGCTCGTCTATGAATAGGAGACCACCGTGATCGCACTCATCGTCCTGCTCGCCGTCGCATTCCTCGTCCTCGTCACGATCGCGCGCACGATCCGCATCGTCCCGCAGGCACGTGCGGGCGTCGTCGAACGGCTCGGTCGCTACTCGCGCACGCTGAACCCGGGACTGACGATCGTCGTCCCTTTCGTCGACCGCATCCGCGAAATGATCGACATGCGCGAGCAGGTCGTCTCGTTCCAGCCCCAGCCGGTCATCACCGAGGACAACCTCGTCGTCAGCATCGACACCGTCATCTACTTCCAGGTCACCGAGCCGAAGGCCGCCACCTATGAGATCGCGAACTACATCCAGGCGATCGAGCAGCTCACCGTCACGACCCTGCGCAACGTGATCGGCGGCATGCAGCTCGAGGAGACGCTCACGTCACGCGACCAGATCAATACGCAGCTGCGTGGGGTGCTCGACGAGGCGACGGGGAAGTGGGGGATCCGCGTCAACCGCGTCGAGCTGAAGGCGGTCGACCCGCCGGCTTCGATCAAGGAGTCGATGGAGAAGCAGATGCGCGCCGATCGTGACAAGCGCGCTGCGATCCTCAACGCCGAGGGGGTCAAGCAGTCGCAGATCCTCACCGCCGAGGGTGAGAAGCAGAGCGCCATCCTCAAGGCAGAGGGCAAGCGGCAGGCGACGATCCTCGAGGCGGAGGGTCAGGCAAGGGCGATCGACACGGTCTTCAACGCGATCCACGAGGGAAAGCCCGACCAGGGCCTGCTGGCCTACCAGTACCTGCAGATCCTTCCGCAGATCGCGCAGGGCGAGTCGAACAAGATGTGGATCATCCCGAGCGAACTGACGCAGGCGCTGGGACGGCTGGGTGGACAGCTCACGTCGGGGAACGACGATGAAGGGACGAAGGAGAGGTAAGCCCACCCGAACGAGGAGTGCAAGCATCGCTGTTCCGTGCTACAAGAGGGTATCGGCCAATCGCCCTCCATCCCTAGGTTGGGGCCGATACGACTGAAGATGGACTTTGTACGGGTGTTCCGGACACGGCGTGCCCGCATTGCCTTCAATGTCGTGTCGGCTGTGATCGCGATCGGCGTCGGGTTGCTCACGGCGCGCCACTTCGTGGCGAACGGGTGGCCGCTCGACCATGCGAACGTGCTCGGGGTGCTCGCCGCCGGTGCGCTCTTTCTTGCAGCGTTCGGGTTCAAGGCGTGGGGATGGCACCGCCTTTTCAGGCACGACCAGCGCCCAGGAGTGCTGGGGCTCGCCGCAGCCGGAGGGGCTGCCACAGTCACCGGTCTCGCGCTACCCGGCCGCGCCGACGAGGTCGTGCGCGTCTCGGTGGTGCGAAGGTTTCCCGGCAAGCGTGTCGGCGTCGGCTCGATCTGCCTCTCGCTCGTCCTGCTCGGCCTGATCGACAACGCTGCGCTGACGCCGCTCGCGGCCGTCACTGCAGGTGTCGGCGCGCCGAGCGGTTGGGTGCGCGCCGGGCTCATCGTCGTCGCGGTCGCCGGCGTCCTGGCCGGTGCGTTCGTTGTCTTCCTGCCGCGGCTCGTCTTGCATCGTCGCGTCGAGCGCTTCAAGTTCGTCGGTTGGCTCGCGGAGCACGCGGCGAGCCCGCGCGAAGCAGCGAATGCGTGGGGGCTAGTCGCAGTTTCGTGGGTCTTCCGCGTGCTCGCGGTATTCGTCCTGCTGGACGCGCTCTCGGTCGGGACGTCGATGCCGCTCGCGATGGGCTTTCTGTGCGCTTCCGCGTCAGCGGCCGCGCTGCCGATCGCGCCCGCCGGCGGCGTCGCGCAGGTCGGAGCGGGAGCCGCGATCCTCGTGTCCGCAGGCGTGCACGCCTCCGAGGCAGCCGCGTTCGCGATCGCCGCGCAGGGAATGATCGTGCTCGCCGGCGCGGGCGTGATCGTGCTGACGACCACCGCCCACATCGCGCGCTCGCGCTTCCGCGCGGTCGCCTTCTAGGTCTCCAGCTCCTTCCGCCACGCGTCGGTGTGCTCGCCGAGCCGCGGCGCCGGGCCGAAGTCGTCGCCGGACGAGAACTCACGCGCCGCCTCCTGGAGCGTCGCCACCGGTCCGGCACTGACGTCCTCGCCGTCGAACAGCTCGAGCCAATCCGCCAACGGACGTGACGCGAGCTTCTGCTCGAGCTCGGGCAGCCGCGGTTCCCACTGGCGTCCCGCGAGCTCCGGCAGCCCGACGAGCTCGCAGAGCCGCTGCCAGAACTTCGGCTCGAGCGCGCCGACCGTCAGGAAGCGGCCGTTCGCCGTCGGGTAGATGCGATAGCACGCGACGCCGCCCGTGAGCAGCTTCGGCACCTCCTCACCGTGGACGCGGTGTGCGACCAGGTCGTG
Organism: uncultured Actinomycetes bacterium; assembly: GCA_963815965.1. GTDB lineage: Bacteria > Actinomycetota > Thermoleophilia > Gaiellales > Gaiellaceae > DASVFB01. The sequence continues at coordinate 151,323 of CAWFIT010000017.1, read as the reverse complement.
CGTGCCGTGCGTCATCGAAATAGTCAGGCGCGCGCCTCCGCCCTCGAGCAGCGCCGCGAGGATCTGCGTTACCGCACCTAGCGCTCCGGCCGCGAGATCCGCGACCTGCACGGGCGGCACCGCCGGCGCCGTGTCCGCGAGCGCGCCGGCCCAGCCGAGGTAGTTGAGGTCGTGGCCTGGCCGCTGCTCGTGCCTGCCGCCGACGCCGAAGCCGGTGATCGAGCAGTAGACCGCGTCCGCGCGTGCGTCGTCCGGGCCGACGCCGAGCCGCGCCGCGACGCCCGGACGGAACCCCTCGAGCACGACGTCCGCGCGCGCGATGAGCGCACGCGCGAGCTCCAGTCCCGCCTTGGACTTGAGGTCGCAGACGACCGACTCCTTGCCTGCGTTGAGCGCGTCGTGCCACGCAGACGTCGTCGCGCGCAGCGGGTCCCCCTCCGGCGGCTCGATCCGAACGATTCGCGCGCCGAGCCGCTGCAGCTCCCGGCTCGCGTACGCACCAGGCAGATAACGCGTCAGATCGACGATGAGGAGACCGGCAAGCGGCGTCACGACCGCGTGAACCTATAGAAGATGAAGTAGGTGTCGAGCGTCTCGGCGAAGATCGTCCCGCTGCCGCAGCGACAGCGCGGCCTGTCGTGGATCCTCGGCCTAGGCGCGTTCGGGCTCGCGCTCTCGCTGACGACGACGTCGGCGTACCTGCCCCCGCTGCTCCAGCAGTTCACGGAGTCGCGCACGTTGATCGCCGTGGTCCTCGGCTCCGAGGGCCTGTTCGCCTTGACGCTGCCGCTCGTGATCGGCCCCTGGAGCGACACGTTCCAGACGCCGATGGGGAGGCGTCGCCCGTTCATGCTCGTCGCGCTCGGGCCGCTCGGATTCTGTCTCGCGCTCGTCGCGTTCATGCCGAGCCTGTGGCTGATGACGCTGATCCTGCTGGCGTTCTTCTTCGCGTACTACGTGTACGAGCCTCCGTATCGCGGCCTGTACCCCGACTTGCTGCCGCCGTCGGAATACGCGCGTTCACAGGGAAAGCAGCACCTTCTGCGCGGGCTGGCGATCGGCGCCGGGCTGATCGGCGGCGGCTTCCTGTTCGGCCTCTGGCACCCCGCGCCGTTCCTGATCACCGCGGCCGGAACCGTGGCGGCGTGCGGTGCGACGATCTTCTTCGTCCACGAGCCGCCCGGGGCGACGAATCGCGTCTTCGAGGGCGTGCGGGCGTACGTCGCGCACAGCTGGCGGATCCTCGAGGCCGAGCCCGAGGTGCGTCGCTTCCTCGTCTGCAACTCCGCATGGGAGGGGACGTTTGCGGGAGCGCGTTTCTTCGTCGTTCTCTACATCACGAAGGGGCTCGGCGAGTCGGTTGCGATCAGCACCGCGGTGCTGGCGACGGTCGCGACCGGCTACGTCATTGCGGCTGCGGGGGCGGGGCGCCTCAGCGATCGTTTCGGGATTGCGCGCGTGATCTATTACTGCTCGTTCATCTACGGCGGCGGGCTGCTGCTCGGCGGTCTCGTCCAGCACTGGCGCGACTGGTACCTCGCGCTCATGTTCCCCGTCACGATCGCCGGCGGCGCGGTCATGACCCTCGCTTGGGGACTGCTCTTCACGCTCACGCCCCCTGCGGAACGGGGAACCGTTTCGGGACTCGCGACAACGACGAAGGGCTTCGGCCTGATCATCGGGCCGATTGCCGCGGGCGCCGTGATGGACATCTTCGGCCCCTACTTCGAGTCCACGGACGGCTACCAGTTGTTGTGGCCGGTTCTCGCCGTACCGATCCTCGCGGTCATTCCCCTCGTGCGCCACCTGGCGCAGTTGGACGGGCGCACCGCCTAATGACAGGGTGATGCGGAGGGCCGGCTGAGCCCGAAGCCCCACAGCTGATCGGCGTAGACGTAGTAGACCGTCGTCACACCGTATCGCGTTGCAATCCGCGCGTCGTACGAGCCGCACGGGATCGTCACCAGCGCGCCGACCCGATCGGTGAGCGCGGCCGACGACGCCCCGAGCTCGAGCGTCCCGACGCGCCAGCCGGGCGGCTTCCAGAACGTCCACACAGCGTCGACCCGCCCTTTGCGGAAGCGCACGGCCGCTCCCTCGGCGTGGAACTTCTCGTAATTGAAGTACCACGTCTCGCGCGCGCAGCCGCGGCAGCGCCCGAACGTCCTGCCCCACACGTGCTGCACCTGCGCGGGCGTCATCCCGAGCTGCACGCCGCCAAGGCTTCGCGAGGGGACGAGCACGCCGTGCTTCGGCAGCATGAGGCTCAGCGCAAGGGCAAGCAGAGACACGGCCCGACGATAGAGAATCCAGCCGTGGACGTCTTCAACCTCTTCGCCGAGCAGGAATGGGACAGCGAGCAGGAACGCGACGGGTACAGGCATCGCGTCGTAGCGATCGGCAAGCGCCTCGGCGCCGAGCTCCTCGGCGCCAGCCTGTACGAGCTCCCGCCCGGCGAGTCGACGTGGCCGTACCACTACGAGCACGGTGCGGAGGAGTGGCTGATCGTCGTCGCCGGCCGACCGACACTACGGACGCCGGACGGCGAGCGGCAGCTCGAGCCCGGCGACGTCGCCGCGTTTCCGCAGGGGCCCGCCGGCGGGCACAAGGTCGCGAACCCGACGGACGCGACGGTGCGCGTCGTCATCCTCTCCTCGAAGACGCCGATCGCCGTGGTCGCGTATCCCGACAGCAACAAGTTCGGCATCTGGACGAAGGAGGACGGCTACGTCGGGCTCGTGCGCGACGAGCCGAAGCTCGACTACTGGGACGGCGAGTAAACCGTCGCGAGCCAGCGGTCGACCTCGCGCTGCGAGCGGAGGTGTGCGACGTCGAGATGTGGATGCCGTGCGATCCACTCCGGCATGTCGCGGCGGTGACGGAAGTGCGTCTTGACCGCCCAAACGAAGAGCGAGTGGCGCGCGAAGAACGCGTTGCGGAAGGTCTCCCTGTTCTTCGAATCCCAGAGCTCCTCACGGGCGCGGATCCGCCGCCGGGTGCGACGCCAGACGCGCCCTAGGCAGACCCGGAGCGGAAGATCGAGCCAGACGATGGTCGTCGCGCGCTCGAGCACGTGGCCGCCGACTCGCGACCGGTAGTTCCCGTCGACGACCCAGTCATCGAGCCCGTCGAGCGCGGTCGCGACGCGACGCTCGAACTCGCCTGCAGGCGGCAGGCTCCAGTTCGGCCCGTGGAAGAGAGCGTCGAGCTCGACGTGCGTGATGACGAGGCGCCCGGCGATGGTGCGGCTGACCGTCGTCTTGCCGGAGCCCGGGATGCCGACCACGTAGAAACGGCCCGCCACGCCCTCGAACCTAGCGTGACCCCCTGGGCGCCGCCCCTTAACGAAACGCGTTCTCGCCGGTCAGCGCCTGGCCGACGACGAGCGTGTGCACCTCGTGTGTCCCCTCGTAGGTGAGGACGGACTCGAGGTTGTTCATGTGGCGAATGATCGGGTACTCGAGCGTGATCCCGTTGGCGCCGACGATCGTGCGGGCGGTGCGGCAGGCCTCGATCGCTCCGCGGACGTTCCCCATCTTCCCGAGGCTCACCTGCTCCGGACGCAGCGTCCCGTCGTCTTTCATGCGCCCGAGGTGGAGTGCGACCAGTGCGCCGCGGTTGATCTCGAGCGCGATCTCGGCGAGCTTCTGCTGTGTCAGCTGGTAGCCCGCGATGGGCTTGTCGAACACGATGCGTTCCTTGGCGTACTCCAGCGCAGCTTCGAAGCAAGCGCGGGCTGCGCCGACCGAACCCCAGACGATGCCGTAGCGCGCCTCGTTGAGGCACGAGAGCGGTCCGCGGAGGCTGTCGACCTCGGGGAACCGGTTCTCCTCCGGCACGCGGACGTCGCGGAGCACGAGCTCCGACGTCACCGACGCGCGCAGCGAAAGCTTGTGCTTCATCTCCGGCGCCGTGAACCCGTCCATGTCGCGCTCGATGAGGAAGCCGTTGATGTCGCCCGCATCAGTGCGCGCCCACACCACGGCGACGTCGGCGATGGAGCCGTTCGTGATCCACATCTTCGTGCCGTTGAGGATCCAGTCGGAACCGTCACGCCGCGCGTGCGTGCGCATCGAGCCGGGATCGGAGCCGGCGTCCGGCTCGGTGAGCCCGAAGCAGCCGATCGCCTCGCCTGCGTGCATCGGCGGCAGCCATCTCTGCTTCTGCTCCTCCGATCCCCAGCGCCAGATCGCGAACATCGCCAACGACCCCTGCACCGACACGAGGCTGCGGATGCCCGAGTCACCGGCCTCCAGCTCCATGCACGTCAGCCCGTACGAGACTGCGCTCGCGCCGGGGAGCCCGTAGCCGTGGAGGTGCATCCCGAAGAGGCCGAGCGGCGCAATCTCCTGCACGAGCTCTCGCGGGAGGATGCCCTGCTCGAACCACTCGCCGATATTCGGCACGACGCGCTCCTGCACGAACTGCCGCACGGTGTCGCGGATCGCTCGCTCCTCGTCGTGGAGTAGCGCGTCGACGTCGAGGAAGTCGCGCGGATCGAGCGCTTTGCCAGTCGTCGCAGTCACGCCCCTAAACCTATCGCTGGTCCGACACCCAGGCGCCGACGAGGCCGCGGTGCCGGTCGACCATCGCCTCGTGCTCGTGCGCCGGGAACGTCGAGGTCACGGTCGCCACGAGCAGCTCGTCGAACTGCGGCGAGGCGAAGTACTCGACGGCGATCTCGTCCAGATCCGGGAGCTCGGCGGCGCAGAACTCCTCGTACTCGGGCACCTGGAAGAACGTGTCGGCGAGCTTGCGGTACTCGTCGAGCTTCTCCTCGTACGTGAGGTCGTCGCGGTCGCCGATCGCGAAGTAGTCCCGCGTGTTCTGGCTGATGCGCATCCGCCGCTCGGTCGCGATGCAGAAGGCGCACCACTTGACGAGCGTCTTGATCGCCCACGGGAAGTAGTAGTGCAGCGACGTGAGCGCGACGTCCGGGGACGCGTTCGCGTAGTCGATCGGGTGGACGTCGTCGCCCTTGACGAGCGTTTCGCAGGAGTTGAACTCCCAGCGGAAGAAGGCGTTCACGAGCCGCGAGATCGTGACCACCTCGCGGCCGAGCTCGGGGGTGAGGAACTCGTGGCGAACGGTGTAGCGCTCGTGCATCGGCGCGTCGGGGTTGAAGTGGAGCGGCAGTGTCTCGGCGCCGATCGTGAGAGAGCGGACGAAGACGTCGAAGCCTTCGACGGCCGCCTGCAGGTGCATCAGCCGCTCGCCCGATTCGTCGTAACGAGCCTGGAGCTCATCCGCATTCGCGATCCGCGTGACGCCGACCCACTGTCCGCCGTCGAACGGCTTCATGTAGAGCGGGTAGCCGACCTGCTCGCCGATCTCCCGCAGGTCGAAGGGCGCGTTGTACTTCGACGCGACATCGGCGAACTTCGCAGCCATGTACTCGAAGCGCGGGATCGGCGTGGGCGACTTGTGCGGCACCATCAGCGTCGTCGGCACCTTGAGCCCGAGCCGCATCATCGCGACGTACGCGGAGTGCTTCTCCATCGCCTGGAACGTGAACGGGTTGTTCAGCAGGTAGACGTCGTCCATCAGGCTGACCTTCTTCAGCCACTCGCGCGGGAGGTCGTACCACCACGCGAGCCGGTCGATCACGAGCGAGTAGCGCGGCTTTGCGCGCAGGTCGAAGGGCTCGTTCATGATCCGCTCGGTTGTCAGGGTCCGGCCGGCGACCGGTCCGAGCTTCGAGACGAGCGCCTCGAACGCGCCCGGCCAGTCCTCCTCGGTGCCGAGCAACAGGCCGATCAGCGGTTGGCGGCTCTCAGACAAAGCGCGCCAGATGATGCGCGATCTGCGCGCGCCACGACGGCCAGTCGTGCGGGACGTCGTGTCCCCAGAGGTCGAGCTCGTGGCGGAGGCCTTTCTCGCCGAGCAGCGACGCGAACCGCTTCGTCGAATCTAGCGCGCCCGTCGTGTCCTCCCACTGCCCCTGGCCGCAAACGAGCAGCAGCGAGACGCGCGACCGCAGCCACTCGAGGTGGTCGCCCTGCAGGTGCTGCACGTAGTCGATCGGGTTGTTGAAGTAGACGGCGTCGCCGGGCTCGCCCCAGCCGACGACCGACACGTCGTAGACGCCGCTCATGCAGATCGCGAGTGGGAAGAGGTCGGCGCGCTTGAGCGCAAAGTTCGCGGCGTGGTACGCGCCGAAGCTGGCTCCCGTGACGATGATCTCGCCGCCGTCCGTGTCCTCGTGGATGAAGGGCGCGACGACCTCGCAGATCCACCGCTCGTAGTCGGCGTGACGGCGCGCGCGCTCCTCGAGCGGCACGTCGTCGGCGCGCCACGACCACTCGTCCGCGCCGTCTGCGCAGTACACCTTCACGCGACCGTCGTCGATCAACCCGCCGAGCGCGCCGATCATCCCCGAGTCCTCCCAGTCCCAGCGCTTGCCGAGCTCGGACGGAAAGGCGAGCAGAGGCCGCCCCCAGTGGCCGTACGCGAGCACGCGCGCCGGCCCGAGCTCGAGGTCGCGCCTCGTCACGTCCACGCGCGAAGCAGCAGCTCCGCGAGGTTGGGATGGAGCGAGTCGCGCCACGAGATCCAGTTGTGCGCGTCGCGATGCCACGATGTGCGGACGTCCCAGCCGCGCCGTTGCAGCGCGTCGACGAGCGTCCGGTTGTTGTCGAGGTTCTCCTCGGCGGTGCCGCACGTCATCGCCGTAGGGATCGCCGGCGCGAACCCGCCGCGTCCGTGCACCTGCCCGACGAAGCGCGTGATGCGGGCGAAGCGGCCGAACCCGGCCTCGTGCGCGTCGAAGCGCCTGCGGAAGAAAGAGCCCGACTGGAGGAAGAGCCCGCCGAACACACCCGGGTTGCGGAAGTGCGCGTGGAGCGCCGCGAGCGCGCCGAGGCTCGCGCCGGCGAGCACCGGCGGGCGGTCGGTCGGCGCCTGCGCGGTCACCGCAGGCACGACCTCGGCCGCCAGAGCGTTCGCGTAGCGCGCGGACGCCGAATACGACTCGTTGCGGTCGCCGGGCGGGGGCAGGAGCGCTGCGCGACACTCCGGCACCTCGCCGAAGTCCACGAGATGGTCGAGCAAGCGGACGAGCGACGAGTAGTCCGCATACTCCGGGCCGTCGTGGACGATGAGCAGCGGCAACGGCCGCTGGGGGTCGGTATCGGCGGCCGACCACAGCAGCGCAGGGAGCGTGCCGTGGAGACGGAGGCTCTCGAGCTCCAGCACCTGGAGCGACCCGCGCGTGGCGTCCTCGTCGTCGACCCACTCAGGCGGCTCGTAGCCTGGAAACTCGATCACGCTCTTCTCGCCGAACGGCCCGGGAGCGCGCAGAGGATTGGCTGGATCGGGCCCGAACGTCCGCCGGCCGGTCCTGTAAACGAGCTCGAGCAGGTACTCGAACCGGTCCGCGTCCGGGCGCGGGAACGCCAGCTGCCAGACGCGGCCACGGCGCTCGAACTCGACGCGCCGCCGACCGCCGCGCAGGTCGTGCAGCAGGGCCACGCCCCGGAGCGCCGGGTCGGCGAGGGTGAACTCGACGGAGTCGACCGCGACCTCCGGGCCGATCGTGCTGTGGGCGCTCATCGCGGGCCGAGGATAGTCAGGGCGTCCGCTACGATATTGACTGACTAGTCAGTCAACGTGACTTTCAGTCAACAGAGCATGGCGACGATCGAAGAAACCGCGGCAGGAATCTCGTTCGCACTCAGCGACGAGCAGCGCGCTCTGCGGGAGCTCGCACGGGAGTTCGCCGAGAAGGAGATCCGCCCGAAGGCTGCCGAGTACGACGAGCACGCGACGCACCCTGCCGACGTGATTGCGAAGGCGCACGAGGTGGGCTTCATGAACGTCCACCTTCCCGAGGAGCTCGGCGGCCCGGGCCTGTCGGCCTTCGCGGGGATGCTCGTCGGCGAGGAGCTGTCGTGGGGCTGCGCGGGGATCGCCGTCTCGATCATCGCGAACACGCTCGGCTCGGCGCCGGTGCTGATCGCGGGCGACGACGAACAGAAGCGCGAGTGGCTGCCGCCGCTCCTCGACGCGCCGATCCTCTGCTCGTTCGGGTTGTCCGAGCCCGACGCCGGATCCGACGTCGCGCGCATCAAGACGTCCGCCGAGCGGCGCGGCGACGAGTACGTCCTCAACGGGTCGAAGACGTTCATCACGAACGCAGGCCGGGCCGCGTGGACGGTCGTCTTCGCGAAGACGGATCCGACGAAGGGCCACCGCGGTTTGTCGGCGTTCATCGTTCCGATGGACGCGCCGGGCGTCACGGTCGAGAAGCACCTCGACAAGATGGGGCAGCGGGCGACCGACACGTCCGCGTTCTCGCTGCAAGACGTCGTCGTCCCGGCAGCGAACCGGCTCGGCGAGGAAGGCGACGGCTTCAAGATCGCCATGCAGACGCTCGACTCGACACGCCCAGGTACGGCCGCGGGCGCCGTCGGCGTCGCGCAGGCCGCCTACGAGCTCTCGGTCGACTACGCGAAGGAGCGCGTGACGTTCGACGTGCCGATCGCCATGCACCAGGGCGTGAACTTCCTCATCGCGGACATGGCGACGGAAATCGAGGCCGCGCGGCTGCTCACTTGGCAGGCGGCGTGGATGCTCGACCAGGGCAAGCGGGCGACACTGCACTCGTCGTTCGCGAAGCGCTTCGCGGCCGACACCGCGATGAAGGTAACCACCGACGCCGTGCAGGTCTTCGGCGGTTACGGGTACATCAAGGAGTACCCGGTCGAGAAGCTCATGCGAGACGCGAAGCTGTTCCAGATCTACGAGGGCACGTCGCAGATCCAGCGGCTCGTGATCGCCAAGGAAATCTTCCTTCCGCGGGGTTGATTGCGCCTCGCCGGCGGTGCGGCTTTGCCGCATCGCTCACAAGCCGATCGCCGAAGCAGAGCTCGTCAAATCGCCAACCAATGCGAGCGCCAGCGGCGCCAGCCCCGAGCGCGAGCGAAGCGAAGCGAGGGACAAACAGGACGTAGAGTCCCGGCGTGCCGCTCGAGATCGATCTCACCGGGCGCGTGGCGCTCGTCACCGGAGGCTCGCGCGGGCTCGGGCGGGCCGACGCGTTGACGCTCGCGCGCGCCGGCGCCGACGTGGCGATCGCGGACATCCAGGTCGAGTCCGATTCAGGGGAGGACGCCGAGCGCTACGGCGTGCTCGCCCAGGCGGCGCGGGCGCAAGGGATGGTCTACACCGAATCGACCGTCGCGGAGATCCGCGAGCTGGGAAGGCGCGCGCTCGCGCTCAAGTGCGACGTGACCGATCGCGAGCAGGTCGACGCGGCCGTGGCGCACGTAGTGGACGAGCTCGGCTCGGTCGACATCCTCGTCAACAACGCCGGCACGCTCGACCACGTCGCGCAGTTCCAGCAGCAGAGCCCGGAGCTGTGGGAACGCGATCTGCGCGTCAACCTCACCGGCGGCTTCAACTGCGCGCAAGCCGTGTGGCCGCACATGAAGGAGCGCGGCTGGGGCCGGATCGTGAACATGGCCTCGGTCGCGGGCACGCTCGGCGGCTTCGGGCAGGCGTCGTACTCGACGACCAAAGCGGGCATCCTCGGCCTCACGCGGACGCTGGCGCTCGAGGGCGGGCGTCACGGAATCACGTGCAACGCGATCGTCCCGGGTGTGATCGGGACCGAGGCGTTCGGCATGGGGAACCCGGAGATGAACGAGCGGATGATCAAGCGGACGGCTATGCGGCGGGCCGGCGAGCCGCAAGAGATCGCGAACGCCGTCGCGTTCCTGTGCTCCGATCTCGCCTCCTACGTCACGGGCATCGGGCTCGTCGTCGGCGGCGGCATCGACCTCTTCGTCTTCTAGCCGAAATCAAGGGTGTCCACAAGGGCAAGCTGAAGTTCAAGATCTGGCCAAACGGGTCCACGGACGTACCCGCGTCGTCGCGAAGATCCGCCAGAGCAAGCGCTGAGCCCGGCCTAACCAGACCGACAGATTTGGTCGCCGGGAAGGCGGCTACACTGGCTTGCTTGGCGGGGAGGGTTCCACCGAGGCGCGCTCGCAGGCGGCGACCTGCAAGACGGCTGCTCTGGCAGCGGACGGCGATCGCGGTCGGAGCCATCGCACTGATCGTCGGTGTGCTCGGCCTGGCGTTCGCCGGCTCGCCGACGAAGCTGCCCGCCGGCGTCGAGATCGCGGGCGTCTCCGTCGACGGCATGACCCCGGCCGAGGCGCGGCGCACTCTCGAGGCGCGCTCGCGCGCGGTCGCGAACCAGCCCGTGCTCTTCCGCGCCGGAAACGGCCGGTGGAAGCTCACGGCCCGGAAGCTCGAGATCTCCGTCAACTGGCGCGGCGCCGTTTCGGCCGCGTTGCGCCAGGGCGAGGGGCCGGCGCCGGTTCGTGGGTTCCGCCGCATCGGGGTGCGCCTGTTCGGAGCCAACGTGACGCCCGCAGCGCAGGCGTATGACGCGGCGCTCCAGTACGAGCTCGATCAGATCTCGGCGCGCGTCGATCGGAGCCACCGCGACGCCTCGTTGCGGCTCGACCGCCGCACGCCTGTGATCCTGCCCGGCCGGACGGGGCTTCGGCTCGACCGTGACGCTTCCGCCCGCGCGATCGTGCAGGCGCTTGCGTCGCTCGAGCGTCCGCTTACTGTCGATCTGCCGGTGAAGGTCGATCCGCAGCGGGTCACGGCTGCCGAGCTGCAACCGGCCGCCGCGCACGTGCGGACGGCCCTCTCCGCTCCGGTCCAGCTCGTCGTTGGCGCAGCGCGCTTCGAGCTCCGGCCGTACCGGCTCGCGCGACTGCTCCGTCTCCCCGCCGATGGGCGCGCCGACGTCAGCATCGGCGCGCTCGACACGGATTCGTTCTTCGTGCGCCTGCGGCAGGTCGTTCGAGCACGCGCCGCAGGACGCTCAGTTCGAGCCCGTCGCGGGAGGCATCCGGCTGCGGCGAAGCCACTTCGGCCGCTCGGTCGACGACCCCGCGACGTCCGCGTGCGATCCTGCGCGCCGCGCTGTCGCCGACGCGCCGTTTCGCGCGGCTCGTCGCAGTGCGGACGCCGCCGAAGCTGCACGACCGCCGAGGCGAAGAAGCTCGGGCATCAAGCAGGTCGTCGGCACCTACACGACGATCTACGGCGGCATCGCGAACCGCATCCACAACGTCCAGCTCGTCGCGCACCTGATCGACCAGCACTTCATCCGCGCCGGGCGAAGAGTTCTCGTTCAACAGGACCACGGGCGTCCGCGATGCGTCGAAGGGCTTCCTCGAGGCGCCGGTGATCATCAACGGCGAGCTGCAGACCGGTCTCGGCGGCGGCGTCTGCCAGGTGTCGACGACTGTCTTCAACGCCGCTTACGAAGCGGGATTGAAGATCACGTCGCGAACGAACCATGCGCTCTACATCTCGCACTATCCGCTCGGCCGCGACGCGACGGTCAACTATCCCGATACCGACCTCCGCTTCGTCAACGACACCGCCCACTGGCTGTTGCTGCGGACGTTCGTCGGCTCGTCGTCGCTGACGGTGACCCTGTACGGGACGAGCCCGCATCGCCGGGTCGAGAGCGAGGCCGCCCCGCTCACCGTCTCCGGGCCGGTGCCCGTGAGGACGACGACGGATCCGGCGCTGCTCATCGGCAGGACCGTCGTCGACGTGGCCGGATCGCCGGCGCTCCAGACGAGCGTCGAGCGAAAGGTCTTCGACCGGAACGGCACGTTGCTCTACGACGACCACTGGTCGTCGCATTACCGCGGCGAGTACCGCCTCGTTCGCGTGGGCTCGAAGAAGCCGCCGAAGAAGAAGCCACCCGTGACTACGACGACGACCGCGACGACGACGACTGCAACGACGACGACGACGACGACTACGACTACGACTCTGCCTTAGCGATCGCCTCGACGATCCACGGCGGCAGACGCGTCGGCCGCAGCGTGTGCGCGTCAACGCACGCGTGGGTCGTCCACCCCTCGGCGATGCGCGCGCCGTCGCCGTCCCGCGTCAGCACATAGTCGTAGCGGAAGCGCGCTCCGCGGACGTCGACGCAACGAGTCCAGATCCTGATCACGTCGTCGAACACTGCCGGCGTCAGATAGCGAACGTGGGTCTCGACGACCGTCGCCTCGAAGCCTGCATCCTGGAACGCGCGGTATCCCGCGGTGTACTCGTCGAGATATGCGACGCGCGCCACCTCGAACCAGACGAGATACGTCGCGTTGTGCGCGATGCGTTGCGCGTCGGTCTCCGCGAAGCGGACGCGCACGTCCGTCGAGAAGCGGAAGCCCTCCACAGGCGCACTCTACGATGGTGCCGTGATCAAGGCGTTGCTTTTCGACTTCGACGGCACGCTCGTCGACACGGAATCGATCGACCTTCGCGTGTGGGAGGAGGTGTTCGAAGCGCACGGCGTCTCGGTGCCGGTCGACCGTTTCGCGCTTCGGATAGGAACGCTGACGGGCCCTGACGAGCTCGACGAACTTGACGCGCTGCTCGACGCTCCGTGCGAGCGCGACGCCGTCAACGCGACGCGGCGGCGGCGCGAGCGCGAGCTGCTCGAGCTGGAGCCGCTCCGACCGGGCATCCGCGAGTATCTCGACCGAGCCAGGTCACTCGGACTGGGCGTCGCAATCGTCTCGAGCAGCTCGCGCTCCTGGATCGACGGCAACCTGCAACGGCTCGGACTGCTCGACGGGTGGGCAGCGGTCGTCTCCGCCGACGGGGACACCACGCGCTGCAAGCCGAGCCCGGCTCTCTACCTCGAGGCGCTCGAGATCCTCGAAGTCGAGGCTGCGGAGACGGTCGCGTTCGAGGACTCGCCGAACGGGATCACCGCAGCCCGTGCTGCAGGGATCTTCTGCGTCGCCTTCCCGAACGACGTTACGAGCGCACTCGACCTGTCGAACGCCGACCTCGTGCTCGAGTCGCTCGACGACGTCCCGCTCGACGACCTGATCGCGCGCGTTGGCTGATCCGGCCGAGCTGGCTCGGCTGCTTCGCGCGGCCGGCCGCTGCGTCGCGCTCACCGGCGCGGGCGTGTCGACGGAGAGCGGCATTCCCGACTTTCGCTCGCCCACAGGGATCTGGGCCCAGTACGACCCCATGGAGTACGCGACGATCGAGGCGTTCGAACGCGATCCCGAGAAGGTCTGGAGCTTCTACGCGCTGCGCTACCGCACGTTGACCGAGGCGGAGCCGAACGACGCGCATCTGGCGCTCGCCGAGCTGGAGCGTCGCGGTTTCGTCTCGGCGGTGATCACGCAGAACATCGATCTGCTTCACGAGCGCGCAGGCAGTCGCGACGTGATCGAAGTCCACGGCTCGATCCGTGACTGCGTCTGCCTCGCGTGTGGCGCGCGCTATCCCCTCGATGTGGTGCTGCGGATGCTCGAGACGACCGCCGTGCCGCGCTGCACCTGCGGTCAGGTCCTGAAGCCCGGCGTTGTTATGTTCGGCGAGTTGCTGGAGGCGGACGCGATCGACCGGGCGTTCCGGCTTGCGCGCGAGACGAAGCTGCTGATCGTGGTCGGCTCGACGCTCGAGGTTCAGCCCGTCGCAGGCCTACCGTGGGAGACTGTGACCGCGGGCGGCGACGTAGCGATTGTCAACCTCGGCCCGACTGCGTTCGACGGACGAGCGATCTTGAAGGTCGACGCGAAGGCGGGGCAAGCCCTTCGCGCCGTAGTCGAGCAGCTCTGACTACGCGGCCGCGCGCTTGAGCGGTCGCTCGTCGAGGACGCGAGCGCAGGCGGTGCAGACCTTCCGCTCGACCTCGTACGGGATGCCCGCGCGCTGCCGCAGAGCGTGCTGGACGACGGCGGTATGCCGGTGACGCCGGTGTGGCCGTGTCATCTCCACTGAGAGTAATGACGACGGCAGGCGGCACAAGTTAAAAGGTCGTGAAAAAATCGCGGCGGATTTCGTTAGAGTCCCCGCAATGCCGAAGCAAAACGACAACGACAAGGATCTCCTCACACGGCTCGCGGACGCCGGCGAAGTGGCGCTCCGCCGCCTCGGCGAGGCGCCGGGCATGGACCGCGCGCTGGCGTACGCGCGTACGACCCGCAAGCAAATCGATGAGCTGACGAAGCGCGTTCAGGGGATCAGCGCGCTCGAGGCCCGGATCGCGAAGCTCGAGAAGCAGGTCGCGGCCATGTCGAAGGACTCGGGCTCGAGCAAGCGGAGTCCCGCGCGCAAAGCGCCGCCTACCGCGGCACCCTAGTCCCTCGCCCGCTTCGCTTTCCGCTCGGGGCTTGCGCCTTGCGGCGCTCGCATTGGTTGGATGTCCGGGGAACTCTGCTTCGATGCTCGCCGATGAGCAGCGCGGCGGAGCCGCGCTGCGGCCCGAGAGGTACCCGTTCAGCGAGGCACGCGAATGCGTAGCGCCTCCGGTACAAGCTCGAAGCGGACCGGGGTTGTGCCCGGTTGCTCGCCGTCCAGCTCTACGGGTAATGGCGACGGGGCGTCCACGGTGACGGTCGCTCCGCGGAGCAGCTCCGCTTTCGGGTGCGGCAGGTGCTTGCCGCGGTACGTTTTCGGCAGGGTCAGCAACAGGTCGCGCTTCGTCAGGTCTCCGATCAAGAGCACATCGAAGAGGCCGTCGTCGGGCTCCGCTTCGGGGCAGATCATCATCCCGCCGCCGAGATACCTGCCGTTGGCGACGATCACGTCGTGCATGCGGCCGCCGCGGACGGTCTCGTCCACCGACACGCGGACGTCGCCGACCTTCCAGCGCGCGAACACGCTGAGCGTTGCGAGCAGGTACGACATCCGTCCACCGAGCGCCTTCGTCGTCTCGTTCGCGCGCTGGGCGATCGCGCCGCTCATGCCGACACTCGCGACGTTCGCGAACCAGCGCACCTCGTCCGCACCGGCCCACGAGCGGTAGCGGGCGCGCCCGAGATCGATCTCGCGCGTCGCGCCGTTCAACGCGACGTCGACCGCCTCTTCGATCCGGCGGGGGATCTGGTAGGTGCGGACGAAGTCCCACCCGGTGCCGCGGGCGATCACGGCGATCTCGACCTCGCGCTCGGCGACTCCGTTCACCACTTCGTTGACCGATCCGTCGCCGCCGACGACGACGAGCAGCTCGGCGCCCGAGTCCGCGGCGTCGCTCGCGAGCTGACCGAGTTGGCCCGGCCGCTCGGAGAAGAGCGTGTCGCCGGTCAGGCCGCGACTCGCCGCGACGTTCGCCAGCTGAGGCCAGCGCCGGCCGGTCGCGCCGTTGTCCGACGCGGGATTGACGAGGAAGACGGTGTTAATGAGTAGCCGTCGCCAGCGCGACGCGGGTTATCCGGTCGACCGCGGCGCGGAGCTCGTCGTCGGTGATCCGTTTGAACTCGCCCTCGACGACGACGTCGCTCACGGTCAACAGCGCGGCGGCGTGCACGTCGCGGAGAGCGCCGATGGTGAACAGGATGGCCGCTTCCATCTCGACGGCGAGCACTCCGCGGCGAGACCAGCGTTCGTACTGGCCTGCGTCGGGGTTGTAGAAGACGTCGCTGGAGACGATCGGCCCGACACGCATGTCCTGCCCCATCTCCTTCGCCGCGTGCACCGCGCCGTGGATGAGATCCCAGCTCGCCGTCGGGCAGTGCGGCTCGTGGTCGACATACGTGTCGACCGTGTGGTCTGCTGCGACTGCACTCAACGCGACGATCATGTCGCCGAGCTGCATATCTGGCTGGAGGCCGCCGCACGTGCCGACGCGGACGAACCGTTTGACTCCCAGCTGGACCAGTTCCTCCATGACGATCGCGGCCGACGGACATCCCATCCCAGTCGCCTGCACCGAGATCGGCTTGCCCTCCCAGGTGCCCGTGTAGCCGAGCATCCCGCGCTCGTAGTTGCGCTGGACGGGATCGTCGAAGTACGTCTCGGCGATGTACTGCGCGCGCAGCGGATCGCCCGGGAGAAGGCATGCGTCGGCGTAATCACCTGGTTCGGCACGGACGTGGATCGGCACGGGCGAGACCCTATCCTGACGACGTGCCTGCCGTTCCGGACCTGGACGAAATCCTCTCCTTCTGTGCCGAGAACCCCGTCGAGCGGGTCCTGCTCGAAGACGTCGCGCGCCGGGGACTCGGGCGGTTCGCCGCCGTCCGCAACGGCGACCGGCTGACCGCTCTCTGTCACGTCGGTACGAATCTGGTGCCGGCGGGCGAGGATTGCGCCGCGTTTGCCGAGCACGCTTTGAACGGCGACGCGCGGATGATGGTCGGCCCGGAGCGGGCGGTCGGCGAGCTCTGGGATGCGATCAGCGACGAGGTGGGCGCTCCACGCGACGACCGGCCCGGGCAGCCCGTCTACGCGATCAGCGAGCCGCCCGAGCCGGGAGACACCGCTCTGCGCGAGGCGACGCCCGCCGACTTCGACCGGCTTTTGCCCGCGTGCGCGGCGGCACACGAGGAGGAGATCGGAACCGATCCGCTCAAGCGTGATCCGGCGGGCTTCCGCTGGCGGACGCGGAGCCAGATCGATGAGCGGCGCTCCTGGGTGTGGCTCGAAGGCAAGACGATTTTCTTCAAGGCTGAGGCTTCGGCGTGGACGCCGTCGACGGTGCAGATCCAGCAGGTGTGGGTCGACCCGTCCGTCCGCGGGCGCGGGTACGCGCAACGCGGCATGCGCGATCTCTGCCGGCTGCTGCTCAGGCACGTGTCGAACGTCTGCCTGTTCGTGCGTCCGGAGAATGCGCCGGCGATTCGCGTGTACGAGGCGATCGGCATGCAGCACGTGGTGGCTTATCGCACCGTGATCTTTTGAGGGCCCTCGAGCGGATCGTCCTCGGCTGCGGCAACTTCGGCGGCATCGGTTCGGACCTTTCGCTCGTCGGGCTGGGCGAACGAGAGGCCGAGGCGTTCGAGCTCATGGATGCGGCGTGGGCTCGGGGCGTCCGCCGGTTCGACACCGCGTCGTCCTATGGAGGAGGGCGGAGCGAGACGACGATCGGCGAATGGCTCCGCGAGCGCCGGCCGGACGGGCTTGCGCTGACCAGCAAAGCGTTCCATCCCGTGCACGAGGGCGACGACTCGGGCCTCGCGCCCGCGCGCCTCCGTCGCGTTGCTCACGAGAGCCTCGAGCGTCTGGGTGTCGAGCGAATCGACCTCTACCTCATCCACGAAGTAGACCCGGCGACGCCGCTCGCAGACACGCTCGGCGCGCTCGAGGAGCTTGTCCGCGACGGAGTGATCGGAGCGATCGGCGTTTCCAATGTCGACGCCGCGTATCTGGCCGAGGCGCTTGCGTTGGCGCCGATCTCCGTCGTGCAGAACGAGTACTCGTTGCTCGCGCGCGACGCAGAACGCGACGTGCTGCCGCTCTGCGCGGAGCACGGCGTGGAGTTCCAGGCATTCAGCCCCCTGGCGGGCGGGTGGCTGACGGGCAAGTACGCGCGCGACACGCCGTTTCCGTCCGGCTCACGGATGACGCTGCGGCCGGATCCGTACGCGAAGCTCGTTCGCGACGAGGTCTTCGACTCGCTGGAGGAGCTCGCGCAGCATGGCGATCCCGCGACGCTCGCGCTGGCGTGGATCCTCGCCAATCCACTCGTCGGCGCGGTGGTGACCGGACCGAGGCGGCCCGCTCATCTCGAGCCTGTTTGGGCGGCGCTCGGACTGGAGGTCGACCGCGACGAGCTGACAGAGTTGTTCGCGTGGAGCCGCTGAACGTCTACGACTACGAGCGGCTTGCGCGCGAGCGTCTCGACGAGAATGCCTGGGAGTACTTCCGCGGCGGTGCAGGCGACGAATCGACCCTGCGCGAGAACATCGCGGCGTTCGCGCGCTGGAAGTTGAGACCGCGTGTGCTGGTGGACGTCACAGACGTGGACACGAGCACCACGGTGCTCGGCACCACCGTCGCAGCGCCGATCCTCGTTGCACCGGTTGCGCTGCAGCAGTTCGCGCACGCAGAGGCCGAGGCGGCTACGGCGCGCGCGGCGGCGAGGGCCGGCACGATCATGGTGCTGTCGACGTCCGCGACGATGCGTCCCGCCGCCGTGGCGGCGGCTGCACCGGGGGCGCCGCGGTGGTTCCAAGTGTACGTCTTCCGCGACCGCGGCATCACGCAGTCGCTGATCGACGAGGCGTGTGCGAACGACTACTCGGCGCTCGCGCTCACCGTCGACGTGCCGATCATTGGCCGCCGGGAGGGCGCAGACCGGGTCGGCTTTCACATTCCGGACGAGTTCGAAGTTGCGGGCGACATCTTCGGCGACATCGACCCGAGCGTCAGCTGGCGCGATCTCGAATGGATCGCGGGGCACGGCCTGCCGGTCGTCCTAAAAGGGATATTGACGCCCGAGGACGCGCGGCTCGCGGTCGAGCACGGCGCGGCGGCAGTGGTCGTGTCCAACCACGGCGGGCGGCAGCTCGACGGCGTGCCGGCGTCGATCGACGCGCTCCCTCAAGTCGCGGAGGCCGTCGGTGAACGCGCGGAGGTCCTGCTCGACAGCGGCGTGCGCCGCGGCGCGGATGTCCTGCGCGCACTCGCGCTCGGTGCGCGAGCCGTGCTCGTCGGCCGTCCGATTGTCTACGCGCTTGCCGCGGGCGGGGAGGAGGGCGTGGTTCACGTCCTGCAGCTGTTGCGCGACGAGGTGGAGCTTGGCCTGCGCCTTCTTGGGTGCACTTCTCCAGCAAAAGTGACGCGGGAGCACGTCGAGTGAACTCCGTGATCCTCGCGCGGCACGGCGAGAGCGTCTTCAGCGAGCGCGGCCTCGTGAACGGCGAGGTCGCGGTGCCCGGGCCGCTCACGGTTCGGGGGGAGGAGGAGGCCCGCGCGCTCGGTAGAGAGATCGCGAGCGATCCCATCGAGTTGTGCATCACGACCGAGTTCGAGCGGACGCGCCAGACCGCCGATCTCGCACTTGGCGGCCGCGAGCTACCGCGGCTGGTCGTCCCGGAGTTGAATGACCCGCGCTACGGCAGCTTCGAGGGCGGCGACCTCGAGTCGTACCGTTCGTGGGCCGGCTCGGCTGCGTCTGCTGAAGAGGTTCCCGGGGGCGGTGAGAGCAGGCACGAGATCATCGAGCGATACGTGCGCGGCTTTCGGCTCGTGCTCGAGCATGCCGAGCGGGTCGCGCTTGTTGTCGCCCACTCGCTGCCGATCGCATACGTGCTCGCGGCGCGCGACGGGGTCGATCCCGCCCGCCGCGTGCCGCTCGTAGAGCACGCGCATGCGTACAGGCTCGCGGTTGGCGAGCTGGAGTCGGCGGTAGCGCTCTTGGAGGGTTGGTGCGCCTCTCCAACCTGGTGAAGATCGGCGTCGGTCTTTGGCTGCTCCGCTGGGCCGCACAGGAGCTTGCCGCCTACGCCGGGCGCCACTGGGAGCGCCAAGGGCCACCGCCTCGCGACTCGAGGCGCCGACCGGGCTGGATGCCGGGGCCGTCGGAGGAGAAGCTCCGCCGCTCTGAGTGACGTAGGTGTAGACCTACATCACCTATGCCGGAACAGACAGTGCCCGAGCGTGTCGAGGCGTTCATCCGTGACGAGAGCCTCATCCCATCTGGCGGTGAGGTCACCGTTCTCGTCTCTGGCGGTCCCGACTCGACCTGTCTCTGGCATGTCCTTCGCGGGCTCGGTTACCGCGTCTCCGCGCTGCACGTGAATCACGGCCTGCGTGGCGAGGAATCCGACGAGGACGCCCGCTTCTGCGGCGAGACGCTCGGCGCCGACGTCGTCGACGGAGCCGGCGGGAAGACCGAAGACGAGCTGCGGCGCATCCGCTACGGATTCGCGCAGGACAGTCTCCGCGCCACCGGCCACACACTCTCCGACCAGGTCGAGACGATCGTCTACCGGCTCGTGACGAGTGGGAACGCCAAGGGGATCAAGTCGAGCCGCGAGGACGGCGTCGTCCGGCCGCTGCTGTGCATCTGGCGGGACGAGGCGCGGCAGTACTGCGACAGCAACGGCCTTGCATACCGCGACGACAGCTCGAACCGCGACACCGTCCGCGGGCTGATCCGCGAACAGGTGCTGCCGCTGCTGAGGTGCATCCATCCGGCCGCGGACGCGAACATCCTTCGGGCCCTCGAACAACGTGAGACTCTGCATCCGGCCATCGCAGAGCTGATCTCCTCGTCGGTCGGCTCGAAGCGCGTCGACCTCGGCGGTGGCGTTCAGGCGGTGCGCGAGTACGACCGGCTGTGGCTCGAGTCATCCCCACTCGCCCTCGACCGAGAGGTTCGCTGGGGGCCTTGGCGCATCGTGTCCGACGTCCCAGGCCTTAAGGTACGAACGTGGCGCGCGGGCGACCGGCTCGCGGGTCGCTCGAAGAAGATCCAGGACGTGTTCGTGGACGCGAAGATCCCGCGCTCTGAGAGAGAAATGTGGCCCCTCGTCGTCCGGGGGGACGAGGTCGTCGCCGTACCCGGGATCGTCGACGCGCCCGGCATCGAGGCGACGCGCGAATGACGATGGCCGAGCTCACCCTCGGTGTCTCGAAGGTGCTCATCGAGGAGGATGTCGTCTCAGCGCGCGTCGCCGAGCTCGGCTCGGAGATCTCCAACGACTACGCAGGCAAGGATCTCCTGCTTGTCGGGGTGCTCAAAGGCGCGGTCTTCTTCATGGCCGACCTGATGCGCCAGCTCAGCATTCCATGCGAGGTCGACTTCATGGCGATCTCCAGCTACGGCGCATCGACCGACTCCTCGGGCGTCGTCAGGATCCTCAAGGACCTAGACATCAACATCGAGGGCCGGGACGTGCTCGTCGTCGAAGACATCATCGACTCTGGCCTCACGCTTTCCTACCTCATCCGCAATCTCGAGTCCCGCAACCCGGCCTCGCTCGAGATTTGCGCCCTCCTAACGAAGCCGGAACGGCGGGAGATCCACGTCGATGTCCGCTACACCGGATTCGAGATCCCGAACGAGTTCGTGATCGGATACGGGCTGGACTTCGGCGAGCGGTACAGGAATCTCCCGTACGTCGCCGTACTAGACCCAGACGCCTTCCCATAAGCCCCTCTCGTCGGGGTATTAAAGCGCTGGTACCCTGCCGATCAGAGGATCTGTGAACCGTTTTCTCCGCAGCGCGCTCTTCCCGGTCGTCGTCATCACGCTGATCGTCTGGCTCGGCACGCAGACGCTTCTCAGCCACAAGAAGACGACGAAGAAGGAGACGCTCTCCCAGCTCTACTCGCTCGTCCAGACCTCGCCGACGACGATCAAGGAAGTCGTCTTCAACCCGAACAAGCAGTCGGTTCAGGTGCAGCTGGAAGACAGCTCGAAGTTCACCGTCAACTACGCGAGCGACCAGTCGCAGGCCGACCTGCAGAAGAAGCTCGAGGAAGCCCAGGTGCAGTTCGACTCGAAGGGCGTCGGCACCTCGGCGTGGTGGACGATCCTCACGAGCCTGCTGCCGTTCGTGCTGCTGTTCGGCTTCTGGATCTTCCTCATGAACCAGGTGCAGGGCGGCGGCTCGAAGGTGATGAGCTTCGGCAAGTCGCGCGCGAAACGCATGACGCCCGACTCGCCGAAGATCGGCTTCAAGGACGTCGCCGGCGTCGACGAGGCCGTGGAGGAGCTCCAGGAGATCAAGGAGTTCCTCGAGAACCCCAAGAAGTTTCAGGCGCTCGGCGCGCGCATTCCGAAGGGCGTGCTGCTGTACGGGCCGCCCGGTACCGGTAAGACGCTGCTCGCGCGCGCAGTCGCCGGCGAGGCCGGCGTGCCGTTCTTCTCGATTTCGGGGTCCGACTTCGTCGAGATGTTCGTCGGCGTCGGCGCGTCTCGCGTACGCGACCTCTTCGAGCAGGCGAAGCAGGCCTCGCCGTGCATCGTCTTCATGGACGAGATCGACGCCGTCGGCCGTCACCGCGGCGCGGGTCTCGGCGGCGGCCATGACGAGCGCGAGCAGACGCTGAACCAGCTGCTCGTCGAGATGGATGGTTTCGAGATGAAGGACAACATCATCCTCATCGCCGCGACGAACCGTCCCGACATTCTCGACCCCGCGCTGCTGCGCCCAGGCCGCTTCGACCGGCAGATCGTGGTCGATCGTCCCGACCGCATGGGCCGCCGGAAGATCCTCGAGGTGCACTCCAAGGGCAAGCCGCTCGCGCCGGAGATCGACCTCGACACGCTCGCCGCAGGAACTCCCGGCTTCACCGGCGCCGATCTCGCGAACCTCGTCAACGAGGCAGCGTTGCTCGCAGCGCGCCGCGGCAAGAAGACGATCCAGCAGGAGGAGCTCGAGGAAGGGATCATGCGCGTGCTCGCCGGCCCCGAGAAGAAGGCGCGTCTCCTCTCGGAGCAGGAGCGCAAGATCACCGCGTACCACGAGATGGGCCACGCGCTCGTCGGCCACTTCCTCGAGAACACGAACCCGGTTCACAAGATCACGATCGTGTCGCGCGGCCAGGCCCTCGGCCTGACGATCTCGCTGCCGACCGAGGACAAGTACCTGCAGACGCGCAGCGCGCTGATGGACGACCTGGCCATGACGCTGGGCGGCCGCGCAGCGGAGGAGCTCGTCTTCCACGAGATCACGACCGGCGCCGCAAACGATCTCGAGAAGGTCACGCACACCGCGAAGCAGATGATCATGCGCTTCGGGATGAGCGAGAAGCTCGGCCCGCGCGTCCTCGGCCGAAACACGGATATGCCGTTCCTCGGCCGGGAGATGGGGCACGAGCCGGACTACAGCGACGAGGTCGCCCGGGAGATCGACGAGGAGATCCGCCGCGTGATCGAGGAGGCGCACGACCGTGCCACGCGCGTCCTCCAGGAGCACATGGAGGCGCTGCACCGGATCTCGGCGATCCTGATCGAGCGCGAGACGATCGACAAGGACCAGTTCGCGCGTCTCGCCGCCGGCGAGGGCGAGGAGACCGTCTTCCCGGAGGAGACGCCCGAGGCCGAGCCCGAGCCCGAAGAAGAGCGGAAGCGCCTGCCGCAGCCGAAGCCGCGGCCCTTCCCGCAGCCCGGCCGCGCAATGCAACCGCCGCCTCCGCCCGAACCTACGGGCTGACGCCCTTCGGTTCGGCGCAAAAATGCTTTGCATTTTGCGCCGGGTAGCCCGGGCAGGCGCGCTTCGCGCGCGTGCCCAAGGTGATGTTGAAGGCGTGCTGCTTCGGTGAAGGTGTGTGTGCAGCGGGGCGAAGCCCCGCTGCCGGCGGAACGGAGTCTTAGACGCGCTCTCCCCGCGGTTCGTCTTGCGGACGCGCCGCTCGCCGCGCCGGTTCATCCTCAACGTCTGCGCCGACGTGCTCGACCCTGATCTCGCTTGGCCTGACGGTTTCGAGCCCCGCCTGCCAAGACGCCCAGAGCTCGGCGTAGCGGGCGCCCTGCGCGACGAGCTCGTCGTGCGACGCGAGCTCGACGAGACGACCGTTCTCGAGTAGCGCGACGCGGTCTGCGCGCTCTGCCGTCGACAGCCGGTGCGCGATCGTGATCACCGTCCGGTCTTGCGAAACCGCTGCGATCGCGCGCTCGACGTCGCGCTCCGTCCCGGGATCGAGCGAGGACGTCGCCTCGTCCAGCACGATCACCGCCGGCTCGACGAGTGCCGCACGCGCGAGGGCAATGAGCTGCCGCTCGCCGGAGGACAGCCGCAGGCCGCGCGTCTGGACGTCCGTGTGAATGCCCTCCGGAAGCCCGCTGAATCGCTCGAGAGCACCGATCCGTGCGAGAGCGGCTTCCACCTCCTCGCCCGACGCACTCGGTCGAGCGAGCCGGACGTTCTCGGCGATCGAGCCCGCGAACAGGTGCCCTTCCTGAGGGAGAAACACGATCCGCTCGCGCAGCGACGCCGACGTCGCGTGGCGTAGGTCGAGGCCGCCGAAGCGCACCGAGCCGCTCAGCGGGTCGTACTGACGCGTGAGCAGCTTCGCGAGCGTCGACTTCCCCGCGCCGGTCGCTCCCACGAGGGCAAGGTGCTCGCCCTGAAAGACCTCCATCGAGACTCCGTCGACGGCCGGCGGGCCGCTGTCGTACGAGAAGTGCGCTGCGTAGACGACGAGGTCGCCCGAGGCCGGCACCGCGCTCTCCCCCGACTCGACGCTGACAGGCGTCTCCAGCAGGTCGACGATCTTCGTCAACGCCGCACGCCCCGATTGCAGCTCGCTGTACCAGTCACCGAGTCTTCCGACCGGCTCGAAGAGGCTCGTCAGGTAAAGCGCGACGGCGGCCACAGTGCCGATCGACACCTTGTCGTCCCAGTAGAGGTAGCCGCCTGTAACGAGCACGGCCGCGGTCGACACCGCCTGCGCGAGCGAGATCGCGGGGAAGAATCGCATGTTGACGAGCGACGCCGTGCGCCATGCACGCACCAGCGACCAGCTGCGCGCGCGGTACGCCTGCTCGTGTTCATGCTCGCGCGCAAAGGACTGTACGACGCGAACGCCGGTGAGACCCTCCTGCAGCGCTGTCATCACGTCCGCGATGCGGTCGCGCAGCGCGAGGAAAGTCGGCTGCGAGCGCCTGCGATACGACGCCGACGATACGAGCAGGATCGGCAACGAGACGAACACGACCGCGGCGAGAATCGGCGACAGGAAGACGAGAATCGTCAGAGTCACGACGAGCAGGAGCATGTTTCCGACGACCTCGACGAGCACCTGGCGCACGAAGGTCGTCAACGACTGGACGTCCGCCGTGAGGCGCGAGACGAGGACACCCGCGCGCTCGCTCTCGAAGAACGGCATCGAGAGCCGCTGCAGGTGGTCGTATGCAGCCACGCGCAGGTCGCCGAGAAAGCGCTCGCCGGCGCGCGCGGACGAGAGGACGATCATCCGCTCGAACACCGGACGCAGGAGCGCGAGCCCGAGGTAGATCAGCGCCGCAGTATTCACCGGCCCGAGGTCGTCCTTGCGCACTCCTTCGTCGATCGCGTAGCGCAGGAGCAGCGGCGCAGCGATCGTCACGACGGTAGCGCCGACGATCCCTACGCCGGCCAGCGCGATGAGCCGACGATACGGCCGAAGCATCGCGCCGACGCGGCGCCGCACAGGGCTCACGCCGCCTCCTCCAAGGCGAGCAGCAAGCGATAGCGGGTCGACCGTTCCACGAGCTCCGCATGCGTCCCCTGCTCGACGATGCGTCCGTCCTGGAGCACGGCGACGCGGTCGGCGAGTGCGATCGTCGCTGCGCGATGAGCGATCACGAGCGTCGTCCGGCCGTGCATCACCTCGGCGAGCGCGGACCGGATCTCGTGCTCCTTCGTCGCGTCCACCGCCGACGTCGCGTCGTCGAGGATGAGCACAGCAGGGTCGGCGAGGATCGCGCGCGCGATCGCGAGGCGCTGCCTCTGCCCGCCCGAGAGCGAATAACCCCGCTCGCCCAGCAGGGTGTCGTATCCCTCGGGTAGCCGTCGCACGAACTCGCTCGCGCCGGCGAGTCGTGTCGCACGTTCGATCTCCACGTCGCTCGCATCGGGCCGCGCGTATGCGATGTTGGCCCGCACCGTGTCCGTGAAGAGGAACGTCTCCGAGAAGACGGACGCGACCGCTCGGCGTACGTCGACGAGGCGAAGGTCGCGCAGGTCGACGCCGTCGATCGACACACTCCCGTCGTCGGGGTCGTAGAAGCGCGCGAGTAGCCCGGCGACGGTGCTCTTGCCGCAGCCGGTCTCGCCGACGAGCGCGAGCGATGTGCCCCGTTCGATCTCGAGCGTCAAGCCGTCGAGCACGGGCCTCGCGCTCTCGTACGCAAAGCGAACGTCGTCGAAGCGAACATGCCCGCGCAACTCAGACCGGCGCGCGTCCGGCCGCTCGACGATCGCCGACCGTTCGCGGAGCACGTCGACGACTCGGCGCGCTGCAGCGACAGCCTGCTGGAGCGTTCCGACGCGCTGTCCGATGACGCGCATCGGCCACACGAGCATCGACACGTACGTCGTGAACGCGACGAGCGCCCCGATCGAGATCTGACCCTTGACCGCCATCCGCGAGCCGAGCCAGAGGACAGCGAGGATGGCGAGCAACGGCAGCACCTCGAGCAGGGGGAGAAACACGGCGTCGACGTTCGCGACGTCCAGGGCACGCGCCACGACGCGGTCGCTCTGCCGGCGGAAGCGCGCGGAGAGCGCAGACCCGGCGCCGAGACCCTTCACGACGCGGATGCCTGAGACGGTCTCCTCGACGAGCGTCGTCGCCGCCGCGAGCTCCTCCTGGAGAACTCGCGTGCGCTCGGCGTAGCGCGACGAGTAGCGCCAGAAGCCAAAGGCGATGAACGGCAGCGGCAGGAGGACGACCAGCGCGAGGGTCGGGTTGAGCACGAGCAGCACGATGCAGACGCCGAAGATCGTGAGCAGGTAGCCGATCGTGTGGCCCATCGCGTCGAGCATCCGCGCGACAAGCTCCGCGTCGTTCGACGCGCGGCTCATCAGCTCTCCGGCTCCGACGCGGTCGTGATAGCTCGCGTCGAGCCCGAGCACGTGGTGGAAGATCCCGTCGCGGACAGCTGCCTGCCCGCGCCCGCGGTTGCGGATCGCGAAGTAGTGACGCATCGCGCCAGCGATCGACTCGACGATGCCCAGGACGACGATTCCGGCCGCCGAGAGCATCAGCTGCGTGCGGTCGTGTTCTTCGATGCCGGCATCGATCGCATGCGCGACCAGGAGCGGCGCGAGAATGGCTGAGGCCTGCCACGAAAGCCCGCTGATCACCGCGCCGACGACGCCGAAGCGCTGTTCCCGAACCTTCGTGCCGAGATATCTCCAGGGGGTTTCCACGTGCGACAGTATCTCGACGGTGACGGCGACGATCGAAGAGCGCTTTCCGCGTCCGTCGGTGATGGGCGTCGTCAACGTGACGCCTGATTCGTTCTCGGACGGCGGCGCGAACCTCGATCCCGACGACGCGGCCGCGACGGCTCGGCGCATGGTCGCGGAGGGAGCGGCGATCGTTGACGTCGGCGGCGAGTCGACGCGGCCGGGGTCCGCGGGCGTGACGCTGGACGAGGAGCTGCGCCGCGTCGTGCCTGTGTTCGAGCGGCTCGACCGCGAGGTGCCGATCTCGATCGACACGGCGAAGGCGGGGGTCGCGCGGCGGGCGCTCGCCCTCGGCGCCGAGCTCGTGAACGACGTCACGGCGCTGCGCGGCGACCCCGAGCTCGCGGGCGTCATCGCCGATGCGGGTTGCTACGTCTGCTTGACCCACATGCAGGGCGATCCGCGCACGATGCAGGAGCGCCCGACGTACACGGACGTCGCCTCGGACGTGGCGGCGTTCCTGGAGGAGCGGCTCGGCTTCGCGGTGGCTGCGGGCATCGACGAACGGCGCATCTGCCTCGATCCTGGAATCGGCTTCGGCAAGACCGTCGAGCAGAACTTCGAGCTCGTCTCTCGTCTCGACGTGCTCCTGAAGCTGGGGCGGCCGGTGCTCGTCGGCTTCTCCCGGAAGAGCTCGCTCGGCCGCGTGCTCGGCGATCCGCAGGCCCGCACGGGCCCGCTCTCGGCTTCGATCGCAGCCGCGGTCGCGGCGTACGAGCGCGGCGCGACCATCCTCCGCGTGCACGACGTGAAGGAGCACGTCGAAGCGCTCACGGTGGCGAAGGCGATCGCGTGATCGTCGAGATCCACGGGCTGGAGATCGTCGGGCGTCACGGTGTCGGCGAGACCGAGCGGCGGGACGGCCAGCCCTTCCTGTTTGACGTGACGCTCGAGATCGCCGAGCCGGCCGAGGACGCGATCGGCGCGACCGTGGACTACCGCGCTGTACGTGACGCGATTCGCGAGCTGTCGGATGGGCGCTCCTACCGGTTGCTCGAGACGCTCGCGGGTGCGGCGGCGGGCGCGATCGCTGCCGCGTTCCCCGTCGAGTCGGTAACGGTGCGCGTCCGCAAGCCGGGAGTCACGTGGGCGGACTGGACCGCGGCTACCGCTTCGCGAGCACGCCAGTCGCCGCGCTGAGGTCGTACGTTCCGCTGCGGATGCCGCGCGCGAGCCGCAGGTCCGCGTAGTAGTAGCCACCGTGGGTGGACGCGTTGGCGACGCGGACGCGCGTCGTGCTCGATGCGGCGAGATCGCGCTTCGCCGCGGCGGCCGTCTCGGCGATGCTGCGCGTCCTCGGCCCCCAGACGCGCACGCGCACAGCGTGTGTGCTGCGCGCGGTCACGGTGACCGTGCGGCGAGCGGGAATCCAAAGGCGGTAGAGATCCGCAGGATCCTCGTTCGCGTCGAGCGTTGCGTGAAGCGACGCCCTCGGTGCCGTGGGCGTGGTCAACGGGGGCGTTCCCTCCGTGAAGAGGCCGTGCGGTTTGACCATGCGGACGTCGTCGTTCGGCTCCTCGACGTCGCGCATGGGCTCCTGCCGTGCGAGCGCGTTCGGGAGGTCGAGCATCCCGAAGCCGGTCTCGGGGTCGAAGCCTCGCGTCCAGACGTCCCGGGCGGAAAAGCGCATCAGGTCGAACACCTGCGTGTTGTCGAGGTCGCCGCGGACGGTCCAGGCGAGTGCCGTAGCGCCGGAGACGATCGGCGCGGAGAAGCTCGTGCCGTCCACGGACTGAAACGCTCGAACGTCGTACAGGAGCGGGACAGCGACTGTGATCGTGACCCCTGGTGCGATGAGGTCGACGCCTTGCGAAGCGCTGGAGAAGTCCGCGGGCCTGTCGAGCGTGTCGGCGGCCGCGACCGTCAGCACGTGTGGAAAGTTCGCCGGGTAGCTGAGCGGACCGTTCGCGCCGGAGTTCCCCGCGGCGGCCACGATCACGGCGCCGCGCCGGAAGGCCGAGAACACGACGTCCTCCAGGATCTGGTCGAACTCGGTCGACCCGAGGCTGAGGTTGATCACGACGCGTCCGAGATTCGCGGCGGTGTCGATTCCCCGCACGAGCTCCCCGAGCGTGAGCCTTCCGGATAGGTCGACGTCGTACGCGGCGAGCGCGGCCTGCGGATAAATGCCGACCATCCCGATCTCGTTGGCCGGAGCTGCGATGACCGACGCCACCGCGGTGCCGTGGTAGTCGCTCAGGGTGTTGGCGACGTTCTGCGTGTTCAGCGCGGTCGTGTCTGCCCGTTGCGCGAACTCGGGATGTTGAAGGTCGACCCCGGTGTCGACTACGGCGACCGGGACGCCCGGGCCGGGTGCGACGACTCGCGTTGCTCCGACCGTGGTGAGCCACCATTCGCCCGCGAGCAACGGATCGACTCGTTGCTGCGTCGGAAAGACACGGCGCTCGGGCTCCGCCAGACGCACGAGCCCGGCGTCGCGCAGCTGGCTCACCGTGCGTGTGGGCACGCGCCACAGGCCGATGCTGGGGGACAGCTCCTTCGCTCCAGTCAGCCTGAGGAAGGGAACGGTGCTTGGGCTGACCTCGACGAGCGAGAAGGTAGCCGACCTCGCCGGCACCGTCGGCAGCAGCAGCAGCATTCCCGCGAGCGTCATCATTCGGGTTGTGCGCGCGTACGTCGGTGTCGGCTCCAATCTCGGTGACCGGGAGCACACCCTACGCGCTGCGCTAGAACGCCTCGCAGCGAGCCCGGGCGTCGAGGTCGTCGACGTGTCGTCTCTGCGCGAGACCGACCCTGTCGGGCCCGTGACCGACCAGCCGCGATTCCTCAACGGCGCGGCGGCGCTCGAAACGTCGCTCAGCCCGCGCCGGCTGCTCGAGTTGCTGCTCCAGATCGAGACCGAGTTCGGACGCACGCGGAACGGCCCGCCCGGAGGCCCCCGCACGCTCGACCTCGACCTGCTCCTCTACGGCGACGTCCATCTGCGCGAGCCCGGCCTCGAGGTGCCCCATCCCCGGCTCCACGAGCGGGACTTCGTGCTCGAGCCGCTCCGTGAGCTCGGCTGGACACCACCGGCCCCGGGCTAGACTGAGCCCATGAGCCACCTGGACGAGCTCGACGAATACGAGGCCGATCTCGAGCTACAGCTCCGGAAGGAGTACTCGGCCGTCTTCGGCCTCTTCCGCTACTGCGTTCTCACGCAGGACGCGACCTACCTGTGCAACAAGCTCGACCTGCAGTACGTCCCGCAGCCGGCGTATCCGTTCTTCCAGCTGAAGATGGAGGACGTCTGGGTCTGGGACAAGAACCGGCCGACGCGGATCATCCCGCGGGCCGAGGTGTTCACCTCCAGCGACGTGACGATCGAGGAGCTCCGCGGGGAAGGCGACGAGCCGAAGCTCACAGCCGAGACGCTCGCCGAGCGGATCGGCGAGTCGCTGTCGTCCGACGACGATCTCTAGCTACGCGGCGACGAGTCGCTCGCGGGCGGCGTAGTACGCCGCGAATCGTCCCTGCGGGGTGCGGAGCCAGTCGCTGAACTCCCGGTCGAACGCCGCAATCTGCACCCTCAGCAGCAGCATCTGGTACTCGACATAGCGCTGCCGTTCGCACTCGTGAGTCGTCTCCTCTTCCACGAGAATCGGAGCGCCGCAGCTCGGGCACGGCTTGTACTGGGATTGTGGGTACCAGGAGAGCACGTCAGTTGAACGTCGGCGGCGGCATTACGGTTACGTTCAGAGGACATGCTGCTCGCGATCGACGTCGGCAACACGCAGACCGTCCTCGGGCTCTACGACGGGGGAACGCTTCGCGATCACTGGCGCGTCGCGACAGAGTCGCATCGAAGCGGTGACGAACTTGGGGCATTGCTCGAGGCGCTCGTCCCGGCTCTCGACGAGATCGACGGCGTTTCGCTCTCCTCGACGGTTCCGGCGCTCGTCCGCTCGTACGAGGACTTCGTCGCTCGATTCACGTCCGCGAAGGTGCTCGTCCTCGGCCCGGGGGTACGAACGGGTGTCCCGGTGCGTGCGGACGACCCACGCGAGGTCGGGCCGGACCGGATTGCGAACGCCGTTGCGGTCAAGGAACGGTACGGCGTGCCGGCGATCGTCGTCGACTTCGGAACGTCGACGAACTTCGACGTCGTCTCCGCGGACGGCGAATGGCTCGGCGGTGTCCTTGCCCCCGGGATAGAAGTCTCGATGGACGCGCTCTTCGAGCGCGCCGCGCGCCTGTTCCGTGTCGAGTTCACCACGCCGCCGGCGGTTATCGGCAAGACGACCGCAGCGTCGTTGCAGTCGGGGCTCGTCTACGGCTTTGTCGGGCAGGTGGACGAGATCGTGACGCGCATCCGAGGCGAGCTCGGAGCCGAAGCGCGCGCAGTTGCGACCGGCGGCCTCGCGGATCTGATCGCGCCACACTCGCGGACGATCGAGCTCGTCGACCCGTGGCTTACGCTCGAAGGCCTGCGCCTCATCTGGGACCTGAACTCGAGCTAGGTCAGAACACGGCGTTCCCGAAGCTGAACGATTCGGCGGCAGCGTGGCTCTGCCGCGCTGCTCACCCACGTTGGCCGGAGCAGTCCGCTTTCAATCACGACGGCTGGGCACGCGCGCCGAAGGCGCGCCTGCCCGGTCTTCTCGACCGAAGTGCGCAGCACTTCGGTCGATGAACTAGCGCGCGAAGCGCGCTAGTTAAGCGAAGGGTCTTCGGGCATCGTGGCGACGAGCTTGAAAGCACCGCCCTTGCGGCGAAGGACGTCTGCCCAGAGGTCGCCGTTGTCACCGAAGACGTCCTCGACCTCGGCCGTCTCGACGACCCACGACAGTTCGTCCAGCTCGTCCTCGAGCTGACCGCCGCCCCAGCCCGCGTAGCCCGCGAAGACGCGCACGCGCCGCGTCACCGAGGCCATACGATCCGAGTCCGCTTCCGAGCCCATCAGCCCAACATCTTCGAACACGACCGCGCCCGCCTCGTCGACCTCGTCCCATTCGGCCAGCACGACGACCGCTTCCGTCTGCACCGGGCCGCCGATCGAGACCACTGCGCCGACGTCGACGAGCTCGGCGAGCTCCGGCACTGCCTCGGCCACCTCGGCCTCGGTCCGGCGATTGAGCAGGAGCCCGACCGCGCCCTCCTCGTCATGCGCCACAACGAGAACGACGCCGCGCCGGAAGTTCGGATCGATCAGCGCAGGCGAGGCGATGAGCAGCTGCCCGCGGAGCGAGTCGCTCATCCGCCGCCGTAGATCGAGATCGGCATGTCGTCGAGCAGCACCTCGTCCACTTCGGGCTGTTCCTGCTCGAGGCGCGTCAGGACGAATCGCGCCGCAGGGATCGTTTCGAAGAGCCTCGCTTCGACCTCCGCCGTCGTCTCGAGCTGGACGAGCTCCTGCTTGAACGGGCGTGGAAACCGGCCGCGTCCGAGGTACCAGCCATAGAACTTCTTGAGGAATCCGCTCGCGCGACGCTCGCCGAGCTCTCGCACCGTCTCGCGCATGAAGAGGACCAGCTCGGCCACGACCTCCTCGCGCGTCGGCTCCGCCGCGTCTTCCCCGAGGATCTCCTTCAACGACCAGGGATTGCCCTGTGCAGCGCGGCCGATCATCACGGCGGCGGCGCCGGTCGTAGCGAGAACGGACTGCGCCTTGGCCCGCGACGTGATGTCGCCGGACGCGATCACCGGGACGTCGACCAGGGCCACGAGCTCGGCCGTCAACGAATGATCCGCCTCACCGGTGTACATCTGCCGCGCCGAGCGAGGATGAAGCGTCAGCGTCTGAGCGCCCGCCTCGACGAGCAGCGGGCCTACGTCGAGGCAGCGACGTGAGCCGTCTTCGAGACCCCGCCGCATCTTCACCGAGACGGGGATGTCGACCGCACCGGCGACTCCGTCCACGATCCGGCACGCGCGGCCCGGGTCGTCGAGCAAGGTCGCGCCGGCGCCGGTTTTGGTCACCTTGCGCACGGGGCAGCCGAAGTTGATGTCGACGATGTCCGCGCCCGCGGCCGCGACCATCCGCGCCGCCTCGGCCATCACAGATGGCTCGGAGCCGAAGATCTGGATCGCCAGCGGATGCTCGTCCGCGCCGACACGCAGATAGCCGAGCGTTCGCTCGTTCCGATGCTCGATTCCGGCGCAGGAGACCATCTCGGAGCAGACGAGCCCGGCGCCGAAGCGCCTCCCCTGACGGCGGAAGGCCTGGACGCTCACGCCGGCCATCGGCGCCAGGACGACCCTCGACGGCACCTCGACGGGCCCGATTGTCCAGCTCTGGCTCAGGTCGAGCACGATTTCCACAGGGTACTTCAGGTTTCGCGCACGAACCGGCGCCCCTCGGCGGCTGCAAAGCGGCGCCCCGAGGCATCCTCAGTCGCCACGATAGCTTCCCTATCGGGGCTCCCTCCGTCCCTTTGTGGGCTTGCTTTTGACCGCTCAGAAGGTCGCCTCGCACACCGGCTCGTGCGCTATTGACGTTCAGGAGGGTCGGAGCTACCATTCCCGCCCGCGAGCGGCGCATGTCGGCCGCGATTTTCCTTTTCTGGAGGCAACTTGAAGGACATCATCCTCACGAGAGAGGGCTATACGAAGCTCAAGCGCGAGATCGAGGATCTCTCGACCAGGCGCCGGCGCGAGGTCGCCGAGCGGATCAAGGTCGCCCGCGAGTTCGGCGACATCGCGGAGAACGCGGAGTACGACGCCGCCAAGAACGAGCAGGCGATGCTCGAGGCTCGGATCATGAAGCTCGAGGAGCGGCTTGCTTCAGCACGCGTGATTGAAAAGCGGGAGATCTCGAAGGACGTCGTCTCCGTCGGCTCGACGGTTCGCCTGCGTGACGTGGACGCGAAGCAGACCGTCGAGTACCGGATCGTTGGCTCGGCCGAGGCGAATCCCGCCGAGCTGAAGCTGTCGAACGAATCGCCCGTCGGCAAGGCGATCCTCGGTCACAAGAAGGGCGAGACGGTCGAGGTCGTGACGCCGCGAGGCGCCAAGCTGAAGTACAAGATCCTCGAGATCAAGGCCGCCTAGGCTAAGTCGCGAGAAGCGCGCGCGAGCTTGACTTAGACTCGCGCGGTGTCGCTTCCCAAACGCTTCCCGAACCGGGACGAGGTCGCGACGGTGCGTGCCGAGGCGGATTCGCTGGAGCCGGACGCCGAAGCCGGCACGACGCGTCGACTGGCCGGCCGCGTCATGGCGCGCCGCGACATGGGGAAATTGATGTTCCTCGACCTCGTCGACCGCAGCGGGCGGATCCAGCTGCTCGTCAGGCCGGACGAGCTCGGGGGTGTGGACGTCGATCTCGGCGACATCGTCGGCGTCGAAGGCGTGCCCACGAAGTCGCGCCGTGGCGAACCGTCGCTCTTGGTACGTGGCCTCGAGCCGCTGGCCAAGATCCGCGTGCCGCTGCCCGACACGTACCACGGCGTCACCGACGTCGAGCAGCGCTACCGGCGCCGGTACCTCGACCTGATGATGAACGAGGACTCGCGGCGGCTCTTCGCGACACGCACACGAATCGTCCAGGAGGTGCGCGCGTACCTCGACGGCGCGGGATTCCTCGAGGTCGAGACGCCAATCCTCCAACCTCGCTACGGCGGCGGTTTCGCCGAGCCGTTCGTCACGCATTCGAACGAGCTCGACCAGGACCTCTACCTGCGGATCGCGGACGAGCTCTACCTCAAGCGGCTGATCGTCGGCGGGCTCGAGAAGGTCTACGAGCTCTCGAAGGACTTTCGCAACGAGAGCATCTCCTACAAGCACTCACCCGAGTTCACGCAGGTCGAGTGGTACGAGGCCTACGCCGACTATCGCGACACGATGGAGCGCACCGAGGCCCTCGTCGAGTGCGCTGCGCTTGGGTCGATCGGTACGACGAAGGCGCAGTTCCGCGGCCACGATGTCGAATTCGCGCGGCCATGGCGACGGGTCAAGTTCGTCGACGCACTCGACGAGAAAGGCGTGTGGTCGCGCGATGCCGACGAGCTTCGCGCGAAGCTGAACGAGGCCGGCGTCGACACCACGCGTGACACGACGTGGGTGCAGCTCGCGGACCACGCCTACTCGCACTTCGTCGAGCCGGAGTTGACCGAGCCGACGATTGTGTATGACTGGCCGCTCGAGATGTCCCCATTCGCGCGCACAACGGACGACGACGAGACGATCGTCGAGCGCTTCGAGTGCGTCGTTGGCGGGATGGAGTTCGCGAACGCCTTCAGCGAACTGAATGACAGCGCGGAGCAGGAGCAGCGCTTCGCGATGCAGCAAGACGAGCGCGCGGCGGGCGATGCGGAGGCGGAGCCCGGCGACCCGGACTTCGTCGAGGCGCTCTCTTATGGAATGCCGCCGACGGGCGGCTGCGGCGTCGGCATCGACCGGCTCGCGATGGTGCTCACCGGCAGCGACGCGATCCGGGACGTGATCCTCTTTCCGGCGCTCCGCGCGCGAGATTGACTAGCGGCGCAGGCCGAAGTCGGCCGTAACGATCGTGACAGGCTGCCCGTCGTACGCGCCGGGCGCGCCGTCGAAGTGGATCGCCGAGATGCCGATCTCACGCCACGTGCGGCTGAGCATGTTCGCGCGGTGCTCCGGTGAGTTCAGCCACATCTTGACGGCCTCCCTCGCCGTGAGGTTGGGAGCCGCGTATACGAGGTTCTCGCCAACCGACCAAAAGCTCCAGTTCTTCGACGGGTACCAGCGGGCAATGCGCTTCCAGAACGGCGTCGAGTCGAACGACTCGTGCTCGAAGTAGCCGGCGACGCCCATCTCGCGCGTGTGTTGCGTGGCTGCCTTCGCAAGCTTCGCCGAGGTGACGAGCGGCTTCAGCCCATGCTCGCGGCGGACCGAGTTGATGCCGCCGACGAGGGAAGACTCCAGCGCGGTCTGGCGCCCCGCGCCGGAGGCGGGGTGTTGCACGGCGGCGACACTCGCGGGAGCGAGCGCTAGACCGGCCAGGAGGGGGGCGAGAAGGCGGCGCACGCGAACAGAATCGGAATTCCGGGTCGCTTCCTTGAGTCCTAGTCTGACCCGCGCGGGTCAGAGAGGCGCCGTCAGCTTGCAACATTTGTGGCTTTCGGCGTCGGAGTCGCGGTGACCCTGAAATCGGCGGCGTTGTCAGCCGTGTCGTGGCCGTCAGGCAGCCGGATCGCGCTGCTGCCGGGGGCGGCCGTCGTGGGCGGCGCCGTGGCCGGCTGACCCTCTCCGAGGCCGTTCGCGGCCGTGCCGTACGCGACCGCGTCGAGGAGCGCGCCGCTTGCGTCGCGGACGGCGAGGCTCCCACCCGTCGCGGCCGGCGACAGGCCAAACGATTGATCGGCCGGCGTCGAGCCCGCATAGCCGCTCCCGCCGAGCAGGTAGAACGCACCCGCAGCGAGCTGCGTGCCGGCGGGAATCGTCGCCAGCGTCGAGTCCGATGTACCCGAGGCCGAGCGGTAGACGACCTTGAAGCCGCCGACGTCCAGCGAAGACGTGCCCGCATTGAACAGCTCGACGAACTCGTTCGTCGCGGCGCCGGTGACGCCGGTCGAGAACTCGTTGATGACGAGCGTTGGACTCCCTCCGCCGCCGCCTCCGCCGCCACCCACGGTGCAGGTCAGCGATGCGTGGCCAGACGCGTCGTACGCGAGCGACACTGTGCCGTTCTGTCCGCCGGCATGGCAGGGGAGACCGTTGAGGCCTTCGAGCGAGGTCAGCCCCGCGCCGGGCGGACCTTGCGGCCCTGTCGCCCCGACCGCACCCGCCGGTCCAGCCGGCCCGGTCGCGCCGACCGCACCTGCAGCGCCGGCCGGCCCGGGCGGTCCTGCCGGACCTGCCGCGCCAGCGGGACCCGCAGGGCCGGCGGGGCCTGCAGGACCGGCGGGACCCGGCTCGCCCTGTGGCCCCTGGACGTCCCAGTCGAGTGACCGTTCGCTGTGTTTGCAGCGAACGTCCGCGTCAACAACGCGAAGCCGTCCACCGTGCACCTTCGCGCAGGCATGGATCGTGGTCGTGGTAGCCGTCGCCGCGTCATTCGTGTCGGCGCGTGCGACGAGCATCGTCGCCCCGCCGGTAGCGAGCGCCGCGGAGACGAGCAGGGCAAGCCGAGAGATTCGCATCGTTCCTCCTGTTGTCGGGAGCGATACGTCTACGTGTGTGAGCGCGCCGCGCCTAGTGTCCTTTCGCCGATCGGCACGCTCTCGGCGCGTTTCGGTAACGCGTCAGCGAGGCGCGGCGCGATACCAGTCGAGCGTCTGCCGAAGCCCTGCCTCGAGGTCGACGGCCGCGCGCCACCCCAACTCACGCTCGATCAGGCTCGAGTCGAGCGCGCTCGACTGAAGCTCGCCCGGTTGGAGCTCCACGTGCAACGGCTCGATCGCCGTTCCAGCCGCGTTCTGCATGACCTCGAGTAGGCGTGCGGTCGAGGTCTCGCGCCCCGTGCCGACGTTGTACGTTCCGGCGCCCGCGCTGCTGGCCGCCGCGACGAACGCGTTCGCGACGTCCGTCACGTACACGTAGTCACGCGTCGGCTTTCCTTCTCCGCGCAAAGTCGGC
This sequence comes from uncultured Actinomycetes bacterium, assembly GCA_963815965.1. GTDB lineage: Bacteria > Actinomycetota > Thermoleophilia > Gaiellales > Gaiellaceae > DASVFB01. The sequence goes on along the minus strand of CAWFIT010000017.1, from coordinate 114,199 downwards.
CGCTCGCCGTCGAGCAGCATGCCGCTGAAGATGGCCACTACTCCGGCCTCGCCGTGTGGGTTCTGCCGCGGGCCGTAGACGTTGCCGAGGCGCAGCACGACGTTTGCCATCCCGTAGAGACGGCCCCAGGTCGCCACGTAGGCCTCTCCCGACAGCTTGGACGCGCCGTAAGGCGACAGCGGCTCGGACGCGGCGGTCTCGGGCGTCGGGCGCGGCGCCCGGTCGCCGTAGAGCGCACCGCCGGTCGACGCAAACACGACTGGCGCGCCGCGCCGGCGCGCGGCCTCGCAGACGTTCAGCGTTCCGACGACGTTCGACGTGCAGTCGAGCACGGGATCCGTCACCGAGACGGTGACGCTGGCCTGCGCCGCGAGATGGCAGACGACGTCGGCGCCGGCCTCGAATGCGCGCTCCAAGGCATTTGCATCGGCGACGTCGAGTCGCTCGAACGCCGCGCTCTCGGGAACGTTCTCGCGCCGCCCGGTCGAAAGATCGTCGACGACCAGCACGTCGTCGCCGCGGGCGATGAATGCATCCGCCACGTGCGACCCGACGAACCCGGCTCCTCCCGTTACGAGAACGCGTGCCATTGCGTCCGCGAGTATGCCCGGCCGCAGCTGGGCTAAGCCAGCTCGACCTCGGACGCGCGGCGCGTGTGGTCGATCACGTCCGCGAGGACGCGCTCGAGATCGAGTGACGGGCGCCAGCCCGTCGCGGCACGAATCTTGTCGATCGACGGCTCGCGATGTAGCACGTCCTCGATTCCCACCCCGTAGACCGCGGAGTGCGGGACGAAGACCAGCTCCGACCGCGACCCGGTGAGCTCGAGCACGCGCCGGGCGAGGTCGATGATGCGCACGCGCTCCGAAGAGCCGACGTTGAAGATCTCGCCGGAGATGTCGCGCGCCTCCATGAGCCCGACCGTCGCGCGGACCGTGTCGGCGACGTGGCAGAAAGAGCGCGTCTGCGTTCCGTCGCCGTGCACTTCGAGCGGAGCCCCGGCCACCGCACGCTCGACGAAGCGCGGGACGACCATGCCGTACTGACCCGACTGGCGCGGCCCGACGGTGTTGAAGAACCGCGCGATGACGCAGTCCAGGCCCCGCTCCTGGTGAAAGCCGAGCGCGAGGAATTCGTCCATCGCCTTCGAGTCCGCGTACAGCCAGCGGCGCTCGGTGACCGGGCCGTAGACGCGCCGGTCGCTCTCCTGGAGCGGCTGCTCCTCCCTGTGGTCGCCGTAGACCTCCGAGCTGGAAGCGATCAGCACGCGCTTGTCGAACTTGTTGCAGTACTCGAGGACGGTCGTCGTGCCCTGCAGGTTCGTGACCATGGTGTGAACCGGCTGCTCGACGATCAGGCGGACGCCAACGGCGGCCGCGAGGTGGTAGACGACGTCGCACTTGTAGACGAGCTCGCTCACGACCGACGGAGAGAGCACGGAGTCGACGACGAGGTGGAATCCAGGGCGGTCGCGGAGCCGCTCGACGTTCCGGTGTGCGCCTGTGGAGAGGTCGTCCAGGACGAACACCTCGTCGCCGTGGTCGAGCAGGGATTCGGCAAGGTGTGAGCCGATGAAGCCCGCGCCGCCAGTGATCAACGCCTTTACGGGCACCGGCGAAGCCTACCCGGCCATATCGGAAGCGCCTGCGAAGTCGTTGAAGCAGGGACGGCCGGGACTTCCGAGGGTCCCGGCTCTCTCTCTAATTGACCTATGCGCGCCATGGTTGCGCTATACCCCTGGGCTACACTTAGGCCGTCCTCCGACCGATACATCACAGTCGTGGCAGTACACGAGAAAGGGGCGTTGAGGGACTTTGTTCGAGCGTTTCACTGAACGAGCACGTCAGGTAGTCGTCCTCGCGCAGGACGAAGCACGCGCGCTCAAGCACAACTACATCGGCACCGAGCACATCCTGCTCGGCCTGCTCCGCGAGGAAGAGGGTCTCGCGGCGCGGGTGCTCGAGTCCCTCGACATCACCGTTGAAGAAGTTCGTGCGCAAGTCGCGCGCATCGTCGGCCAGGGAGACGAGGTGACGACGGGGCAGATCCCGTTCACGCCGCGCGCAAAGAAAGTGTTGGAGCTCGCGCTGCGCGAAGCCCTCTCGCTCGGTCACAACTACATCGGCACGGAGCACATCCTGCTCGGCCTTGTGCGCGAGAACGAGGGCGTCGCCGCGCGCATCCTGCTCGACTTCGATGCAGATGCGGAAAAGATTCGCAACGAGATCATCCGGATGCTCTCCGGCCCCGGCCGCCGCCAGGGCGGGGGAGGCGCGGGCGGTCAGGGAGAGAAGGCGAAGAGCTCGAAGCTCCTCGACCAGTTCGGGCGCAACTTCACGAAGCAGGCCGCGGAGGGCAAGCTCGACCCGGTCGTCGGACGCCAGACCGAGATCGAGCGGATCATGCAGATCCTCTCGCGCCGCCAGAAGAACAACCCGGTGCTGATCGGCGAGCCCGGCGTCGGCAAAACTGCGGTCGTCGAGGGCCTCGCGCAGCGCATCTCGTCCGGAAACGTGCCCGAGTTGCTGAAGGGAAAGCAGATCTACTCGCTCGACCTCGCCGCCCTCGTCGCCGGCTCCAAGTACCGCGGCGAGTTCGAAGAGCGGCTGAAGAAGGTCATGAAGGAGATCATGCAGCGCGGCGACATCATCCTGTTCATCGACGAGCTGCACAATCTCGTCGGTGCTGGCGCCGCCGAGGGCGCGATCGACGCCGCGTCGATTCTCAAGCCCGCGCTTGCGCGCGGCGAGCTGCAGACGATCGGCGCGACGACGCTCGACGAGTACCGCAAGTACCTCGAGCGCGACGCCGCGCTCGAGCGGCGCTTCCAGCAGATCCGCGTCGAGGAGCCGTCGGTCGACGACACGATCCAGATCCTGCGCGGTCTGCGCGACCGTTACGAGGCGCATCACCGGTGCAAGATCTCGGACGACGCGCTCACCGCCGCCGCGGGGCTCGCCGACCGCTACATCCAGGACCGGCATCTGCCCGACAAGGCGATCGACCTGATCGACGAGGCCGCGTCGCGACTGCGCATCCGCACGATGTCAGCGCCGCCGCGCTACCGCGAGCTCGAGGAAGAGATCGAGAAGGTGCGCAAGGACAAGGAGGCGTCGATCGAGGCGCAGGAGTTCGAGAAAGCGGCGAGCCTCCGCGACAAGGAGCGCAAGCTGACGCAGAAGAAGCGCGAGCTCGAGGAGAGCTGGCGCAGCGAGTCGGCGGAGGCCGAGCAGCCCGAGGTGGGCGAGGAGGAGATCGCCGACATCGTCTCGATGTGGACTGGCATCCCCGTCTTCAAGCTCACCGAGGCCGAGGCGGAGCGGCTCGTGAACATGGAGGACGAGCTGCACAAGCGCTACGTCGGCCAGGAAGAGGCCGTGCTCGCGGTTTCGAAGGCGATCCGCCGCGCGCGCGCCGGAATCAAGGACCCGAAGCGGCCGACCGCGTCGTTCATCTTCCTTGGGCCGTCAGGCGTGGGGAAGACCGAGCTGTCGCGCGCGCTCGCCGAGTTCCTGTTCAACGACGAGGACGCGATGATCCAGGTCGACATGTCGGAGTACATGGAGAAGCACTCCGTGTCCCGGCTCGTCGGCTCGCCTCCGGGCTACATCGGCTACGACGAAGGCGGCCAGCTCACCGAGGCCGTCCGCCGCAAGCCGTACTCGGTGCTGCTGCTCGACGAGATCGAGAAGGCGCACCCGGACGTCTTCAACATCCTGCTCCAGATCCTCGAGGAGGGGAAGCTGACGGACGCGCAGGGGCGCAAGGTCGACTTCCGCAACACGATCGTGATCATGACGTCGAACATCGGCGCTGCCCAGATCTCGAAGAACCAGTCGCTCGGCTTCACGGTCGGTGACGAGAGCGGGCTCAGCTACGAGGACATGAAGACGAAGGTGATGTCGGAGCTGAAGAAGATCTTCCGGCCCGAGTTGCTGAACCGCATCGACGAGGTCATCGTCTTCCACAAGCTCACGAAGGACGAGATCAAGATCATCATCGAGCTGCTCATGCGCCGGCTGCGCGAGCAGATGGGCACGCACGAGGTGACCATCGAGCTGACGGACGAGGCGAAGGATCTTCTCGTCGAAAAGGGCTACGACCCGGCGATGGGCGCCAGGCCGCTGCGCCGCGCGATCCAGCGCTACATCGAGGATCCGCTCGCGGACTTCGTGCTCGGGCGCTCGCTCGAGCCCGGATCGACCATCCTCGTCGGCCGCAAGGGCGAGGTCGAGGAAGGCGAGACGGAGGTCGACATCGTCGTCCTGCCGCCCGACGTGACGGCGGAGAAGGTGACTGTGCCGCCCGAAGAACCGGCGGAGCAGCAAGAGACTTCGATCGAAGAGTGAACACGGAGGCGCCGCGAGGCGCCTCTTGTTTGTGCGGTACGCCAAGCGCGCGGGGAGCCGGCGGGGAAAGCGCGGCCGCAACGAGCGACGCGCAGGTACCGGCGTGTAGAACCCCTTGATGCGACTGTCCACGCTTGCGCGCCGGCCGGAGCTCACCGTGCTCGTCGGCGCGGTGGCGATCTCGTTCTCGGGCATCCTCTTCCGCCTCTCGCACGTCTCGCCCTCGACCGGGGCGTTCTTCCGGTGCTTCTGGGCGCTGCCTCCGCTGTGGGTGATCGCTCACTGGGAGGAGCGACGCTGGGGACGCCGACCCTTGCGCGCGCGTCGGTTGGCGTGGCTTGCCGGAGCGTTCTTCGCCGCCGACCTCGTCCTCTGGCACAACGCGATCGAGCAGGTCGGCGCCGGCCTCGCGACCGTCCTCGGCAACACCCAGGTCGTGCTCGTCGGACTGATCGCGTGGCTGCTCTGGCGAGAGCGGCCGCAAACGGCCTCGCTCGTCGCGATCCCGATCGTGCTTTTCGGCGTGGTCCTCATCTCAGGCGTTCTCGAGCAAGGCGCCTACGGCGAGAATCCGGCGCTCGGCGCTGTGTACGGCGTGCTCACTGGCCTCGCTTACACGGGCTTCCTGCTTGCGCTGCGACAGGGTGGACGCGGCATCGTCGGGCCTGCCGGGCCTCTGTTCGACGCGACGCTTGCAGCAGCGGTCGGATGCGCGCTGATCGGGCTCGCCGTCGGCGACCTCGACCTGACGCCTTCGCCGTCGGCGCAGGGCTGGCTGATTCTGCTCGCCCTCAGTTCGCAGGTGCTCGGCTGGCTGCTGATCACGATCTCGCTGCCGCGTCTGCCGGCCGTCGTCACGTCTGTCTCGCTGACGCTGCAGCCGGTCTGCGCCGTCCTCTTTGCCGCCGCGATCCTCGACGAGGCGCCCTCGACCTGGCAGCTCGCGGGGGCGGCGTGCATCCTCTCGGGGCTCGTCATCTCCTCGCTCGGCCGCCGCGCGCCGCCGCCGCCGGAGCCCGAGCTCGCGGGCTGAAATTCGTCACAGATCCGGCACGGAGAGTGTCCGAACGCGCGCGTAGTCTGGCCCGGTGGCCAAGACCGCCGTCAAATACGCGTGTTCCGAATGTGGTTATACAGCCGGCCGCTGGTTCGGCAAGTGCCCCGGCTGCGACGCGTTCGGGACGCTCGTGGAGGAAGGCCCGGCGGCGTCGGGCGGTGCGGCGGCGGCCAAGCCGGTGCTGCGCCTCGTCGACGTCGACGCGGCTGAGGCCGAGCGGATCGCGACGGGAGTCGCGGAGCTCGACCGCGTCCTCGGCGGCGGGCTCGTTCCCGCGTCGCTCGTTCTCGTCGGCGGCGAGCCCGGCGTCGGCAAGTCGACGCTGCTGCTGATGGCGCTGCAGGCGATGAGCGAGACACGGCGCTCCCTTCTCGTCACCGGCGAGGAGTCGGTCGCACAGGTGAAGCTCCGCGCCGCGCGCCTCGGCGGGGCGGCGAACGTCGAGATCCTGGCGGAAACCGAGCTCGACGCAGTCTGCGCGACGCTCGAGCGCGAGCGGCCGGACGTCTGCGTGATCGATTCCGTGCAGACGCTTTACGCCGCCGACCTCGGTTCCGCTCCGGGCTCGGTGGCGCAGGTCCGCGAGGCGGCGGCGCGCCTGCTGCGCGTTGCCAAGGAGAGCGCCGTCGCGACGATCCTCGTCGGCCACGTGACGAAGGACGGCTCCGTCGCCGGCCCGCGCGTCCTCGAGCACCTCGTGGACTGTGTCCTGCAATTCGAGGGCGATCGCTACCACGCGCACCGAATCCTGCGCGCGGTGAAGAACCGCTTCGGGTCAACGAACGAGCTCGGCGTGTTCGAGATGACAGGCGCGGGCCTCGTCGGCGTGCCCGACCCGTCGGCGCTCTTCGGCAAGACCGAGGACGGAGAGATCGGCGCTGCCGTGGCGTGCGCGCTCGAGGGAACGCGCCCGATGCTGCTAGAGATCCAGTCGCTCGTCTCCCCGACCGACCTTGCGATGCCGCGCCGCGTCGGGACCGGCGTCGACCCGAAGCGCCTCGCGATGATCGTCGCCGTGCTCGGTCGCCACGCAGGCGTCGCGCTAGGCAGTGCGGACGTCTTCGTGAACGTTGCGGGCGGAGTGCGTATCGACGAGCCGGGCGCCGACCTCGCAGTCGCGCTAGCGATCGCTTCTGCCGCAAAGGGCGTTCCGGTCGGAAACAGGCTCGCCGCGTTCGGGGAGGTCGGTCTCACCGGCCGCCTCCGGCCCGCGACGCAGGCCGAGCGACGGCTCCAGGAATGCGCGAAACTCGGTCTCGATCGGGTCGTCGTCCCGGCGGGAACCGCCTCGCATGGCAAACTCAACGTGGAAGCGCACGACACGTTGAGGCATGCGATCAAGGCGGGGCTCGATGCCGGACAGAGGGGATAAGCAAGCCGGGACGCTTGGCTTCACGCGTTCACCGTCGGAGGACGACCCTCGCCGCGACCCCCGCCTGCTTTCCTCGATCGCGCGCGTCGCACCTGGAACCGAGCTCAGACAGGGGATCGACGACATCATCCGCTCGCACGAGGGTGCGCTGATCGTCATGGGCGACCCCGAGTCCCTGTCGTTCCTCTACTCGGGCGGGATGCGGCTCGACTTGGCCTTCACCGGCCAGGCGCTGTACGAGCTCGCGAAGATGGACGGCGCGATCATCGTCAAGGACAACCTGTCGAAGATCGCCTACGCCAACGTCCAGCTCATGCCGGACCCGACCATCTCGTCGGACGAGACGGGCACCCGCCATCGCACCGCCGAGCGCGTTGCGAAGCAAACCGGCGCCCTTGTCATCTCGATCTCGCAGCAGCGCGAGACGGTGACGATTTTCCAGGGCAGGCAGCGCTACCAGCTCGATCCCGTGCCGACGCTGCTCGCGAAGACGAACCAGGCCCTCGCGACCCTCGACACTTACCGGACCCGGCTCGAGCAGGTGCTGACACGCCTGACGGCCCTCGAGTTCCAGAATGCCGTCGTCCTCGACGATGTGCTGGTCGTCCTCCAGCGGGCGGAGCTGACGACACGAATGGCAGAGGAGATCGAGCGGAACTGCGTCGAGCTCGGCACCGAGGGACGGCTGATCCGCATGCGGCTGACCGAGCTGCTCGGGGACGTCCCGGGCCAGCGGGCGGCGATCGTGAACGACTACCACGTCGCCGGCGGCGGGCCAGAGGCCGTTCTCGCGCTCGAAGGCCTCGCAGCGCTCAGTTACCAGGAGCTGCTCGAGTTCGAGCGAATCGCCGAGCTTCTCGGCTATCCCCGGACCGTCAATCCGCTGGATCACACGGTTTCCGCGAGGGGTTACCGGGTGCTGTCGAACATCCCGCGCCTCCCGCCGGGCGTCATTCAGCGGGTCGTGGCGGACCTGGAGGGGCTGGAAGCAATCGTCCGCGCCTCTCAGCGCGACCTCGAAGCGGTGCAGGGAGTCGGCACCGCCAGGGCCCGCGACATCCGCGAAGGGCTCCGCCGCCTCCAGGAGCACAACCTCGTGGATCGCTATCTCCAGTTGTAGTTCGCTACGTGCAGGGACTTTGCAGAAAAGTGGCCGATTTGCGGGACTTTTGATACACTGGTGAACATTGCGCCGGGGGCGTTTACGCCGTCGGCGTCTTGCCGAGTACACCCGCGACACGTAGGGGAGGAAGGCTTGTTCAAGGTCGGCGACAAGGTGGTGTATCCGCACCACGGAGCAGGCACGGTCGTCAAAAAGGAAAAGCGCATGGTGCTGGGGGAGAAGCGCGAGTACCTGACGATCAAAATTCTGCACAACGACATGACCGTCAACGTTCCGTGCGAGAACGCCGAGGCAGTCGGCCTCCGGCAGGTCATCAACGAGGAAATGGTCAAGAAGGTCACGAAGGCATTGACCGGGGGCGGCACCGCAATGCCGAAGAACTGGAACCGCCGCTTCAAGCACAACCGCGACAAGATGAAGACCGGCGACATCTTCGAGCTCGCGGAAGTCGTGCGCAATCTCTCGCTGCGCGATCACGAGAAGGGTCTCTCGACGGGTGAGAAGCAGATGTTCGTGAAGGCAAAGAAGATCCTGGCGTCCGAGCTGATGTACGCGAAGAGCCTCGACGAAGAGGCTGCGGCGGAATGGCTCGACGAGGTGCTCTCCACGAACGGCACGACGAACGGGACTGCGAAGAAGGCCGTGACGACGACCGCGTCGACGAAGACCAAGGCCGGCGCGGCGGCCTAACGTGTCCGTGTGGGCCGTTCTCGCGGCTGCGGGCCGCGGAGAACGGTTGGGCGACGATCGCCCTAAGGCGTTCGCTCGGCTCGGTGACCTTCCTCTGGTCGCCGAGCCGCTGCGCCGCCTCGACGACTCCGACTGGATCGACGGCATCGTCGTCGCGGCTCCTCCGGATTGGGAGGAGCCGTGCATCGTGCTCGCCGAACAGCTCGGTGCGGGGAAGGTGAGCACCGTCGTAACCGGCGGCGCGACGCGCGCAGCGTCGGTGCGGACGGCGCTGGCTGAGGTGCCGGAGGACGCCGCGATCGTGCTCGTTCACGATGCGGCGCGACCGCTCGTCTCGGACGACGTGATCGGACGCGTCCTCGCGCCGCTCTCCGAGGGCTACGACGGCGCAGTGCCGGTCATCCAGGTGTCGGACACCGTGAAGCGCGTCCGCGCGCACGAGGTGGTGGAGACCGTCGAGCGCGAGGGGCTTGTCCTCGCGCAGACACCGCAGGCTTTTCTCGCCGACGCGCTGCGGCGGGCCGCCGCGGGCGAGGGGACGGATTGCGCTGCGCTCGTCGAGGCCCAAGGCGGCAGGATCAAGGCAGTGCAGGGTGATCCGCAGCTTTTGAAGGTCACTTCCCGCGAGGACCTGGAGCTCGTCGCGTCGTGGCTGTGACCTTTCGCGTCGGCACCGGCTTCGACGCGCACGCGTTCGAGCCGGGCGTGCCGCTCGTGCTCGGCGGCGTGGCGTTCCGCTCGCCGCGCGGGCTCGCCGGGCATTCCGACGGCGACGTGATCACACACGCGCTGATCGACTCGCTGCTCGGGCCGGTGGGCCTCGGCGACATCGGCACGCTCTTTCCAGCGGAGGATCCCGAGCTCAAGGGCGTGTCGTCGCTCAAGCTGCTTCGCGAGGCATACGTCCAGGTCCGGACGTGCGGGTACGAGCTCGTGAACGCGGACGTCGTGCTGATCGGTCAGGAGCCGAAGATCGCTGGTGTCCGCAAGCAGATGCAGCTGCTGCTCACCGGAACACTGGAGGTCGACGCAGACCGGATCTCGGTACGAGCGACGACGACCGACGCGCTCGGCTTCACGGGTCGCGGCGAGGGTCTCGCCGCACAGGCCGTTGCGTTGCTTCAGTCCTCGAGCGCATAGCCGCTCGCCAGCATGCCGTCGGCGCGCTCCGCGAACGACTCATAGGACGGCACGTCCCAGTCGAGCGAGTCGGCCAGCCGGACGATCATGCTGAACAGCGCGCAGACGTGAATCGCGTCGACCAGCGCGTCGTCCGACACACCGGCGGCTCGGACTGCGTCGGCGTCCTCGCGTGAGACGTTGGCGGGACGCAGCGTCAGCTTCTCGAGGAAACCGAGCGTCGCGCGGAGCTCATGCGAGACCGGCGCGGTTCGCCAGTCGCGCTCGACTGCGTCCCACACGTCTTGTCCGAGTGCGTACGACGCGACCGCGCCGTGGGCGTTCGTTCAGAACGGGCATTGGTTGAGGGAGGAGACGAACGCGGCGAACAACTCGCGCTCGCCTTCGCTCCAGTCCGACGGCCCTCGCAACGCGAGGTCGAGTGCGTCGGAGTACGGGCGGCCGAACAGCTCCGGCCGGTAGTGGAGCGTCTTCAGGACGCCGAGCGGGCGCGGCGCCGGAGACGCGTCGACGACGGCAAGTCTCACAGCGCTCGCAGGCCGGCTTCGAGTCGCTCGAGCCCTGCGGCTACGGCTGTCGAGACGGTGTGCTCGAAGATCTCGTCTTCCGAGTAGCCCGCGTCCTTGAGCGCCTGCACGTCGTCGTCGGTGACCTTGTACGCGTGCAGCCGCACCTTTCCGAGGTACGAGGCGAACTCCGGCGGCGCGTCGCGCTCTGGCAACGCCGACTCGCGGAGACGCTCGATCAACTCGTCGTACCGCGTGCTCATGCGCCGGACACTACCGGCGGCGACTCGATGAGCCCGTCGCGTGTTAGCGCGGCGACGGCTTCGTCGTCGTGCGGTTGTCCGCCGGCGAGGATCGAGCGCAACGCCTGCGCGCGACGTTGCCGGAACGAGCCCTCGAAGCGTGACTGCTTTCGGAGCGGCTCGTACTGGCGGCCGCGCGACGGGCAGCGTTCCGCGAGCGGGCAGATCCCGCAGCGCGGAACGCGTGCGAGGCAGACCGTCGCGCCGAGATCCATTAGCGCCTGCGCGCCGCGCGAGCCGAATCGATGCCCGGTCCGCTCCTGCACGCGACGCACGTTCGTGTCGACCGGCAACACGTCCTCGCCGAACGCGAAGTTGCGGATCGCCGCCGCGGTATACGCGCCGACGCCCGGCAATTCGGTCAGGTCGCTCGGCCAGCCGCGTTCGCTGATCGCCGCGGCCGCGCGGTGGAGGTTGAGAGCGCGCCGGTTGTAGCCGAGACCCTGCCACTCGCGCAACACGTCGGCAATCGGCGCCGCGGCGAGAGCCTCGACCGTCGGCCAGCGCTCCAACCAGGCGAGGTACCGAGGCACCACACGCTCGACCCGCGTCTGCTGGAGCATGACCTCGCTGACGAGAATCGCGTAGGGATCCCGCGTCGGTCGCCAGGGCAGGTCTCGCTCGTTGGCGGCGAACCACGCGAGCAGGACGGCGTCCATCCGGGCGAGTCTACGGCCCGAGCAGGAAGCCGCCGCCGCAGGCAGAAACAGGTTCGGCTGTGCGTTTTCGGGTGCTTCTCGCTGTGGGGGTGGCGGCGGGCGTTTTCGCGTCGCCGGCCGGCGCGTACTCGAACGCGCAGCACGCCGGCGTCCAGGTGGCGCTGCGTGCGCTCGGTCTGTATCACGGACCAATCGACGGTCTGGTCGGGCCGCAGACCGTGGCGGCGATCAAGGCCGCTCAGCAGCGCGCGCACCTGCCCGTGACGGGGCTCGCCGACAAGCGCACTCGACACTCACTCGGACCGCTCGGCCGGCCGCTCCTCGGCAAGCGCATCCTGCATCCCGGGCTGTTCGGTCTCGACGTCGCCGTGCTTCAGTTCCTGCTCACAAAGCAGGGTGTCTACGACGGTCCCCTCGACGGGTACCTGAGCGTCGGGACGGACTCCGCGCTGCGGCGGTACCAGCGACGCGTCCACCTCACGGCGGACGGCGTTGTCGGCCCGCGCACGCTCGCGGCCTTCGTGCTCGAGGACAAGGTGTCCGTGCGTCCCCAGGCGGTCGCGACGAGCCGCACGTACCGGATGTACGTCGTGCGTCCGGGCGATTCACTGAACGCGATCGCACATCGCTTCGGCATCTCCCTTCGCGCGCTCGCGCGCGCCAATCATTTCGATCCGTCGCACGTGCTGCTCATCGGCAAGAAGCTGAGGATCCCGGGCGGCAGCAGCAGCACGAGCTCCGCGCTGGCCGCGTCGCCTTCCGAGGTTCGTGGCCGGCTCGACTACTGGGCTGCCAAGCTCGGCGTGTCGCCGCACCTTTTGCGCGCACTCGCGTGGATGGAGTCGGGCTTTCAGCCGAACGTCGTCTCGAAGGCCGGAGCCCGCGGCGTTCTGCAGACGCTGCCCGTGACTCGTGACTTCGTCGAAGAGGTCCTCGTCGGCCACCCGCTGCCGCGGTCGCTCGACGGCGACATCCAGACCGGTGTCCTCTACCTGCGCCACCTGCTCCAGCGCTTCGACGCGAACGAGCATCTCGCGCTAGCAGCGTGGTATCAGGGCGAGGCCGCGGTGCGGAAGCACGGCGTGCTACCCGTGACGAAGCCTTTCGTCGCCGGCGTGCTCGCGCTCAAACAGCGGATGTGACGTCGAGGAGCTCGAGTGCTCCGAGCTCGAGCAGCTCCCGGCAGGACGCGACCGCCTCGGGTGTCGCGGACAGCTCGCGCAGCGTGCGAAGCCCGTCAAGGCCGGCGATCACGTCGGCGGCCGCGGGCGAGACCTCGAGCACGGGCCACGTTCCGTCCTCGAGCGTCACGCGTGCGCCGGTCACGCTGCCTCGCTTCAGCAGCGTCTCCACGCTCAGCTCGTCGACAGGCGCAATCCGCGCATCGAGCAGATCGTGCCCGTCGAGCCGCGCACGCGTGTCGAACGCACGCCTGATCTGGATGTCGGCCGCATCGAGCTCGTTTTCGTCGATCTCGTCGATGCGTGACGTGTTGTGCCCGTCGCGGCGATGCAGAATGACTGCGCCTTCGGTCACGACTTCCGCGCCGAGCTCGTCGAGGTAGGACATCCACCGGTCGAGGGTCTCGCCGTAAGCGCTGCCGTTCCCGGCCAAATGGGCGTTCCAGCGCTCGGCGTGCTCGAGCGGTGAAGCTTCGTCGATCGGCAGGATCCACGAGTCGCAGCCCGAGCCCGCGATCCACTCGACTACGTGCTCGTCGGGCTCGTCGGAACTCCGCCCGAGCCAGCTCACCATCAGCGTCGCGAAGCCGTCCGGCGCCAGATGCGCGACGCTCTCGCGGACGATCCGTGCCGAGAGCTCGTCACCGTCGTGCGAGCCGTCGCGATACGTCCAGCGCCGCTCCGGTGAGACGACGAACGGCGCGTTGCAAGTGATCAGGCCGAACTGCTCGCCCTCGACCGGCTCGAAGAGGCTTCCGCGCCGGCACTCGACGTTGTCGAGCCTGCTGAGCGCGGCGTTGAGCTCGGTGAAGCCGAGCGCGCGCGGATTGACATCGGTCGCGACGACGTGCTCGCTGTGGCCGGCGATGAGGAGCGCCTGCACGCCGTTACCAGTCCCGACGTCCAGCGCACGCTCAACCTGCGGGCGGGGAGTCAGCAGGTCGCAGAGGCGCGCCGTCGGCGAGTAGGTCGAGACGTAGTCAGGCGGGTCGTCGGTCGGGTTCGTCGACAGCCGATCGGATGCCACCAGCAGGTTCTCGACCGGAGCGATTCGCACCTGCGGAGAGACGTGCTTGCCAACCTGCGCCAGCCCCGTGCGCTCGAGTGCGCCGACGCCGGCGGTGCCGAGCGCGTGCTCGGCAACAGCCCTCTTGACTGGCAATTCGAGGAAGAAGAGACGGATCGCGGTCGCGAGCGGGCTCTGCGGCAGACGCCGTTCGTGTACAGGCACGTCCTCGAGCGCCGTCGTCCACGCGTCGTCGCCCAGGTGATCTTCGATCGACTCCTCGTTGTACGAGACACGCCTGAGCGCGTCGCCAAGCGTCTTGGCGGCGGCCATGTCGAGCGTCGGAACCACGCTCGTCACTCTAAGGAAGGAGGAGGGCAGGACGGGCGCCGCGCCGAGCGCCCGTCCTCGCCGGGTCTGGCTCTGTGGACCAGCTTCTACCTGCCGGTTAAGACGAGTCTAAGAAGATAGGGAAACGCCGGTTAAGCGCGGCGTCTTGGCGGCGGCCCGAACAGCCCGGGGGCTCCGCCGCGGAAGCCGCGCATGCCCGGGTGGTGTCCAAACGGCCCGGGGAAGCGGCCGTTGACGAAGTCGGTGATGCGCTGCTCTATGCCCGTGAGCAGCGAGTCCGCCTCTGTCCGGGTCAACCGGCCGGCGGCGACTGCTTGGTCGAGCTTCTTGTGCGCGGCGGCGACGAGCGCGTCGACCAGGCCCGCGGCGGTCTTGCCCTGGGCAGTCGCGATCTGCGCCAGGGTCTTGCCGCTCTCGAGCTCGGTGCGGAGCTGCTCCTCGGTCAAGCCGAGGTAGGCGGCAGCCGTGTCGAGCTTCAGCTCGTGATGGCCGAAGCCGTGCGGATGGCCGCCGCCGGCACGAAACAAGGGCATCTCGCCCGAATCGATCCGCGCCTTCAGTGCGTCGCCCTGCGCCTTTGTGAGCCGTCCTGACTCGACTGCGGCGTCGACCCGGTGCTTGAGCGCAGTCTTCAGCGCGGCGCTGAGCTTCGCCGGTTCGATGCCGAGCTGCTTCGCTGCGTCCGCGATGACGGCCTGGCTGTCTTCCTTCGGCGTCCCGAACGCTTTGGCGCCGACCGCGACGCCTCCGCCCGCGACGACCAGCGCAGCAGCGGCTCCAGCCGCCAGCTTGCGCTTGGCGCTCGTGTCCATGTGCCGAATCAAACAGATGAGGCTAAGAATGGGCTAAGAGGTTCCTGTGAAGCCCGATCTAGACTCAGCGGCCATGAAGCGAGTCCGTTTTGCGCCGAGCCCGACCGGATCCCTGCACATCGGCAACGCGCTGAGCGCCGTGGCGAACCGGGCGCTCGGCGACTGGATGCTGCTGCGGATCGACGACACCGACGCCGCGCGCAACGTGACTGGCGGCGAGGAGGCGATCCTGCGCGACCTCGAATGGCTCGGTATCGACTGGGACGAAGGGCCGGTTCGTGAGAGCCAGCGCGCCGAGCGGCACCGCGAGGCGGCCGCCGGGCTGCCGCAGCGCTTCGACGGCGTGATGTTGTGGCGTGATGACGGCTCGCCCACGTACCAGTTGGCGTCCGTCGTCGACGATGCCGATTTCGGGATCACGCACGTGGTGCGCGGCAACGACCACCGGCCGAACGAGGCGCTGCACCGCCGGCTCCACGATGCGCTCGGCACTCGTGCGCCCGAGTACATCCACCACGGCCTCATCCTCGGCCGGGACGGCAAGAAGATGTCGAAGCGCGCCGAGGGCTCGACCGTCGCATCGCTCCGCGACGCGGGCATCCCACCCGAGGCGGTGCGGCGCTACCTCGACCAACTCGGCCTGCCGAAGCACGACGTTCGCTACGACCTCCCGCGCATCCGCCGGTACGCGATCGAGACGATCGGCCAACTCCCGGACGATGAGCTCGCTTCGCGAGTCGGCGTGCCGGTGAGCGCGGGTCCGGTCCTGCGCGGCGCCCGCGATCTCGTCGAGGCGCGGTCGAACGCGGACGCAGTCCTGAACGCGCCTAGTGACAAGGTGTCACTTGGCGAGAACGGGCCTGTGACACTGGCCCGGTTTCGCGAGCTGCGCGAGCGTGCGAACGGCAGCCTGAGCTACGAATCGGCGAAGACGCTCGTCCGTGAGCTCAAGGCCACGGGCGGAGACCTGCACGCGCTGCGCGTCGCGCTCACCGGGCGCGACCGCGGTCCGGAGCTCGCCGCGGTCGTAGCAGCACTGGACCGGGACGAGACGCTGCGGAGGCTCGATGCGGCTGTATGACACGTACACGCGGGGGAAGCAGGAGCTGCCGGAGGCTCCTGGGCCGATCCGGATGTACTTCTGCGGCCCGACTGTGTACGCGCGGGCGCATATCGGAAACGCGCGGCCGTTCGTGATCGGCATGTGGCTTCGCCGCTGGCTCGCCGAGCGCGGCTACGACGCGACGCTCGTCCACAACATCACCGACATCAACGACAAGATCTACGACGCCGCGCCGGGGGCGAGCGCCGAGCTCGCCGCGCGCGCGACGGGGTGGTACCTGCACGACACGGCGGACTTCGGTCTCGGCATGCCCGACGAGCAGCCGTTGGCGAGCGAGCTGATCCCGCAGATCGTGGCTGCAATCGAACAGCTCGTCGAGCGCGGGTACGCGTACGAGGTGGACGGCGACGTCTATTACCGAGTGTCGAAGTTCCCCGACTACGGAAAGCTTTCGGGGCAACGGCCCGAGCAGGTCGAAGAGCAGGAGCCCAACGCGCGCAAGGAGGATCCGCGCGACTTCGCGCTCTGGAAGGCGAACAAGCCCGGCGAGGACACGTCGTGGGACTCGCCGTGGGGACGCGGCCGGCCCGGGTGGCACATCGAGTGCTCGGTGATGGCCGAGGAGCTGCTCGGCCCGTCCTTCGAGATCCACGGCGGCGGCCTCGACCTCGTCTTCCCGCATCACGAGAACGAGATTGCGCAGTCACGCGCGCTCGGACATCCGTTCGCGAAGCTTTGGGCTCACAACGGGATGCTTCGCTTCACGGGCGAGAAGATGTCCAAGTCCGAGGGCAACGTCACGACGATTCGCGACGCGCTCGACCGGTGGGGGAGCGAGACATTGCTGGTCTTCTTCATGACAGCACACTGGGCGAAGCCGATCGACTACTCCGACGAGACGCTGACCGCCGCGGAAGCGCGCGCCGCCAGCCTGCGCGAGGTGTTCCGAAATCGCTCCGAGTCGGCTCCCGCGGGTGAGTGGGAGCGCTTCGCGGCCGCCCTCGACGACGACTTCAACACGCCGGAAGCGCTGTCGATCATGCACTCGTGGCGTGACCACGAACTGTTGCGCCGCGCGCTCGATGTCTTCGGAATTGCCTCGCTCGCGGAGAGCGAGGAGGCGCCGGCAGACGTCCGCGAGCTCGCTGAGCGGCGGCAGGAGGCGCGCGCGAACGGCGACTTCGCGGAGGGAGATCGGCTGCGCTCGGAGATCGACGCTGCGGGCTGGGTCGTCCGGGACGTGGCAGGCGGGTTTCAGCTCGTACCGAAGCGTTGACGCGCGACCAGGTCTACGGTCGGCGCCCGGTGCGGGAGGCGCTGCGAGGGCGGCGCCAGGTGCTGGAGCTGTGGGCGACCGAGCGCGCTCTCGCGGCCGAACCTTGGCTCGCCGAGGCGCCGGTCAAGGTTCAGCTCAAGCTCGAGCGTGACCTTTCGGACACCGTCGGCACGCGCGACCACCAGGGCGTGGTCGCGTGGACGGAGCCCTACCGCTATGCCGACGCGTGGGAGCTCGCGAGCCGGGAGCGCCCGCTTCTCGTCTGCCTCGACCGCGTGACCGATCCGCGCAACCTCGGCGCCGTCTGCCGCAGCGCCGAAGGCGCCGCTGCGACAGGCGTCGTCGTCCCGGCCCATGGCTCGGCCGCAGTGACGCCTGTCGTTGCAAAGGCGTCCGCGGGAGCGATCGAGCACCTGCCGGTCGCGGTCGTGCCGAACCTCGCGCGCTACCTCGCCGAGATCAAGGGCAATCGACTCTGGATCTACGCCGCCGCCGGAGACGGCACGCAGACGCTGTGGGAGACGGACTTCACCGACGGCGTAGCGCTCGTTCTCGGCGCGGAGGGAAAGGGGCTGCGTCCGCTCGTCCGGCGGACGTGCGATGCGTCGGTGTCGATTCCGGTCGCCGGCGAGGTCGAGTCGCTCAACGTCAGTGTCGCCGCGGCGCTTCTGCTGTACGAGGCGCGACGACAGCGCGGCTAGTCGGCGTACGGCGGCCCCGTCATGTACTTGAAGCCGGTGTCGACGGCCAGCGTGACGACGACGTCGCCGGTGCCGAGCTGCTCGGCGAGCCGGATCGCTCCGACGACGTTGGCGCCCGAGGAAATGCCCGCGAAGATCCCCTCCTCCCGGGCGAGCCGCCTGGTCATTTCGAGGGCGTGAGCGTCCTCGATCGTCCAGACCTCGTCCGCCCTGGCGGGGTCCCAATGCGGCGGCACGCTCCCTGCCCAACCCTGCATGGCGAACGACCCATGTTGCCCGCCGGTGATCGCCGCCGAGCCTGCGGGCTCGAGGGCGACGATTCGCACGCGCTCGTTCTGCTCCCTGAGCGCTTCCGACACGCCCATGAGCGAGCTCGCCGTGCCCACGCCGTGGCAGAACGCGGTGACCCGCCCGTCGCTCTGTCGCCAGATCTCGCGGCCGAGAGAGTCGCGCATGCCCGCGACGGTGTAGGGGTTGCTGAACTGATCGGTCGCGTAGTGGCCGGGCTCGGAGGCGAGCTCCGCGGCCCGCCCGACCATGCGGCTGATGTCTTCCGCCGTCACCCGGCCCTTGCCCTCGACAGCCGGGATCAGCTCGACGTCCGCGCCGAGCGCGCGCATCAGCTGAATCCGTTCCTCGCTGAAGCAGTGCGAAATCACGATTCGAGCGGGGTAGCCCTTCGCGCGGCACACGAAGGCGAGCGCGGGTCCGGTGCTGCCGCCGGTGTACTCGACGACGGTCGTTCCCGGCTCGAGCAGCCCGTCCCGCTCGGCGCCCTCGATCATCGCGAGCGCCATCCGGTCCTTCATCGAGCCGGTCGGGTTCAGGTACTCGAGCTTCACCCACACCTCGGCGCCGCTCGCCGGCACGACGCGCTGCAGGCGCACGAGCGGCGTGTTGCCGATCGCGTCGAGCACGGAGGCGGCCACGCGACCAGCCTAGATGCTTCGATGTAGGGCATGGCCGATCCGACCCTGTACCTGTTCGACGGGCACAACATCCTGCACGCGGGCGGCTTCTCCGATCAGCGCGAGCTCCGCGACACGCTCGCGAGCTGGGTCGCGACCCAGGGCGCGCGCGGCGTGCTCGTCTTCGACGGGTCGGGTACGGACGAGACCCGCGGGCCGCTCGAGGTTCGGTTCGCGGAGCACGCCGACTCTCTGATCGAGCGCCTGGCGAGCGAGAACCGCAGCCGCGAACGCGTGTGCGTCGTCTCGAGCGACTCGACCGTCCGGTCGACGGCGGGGCGGCTTGTCCAGACGCGTACCTCGCAGACGTTCCTTGACGACCTCGCGCCGATCGGGCACGCCGAGCCCAAACGCTCCGCCCTCTCGGACAGGCTCGACCCCGCGACACGTGACGCGCTCGAACGGCTCCGCCGCGGGCAGTCCGAGTAGGGCGAACGTACGTTCCGATCAAAAAAGGTCCACCGCAAACCGCTTGTAAATCCGTGGACCCCGTGCTATCTTCGGCCTCAAGTTGAGGGTGAGACTTCATTCATCCGCACCACGAGCCGGGGGTTAAGGCCATGGCTGGTAGAGGCGCGACCGCTGCCCAGACGGCACAGAGAACTCAGCGAGAGCTTCAGGATCTGCAGCTCGTCCTCAGGGCGCGCAACGGCGACGAAGCCGCGCTCGACCAGCTGATGAGGCGCTACACGGGCTTCGTCCGCTTGAAGGCGAGCTCGTATTTTCTCGCAGGCGGCGACTCCGAGGACCTGATCCAGGAAGGACTGATCGGCCTCTACAAGGCCGTGCGCGACTTCCGCACGGACAAAGAGACGTCGTTCCGAAGCTTCGCAGAGCTGTGCGTGACCCGGCAGATCATCACCGCGATCAAGACGGCGACGCGTTTCAAGCATCAGCCGCTCAACCAGTACGTCTCGTTCAGCCACACGCCGGCGGGGCAGGACACCGACGGCGAGTGCACGCTCGGCGATGCGCTGCCAGGGTCGGCTGTCGAAGAGCCGTCCGTCGTCGTGATCTCGACCGAGGAGCTGCAGAGCCTCGTGTTCACGCTCGGCACAGGACTGTCGAAGCTCGAGTCCGAGGCGCTGCGCCTCTACCTCGAGGGGTCGAGCTACGAGGACATGGCGGTCGAGCTCAGCTGCGACACGAAGACGATCGACAACGCGCTGCAGCGGGTCAAGCGGAAGATCCTCACGCACCAGCAGTCCCGCGAAGTCCTGCAGTAACGGGCGCTACGCTGCCCTCTGTGCCGGAGTAGCTCAGTTGGCAGAGCACTGGTTTTGTAAACCAGACGTCGTGGGTTCGAGTCCCACCTCCGGCTCTAGGAGACTTGTGGCCTCGGCGCCGCGTCAGCCGGCGATGTCGGCGAGCACGTCCGCGAACTCGGGCTCCTCGTACGGTCGGAACCACTCGCGGGCGAAGAGCTCGCCGGGGATCATCAGCACCTCGCCGGCCGCTGCAGCGACCACCGTGCTGTTTCGCTCGGCCCGCCGCACGACGCCGGTGACGCCGATCGGGACCCACGAGTTCACGCGGACCTCGTGATAGCCGCCGAGGCGCTCGATCTGCAGGCTGCAGTCGACGGCGACGTAGACGAACGCCGGAGGCGAGCCGGCTTCCATGAGCACCTCGCCTGAGGCGACGCGCACGCGGCGCACGTCTTCGAATGCCTTGCGGCGGTCGATCCCGGCGACGCGCATGCCGTGGGCGCCGAGCGCGCCGAGGATCTCGCCCGCTTCGTCGCTCTCGGCGGGGATCGTGATCCCCAGGAGGTAGCGCGCCTGCTCGGGCGGCGAGGCGTTCTCGAGATCGGCGACGACGAAGACGCGCGCGGCAAGCAGCGGATCGGTGCGTGCGAGCGCTGCCGCCACGTGCTCCGCGAACGCCGGCTCGTCGGCGGGACGCTCCAGCTCGACTCGCATCGAGCCGGGGGCGTCGGTCGGCGCGGGCAGATCGTGCGACGGCCGGCGAATGTCGAAGGCACCGAGCACGTCGGCGCCGATGTCGGCAACGACGCGGGCGGTCGCGTCGCACGCGGCCGCGGCGGCCTCGGTCGAGCTGAACCGCCCGCGGTGGAACGAGACGCGCAGGTTCCCCTTCGGCGTCACTTCCGCCTTCCGCACGTTGGCCTCGCCGGCGCTGAGCGGGTTGTCCACGCGGAGGAGGAACTGCCGGTCGTCGTCGGAGGTGTGCATCGAGAACACCGCTTGGCCCGTCTCGACGTCGATGAAAACCTCGTATCCGGCAGCGGTGCGCAGCGTCGTCCCACGCTGGCGCAGCGCGTCGGCCGCGCGCACGAGGCGAACGGCGTCGACGGCATCGTCCGCGAGCGCCCGGTGAGCGGGATGGGGTGACTCCAGCCACGCGTACGCCTCGGTGGCCGGATCTGCGTACCAGCGCGCGTTGGAGGAGAGGTCGCGCGGCAGGTCGTCGCCGAGATTCAGGTCCGCGCCGCGGCTGCGATGATCCTCGAGCTCGACGAAGACCGCCCGCTGCAGCACCCTGCGAAGCGCGCGCGGGTCGGCGTACAGAGCGGACTGCACGGTCGACTTGCTGTGACCCACGGCGAGCGACGTGAGCTCACGCAGAACGACGTCGTTCGGAACGGGGAATGGTGCGACGGCGCCGACCGCGGCGATGCGAATCGGCACGGGGCCGCCGCACGCCCAGAGCTGGTCGATGACGTCGTCCATCGCTCCCGAGAACGGGATCTGGGCCGCATGCAGCGCGTGCACCCGACGGCCTTCCGGCGTCGGATCGTGCATGCCGGCGTCGTGGATGTAGGCGAGCAGGACCGCGAGCGCGAGCACGAACTCCTGCCGGTGGTCGGGGCGCAGCGGCAGCAGGCGACCTGCAGCCGTGTCGGCGAGGTCGATGACCCCGGCCGCGACGTCACGCGCATGGACGATCCCGTGATCCGCGTAGAGCGCCGGGTGCAGGCCGGG
Source organism: uncultured Actinomycetes bacterium (assembly GCA_963815965.1). Lineage (GTDB taxonomy): Bacteria > Actinomycetota > Thermoleophilia > Gaiellales > Gaiellaceae > DASVFB01. The sequence goes on along the minus strand of CAWFIT010000017.1, from coordinate 92,698 downwards.
CTCCGACATGACCCATCCGTCGCCCGAGACGGCCTCGAGAGTCGAGTGCTCCTCGACCGGGCGCCAGAACCGCTCCTCGAGAATCGACCGGAGATCCCTCGAGAGGCAGCGCTCGATCGAGCCGGCCGCAAAAGCCTCTTGCGTTGCGGCGGCGACGACGCCGGCCGGGTCCCAAACCCTCTCGCTGCCCGGCGTGCGGGTGTCCATCGACCGAGTGTACGCCGGTGGCGGCTTGGCCGCACCTCGGGCAGTGGGCTACGTTCAACGGCGATGACGGACGCCGGGTCGACGCCAGAAGCGCGTCCGCGGCGTCGGAAACCTCTACGCGCGGCTCTGCGTGTGCACGTCGAGGAGCAGGCCGCGGAGGAAGGGGCCGATCTCTTCGAGCGGGAGCACGATGTCTGCGTGCGTTGCCTCTAGCGCGGCCGAAGGCATCTCGCGCCGCTCGGCCGTTCGCGGGTCCTGCACGACGGCGACGCCGCCGAGCTTCTGAATCAGCGCGAGGCCCTCGGCGCCGTCCTCGTTCGCGCCGGTGAGCACCACGCCGACGCACCGCTCGCCGTACGCCTCTGCGGCCGAGCGGAAGAGGACGTCGATCGACGGGCGCGCGTGCCGCACCGCGGCCTCGGTCGAGAGAGCGATCGTCCCGTCCGCCTCGATCAGCGTGTGGTAGTCGGGAGGCGCGAGGTAGACCGAGCCGGGGTGTAGCGGATCCTTGTCCTCCGCCTCGCGCACGGGCAACTGCGTCCGGCGCTGAAGCAGCGGAGCGAGTCGTTCTCCGCCGGCGGCCCCCCGATGCTGGCCGACGACGATCGCCGCGTTCGACGCGTCCCCGAGCCCGTCGAGGACGGTCCCGACCGCGTGCAGACCGCCCCACGATGCCCCGATTACGACGAGCTCGTAGCTCACATAGAGGCTCTCACATGGTGACGTTCGTCGATCCCGACGCAATCGGCGAGTGCGATGCAAGGACGCAGGGAGGCCCGATAGTCGTGACTATCGGGCCGACCGAGGACGCTGCAGCGCGCCGCCGAGTGCGCCCGGGCGACACAATCGCTCATCGTGTGAGAGCCTCTCAGACTCATCTCACTTTGCGGTACAGGCGCTCGATCGCGTCGAGCTCCTCGTACCTGTCGGCGTGGGCGCTCGTTCGGAGCGACTCCTTGTGGCCGAGGGCGAGAATCCCGAGACGCGCCAGGCTGCCGTCGAACAGCTCGAAGACGCGTTTCTGGAGGCTGCGCTCGAAGTAGATCATCACGTTGCGGCAGAGAATCACGTGGAACTCGTTGAAGGAGCGGTCCATCGCGAGGTTGTGCTGTGCGAAGACGACGTTGCGCATCAGCGAGCGGTCGAAGGCGGCGCCGTCGTAACCCGAGGTGTAGTAGTCGGAGAACGCACGCTTACCGCCGGCGCCGATGTAGTTGCGCGTGTAGTCCTGCATCCTCGCCAGCGGGAAGACGCCCAGCCGCGCGCGCTCGAGCACGTCTTCGTTGAGATCCGTTGCGTAGATCCGAGCCCGGTCGTACAGCGCCTCTTCCTCGAGCAGGATCGCGAGCGAGTAGACCTCCTCCCCGGTCGAGCAGCCGGCGACCCAGATGCGCGTGAACGGATAAGTGCGCAGGAGCGGAACGACGTGCTCGCGAAGCGCGAGGTGGAACGTGGGATCGCGGAACATCGCCGTAACGTTGATCGAGAGATCGAGCAGCAGCCGCTGCATGACCTCGGGGTCGCGCAGTAGCTGGTCCTGCAGCGCCGAGATGCTCGGAAGCCCCTCGAGCTTCACGCGCCGGTTGACCCGCCGCCGCAGCGAGGCCGGTGCGTACTCCCGGAAGTCGAAGCCGTAGCGCTGGTAGACCGCCTCGAGCAGGCAGTCGAGCTCGATCTTCTCGAGGTCGAGCGACTCGCGGCCCGCGATCAGACCGTCATTGCGCTGCTGTCGTACAGCCATACGCGGAGAAGCGATACCAGCTTGTCGGTGTCGACGGGCTTGGTGATGTAGTCCGAGGCGCCGGCCGCGATGGACTTCTCGCGGTCGCCCTGCATCGCCTTCGCCGTCAGCGAGATGATCGGCAGCGACTCGAATTCCGGCATCGACCGAATGTGCCGGATCGTCTCGTAGCCGTCAAGCTCGGGCATCATGATGTCCATCAGCACGAGGGAGACATCCGGCTCCTCCTCGAGGATCCTGATGGCGTCGACCCCGTTCTCCGCGTAGCGGACTTCCATCCTCCGAGCCTCCAGCACGCTCGTCAGAGCGAAGAGGTTGCGAACGTCGTCGTCGACGACGAGCACCTTCTTGCCCTCGAGGACCGCATCCGCGCTGTGCAGCTGCTGGAGCAACTTTCGCTTCTCCACGGGCAAACGAGACTCGACGCGGTGGAGGAAGAGCGACGTCTCGTCGAGCAGCCGTTCGGGCGAGCGAACGTCCTTGACGATGATCGTCTCCGCGTAGCGGCGGAGGTTCGTCTCCTCCTTTCGCGTCAGCTGCTTGCTCGTGTAGATGATCACCGGCAGCGTCGTGAAACGTTCGTCGGTCTTCACGCGCTCGAGCAGCTGGAACCCCTGCATGTTCGGCAGCTTGAGATCGAGCACCACGCAGTCGAATGGGCGCTGCTCGAGCTCGGCCAGAGCCTCCTCGCTCGATCCGACCGCCGTCACCTGCACGTCCTCGCCGTCTCCGAGAAGCTCGACGATGGACTCTGCGCTGCGTCGGCTCGTCGTCGACGACGAGCAAGTTCTTGACTCCGCGCTCGAGAAAGGTGGAGATCTGTTGGAACGCGTCGTCCAGGCGGCTCTTGTCCACCGGTTTCTCGAGGAAGGCGACGGCGCCTGCGCGCAACGCGTTGTGCTTGCCGTTCTCGGCGCCTGTGACGACATGCACCGGGATGTGCCGCGTGTCCGGATGGCGCTTGAGGTGGTCGAGGACAGCCCAGCCGTCCATCACCGGCAGCTGCATGTCGAGAACGATCGCGTCCGGCTTGTACTCGTGCGCGAGCGCCAAGCCGACGTCGCCGCGCAGCGCGACGATGCCTTTGAAGCCGCGCTCGCGCGCCACCTCGAGCACCGTCTTCGCGAACGTCGCGTCGTCCTCGACGATCAGCACGAAGCGGTCGTCGATGTCGATCGTTCCGCGGTCGTCGGAGACCTCGCTCGGAGGGAGCAGGAGCGAAGGATCGAGGTTGACCTCCGGGACCGGGTCCAGTCGGCGCATAGCAACGTGCTCGCGCGTCAGGGGGTCGTCACCGGGCTCGAGGAGACCCGGATTGAGGCTTGCCGGCAGGTAGAGCGTGAAGGTCGATCCCTCGCCGAAGCTCGATGCCACGTGGATCTCGCCGCCCAGGAGACGGGCGATCTCACGGCTGATCGAAAGGCCGAGGCCCGTGCCGCCGTAGCGCCGGCTCGTTGTGCCGTCGGCCTGCTGGAAAGCCTCGAAGATCAGTCTCAGCTTGTCCTCCGGGATCCCGACTCCAGTGTCGGAGACCGCGAACGCGACGACCTCCTTCTCGCCGCTAAGCGTCTTCTCCTGGAAGCGGACGCCCTCGGGTGCGAGCGACACGCGAAGCGAGACGTCGCCCGTGTCGGTGAACTTGCACGCGTTCGAAAGCAGGTTCTTGAGTACCTGCTGTAGCCGTTGCTCGTCGGTCACGATGGTCGGCGGGACTGCTTCGATCGCGACGGCCAAGTCGAGCGACTTCTGCTCGGCGACCGGCCGGAACGTCCGCTCGACGTAGTCGCGAACATCGGCGAGCGGGACGTCTGAGATCTGCACGTCCATCTTCCCGGCTTCGACCTTCGACAGGTCGAGGATGTCGTTGATCAGGTTGAGCAGGTCGCTGCCTGCGGTGTAGATCGTCGTGGCGAACTCGATTTGTTTTTCCGAGAGGTTGTTCTCGGGGTTCTCCGCGAACAGACGCGCGAGGATCAGCAACGAGTTGAGCGGTGTCCGCAGCTCGTGTGACATGTTCGCCAGGAACTCGCTCTTGTACTTCGATGACAGTGCGAGCTGCTCGGCCTTCTCTTCGAGCGACGCTCGCGCTTCCTCGATCTCGCGGTTCTTGATCTCGATGCGGCTGTTCTGCTCCTCGAGCAGCATCGCCTTCTCTTCGAGCTCCTCGTTCGTCTGCTGTAGCTCTTCCTGTTGCTGTTGGAGCAGTTCCTCGGAGGTCTTCAGCGACGCGGCCTGCATCTCGAGCTCGACGTTCGAGCGCTTCAGCTCCTCCTGCTGGGACTGCAGCTCCTCTGAGCGATCCTGCAGCTCCTCGGTCAGCTGCTGGGACTGCTCGAGCAGCTCCTCTGTCCGCGTGTTCTGCTGGATGACGTTGATGACGATGCCGAGAGACTCCATCAGCTGCTCGAGGAACGCCTGGTGCGTCTCGCTGAACGGCTGGAACGAGGCGAGCTCGATCACCGCCATCGTCTGGCCCTCGAAGAGCGCGGGGAGCACGAAGATGTTGTGCGGGGAGGACTCGCCGAGCCCGGACGCGATGCGGATGTAGTCCTCGGGCGCCTCGGTGACCAGGATGGCTGTTTTCTCGAGCGCGGCCTGGCCGACGATTCCCTCGCCGACCTTGAAGCTGTTGGCGACCGAACGGCGCCGCTTGTAGGCGTAACTCGAGATCAGCCTGAGCTCGACGTCATCGCCCTCGCCGCGCGCGAGGAAGAAAGCGCCGTGGTGCGCGCCTACCAGCGGCGTGAGCTCGGACATGATCATCCGGCTGACCGTCTCCAGGCTCCGCTGGCCCTGCATCATCCCGGTGAACCGCGCAAGGTTCGAGTTCAGCCAATCCTGCTCCGCATTGCGCCGCGTCGTTTCGGCCAGGTTGCGGATCATCTCGTTGATGTTGTCCTTGAGCTCTGCGACCTCGCCCTTCGCGTCGACGGCGATCGACCGGGTGAGGTCGCCCTGGGTCACCGCGGTCGACACATCCGCGATCGCGCGCACCTGAGTCGTCAACGACACGGCCATCGAGTTCACGTTGTCCGTCAGGTCTTTCCAGACGCCCGACACGCCTTTCACCTCGGCCTGGCCGCCGAGGCGGCCCTCGGTGCCGACCTCCTTCGCGACGCGCGTGACCTCGGCGGCGAAGGACGAGAGCTGGTCGACCATCGTGTTGATCGTGTTCTTCAGCTGCAGGATCTCGCCCTTGACGTCGACGGTGATCTTCTGCGAGAGGTCGCCCTGCGCGACCGCCGTCGTCACCTCGGCGATGTTCCGCACCTGGCTCGTCAGGTTGTCTGCGAGCGTGTTCACCGAGTCGGTGAGGTCCTTCCACGTGCCGCTGACGCCCTTCACGCGCGCCTGGCCACCGAGCTTGCCCTCGGTGCCGACCTCGCGCGCGACGCGCGTCACCTCGTCGGCGAACGAGGAGAGCTGGTCGACCATCGTGTTGATCGTGTTCTTCAGCTGCAAGATCTCGCCCTTGACGTCGACGGTGATCTTGCGGCTGAGATCGCCCTCGGCGACCGCGGTCGTCACCTCGGCGATGTTGCGCACCTGGCCGGTCAGGTTCGACGCCATGAAGTTGACGTTGTCAGTGAGGTCCTTCCAGACGCCCGAGACGCCCTCGACGCGTGCCTGGCCGCCGAGGATGCCCTCGGTGCCGACCTCGCGGGCGACGCGCGTCACCTCGGCCGCGAACGAGCGCAGCTGGTCGACCATCGTGTTGATGGTCTCCTTCAGCTCGAGGATCTCGCCGCGCGCGGCGACGGTGATCTTCTTCGAGAGATCTCCCTGGGCGACCGCCGTCGTAACGTCGGCGATGTTGCGGACCTGGTTGGTGAGGTTGTCGGCCAGCGTGTTGACGTTGTCCGTGAGGTCCTTCCAGGTTCCGGAGACGCCCTCGACCTTGGCCTGGCCGCCGAGCTTCCCTTCAGTGCCGACCTCCTTCGCCACCCGGGTCACCTCGTCGGCGAAAGAGCGGAGCTGGTCGACCATTGTGTTGATCGTGTTCTTGAGTTCGAGGATCTCGCCCTTGACGTCGACCGTGATCTTCTTGGAGAGATCGCCGGTCGCGACCGCCGTCGTCACCTCGGCGATGTTGCGCACCTGCGCGGTGAGGTTGTTTGCGAGCGTGTTGACGTTGTCGGTCAGGTCCTTCCAAACGCCGGACACGCCCTTCACGTCGGCCTGACCGCCGAGGATGCCGCCGGTGCCGACCTCGCGCGCCACACGCGTCACCTCGCCGGCGAACGCGCGCAGCGTGTCGATCATCGAGTTGATCGTGTCGGCGAGCTCCGCGACCTCTCCCTGCGCCTCGATCGTGAACTTGCGGTCGAGGTCGCCGTTCGCCACGGCTGTAACGACGCGCGCGATGCCGCGCACCTGCGTCGTCAGGTTCGACGCCATGAAGTTCACGTTGTCCGTCAGGTCTTTCCAGGTGCCGCTGACGCCCTTCACGCGCGCCTGGCCGCCGAGCTTCCCTTCGGTGCCGACCTCGCGCGCGACGCGCGTCACCTCGTCCGCGAACGAGGAGAGCTGGTCGACCATTGTGTTGATCGTGTTCTTGAGTTCGAGGATCTCGCCCTTGACGTCGACGCTGATCTTCTTCGACAGATCGCCGGTCGCCACCGCGGTCGTCACCTCGGCGATGTCGCGAACCTGTGCGGTCAGGTTCGACGCCATCAGGTTGACGTTGTCCGTGAGGTCCTTCCAGACGCCCGAGGCGCCCTTCACCTTGGCCTGGCCGCCGAGCTTCCCCTCCGTACCGACCTCGCGGGCGACGCGCGTCACCTCGTCGGCGAGGGACGAGAGCTGGTCGACCATCGCGTTGACGGTCGTGCCGATCCTGCGGAACTCGCCGCGCATCGCACGGCCCTCGATCTTCAACTCCATCTTCTGCGACAGGTCGCCGTCGGCAACGGCATCGATGACGCGCGCGATCTCGGTGGTCGGACGGACGAGGTCGTCGATCATGCTGTTCACCGCCGCGACGGTTTCGCGCCACGCGCCTCGGTAGCGCGGCAGCGTGACGCGTTCCGTGAGCCTGCCCTCGCGGTTGACGACGCGAGAGACGCGCTGCAGCTCCTCCGCGAAGTTCGAGCGGCGGTCGGCGAGGTCGTTGTAGGCCTTCGCGAGCTCGCCCGAGAGCCCGCCTTGTCCTTCGGGAAGACGCAGGTCGAAGTCGCCGGCGTTCGCGGCGCGCAGCGCAGCGAGCAGTTGCCTTACAGTCGCTTCGCCGACGCTGCCGTTGCTCTTACGGCGCGCTCCGGTCTCCCTCGCAGCCACGCGTGCTCCTTCCGCACGACGAGTATTTTGAGAAGGCGGGGGTGTCCAACCTTTGCCCTCGAGCGCCTTTGCCCGAAAAAGCCATCTGGAAAACCCAGATTTCCCAGTTTTAAACTAGAGCAAGAGCACTTTCGAGGTCGCTCCAGAGCGACTCGACGTCCTCGAGGCCTACGGAGAGCCGCAGGAGCCCCTCAGGCACGCGGTCGGCCTCCCAGCGGTGGCGCGACTCCATGACCGAGTGGACGCCGCCGAGGCTCGTCGCGTTCGCGATCACGCGTGTCGCCGTTTCGACACGGCGCGCGGCCTCTCCGTCGGCGACGTCGAAGGACATGAGGCCGCCGAACCCGGGATAGCGGACGACCTGGACGCTCGCGTGCGCATCGAGCCTGCGCGCGAGCTCGCGCGCGCTCTCCGTCTGACGCTCGACCCGGAGGGGCAGCGTCTCGAGGCTGCGCAGCAGAAGCCAGCACGGATCGGGCGCGGCGACGATGCCCGTCGTGGTGCGGAAGTCGTGCAGCCGCGCCGCGTCCTCTTCACGTCCGGCAGACGACGGCTCCGAGCAGCACGTCGTCGTGTCCCGCGAGGTACTTCGTCGCGCTGTGGAGGACGAAGTCGGCGCCGTGCTCGAGCGGACGCAGATGAATCGGCGTCGCCGCGGTCGCGTCGCACGACGAGAGGCGCTGCGTGAGCGGCGGCGGCTTCGAGGTCGGGCATGGTCAGGAAGGGATTCGACGGGGCCTCGAGCCAGACGAGCTGCACGCCGTCGGGCGCCGGTCCAGTCTGGTCGAACTCGACGAAGTTCAGTCCCCAACGTTCGAGGCTCGCGAAAAGCCGACCGGTTCCGAAGTACGCGCCCGCCGCGAGCGCGATTGTCGCACCGGGCTCGAGCAACGCGAGCACGAGCGCGGTCGTCGCCCCGGCACCGGACGGAAACAGCAGCGCGTGCCCCCCGTCGAGCTCACCCAGCGCGCCCTCGGCCGCGACACCGGCCGGATGTCCGTAGCGCTGGTAGTAGAACTCGCCGGGCTCACCTTCTTCGTAGGGCCAGATCGTCGAGCGGTCGAGGGAGGCCACGACGCCGATAGTAGGCTCTTCGCGCGATGGCGAAGGCCGAGGAGCGCGGGACGACGCACGAGTCCACCGAGGCGAAGCTCGAGTGGCTCGAGCAGCTGCGCGAGGAGGCGTTGCACGCCGGGAGCGAGAAGTCAGTCGAGCGCCAGCGCTCGGAGGGGAAGCTGCTCGCGCGCGAACGCGCCGAGCGCCTGTGCGATCCCGGCTCGTTCGTCGAGCTCGACCGGTACGTCCGCCACCGAGAGCCGAATTTCGGGATGCTCGAGCGGCGGCCGTACGGCGACGCCGTCGTCACCGGCTACGGGACGATCTTCGGCCGCAAGGTGTTCGTCTTCTCGCAGGACTTCACCGTCTTCGGCGGCTCGCTAAGCGAGGTGTTCGCCGAGAAGATCTGCAAGGTGATGGATCTCGCCGCCAAGATGGGCTGCCCGGTCATCGGGATCAACGACTCGGGCGGCGCGCGTATCCAGGAGGGCGTCGTCTCGCTGGCGGGCTACGCGGAGATCTTCTGGCGCAACGTCCAGTGCTCCGGCGTCATCCCACAGATATCGCTCGTGATGGGTCCGTGCGCGGGCGGCGCCGTCTACTCGCCCGCGATGACGGATTTCATCTTCATGGTCGAGGGCTCCTCGTACATGTTCATCACCGGGCCCGATGTCGTGAAGACCGTGACGGGTGAGGAGGTCACGTTCGAGGAGTTGGGAGGCGCCACGACGCACGCGACCCGCAGCGGCGTCGCACACTTCGTCGCGCCCGACGAGCAGACCTGCCTCGACGACGCGCGCTATCTCCTCTCGTTCCTGCCGCAGAACAACCTCGACCCGCCTCAGTTCGCCGAGCCGTCCGATCCGCGCGATCGCGAAAGTCCGGACCTCGACGCGCTCGTTCCCGACAATCCGAACAAGCCGTACGACATGAAGCAGGTGATCGCCCACGTCGTCGACGACGGAGACTTCCTCGAGGTCCACGAGCGTTTCGCGGAGAACATCGTGTGCGGCTTCGCACGCCTCGGCGGTCATCCAGTCGGCATCGTCGGGAACCAACCGCGCGCGCTTGCCGGCGTGCTCGACATCGACTCGTCGACGAAAGCCGGGCGCTTCGTCCGCACCTGCGACGCGTTCAACATTCCGCTCGTTACGTTCGTCGACGTGCCGGGGTTTCTCCCGGGGACGGCGCAGGAGTGGGGAGGCATCATCCGCCACGGCGCCAAACTGCTCTACGCGTACGCCGAGGCCACGGTGCCGAAGCTCGCCGTGATCACGCGCAAGGCCTACGGAGGTGCGTACGACGTCATGAGCTCGAAGCACATCCGCGCCGACTTCAACTTCGCCTGGCCGACCGCGGAGGTCGCGGTCATGGGGCCCGAGGGAGCGGTGAACATCATCTTTCGCAAGGAGCTCGAGGAGGCCGACGATCCGGAGGCCCGCCGCGCCGAGTTGATCGCGGACTACAAGGAGCGCTTTGCAAACCCCTGGTCGGCGGCCGAACGCGGCTACGTCGACGACGTCATCGAGCCGCGGCGCACTCGACCGGTGCTCATCGACGCGCTCGAGACGTCACTGACGAAGCGGGAGCCGCGGCCGCGCCGCAAGCACGGCAACATCCCGCTGTAATCATGTAACGCCGACGCGCACGCGGTAACCGAAGAGGAACGGCACCGTCCGGTCGCCGAGGACTCGTAGCGCCACCGCCTCCAGCTCGTCGATCCGCAGCGCACGCTCCACCTGCTCGTCGGCAAGGTCGGCGAAGGGGAGGCCGAAGCTGCGCGCGAACCCGCCGACGCGTTCGGCGCCGCCCTCTTCGATCGAATGGAGCAGGACCTCGCGGCAGTGACGGAAACGGCCGCTCGCGCGCATCCGGCTCAGATGCTCCTCCTTCGCCCACCGGTCGGCGCCCTTTTGAATCCCCAGCGTCCTTCGCAACTCGCTACGTCGCTCCTGGTACGACCGGAAGGCCTCGTCCACCTCCGGGTCGACGACCGGCGGCCAGTCGTAGTCGTAGGCGGCGAACACTCCGCCGCTCCGGAGGATGCGCGTGACCTCCGCAAGCGTCGGCTCCGGCTCCATCCAGTGCAGTGACTGTGAGCACGTGACGATGTCGGCGCAAGCGTCGTCCAGGCCGGTCTCGGCAGCGAACGCCTCGCGATACTCGACACCGGGAGCCGGCTCTGCCGCGGCGAGCATCGCCGGGTTCGGCTCGACGCCGACGATGCGCGCGGCGGTGCCCGACCATGCGCGTGTCGACAGCCCCGTGCCGCAGCCGAGATCGACGACGAGCTCCGGGCGATCGGTTCGCGCGTACCGGCACAGCACGTCGAGGAGCGCTCGCGGGGGACGCGGCCGGAAGCGGTCGTAATGCGCCGAGAATCCCTCCCGGTCGTATCCCGACCGGTCGATCAACATCCGGGAGAAGTCCACGCAGCGAGCGTAGACCTTCGTGTGGAGCTACGACGCGACGCCGCTTGCGACTGCGGGCGAGAGCTCGGCAACGAGTGCTGCGACAGCAGTCGGATCGAACTGCGACCCCGAGCAGTCCTGGAGCTCGGCGAGCGCCGCCTCGATCGTGAGCTTCCGGCGATAGACGCGGTCGTTCGTCATCGCGTCGTACGCGTCGGCGACGAAGATGATCCGCGCGCTGAGCGGGATGTCCTCGGTATGCAACCCATCCGGATAACCGGCGCCGTCCCAGCGCTCGTGATGGTGCAGAACCCACTCCGCGACGGGGTCGACGCCGAGGCTCTCGAGCATGCGGTAGCCGATCTGCGGATGACGTTCGAGCACGAGCCGCTCCGGGTCGGTGAGTGGGCCGGGCTTGCGCAGGATCTCCTCGGGAACCGCGAGCTTTCCCAGGTCGTGCAGGCTCGCGGCGAGGCGGGTCAGCTCGACCTGCTCCTTGTCGAGGCCCATCCGTTCGGCGACGCGCGCCGCGAGGTCGGCGACGCGCTCAGAGTGGCTGCCCTCGTAGACGTCGCGTGCGTCGACCGCGCGCGCGAGGCTCGCCGCGGCGCGGAAGCGCGCGGCGCGGTCGGCGCTGCCCGCGAGCTTCTTCAGCTCGGCCAGCTCGACAACCTCCGGGCGGTAGATCCGGACGCGGTTCTTCCCATGCTCCTTCGCCCAGTAGAGCGCGCTGTCGGCGAGGCGGATCAGCTCGTCCCGGCCGACGCCCTGGACCGGGAACGTCGCCACGCCGGCGCTGACCGTGACCCGCTCGGCGTGTTCGAGCTCCATCTCGCGGAGCCGCTCGACGATCGACGTGGCGGCGTTGAGTGCCGCAGCCTCGTCGTGGTCGACCAGCAGCACGGCGAACTCGTCGCCGCCGAGGCGGAACGCCTCTCCTCCCTGCCGGAGACGCGCGGCGATCTGCGAGAGGACGCGGTCGCCGGTCGGGTGGCCGTAGTGGTCGTTGATCCGCTTGAAGTCGTCGATGTCGACGAGGCACAGGCTGAGCTGCTGCTCCGCGTCCTCGGCCGCGACGAGCTCGCGCTGCAGTCGCTCGTGGAAGTGGCGGTGATTTCCCAGGCCGGTCAGTGGGTCGGTCAGAGCGAGCCGCATCGCCCGAAGCGCGCGATACGTCGAGCGCTGGTAGAGGGAGATCGCCAGCAGCGGGCCGACGAGCGCGGCCGAGAGGATGGGGGAGCGCTGCCAGAGCACGACCAGCATCAGGGCCGCGGAGGCCATCAGCGCGAACGGGATGATCGTGCCGATCGTGTTGGTTCGGACGAGGGCGACGAACGATCGCCTCGAGTGCACCGCCACGACGAGCGTGATCAGGAGCAGGTTGACCCAGTAGTCCACGAACGCCGCGATGCCGACGCCGAGCACGAGTTGGCCGACGTCCTCCGTGTTCGCCCAGGTGATCGACAGTCCGGCGAGGGCAGCGGCGCCTCCGAAGACGGCCGCGTTGTAAGTCACGCGAATGATCGGGCGGTGTTGCAGCAGCTGTGTGAACGTGCCGATCGCCGCCAGGAGCGCTCCCGCTTCCCAGCCGAACAGCACCGTGGTCGCGACTACGAAGACGTAGAGGAGAGAGACGCCGGCTGCGTCGGCGCCTTCGACCGGAACGGGAAATCGCTCCGCGAACATCGATGCTGCGAGGAGAGCCGCAATCCCGAGCAAATCGCTGCTCGAGTGCGGCTCACTCGCAAACGAAACTGCGGCCCAGGCAAGCGTGACTGCGCCCGCAGTGCAGACAGGCACCAGCACGGCGAGCAGCCGTGGCGGTAGGCCCGCCCGCGCGCTCACAGCGCGAGTCTTACCAGCCGAACTGCCGGAGCGTGTCGCCGGTGTCCCCGGCGTATCCGCCGAAGACCGCCACCGCAAGAGCTGCAAGCGTGAGTACCGCGTAGAACCTTGGTTTCCACTGAAGCATTGAAAGCCCTTCCGCCGTAGATGTGGACGAACTTGCCGGGCAGATTGTCTCCCGGGCCTTGAGGCTCGACCATCACCAAATCGGGGGATCTTGGCCCTACGCCAAGCCCGCCTCTTTCAGGGGATTCCGGGCCCACGCGTATTGCGACCTGTACCAGCCGTCCAGCTCTGCAAGGGCGACGCCGTAGCCGGAGGAGTGGATGAACCAGCCGTTGCCGAGGTAGATCCCCGTGTGGTTGACCTGGGCGGGCTTGGACTTGGGGCCGCGAGCGCCGAAGAAGAGGACGTCGCTCGGCTCGAGTTGGTCGAACGGGATCCGGGCTGCTTTCGGCACCTCGCCGCTCATCTGCATGGTCGTCCGGCCGCGGATCGTCTCGCTCAGGTGAGGAGCGTCCGGGTAGGCCTGGAGCTTGTAGACGCGCCAGACGAAGCCGGAGCAGTCGAAGCCGCCCGGCGTTTGGAAGCCGAGGGGGGTCTGCGGCTTCTCGCTCGTCCCGCCCCAGATGTACGGAAAGCCGATGAAGGAGACCGCAATCCGGAGGATCTGGCGCTGCCGCGGGCTCAAGTCGGGTAGCTCGAAGGTCAGCGCGGCGTCCCGCACGTCCTCCGTCTCCCAGTCGCCGAAGCCGAGGATCCGGGCGGCCGAAAACGCGGTTTCTGCGCGAGTTGCAATGTCCTTGGGCAGCAGCTCGAGCGAGTCCTGGCCGGTGGGGTGGTTCGTGCGCAGGCCGAGCAGGCGTGCGACTGCCTCGTTGCCGAAGCGGCTCGGCGGCGCGAGCCCCGCGCTGCGGGCTCCGCTCGTGAACGCCGCCACGGCGTCGCCGAGGCCGAGCGCCTTGACGAGCGAGGCGTCGAGCGCCGTCATTGTGACGGTGGCTTCGGGTGCGACTGGAACTGCCGGTTCCTGCTCCGTGAGGCCGGCCACGAGCTCGGAGAGGGTGCCTTGCGTGAGTGGCGAGTCTGGCTTGAAGGTCGACGCGTCGCCGCCCATCAGGCCGCGTGCAGTCACGAGCTTGATCTGGGGCTGTGCCCAGGAAGCCTTCGCCGCCGGAGGCGATTGCCGGGACGGCGAGCGAGATGCAGAGCAGCGGCAGCAGAACGTTGCGACGCATGTCTCTGCCAATCGGCGGGGTGCGGCCAACGCTTTAGGCTGCAGGAGTGGAGGTCGTGATCGTGCCCGAGCCGAGCGCCGTGGAGCGGCGCGCGATCCTCGAAGCACTCGACGGCGCAAACGCCCGGCCGGCAGCGTACGCCAGCGTCTGGCGCGCGTCGGCCCTCGCAGACCTACGCGACGGCGCGCTTGCGGAGGAGTGCGGGGGCGACGCGGGCGTAGTCGAGGCCTGAGACCCACGTCAGCACGAGCGCGACGAGCAACGCCCACCACGCCACCGTGTCGGACCATGCGCCTGCGGCGGCGAAGCCGCCGACGGCCGCCGCGACGGCCTGAGACCACGTCTTCAGCTTGCCGAGATCGCGCGCTGGGATGACAACGCCGCGCTCCAGCGCCGCGAGGCGCAGGCCGGAGACGAGGAACTCGCGCGCGACGATCGCGACGACCATCCAGCCGGGAAAGACGCCCTGGTCGATCAGCACGATGAGCACCGAAAGGACGAGCAGCTTGTCCGCGACCGGGTCGAGCAGCGTGCCGAGCGATGAGATGTGCCCGCGACGCCGCGCGATCCGCCCGTCGAACCAGTCCGTGGACATCGCGGCGATGAAGACGCCCGTCGCCCAGTAGTCGTGCCCGGGGAAGTTCCACTCGAAGAGCACGACAACGACCGGAACAGACAGCGCGCGTGCGATCGTCAACTGGTCGGGAAGAGTCACCTGCTGGGAGAGAATACGGCCGTGCCCTTCTCGAAGGTTCTGGTCGCGAATCGCGGCGAGATCGCGATCCGCGTCTTTCGCACGCTGCGCGAGCTCGGAATCAGCCCGATTGCGGTCTATTCGGAGGCGGATCGCGGGTCTCCGCACGTTGCGTACGCCGACGAGGCATTCCTGCTCGGCCCGGGCGGTGCGGACGAGACCTACCTGGCGGCGGAGCGTATCGTCGACGTGGCCCGCCGGGCCGGCGCCGGAGCGCTCCATCCGGGTTACGGCTTCCTGGCGGAGAACGCGTCCTTCGCCCGGCTCGTGGCGGAAGCGGGGATCGTATGGATCGGCCCGCCGCCCGAGGCGATCGAGGCGATGGGCTCGAAGATCGCTGCGCGAGAGCGGATGCGAGCCGCGGGCGTTCCGATCGTCCCCGGGACCACCGAGCCCCTGCAGTCGGTCGAGCAGCTCGTCCGCATCGGCGACGAGCTCGGGTGGCCGCTCGCGCTCAAGGCCTCGGCGGGCGGCGGGGGCAAGGGCCTGAAGGTCGTGCGGAACCCAGACGAGGCGGAGCGCGCGCTCGAGTCGGCCCGCCGCGAGGGCGCGGCCTACTTCGCCGACGACACCGTGTACATCGAGCGGTACCTCGAGGACCCGCGCCATGTCGAGGCGCAGGTCCTCGCAGATGCGCACGGGCGCGTCCTCTTCCTGGGCGAGCGCGACTGCACGATCCAGCGCCGTCACCAGAAGCTCGTCGAGGAAACCCCCTCTCCCGCCGTCGACGACTCGCTTCGCGCGCGGATCGGCGAGATCGCCGTTGCTGCCGCGCGGGCGGTCGGCTACCGGAGCGCGGGCACGGTCGAAGGGCTGCTCTCGCCTGAGGGCGAGTGGTTCTTCCTCGAGATGAACACGCGCATTCAGGTGGAGCACACCGTGACCGAGATGGTCACAGGGCTCGACCTCGTCCGCGAGCAAGTTCTCATTGCGGCCGGAGAGCCGCTGTCACTACGGCAGGAGGACGTGCGCCTGACCGGGCACTCGATCGAGTGCCGCATCAACGCCGAGGACGTGGCGCACGGCTTCCGTCCGGCGCCTGGGCGGATCACGGGCTACCGGGAGCCCGGCGGCCCAGGCGTACGCGTCGACTCCGGCGTCATCGCCGGGACGGAGATCTCGCCGCTGTACGACCCGCTGATCGCAAAGCTGGTCGTCCACGGACAGGACCGCGAACAGGCGCGCTTGCGGATGCGGCGCGCGCTCGACGAATTCGTGATCGACGGGCCTCCAACGTCGCTCGGCTTTCACAGGGCGCTCCTTTCGCATCCGTGTTTCGTCGAGGGCGCGACCTGCCAGGGTGTCGTCGAATCCGAGCTCCTGGCCAATCGCGCCGCTCAGTTGTCGAATGAGACAACAACGATAAACGTGGAGTCGGATGGCGACGTTCGTGCGCGGTTACGCACCGTCGAGGTGGACGGCCGAAAATTCAGCGTCACGGTGCTCGACCCCGAGCCGCCGTGGGCGGAGCTCGCGCGCCGCCGGCGCGAGCGCGGCGATCAGGGAGACGCCGCCGACCGCGAAGCGCTCGTCAGCCCGATGCAGGGAACGGTGCTGGCCGTCCAGGTCGACGAAGGTGACGAAGTGTCGGCAGGACAGCTCGTGTGCATCGTCGAGGCGATGAAGATGGAAAACGAGATCCATGCCCACCGCGCCGGGACGGTGAGACACCTGTCCGTCGAGCCGGGCCAGCAAGTCACGACGGGACAGGTGATCTGCGTCGTCGAGTCTTGAGCGGTAACTAGACTCGCCGCGGCGCGTGGATCTCTACGAGTACCAGGGGAAGCAGCTCTTCCGGCGATTCGGCATCGCGGTGTCCGAGGGCCGCCTCGCTACCTCACCGGAGGAGGCGCGCGCCGCCGCAGTCGAGCTCGGCGGGCAGGTCGTTGTCAAGGCGCAGGTCCTGACCGGCGGGCGCGGCAAGGCCGGCGGCGTCAAGCTCGCCGACGGGCCCGCAGAGGCGGAGGCCAGGGCGCGAGAGATCCTCGGCCTCGACATCCGCGGCCACGTCGTCCGCAGGCTGTGGGTCGAGAGCGCCTCGGACATCGCGAAGGAGTACTACCTCTCGGTCACCTTCGACCGCTCCGAGAAGAAGCCGCTGCTCATGCTCACGACGGAGGGCGGTGTCGACATCGAGGAGGTCGCCGCCACGAAGCCGCAGGCGCTCGCGCGCCTGCAC
Organism: uncultured Actinomycetes bacterium; assembly: GCA_963815965.1. Lineage (GTDB taxonomy): Bacteria > Actinomycetota > Thermoleophilia > Gaiellales > Gaiellaceae > DASVFB01. Next base: position 75,990 of record CAWFIT010000017.1, on the reverse strand, counting down.
GCGAACGTGCTCGAAGGATTTCAGCCGTACCAGGGCCGCCGGTTGATCTACGGCGCCGGCATCGGCGATCCAGGCGAGCAGAGGCAGGTGCTCGACATCATCGGACGGCTGTACGAATGCTTCACGCAGTCGGACGCGATGCTGTGCGAGATCAACCCGCTCGTCGTGACGCCAGACGGAACGGTGAAGGCGCTCGACGCCAAGGTGACGGTCGACGACAGCGCGCTCTTCCGGCACCCGGACCTGGCGGAGATGCGCGACATCGGCGCCGCCGACCCGCTCGAGGCGTTTGCGCGCGAAAAGGGCGTGACGTACGTGAAGCTCGACGGTTCCGTGGGCATCCTCGGCAACGGCGCGGGGCTCTCGATGTCGACGGTCGACGTCGTCGTGGTCGCGGGCGGCAGGCCTGCGAACTTCTGCGACCTCGGCGGTGGGGGCGACGCGCAGGGCGTAGTCGACGCGCTCGAGGTGATCGTGCGCGATCCCGACGTCCGCTCGATCTTCTTCAACATCTTCGGCGGGATCACCCGCGGCGACGAGGTCGCGCGCGGCATTCTCACGGCGCTCGAGCAGATGGCAATCGAGCTCCCGATCGTCGTTCGGCTGGACGGCACGAATGCCGAGGAGGGGCGACAGCTCCTGATCGACGCTGCGCCGCCGAATCTGCACGTCGAGCCGACGATGCTCGACGCGGCGCGGCGCGCCGTGGAGCTGGCCGCATGACCGACCGGTGGAGCGCACACGCGCAGGCGTATCGCGAGAGCGAAGCGCATCGCTCCGGCGCCGACCTTGACCTGCTCGTCGAGTGGGCCGAGGGGAAGAACGCCCTCGACGTCGCCACCGGCGGCGGACACGTCGCGCGCCGGCTGCGCGAGGCCGGGCTCGATGTCGTGACCGTGGATCCGGCGCCAGGGATGAAGCCGGACGTCATCTCACGCGCCGAGCATCTTCCGTTCGCCGACGGCAGCTTCGACGTCGTCGTGACCCGGATCGCGCCGCATCACTTCGCCGACGTGCAGGCGGCGATCGACGAGATGGCGCGCGTGTCCGGCAACCTCGTGCTCGTCGTGGACAACGCTCTACCGCGACGACGTCGTCGAGGAGGCCGAGCGGCTCCGCGATCCCACGCACGTGCGCAACTACGGCGAGGAGGAGTGGAGCGAGATCTTTGCGCGCGCGGGACTGGATGTCGAGGCGACGCAGCCGGTCGACACCGACATCGATCTCGAGGCGTGGCTCGCACGCGCGGGGTGCGAGGGCGACGAGGCCGAGCGCGTCAAGGCGCTGCTCGCCGACCGCGTTCACGACGGCCGTCTCGCCATGACGCGGATCGCGCTCAAAGGGCGCAAGCGCGGAGCCGGCTGATGGCGATCGTCGTCGACAAGGACACCAGGCTCGTCGTCCAAGGCCTCACCGGCAGCGAAGGCCGCTTCCACGGACTGCGTAACCGAAACTACGGCACGAACGTCGTCGCCGGGGTGACGCCTGGCAAGGGCGGCCTGGACGTCGAGGGCATTCCCGTGTTCAACACGGTCGCAGAGGCCGCCTCCGAGGCGGGCGCGAACACGACGTTGATCTTCGTGCCGGCGCGCTTCGCAGTCGACGCGGTCTACGAGGCGGTCGACGCCGGGATCGCCACGGTCATCTGCATCACCGAGCACATCCCAGCTCACGACATGCTCCGCGTCTACACGTACATCCGCCCACTTGGAATCACTCTGGTCGGGCCCAACTGCCCCGGCGTGCTCTCGCCCGGGAAGGCGAACGTCGGAATCATCCCCGCAGAGATCTTCAGCGAAGGCAACGTCGGTCTCGTCTCGCGGTCGGGGACGCTCACCTACCAGATCGGCCACGAGCTCACGCAGCTCGGCCTGGGCAACTCGACCATCGTCGGCATCGGCGGCGATCCGGTCGTCGGCTCGTCCTTCATCGACATCCTCGAGAAGTTCGAGGCGGATCCGGAGACGGAGTACGTCGTGCTCGTCGGCGAGATCGGCGGGAACGAGGAGGAGAAGGCGGCGGCATTCATCGAGGAGCGGATGACGAAGCCCGTGTTCGCCTACATCGCCGGCTTCTCCGCGCCGACCGGCAAGACGATGGGCCACGCGGGCGCGATCATCTCCGGAACGTCCGGGACCGCTCAGGCGAAGAAGGATGCGCTCGAGGCCGTCGGCGTCGTCGTCGGGACGACGCCCACCGAGGTCGCCCAGCTCGTCGCGGAGCGGATCGGGGTCCGGACGTGATCTCGTTCGCGCGGGGGGTGCCGGCGCCGGAGTGCTTGCCGGTCGAAGAGCTGGCGGAGTGCGCCCGCGCGGTGGTCCTGGCCGACGGACGGACGATCCTCTCCTACGGCTCGCCGAGTGGCTACGAGCCGCTACGCGCCTGGATCGCCGAGCGCCACGGCGTCGAGCCCGATCGTGTCTTCGTGACCAACGGCGGTCTGCAGGGCTTCGTCTTCTTCGCGCAGCGCTTCGCCCGGGACGGGGCTCGCGTCCTCGTGGAGCAGCCGACTTACGACCGTCCCTTGAAGATTCTCCGCGAGCTCGGCGCTGAGATCGTCCCGCTGGCCATGGACGAGGAGGGGCTGCGCCCGGAAGCGCTCGAAGCCGCGCTCGTTGAGGGGCCGAGGCCGGCGTTTCTGTACACGATCCCGACGTTCCAGAACCCAAGTGGCCGCACGCTCTCGACCGAGAGGCGGCGCCGGATCATCGACGTCGTCCGCGCTCACGACCTGCTCGTGCTCGAAGACGATCCCTACGGGTTGGTGCGCTTCGAGGGCGAGCCGCAGCCGTCGCTCCTCGAGCTCGAGGGAGGGGAGCGCGTGGTCTACACCTCGTCGTTCTCGAAGACCGTGGCGCCTGGCTCCCGGGTCGGCTACTTCGTCCTCCCTTCTCCGCTGCGCGCCGAGCTCGAGGCTACATCCACATCCACCTACATCACGCCCGGCCTGTTGGGACAGGCGACCGTCTTTGAGTTCATCCGCCGCGGCAACTTCGACTCGAACCTGGCACGGGTGCGTGACCTGCTCCGTGCCCGCCGTGACGCGATGCTCGAATCGCTCGAAGCGGAGCTCGGGGGAACGGGCGCGACGTGGTCACGCCCGCAGGGTGGCTATTTCGTGTGGCTCGACGTTCCCGGTGCGGACGCGGGTGAGCTTCTCGGTAGATCGACAGAAGCCGGCGTCACGTTCGTTCCCGGGACGGACTTCGGAGGCCCTGCCTCGGCGGCGCGGCTGGCCTACAGCTTCGTCTCGCCCGACGAGATCCGCGAGGGCATTCCCCGCCTAGTCGCGCTGCTTCCGTCCGCGGCGACGCTCTAGCTGCGAGAGCAGGACTCCCCCGATCAGGCCGATCGCAAGGCTCAGCAGGATCAGCCAGATCACGGAAGTCTTTGCCGAGGCGAGGACGAAGTGCACGGTCACGCTTTTGTTGTTCTGAGCGATGAACGCGACGACGTAGGCCATCAGCAGAGCCAGTCCTCCGACGACGAGCCAGAGGCGCGGCTGGAACGTCTCGCTGGTCTCCGGGTCCAGGCCCTTTCGCCGGAGCAACTTCACGCTGCGAGTCTAGGCCGCGGCGTGTTGCGCAGTGAAGCGAGGGATCGGTCGGGCAATGAGCGGCGCCTGCTGCGACGGCGAAAGCGCACCGCGGGCGTAGGCACGGAATGTCGGACACGGCACTTCCGTCGGGAGTGCGCAGAGCCCCGCTCGGCGGAAGTAGCAATCGGCGCACGTCGATTTCACCAGCTTGGCCAAAGTTTTCCTTTCAATTCTTGCGTCAGGCCCCTGGACCCGTTCCGCCTACGGTGGTGGATACTAGGGCCGTGCCTGCCCGATGCAACCCTCACGCTGACGAAAACGCAGCAATTTCCTCGACATTCGCAAAGCTCGAAATCTGCTGCTAAGCAGCGGATTTTGTCAGCGTTGCCAGCCTGCGCAACGCCTGTCGAAAACTGTGCACAGGAATGATGCGGACGCCGTGCGCAAAGCGCTGCGCCTCGGCGGCGTTTTCCCCAGCCGGGACGAGGAAGTAGCGGATCCCGGAGCGTCGAACCCCGATCGTCTTCTGTTTCAGTCCCCCGACGGCCGAGACGGTGCCGTCCAGTTCGATCTGGCCGGTTGCGGCGATGCGCCGGCCGTGGTCGACGTCCTTGCCGAGCTTCTCGAGCACATCGAGCGCGAACGCGAGCCCGGCCGACGGGCCACCGACGTCGCCTGCGTCGATCTTCACCTTCAGCGGCAGGTCGATCGACGCAGCCTGGTCGACGAAGATGCCGATGATCGATCGCTTGGGTCGATTCGGATCGGCAATCGTGCGAACAAGGACCTGCCTGAGGTCTGAGCCGCGGCGGATGTTGAGCCCGATCGCCGAGCCGGGCCGCTGCCGTCCGACGATACGGCGGAGATCAGCCGGCGAGCGCACACGCCGGCCTGCGGCTCCGACGATGACGTCCGTGGGAAGGAGCTTCCCCGCCGCCGGCGCGTCGAGCGCCACCTGCTCGACGAGCGCGCCGGTCGGCTGCGCCCGGACCCGGTATCCGGCAGCCCGGAGCGCAACCGCAGCGGCGATTTGCTGCGACCGTGTCATCTCTCGCTGGTCGGCGGCGACGCGCTGCGTGTCGCTGACGCCCGGCGCGAGGAGCGCCGACTTCGGGACGAGCTCCGCGCCCTCGTGGATTCCTGGCCAAAGGCGCTCGATGAGCGACGCCTTCCGGACGAAGATGTCCACGAAGTAGATGCCGCCGCCGCGCTGCTTGTGTCCGCCCTGGACTCGCACGAGGGGATCGACCGGGTGGGCGCGGTCGGGGAGGAAGATGTAGGTGTTCGAGGGGATCAGCCAGAGCCCGAGAGCCACGACGACGAGGAGCCCGAGCCCGCTGAGCGCCAGCCAGAGCGGGGAGAGAAGGCGGCGCATCAGAGCAACCCGCGGTGGAGGCCGCCGTCGACCGGGATGTGGGTGCCGCTGACGTAGGACCCGCGGCTCGAACAGAGGAACGCGACGAGATCGCCGAGCTCGCGCGGCTCGCCGAGCCGACGTGCAGGGATCTTCGCGACCTCGTCCGCGGGCGGTCCTTCCGGGCCGTAGAGCTCGGTCATGCGCGCGGTGGCGATCCGTCCAGGACCGACGGAGTTGACGGTAATGCCTTTCGGCCCGAGCGCGTCCGCAAGCGACTTCATGTAACCGACCACACCAGGACGTACGGCGTTCGTCAACGCAAGGTTCGGCACCGGCTCGCGGACGGCGATGGAGCTGACAAGGACGATCCGCCCCTGGTCGCTCTCGAGCAGGTGCGGGAGCGCGAGAGTGACCAGGCGCACGACAGGCACCAACAGCAGGTCGACCGCGTCCTGGACCTGCGCGGCGTCGATTTCGTCTGCCTTCGACGCCGGCGGGCCGCCGCTGTTCGGCACGAGGATGTCGATGCCGCCGTAGCTCTCAAGGGCCGTACGGACGGCGCGCTCGAGATCCTCCGGGTTCCGGACGTCCCCGGCGACGGCAAGGCCGCCTATTCGTTGCGCCTCCGCCTCGAGCACGTCGCGTCGGCGCGCGAACATGACCACCTGGGCGCCCTCCTCGGCAAGTGCTTCCGCGACGGCGAGGCCGAGCCCCGAGGAAGCTCCGCAGACGATCGCCGTACGGCCGTTGAGGCCGAGGTCCATGCTCTACGAAGCTGTCAGGACGCCGACGACCTCGCGCACCGCGGCGGCCGACTCCTGGAGCCACTCGCGCTCCTGCTCGCTGAGGTCGAGCTCCACGATCTCTTCGATGCCGCCGGCTCCGAGCTTGACGGGCACGCCCATGTAGAGACCGTCGATGCCGTACTCGCCTTCGAGCAGCGCCGTGCACGGGAGCACGCGCTTCTCGTCGAGGACGACCGCGTCGACCATCTGTGCCGCGGCCGCGCCGGGCGCGTACCAGGCCGAAGTTCCGAGCAGGTTCACGATCTCGCCGCCGCCTTTGCGCGTGCGCTCCACGAGTTCCTCGATCCGGGCTTCGGGCACGAGCTTCGTGAGCGGCACGCCGCCGACAGTCGTGGCGCTGACGACGGGGACCATCTGGTCGCCGTGACCGCCGAGCACCATCGAGGTGACGTCCTTCACCGAGGATCCCGTCTCCCACGCAATGAACGTGCTGAACCGCGACGTGTCGAGGATGCCGGCCATTCCGAAGACTCGCTCCTTGGCGAAACCCGAGACGGTCTTCGCGACGTGGCACATCGCGTCGAGCGGATTCGACACCACGACGATCACCGCGTCGGGGCTGTGCGCCACGACCTCCGCGGTGACCGAGCCGACGATCTTCTCGTTCGTTGCGACGAGGTCGTCACGGCTCATTCCGGGCGACCGCGGCAGCCCTGCGGTGATCACGACCACCTCCGACCCTGCCGTCTCCTCGTAACCGTTGGAGCCGACGACGGTCGGCTCGAAGCTGAGCACGGCGCCCATCTGGTTGATGTCGAGCGCCTTTCCCTGCGGCAAGTTCTCCTTGATGTCGACGAGGACGACGTGCGCGTAGTCGCGGGTCGCGAGCACCTGCGCGCAGGTGGCGCCGACGTTGCCCGCGCCGACCACAGTGACCTTCGTTCTCTCTGGCACCGGCGAGATCGTAGCGACGGGTAACGTACGCACGGGTTGACAGCGAAAAAATCGGTCCAACTTTCCGGCGTCGTCGTCGCCCAGACGTCCATCTGCTCGATCGACGCTGAGCGCGGCATCCTGATGTACCGGGGCTACGACATCGCGGATCTCGCCGAGCACGCGACGTACGAGGAGGTCGCCTACCTGCTGCTCGAGGGCGAGCTGCCGTCGGGCGAGCAACTCGCGACCTTCAGCGATGAGCTGTCGGCGCGCGAGCTACCGGGCCCGACCGCCGCGATCGTCGACGGGCGTGCACAGGACGCCGCTCCCATGGAGATGCTGCGCACGGCCGTCTCCTCGCTCTCGTTCTCCGACCCAGCCGAGGCCGCGATCGACAGGGCGAACGAACGGCGCAAGGCCGCGCTGCTGATCGCGCAGCTGCCGACGGTCGTCGCGCGCTATCACCGGGTCCGGCAAGGGCTGGACCCGATCGCGCCCGACCCGTCGCTCTCGTACGCCGAGAACTTCCTGACCATGTTGCGCGGTGAGTCGCCGACGGAGCAGGAGGTGCGCGCCTTCGACGTCGCGATGATCCTGCACGCCGAGCACGAGATGAACGCATCGACGTTTGCCGCTCGCGTCGTCGCGGGGACGCTCGCCGATCTTCACTCGGCGGTCGTCGCGGCGATCTGCGCCCTCAAGGGGCCGATCCACGGCGGCGCGAACGAGAAGGCGATGGCGTTCGCCGAGGAGATCGGTTCGCCCGAGGCGGCCGCCGAGGCAGTCCGCAAGCGTTTCGCAAACAAGGAGACGATCTACGGCTTCGGTCATCCGCTCTACGTGACGACGGACCCGCGCGCGGTGATCCTCAAGCGTTGGGCGCGCGTCCTCTCGGCGGACGCCGGCGCGCCGAACTGGTACGCCGTCACGGACGCGGTCGAGCGCGCGGTGACGGAGCAAAAGACGCTGTGGCCGAACGTCGATCTCTACTCGGGCCCGGTGTACGGATACCTCGGCGTCCCGACGGATCTGTTCACACCGCTGTTCGAGTGCAGCCGTGTCGCCGGCCAGGCCGCGCACGTGCTCGAACAGCACGCGGACAACAAGATCATCCGTCCGGGTGCCGAGTACGTCGGCCCGGAGCCGCGGAGCTACCCGGTCGCGTCACCGAGTTGAACCTCGCCGAAGCGGCCGCGCATGCCCAGGAGCTCGCCGAGGCGGGTGACGAGCGCGCGATCGCGGACCTTCGCCGCGAGTGGGAGGACGAGGTGGAGGGCGCTGCGCGCGACCACGACTACCGCGTGCGGGCGGTCGCGTACCGGGCGATCGGGCAGTTTCGCTATCGCCAGAAACTCGAGCTGCTGCAGCGCGGCCTTCGAGGACGAGAGTCCCGCGTGCCGCGGCTCAGCGCTCGTCTCGCTGGAGCTTCTTTCCCGCGACAGTCCCAGCGTGGTCAACGGAGCGAGGCGGACGCTCCAGGAGCTCGCAAGCGACGATCCGAACCAGGCCGTACGGCGCCTCGCGATCGTCTGCCTGAAGAACGGGTCGCCCGTTCGCGAGACGATCGTGATTCTCGGAGGCCTCGCGGAATCGGACGAAGAGGATCGACAGCTGCGCGAGCTCGCACAGAAGGTGGCCGCCTTCCTGACGAAGAAGGCGAACGTCGAGGCTAGTGCGCGTCGCAGCGGCGGCCGCTGATCAAGCGACCGCACGACGGACAGATCCGCCTCCGCCGGCGTAGCTCGAGCGCGTTCTTACCCAGGCCCGCCTTCACCATCAGGTAGCCGGCGCCGGCGGAGGACAGAAGGACTGTGAGGCTGTGCGTCGTCATCTCCGGGGCGGCGCCGCCGGCCGTGCGGGTGCGCCTGGTAATACAACTCGCGGCGACGACGATCGGATACGTGCGTGTAAAGCTCGGTGGTCGAGAGGTCGGCGTGGCCGAGCATCTCCTGCACGCTGCGAAGGTCCGCGCCGCCTTCGAGAAGATGGGTCGCGAACGAGTGGCGCAGCAGATGCGGATGGACGCGCGCCGGCTCGAGACCGGCCTTTTCGGCGCGGCGGCGCAGGATCAGGAACGCGCCCGCCCGTGTGAGCGGTCCGCCCTGGGCGTTCAGGAAGAGCTCGGGGCGGTGGCGCCGGTCGAGGTGGGGGCGTCCGCGCGAGAGGTAGCGGCGTAGCGCCTCCGCCGCCTGGCGCCCGATCGGCACGATCCGCTCCTTGTCGCCCTTGCCGACGCAGCGGACGAGACGTTCGTCCAGAGAGATGCCTCCCTTCTCGAGCCCGACTGCCTCGGAGACGCGCAGACCGGCCCCGTACAGAAGCTCGATCAGCGCACGGTCACGGAGATCGCGGGGCTGTGTCCCCGCGGCCGCGTCGATGAGCCGCTCGGCTTCGCCGGGGGAGAGCGTTCGCGGGAGCTTCTGCCGCCGTCGCGGCAGGTCGAGCTCTGCGGCCGGGTTGTCCTTCCGGTCGTCGAGCAGCTGCTGGTGCCTGAAGAACGCGCGCATCGCCGCGGCGCGGCGCGCGATCGTCGCCGGCGAGCGGCCCGCGGCGCGCAGCTCCGCGAGGTACCGCTCGAGGTCTTCGGTCGTCGCCTCTGCGGGCGGCTTGCCGAGGAACGTGGAGAGCTGCGCCAGGTCGCGGCTGTACGCCTCGACGGTGCGCGGCGCCCTGCGCGTGGCGAGCAAGGCGAGGAAGCCTTCGACGTGCGGATCGGTTTCGACTGCCATGGCCTAAGAGCGCGGGTGCGCCTTGTCGTAGACCCTGCGCAGGCGTTTTCCGTCGACGTGGCTGTAGATCTGCGTCGTCGAGAGCGACGAGTGGCCGAGCAGTTCCTGGATCGTGCGCAGGTCGGCGCCGCCCTCGAGGAGATGCGTCGCGAAGGCGTGCCGCAGGCGGTGCGGGTGCGGCGAAATCCGGCGCAGCGTGCTCGTGTCGAGACGGCGGCCGCGCACGGAGAGGAAGAACGCATTGTCCGCTCCGGTTGCGAGTTGCGGCCGCGCGTGCTCGAGGTAGCGCGCGAGCCACCAGCCCGACTCCTCGCCGAGCGGGACGACGCGTTCCTTGCCCCCTTTGCCGCGCACGCGCACGAGCTCCTGCTCGAAGTCGACGTCGCCGAGGTCGAGGCCGACGGCCTCCGCACTGCGCAACCCGGCGGAGTAGACGAGCTCGACGAGCGCACGGTTCCGCAACGCGAGCGGCCCGTCGCCTTCGAGCTCCGTCAGTGTGCGGTCGACCTCGGCGGTCCGGGGCGGATCGGGCAGACGGCGCGATCGTTTTGGGCCAAGCGCAACGTCGGGAACGCGCGCGGGGCCGAGCGCCGCGCGCAGGAACGAGCGCACCGCTGCGAGCCTGCGCGCCGTGCTCGCCGGTGCGAGGCGCGTGCGTCCGCGGCCGAGTTCCGCGGCGTACTCGGTCAGCTCGCGCGTGCCGATGTCGTCGAGCCGCAGCTTCCGGGCTTCGAGCCACCCGGCGAAGTGCTCGAGGTCGACCCGGTACGACCGGCGCGTCGCGTCGGCGAACCTGGCGCTGCCGAGGAAGCGCTCGATCTCGCGGTGAATCTCCACAGGCGGTGATTCGCGCCTGTGCTCACAGCTCCTCGCGCAGCAGCGACCACATCACGAAGTCCACGCGTTTGTCGAGGCGTGGGTTGAAGCGCTGCGCGCGCAGCACGCCCTCGCGCGTAAAGCCGGCCTTCTCCGCGACGCGGTTCGACGCAACGTTCTCCACGGCCGCGCGCAACTGCAGCCGTGCGAGCTCCGGAACCGCCGCGAACGCCCAGTCGCGTGCGAGCCGCGTCGCGGCAGTGGCGACGCCGCGACCGCGCGCGTCGGCGCCCACCCAGTAACCGACTTCGGCCGAGCCCTCGTCGAGATCGGCAAGAAAGCGGATCCCGACGCCGCCGACGGCTCCTTCGACTCCATCGAGGTGGATCCCGAACGTCGCCGCCGTTCCGTTGCGCCAGCCTTCCCTGCTGATGACGAACCATTCGCGTGCGTCGGCGTGCGTGTACGGCTGCGGGACGAGGTCGAGGAACGCCGCGACGTCCGGATCATTGATCCGACGCACGAGCGCCTCGGCGTCGTCGTCGCGCCACGGGTGGAGCGTGACGACGCCGTCGGTGAGGGAAGTGGGCGGCGTGAATTGCGGCATCTCGGTCGAAGCGGTGAATACGATAGGGAGCGATGGCAGCGACGGCTGAACGTAGCGAGACCGTGGAGCTTTCCGAGCACGGGCTCAAGCCGAAGGGGAAGATCTATCGAAATCCGACTGTCGCGATGCTCTACACGCACGCGCTCGTCGCCAACGAAGGCGTGCTCGCCGAGGGCGGGCCGCTCGTCGTAGACACCGGGATCCACACCGGGCGGTCGCCCAAGGACAAGTACATCGTGCGGGAGCGCGGCTCGGAGCAGCGCATCTGGTGGGGCGACGTGAACCACGAGTTGCCCGAAGAGAAGTTCCACGGGCTACGCGACAAGGTCGTCGCCTATCTCGAGCAGCGTCCGGTCGCTCTACGTCGTCGACGCGTTCGCCGGAGCAGATCCCGCTCACAGGATCGGTGTGCGCGTCGTCACCGACATGCCGTACCACGCGCTGTTCGCGAAGACGCTCTTCATCGACCCGACCGAGGACGAGCTCGACATGTTCGACGCTGACGCACTCGTCCTGCACGCGCCCGCACTCGAGTCCGACCCGGTCGACGACGGCACGCGCAGCGGCACGTTCGTCGTGCTGCATCCGGCGCGCACGGAGGTGCTGATCGGAGGAACGCACTACGCCGGCGAGATCAAGAAGTCGATCTTCACAGTGATGAACGACCGGCTCCCGATCGAGGGCATCCTGCCGATGCACTGTTCTGCGAACGTCGACGACGAGGGGCGAGTCGCGGTGTTCTTCGGGCTCTCGGGAACGGGCAAGACGACGCTGTCGGCCGATCCGAAGCGCCGGTTGATCGGCGACGACGAGCACGGCTGGGGCGACAACGGGATCTTCAACTTCGAGGGCGGCTGCTACGCAAAGGTCATCCGGCTTTCCGCCGACGCAGAACCCGAGATCTGGAAGACGACACGCACGTTCGGGACGATCCTCGAGAACGTCGCGGTCGATGAGCGCGGCGTGGTCGATCTCGACGACGACTCGAAGACGGAGAACACGCGTGCGGCGTACAAGCTGGAGCAGATCTCGAACGCCCTGCCCGAGAAGCGCGCGGGCCACCCGAGCGCGATCGTGATGCTGACCGCGGACGCCTTCGGGATCCTGCCGCCGATCGCACGCCTGACGCACGCGCAGGCGCTCTTCTACTTCCTTTCCGGCTTCACGGCGAAGCTCGCCGGCACCGAGATCGGCGTCACCGAGCCGCAGCCGACCTTCTCGACGTGCTTCGGCGCGCCGTTCCTACCGCAACCTCCGCACGTCTACGCGCGGATGCTCGGCGAGAAGCTCGCGACGCACGACGCGACCGCCTGGCTCGTCAACACCGGCTGGACCGGCGGCCCGTTCGGCGAAGGCGAGCGGATGCCGATCGGCGCAACGCGCGCGTTGCTGCACGCTGCGCTATCGGGCGGGCTCGACCCGGTCGACTACCGGACGGACGAGCTGTTCGGCTTCGAGGTTCCGACCGAGGTGCCGGGAGTCGATGCAACGTTGCTCGACCCGCGCTCGACCTGGCGCGACCCGGCCGCGTACGACTTGAAGGCACGTGAGCTCGCGGAGATGTTCCGCGCGAACTTCGAGAAGTTCGTGCCGGACGCGCCGCCCGAGGTCGCGGCGGCCAGGCCGCGCGTCTAACGAAGCGAGGCTCGACTTGGCCGGATACGGTGCCGGCGGGGTCATCTTCGACGGACAGGGGCGAGTCCTGCTCGTGCGCGAATCGCATCCGGAGTGGGAGCCGGAGCAGGAGCCATACGTTCCTCCCGGCGGCACCGTCGAGGCAGGCGAGACGCCCCGTGAAGCGGCCGAGCGCGAGATCTTCGAGGAGTGCGGCGTCGTCGCGAAGGTCGGGCCGTTGGTCGGCGTCTACGTCTTGACGGCCGAGGACTGGTTCGCCTTCGGCTTCCTCGCCCAGATCACGGCCGGCGTTCCTGCCGTGCCCGCAGGAGACGAGATCGTGGAAGTCGGCTGGTTCGACCCGCTCGACCTCCCGACTCCGTGCCCGAGTCTCTCGACAGCGATGATCGCGGACGCGCTCGAAGGCAGGCTCGGCGTCTACCGCGAGCTCTGACGCGCGAGACGGCCGCGTCGACCGTCGGCTCACCGCACCAACGCTTGCATTCGATAGCTTGGAGTCAGATGGAAGCCAAGCACGACGTGCTCGTCGTCGGCGCCGGCTGCGCAGGCATGCGCGCCGCGATCGAGGCGTTCGACGAGGGCGCGAACGTCGGCGTAGTCTCGAAGCTGCACCCCACGAGGAGCCACTCCGGCGCCGCAGAGGGAGGCATCAACGCCGCGCTCGGCAACGCCGGCGAGGACGACCCCGAGAAGCACACATTCGACACCGTCAAGGGCTCCGACTACCTCGGCGACCAGGACGCGATCGAGATCCTCTGCCGGGAGGCGCCCGAGCGACATCTACCAGCTCGAGCACTGGGGAGCATTCTTCTCGCGCGGCGAAGACGGACGTCTCGCGCAGCGGCCGTTCGGCGCCGCCGGCTCGCCCCGCACCGTCTACGCGGCCGACATCACGGGCCACGTGCTCATCCAGGTGCTCTACGAGCAGCTTTGCCGCCGCGACATCACGGTGTACGAGGAGTACTTCGCCTGGCAGCTCGTCATCAATGACGACCGCTGCCAGGGCGTCATCTGCTGGGACCTGCTCAACGGTGGGCTGAAGACGCTCGGCGGCAAGACGGTCGTCCTCGCGACGGGAGGCGTCGGCCGCCTCTACCGTGCGACGACGAACGCATATGCGTGCACGGGCGACGGCATGTCGATGGCGCTCCGGGCGGGCCTGCCGCTGAAAGACATGGAGTTCATGCAGTTCCACCCGACGACGCTCTACCCGTCTGGGATCCTGATCACGGAGGGTTGCCGTGGCGAAGGCGGCTACCTGATCAACAAGTCCGGCGAGCGCTTCATGCAGCGCTACGCGCCGAACGCGATGGAGCTTGCGTCGCGCGACGTCGTCTCGAGGTCGGAGACGACCGAGATCGAAGAAGGGCGAGGAGTCAACGGCTCGATCTTTCTCGATCTGCGCCACCTTGGCGCCGAGCGCATCAACGACCGGCTGCCGGGATCGCGCGAGCTCGCGATGACGTACGCAGCCGTCGATCCGATCTACGACCCGATTCCGGTGCGGCCGGGTGCGCATTACCACATGGGTGGCGTCGAGACCGACAACGACGGCCTCACCGAGCTCACGGGTCTCTACGCGGCGGGCGAGGTCGCATGCGTCTCGGTCCACGGCGCAAACCGCCTCGGAGGCAACTCGCTCATGGAGACCATCACGTTCGGCAAGCGAGCGGGACGGTCGGCAGCCGAGTGGGCCCTATCGCACACGACCGTCGAGGTCCCGGAATCCGCGGAGCGGGAAGCGGAGCGCGAGTTGAACGAGCTTCTCGACCGGTCCGCCGGCGAGCGTCCGTGGAAGATTCGCGACGAGCTCGGCGCGTCGATGCTCGAGAATTTCGGCGTGTTCCGGCGAGAGGAGAAGATGCTTCGCCAGCTCGAGATCATCGACGGTCTACGAGACCGGTACGAGAACGTCTACGTCGAGGATAAGGGCGAGGTCTTCAACAGCGACCTGACGCAGGCGATCGAGCTCGGCTATCTGCTGGACCTCGCCGTCTGCATGCTGCAGGCCGGCGTCGCGCGCAAGGAGAGTCGCGGAGCTCATTCGCGGCCGTACGACTATCCAAAGCGCGACGACGCGCATTTCCTCAAGCACTCGATCACGCGGTGGGTCGACGGGCAGCCCGAGCTCTCGTACAAGGACGTGCGCTTCACTCGTTTCCAGCCCGAGGAGCGCAAGTACTAGGCCGTGCAGGTCGCGCTCAAGATCTGGCGTTACGACTCCACGACGGGCGACCGTGCGCTGAAGGAGTACGAGATCGATGCGCCTGAGGAGGCGACGCTCCTTGACTGCCTCGACATCATCAAGGACCGCGTCGACGGCACGCTCGCGTACCGCAAGAGCTGCCGCATGATGATCTGCGGCTCCTGCGGCATGCGCATGGACGGCGCCGCCGTTCTCGCCTGCAATACGCGCATGCTGGACATCGCCGGGAGCGGCCACGTCCCGGTCATTTCCGCGATGGGCAACCTGCCGATCGTCAAGGACCTCGTTGTCGACATGACGCCGTTCTGGTCGAAGTTCCGCGCGATCGGCCCGTGGTTGCGGCCCGGCTACGACCAGCCGGCGGACGGCAAGGAGCACCTGATCTCGCAGGAGCGGATGAACGCGATCCACAAGGAGTCGCTCTGCATCAACTGCGGCTGCTGCGTCTCGGAGTGCAACGCCATGGAGGCCGATCCGGAGTTCCTCGGCCCGCAGGCGCTCGCGAAGGGCATGCGCTTCGTCGGCGACCCGCGCGAGAGCGCCGTCGTCGAGCGGCTCGAGGACTACAACTCGGAGCACGGCATCTGGGACTGCACGCGGTGCTACTTCTGCAACGAGCGCTGCCCGAAGGGCGTCGACCCGAGAGACGCGATCGCAAAGCTCGGGGCGGAGTCGATCAAGCATGGGATCGACGGCGACATGGGTGCGAAGCACGCAAAGTGGTTCGTGATCTCCGCGAAGACGACGGGCTGGCTGCGCGAGACGGAGCTGGTGCCGAAGACGCAGGGCATCGTCACGGCGATCAAGCAGACCGGCTTCGCGCTCGGACTCGCGAAGCACGGCAAGGTTCCGCTGCCCGTGCCGCCGCACGTCGCTGAGAACGTGACGCAGGCCCGCGCGCTGTACGACATCGTGAAGACGCAGGGTCGTGACGGCGCTCTCGGGATCGTGCAAGGCGAGCGCGCGCTGTCGCGGCTCGAGCACGACGGCGAGGGGCGCATGCGCGTAGGAGAGGTCTCGTTCCCGCTCCCGTTCCTGCCGGACGACGGGCCGCCCGGCGGCGACAATGGAAGTGGCAGCCGCTCGCAGGCCGGATCCGAACCGACGCGCCAGCCCGGGAAAGCATGAAGGTCGCCTACTACAAGGGCTGTCTCGCCTCGCTGTCCGCGAAGGAGCTCGACATCTCGACGCAGGCGCTCGCGCCGCTCCTCGACATCGAGCTGGAGGAGCTCGAGTCGGTCACCTGCTGCGGCGCCGGCGACATCCACGAGGCCGAGCCCGACTACTACCTCCACCTGAACGCGCGGATCCTCGCGTACGCGGAAGCGACAGGCGCCGACACGCTGATGACGATCTGCAACGTCTGCACGCTCAACCTGCGGCAGGCGAACTGGCAGCTCAAGGGCGATGAGTCGCTGCGCGAGCGCGTGAACCGCAACCTCTCAGCCGTCGGCGTGCCGCGGTACTCGGGCAACGTCGAGGTCAGACACCTCCTCTGGATGATTGCCGAAGGCGACGGCTACGAGCTGCTCAAGCAAGCTGCGCACAAGGGATTGAAAGGGCTCAAGGTGGCGCCGTTCTACGGCTGCCAGATCCTGCGGCCGTCGAAGATCATGGGCTTCGAGGATCCAGACCGTCCGTGGTCGCTCGAGGCGATCATCGAGGCCTGCGGCGGCGAGGCGATCGACTATCCCGCCAAGATCAAGTGCTGCGGCTTCCCGATCATCCAGGCGCGCGAGGAGACGGCCCTCGCAGAACTGATCCAGCCGATCGAGCAGGCGATGGACGCCGGCGCGGACGCGATGGTGACGCCGTGCCCGCTCTGCCACCTGTCGCTCGACGCGTGGCAGTCAAAGCTGCGCGCGACGACCGGTCGCGACTTCAGCATGCCGATCCTGCACCTGTCGCAGCTGATCGGCGTCGCCGCGGGCTTCGAGGAGTCGGAGCTGAAGTTCAAGCGGCACGTGGTGTCGGTGCAGCCCGTGCTCGAGAAGCTGCAGGCCTGAAGGCGCTCGCCGGGGTCGCCGCGGCCGCGCTCGGGTGGGCGTGGTTCGAAGCGGGATGGGTTCGGCTCGAGACGCGTCACGTGCGCGTGCCCGGTCTTCCCGACGAGCTCCGCGGGCTCAGGATCGCGCACCTCTCGGATTTCCACCTCGGCGTTCCGGGACGAGGTTCGCACGCGGTCGAGCGGGCCGCAGAGTGGGTCGCCGAGCGGCGGCCCGATCTGACGCTCGTCAGCGGCGACCTCTTGACCCGCGCGTCGGGCGAGCCACTGCTGCGACGCGTCGTCGCCGAGCTGCCGCGGTGCTACGCGATCCTCGGCAACCACGACCTTGCGATCAGCCGCGACCCGTTCGTCGAGCGGACTCTCCTTCGCGAGCTCGAGCCGGCGACGCTCCTCTCAGACGAAGGAGTCACGATCGAGGTGCGCGGCAGGCGCGTGTACATAGCGGGTGCCGATCCGCGCTCGCGGTGGGTGCGCTCGAGGCCGCAGCCGGCCGACCTCGCGGTGGGGCGTGACGAGGCTGACCTGCGCATCCTCATCGTCCACTTCCCGGCCCTCGTCGACCGGCTTCCGGCCGGCGCCTTCGACCTCGTCGTCGCCGGCCACATGCACGACGGCCAGATCTGCGTCCCGTACCCGGGCGGAAAGCTGCGCCTGGCCCATCCCCGTGCGCGGTACACGCGCGGGCTCTACGGGCGCCCTGGAGGGATACTGCATGTCTCCGCCGGGCTCGGGACCACGTTCGTGCCGTTCCGCTTCGCGGCGCGGCCCGAGGCGACGGAGTTGGTTCTGGAAGGAGGGTAGATGGGCACGCGTGTGGCAGGACTGACCGGCGCAACGCTCGAGACGACGCCGAGCGTTTGCCACCAGTGCGTCTGGTGGCAGTCGAGCACCGGTCGCGCGACCGACAAGCGCCGCTGGATCGAGAAGATCGAGGACGACTCGGGTGCGTGGGGCGCCGTCTACCACGACGACGACGGGAGACTCCTTGGCTCGATGCAGTTCGGTCCCGCGCCGTACTACCCGCGCGCTCAGGAGCTCCCCGCTGGGCCTCCGAGCGACGACGCATTTCTCATCACCTGTGCCTACCTCGTCGAGCCTTCGACGCCGTGGGTGATGCAGTCGCTGTTCCTCACGGCGATCGGCGAGGCGCGCGACCGCCATGCGCTGGCGCTCGAGACGTTCGCGTACCGCTACCCCGAGGGGGAGTCGGCGTACGAGCGTTTCGAGGTGCATCGCACCGTGTTCCCGCGGGACTTCCTCGCGGACTTCGGGTTCCGCACTCTGCGCGCGCAGGGACGCGTCGAGCTCTGCAGGCTCGAGCTCGGCGGGCTTCAGCCGGCGCTCGCGGGCACACGCGCCGAGGTGATGCGCAAGCTGCGCGAGGTCTTCGCGCCGGCGCCGGTGCCGCAGCGGATTCCGTAATTCAGGCGGCGAGCGCCGAGCGTTGGACGAGCAGCTCGGCGATCTGCACGGCGTTCAGAGCGGCGCCTTTGCGCAGGTTGTCGCCGGCGACCATCAGCGCGAGCCCGTTCTTCGTCGCAGGGTCGCGCCGTACGCGGCCGACGAGCACGTCGTCCTCACCCGCGGCCTGCGCGGGGCTGGGGAAGTCGACAACGCGCAAACCTGGCGCGGCCGCCAGCAACCCGCGCGCCTGCTCCGGCTCGAGCGCATCTTCGGTCTCGATCCACACGGCTTCGAGGTGGCCGACGAGCACGGGCACGCGCACGCAGATCGCCTGCACAGGCAGCTCGGGCAGGTCGAGGATCTTGCGCGTCTCCTCGCGGATCTTCGCCTCCTCCTCGAACTCATCGCCCTCGAGCGTCCAGTCGCCGCGGAGGTCGTGATCCTCCACGCGCTCGGCGAGCAGCCGCTCCATCGACTGCTTGCCTGCGCCCGAGACGGACTGATACGTCGCGACGCGCACGCTGCGCAGGCCGGCCGCGTCGTGTAGGGGCTTGAGCGCGACCATCAGCTGGATCGTCGAGCAGTTCGGCACCGCGATCACGCCGTTGTGCTCGAGCGCGCGGTCTCCGTTGACCTCCGGCACGACGAGCGGCACGTCGGGCTTCATCCGCCATGCGGACGACTTGTCGATCGCGACGGCGCCGCCCCGCACGGCGTGCGGCACGAGCTCGAGCGAAGCAGTCGCGCCGATCGCCGAGAAGCAGAGGTCGAGGCCGCCGGACTCGAGCGCCTCGGGAGTCGCCTCCTCGACCGTTCTCCCGTCGAGGGTCGTGCCCGCGGAGCGGGCGGATGCGAAGTAGCGCACGTCGTCCCAGTCGCGCAGCAGGTCGCGCAGGACGCCCCCGACGGCGCCGGTCGCGCCGAGAACTCCGACGCTAGGCAAGGTCGAATGCCTCGTGGAGCGCGCGAACGGCCTTCTCCACGTCGTCAGTCGGTACGTGGCACGCGATCTTGATCGGAGACGTGGTCACGACGGCGGGCTCGACGCCCTCTGCGCGGAGCGTCGCGAAAGTCTTTGCGGCGATACCGGGATGGCTCTTCATTCCCGCGCCGACGACGCTCACCTTCCCGAGGTCGTCCCGCGACGACCAGTCGGCGCCGAGCGAGCTGAGTGTGCGCTCGATGTCGACGCGATCTTCGGTCGGCGCGGAGAACACGATCTCGTCGGGGCTGATCTGCACGATCGTGTCGACGTTCACCGAAGCCAGAGCGAGCGCCTCGAAGAGCGCCGCGGCGCCGACGCCCGTAGCGCGGTACACGAGCTCTTCGCGCGTGTGCACGACGCCGGAGATCATCGCCTTTTCGAGCATCGGGTCTTCCTCCTCCGTGATCCACGTGCCGTCCGCCTCGGCAAACGTCGAGCGGACGTGGAGCCTCACATTGTGGTTCCGCGCGAACTCGACCGAGCGTAGCTGCAAAACCTTCGCGCCGGAAGCCGCCATCTCGAGCATCTCGTCGTAGCTGACGGCGTGGAGTTTCTGCGCCTCGGGGACGATCCGCGGATCGGCGGTGAACACTCCCTGCACGTCGGTGTAGATCTCGCACGAGTCGGCGCCGAGCGCCGCCGCGAGCGCAACGGCGGTCAGGTCGGTTCCGCCGCGGCCGAGCGTTGTGATGTCGAGCGACTCGTTCGACACACCCTGGAACCCGGCGACGAGCACGATGCGATCCGCGTCGAGCGCGTCGTGGATGCGCTTCGCACGCACCTCGACGATCTTCGCCTTCCCGTGGACGGTGTCCGTGACGATCCCCGCCTGCGACCCAGTCAGGGAGATGGCCTGCTGGCCCAGGTCGACGATCGCCATCGCGGCGAGCGCGCACGAGATCCGCTCGCCCACCGAGATCAGCATGTCGAGCTCTCGCGGATCCGGACGCTCCGACATCTCCCGCGCAAGGTCGAGCAGCTCGTCGGTCGTGTCGCCCATCGCGGAAAGGACGCCGACGACGCGGTTGCCCGCTTCGCGCGCCTCGACAAGGCGCCGCGCGACCGCCTTCAGCCGCTCAGGCCCCGAGACCGACGTGCCGCCGAACTTCATCACCACGGTCCCCGCATGCGGAACGCGCTCGTCGCTCGCGACCTCCGGGATCGCTTGATAGACGGCCTCGGTCACTGGTTCATTCTGCCTGTGGATCCGAATGCGGAGCTGGACCGGTGGTCGAACGCCGCGCGGCAGAACTAGGACATCTCGCGGCGGCCTGACAATGCGCGGCCGAGCGTGACCTCGTCGGCGTACTCGAGATCGCCGCCGACCGGGAGGCCGCTCGCGAGCCGCGTCACGCGTACCTGGCCGCGCAGACGATCTGCGAGGAACGCGGCGGTCGCCTCGCCGGTCATGTTCGGGTTCGTCGCGAGCACGACCTCCTGCACGCCGTTGCGAGCAACGCGCTGGAACAGCTCGTCGATGCGCAGATGCTCCGGCTCGACGCCGTCGAGCGGCGAGAGCGATCCACCGAGCACGTGGTAGAGACCGCGGTACTCGTGCGTGCGCTCGAGCGAAAGCAGGTCCGCCGGTTGTTCGACGACGCAGATGGTCGTGTGGTCGCGTCGCGCGTCCGCGCAGATGCCGCACAGCTCCGACTCCGTGAGGTTCCCGCACTCGGCGCAGAACCGAACGCGTTCCTTCACGTCCTCGATCGCGCTCGCGAGCGCGAGCGCCTCGTCCTTCGGTCGTGAAAGGAGATGGAAGGCGAGCCGCTGCGCCGTCCGCTGCCCGACTCCGGGCAGCTTCGTGAGCTGCGCGACGAGATTGTCCACGGCCGGTGAGAGCACGGCCGAATTGTGCCTGGGCCGATCGGCCGTCGGTCTACGCGAGCTCGAGCAGGAGGTTCGCGAGCTCGTGCGGCGCGGTGTACATGGCCATGTGCTTGGTGTCGAGCGCGCGGAAGTCCCACGTCGGGTCCTCCCTGAGGCGCGCGGCGACCTTGCCGAACCCGGAGCGCGTGCACCAGATGTACGTGCGCGGCACGCGTTCGCCGGCGCCGGTGAGCCGCACCGGATCGGTCCAGCAGCGGAGCGGCGTGGTTGCGGTGCGCGCGCGTAGCAGCTCGTAGTCGGCCTCGTCGGCGCCGGCGTACTCCGGCGGGATCGGAGGCAGGAGGCCGTCGCGCGCGCGTGGGACGAACGACTCGAGCAGCTCGGGCCGCTGCGCGACGCCCGAATCGCCGTCCCTCGGCGCGAACGCATCGAGGTAGACGACGCGCGCGAGCCGTTCGGGAACGCGGTCGGCGACGACCGCGATCGGAAGGCCTGCGTAGGAGTGGCCGACGAGCACGACGTCGCGGAGGTCGCCGACCGCGTGGACGACCTGCTCCGCGTGATCGTCGATGCCGACGCTCGCATCGCGCATTTCGAGGTCGGGCGTGCGCACCTCGTGTCCGGCCTCGCGCAGCAACGGCGCTACTCGGTCCCAGTTCCAGGCGCCGCCGCCTGACCCGTGGACGAGAACGAACGGCTTTGCGCGTGCGTTCAGAAGCCGAGGCCGAGCGAGCCGAGGTCGCCGAGTGCGCCGAGGTTCAGCTTCTTCTTGGCCAGATCCTCAGCCGCTTGCAGCGCCGAGTTCACGGCTGCGAGCACGAGATCCTCGAGCGTTTCCGGATCGTCTGGATCGATTGCCTCCTTCTTGATCTTGATCTCGGTGATCTTCCCGGTGCCCGTCGCCTTCACGACGACCGCGCCACCGCCCGCGGTTCCCTCGACAACCTCGTTCGCCATTTCCTCTTGCGCCTTCTGCATCTGCTCTTGCATCTGCTGCGCCTGCTCGGCGAGTTTGTTGAAGTCCATGCTCACTGCGGATCGATCTCCTTTGCGTCGAAGGTCTCCTTGACGAGTTGGTAGATCTCCTCCTCGCCCGCCGGCGGCTCGTCCGCCTGCTCCTCCGCGGGTGCGCCCTCGCCGACGACGAAGTCGAGCTGGAGGCGGCGGCCGGTCAGCTCGTAGAGCGAGTCTCGAAGCAGCGTCGCGTTCTTCGGCTCCTCCGCGAGCTTGCGGTGGAACGACGCGGTCTGCGGGAACTCGATCGTGAGCGTGTCTTCGTCGAGCGCGGTCGGCCGAGCCTCGGCGAGCATCGATGCGGTCGGGATCGACTTCTCGCTTACGGCCGCGAGCACGCTGCGTTGCCACGCCTCCTGCAGCTGCTCCAGCTCGACATCGGGGAGCCCGGGCGGGGCTGTCGCTTCCGGCGCTGTCTCAGGGACTGTCCCTGGGACAGGGGCGTTGTGGCCACGTTCAAGCTGGTCGAGGCGGAACGCCAGGGCTTCGCGGGACATGTCTGCGGCCGGGCGCGTGACTTTCACGAGCGCGAGCTCGAGCGGGAGGCGCGGGTCGCCGCCCTGGCGCATGTCCTCGACTGCGACAGCGAGCAGGTCGATCAGCCGGACGACGGTCGCCGGGCCGAGCTGGTTCGCCTGCGCGGCGAGCCGCTCGCGCGTCTCGTCGGTCAGCGGCAGCGAGTCGGGAACCTCGCCCATGTGCTGCACGAGCATCAGCGCGCGCAGGTGCTCGAGCAGGTCGAGCACCAGCCGGCCGAGATCCTGGCCCTGAGCCGCGAGCTCCTCGACGAACGTGAGCGCGCCGGCGGTGTCCTGGTCGACGACGAGGTCGCACAGCCTGAAGAGGGCCTCCTCCTCGACTGCGCCGAGGAGCTGCAGCACGGCCTGCACTGTGATCTGACCCTGCGTTGCGGCCGAGAGCTGGTCGAGCGTGGAGACTGCGTCGCGGAACGCTCCGCGTGCGCCGCGCGCGATCAACGACAGCGCCTGGTCGGGAACGTCGATCCCCTCGCCGTCGGCGACGCGGCGCAGCAGTTGCACGAGTTCCGCGAGACGCGGCCGCTGGAAGACGAACGTCTGACAGCGCGAGCGAACGGTCGGCAGCACCTTCGCGAGGTCGGTCGTGCAGAAGACGAAGACGAGGTGCGGCGGCGGCTCTTCGATCAGCTTCAGAAGCGCGTTCCACGCGGCGTCGGTCAACTGGTGCGCCTCGTCGAGGATGTAGACCTTGTAGCGCCCCTCGGCCGGCTGCAGCACGACGCGCTCGCGGATCTCGCGGATGTCATCGATGCCGCGCTGCGACGCCGCGTCCATCTCGACGACGTCGAGTGAGTTGCCGTTCGCGATCGCGACGCAGGCGTGGCACGTCTTGTCCGGATTCGGCGTCGGGCCCTGCTCGCAGTTGAGCCCCTTCGCGAGGATGCGCGCGAGCGAGGTCTTGCCGGTGCCGCGCGGGCCTGCGAAGAGATAGGCCTGGCGTACCTGTCCGGCGCCGATCGCATTTTTCAGCGTCCGCACGACGGGCTCCTGTCCCACGACGTCGTCGAAGTCCTGCGGGCGGTACTTCCGGTAGAGCGCGGTCACTCTGCGATTCAAGCAGAGTAGGATCAGCGTATGCGGGCGCCCGCTCCAGAAGCCGTCAAGGTCACGCCCGAGCTGATCATGCAGCTCCGCAGGCCGATCGATCTGGCTCTCTCGGCGGACGGCTCGCGGCTCGCATACATCGTCGCGCCCTCGTTTCGCGAGAAGGGGCAGGCGATCGAAACGAGGCTCTGGATCGACGGCGCCGAGGCGACCGAGGCAGGCGCGGCCCACGCGCTGCCCCGCTTCGCGCCTGACGGCAAGACGCTCGCTTACGCGACGGATCGCGGCCATGCCGGCCGCATGAGCCTGTGGATCGACGGCCGCGGCGAGATCGGCGAGATCCCCGGCTCGGTGGAGGACATCCAGTGGTCGCCGGACGGCAGCTCGCTGCTCGTGCTCGCCGCCGACCTCGGCTCCGACCGCGCAGGCGCGCAGACCGCGACGAAGATCGCGGAGGCGGACGCGGAGGAGCCTGATCCGAAGGTCTACAGGCCGGCCGCGCACTGGCGGCGTCTTTACCTCGTCGACGCGGCCTCGGGAGCGACGAAAGAGGTCAGCCCGGAGAGCGTCAACGTCTTCGAGTACGACTGGGCCGGCGGCAAGGTCGCTGCCGTCTGCACGGACGAGCCTTCCGAGAGCGCCTGGTACGACGCGTGGATCGGGCTGATCGACCTCGACAGTCGAACCGCCGAGCGCGTCCACACGGCCGAATGGCAGCTGCAGTGCCCGCGCATCTCCGCCGGCGGCCGGGTTGCATTCATCGAGGGGTTTGCATCGGACCGCGCCGTCGTCACGGGCACGGTGAACGTCCTCGGAGTCGGGCCACTCGCGCCCGAGCTCGACGTGACGTGGCTTGCGTTCGCCGACGAGGACACCCTCTGGTGCGCAGGCTCGCGGCGAAGTGCGACGTTCGCGGCCCGCGTCGGCGTCGACGGCTCCGTCGACGAGCTGTTCGCGGGCGACGCGACGATCGGGCTGCGCTTCCAGCCGAGGGTCTCCCCGAGCGCGGACGGCTCGAGGATCGCCGCGATCTTCGAGAGCGCATACGACCCGCCGGAAGTCGTGTTCCTGGAAGACGGCGAGCCTCGACCGATCACCGAGCTCAACGCGGAACTTGCGCCGCAACTTCGCACCGCGGACTGGCGCTCGTACACATGGGACTCGTTCGACGGTCTCGAGATAGAGGGGCTGCTCGCGGTGCCCAGCGGTCACGAGAACGGCTCCTTGCCGCTGGTTGTGCTCGTGCACGGGGGCCCGACCGGAACCTGGTCCTGGAGCTTCCCGTTCATGTGGGTGCACATGCTCGCCCAGGCGGGGTACGCGGTCTTCCTTCCCAACCCTCGAGGCTCGAGCGGACGCGGGCAGGAGTTCGCACGCGCCAACCTCGGCGACATGGGCGGCGGCGACTTCAAGGACATCCTCGCCGGCGTGGACGCGCTCGTTCGTGACGGGATCGTCGACGACACGCGCGTCGCGATCACCGGCGGTAGCTACGGCGGGTTCATGGCGTCGTGGGCCGTGACGCAGTCCGACCGCTTCGCGGCGTCGATCCCGTTTGCGGTTGTTACCGACTGGACGAGCTTCCACTACACGACCAACATCGGCCAGTTCGACGCGCTCTTCCTTCAAGGCGACCCGAACGATCCGGCTGGCCCGTATCCGAAGTGGTCTCCGGTCTTCCATGCGCAGAACGCGAAGACGCCGACGCTGATCCTCCACGGGCAGGACGACCTCTGCACGCCGCTGCCGCAGGCGACGGAGTTCTACAACGCGCTCGTCGAAGCGGGTTGCGAGGTCGAGCTCGTCGTGTACCCGCGCGAGGGCCACGGTTGGACCGAGCGCGAGCACCAACTCGACGCGTGGAGCCGCGTGCACGCCTGGCTCGACAAGCACGTGAAGGGCCGCGCGTGAGCGGCGCTCCACTGGTCCGCATCGAGTACTGCGTCCCCTGAGGCGCGAGACCGAACGCTGTCGGTCTGGCAGCGCAGATTCTCGAAGAGTTCGAGGAGCGCGTCGGCGCCGTCGAGCTTGTAACCGGAGTCGGCGGCGTGTTCGACGTACACGTCGGCGACGAACTGGTCTTCGAGAAGTCGATGCTCGGGCGCTATCCGGACCCTGAAGACGTCATGCCGCTGCTTCGCGCGCGGCTTGCGGCCTAAGCCAGTCCACGAGCTGGCGCGCCGGTACGAGACGAAGCCGAGGACGCGCGGATACCATCGCGCGCAACCCACCCAGAGGAGCTGCGCGTGATCGACGAAGGCAAGCCCGCACCGACATCCTCCGTACCCGAGGCAGAGCCGAAGAAGACCGAGGCTGGGCTGGTGGTCGAAAGCGACGGCTGGTTCGTGGTCAACGCGCGCGACGTGTCGTGGATCCGAAGCGAGGAGCGCGGGCAGGACACGGACTTCGAAGGGCGGCAGGAGTGGACCGACCTCGGCTTCCGCATCCAGATTCTCTCGCCCGGTCAGCACGGCCTGTACCACGGCGAGCGGGGCCAGGAGGACTTCCTCGTCGTCTCCGGCGAGTGTGTGCTCGTGATCGAAGGCGAGGAGCGCCACCTGAAGGCCTGGGACTTCGTCCACTGCCCGCCGTGGACGAAGCACACCTTCGTCGGCGCCGGTGACGGGCCGTGCGTGATCGTCATGGCCGGCAGCCGAGCGGGCGGCTTCGAGGTCGTCTACGCCGTGAACGACGTGGCGGCGAAGCACGGTGCGAGCGCGCTCAAGGAGACGTCTAGTCCGGACGAGGCTTACGCCGGCTTCGGGCCGGAGAAGCGGGTGGCGTACCGGGAGGGATGGCTGCCGTCCTGAACGACCGGACGGCCCGACGAACGGAGGTTGAAGCCTCACGCCGGCAGTGCGGCTTGGCCGCACTGCACGCAGCCGACTGCCGAAGCAGCAACCCTCCAATAGCGCGCTCTCCGCACGCGCGCCGAAGGCGCGCCTGCCAAAACCCCGGGCGAAAAGCGAAGATTTTCGCCCGTCAAAAACCGCGGGACCTGAAGCGTGATCCTTAGCGCTGCTTCCTCCCGGACCTGACGCGGTTCGGAACGCCTCAGTCCCGCGGCGGTCGCAGTCTAGCCGGAGTGGTACGCGCGCCAGGCGCGGCGGGAGCGACGCAGGTGTGCGATACCAAACCCGATCGGAACGAGCACCATCAGCGCGAGGACGCCTGCGGGAACGAGCAGCCAGCGCGTCGACAGCTGCGCCTTTCCGCGCCCTTCGGCCTGCGGCGAGAAGTCAGGGTGCGCGACCACCTTGGGCGATTTGCGCTCGGGTGCGAACGAGGCCGACGAGACGAACGAGTCGATCAGCCAGCGTCTGCCGATCTGCTTGAAGACAGCGGTGACCGCGAGCGGGCCGAGCGACTCCTTCGGAGCGGGGTGGAAGAGCAGCTCGACGCTCACCTCGCGCGGGTACGAGTAGTTGAGGCGCCACGTGTGGAACTGCTCGCCGCGAGGGACGTACGGAAAGACCGGTAGGTCGCCTCGCGACCAATCCTCCCGCGAGACGCCTGAGCGGAACGACTCGGTCACGAGGGGCAGAGCCCGCAGCGGCTTCTTCCGCTCCATTGCGGCCGGCACGAACGTGTCGAGCAGCTCATCGATCGCACGCCTGCGCTCGGCGGTGAGCTTGACGGCGCGAGGCGTGGTCACGACGTCGGCTCCGGGTCGAAGCGTCTGATGCTCCGGCGTGCCCTTCGGCAGCAAGAGGACCGCGGCTGCAGCGGCCGCAGCGACTGCGACGAGCGCGCCCGCCCAACCGGCGCGGCGGCGCATGCGTGCTGACGCCAAACCCGGCATCTGGAGACGATGAGACGTACACGACGGCCGGTGGTTAGCATCACGCGATGCCGGCGAGCACGGTCTGCCTTTCCTTCGATTTCGACGCTCTCTCGGTGTGGTTCGGCTACGCGAAAACGACCCCCGCGATGCTCGCCCGGGGCGAGTACGGCGCACGCGTCGGCGTGCCCCGCGTGCTCGAGCTGCTCGACCGGCATGGCATTCGCGCCACCTTCTTCGTGCCAGGGCACACGGTGGAGTCGTTCCCTCACGAGACGCAGTCGATCCTCGAGCGCGGCCACGAGGTCGCGCACCATTCCTACGCACACGTCGATCCTTCGCAGCAGTCACGCGACGAGGAGCTCGCTGACATGGAGCGCGCGCTCGACGTGCTCGAGCGGATCGGAGTTCGTCCACTCGGCTACCGCTCGCCGTCGGCCGATCTCTCCGCTTCGACCCTCGAGCTCGTGGAGGAGCACGGCTTCGTCTACGACTCGAGCCTCATGGCCGACGACTATCGCCCGTTCCATCCGCGGATCGGAGACAGTGTCTCGCGCACCGAGCCGCTCGTCCGCGGCCGAGAGTCGCGCCTCTGGGAGCTGCCCATGTCGTTCGAGCTCGACGACTGGGTCCACTTCCAGTTCAACTTCGATCCGTACCGCAAGGGCGGTGCGCCGCCGAGCGCGGTGCTCGAGATCTGGCGCGGCGAGTTCGACTGGATGCACGAGCATGTCGACGGAGGCGTCCTGACCGTCTGCATGCACCCGCAGGTGATTGGGCGCGGCCACCGGATCGCGATGCTCGAGCAGTTCATCGAGCAATGCCTCGCGGCCGGCGGCAGCTTCAGCGCGCTCGGCGATGTGGCGGCATCCCTCTAACGAGGGACGCGCCTCAAGTTTTCGGCTGCAACGGTCGATTGGTTACGGCAGAACTGGCTGCAGAGGGCGATCGACCGAAGGGCGCCTCCGGGCGCCTTCGCGTTGCTCCCGCATTGACGTTCGGCTAGTCCGCGGCCTCGGCTTCGGGCTCGGCGTCGTCCTCGGGCGCCGGGAACGTCCCGTCGGCCTCTTCTGCAGTCTTTTCGGCGGCAGCCGCCCTCCGCGCTTCCTTCTTCTCTTGCTTCAGGGCTCGGCGCTCCTTGAGCTCGCGTTCCCGCGTCACCTTGCCCATCGTCTGACGTTTCTTGGCCGGACTCATCCAGGCCTTCCTCTCCTCTGGGGCGTCGGCGTTCGGGGACACCGTACCGGCTGAGCCGGCGGCGGCAGCGCTGTATGGTTGGCTGAATCGGGGTGGGAGGAGCGCTGTGAGGAAGCTTCGCGTTGCATCGGTCGCGCTTGCTGGAGTGGCTCTGCTGCTGGTTACGGCGGCAAGTGCGTCTCATACGCCCAATCCGGCCTCGGTGACGATCGCCGGGTCGCTCCAATCCGAGCTCGGCTGCTCGGCCGACTGGCAGCCCGACTGCGCGCTGACGCACCTGTCCTACGACGCGGGCGACGACGTCTGGCAGGGGACGTTCAACCTGCCAGCCGGCGACTACGAGTACAAGGCCGCGCTCAACAACGGGTGGGACGAGAACTACGGCCTCCACACCGGCGGCGCGAACATCCCGCTCAACCTGCCCGCGAGCGGAGAGGTCAAGTTCTACTACGACCACAAGAGCCACTGGATCACGGACAACAAAAGCTCGGTGATCGCGGTCGCGCCGGGAAGCTTCCAGTCCGAGCTCGGCTGCCCGGGCGACTGGGATCCGAGCTGCCTCCGTTCGTGGCTCCAGGATCCCGACGGCGACGGGATCTACACGTTCGAGACGACGGCCCTGTTGCACGGTTCGTACGAGGCGAAGGTCGCGATCAACGAGAGCTGGGACGAGAACTACGGACTTGGTGGCGTTCCGGGCGGAGCGAACATCGCGTTCACCGTCGCGGACGACAACGCCAAGGTCACCTTTAGCTACGACGCGACCTCACACATACTGACGATCACCGTTCCACCCGCTCACGGGGCGCTGTCGCATTTCGACCTCGCGCGGAAGGACTGCCTCGGCACGGCGCGCAACACCACCTCGAAGGTCTGGTACACGGTCGCGAACGGTGTCCTGAGCGACGTCTACTACCCGACCGTCGACACCACGAATGTCGAGACGCTGCAATACGTCGTCACCGACGGCGCGACGTTCACCGACCTCCAGACGCGCGACATGAACTACAGCGTCAGGGCGGTTCATGAAACAGGCGGCATGGCCTGCGAGGTGACGGCGACCGCGAAGACCGGCAGGTACCGGATCGAGACCGAATACATAACCGACCCGGACCGGAACACGGTCCTCATGCGCGTCAATCTCGAGCCGAGCGACGCCGGCTACCACCTCTACGTGCGCTTCGATCCGACCGTGAACGGAAACGGCGGCGGCGGCCCGGGCAACGGCGGCGCCGACAACGCGACGGTGGACGAATCACTCGGCCACAAGGTGCTCGTCGCTTCCGATCCGGTCACCGCGACGAACGCAGTGAACCGTGACTACGCACAGCCGGTGTATGCCGCGCTCGACGGCTCGTTCTCGGAGGCGTCGAGCGGCTTCGCCGGTGGGGCAGACGACGGGCTCGTGCAGCTCGATGCGTCGCACGCGCTCACGCAGACGCCGGCGGACGCGGCGAACGGCAACGTCGTCCAGACGGCGCGCGTGACGCTCAACGGAGAAGGCAACACGTTGCTAGCACTGGGCTTCGGCGCTTCTCAGGCCGAAGCCGTCGACACCGCCGAGGGTTCGCTCGGCACCGACTTCGCTGAGGCTCTCTCGCGCTACAAGAAGGGCTGGAAGAAGTACGACAATGCGCTGAACAAGCCTCGAACCGAGAAGCTGCGCGGCCTCGACGCCGCGGAGCGCAAGCAAGTCGAGGACGCGTACTACGTCAGCGCGAACGTGATCAAGGCGTCCGAGGACAAGACGTTCCCCGGCGCTATCGTCGCGAGCCTCGCCTCGCCGTGGGGCCAGGCGGTCTCGGCGGGCGACCCGGCGAACACGTACTTCGGCTCCTACCGCGAGGTGTTCGCGCGCGATCTCTACGAGGCGTGGACAGGGCTGCTCGCGGACGGCGACCTCGCGACGGCGCGCGACGCGACGCTGTTCCTGTTCGAGCGGCAACAGCTGCCCGACGGCTCGATGCCTCGCAACAGCCTCGTCAACGGGAAGGTCGCGCCCGACACGTTCGGGACGCAACTCGACGAATGCGCATACCCGATCCTGATGGCACAGCAGCTCGGCCTCACCGACCCGTCGCTCTACGCGAACCACATCAAGCCTGCGGCGAACTTCTTGATCGCGCACGGCCCGTCGTTCGGTTCGGAACGGTGGGAGGAGCAGGGCGGCTTCTCGCCGTCCACGATCGCGGCTGAGATCGCCGGTCTCGTTGCTGCGGCCGACCTTGCCAGGGCAAACGGCGACACGACATCGGCCGCGGTATGGCTCGGCGTCGCCGACGACTGGCAGCGATCGGTCAAAGGCTGGACGGTGACGACGAACGGCCCGCTGGCTGCGCACCCGTACTTCATCCGCCTGTCGAAGAACGGCGACCCGAACGAGGCGGTCTCGTACAACGTCGGCAACGGCGGGCCGACGCTCGACCAGCGCGAGGTCATCGACGCCGGCTTCCTCGAGCTCGTGCGCCTCGGCGAGCTTCCCTCGACCGACGCAGACGTCATCCAGTCGCTGCCGATCGTCGACGCGAAGATCAGGACCGCGACGACCAGCGGCCCGGGCTGGCATCGCTATAACGGCGACGGCTACGGCGACCGGGGAAACGACGGACGTCCGTGGGCGCCGAGCGGCGTGGGCACCGGGCATCTCTGGCCTGCACTCTCCGCGGAACGCGGCGAGCAAGAGCTCGCGACCGGCGACAACCCTACGGCGGCGACGCTGCTCCTCGGCATGAGCCGGTTTGCGTCCGGCGTGGGCCTGATCCCCGAACAGGACTGGGAGCTGCCGGACCTCGCCGCCTCCCCGTACGGCACGGACCCGACGCTCGCTTCGATCGGTTTCGTGAACGGCGGCGCGGCAGGCTCGGCCTCGCCGCTGACGTGGTCGGCTGCGTCGTTCGTACGGCTCGCCGCGGATCTGGCCGCCGGCCGGAACGTCGCTCTGCCGGCCGTGACGAACTCGCGCTATGTCGCCCACACGCAGGGCTCGACGACCTTGACGGTGACGAGCCCGGCGGACAAGTCGTCCGTTGGAGGGTCTCCGGTCACGGTTACAGGCACCACCGCGCCGGGCAACACGGTGTACGTCTCGGCGACGAACACCGACGCCGACTCGGCGACGACCATCGCCTCGGCTGTGGTCACGAACGGTTCCTTCAGCGTCGACGTCGCGATCACCGGCGGGACGACCGTTCTCAACGTAATCGCGGTCAGCCCGAGCGGCGGGACGGCGCACGAGCAGCGGACGGTCGTGTTCGACTTCGTGCCGGGGACGCTGTTGCTCGACGTCACCGACCCGAACGGCGACGACAACGGACCGGGCAACTTCGCGTACCCGACGAACGCCGCCTTCCACGCCGGCGCCTTCGACATTCAGCAGTTCCAGGTCTACGACGCCGGCTCGGACGTCATCTTCCGGTTGAAGACACGCGATCTCACGCCGACGTTCGGCAGCTCGCTCGGCGCGCAGCTCGTCGACGTCTATGTGCGCGACCCGAGCGCGGCGACAACCTCGACCAATCCCGCGCACCCGTTGCGCAACTTCACCATCGCATCTGCGTTCGCATGGAGCCGCCTGATCCAGGTGGAAGGTTTCGGCCAGCGCTACATCAACGCCTCCGGCGCGACCGTGGGTACCGTCACGATCAGCGCGAACCAGATCTCCCGCTTCATCACGTTCCGAGTCTCGAAGGCGACTCTCGGCACACCCGGACCGGGCTGGGGGTTCACGGTCGTGCTCACGGGACAGGACGGGTTCAGTGACGACCGTGCGCGCACCTTCGCTCCGACGCCGCAGGAGTTCCAGTTCGGAGTCTGTGCGTCCGCGAGCGCCGACCCGCACTGCGCGGTCAATCCGGGCACCGTCCCGAAGGCGATGGACGTAATCGCCACTCCGCCGCTCCAGCAGTCCGTCGAGCTCGACTACCTGCTCGGCCCCGTGGTGCTCAGCGGCGTCACGATCCCCTAGCTTGGCGACCCCGCGCGAAGACGATCCGGCGGAGGCTCTCAGACGCCTGACCATCGGCTACCAGGTGTCTCAGGCCGTGCACGTCGCCGCGACGCTTGGCATCGCCGACCTGCTCGCCGACGGATCGCGCACGGTCGACGAGCTCGCTTCGTCGGCGGGTGCGCATCCGGACGCGCTGTACCGGCTGCTGCGAGCGCTTGCGAGCATCGGCATCTTGCGCGAACAACCGGGCCGCGCTTTTTCACTCACGGAGGTCGGCGAGCGTCTGCGGAGCGACTCGCCGGAGTCGATTGCCGGCTGGGCGTTGTACGTCGGCCGGCCGTATTACTGGAACGCGTGGGCGCATCTGCTCGACAGCGTGCAGACCGGGGAGAACGCCTTTCGCAGCGTGTACGGGAAGTCGATCTGGGAGTACCGCGAAGACCACCCCGAGGAGAGCGCGATCTTCGACGGGGCGATGACCGCGCTGACGCGCCGTGTCAATGCAGCGCTCCTCGAGAACTACGAGTTCGATCGCTTCGGCACGGTCGTCGACGTCGGTGGCGGCCACGGTGCGCTCGTGGCCGCACTCCTGGCGAAAAACCCTGCGATGAAAGGCGTTCTCTTCGACCAGCCGCACGTCGTCGCTCTCGCTCACGATCTGCTCACGGCAGCAGGCGTAGCGGATCGCTGTCACGTGGTCGGCGGGAGCTTCTTCGAATCGGTACCCGAAGGCGGCGACGCCTACGTGCTGAAGTCGATCATCCACGACTGGGAAGACGCCGAAGCTGCGGCGATCCTGAGGATCTGCAGGCGCGCGATGCGCGCGGACGCGACGCTCCTCATCGTGGAGCGGATCCTCGCGCCCCCGAACGAAGGCTCCGCGGGGAAATTCTCCGACCTGAACATGCTCGTCGGTCCCGGCGGCCGCGAGCGCACGGTCGACGAGTTCGCGGCGCTCTTTGCCACCGCGGGCTTCGAGCTCGAGGATGAGACGCCGACTCGAAGTGACATGAGCGTGATCGCGGCGGCTCCCCGCTAGGTGTCAGGAAGCATGCGCGCAGAGGAGAGTCTGGCCGAGCTGCAGCGCTCGCTGGTAGGCGACGTCATCGGGCCCGAATCCGACGAGTACGACGCGGCACGCCGCGGCTTCAATGCTCTGATCGACCGGCGGCCGGCGGTGATCGCACGTTGTGTCGGCGTCGGCGATGTCGTGGCTGCGCTCGATTTCGCGCGCGCGCACGAGCTCGAAGTTGCCGTCCGCGGAGGCGGGCACAACCCCGCCGGGCACTGCGTGTGCGACGACGGGCTCGTGATCGATCTCTCGGCCATGCGCGCGGTAGATGTGGACCCTGACGCAGGGATCGCGCGCGCCGACGGCGGCTCGACCTGGCTCGACTTCGACGCCGCGACTCAGGAGTTCGGACTCGTCACTCCGGGAGGCGTGGTCGGCTCGACCGGCGTGTGCGGCCTCACACTCGGGGGCGGCATCGGCCACCTGACGGCGCAACACGGCCTGACGTGCGACGACCTCGTCGGCGCCGAGGTCGTGACGCCGAGTGGCGACGTGATCCGCGCGAGTGCGGACGAGAACGCCGATCTGCTCTGGGCGCTCCGCGGCGGAGGCGGGAACTTCGGCGTCGCGACGCGCCTCGACTTCCGCCTGCACGCTCTCGATCGTGTCGTCGGGGGACTGCTGACGTTCGGGGGCGAGGGCGCCCGCGATGCGCTCCGCCGCTTCCGCGACGTCGCAGGCGGTTCACCGCGCGACCTGAGCATTCAGGCGGGAATCTCGGTGGACGAGTCGCTGACGCCGGCCGTCGTCGTCGCGCCGTGCTACACGGGCTCGGACGCCGACCCTGCCGACGCTCCGCGAGCTTCGCTCGGCGCCGGGGCTCGTCGACGACGGACGTGCGCGCTCACGCGTTCCTCGACCAGCAGCGCGTGTTCGACTCCGCCTACGGCGAGAACCGGCACTACTGGAAGGGTCATTTCGTGCGCGAGCTCCCGGACGAGCTGCTCGACGAGTTGCTCGGCCGCGTCGTCGCCCTGGGCCGGCCGCCCGGTGGAATCCTGATCGAATCGCTCCACGGCGCGCCGAAGGACGTCGACGGCGCTTCCGCGGCAGTGGGCTTTCGCAACGCGGCGTTCAACGTCAGCGTCATGGCGACCTGGACGGATTCCGGCCTCGACGGTGAGTACATCGAGTGGGCGCGTGGGACGGCTGCCGCGATCGAGCCGTGGTCGTTCAGCGGCGGCGGCTACGTCAACTACATGCAAGCGGACGAGCCCATCGAGCGCGTTCGCGCGGCCTTCGGCGACGAGGCCTTCGCGCGCCTGCAGGCGCTCAAGCGGCGCTACGACCCGGAGAACGTCCTGCGCCGTAACCAGAACGTCCCGCCGTCGTAGCTCTCAGTCGGGGAGAAGCGGCACCGTCAGGCCGAGGTCGCGGCCGAGGAGCACCGCGCGGGTGACCGCGTTCACGCCGAAGCGGGCCCGTACCTCGTCCAGCGCGGCGTCGAGCGCATCGCCGCTGAAGGAATCGAACGGCAGCGCGAGCTGAACGGCGCGGTCGTCGTCCAGGTTCGCGACCGCCACGCCGACGAGCGTGAGGCCCTCGCGCTCGATCAGGGGCATCGCGCTCGCGAGCAACCCACGCGCCGTGGAGAGGATCGTGTGCGTGTGCGCCGTTGCGCGAGGCAACGTGTGCGAGCGAGTCGCGCGCGAGAAGTCGCCGAAGCGCAGCCTGAGGACGACGGTCCGACCGACGCGGCCGGCCTTGCGCATCCTCCGCGTGACGCGGTCGACGAGGCCGACGAGCACGGTGTCGATCGAATCGGCCGACCTGCGCGAGCGCCCGAGCGCGCACTGCGATCCGATCGAGCCGCGCCGCCGGCCGGTCTGCACGGGACGGGGATCGCGGTTGTGCGCCAGCGCGTACAGGTGGCGGCCTGATGCGCGGCCGAGCAGTGAGACGAGCGTGGCCTCGCCGAGGCGGGCGACCTGGCCGACCGTCCTGATTCCCGCGTTCGTGGAGTTTCGCGGCGGTCACGTCGCCGACGCCCCACAGTCGTTCGACCGCGAGCGGGTGGAGGAACGCAAGTTCACGGTGCGGAGGCACGACGAGCACGCCTTCGGGCTTGGCCACGCCGCTCGCCACCTTCGCGAGGAACTTCGTCCTCGCTACGCCGACGGTGATCGGCAGGCCGACGCGTTCGAGCACGGCATCCCGCAGCCGGACGGCGATCTCGGGAGGCGTGCCCGAGATCCGCTCGAGGCCGCGAACGTCGAGGAACGCCTCGTCGATCGAGAGGCCCTCGACGAGCGGCGTCGTGTCGTCGAAGACCTCGTACACCGCCTTGCTTGCCTCCGAGTAGGCCGACATTCGCGGCCTGACGACGACCGCGTGCGGGCACAGGCGGCGCGCCCTCGCTCCGCCCATCGCCGTGCGGATGCCGAAGGCCTTCGCCTCGTAGCTGGCCGCGAGCACGACACCGGCGCCGACGATCACGGGCCGGCCGCGGAGATGCGGATCGTCCCGCTGCTCGACGGACGCGTAGAACGCGTCGAGGTCGGCGTGGAGGATCGTCGCGTCGCGCACGACGAACATATGTTCGCACGGCGCGGCTGAGTGTGCTAGACCCGGCCGCCCTCGAGCGGCAGGCCGGCGTCCCTCCAGTCGTCCACGCCTCCGGAGTAATGGCGGACGTTCCGGTAGCCGAGCTCCAGCAGGCGATGCGCGACCTTGACCGAGCTGTCGCAGTCCTCGCCCTGGCAGTAGACGACGACCTCGGTGTCCCAGTCGGGAATGCGCCGCCGCGCGCGCTCGTCGACCCACCCAGGCGTCAGGTTGATCGCCCCGGGAAGGTGCGCCGCGGCAAAGGACATCGGCGACAGCGCGTCGACGAGGACGAAGTCGGCGCCGCTTTCGATCCTGCCCCAGAGGGCCTCTCGGTCGATGCCGGCGACGGTTGTCTCCACACCCAAAGTCTGCCGTAGCTTCATATTGTGTAGCTACTATGGTCGGCAGACCAAACCCGAGGAGAGTGGAGCACCCCGTGGACAAGATGCTGTTGATACCCCTGGACGACACGGTCGTCTTCCCGAACATGAGCGTGACACTGCCGCTCGACGTCGGCGGCGAGTCGCGCGTGCTGCTCGTGCCTCGGCACGAGGGCGACTACGCGTCGGTTGGCGTCGTAGCCGAGGTGACCGAGGTCGGTCGCCTGCCCGGCGGCGCGAGCGTCGCAAGCCTCGAGGGCCTGCACCGCGCAGTCATCGGCGCAGCCGAGACCGGGGCGGACGGCCGGCTCTACGTCGAGGTCGAGGAGCGGCCCGACGAGACGCCGCCGCCGGTGAAGACGCGCGCGCTCGAGACCGAGTACCGCGCCGTGGTCGAAGAGATTCTTGAACTAAGGAACGCTGACGCTCGCATCGGCGAGTTTCTGCGCTCGGTAACCGGCGCCGGCGCGCTCGCCGACACGTCCGCGTACGCGCCCGATCTGAGCTTCGCCCAACGCATCGAGCTGCTCGAGACGATCGACGTCGTCGAGCGCCTCGAGCTGGCGCTGACGCTTCAGCGCGAGCGGCTCGCGGAGCTGCAGGTGCGCCGGCGCATTCGCGACGACGTCGAGTCGGGCGCGCAGAAGCAGCAGCGCGAGTACTTCCTGCGCAAGCAGATGGACTCGATCCGCAAGGAGCTCGGCGAGGACGAAGGCTCCGTCGTGGACGAGTACCGCCAGAAGATCGAAGAGGCCGGCATGCCCGACGAGGTGCGAGAGCAGGCGGAGCGCGAGCTCGGCCGGCTCGAGCGCATGGGCGACGCCTCGGGCGAGTCGTCGATGATCCGCAGCTATCTCGACTGGCTGCTCGCCGTGCCGTGGTCGAAGAAGTCCGAGGAGAGGCTCGACCCGAAGGTCGCGCGCGAGATCCTCGACGCGGACCACGCAGGCCTCGAGGACGTGAAGGAGCGCGTGATCGAGTACCTCGCGGTTCGCAAGCTCCGGCAGGAGCGCGGCATCGCCGAGGACAAGCGCTCCGGCGCGATCCTGACGCTGATCGGACCGCCCGGCACGGGCAAGACGTCGATCGGCGAATCCATCGCACGCGCGCTCAACCGCGAGTTCGTGCGGATGTCGCTCGGCGGCGTGCGTGACGAGGCGGAGATCCGCGGCCACCGGCGCACGTACATCGGTGCGCTGCCCGGTCGGCTCGTCCGCGCGCTCCGCGACGCGGGAACGATGAATCCGGTGATCATGCTCGACGAGGTCGACAAGGTCGGCGCCGACTGGCGCGGCGACCCGTCGGCCGCCTTGCTCGAGGTTCTCGACCCGGCGCAGAACCATTCGTTCCGCGACCACTACCTCGATGTCGAACTCGACCTGTCGCAGGTCGTCTTCATCGCGACGGGGAACGTCGCCGAGACGATCCCCGGACCGCTGCTCGACCGG
Organism: uncultured Actinomycetes bacterium; assembly: GCA_963815965.1. Taxonomy (GTDB): domain Bacteria; phylum Actinomycetota; class Thermoleophilia; order Gaiellales; family Gaiellaceae; genus DASVFB01. The sequence continues at coordinate 38,225 of CAWFIT010000017.1, read as the reverse complement.
ATGGAGGTCATCCGCTTCGACGGCTACACGGTTGACGAGAAGGTCGCGATCGCACGCGGCTACCTCTGGCCGCGCCAGCGCGAGCGCAACGGTCTGCGCGAGGACGAGGTCGAGATCTCGGACGAGTTGCTCGAGACGATCGTCTCCGACTACACGCGTGAGGCCGGCGTCCGCCAGCTCGAGCGCGAGCTCGGGAAGCTGCTGCGGAAGACCGCGACGCGGATCGCGTCCGGGGACGCCGAGGCGCCGATCTCGGTCGACCTCGACGGCGTCCGCGACGCGCTCGGACGTCAGCGCTTCTGGCAGGAGGCCGCGGAGCGGACAGCTGTACCGGGTGTTGCGACCGGTCTCGCCGTGACGGGCACCGGCGGAGACGTCCTCTTCGTCGAGGCGACGCGCATGGACGGCGACGACCGGCTCTTGCTAACCGGCCAGCTCGGCGACGTGATGAAGGAGTCCGCGCAGATCGCGCTCTCGTGGGTGCGCGCGCACAGCGACGAGCTGGAGATCGCCGACGATGAACTGAAGCGGAAGTCGTTCCACGTACACGTTCCCGCCGGCGCGATCCCGAAGGACGGCCCCAGCGCCGGCATCACGATGACGACCGCGCTTGCGTCGCTCCTGTCCGGCCGCCCCGTGAAGCACACCGTCGGAATGACCGGCGAGGTGACGCTGCAGGGTCGCGTGCTGCCGATCGGCGGCCTGAAGCAGAAGGTGCTCGCCGCGCACGCAGCCGGGCTGACAGAGGTGATCATCCCGGAGCGGAACCGACCCGATCTCGAGGACGTCCCCGAGGACGTGCGCGAGGCGATGACGTTCCACCCGGTGATGAGCGTGAGCGAGGTGCTCGAGCTCGCCCTGGAGCCCGCGTCGGACCGTGCGTTGCAGGCGGTGTAGTCCGGTTCCCGAGGAGGTCCGCCGCGCGGCGGACCTCCTCGAGCGCCGCTGGATGCTCTCGATCCTCTACGCGTCGATCGAGGGGGCCGTGCGCTTCAACGAGTTCAGCGAGTCGGTCGGCCGCGTGCCGCCGGCGACGCTCACCGCGCGGCTGAACGAGCTCGTCGACGCGGGGCTGCTGCAACGGCGCGTGCTCGACACGCGTCCCCCCGCCGTCGAGTACCGCCTGACGAGCACGGGCAAGCGGTACGAGCCGCTGCTCCGCGAGCTCGTCCGCTGCTCGGCCTAGTCAGTCGTCGTCCTTCGAAAACTCGCGGATCGAGTACCGGATCGACCACGCGATCAGCAGGAGCATCATCGGAGGGCCGGTGACGAACACGACGAGGATGAAGTTCTCGAGGCTTCCCGCAAGCAGGGCGCCGAACCGCAGGCCGCTGCGCGCGAGGAAGTAGATGCCCCAGACGATCGACTCGACGCCGTAGACGCGCTTGAACTGGCTCGATTGCCGAAACGCGGCCGGGAACGAGTACCACGCGCCGGCGAGGGTGCCGGCGAGCGGTCGCCCGATCGCCGCCGAGACGAGAAACGCAATTCCCCAGACGGCGTTCACGAGCACCGGCTGCGCCAGGTAGACCGTCTGGCTGTGTGCGGCGAGACCGATTGCGGATTGGACGACGACGAACGCGAGCGAGAGCCGCACGACCAGACCGTCGCGTCCTTCCCGGCGCTCGAAGAGGTAGACGACCGCGGAGGCAACCGCGGCCGCCGCGATTCCGGCGCCAAGGCCGCTCAGCTTCAGTCCGGCGTAGAAGGCGCCGAGCGGCAGGAAGCCCTCGCGCAGAAACCCTGGCAGCCCCGTCATGAGGACGCCGCGGAAGGTCGGCTCGGTCAGGCCGCCTTCGTCTCGCTCCGCAAGCGGTCCAGCTGCTGCTGACACCACTGTGCACCCCATTCGTTGAATTCGATTCCCCAGCGCAGGACGAGGTCGACGAACGGCGTGTCCTGGCCGGGCCGCGCGTCGATCGTGCGCAGCGTCTCGAGGTACTGCTCGTGTCCGATCTTCCGTCCCTCGAGGAGCATCAGGGCCTGTTCCTGCGGCAGCGCGTCTGCGAAGAAGAGACGCAGGAGCGATTCGTCCCGAAGCTCGATCGTGACCGTCGGGCCGAGAAGCCACTCGACGAGCGCCTGCCGGCCCGGCGGGCGTGAGGCTGTAGACGCGCCGCTGCCTGCCGCCGTTCGGAGCGTCCTCGCCCACGATCAGGCCCTCCGCTTCGAGGCGACGCAGCTCCGGGTAGATCTGGCCGTAGCTCGCCGCCCAGAAGAACCGTGTCGACCGGTCGACGATCGCCTTGATGTCGTAGCCGGCGAGACGCCGTACGGCGAGCAACCCCAGGATGACCGGCGTGATCGCGGTGGTCGACATGGGTCCTGACGATATATCTTGACGCTACATATGTCAAGGCCTTTACGCTCGCTCGAATGACGCGTGTCGTCACCGCCGTCGTCGGCAGCTATCCCCAGCCCGACTGGCTGATCGACCGCGAGCGGCTCGGCGAGCGGCTGCCGCCGCGCGTCCGGGCGCGCGAGCTCTGGCGCGTGCCGCAGCAGTTCCTCGAGGAGGCTCAGGACGACGCGACGCGGCTCGCCGTCCAGGACATGGAGCGGGCCGGTGTGGACGTGATCACCGACGGCGAGATGCGCAGGGAGAGCTACTCCAACCGGTTCGCGACTGCTCTCGACGGCGTCGACCTCGACAACCCGGGGGTTGCCCTCGATCGCACCGGGCACGAGAACCCGGTGCCGCGCGTCGTCGGCCCGATCCGGCGCTCGCGACCGGTGGAGGTCCGTGACGTCGAGTTCCTACGCTCGATCACCGGCCGGCGGATCAAGATCACCGTCCCAGGTCCCTTCACGATGACGCAGCAGGCGCAGAACACCTACTACCCCGACGATCGCAGCCTTGCGCTCGCATACGCGGACGCCGTCAACGAGGAGCTGCGCGATCTCAAGGTCGCAGGCGCCGACGTCGTGCAGATCGACGAGCCGTACCTGCAGGCTCGCCCAGAGGCTGCGCGCGAGTACGCAATCGAGGCGATCGACCGCGCGCTCGGGGGCATCGAGGGCGAGACCGTTCTGCACACGTGCTTCGGGTACGCACACGTCGTGAAGGACAAGCCGAGCGGCTATCCGTTCCTCCGCGAGCTGAACGACTGCAGCGCGACACATCTCTCGCTCGAGGCTGCGCAACCGGGTCTCGACGCTGAGGTGCTCCGCGACGTGCCGGACAAGACGATCGTCCTCGGCGTGCTCGACCTCGGGTCGAGCGAGGCCGAGACGCCTGACGTCGTCGCCGAACGGATCCGCAAGGCGCTCGCGGTCGTGCCGCGCGAGCGGCTCGTCGTCGCGCCCGACTGCGGGATGAAGTACCTGCCGCGCGAGCTGGCCTTCCGTAAGCTCGAGGCGATGGTCGCCGGTGCCCGCAGCGCGTAAGACCCACATCAGCCGGGCTTATCCCGACCGCGTCGAGGTGCGCGGGCGCGATCTCACCGGCGAGCTCATGGGCAGCCTCACCTTCACGGAGTACTTCCATCTGCTGCTGACGGGCGAGGAGCCGACCGAAGAGCAGCGCTTCTTCCTCGACCTGCTGCTCGTCGCGATCGCCGAGCACGGGTTGATGCCGAGCAACGTCGCCGCGCGGATGACGCTCGCCGCGGACCCGGGCTCGCTGCAGGGTGCAGTCGCGGCGGGCATCCTCGGCGCGGGCTCCGTGGTGCTCGGCGCATCGGAGGAGTGTGCTCGGCTGCTCGAGCAGGGCGGCGATCCGTTGGAGACCGTGCGCGCGATCCGCGACGCGGGCGGGAAGGTGCCCGGATTCGGCCATCCGGTGCATACGCCCGTCGACCCACGCGCCGAGCGAATCCTCGAGCTCGCGGACGAGCGCGGGGTCAGCGGGCGGAACGTCGCTCGAGCTCGGGAGCTGCGTGACGCCGTCGCCGAGGTCTGGGAGAAGCCGTTGCCGATGAACGTCGCCATGCCGATCGCGGCGGTGATGCTCGATCTCGGCTATCCGTCGGCCGCGGTGAAGGCCGTGCCGATCCTCGCGCGCACGGCGAGCTTGCTGGCACACCTCGTAGAGGAGCGAGAGCAGCCGGTGGGCTTTCTCATGGCACGCGCGGCCGAAGACGCGGTCCCCTACGAGTGATCCTCGACCCCGAGGTCGAGACTCGGCCTTGGGCCGAGCAGTTCGCGCTCGACGACGCAAGCTTTCGCGAGCAGCTCGCTTACCTGCGCGAGCGCTCCGCCTTCTACCGTGACAAGCTCGCCGGTCACGACGCCGTCGGCCTTGCCGAGATCGCGCAGTTGCCGCTCACGGACAAGCCGGAGCTCAAGGCGACATGCACGCCCGAGAACCCGTTCGGCGCGCATCTTTGCGTCGAGGTCTCCGACCTAGTCCGGATCTACTCGACGAGCGGCACGACCGGGACGCCGAGCTACGTTCCGCTCACGGCGAGCGACCTCGAGAACTGGATCACGGGCTCGGCGCGAAGCTACGCGGCGTCGGGCGTCAGCGCCGGCGAGCGGATCGTGTCGACGTACAACGCCGGCCCGTTCGTCGCCGGCGCCGCGCTGGACGCGTTCGAGCGCATCGGCCTGACGCACATCCCGTTCGGTACGGGGAACAGCGAACGCCTCGTGCGCGCGATCGAGCAACTGAAGCCCCACGCAGTCGTGCTGACGCCGTCGTACGCCGCTTACCTGGCCGAAGCGAGCCCGGAGCTCGCCGCGTCGAGCGTCGAGCGCGTGCTCGTCGCCGGCGAGCCCGGCGGTGGCGAGGCAGCGTTCCGCGCGAAGCTCGAAGTGGGGTGGGGCGCGAAGGTCACCGAGGCAATGGGCATCGGCGACATCGGCCCGTCGCTCTGGGGCGAGTGCGAGGAGCAGGACGGCATGCACCTCGGCGCGCGCGGTTTCGTGCACGCCGAGCTGATCGACGCCGACACGGGCGCGGCGCTCGAGCTCGCGGACGGCGCCTCAGGCGAGCTCGTCCTGTCGCACCTCCGCCATCGCGCGGCGCCGCTCCTGCGCTTTCGCACGCGCGATCACGTTCAGGTGCGGACGGGCGCGTGCGCTTGCGGCCGAACGAGCCCGCGGGTGCGGTGCATCGGGCGAACCGACGACATGCTGATCGTCCGCGGCGTGAACGTCTTCCCGTCGGCCGTGCGCGAGGTCGTGAGCTCGTTCGCGCCTCGGGTCAGCGGTCACATCCTCGTCAGGCCCACAGCGGCAGGCGTCAAGCAGGAGCCGCCGCTGCCGGTGTCGGTCGAGCTCGCGCCCGGTGCGGCGGCCGACGATGCGCTTGCCGAGGCGATCCGTGAGAAACTGCGCAACGTGCTCGTGGTCCAGACGCACATCGAGCTCGTGCCGTCAGGGAGCCTGCAGCGGAGCGAATACAAGTCGAAGCTCGTCGAGCGGTAAAAGGGAGGACGCAATGGCCGCCAACACGCTGAACATCCTCAAGCCGAGTGTGAACAACATGACCGCTCGGGTCTTCGTGCGGGCCGCTGGGCTCGACTTCGAGGAGCTGGACGTCTGGGGCAAGACGACGAGCCCCGAGTACCTCCAGAAGTACCCGGTGCACCTCACGCCGATGCTCGAGGAGGAGGGACTGCCGAAAGGCGCGCTCGGCGAGAGCTGCGCGATCATGGCCTACCTCTGCAACAAGCACGGCCTCGACCAGCTCTATCCGACCGACCCGGGCGAGCGCGCGATGGTCGACAACGCGATGTTCTACTTGATCGGCACGTTCTATCCGCTCCTCACGCGTGCGACGTATCCGGCGCTCGGCTTCCCGCAGTACCCGGGCGAGGTCGCGACGTCGGAGGCCGACGACGACATGAAGGCGAAGGCGCAGCAGGACGCCGAGGCCGCGCTCGCGGAGCCGCTCGAGGCGTTTCGCGCCTTCTTCCTCGAAGGGAGGCCGTTCGTCGGCGGCGACCAGCCGTCGATCGCGGACATTCGCTGGGCCGCATCGCTTGAGTTCCTGCGCGCGATCGACTACGACTTTCCAGCGTGGGCGGAGGAGTACCTGGCGCGCATGGAGGAGACGCTGGGCGACGCCTACTCGGAGCCCGCTTCCGATGTGCGCGGCTACATCGCGTCGGTGAAGTCGTAACGAGCGAAAGGAGTGAGCAATGGCGACGACTGAGGTGACACTCGATCAGGCAGCGGTCCAGGAATTCTCAGCAGGCACTCGTGGTCCCGTCCTCAGTCCCGGCGACGACGGCTACGAGGACGCGCGCGCGATCTGGAACGGGCTCATCGACCGCCGGCCCGCGCTCATCGTGCAGCCGACGGGCGCTGCGGACGTCGTCGACGCCGTGAACTTCGCCCGCGAGCACGGGCTGACGCTGTCGATCAAGGGAGGCGGCCACAACGTCGCCGGCAACGCGGTGAACGACGGCGGGCTCGTCATCGACCTGTCGCACATGCGCGGCGTCCACGTCGATCCTTCGACACAGCGGGTGAGAGTGCAAGGCGGCGCCACGTGGGGCGACGCGGACCGCGAGACGCAGCTGTTCGGCCTCGCCGTGCCCGGGGGCGTCGTTTCGACGACGGGCATCGCCGGCCTGACGCTGCACGGCGGCATGGGACATCTGCGCCGCAAGCACGGGTTGTCCATCGACAGCCTCCTCTCGGTAGACATCGTCACCGCGGACGGCGAGCTCCGTCGCGCGAGCGCGACCGAGAACGAGGATCTCTTCTGGGCGGTACGCGGCGCCGGCAGCAACTTCGGCGTCGTCACGTCTTTTGAGTTTCAGGCACATCCGGTCGGCCCGATGGTCATGGTCGGCGCGATCTTCTATCCGCTCGAGGACGTGAAGACGCTGCTGCCTGCATGGCGCGACTACATGGCAACGGCGCCGGACGAGCTGAGCTCGCTCTCGATTTGCTGGAGCGTCCCCGCGGCGGAGCCGTTCCCGCCCGAGCTTCACGGCGCGCCCGTCTTCGTGGTCGCCGGCACGTACAGCGGCTCGCTCGAAGACGGCGAGCCGGTCGTGCAGCCGCTGCGCGAGCTCGGCGAGCCGCTGATCGACCTGAGCGGGCCGTGGCCGTGGCTCGGCCTTCAGAGCGGTTTCGACGCGCTGTACCCCAAGGGCGGTTTCTACTACTGGAAGTCGCGCGGGCTCGACGAGCTTTCGGAGGCTGCGATCAACGAGATCGCGGACTTCGCCGCGCGCCGTCCGTCGCCGCTCACGGACGTCGTGATCTGGCACCAGGGCGGAGCAATGAGCGCGGTCGGCGAGTCGGACACCGCGTACGGCGGCCGGGCGACGGCGTTCCTCGTCACCGGGGAGGTGAGCTGGGCCGACCCCTCCCTCAACGACGAGGCGATTGCGTGGGGGCGCGAGTTCTGGGACGCGATGGGCAAGTACTCGAGCGGCGGGCTCTACCTGAACTTCGCCGGCCTCGGCGAGGAGAAGGAGGCGCTCGTCAAGGCCGGGTACGGCGCCAACTACGAGCGGCTCGCGGAGCTCAAGGCGAAATACGACCCCGGGAACCTGTTCCGGATGAACTTGAACATCACGCCTGCGAGCTGACGTCGACGAAGTCGAGGAAGCCGACCGCGAGCATCTGACGAGCGACAGCGAGGCCGGCTTCGTGTGCGGCGTCGCCATCGACGGCCGACGCGAGCGCCTCGCGAAGGCTCTTCGAGCCGTCGAGCTCGCGGATCAAAAGCGCCGTGCTCTGGTCGAGCTCGGCGGAGAAGGGCAAGCCGCTCTCGAGCCGCAGCGTCAGGCTCTCCCCGTGCCAGCGGCCGTCGGCGAAGCGCGTGTCCTGAGACACGACCGCGTCGTCGGCAACACGTAGTCGCCGATCAAGAAGCGCGTCGTCCGAGTCGACCTCGGCCAGCCTGTCGTGCGTGTTGAAGAGCTTCCGCACGTGCCGCCCGGCCGGACGAAGCGCGGCGCGTGGCAGCTGTTGCGTTTCCAGCCAGCCGTCACGTCCGTCGGTTCGCTTACGAAGGACTAGGCAGGCATAGCCGAAGTGCTCGATCCCGAGCTCGCGGTAGTAGCCGAGCCAGCGGTCGAGCGCCGCCGCGTAGGCCTCGGGTCGGTCGAGCAACTCGCGGTTCCACACCGTTGCGGTCTCGATCGCGTCGTCGGTCGACGTGTGGAGCAGGATCGCGTCGCAGCCTGAACCCTCCAGCCAGCTGCGCGGGCGCTCAGCAGGATCGTCCGGATCGAGCGCCCACGCGATCAGCACGGAGGCGAAGGCGCCCGGCGCGAGCGCGGCAGGCGTCGAGCGGACGACGTGTTCCGAGACGCCGTCGCCGAGCATGCCGCCGTCACGAAACAGGAACGCGGTGTCGGGCGACACGACGTACGGCGGGTTCGCGACGACGAGGTCGAACTGCTCGCCTGCCACAGGCTCGAAGAAGCTGCCGTGCCGCGTCTCGATGTTCTGCGCGCCGTTGAGGGCAGCGTTGAACGTCGCGTAGTCGAGCGCCCTTGCGTTCACGTCCGTCGCGACGACGTGCGCGGCGTGCGCGGCGAGCAGAATCGCCTGGATCCCGTTGCCGGTGGCGACGTCGAGCGCGCGCTCGTCCTCGCCGCGAACGGTCAGGTGGGCGAGGGCGACCGACGGGCGGTGCACGCCCGGCACGTGGTCCGCGTGTCCTTCCGCTGCGAACGCATGATCGGACGCGATCAGCAGCTCGTCGTGAGGGACGAGCCGGGAGGCGCCGTGAACGACGTCTCCGTCGTCGATGAGCAGTCCGGCTCCTGCGAGTCGGGCGCGCAGCTTGTCGTCGACGAGCTCGTCGAGGCGCTCGCGTGTAACGGGAACGCCGAGCAGAAAGAGCCGGAGAAGCACGGCCAGCTCGTCGGCGTCGCCGAGCCGTCGCAGGTAGGACGGCAACTCGGGCGACCGCGCGAGGAGCTCGTCGCCGGTCGCGAGCCGCTCCTGGATTCTGTGCGGCTCGTAGCCCGCGAGCCGAAGGAGCCGAGCGAGCTCGACGGCAGCTTCAGCGCTCTCGACGCGCGGCGGATCGGGTCGCGCGGGAGGGGAGAGGGCGCTCAGTACGTCTTGTGCGCTTTCAGGTCGTACTTGAATTGGATGCCGGGACCAAGGGATCCGTCGGGCTTCTGCGGTTTGTACTCGACCTCGATCTTGGCGAAGTTGAAGGACACCTGGTCGAACGGAAGCTCGTCGGCGCCGCCGATCTGATACGAGCTGATGAGGACGTCGCGGAACTTGAACGTGAGGAACTCCTGCTGACCCTTGCCCGCCTTGCGGCCGGTGAACGTCGCATCCTTTATGTGCTGGCCGGTGGCGCATGCCTTCATGAGGCTCACGCTCGCCGTGTTCATGTGCATCGCGAAGTGGAAGTCCTGCATCGAGACCTTGCCCGCGGCCGCACCGCCGCCGTGCGCTGCCCCACCGACATTGCTCTCGCCCCAGCTCCAGGACTGGATGTCGATCTCGTCCTTGTGCTTGTCGTCGGCGCTTTCGCCCTTGATGCCGTCGAACTTGATGAAATAGTCGACTGCCAGGTCGCCCCCTCGGCTCGTGCTCGAAATACTAATGCTCGCCGACGAAGCCGGTGAGGAGCGGCCAGTAGCGATCCGGCGCGTCGCGCCAGGTGAAGTGGCCGGCCCCCTCGATCACCTCGAGCCGAGCGATTCCATCGGGCAATGCCTCGACGATCTCGCGCGCGGCGGCCACCGGCGTGATCGGGTCGAGCTCGCCCACGCAAACGAGCGTCGGGCAGTCGACGAGGGCGAGCTGGTCGAGAACGTCGAACCCGCGCATCAGGTCGAGGCCGGGCGCGTTCAACTCCTCGGTTGACGATCATGCGTTCCTTCTCCAGCTCGCCCGGCACCCAGTGGCCGAACAGCCCCCAGCAGGGCGCCCACTCTTCGTCCGAGACCGATGCGCTGTCGCCGCCGTAGACGCGTCCGGCGATCTCGGCAACCTCGTCGCCTCCGCGCAGGCGGAACTCCTCGATGATCCGGTCGAGGTCGAAGCGGGCGAACGTGGACTGCAGCACGAGCGCCCCGGGATGGCCGGCGTGGCGCGCCGCATAGAGCATGGCGACGAAGCCGCCGAGGGAGTGTCCGTACACGACCGGCCTGTCAATGGCGAGCGCGTCGCAGAAGGCGCGGACGTCGTCTGCGCACGTCTCGAAGCTCCACGCACCGGGGTCGCCCCACTCGGAGCGGCCGTGGCCGCGCAAGTCCAGGTAGATCGACCTGCGCCGTCTCCGCAAGCCGAGCGAATTCAGGCTTGAAGTACGAGTGGTCGAAGCTTCCCGGCCCGCCGTGCAGCAGGACGACGGTGGGCCGCTCGCGCATCGCTGGGCCGTCGGCCACGAGCGCGGCGCCGTCGACGTCGAACCAAAGGCGTGTTCCGTTCACCTCGACGTGCATGCGACTCCAGTGGTCATGGCGGCGCGGTCACCTTAACGGTGCCGACAGCGTGTTAGGTCAAGGCGGCCCGCGAGATTAGCTCGGCTGCCTGTTCGACCGAGAGAGCGTCGGTGTTGACGACGAGGTCGTAGTGCGTTGGCAACTCGTTGTCGACGTTGTAGAAGCGCCTCAGGTAGTCGCGGCGGCCTGCATCGGAATCCTTCACAGCACGCTCGGCCCGCGCTTGGTCGAGCCCCTCTGCAGCACCGACGCGTGCAGCGCGTATGTGGGGCGACGCCGTGACGAGGACGCGGAGTGCCTCGTGCTCACGTGTTACGGCGTACGAAGCAGCGTGCGCGACGATCACCGCGTTGCCTCGCTCCGCCGTCCGCTCGATCGTCTCGCGGATCAACGCGCGGACATCGTCACTGCTCGGCTCCTCTCCGGTTCGAAGCGGAATGCCGCTGGCGAGATCGCTGCCGCCCTGAGCGATCATTTCCAGCACGCGGGCGGCGAGTGACTTCCGTCGCTCTTCGTCCGCCACCTCTTCAGAGTCGATACCGCCCTTCGCCGCCGCCTGAGCGACGATTTCGTCGTCGACGTAGAGGAAGCCGAGACGCTCGGCGACGAGTCGGCCGACCTCTTCCCCGCCCGAGCCCGTCGCATGCGAGATGCACACGACTCTGGTCATCACACTCTCGACGCTACACCGGAGGCCGATTGTGTCAAGCGACAACGGATGAGGCGGCGTTTCCGCCGCCTCATCCGAGTCCGACTTCTGTTAGCCGGTCGCCTTGGGTTTCTTGTGTGAGACGAGCTTCGGCTTCTTCTTCTTCTTCACGACCTTCTTCGGCGTCAACGCCTTGGTCTTCACCGGCGCCGTGTCAGTCGCGGTCACGTTCGGCCCCGACGGCGGTGTGCCCGTCGCGGTCGCGATGTTGTTGAAGTTCGCCCGCACGTTCGGCCGCGTACACGAGTAGGTGACCGTCGCACCAGGCGCCATCGACGCCAAGGCCGGGATCTGCGCCGACGTCCGGTTGCAGTTCGGCGACAACGGATCGGTCACCGTCACGTTCGTCAACACCGTGTTGCCGGCATTGGTGACCGTGATCGAGAAGGTCGCCGTACCACCCACAGCCACCGTCTGTGACTTGGGGTTCTTCACGATCGCGATGCCGGGCGCCGGCGCCGGGGTGACCGTCAACGGCTCACAGGCACCAGAGCGGGCCGGGTAGTTCGCATCACCCTGGTAGTCGGCCTTGTAGGACATGTTCGCCGTCGGTGCGAAGTCGGCCGAGAGCGCCGTCGAGGGCGAACCCGCCGTCAACGCCACCGTCTGATCCGTCGCCGCACCCGTACAGTCGATCGTCGTGTAGCGGTGGAAGATCACGTTCCCGGTCGGGTTCGGCACCGAAGCCGGAGTCCCCGCCAGCCGATCCACGAACACCTTGTCGTGGACGACCGTGCCCGAGACCGACCGTCGTCACGACACCACCGGACGCGTTCAGGATGTCCGTCCGCGCCGTCGCATCCGCCCACAACTTCGACGCATCGGCACTATCGCCAGGCTTCGCGTCACCGGTCTCGCGATGCAACGTCAACCCACCGACCACGACATCCGTCTTCGCCTTCACGCTCGACGAGCCAGGCGCGGTCGACACGATCACCACCGTGCACGAACCCGTACCGCCCGCCGTCTGACACGGCTCGGGCCGACGAAGCTGCCCGCACCCGTCAAGACGAAGCTGATCGTCGTCCCGTTCGGCGCGTTCACGAAACCGCCCGAACCGGTGTTCACATTCACGTGGCCCGTGAACGTGTGGTTCTTCCCCACCGGGTTGATCGCCGACGGCGGGGTGATCTGGATGTTCGCATCCACCCACGTCTTCGACGCGTTGCCCGAGCCGCCGGCGGTCGTGTTCGCCGCCGTGCCGGTCGTCCGCGTGATCGTCTGGCCGTTGACCGGGATGGCCGCCGTCGCGGAGACAACCGTCGCTCCGGTCGCATCCGACGTGATCGTCACCTGGCAGCTGGCCGTCGCCGCGCCACCCGTGTAGGTGCAGCGTCGGCGAGCCGACGAACGACCCGGGCCGCTGACGATCGACGCCGTGGCCGTGTGCTGGCCTGCGTCGAGCGTGCCGCCGACCGCGTTCACCGTGATCGTCAGCACGTGGTTCGTGCCCGATCGGGTTCGTCGCCGAGGCCGGGGTGATCTGGATGTTCGCGTCCACCCACGTCTTCGACGCGTTGCCCGAGCCGCCGGCGCTCGTGTTCGCCGCCGTGTTGGTCGTCCGCGTGAGCGTCACCCCGTTCACCGGGATGTCCGCCGTCGCGGAGACGACCGTCGTGCCGGTCGTGCTCGACGTGATCGTCACCTGGCAGCTGGCCGTCGCCCCGCCACCCGTGTAGGTGCACGTCGGCGAGCCGACGAAGCTAGCCGGGCCGCTGACGATCGACGCCGTGGCCGTGTGCTGGCCCGCGTCGAGCGTGCCGCCGACCGCGTTCACCGTGATCGTCAGCACGTGGTTCGTGCCCGTCGGGTTCGTCGCCGACCCGGGCGAGATCTGGATATTTGCGTCCACGACCTGGAAGCACTCGTTCGTGCTCGAGTCCTTCGAGGCCGGATAGTTCGAGTCGCCGGTGTATTCGGCGCGGAAGCAGTACCAGCCTGGCGCCGTCTTCGATACGGCTGACGAGTTGACCGTCGCCGGATTGTCCGAGCCGGACAGGGGCACGGCGGAGCCCACCGCATCACCGCCGGTCGAGCACGAAGTCGGCGCCTGCGTCGGCCCGCAGAGGAAGAACGAGACGCTTCCGGTCGGCTTCGGCGCCGTACCGACGTCCGCCGTCCCCGTGATGACCGCCTTATCGGTGACCGACGTGCCCGGGCCGACGCTCGCGCCGGAGACCGAGTTCTGACCGGCCATCGGGGTCGTCACCGTGGCGCTGTTGCACGTGTTGAACTGTCCGCCGGCGAAGTCCTTCAACGTCGCCGTCGTCTCCTGCGACGAGCGGGTCTCGGCCTGGAACCGCGCGAAGCACGGCACCGAGTTGGCGCCGAAGTCGAGTGCGTTCGTCAGGTCGACGCCCACCTCGAGGAACTGGTTCGTGCCGAGCGGGCCGGTGTCCCACGCGGGCTGGAACGGCGACGTCGTTGACCTCGCCGCAGACGTCGTCGCCGCTCGCGGCGTCCGTTGACAGAAGCCGCCGGAGTCGTGGAGCGACGAGACCGCCGTTCATCCACTCGTAGACCTGCACCAGCGGAGTGCCTCCGCCTCCGGTGAAGTTGCTCAGGATCAGGACGTCGCCGTCGGTGTGCTGGCCGGTGAAGTTGCCCGGCGGGTTACATCCGACATTGCCCTTGAAGATCCAGAAGCCCATGAATGAGTTGCCGTTGTTGCTGTCGCGCTCGCCGCCGGCGTAGAGAATCACGTGGCCGTTCGCCGTGTTCTTGAACAGCGCCGCGTAGGCGTTGAGGATGTCGTCCTTGTTCAACGGGTTGTTCTGGACACCGCACTGCCAGGTGCTCACGTCGTCGATGTCCTTGTTGCTCGACGCGAAATAGCTCGCGTCCGGCGTTGCCGCGTCAGCGCTGAAACGTCGTCAGTGAGCAGCGGCTCCGCAGCCGACGTCAGAATCTGATTGTCCGCCGAGTCGAAGACCGACTCCCAGTCGTACGGCGCGCTGTTCGGCGGCGCTGTGCGGCCGTATTGCCGTCCAGCTCGAACAGGCCTAGATCATGAACGGCGTAGCCGCCGGACGGAATGAGCAGCATGAACATCGCCGCTGCCAGAACAACCAAGACGCGCACTGGCGTCTTTCGAACACCCGCACCCGAGGCATGCCTCCGGTGCCTACCACGATCGAATAGAGCTTTCATGCCGCAGTTCTCCCTCTCCCGTAACCCCTACGGGCTTTGATGAAACGATCAGGTCCCGGACTGTGCGTCCGGGACCTGATCCCGCAGTTTGTTAGCCGGTGGCCTTTGGTTTCTTGTGTGAGACGACCTTCGGCTTCTTCTTCTTCTTCACGACCTTCTTCGGCGTCAACGCCTTGGTCTTCACCGGCGCCGTGTCAGTCGCGGTCACGTTCGGCCCCGACGGCGGTGTGCCCGTCGCGGTCGCGATGTTGTCGAAGTTCGCCCGCACGTTCGGCCGCGTACACGAGTACGTGACCGTCGCGCCAGGCGCCATCGACGCCAAGGCCGGGATCTGCGCCGACGTCCGGTTGCAGTTCGGCGACAACGGATCCGTCACCGTCACGTTCGTCAACACCGTGTTGCCGGCATTGGTGACCGTGATCGAGAAGGTCGCAGTACCACCCACAGCCACCGTCTGTGACTTGGGGTTCTTCACGATCGCGATCGCCGGCGCCGGCACCGGCGTCACCGTCAACGGCTCACACGCACCAGAGCGGGCCGGGTAGTTCGCATCACCCTGGTAATCGGCCTTGTAGGACATGTTCGCCGTCGGTGCGAAGTCGGCCGAGAGCGCCGTCGAGGGCGAACCCGCCGTCAACGCCACCGTCTGATCCGTCGCCGCACCCGTACAGTCGATCGTCGCGTAGCGGTGGAAGATCACGTTCCCGGTCGGGTTCGGCACCGCGGCCGGCGTCCCCGCCAGCCGATCCACGAACACCTTGTCATGGACGACCGTGCCCGAGACGACCGTCGTCACCACAGCACCGGACGCGTTCAGGATGTCCGTCCGCGCCGTCGCATCCGCCCACAACTTCGACGCATCAGCACTGTCGTTCGGCTTCGCGTCACCGGTCTCGCGGTGCAACGTCAAGCCACCGACCACCACGTCCGTCTTCGCCTTCACGCTCGACGAGCCCGGCGCGGTCGACACGATCACCACCGTGCACGACCCGGTGCCGCCCGCCGTCGTGACACGAGCTCGGGCCGACGAAGCTGCCCGCACCCGTCAAGACGAAGCTGATCGTCGTCCCGTTCGGCGCGTTCACGAAACCGCCCGTACCCGGTGTTCACATTCACGTGGCCCGTGAAGGTGTGGTTCTTCCCCACCGGGTTATTCGCCGCCAACGGCGAGATCTGGATATTCGCATCCACGACCTGGAACGGCTCGCACGGACTGGTCGAGGGATCGAAGTTGCCGTCCCCGTTGTATCGCGCCTGGAACGAGTATTGACCCGTCGCCAACGCACCAGTGGCATCCGACGGATGCGCCACCCCGTTATTCAGTGCCACGGTCCCCTTGCCCACGCCGCCGCCGTCACACGCGTTATCCGAGAAGAACGTGAAGGTCACGTCCCCGGTCGGGTCGAAGACCGCGTTTTCATCGGTCACCGTCGCCTTGTCATGAACGTTCGTGCCCACCTCGACCGATGAGCCGAGCGCGATCACTGCCTCGTTGGCGTTGTTGTGCAGTTCGGTCGCCGTCGACGAAGGCGCCGTGTTCACCTGGAACGGCTCGCACCCGCTGGTCGATTCGTCGAAGTTGTCGTCCCCGTTGTAGTGCGCCTGGAACCCGTAGTTCCCAGCCGCCAACGCACCCGAAGCCTGCGACGGATGGGCCACACCTTCCACCAGCGGGATCGTGCCCTTGTCGACACCCGTGCCGGTGCAGGTGCTGTTTGTGAAGAACGTGAACGTCACATCACCCGTCGGGTCGGCCTCGGGGTTCGAGTCCAGCACCGTCGCCTGATCGTGCACGTTGGTGCCCAAGGCGACCGAGGAGTCAAGCGGGATGACGTCCTCGTTCGCGTTGTTGTGCAGTTGGGTCAGTGTCGACGTGCCCTCGGTGTTGACGACGAACGGCTCACAATCGCTCGTCGACCCAGTGAAGTTGTTGTCACCGCTATAGGTCGCCTGGAAGGCGTAGTCACCCGGCCCCAGCGGACCCGAAGCCTGCGACGGATGCGCCACACCAGCGGCCACAGCGACGGTCCCCTTGTCGATTCCGGGGCCGTCACAGGCGCCGTTCTCGAAGAACGTGAAGGTCACCGTGCCCGTGATCGGGAACGAGGTGTTCGCCGACGTCACCGTCGCCTTGTCATGCACGCTGGTCAGCAGCGGGACCGAGGAGTTCAGCGGGATCACAGCCTCGCTCGCCGTGTGCAGCTCCGTCGCCGTCGACGACCCAGCCTTGTTGACGGTGAACGGCTCAGAGGCGCTGGTCGCGCCGGTGTAGTTCGCGTTCGTCGCCACCGTGGCGTTGAACACGTGGCCACCCGCCGCCAACACACCGGTCGCGATCGAGGTCGCCGTGAAGCCGGCCTCCGTGGTCGCGTTGTTGGCGATCGCGCCACTGTCGAAGCTGAACGAGACCGCCGGAAGCGAGAAGCCCGCCACGCCACCGGTCACCGTCGCATTGTCATGCGCAGTCGACCCCAGCGGCACGTTCTTACCCGTGATGTCGTCATGGGTCGGGTCATGCACCACCGTCGACACTTGCAGTTGCGCCTTATCGACCGTGAACGGCTCCAGCCGGAGTCGCTGCCGAGGTAGTTGTTGTTGCCGGCCACGAACGCCTTGTACGACCAGGCGCCCGCCGCGAGCGGAGCCGAGGCCGCCGAGCGATCACGCGTCCCGTCGCCCTCATCGGGGCCCGTGTTGTTGACCGCGCTGCCGCTGCCGGCCGCGCAGGTGCCGTTCGGATAGATCTGGAAGGTGATCGGCTCCGGCGTGAAGGTCGCGACAAGACCACCCGTGATCTTGCCGGTGTCATGCATCACCGAGCCCAACGGCACGCTCAGGTTCGTCTCATCGACATGCGCCGAGTCGTGCACCTGGCTGTTCATCGCCAGTTGCGCCTTATCGACCGTGAACGGCTCGCAGCCGGAGTCGCTGCCGAGGTAGTTGTTGTTGCCGGCCACGAACGCCTTGTACGACCAGGCGCCCGCCGCGAGCGGAGCCGAGGCCGCCGAGCGATCACGCGTCCCGTCGCCCTCATCGGGGCCCGTGTTGTTGACCGCGCTGCCGCTGCCGGCCGCGCAGGTGCCGTTCGGATAGATCTGGAAGGTGATCGGCTCCGGCGTGAAGGTCGCGACAAGACCACCCGTGATCTTGCCGGTGTCATGCATCACCGAGCCCAACGGCACGCTCAGGTTCGTCTTATCGACATGCGCCGAGTCGTGCACCTGGCTGTTCATCGCCAGTTGCGCCTTATCGACCGTGAACGGCTCGCAGCCGGAGTCGCTGCCGAGGTAGTTGTTGTTGCCGGCCACGAACGCCTTGTACGACCAGGCGCCCGCCGCGAGCGGAGCCGAGGCCGCCGAGCGATCACGCGTCCCGTCGCCCTCATCGGGGCCCGTGTTGTTGACCGCGCTGCCGCTGCCGGCCGCGCAGGTGCCGTTCGGATAGATCTGGAAGGTGATCGGCTCCGGCGTGAAGGTCGCGACAAGACCACCCGTGATCTTGCCGGTGTCATGCATCACCGAGCCCAACGGCACGCTCAGGTTCGTCTTATCGACATGCGCCGAGTCGTGCACCTGGCTGTTCATCGCCAGTTGCGCCTTATCGACCGTGAACGGCTCGCAGCCGGAGTCGCTGCCGAGGTAGTTGTTGTTGCCGGCCACGAACGCCTTGTACGACCAGGCGCCCGCCGCGAGCGGAGCCGAGGCCGCCGAGCGATCACGCGTCCCGTCGCCCTCATCGGGGCCCGTGTTGTTGACCGCGCTGCCGCTGCCGGCCGCGCAGGTGCCGTTCGGATAGATCTGGAAGGTGATCGGCTCCGGCGTGAAGGTCGCGACAAGACCACCCGTGATCTTGCCGGTGTCATGCATCACCGAGCCCAACGGCACGCTCAGGTTCGTCTTATCGACATGCGCCGAGTCGTGCACCTGGCTGTTCATCGCCAGTTGCGCCTTATCGACCGTGAACGGCTCGCAGCCGGAGTCGCTGCCGAGGTAGTTGTTGTTGCCGGCCACGAACGCCTTGTACGACCAGGCGCCCGCCGCGAGCGGAGCCGAGGCCGCCGAGCGATCACGCGTCCCGTCGCCCTCATCGGGGCCCGTGTTGTTGACCGCGCTGCCGCTGCCGGCCGCGCAGGTGCCGTTCGGATAGATCTGGAAGGTGATCGGCTCCGGCGTGAAGGTCGCGACAAGACCACCCGTGATCTTGCCGGTGTCATGCATCACCGAGCCCAACGGCACGCTCAGGTTCGTCTTATCGACATGCGCCGAGTCGTGCACCTGGCTGTTCATCGCCAGTTGCGCCTTATCGACCGTGAACGGCTCGCAGCCGGAGTCGCTGCCGAGGTAGTTGTTGTTGCCGGCCACGAACGCCTTGTACGACCAGGCGCCCGCCGCGAGCGGAGCCGAGGCCGCCGAGCGATCACGCGTCCCGTCGCCCTCATCGGGGCCCGTGTTGTTGACCGCGCTGCCGCTGCCGGCCGCGCAGGTGCCGTTCGGATAGATCTGGAAGGTGATCGGCTCCGGCGTGAAGGTCGCGACAAGACCACCCGTGATCTTGCCGGTGTCATGCATCACCGAGCCCAACGGCACGCTCAGGTTCGTCTTATCGACATGCGCCGAGTCGTGCACCTGGCTGTTCATCGCCAGTTGCGCCTTATCGACCGTGAATGGCTCGCAGTCGCTCGTGTCGCCGAGGTAGGCGTCGTCGCCGGCGATCGTCGCCGTAAATCCGTAGCTACCAGGAGCCAGCGCATCCGTTGCGTTAGAGCGCGGATCAACACCATCGGGCGACGGGAACGTCCCGATCTCCGAACCGTTCGTGCAGTTCGGGCCGCTGTAAAAGGTGAACGTCACCAAGCCCGTTGGGGGGATCCCGTCCACTTGTCCCGTGATCTGCGCGGTGTCATGCACGATCGAACCGAGAGCCAGATGCGCGCCGTTCTGCACCGTGTTATGTGCCGCATCGTGGATCGTCGTCGCCGCATTCAACTGTACGCAGTTGCTCAAGTTCACGTGCTCGGGCGCGATGAAGTCCTTGATCTCCGACTGGAACGAGGTGGAGGAACGGCTCTTCATGTAGACCGACCCCACCTGGCCGCACACACCGGGGCGCTGGAAGATTGCGGCGAACGAGATCGACGCCTCGCCGAACGTGAACGCATCGAGCGAACCGAGACCGCCGCTGTTGGCGGCCGCGATCGCCGACGTGTTGATCGAGCCCAACGCCTGGTTCGCCGCCGTCAGGTCCTGCGGCAGGCTCCAGACCCCCAAGGCCGTCCACTCGCGGATCGAGATCGTCGGCACGGTACCGCCGTTGTCGAGGTCGTACGTGATCAGTTTGTCGCCGAACGTGCGAAGGGGCGTAACGCCGTTGGTCGAGCAGTTCGTGGGCGTCGGCGGTGTCGCGCTCGGATCGCAGAACTTCTGGTTCAGCTCGAAGTCCATGTTCGTCGAGCCCGAGGGATTCTGGACACGCGACCAGAACAACTGGAGGAACTTGCTGGTCGGGCTTACTACCTCCGCGTGAAGGCCGAAGGTCTTGAGATCGCTCTTGTTCGGGGGGATCGAGCCGGCCTCGATCGTGGGATTGACGTCCTTCTCCTGCGAACCCTGGACAAACGAGTCGTCGTTCGCACCCGACGGTTTGTCGGGTATTTGCTTAACATCGCCGCGCAACGGGCCGGTCGACCCGCCGGCGAGCCAGTCGATGCAGTCGGCCGGACCATCGACCGCGAGGTTGGCGCCGTTCGCGCCCGTGTCGATCTCGAAGTTGCTAGGCGGTAGAACGCTCAGCGTCTCGCATTGAATCGCCGCCCCCGCGACGAAAGCGCCTGACAGCAAGAACACGGACGCTCCCGCAATCGCCGCAACAGCGGCGGCGAGCAGCACCCGTCTGGACGATCTCGATCCCTTCATTGATCCCATCCCCCCTATCAGAGGTTGTTGTGTGACGCCGTTAATGCCGTCGGTTCGCTCCAAGGAGCGTCGACGGACAATCGCCTTCCTCTATCCAGTCCCTTCCCCGTACTGACCGCCTCGGCCGCGAAGGCCGGGGCAGCAAAGCCCTATTCACTTAGTACAGCAAGGTTTCAGCTACCGCAAGTAGGGCTTGCGGGGGATTCGGCCTAGCCGAAGGTCTTGAACAAGCAAAAGGGCGAGCGAGCGAATGAATCTCGGCGCATCACCCGAGCTGGAAGGTCACCCTCCAGGAACCCTCCCCGTTGGGCGCCAAGGGCCGGGCCAGAACAAAGCAAGGCCAACAGCGCAGTTGAGCCGAGCAACAACATCGGAACCGCGAATGTCCCGGCGCGAACCGCACGGCCTTTCCATCCCCCGCAACACTGCTTGAAGGCTGTGGGATCAATGCGATTACCGCAATTGCCGCCCGTCCCTCAGCGACGAAGCCTGCCCGCGTACGCCGCGGCGAAGTCGGCGTGTCGCTGATCGGCTCGGTATCGAACTGGACTCTCAGCTGATGGCTCGAGAGCAGCTGCACGCGCATTGTCTGGCCGCTCGCGCCGAAGCACGGCGAGTCCTGGACGTAGCCGGCCGCGGTCACGTGCGGTCGACCGATCTCGCGGTAGTACCTCCAGGCGCCGGTCTTCTCCTTGAAGCGCCAGGCGATCCAGCAGGTGGTCTTCGCGTTGAGGGCGTCGTGCGCCGCGCCCGTGAGGCCGGTGAAGTCGGTGCGGGCGCTCGAGGCGCCGAGGGCGAGCTTCGTCGACGGGTGGTTGAGGCCACGCTCCTGGACGAGGCCGATCGTGCCCGACCACGTCGACAGTTCGGCCGCGGTCGCGTGACCGGCGATTCCCAGTGCAAGAACGACTCCGATGATGAGAGCGCGCATGAAGACCCTTTCGGCCGCAGTTTGAAAACCGAACGAACGAGGGTGATGCGCCGCGCAGCGCACCACCCTCGCAGCGCTGTTGCTACTGGACGATCTTCAACACCTCGCCGTTGTCCGGCGCGATGCTGCGGTTGGCGACGTAGAGCGCGCCGTCGGACCCGACCACGAGACCCGCGGGGTGGTCCAGCCGTCCCTGCGTGTCGACCGTCGTCCGCGCGCCGCCCGGCGCGATCCGGACGATCGAGCCCGGGCCGCCGAAGAACGGCGCCGCCGCGTGCTGGAGGACGTAGAGCGATCCGTCCGAGCCGAACGCGATGTCCGTGACCTGCGTCAGACCGTCTGCGTAGATGGTCTTCGACCCGTTGGGCAAGACGCGCCACACACGCGCGCTGCCCGGGGTGAACGGCACGCCGCTCAGGTTCGAGACGTAGTACGCGCCGTCCGGGCCGAGCACCACTTCCGTCGGAACCGGGTCGGCCGGACCGAACCCGCCGATCACCTTCGGGAATGTCGTCACCGTCGAGATCGAGCCGTTGGCGCGAACGTCGAGGAGCGAATTGCCTCCGGCATCGGTCACGAGCTGATGCCCCGGCAGCGCGAGCACCGCGTACGCGTTGGTGTCGACCTGCAGGCCGTCCGGATTGTTCGCGGCCTCATAGTCGCCGATGTCGGCGGTCGTCCGCCTCACGCCGGACGGCTCGATCTTCAGAAGCGACGAGAAGCCGAGCCCGGGGAAGAACGTGTCCGCCGCGCTCGGGTCGCCGCCGAAGCCGATCGTGACGTACATGCCGCCGCGTCCCTGGAACGAGATGTGCTGAGGCCCTGCCGCCGGCCCCGCGAAGGTCGGGTTCTCCAGCGACGGAAGACCCGTCACGACCCGTGCCTGCGTCCCGTGCCAGTAGCGCGAGATCGCGCCGGTGGCGCCGTAGCAGCGGAGGCCGAGGTCCGGACGCGGACTCGTCCAGCATTGGCCCGAGGCCGGTCCGCCGCGGCCGCCCTCGGCCACGTAGAGGCCTCCCTCCGGGCCGAACGCCAGTCCCTTCGGATTGTCCAGGCCGTGCATGACCTGCGTGATCGTCGACGCCGAGGCGCCGACGGGTATAGCCAGCGCGACCACGGCCGCGGCAAGCAAAAGCAACTTCCTCAAGGTCCATCTCCCCTTCCACAGATTAAGTGCCTGCTGTCGCACTCCAGGCTTGCGCACTCGCGCCGCGATGTCAACGACCCCGCTACTCGTCACGACCGCGGAACTGATCTGTTCGGGTCAAACACCGCGCGTGTGCGCGGCGATGGACCGCCTAAGCGGACGCGCGCTGCGTGGCGGGGCGGCGAGAGCCGCCCTCTCTCGCGCGGTGACCTAGGTGCGACATGCCGAGGAATGGACTCATTCGTGTCCTAGCTGGCGAGGCGAGGGAAGGGCACGCTGCCAGGGATACGGCGATCACCTTGATTGCCAGTAAACAAAGGAAAGTCATGAAGAAGATCATCCTTGCGCTCGCCGTCGCGGCGGTCGCAACCATGGCACTCGTCTCATCCGCCTCGGCGGACGTGCCGCGCTACCAGCTCGCAGACACGGCGACGTTCACTGTCGACGCGAGCCTCGCTGGCGCATCACGACCAGTGGCACGAATCGTGCTGGACGCACACCTACACGGTCGACGCTCAACCCGTGCGACGGCGCGTTCACGGGCACCGCGCTCGCTCAGACCGGCAGCCCAGACGGCTTAACGCGACGGCACCGGGGAGACGATCACCGGCCGACGCTCAGTGACGTCGGCGACACGATCAGCTACACGGCGACGCGCTCCGACGCGACGACCTGGACGCTGACCAACGCGCCGCTACAACACGACGTCGTGGACGCCGAGCACGCGTCGACCGTCGGTGGCACGTGCGAATCAGATCGAGATGAAGGTCACGCAGCGGCGGCTGTCACGGCGCATCGACGCAGCTACAAGAACCACGGCCGTACGTCAAGGCGATGGGCGGCGGCGACTGACGCGGCCCACTCCTGCATCGGTATGCCGATCACGAGCGCTCCGTTCGAGTGGAGCAACGACAGGCACCATCGACTCGTCGGCGATGGCCGGGACGACTGTCGCGCTGCCGAAGGTGGGCACGTACCGGATCGACGTTGCCGGCAGGTACACCAACGAACAACCTCAACGTCGCCGATGCCGAGTACACGAGCGTCGACAACTGGGTGGACGGCCCACAGCAGGGCTACAGACGCTTGCCCCGTGGTTCCTCGGAGAAGGCTTCGGGGATGTGCAGGTCAACGGGCAGCTTCGTGAACTGGGGTGCAGATAACTACAGCACCGTCGCACGCCGTACACGCTGGCGATGCCGCTCGCCGGAACGGTGAACCTCGCCGTCTTCGACGGCTACAGCGACATCGAACGCGAAGGACAGCCGGCTGGTACGGCGACAACAGCGGCTCGCTGACCTACGCGATCACCTACCGTCGGCGCGTAGAACGTCCAGGGCTGGCTCCACCAGCTGCAGCGGGCACACCGCTTGCGCAACTGATCCACAGAGAGGCCCGCTCCGGCGGGCCTCTCTGTGCGAGAGCTCAACGACGACGCTCGGCGTCGCGGATCAGCCACACTTCCGTGATGGCCACTGGCCTGAAAGTCGGCGGCGACGTCGAGCAGGCGCTGCACAGCGTCGGCGTCCCGAGCTACGTCCTCGACACAACGGGAGTCGTCCGGTGGATCAATCCGGCGGCCGAGCGGCTTGTCGGCGATGTTCGCGGTCGCCAGTTCACCTCCGTCGTCGCGGCCGAGGACAGGCAGCGCGCACGCGAGTTGTTCTCCCGGAAGGTGCACGGCTCGCAGCCCACAGACGCGACCGGCGTCTTCGTGTCGACCACCGGCACGCGGGTGGCCGT
Organism: uncultured Actinomycetes bacterium; assembly: GCA_963815965.1. Lineage (GTDB taxonomy): Bacteria > Actinomycetota > Thermoleophilia > Gaiellales > Gaiellaceae > DASVFB01. The sequence goes on along the minus strand of CAWFIT010000017.1, from coordinate 14,308 downwards.
GGAGGTCAGCTCGGTGCCGCTGAAGGATGGCGAACGGGTGGTCGGCGTCTTCGGGCTGTTCGAGGGACGCCCCGACGACACGCCCGCGGCGCCACACCCGCATCTCACCCCCCGTCAGGTCGAGGTGCTTCGTCTTCTGCAGCAGGGCCACTCGACGAAGCAGATCGCCGCCGAGCTCCACCTGAGCACCGAGACCGTCAGGAACCACATCCGCCGTCTCTTGCAGGCCCTCGGCGTCCACACTCGACTCGAAGCCGTCGCCGCCGCCCGCGCCGCATCGCCCGACTGATCGAAGCACGAGCGCGTCACGCAGTTGGCGCTCAGCGCTGTAGTGTCCAACAGCGTGGACGAGCACGAACGCGCCCGCCTGATCAGTCGGCTCGGGGAATACAGCGGCGCACCCATACCGGTCCCCGGCAGCGACGCCGTGAAGGTGGAGTTGCCGAGGCCCAGTCTCGAGCGTGCTCGCGACGATCCTGGGGCAGTTCGCCTCCGCTTCGAGCTCAGCGGCGTGCCGGCCTTTTGGGCGGATGTCTTCAACGGGGAGGCCGGCGGACGCTCGTGGCCTCGCGGCCTGCCGATACCGAGGATCGAGGACGACTGCATCGATGTGACACGCCTCCCGGTCGGCGATGTGCGCAGGTACGTCGAGGCGCTGCGCGACTATGTCGCGGACACGAACCGTGAGGCCGAGCGGCAGCGCCCGGAAATCGAAGCGCGCGAACACGAGTCGGAAGCGGCGGTGCATCGCTTCGACGAGGAGTTCGAGGAAGCGCAGCGCTTCCTCAACGAGCAGTTCGGCCCCTCCCGCGACTGAAGGGCGGCGCTCACACCTGGAGCACCGCCCTTGCCTCGTTCTCGCTTGAAGTCAGTTCAGCCGGCCACCACGGTGACGTTGTAGACGATGTCGGTCGTGCCGCCCAACGCGGGTGCCTCGAGATGTACGACGATCTGGTGCTCGCCCATAGGAAGTGGCTGGACGATCGCCGCGACACCGTCCGAGATCGCCTTGGTCGCCGTCGCCGGGGGCAGTCCGTAGACGTTGTCCGGCGGCAGGGTGTAGCTGAAGAGCGGCGTCTGTGTTCTGTACGGGCCGAGATCGGCCACCTCGACGCCGTCGACGCTGATCGATTGCGTCGCGTCGCCGAAGAACGCTTCGTACCCGTCGGCTGCGCAGGCACGGAGTTCGGCCTCCGTTGCCCCGAAGAACGGCGGGGGCTCGATGTTCGAGCATTCGTTCCCGAGTCCGAGGACGAAGATCCCCGTGCCCACCGGGACGGTGCACGCCCGGGTAGTGAGTCCCGGATGAGCGACCGGTGCCAGGAACCAGACCGGTCCGCTCTGGTTGATTCCGCAGAGCGCTCCCGTCTCGTCGAACAGGGGATTCGTCGGCGCCGGGATCTCGATGAACCAGGTGAACCAGCGCGCCTGCCACTCGCCGAGGCTCGCGCCGAAGGCGTGAGCGGTCGGCGGGAAGACGTGCGGTTGTCGAGCTGATGCCGCAGACGGAGCCAGCGATGAGGCCCCGATCAGTGTCACAGCGGCAAGGAGGACAAGCAGCCTGCGCATGAGCTTCTCCTTTGTCGGATTTTCCTTGCCTGGGCGACGACGATCCTCCTCTTAAGTCCCGACTCAGTCAAGGCCCCGGGCGTACGTCGTAGCCCAGCGAGCTGACTCGTCGCGGTGGCGTAGAACTCGATGCTGGGCCGCTACTTGAGCGTCTTCAGGTAGGCGACGAGATCGTTGAGATCCTCGTCGGGGATGATCCCGCCCCAGTGCGGCATGCTCGTGATCGGCGCCTTGCCGATGACGCTGCCGGAGCGGATCATCTCCTTGATCTTCGCGTCGGTGTTGAACTCCTCGCGGAAGACCTGTCCCGAGAGTGGCGGAATCGCCTTGTCCTCCGAGAGGGGGTTGGGGACCCCGCCGAGGCCGCTCGGCCCGTGGCAGTTGATGCAGCCGTAGCGCTGGTAGAGCGCGGCCCCGGCAACGGTGGCTCCCTGATCGCGAGGCACCGCGACCGGCGTCGCGTCCTGCACCTTCGGAAGCCCTCCCTTGATGTATGCGACCAGATCGCTCACCTGCGTCGAGGAGATCACATTTCCCCAGACGGGCATGTACGGCTTCTGCGGGTTCCCCGACGCACCCAGCCCATGGTTGATGATGATGCTCAACTGAGTCGTGGTGAGGCTCTTCCCGACGTCCGTCAACGCGGGAACGTCCGGCGACACGCCGCCCTTCCCCTGCTCGCCGTGACAGGAGGAACACGCGAACTGGACGAACAAATGGGAGCCCATCGCCACATGCGGATCGCTGGGGTTGATGGCCTCGCTGCTGGTCCCTCCGCCACCGCCACCGCAGCCCGCAACTGACGCCAACCGTGGCGACTCCAAGCAGAAGCGACGCGATCGTCGCCACGGCTCCGTGGCGCATGGCGGCGATTCTCGCACCGCCACCTTGTCAGTGCAAGGGGGCGCGCGCGCTCGTCCGTTGCAGATCCTGCCGACCTTGTACCTTGTCGGTGTGAGGAGGCCGCTGCAGCTCGCGGGGCTCGCCGCCTGCCTGATAGCCGGGGTTCTGGCCGCTAGCGCGCTCGGCGGGGGCACGACAACCACGGAGACGACGACGGAGACGGTGTCGGAGCCGACGACAGTCCTCACGACTGCGACTGTCGAGCAGACGACGACGCGCCAGATCATCGTGCCGCGGACGACGTCGACGAGCTCGGAGTCGAACTCGAGCAGCGAGACGCCGACGTGGGTGTGGGTGCTGCTCGGGATCCTCGCGGTCGCGCTCGTGGTCACGATCGTTCTGCTCGCCACGCGCAAGGGCAGCAGTTCGGTCGCGCCGGAGGAGAGACGCCGGCGACTCGAAGGCGCCGTCGCCAGCTGGACGACGCAAGGCTGGGCGGTGGAAAGCCAGAGCGGCGACTCGGCCATCCTGCAGCGGGCGGGCGAGCGGATGAACGTCAGCGTCGACTCGTCCGGGCAGGTGTTCACCCAGCCGTTGTCGGCGGGACCACCCAGCTAGCGGCTCGATCTAAAACTCTCGTGCGTTCCGGCCTCTGCTCCACGGCCGACCAGGCCGTTGCGCGCTAGCGCCTGATCTCGTCCTGGACCTCGAAGATCTCCGGGTCCCTGTCGAACCCGATTCCGACGTCGCCCAAGAGCGGCATCAACCGCTCGCCGAACGCGTCGAATTGCTCCCGGGAATCCCAGATCTCGCTCACTAGCAGGTTCCCATCGGACCCGAAGCAGACGTGGTAGTCGAGTCCGTCCGGAGGCCACACGCCTGCCGTCGCGAGACGGCGGATCGACTCGTGGTACTTCTCGCTCGTGAGGGCCGTAGGGCTGAAGCGGACGACGATGCTCATTCGAGCTCCTCCTTGCGTGGGTGGAGTCGATCCTACTCTCGGTCGCCGGCGGCGATGACCAAACGATCCTCAGCGGCGATAGACGATCACACGGCTGTAGCCGGCCAGGTAGCCGTGGCCTGCCTGGTTGACGCTCATCGCAATGCGGAGCACCGACCTGCCGCGTGGGAGTGACGCGCGAAATGTCGCCGCGGAGCGCGCCTTCAGGCGAACCCGCTTGACCGTCACCCAACGCCTGGTCGACGTCAGTCGCTGGAGCTGGACGACGCGGCCGGCGAACGATCGCGCGCCGAAAACGTGTGTGGCGAACGTTCGGCGTGCGGTTCGGCGGAACGACACTGCGGGTCTCACGCCAACCGTCGCCGCTGGGCTCAGGCCTCCATTCCAGCTCGCCCGGTAGGTCGTGCCGACCCTCGGCTTCGCCAAGTAGCGCCAAGCTCCGCGATCGTTCGTCAGGACCGTGGCAATCGACGCGAGCGACGGCTCGCCGAACGCCTGGGCGAACACGGTGACGACCTCGCCTGCGCGCGCCGTCGGAACCGTGCCCGAGAGCGTCACCGCTCGCCCGTACACGACGCGTTGCGCGGCGGACGCCAGCGTCACGCCTACTGTCGTGAACGTGACGTCCGCGCCGCGGCTGGTCCCCGCATCGCTCTTCGCGACGAGGCGGTAGTGATACGTCGTCGCCGGAGTGAGGCCCGCGAGCGAGAAGCTCACGTTGCGGGTGACGGCGCCCGACCCGGCGCTCTTGGTCGCCGTCTTCGACCCGTAGCTCGTGCTCGTGCCGTACTCGACGTACCAGGTCGTCGCCCGGCCGAGCGGGTTGACCGAGCCGACCGCGGTGGCCCAGTTTGGCCCGAGACCCTGCACGGCGCCGGTGAGCACGACAGGGGGACCTACCGCCGTGAAGGTCCGGTCTGACCCGAAGCTCGTCCCCGAGGCGTTCGTCGCAACAAGGCGATAGTGGTACGTCGTCCCCGGCTTCAGCCGCGTGAGCGAAATGGAGACCTTGACGGGCCCCGTCCCCGAGCCTGCTCCCTTGGCGCTCGTTTTCGAGCCGTGGCTCGACGTGGTGCCGTACTCGAAGAGCCAGCTCGTGGCCTGCCCGTTCGGCGTAACCGTGCCGTTGAGCCTCGCCGACGTCGGCGTGACCGAGGTCGCGGCGCGTGTGACTACCGCCGGTGCCCCGATCGTCGAGAACGTCCGATCGGCGCCTCGACTCACGCCCGCGTCGCTCGTCGCGACGAGGCGGAAGTGATAGAGCTTGCCGCGCGCCAGACCCGACAAGGCAGCCGAGACACTTCCCGCGCTCGTGCCCGAGCCTGCGCTCTTCTCGGGCGTCTTGGATCCGTAGCTCGTGCTGGTCCCGTATTCGAAGAACCACGTCGTCGGGCGGCTGTTGGGGTCGACGGTCCCGCTCAGCGTCGCCGACGTGGGCGTGACGCTCGTCGCCGCGCCGGTGACGACTCCCGGCGCCGCCGGCGTCGCGAAGATTCCGTCCGCGCCCCGGCTCGTGCCGGTGCTGTTCGTCGCGACGACGCGGTAGTGATACGTCGTCCCGGGCGCGAGACCCGTGAGTGCCGCCGAGACGGCGACGTTCGCCGTCCCAGAACCGATGCCGACGCTCGCGGTCGTCGAGCCGTAGCTCGTCGTCGTGCCGTACTCGAAGTGGCGGCTCGTGGTCAGTCCGCCGGGATTCACCGTCCCCGTCACGGTCGCAGTGGTGGTCCCGAGCGCGGTGACCGGACCGGTGATCGCCGTCGGCGCAGAGGCGGCGGACGCAGCGACTGCGACCGCTGACAAGAGCAGACCCGCCCCGACGAGAACCGTAATCCTCAAATGCCTGCCCATGCGTCCGCCTTTCGCTGGAAACGTCACGACTCCGAATACCCATCACGCGTAAGGAGCGCGAAAAGAAAATGGAAAGGTTCTGTTCGGCCCAGGCCTGCACAGCGCGATTTTGGACAACCGTTGACGGCCCGTTGACTCGCCGCTTGAGGCAGTCTGTGTCTGCCACGCTCTCCCGCCCCGGAGGTTCGAGCCGCGCCTTATGACGTCCTTCGCACTCAAAAGCCTGCTCAGCCGCAAGCTTCGCACGTCGCTCACGGCGATTGCGATCGTCCTTGGCGTCGCGATGATCAGCGGCACCTACGTCCTTACCGACTCGATCGCAAATGCCTTCGACGCGATCTTCACGCAGAGCTACCGCGGGACCGACGCAGCCATCACCGGCAAGTCGGCGTTCGATCTCTCGAGCGATGGGAACACAACAGCTCCGTCCTTCGACGAGTCGCTGCTCCCGGAGGTGAAGGCGCTACCGGATGTGAAGGCTGCAATTGGCGGCGTCGGCGGCGAGGCACAGTTGATCGGGAAGAACGGTAAGGCGATCGTTTTCGGCGGCGCACCGAACCTCGGCTTCAGCGTCGATCCGACGCAGCCTCAGTTCAACTCTCTCACCCTTGTCAGTGGCGCGTGGCCGAAGTCCCGTGAAGTCGTGGTCGACGAATCGACCGCAGGGAAGAAGGACATCAAGATCGGCCAGCAGATCGGCGTCCAGGCGCAGGGGCCTGTAGAGCAGTTCCGTGTCTCGGGCCTCGTCAAGTTCGGCGCCGTCTCGAGCATCGGCGGCGCGACTCTCGCGGGGTTCGATCTCCCGACGGCGCAGCGTCTGTTCGACAAGCCCGGCAAGCTCGACCAGATCCGCGTCAGTGCGAAAAGCGGTGTTTCGTCGGATCAACTCACCGCGCAGATTCGCGCGATCCTGCCGCCCGGCACCCAGGTCAAGAGCGGCAACAGTCAGGCGGCGAGCGATGCAAAGGACACGAATAGCTTCATCAGCTTCCTCCAGACGTTCCTACTCTCGTTCGCGGGCGTCGCGCTCTTCGTCGGCGCTTTCGTGATCGCCAACTCGCTGTCGATCACGATCGCTCAGCGCACGCGCGAGTTCGCGACCCTTCGCACGCTCGGCGCCTCGAGACGCCAGGTGCTGCGCTCGGTCATCCTCGAGGCCCTCGTGATGGGCATCCTCGCGTCGGTCGTCGGTCTCTTCGTCGGCCTTGCGCTGGGGAAGGGCCTGTTCAAGCTCTTCGATGCAGTCGGCTTCACGCTGCCCAACAACGGCATCACGATCGAGACCCGCACCATCGTCGTCGCGCTCGTCGTCGGCATCCTCGTCACGCTGCTCGCGAGCCTTCGGCCGGCGCTTCGCGCCACGCGCGTGCCTCCGATCGCCGCCGTGCAGGAAGGAGCCACATTGCCGGTGGGACGCTTCCACCGCTTCCGCCGAGTCGGCGCGGCGGCCACTGCACTCCTCGGCTTCGCAGCGCTTGTCTACGGCCTCTTCGGCAAGAACCTCGGGACGACGCAGGTGCTGCTCTGGATGGGAGTGGGCGCCCTGCTCATCTTCATCGGCGTCGCGCTCGTGTCATCTCTTGTCGTCGCGCCACTTGCCCGCGTCCTCGGCTGGCCTGCAAAGGAGTTCGGCGGAGCGGCAGGGTCGCTTGCTCGCGACAACGCGCGGCGCAACCCGCAGCGCACGGCTTCGACGGCTGCGGCCCTGATGATCGGCCTGGCGCTCGTCACGCTCGTGGCGACCTTGGCCGCCTCGATCATCAGTACGTTCAACAGCGCGGTGGACGACCTCGCTCGAGGCCAGTTCTACGCGATCACAGCGCAGAACAACTTCTCTCCGATTCCGATCAGCGCGTCGAAAGCCGCGGCGAACACGTCGGGTCTCGAATCGATCTCGGACGTCCGGGCCGGCGACTCACTCGTCTACGGCCACACGAGGACGCTCACTGCCGTCGACCCGACGATCGGCAAGGTCATCAACCTCAACTGGAAGGAGGGCTCGCAGGCCGTCCTCGCCACGCTCGGCGCGTCGGGAGCCTTCGTCGACGACGGTTTCGCCAACAACCACGACCTCACGGCCGGATCGAACTTCCTGCTCCTGACGCCGACCGGCAAGACGTTGCCGCTGACCGTGAAGGGCATCTTCAAGCCGCCCGCCGGAGGATCGCCGTTCGGCCCCGTGACGATCTCGACAGCGACCTTCGACGCCAACTACACGCAGCCGAAGAACATCTTCACGTTCGTGACGATGAAGGGCGGCGTCACCGAGGCGAACACGACGGCGCTCGAGGCGAGCCTCAAGGGATTCCCGAACGCGAAGGTCGCGGACGGAGAGCAGTTCAAGAAAAACCAGGTTGCGGGGCTCAAGAGCATCCTCAACGTCCTCTACGTTCTGCTTGCGCTCTCGGTGCTCGTGAGCATCTTCGGAATCGTGAATACCCTCGTGCTCACCGTGTTCGAGCGGACACGAGAGCTGGGCATGCTGCGGGCGATCGGCATGACACGTCGACAGGTGCGCCGGATGATCCGCCACGAGAGCGTCATCACCTCTCTCATCGGCGCCGTCATCGGACTCATTCTCGGAGTCATCCTGGCCGCCCTCCTGATTGCCCGCGTCAACGAGATCAACTTCTTCATGCCGTGGGCCCAGCTCGGCATCTTTATGGTCGCGGCGATCTTCGTCGGGATCGTGGCCGCGATCTTCCCCGCGCGCCGAGCTGCGAAGCTCAACCCTCTCAGGGCGCTCGAGTACGAGTAACGCTAGGCGATTGCCACTCGGATCGAGAGCTCGGGGCCTTCGCGACGGATGTCGAGCGCGCCCGCAATGCGGCGGAGCAGCGCGACCGCAGCGGGGTTGTCGCTCGACACGAGAGCAGTGATCTCGGTGATGCCGACCGCGCGGGCGTCCGTGACCAACTCCGCGGCGAGCGCCGACCCGATACCGCGCTGCTGGTATTCGTCGGCGACCGCGAAGGCGATCTCGGCGCTGCTGCCCTCGCGGACGAGGCGTGCGATCGCGACCGCGTGCGGGTCGCCCTCGACGTAGGCGACGAGCACGTAGTGGGTCGAGTCGACCGAGGCGAGCTGCCGGAGCTCGGGCACGCTGAGACACGGCTTCGGCCCGTTGAAGCGGGTGCGGCGCGATCGCTCGCTCAAACGCTCGAAGAGGCCCCTGACGGCGCGGACGTCGCCGTGCCGCAGGGGCCTCACGAGGAGGGTCGGGGCGTGCTTCGGCTTGAGAACTCGGGTTTGCATTAGTCCGTTGCTGGTTGCGGCTCGATGTTCTGGTTCAGCCGAAATACGTTCGTCGGGTCGTACTGGTTCTTGAGCTCGACGAGGCGCTCGTACGTCTCGGCGCCGTAGGACGACCGCGCGACGTCCGCATCACCGAGGAAGTTGACGTACGCCCGGCCGGTCGAGGCTTCCGATGCGGCTTCGATTACCGCACGCGCCCAGTTGATGTGCGCGTCTGCAGCGTCCGGGTCGTGCCAGCCGGTGACGGCGTTGAGCACGTACGGCATCGAGCGTTCCGCGAACGCGGTGTCGCCGTCGCCGACCCGTGCCACCGCACCGCCCATCTGGTGGACGTGGATCTCGCACTGCGGCCCCGGCGCCTGCAGGTGGAGCTCGCTGAGCCGGTCGATCAGCTCGTCGTCGAGCCGGGCGAGGTTCGTCGCCTTGAAGTACGCGTGGGTGCCTTTCGTCCAGAGCGGGTCGATCAAGGTCTGGATCACCGTGTACGGCATCGGACCGAGCAGGTCGGCCACGGGCTCGGCAACGTCGCGGAACTCGCTCACGTGACCGTTCCCCTCCTCGACCGGTCCGGCAGAGGTCGCGATGAACGCGGCAACCTTCTTACCGTGCCACGCCTCCGGGATCACCGGCAGCGGCGGTGCGGTCGTGAGGTCGATGACAGCAGTGACGTCGTCGGACGCGCCAGGCGCCCACTCGCGGAACAGGCGCAGGAGATCGCCGTCGGCGTCGGCCGAGTAGAAGATCGGCCCGGCGTAGACAGTCGGGCCTACCGAATGGAGCTCGAACTCGAACTGCGTGACGATCCCGAAATTGCCGCCGCCGCCGCGCAGCCCCCAGAACAGGTCGGCGTTCTCGCTCTCGCTCGCGTGCACGAGTTGGCCGTCGGCGGTGACGACGTCGGCGCTGACGAGGTTGTCACAGGCGAGCCCGTGCTTCCGCATCAGCCAGCCGATGCCGCCGCCGAGTGTGAACCCGGCCACGCCCGTCGACGAGACGAGGCCGCCGGTGGTGGCGAGCCCGTGCGCCTGCGCTTCGTGGTCGACGTCGGCCCATACGGCACCGGCCCCGACGGTTGCCCGCTGCGCCTCCGTGTCCACACGCACGCCGTTCATCGGCGAGAGGTCGATCACGATGCCCTCGTCGAGGGTGGAGAAGCCCGCGATGCTGTGGCCGCCGCCGCGCACGGCGATCGTCAGGTCGTTGCTGCGTGCGAAGCCGACCGCGGCGATCACGTCCGCTGCGCCCGTGCAACGGACGATCACCGCCGGTCGCCGGCCGTCGTGCGCCCCGTTCCAGATGCGGCGCGCCTCCGCGTAGCCGTCATCATCCGGTGTCAGGACCTCGCCCCGGACCGCTTCACGCAGTTCCTGGACCGTTGCTTCCCCGAGTACCCGAGTGATCGTCTGGCTCATGTCGCTTTCCTTTCGTCGTGGTTGCACGACGACTTGTACTCACGGGGTCTTTGCCCGGCCTTAGCTAGGCCTTAGCAAGCGCGGAGAGCCGCGTCTCGACGGACGCGACGCCCGCCATGTCGTCAGTCGATGCGTAGCGATCGCGCGCGTCCGCGAACAGCGTCGCGGCTCGCTCGACGTCGCCTCGCAGCGCCGCCACGTCGGCGAGCCCGCCGAGGGTGTGAGCGATCCAACGGTCACGCTGCGTCTCGCCGAGGATGGTCAGGGCCTCTCGCAGCGACGCCTCGGCGTCGTCCAGGCGGCCCTGCTCGAGCGCTAGGTCCGCCGTCCGCCAGAGCGTGCTCGCGAGCCCCCAGCGGTCGCCGGCGCGCCGGAAGATGTCGCGTGCCTCTGCGAGGTGCCGCTCGGCGCTCTCGTGGTCGCCTGCGGTCGTGTCGATCAATCCGAGCCCGGCGAGCGCGAGCCCGAGGCCTCGCCGGTCGTTCAGTTGCCGCCGCAGCAAGAGCGCGCGCTCTAGGCACGCCCTCGCCTCCGGGAGAGAGCCCTCCTCGAGCTCGAGGTACCCGCGTCGGACCATGACGTCCGCCTTGCCCCGCTCGTCGTCAGCCTGCACGAACCGCTGGTCCGCCTCGTCGAGCAGAACACGCGCCCGAGCAAGGTCGCCGCGCACTCGCGCGACGGCGGCCAGGTTCGCAAGCACGTAGCCGACAGCCGCGTCGCACGAGATCTCGACGAACGGCTGCAGCGTCTCCTCGAACACCACTCGCAACGCGAGCTGGCCCGCCTGGTCGGACCGCATGTCCGCGACGTTGATCGGGGACGGGATCCGTTCAGCCGAGCCGGCGAGTTTGCGCAACGACGCGAGGCTTTGCTCGAGCAATTCCTCGGAGCCGACCAGATCGCCGAGAACCCAGCGTGCGACGCCGAGCGTGTACACGCCGATCGCCTCCGCGGCCGCGAAGCCCTCGCGTCGCGCGAGCTCCAGTCCACGCTCGAGCCAGGTGACCGCATCGACGAGCGCTTGTTCGTTCGCGATGCCGAACTCACCGAGAAACTGCATCGCACGCCACTCGGCCCGGTTGTCGCCGATTTCCGAAGCGACCGCATAGCTGTCCTCCGCGAATGCCATGCCGCGCTGGAGCGTGCCACCGCGGAAGTCGAGCGCCGCCGCCGCGAACAGCGCTTCGGCGCGGAGTGACGTGCGCTCGGGAGTCGCCGCGAGCGCATCCGTGAAGCGCCGGTGCGCCTCGTCGAGGTCGATGCGGCGCAGCCAGAACGGCCAGAGAGCGACGCAGAGTCTGAGCGCGTCGTGCGGCTCGTGCTTGAGCAGCGTGTCGAGCGCGGCGCGCAGGTTCGCGCTCTCGCGGTCGAGTAGCGGCGAGTCGCGTTCCCGCTCAGCGAGGTCCAGCGCCCAGGACGCGTGCCGCTGGGCGATCGCGGCTTTCTCGCCGGCGTCGTCGAGCCGCTCGCTCGCGTAGAGCCGGACGGTCTCGAGCAGGTGGTAGCGCCGCTCGCGACCACCTTCGTCGGCGGCGACGAGCGACTTCTCGACGAGCCGGGCGAGCACGTCGGCGCTGCCCGTGACGTCGACGCCGTCACCGGTGCAGACGGTCTCGACCGCGGTGAGCTCGAAGCCGCCTGCGAAGACGGCAAGCCTGCGGAAGAGGATCCGCTCGTCGGGCTCGAGCAGATCGTGGCTCCACTGAAGCGTCGCCGTGAGCGTTTGCTGGCGCGTTGGCGCCGCACGGTTGCCCGAGCGCAGCAGGCGGAACCGGTCGTCGAGTCGCTCGGCGATCGCTGCAGGGCTGAGCGCGCCGAGCCGGCCGGCCGCGAGCTCGAGCGCCAGAGGCAATCCGTCGAGCCGGAAGCAAATGCGGACGACGTCCGCCGCGTTCTGCTCATCCAGCACGAATCCGGGTGCGACCGCCGTCGCGCGCTCGACGAAGAGCCGCGTCGCTTCGAAGCCGAGGAGCTCGCTCGGCGCGAGCGTCTGCTCCGGGTCGGGGATGTCGAGTGAAGGGACCCGGAATACGATCTCGCCCGGAATGCGGAGCGCCTCGCGGCTCGTTGCGAGCACGGTCACTCCCGGTGCGGATCGGAGCACCGCATCGACGAGGGCGGCGCTCGCGCCGAGCAGGTGCTCGCAGTTGTCCAGGACGAGCAGCAACGTGCGTGTCGCGAGAAAGTCGACTAGCGCGTCGACGACATCCTGTCCGGGAAGCGCCCTCACGTCGAGCGCCGCGGCGACGGCGTCCGGCACGAGCCGAGAATCGGCCACCGCAGCAAGCGCGACAAGTGCAGCGCCGTCCGCATGGGACGGCTCGACAGCGCGCGCGAGTTCGAGCGCGAGCCGTGTCTTCCCCACGCCGCCGGCTCCGGTGAGCGTGAGCAGGCGGGTGTGCCCGAGCAGCGCGCCCAACTCTGCGAGCTCGCGCCCGCGGCCCACGAACGAGCTTGCGTCGGTCGGGAGCCCACGCAACCCGTCCGTCGGCCCCAGGGCGGCGAGCTCCGCCGCGAGCTCCGCTGCGAGCCCTGCAAGCTCATCTCGCCGGCCCATCGCCCAGTCGTCGTAGCGGTTCTCCGGCAGCAGCTCGCCGCTGTAGATCGCGAGTGCGGCGCGATAGGCGGCGGGTGTCCCCGTGCGGCGTGCATCGACCGCGGCGAGCTCGAGCCGGTTCACGTCGACGTCCGCGGCGAGGGAGAGGACCTCTTCCCGAACGCTGATCGCGTCAGGGTCGAGAGCGCGACGCGCGACGTGCACTGCCTGGTGGAGGTTGTTCGCCGCCGCCGCGGGTGCGAGCTCGCGCCAGAGGACGTCCATGACCTGCTCGCGATGCAGCCGGTGATCGGGCGCGAGCGCGAGCAGCTTCACGAGCTCGCGCGCCTTCTTCAACCGCCATGCCGTTTCGGGCACAGGCTCGCCGTCAACGAAGGCAGAAAAGCCACCGAGGAGCGTGACAGTGACGTCGGGCACCGTCCGCAGGATGCCTGGACGGCGCTTTCCTCGTCGAGCGAAACTTCCTTCATGGATCGCGTTGACGCAGTCGTGATCGGCGCCGGCGTGGTGGGCCTCGCAGTGGCGCGCGCCTTGGCGACGGCCGGACGCGAGGTCGTGATCCTCGAGGCCGAGGACGCGATCGGCAAGCATACGAGTTCGCGCAATTCGGAGGTCATCCACGCCGGGATCTACTACCCGCGGGATTCGCTCAAGGCGCGCACCTGCGTGGAGGGTCGGCAGCGCCTATACGTCTACTGCGACGAGCGCGGGGTGCCGCACCGGCGCTGCGGCAAGCTGATCGTCGCCACCGACGCCGCGCAATTGGAGGGGCTGGAGGGCATCCGACGGAAAGCGCACGCCAACGGCGTCACCGATGTCGTGCCCGTGAGCCCAGCGGAAGCTCTGGCGATGGAACCGGAGTTGCATTGCGTGGCGGCACTGCACTCGCCCTCGACGGGGATCATCGACAGCCACGCGCTGATGCTCGCCTACCTGGGCGATGCGGAACGCGCCGGTGCAATGCTCGCGTTGAAGAGCCCGCTCACGAAGGGGGTGGTGCGCGCCGACGGCATCGAGCTGCACGTCGCGGGCGCCGAGCCGATCCTTGCCACGCAGGTGGTGAACAGCGCAGGTCTGCGGGCGCCGAGCCTCGCGCGCCGCATCAAGGGCTACCCCGCCGAGCTCGCGCCGCCCGAGCTCTACGCCAAAGGCAACTACTACACGCTCGCGGGGGGCTCGCCGTTCTCGCGCCTCGTCTACCCGGTACCCGAGCCCGGAGGCCTCGGCGTGCACGTGACGCTCGACCTCGGCGGGCGGGCGCGCTTCGGCCCGGACGTGGAATGGATAGACAGGATCGACTACACGGTGGATCCGCGGCGCGCCGAGCGCTTCTACGGCGGCGATCCGGCGCTACTGGCCCGGACTCCCGGATGGGGCGTTGGGGCCGGACTACGCGGGCATCCGCCCCAAGATCTCGGGGAGGGGCGCACCCGCGGCGGACTTCCTCGTGCAAGGCTCGCGGGAGCACGGTGTACCGGGCTTGGTGCACCTCTTCGGCATCGAATCGCCCGGGCTCACCGCCTCGCTGCCGCTCGCGGACGCGGTGATCGGGCAACTACTCAACGACGAGGGACCCGCGTTCTCGTGAAGGATCAGCGGGGTACGGCCCCGCCACGGGCGATCGATTCAGCTCGCGCGGCGTGGTGCTACCCAGCCGCGCCTAACAAGGGCCGATCGTCGGCGGGCCGCCGGGCCGGTGTCGTGCTGAACGAGGCTTCTGCCGCTTGTCTGCACGCAATACGAGGTGGCGCGCCACCGCCCGGCGACGTGTGCGCCCGCCGTCATCCGTCGCAGGGTTTTCGATGGTGGGCGCACCTGGGTCAGACACCCCTGCTACTCGGCGTCTTCTCGCGCCGGGGG
>CAWFIT010000016.1:0-125034 GCA_963815965.1 uncultured Actinomycetes bacterium | reverse complement strand
TCTACATACCCATCGCGTGGTAGCCGCTGTCGACGTACAGCGTCGTCGCCGTGACGTTGCGAGCTTCGTCGCTGAGGAGATAAGCAGCAGCGGCGCCGACGTCGTCGGCGTCGACGTGACGGCGTAGCGGCGCACGCTCTTCGACGATCGCCTCCATCGTCGGGAAGCCGGCGATCGAGCGCGCCGCGAGCGTGCGCACCGGCCCGGCGGAGATCGCGTTCACGCGGACGTTCTTCTGCCCGAGATCCCACGCGAGGTACTTCACCGACGAGTCGAGCGCGGACTTGGCGACGCCCATGACGTTGTAGTGCGGCACCGCTCGCTCTCCGCCGAGGTACGTCATCGTCACGATCGCTCCGCCGCCGCGCGCCTCGAACAACGGCTCGGCGGCGCGCGCGCACGCGACGAGCGAGTACGCGCTCACGTCGAGCGCGAGCCAGAAACGATCGCGCGGCGTGTCGGTGAACCGGCCCTCGAGGTCCTCGGCCGCCGCGAACGCAACCGAATGCACGAGCAAGTCGAGCCCTCCGTCGAACGCCTCGCCGACCTCGACTGAAGACGCGGGCGATGTCCTCGTCGGAGCGGACGTCGCACGCGGTCACGAGCGGGCTCTCGACCTGAGCCGCTAGCTCGCGGACGTTCTCTTCGATCCGCTCCCCCTGGTACGTGAACGCAAGCCGCGCGCCGCCGTCTGCGAGCCGTCGCGCGATCGCCCACGCGATCGAGCGCTTGTTCGCGACCCCGAGAACGAGCCCCGTCTTCCCCTCGAAATTCACGTGAGGACTTTATGGATTTTCGGCTACATTGGGCGTTCTTGCGCCGCCTTCTTCTCTTTGCTGCGCTTGCGGCGCTGACAGTCGTTCCGGCAGCCTCAGGTGCGTTCAGGCCGATCCATCGCGATTTCGGCGAGCGCAGCGTGCCGCTCGTGCGCCACGGCACGGTGACGATTCCGAAGGGCCACGGCAGCAGCCGTGTACGCGTCATCGTCTCTCTGAAGCTGCCGCCCCTCGCGCAGGCCTACGGCCGCGGACTTTACGCCGCCGGATCGGCGCACCGGCTGAACGTCCGTTCCACTGCCTCGAAGGAGTACCTGCGCCAGATCAAGAACGAGCAGGCCGTCGCGATCGCGCAGCTGCACAGGGCGCTGCCCGACGCGCGCGTGTCGTGGCGCTACCAGGTGGTGCTCAACGGATTCGCCGTGTCGATCCCGGCCCGCCAGCTGGCGAAGCTCTCGCGTCAGAGCTTCGCGGGTCGCGTCTGGCCGAGCTTCACGTATCAGCTGGCTCTCAACCGAAGCCCGACCGTGATCGGCGCCGACGTCTTCCACAACGCGACCGGTGCGAACGGCGAGGGCGTGAAGATCGGCATCGTCGACGACGGCGTCGACAACACGAACCCGTTCCTGAGCGGTGCCGGCTTCACGGCGCCCACGGGCTTTCCGATGGGCCAGACACAGTTCACGAACGGAAAGATCATCGTCGCGCGCGCGTACCCCGGCCCGGGGTCGGACGCGCCGGCGAAGCTCGCGCTCGACCGCAAGGCGTCGTTCCACGGCACGCACGTCGCAGGCATCGCCGCCGGCGACGCGGGCACCTGCGCACCGGTCGGGAACGACCATCCGCCCACCTGCGGGCTCACCGGCATCGCGCCGAAGGCCTTCATCGGCAACTACCGCGTCTTCAGCCTTCCGACGCCCATCGGTCACATCGCCGAGTCGCCGGAGATCGCCGAGGCTTTCGAGCAGACGGTCAAGGACGGCATGGACGTCATCAACTTCTCCGGTGGTGGTCCCGCAGCCGAGCCGCTCAACGACGTCCTGATCGCGGCGACGAACAACGTCGCAGCGGCTGGGGTCGTTCCGGTCATCGCAGCGGGGAACGACCGCGACGACTTCGGCTTCGGCTCCGCCGGCTCCCCGGGCACAGCGCCTGACGCGATCTCGGTCGCCGCCGTCTCGAACTCGCAGGTCTTCGCGCCCGCGCTCGTCGCATTCGACTCGACCAACAAGGAGATCCTGCACCTGCCGGTCCAGACGAGAGGCGAGACGCCCGACACGTGGGCGAACTCGAACCAGCAGCTCGTCGACGTCGGCAAGATCACCGGGCGCAACGGCCAGCTGGTCGACCGTCAGCTCTGCGCCGGCGGTGCCGACCCGAACGGCTCGGACAATCCGCTGCCCGCGAACTCGCTGAACGGCCTCATCGCGCTCGTGTCTCGCGGCTCGTGCTCGTTTGCGTCGAAGGCCGGGCGGGCTCAGCAGGCGGGCGCGACCGGGATCATCCTCGTCGACAACCGCTTCGGCGAAGCGAACCCGCTCCCGATCCAGCTGCCGATTCCCAGCGGCATGGTCGCCGACGTGGACGGAGCGGCGCTCCGGAACGCGATGAGCGCGACGGGTCGCATCCAGATTCGCATCGGGCGGACGTACGAGGACATCGCGACCGGGCGTAGCGGCATCATCACGAGCTTTTCCTCGGCGGGTCCGACGGCGTTCGGCCATCTGCTGAAGCCCGACCTCGCCGCACCCGGCGGCCAGATCCTTTCCTCCACGCTGAGCGAGTTCGCCGGCTCGCCGTTCGCCGTGTTCGACGGGACGAGCATGGCGACACCGCACGTCGCCGGCGCCGCCGCGCTGCTCGTCCAGCGGCACCCGACGTGGTCGGCCGAGCAGGTCAAGTCGGCACTGATGTCGACGGCCGGGCCCGCCTGGGGCAACACCGAGCGCACGAAGGAGGCCGCGGTCACCCTGGAGGGCAGCGGTCTGATCAACGTCGCGCGCGCGGACAGCCCGCAGGTGTTCACCGACCCCGCGTCGATCTCGCTCGGAGAGCTCGACATCACCGGTGGCGCCGTGTCGCGCGGCGCGCTATTGGAGATCAGGGACGCGGGCGGCGGCGCAGGCGCCTGGTCGGTGACGCTGCAGGCACAGAGCGCGACGAGCGGCACGACGATCTCCATGCCTCCGCTCGCCGTGCTCGCGCCAGGCGGCACGGTCGACCTGCCGGTGTCGGCACACGTCGCAGCCAACGCGACTCCCGGCGACAACATGGGCTTCATCGTGTTGACGAAGGGCGCCGTCACACGGCGCATCCCGTACTACTTCGAAGTCTCGAAGCCCGCGCTCGCGAATGTGGCGGCGACCGAGTTGCGCCTGGAGCAGTCCGGCGACACGATCACCGGACCGAACGCCGTGTCGCTGTACCGCTTCCCGACGTGGCCGTTTGGCCCACCGCCGACGTACAGCGGGTCGCCGTACGCACAGCCCGGCGCTGAAAAGCTCTACACGATTCAACTCGGGGTCCCGGTCGTCAACTTCGGCGTTTCTGTGCTCGCCCAGTCGGCGAACTCGGAGATCGACCCGTTCGTTCTGGGCTCGAAGGACGAGAACGACGTGCAGGGCTACGCCGGCCTGCCCGTCAACGTCAACGGCTTGATGTTCGACTACCGCGCGGACATCGAGTCGGCGGGTGCCTCCTACCCGCTTGCGAAGCGCTACTACATCGCCGTCGACTCGGGCAGCAACGCGTTCACCAACCAGTCGCTGCCGGGCCGGTACGTGCTGCGTGCTTGGGTGGACGATCTCAGACCGCCCTCGGTCAAGCTCGTCACGACGCGCATAGCCGCAGGAAGGCCGACGGTCGTTGCGATCGCGAAGGACTCGCAGTCGGGGCTCGACCCGCTCTCGCTCGTGTTCAACTACAACAACAACGTTCTGCTCGGCGCGTCGGCATACGACCCGACCACCGGCCTCGTTCTCTTCGTCATCCCGCCGAATGCCCCGAAGATCACGGCGGCCAAGAAGAAGAAGGCGGCGATGGTGATCGCCTCCGACAACCAGGAGACGAAGAACGTGAACACCGTCGGGGCGAACGTGCTCCCGAACACGAACTTCAAGCCGGTCAAGGTCACCGTGGTCAACAAGCCGACGGTCACGTGGCTCGTGCCGAAGCAGAACGCCTGCCTGCGCACGACCACGCGGCTCGCCATCGTCGCAAGCTCGACGAAGAAGCTCACGTCGACCGCCTTCCGCGACGGCACGAAGAAGATCGGATCGCGAAAGCCCGACTCTGCAGGCCTCTCGTTCACGGACTGGAAGGTCACGAAGGCAAGCAAGGGCAAGCACGTGTTGCGCGCCACGGTGCGCGATGCACGCGGACGCACGGCGACGGCGCGTCGTATCGTGCGCGTGTGCAAGTAGCTGTAATCACGGGCGCATCGAGCGGGATCGGCGCCGCGCTCGCGCGGGAGCTCGCGCAGCGCGGCTGGTTCTGCGTGCTGCTGGCACGGCGAGAAGAGCGGTTGCGCTCGCTCGCCGAGGAGGTGAACGGTGAGTACGAGGTCTGCGATGTCTCGGACCGCGCGGCGGTTGAGACGACGGCGGCGCACGTGCTCGACCGTCACCCTCAGGTGAAGCTCCTCGTCAACAACGCCGGATTTTCCGCACGCGCCGGCTTCCTCGACGGCGATCCCGAACGGATCGAGCAGGTGATCCGCACGAACTACCTCGGCGGCGTCTGGTGCCTCCGCGCCTTTCTGCCTGCGCTCGAGGCGGCGCGGCCTTCGGACGTCGTCAACGTCGTCTCGGTCGCGGGCACAGTCGCCTTTCCGCCGAGCGGCCCGTACTCGGCATCGAAGCACGCGCAGCTCGCGTTCTCGCGCGCCATGTCGGCATCGCTCCGCCGGCGCGGCATCAGCGTGCAGACGGTCAACCCCGGCCCCGTCGAAACCGAGGGCTTTCCGCAGCGCGCGGTGCTGCGGAGCCCGTTCTTCCGCCGCTCGGTGCTCGAACCGGAAGGCATCGCCCGGCACATTGCCGGCCTGATCGGGAACGGCCCTCGCGAGACGATGCTTCCGCGCTTCTATCGCGCTCCCGGTGCAATGCAGGCGCTCGCGCCGAACCTCGTCGCGCGCCTCGTCGCGCGTCGAGGCAGCAAGTACGGCTAGCCCACAGGCGGCACGCGGCGATTACGTCAACGGCCCACTGCGTGAATCGAGAAGAACGAGACGGTTGCCCCACGGATCTTCGACGACGACGCACCGACCGATTTCGATGTCGAACGGCTGCAGAACCACGCGGCCGCCTGCGTTGCTAAAGACGCCGGCCGCGGCGTCGGCGTCACCGACCAGAAGGTCGATCTCCGGATCCGGATTCTCGGTCTGAACGACGAGTTCCGCATCGGTGTCGGGCAGCCGAAGCCCGGCCTGCGTGGGCCGACGCCAGATGACCTCGTGGCCAAGCCGCCGGTAGTACGCGATCGCCTCGTCAAGGTTGTCCACCGGGAGGCGAATGCAGTCGATCTTGCGAAACAAGGGCAGGGGCTCGCTCACTTCACAGCCCGGTGTTACCGCTTCGCGCAGAGGTACCAGGAGGACTCGGCGACGTAGTGCTCGCGGTCGCCCGGGGAGACATCCTTGACGCGCTCGGCTGCATCGCCGGTGCAGCCGGCGAGCCCGAGGTAGAAGTCGAGCGGACGCTTGTGCGTGAAGCGCTTGCTCCGGACGAGAACGAGATCGTTCATCGCGAAGAGGTCGCGAAAGTCGCCGTCGGACAGCGTGCGGTAATGCGACGGATCGCGCCGTCGCTCGAACCGGTCGAGCTCGAACGCGGCGAGCGGATCGAGCGGCGCGATCTGGTCGTCGACGAACACGCGCCCGCCTGGGCGTGCTACGCGCACGAGTTCCGAGAAGGCGAGCTCCGGCCGGTTGACGTGATGAAGTGTCCGCCGCGAGCATGCGATGTCGAACGTGAAGCTCTCGAACGGCAATGCGGTCGCGTCACCCTCGACGAACGTTGCGTTCGCTGGGGCGTCGCGTCGCGCGGCTTCGAGGAGCTCCGGAACGACGTCGACGCCGACGACCTCGCCGACGAGCGGCGCCAGCGCAAGCGCAAGCGTGCCCGCGCCCGTGCCGGAGTCGAGCACGCGCTCGTCGCCGCGCAAAGGGGCGAGGAACGGGCCGAGCTTGTCCCTGACCTCCTGGATCTGCTCGCGCGCATGTGCGGCGACATGCTCGGCGGTGGCGCCGAAGCGGGCGCGCACGGCGTCGTCGTGGCTCATGCGCCGACCACCTGTCGCTGCGCCCGTCGTGGGTCGGAGTTGATGCCGGTGACGAGCTCGTAGTTGATCGTGCCCGCGACCTTCCCGTGTGCCTCCGCGCGCACACCGTCGCCGATCAGGATCACCGGGGTGCCGGCGGGCAGCTCACGGTCGAGCTCGACGGCGAAGGAATCCATCGAGATTGCGCCGACCACCCTGCGGAGCTCGCCGTCGACGCGCACCTCGGTTCCGGTCAGGTCGCGCCGGAAGCCGTCCGCGTAGCCGACAGGAACGAGGCCGATCCACGTTGGTCGCTCGGCGACGAAGCGGCGCCCGTAGCCGGTGCTCTCGCCCGCCTGCAGGAGCTTGACCTGCGCGAGGTAGCTCTGCCACCCAAGCACGGGCTCGAGATCGTCGTCGGCGGGATCAGACATGAATGGAGACAGACCGTAGACCGCGATCCCGCAGCGTGCGGCGTCGAACCGGGCTTCCGGCAGGCGCAGCGCGGCGGCGCTGTTGGCGATGTGACACTCGAGCGTGCCACGGTAGGGCTGCACGAGCTCCGCGAAACGCGCCGTCTGCTCCCGCGCGAACGAGGCGTCGGTCTCCGCGGTCGCCAGGTGGCTCATCAGCCCGACGACGTCTCGCGTCGGCGCCCGAAGCTCGGCGAGCCCGTAGCGGCCCATTCCCGTGTCGAGCTTGAGATGGACGCGCAGGCCCTCCGGAATTTCGCCGTCGCCGACTGCGACCTCGACGTTTGCATCCCTCGCGGCCGCGACCTCGCTCGGCTGGAGCGGGCCCAAGCAGAGGATCCGGGTCGAGGGGAACTCGCGGCGCAACTCGAGCGCCTCTGTGACGGTGGCGACGCAGAGTGCATCGGCGCCCGCGTCGAGCGATGCTCTCGACACGTCGACCGCACCATGGCCGTACCCGTCTGCCTTGACGACGGCCCACAGCGCGGCACCCTCAAGCGCGCGCAGCAATGTGCGCACGTTCCGGCGCACCGCCGCAAGATCGATCGTCAGCTCTGATCGATGCATCCGGGCAGAGCGTCGATCACGTCGCCGGCGACGAGCCCACGTCGCGGACCGCGCGCGGCCGCGAGGCGGTGCGCGACTGCCGCCGCCGCGACGGCCTCGCGTGCGTCCATGCGCTTCGCGAGAAACGCCGCGATGATTCCCGTCAGCACGTCGCCGGTCCCGGCCGTGGCGAGCGAAGGCACGTTGTCGCCTACCACCCAGACGCCCTCGCCCGGCGCGCCGATGAGAGTGTCCGCACCCTTGAGCAGCACGATGCACTGGAAGCGGTCGACTGCTCGCGCGAGCGCTTCGAGGCGGTGCGCGTCCACCCATTTCGATTCCTCTCCAAGGAGGCGCGCGAGCTCGCCGCTGTGCGGGGTCAGTACGGTTGGTGCAGCGCGGTCGAACGGCTTCAACTCGTAGAGGGCGTCCGCATCCACGACGGCGGGAAGCTCCGTCTCCTGGAGCAGGCGCCGCACGAGCCGTTGCTGGTCGCGACCGAGCCCGGGCCCTAGCGCAAGCGCCGAGGCGCGCTGCGCCGCCTCGACCGCGGATTCGAGTGGGCGTTTGACGGCCTCGACCACGAGCGTCTCGATCGTCGGCAGCGCGTCCGCGGGCGCCGCGATCGCCACGTAGCCGGCGTCGGCGCGGAACGCGGCCCGAGCGGCGAGCGCCGCAGCGCCGGTCGTGCCTCGCGCACCGCCGACGACGAGCACAGATCCCGCCGTGTACTTGTTGTCCTCGCCGCCTTTGCGCGGGACGAGTCGCAGGATGTCGTGGGTCACCAGGCGGTGTCGCGTCTCACCATGCTCGAGCCCAATGTCCGCGGTCACGACATCACCGGAGCGGAAGCAGCCGGGCCCGACCGCGAGCCCGACCTTGTGGCCGTGCATCGTCACGGTGATCGTCGCGCGCACGGCCGCACCCTCGACCTCGCCAGTCGATGCGTCGACGCCCGAGGGAATGTCGACGGCGAGCACCGGGGTGCCCGAATCGTTGATCTTCTGGATCTCGGCGGCGACGTCGGCGCGCGGCGCGCCGCGGATGCCCGTCCCGAGCAGGGCGTCGATCACGACGTCCGCGCCCTCGCCGACCTGTTTCCAGCCGCGCTCCTCGAGGATGCGCGCGGCGATCTTCCCGTCGCCGCCGTTCGCGCCCTTGCCCGCGTACAGCGCAAACGTTCGCGCGCGCGGAAATCGGCGCATCGCCGCCTCGGCGACGGCCTGCCCGGCGCTCTCCATGAGCGTCGACACGTCGTGACCGGCTTCCGCGGCCTTCATCTCCTCGGATGTGTAGAGCGGCGCGAGCATCACGCTCCGTCGACGATCGCGACCGCCACCGCCAGGTCGCGGTTGTGCGTCATCGAGAGATCGATCGCGCCGGCGGGAACCCTCTCCGCCCACGCGAGCGCCCGGCCGCTGAGTCTCACGCTCGGCTTGGGACGCCCGACGATCTCGATGTCGCGCCACGCGAACGCGCGCGCCACGCCGAGCCCGAGCGCCTTTCCGACCGCCTCCTTGCCGGCGAAACGGCCCGCGTAGGACTGCGCGGGGTTCTTGCGTGAGTCGCAGTACTCCCGTTCGGCCTCGGTGAAGCAACGCTCGCGGAACGACGGATAGCGCTCGAGCGCGCGCCGGATGCGCGAGATCTCGATCGCGTCAACGCCCACCTTCATGCGTCGAGCAGAATGGACGGCATGGCTGGCGAGTCTATTCGCGTCACGCGGACGGTCGAGCTTCCGCTCTCCGAGGTCGACTTCCGCACCTCACGCTCGAGCGGGCCCGGCGGCCAGCATGCGCAGAAAACGGAGACGCGGGTCGAGGCGGTTCTCGACGTCGAGCGCTCCGCCGCGTTGAGCGACGTGCAGAAGCGGCGCGTCGTCGCGCGTGCCGGCCCGGTGCTGCGTGCGGTTGCGCAGGACGAGCGCAGCCAGGCACGAAACCGCGAGCTCGCACTCGAGCGGCTGGTCGGCCAGCTGCGCGAGGCGCTGCGCGTGCCGCGCAAGCGCAGGCCGACGAAGCCGTCACAGGCCTCGGTCGAGCGCCGACTCGAGGAAAAGCGCCGCCGCTCGCGCGTCAAGCGCTTGCGCGCGGGCACGGACGAGTGAGCGATCTGACATGGCGGCAGGTGATCGCGCGCCGGCTGGCCCGCAGCCACCTGCTCGACCCGGCGCCACGCACGCGCGTCGTGGACGTCGTGCGCGACGTCGGCCTCATCCAGGCGCAGGTGCTGTCCGCTGCGGAGATCGGCCTCTGCCTGCGCGTCCATGGCATCACGGTCGCAGACGTCCGCCATGAGCTGTACCACCGCCGCAGCCTCGTCAAGACGTGGAGCCTCCGCGGCACGCTGCATCTCGTCCCGGCCGACGAGCTCGGGTTCTGGGCGGCGGCGGCGCGCGGACCGAAGCCGTTCTGGGAAGCGCGCGAGTGGCTCGCCAAGCACGACCTGACGCCGAGACGAGCCCTCGCGCTGTTCGACGCGATCGCCGACGCGCTCAACGGGCGATGCCTGACCCGCGCAGAACTCGCAGACGCTGCGGGCGAAGAGCGGTTGCGCTCCGGCTGGGGCGAGCTTCTCGGACCGCTGGCCTTCCAGGGACGGCTCTGCTTCGGCGAGCCGCGGGGCGCGAATGTCACGTTCGTCCGCGCGGATCAGTGGATCGGCGGCCGGGCCGAGATCGATCCCGCCGACGCGCGCCGCGAGGTGCTACGGCGTTACCTGCGCGCGTACGGGCCGGCAAAACCCGCCGACTTCCAGCGCTGGTCGGGCGTCGGCGGCGACGCGGCGCGGGCGCTGTTCGACGAGTTGGCCGCGGAACTCGAACAGGTTCGCGTCGAGGGCACGCGCACCTGGCTCCTCAAAGACGACCTCGGGGGCTTCGATCGTGAGGCGAGGACGATCCGCCTGCTCCCGCAATACGACGCGTACGTCATCGGCTTCCGCCCGCGTGAGCCGATCCTCCCCGACCCCGTCGAGGTGCACATCAAGCTGGATCCGAAGGGGCGGTTCGAGAGCGTGACCGGCATGTCACCGCTCGTCGTCGACGGGGTCGTGACCGGCTTCTGGCGGAGGGCGAAGGGGCAGATCGAAGTCGAGCACGTCGTGCCGCTGCCTCGGGGCCGCAAGCGCGAATTGCAGGCCGGCGTCGCGCGCGTTCACGAAGCGCTCACGTAGATCTCGGTGCGCTAGGTGCCGCTCCGCTGGTCGGCGAGTACCGCGCGAGCCGCCTCGAGGTCGCCGGCGCTCACGAGGATCTCGCGCGGCCCGACGCCGAAGGTCGCACCGTCAAATGCGCCGGCGGCCTGGTTCGTGGGACGGTTGATGCTTGTGATCCCTGCGCTTTCCAACACCGAGCGGATCAACTCCGCTTCGGCCTCCGTCCTCACCACGTCGAGGGTTGCGTATTCGTCCACAACAGGAGTCTAGTGGTGGTGACCGTGGTGGCCGGCGTGCGCGTGAGCCTGCGCCCGAGCCGACGGGCGCAGGGTCAGGGCGACGAGCGCAGCGGCGACGAAGGTGAACAGGATGTTGAGTACGGTCGTGTAGTTCCACGTGATCTCGCGCTCGGAGATCGACTCGATCGACGGACGGTGCGTCGGAACGAGGCCGAACGCGCTGAAGATCCCGTCCACAATTAGCGCCGCCGCGACCATGGTCCCGAACATGATTCCGACGAGCAGCGCGGTGACCTTGCCACCGTAGTACTTGCGATAGGCAAGGATGATCGGGATGACGATCAGATCCGCGTAGACGAACGCGAGCACGCCGGAGAACGAGATGCCACCGGCCCAGAGCACGGCGGCCAGCGGAATGTTCCCGACCGAGCAGACGAACGTGAGCGCAGCGACGATCGGGCCGACGATGGCGTTCTCGAGCAGACGCAGGGTTCCCCCGGTCTCGGTGATGAAGAGCGCGTTGAAGAATCCCTTGGGCAGCAACGCCACGAAGCCGGCGATGACGAATCCCGCGAGGATCTCCTTCCAGAGCATCTCCCAGTCGCTGCGAAAGTTGCGCGCGACCGCAGTCCACGCGTCGAGCGAGAAGAGCTTCGGCCCCGATTCGGCAGACGGATGCGCGTGGCCCGTCTCCGCGGCGATCGCGTGCGCGCGTGCCTGCTCCTCGAGCCGCCGCGACACGAACAGCCGCAGCCCGAGCCACATGAGCGCGATGAGCACGAAGCCACCGATGAACTCGGCCAGCGTGAACTCCCAACCGAGGAAGAGCCACATCACGATCCCGAGCTCGAACACGAGATTCGTCGACGCGAACTGGAAAGACATCGCCGCTGCGAAGCTCGCGCCCCTCGTGAAGAGCGACTTGGCGATGGCGATCGCCGCGTAGCTGCACGAGGACGAGGCCGCGCCGAGTGCCGTCGCGAGCCCTACTTCGCGTACGCCGACACCGCCTAGCGCGCGCTGCAGCCTCGCCTTTGGCACCCACGCCTGCACGATTCCCGACAGCGTGAAGCCGAGCACGAGCGCCCACCACACCTCCCACGCCATGCGGAAAGCGTTCAAGAGACCGTCGACGACGAACACCGGGCGAGACTAGTCTTACCGGGTGATCGCGCGCACTCGGTCGGGCAGAATCATCGTGCTCGCGTTCGTGTTCGCAGCACTTTCGACTGCCGCTTCCGCCGCCACATCGAAGCCGCCGATCGCGGGCCGCGACGTCTTGACAGGGAAGCGCCTGGCGCTGGCGCAGTTCCGCGGCAAGCCCGTCTTCGTGAACGTCTGGGGCTCGTGGTGCACCGGCTGCAACGAGGAGGCGTCGACGCTCGCGAGCTTCGCGCGGGCGCACTCCCGGCAGGTCGCATTCCTCGGCATCGACACGATCGATTCGAAGGCAGGCGCACGCGCGTTCTACAAGCGCTTCGACACGGACTACTCGTCGATCTGGGATCCGCGAGGGATCCTCGCCGGCGCGTGGTCACGGGGGACGCCGACGACGCTCGTCTTCGACCGCAGACACGTGCTCGTACAGCGGATCGAGGGACCCGCATCACGGTCCCAGCTCAGGGCAGCGCTCCGTCGCGTGACCTGACGCAGACTCGGCGCTGCGGCGCATCGGCTAGCGCTATTCGACCGTAACAGTCTTCGCCAAGTTGCGCGGCTGGTCGACGTTCAGGCCGCGCAGGCGCGCGATCCGGTAAGCGAGCAACTGCAGCGGGATCACGGCGAGGATCGCCTGGAGGAAGTTCGCCGTGCGCGGGACGTAGATGACGTCGTTCGCGTGGTGCTGGATGTCCTCGTTGCCGTCGGTCGCGATCGCAATCACATGCGCACCGCGGGCCCGCGTTTCCTGGATGTTCGAGACGATCTTGTCGTAGACATGGATGTTCGTGGCCACGACGACCACCGGTGTGCCTTCCTCGAGCAGCGCGATCGGCCCGTGCTTCATCTCGCCGGCCGAGTACGCCTCGGTCGGGATGTACGAGATCTCCTTGAGCTTCAGGGCTCCCTCGAGAGCGACCGGAAGACCGATGTGTCGGCCGAGGTAGAGGAAGAACGGCTTGTCGTAGAAGCGCTGCGCGATCTCCTCGATCGGATGGTCGCCGTCGAGAAACTCGCGGATCCTGTTCGGGAGCTCGTTCAGGTGATCGACGATGAACTCCATCTCATCATCGGGCAGCGTCTTGCGAACCTGCGCAAGGCGCAGCGCAAGCAGCGACAGCAACGCGACCTGCGCGGTGAACGTCTTCGACGCCGCCACTCCGACCTCGAGGCCGCAGCGCGTGTACAGCACCGCATCGGCCTCGCGCGTGATCTGCGTGCCCATCAGGTTCGTGATCGCGAGCGTCCTCGCGCCCTTCTCCTTGGCGAGCTTGATCGCGTTCACAGTGTCGCGCGTCTCACCCGACTGTGAGATGCCGATCACGAGCGTGTCCTTCGAGAGGACCGGGTTGCGGTAGATCCACTCGCTCGCGATGTCCGGCTCCACGGGGAGGCGCGCCCACTCCTCGATGATGTAGCGCCCGACAACACCGGCGTGGTAAGCGGTGCCACACGCGACGATCACGATGCGGCGCAGGTTCTGAATCTCGAGGTCGGTGAGGCCGATTCCCTCGAGGAGCAGCCTGCTGTGCCGTGCGCGGTCTCCGATCGTCTCGCGGACCGACTCGGCCTGCTCGTAGATCTCCTTCAGCATGAACGTCTCATAGCCGCCCTTCTCGGCCGACTCGTCGTCCCAGTCGACCTCGATCACGTCGGGCGCCACGATCTCACCGTCGCGGTGGAACTCGGCTCCCTCAGGCGTGATCGCCACGACGTCGCCGTCGTCGATCAGCTGCACGAGGCGTGTCTCCGCGAGGAAGGCGGCGATCGAGGACGCGAGGAACATCTCCCCGTCGCCGACGCCGACGACGAGCGGCGTCTGGTAGCGCGCGCCGACGAGCAGGTCGGGATGGTCGTGGTGGATCACCACGAACGAGAAATGGCCTTCGAGCTCGGCGTAGGCCTTGCGCACAGCGTCGACGAGATCACCGTCATAATGACGTTCGACGAGGTGCGTGACGACCTCGGCGTCGGTCTGCGAGCTGAACGTGTGGCCCTCGGCGACGAGCGACTCCTTGAGCTCGCGGTAGTTCTCGACGATTCCGTTGAGGACGATCGCCAACCGACCGTCTTCACAGCCCGTGAGCGGATGCGCGTTGAATTCGGTGACCGCGCCGTGCGTGGCCCAACGTGTGTGGCCGAGGCCGTGCGTCGAGAGCGAGCCGTTGTCGCCGGCCGTCCGCTTGAGCTCCTGGAGGTTGCCGACGGCGCGAACGTAATCGAGCGCGTCGTCCTCGCGCAGGGCGATCCCGGCCGAGTCGTAACCGCGGTACTCGAGCCGCTCGAGCCCCTGGAGGAGCAGTGCCTTCGCTGTTCTGGTTCCGACGTATCCGATGATCCCGCACATGGCAACTCCCTTTAATTACCCGCAGAGGGCAATTCCCCTTAAAAACGCGTAGAGCCCGGCGCTACCGGGCTTCCGCCGTTGGAAGCCTCAGCCGAGCTCTCGTCGTACGAGGCTTGCAATCTTATCAGAGAGCCGTCTGGCCTCTTCCTCGGTTTGTGCCTCGGCGAGAAGCCGCACAACCGGCTCCGTACCCGATGCACGCACGAGTACACGCGCGGCGCCGTCGAGCTCCGCGTTGATGCGCTCGACCTCATCGAGCAAGCCTTGTGGCAACGTTCCCGCGAGAGGGAGGTTTCCCTTCACCTGCGGGAACGTCGGCATCACTGCGGCGGCCTCGCTGAGCGTCCGGCCGCGGATCGCGTCACACAGAAGAAGCGCCGCCGCGAGCCCATCACCTGTGACGTGATCTCGTAGGTAGATGATGTGCCCCGACTGCTCTCCGCCAAGGACACCGTCGTGTTCGCGGAGCGCCTCGAGCACGTAGCGGTCGCCGACGGGTGTCGTGACGACACGGATGCCGCGTTCATCGAGCAGACGGAGCAGGCCGAGGTTCGACATCACGGTCACCGCCACGAGCTCAACGCCGAGGTGGAGCGCCAGGATCGCGACGATGTGATCACCGTCGACGACTGCGCCGTTCTCGTCGACGGCGAGCATCCTGTCGCCGTCGCCGTCGAACGCGATACCGAGGTCGAGCGAGTTGCTTGTGACGGTGTGCTGCAACGCGCGCAGATCCGTCGCGCCACAGCCCTGGTTGATGTTCGTGCCGTCGGGCTCGACACCGATCACCGTTACCTCGGCCCCGAGCTGCTCGAACGCGCGTGGCGCGATGTCACTGTACGCCCCGTTGGCGCAATCGACGCCGATCTTCATCCCCGTCAGGTCGGAGCCGAAGCGCTCGACGATGTGCTCGAGGTAGCTGTCGTTCGCGACATCGATGCGGTTGATCTCGCCACCACCGGGTGGATCCGCGTCGAGCAGGGCTTCGATCTGTTCCTCGCTCGCGTCGGTCAGCTTCTGACCGTCGCGATCGAAGAACTTCACGCCGTTGTACTCCGGCGGATTGTGCGACGCCGTGATCACAGCGCCCACGTCGAGCGAGAGAAGCGCGACCGCCGGCGTCGGCAACACGCCCGCCAGCACGGCGGAGCCGCCTGCAGACGCGATGCCGGTCGCGAGCGCCTCCTCGAGTTCGATCCCCGACCCGCGCGTATCCCGCCCGACGAACACGCGGCCGCGTCCGGACCACAGCGCGACCGCCTTGCCCAGTTTCTCGACGAGCTCGGGCGTCAGACTCTCGCCGACGATCCCGCGGACACCGTCCGTGCCGAAATAGCGACGCGCCATGCGGCGCGAGGCTAACTAACCGCGAAAAATACGGCGCGCTTACGCGTCGCATTTTTCGCGGAAGGGATTCTCAACGGCCCTACTACCGCTTGGAGAACTGGGGCGCTTTGCGCGCTTTGTGCAGACCGGCCTTCTTGCGCTCCACAATGCGTGCGTCGCGCGTCAGGAAGCCGGCGCGCTTCAAGGGAATGCGCAACTCGGGATCGAGGTCGACGAGCGCGCGCGCGACACCGTGCCGCACCGCGCCGGCCTGGCCGCTCGGTCCGCCGCCGTGAACGCGCACGCGTATGTCGTAGCGCCCCTCGAGCTCGGCCACCTTCAACGGCGCGAGCGCCGTCTGCCTGTGCACCGCGCGCGGGAAGTACTCCTCGATCGTGCGCCCGTTGAACCACGTCGCCCCGTCGCCCGGGCGAAGGATCACGCGCGCGACCGACGTCTTCCGCTTGCCGGTTCCCTGGTACTGCGCGATCTGTGTCGAAGCCATGTCAGTCCTCCAGCGGCAGCGACTTGGGCGCCTGCGCCTCGTGTGGATGGTCGGGGCCGGCGTAGATCTTCAACTTCGTGATCTGCGTGCGCGCGAGGCGGTTGCGCGGGAGCATGCCCTTGACCGCCTTGCGCAGCACCTCGGTCGGCCGGCGCTCGAGCTGCTCACGCAGCGGCCGCGACCGGAGGCCGCCGGGGTAGCCGGAATGCCGGTGGTAGAGCTTCTGATCGAGCTTGTTGCCTGTCACGTGGATCCGCTCAGCGTTCACGACGACCACGAAGTCGCCCGTGTCGACGTGGGGCGTGTACTGCGGCTTGTTCTTGCCGCGGAGCGTGTCGGCGATCGTCGTCGCGAGCCTGCCCAGGGTCTTCCCCTCGGCGTCCACGACGTACCAGTCGCGCGTGATTTCTCCCGGCTTGGCGTTGTAAGTCTTCATGGCAAAGAAAAGGCGAACATGGCTGTCCGCCGGGGGCGCAGTGTAGCCGAAATCAGGCTGAAACCGGGGCTTCCGTCGCGGCCTTGCGGCGGCGGAGAATCCAGGGCGCAGGCGCTGTTACGAGGATCGCGGCGCCGACCGCCATCGCCCCGACGCCGAGAGTTTCGAGCGTCAGGCCGCCGACCAGCGCGAGCGTGGCTCCGAAGAGCGCGGCGGCGAAGTCGTTGAAGCCGAAGAGACGCCCGCGCTCCGACGGCAAAGTCAGGTCCGCGAGCTGCGCGGCCGCCGCGACATACGAGATGTTCCAGCCGATGCCGAGCCCGAACAGGAGTAGCGCCGTCGCCCCGACGCTCGCGAACCAGCCGAGCGCGAGGGCAGAGAGCCCCATCACGACCAGGCCTGCAGCCAGGGCGGACGTCCTGCCGACACGGTCGACCATCGCGCCGACGAACAGGACTAGTGCGTACATCCCGAGCACGTGGGCGCCCACGATCGGAAAGACGTTGTGCTGCGCGTGATGGTGCTTCTCGACGACGACGTAGCCGGTGAGGTTCATCACCGAGACCATGACCCCGAAGCTTGCGAACGACGTGAGCATCGCGGGAATGACTCCCGGCCTGCGGACGATCTCGCCGAGCGAGGCCTTCACCACGGGAGCGACCGGCTCGTCCGCGGGGGCGATGAGTTCCGCGATCTTCTTCGTGTCCGGACGGACGAGCGACACGATCGTCGCAGTGAAGACACTGATCGCCGCCGCAGCCAGCCACGGCACGGTGAGATCGTCGGCGGTCAGCTCCTTCCCGGAGAAGAGCGGGCTGAACACCGTTGGCCCAAGGATCGCGCCGAACACGGACCCGAACAGGACATACGAGATGCCGCGCGCGCGGCGCAGAGGTGGATACATGTCGCCCGCCGCCGTGCGGACGAGCAGCGCCGCCGCACTCGACGACCCCGTGAGCGTGAACCCGACGATGACGGCGACGGTGGACGTCGTGTGCGTGCCGAGCGCGGTCAGCGCGCAACCCGTTCCGCCGACCAGAAAGCCGACGACGAGGACAGGCTTGCGCCCGTAACGGTCCATGAGGCGCCCTGCCACGGCGCCGGTGATCGCGGCAGCCGTGAGGAAGATCGCAGGGCCGAGGCCCAGCAGCCCTTTTACTCCGGTGACGAGCACGAACGTGAGCGAGGACACGGCCGCGACGAGCTGCACGACCGCGGAGTTGACCGCGAGCGTCGAGGCCAGCAGGAACGTGTTGCGACGGATGACCCGGTCTAGGTCAGGCACGCACGTACAGTCTCACGGAAGGCGGCGGCACCGCCCCTCGACGGATGCCGGACGTACGGTGCGTCGAGCGCCGCCTCCGCGATCCGACCGACCGCGAAGACGCGACGCCCGCGCGCGAGCTCGCGCGCGAAAGGCATCCCCGCCTCGATCTCCGCACGGGTCGGCCTGCGGTTCGAGCTTGCGGTGCCCGGATGCGTCGGCACGACGTTCCAGAGGAGCACCTCGTACTCGATGTCGAGTTCCTCGAGCACGCGATGCACGATCGTCGCGGTCGCCTCGGCCGGTCCGGTGCCCGTCAGCAGTCGCTCCGACGTGAACGGGATACCCGAGATGCGCGCGCCGCGGTAGCCCGGCGCTTCTCCGACGAGCAGGATCGGCGCGTCGGCGCGCTCGTCGAGGTAGCGCGCGAGACGCTGCGCGAGTTGGTCATCGCGGTACTGGTTGAACGTGTCGCCGATTCGCGCGGCGGCGAGGCGCTCTACCAGCGTTCCCAGCGGACGACCTCGTCGAGCGACCGCCGGCGCTGCGTCATGCGGCTCGACACGCGGCTCGCGTTCGGGTCGGGCTTGCCTTTGCCGATCGTCACGCCCGCGACGACTGCGACGTCGTCGGGGATGCCGAGCAGGTCCTTGAACGGCTGCATCTCGGGGACCGTGACGCCGTAGACGCCGGCCGCCAGCCCTTCGTCGATCGCCGCAAGCAGGAGAAGCATCATCGCGGCGCCGGCGTCGACGAACCAGAACGGCGCAGGCCACTCGATCTCGACGCCTCCTGTGACGGCGAGCTTGTCCGGCTCGTTGTAACGCTCGTGGTAGTCCCGCTCGCGCGCACAAACGACGATGTGTACGGGGGCCACGGACATCCACGGCTCGCGGCCCTGCGCGACCCAACCGGCCTCGTCGAGGAGCTCGGCGATCCGCGCGCGCGTCCCGGGCTCCGTGACGACGACGAGCCGCTGTCCCTGGGAGAACCCGCCGCTCGGCGCGCGACGCACCGTACGGACGATCCGCTCGAGGGTCTCGCGCGGGATCGGCTCGGGGTCGTAGTGCCGGACCATCCGCCGCTGCTTCAGGAGGTCCGCGAAGTCCACAGGTCTCGATGTTACGCCGGAATCACTCCCACTCGATCGTCGCCGGCGGCTTCGACGTCACGTCGAGCACCACGCGGTTGATCTCCGGCACCTCGTTGACGATGCGCGACGAGATCGTCTCGATCAGGTCGTAGGGCAGCCGGGCCCAGTCCGCGGTCATCGCATCCTCGCTCGTCACCGCGCGCAGCACGACCGGATAGCCGTAGGTGCGCGAGTCGCCCTGCACGCCGACGGAGCGGATCGCAGGCAAGACGCAGAACGTCTGCCAGAGCTCGCGGTAGAGGCCCGCGCGCCGCACCTCCTCCTGCACGATCGCGTCGGCCTCGCGCAGCGTCGCGAGCCGCGCCGCCGTAACGTCTCCGATGATCCGGATCGCGAGGCCCGGGCCAGGGAACGGCTGGCGCCAGACCATCCGCTCCGGCAGGCCGAGTTCCTCGCCGACACGCCGCACCTCGTCCTTGAACAGGAGCCGGAGCGGCTCGACGAGCTCCATGCGCATGTCCTTCGGAAGCCCGCCGACGTTGTGGTGCGACTTGATCAATTCGGCGTTGTCCGTCCCTCCCGATTCGATCACGTCGGAGTAGAGCGTCCCCTGCACCAGGAAGCGAACGTCGCCGAGGCGCCTCGCCTCCTCCTCGAAGACGCGGATGAACTCCTCGCCGACGATCTTCCGCTTCTCTTCGGGATCGGCGACACCCGCAAGGCGCGCGAGGAACCGCTCCTGCGCTTGAACGTGCACGAGCGGAACGTGGAAATGCCCGCCGAACGTCTCGACGACTTCTTCCGCTTCGTTCCGGCGCAGCAGCCCGTGGTCGACGAAGACGCACGTCAGCTGGTCGCCGACCGCCTTGTA
Organism: uncultured Actinomycetes bacterium; assembly: GCA_963815965.1. Classification (GTDB taxonomy): domain Bacteria; phylum Actinomycetota; class Thermoleophilia; order Gaiellales; family Gaiellaceae; genus DASVFB01. The sequence continues at coordinate 105,585 of CAWFIT010000016.1, read as the reverse complement.
GACGAGCAGCGCCGCGACTGCGGAGTCGACGCCGCCACTGAGGCCGCACAGCACGCGGTCATGGCCGACCTGTGCGCGGATCCGGTCGACCTGCTCCTCGATCACGGTCGCGGGCGTCCACCAGGGTGGCGCGCCAGCGACGTTGTAGAGGAAGTTCTTCAGCAGCTCCATGCCGTGCGGCGTGTGCACGACTTCGGGGTGGAACTGCACGCCGTAGATGCGCGACTCGGGCTCCTCGAAGGCGGCGATCGGCGTCGACGGCGAGCCGGCGACGACGCGCGCGCCGGTCGGAGGGGCGACGACGGAGTCGCGGTGTGACATCCAAACGGTCTGCTTGCCGGGCAGGTCGTGGAAGAGCTCGGACTCGTTCGCACGCAACTCGGTCTTGCCGAACTCGGAGATGCCCGTGCGATCGACGCGGCCGCCGAGGTCGAGCGCGAGCAGCTGCATCCCGTAGCAGATGCCGAGCGTGGGAATGCCGAGCCCGAATATGGCTGGATCCACGCGCGGCGCTCCGTCCGCGTAAACGGACGCCGGCCCGCCGCTGAGGATGAGCGCGTGCGGGTTCCGCGCGCGCACCTGCTCGGGCGTCACCGTGTGCGGAACGAGCTCGGAGTAGACGCGGCACTCGCGCACGCGGCGCGCGATCAGCTGCGAGTACTGCCCGCCGAGGTCGACAACGAGGACGGGACGCTCCTCGGGCTTCGCCTCAGGGAGATGAACGACCTGCGCGTCGGTGCTCACGGCCGTAAGTACGTTCCCGTCTGGCCGGTGAAAACCAAGCCTGCGAAGGACGCAGGGAGCCCCGATAGCACCCCGCTATCGGGGCGACTGAGGACGCCCGCAGGCGCAGTGTTTGCAGCCGGCCAGGTGGACAACCGTACTTGCAGCCGTGAGCACCTAACGCCGATAGTTCGGCGCCTCCTTCGTGATCGTCACGTCGTGCGGATGCGACTCGCGCAGTCCTGCAGTGGTGATGCGCACGAACCTCGCGTCGTGCATCTCGCGCACGGTCGCTGCGCCGCAGTAGCCCATCGCCTGGCGCAGGCCCCCGACAAGCTGGTACGTGATCGGCGCGAGCGGCCCCTTGTAGGCCACGCGCCCCTCGATCCCCTCGGGCACGAGCTTGTCCACGTCCTCGACGTCTCCCTGGAAGTAGCGGTCCTTGGAGAAGGAACGCGCGCGCATCGCGCCGAGAGAGCCCATGCCGCGGTACTCCTTGAAGCGCTCGCCCTGCACGAGCATCACCTCGCCGGGCGCCTCGTCGGTTCCGGCGAGCATCGAGCCGAGCATCACCGCATCCGCACCCGCACCGATCGCTTTCGCGATGTCGCCCGACGACGTGATGCCACCGTCGGCGATCAGCGGCACGTTGTGGTCGGCCGCAGCCTGTGCGCAATCGTGGATCGCCGTCACCTGCGGCACACCGACGCCCGCGACGATGCGCGTCGTGCAGCTGCTCCCCGGCCCGACTCCTGCCTTCACCGCGTCCGCGCCCGCGTCGATCAGCGCCTGCGCAGCTTCACGCGTGGCGACGTTGCCGGCAACAAGCTCGATCGAACGCCGCGACTTGATCCGGCGTACGACCTCGAGCACGCCCGCCGAGTGGCCGTGAGCGGTGTCGACGACGAGGACGTCTGCATCCGCGTCCGCCAACGCCTCCGCACGCTCGAGCGCGTCGGAGCCGACACCGACGGCGGCGCCGACGCGAAGCCGACCCTGCTCGTCCTTCGTCGCGTTCGGATGCTGGATCTTCTTCTGGATGTCCTTGACCGTGATCAGGCCCTTGAGCCGCCCGTCGCCGTCGACCACGGGCAGCTTCTCGATCTTGTTGCGGTGCAGGATCTCTTCAGCCTCCGCGAGCGTAGTGCCGACCGGCGCGGTGACGAGATTGCGCGCGGTCATCAACGCGGAGACGGGCTGCGTGACGTCGTCCTCGAAGCGCAGGTCGCGGTTGGTGAGGATGCCGACGAGCACGTCGTTCGCGTCGATGATTGGTACGCCGCTGATGTGGTACGTGCGCATCAGGTCCAGCGCGTCCGACACTGGCACGTCGGGCGTCAGCGTCACCGGCTCGACGATCATTCCCGACTCGCTGCGCTTGACCTTGTCCACCTCGGCGACCTGATCCTCGATCGAGAGGTTGCGGTGAATGATCCCGATGCCGCCTTCGCGCGCGAGTGCGATCGCCAGGCGCGCCTCGGTAACGGTGTCCATCGCCGCTGACACGAGCGGGATCTCGAGCGTGATGCTGCGCGTGATCCGCGTCGCGGTCGATACGTCATTAGGGAGGACGCGCGACTCGGCCGGAACGAGCAGCACGTCGTCGAATGTCAGGCCTTCCTTGGCGAACTTCTCCTCGAGGGCGAGGAGCTGGTCAAGCTGTTGAGGACTGAGCTCGACGGCCATGAGCGATCGTAGCACCGGCCCCCGACGGCGTTAGTTGGCGCTGACAGCCTCCGCCGCGCGCACCGTGACGTTCGCCACCAGCCGCGAGACCTCGCGCTGATCGAAGCGGCCGCCGCCGACCTCGAGCGTCGCGGCGGCGCCGGTCGCGACCGCCGAACGGAGCGCTTCGTCGAGCGGCTGTTCAGCGACGCGCGCGGCGAGGTACCCGGCGAGCATCGCATCGCCGGCGCCGACAGGAGCCAGCGGCTCGTGCGGCGGGATGCGGGCCTCGAAGCGCAGCGTGCGCCGCTCTTCTCTGAACAAGGCGAACGCGCCGGCGCCGTGCCCGATCAGCACATTGCGCGCCCCGAGCTCTGCGATCGCGTCGAGCGCCATTAGGAAGTCCTCCTCGTCGTGAAACTCCTGGCCGACGAGCCCCTCGGCTTCTCGCTGGTTCGGCGACACGAGCCACGGCTCCGCTTCGACACCGAGCCTTAGCGGCTCGCCCTCGGCGTCGAGCACGACGCGGACGCGCCTACGCGCAAGCTCCCGGATCACCTCGGCGTAGAAGCTCTCGTCGACGCCCCGTGGCAGAGAGCCGGCGAGGACGACGAGGTCGGCCGCCCGCGCGAGGTAGGTGATCTTCTCGAGCAACATGTCGAGCTCCTCCCGGCTCACGAGCGGGCCCCACTCGTAGACCTCGGTGGACGTCCCGCCTGCTGGGTCGACGACCATCGTGGACGTGCGCGACTCGTTTCCGATGCGCACGAAGTCGTTGAGGATCGCCTCAGTCGTCAAGTCCTCGACGATGCGCGTCCCCGTGCGGCCGCCGACGAGCCCTGTCGCGACGACTGGCACGTCGAGCGCTTTGAGCGTGCGCGCGACGTTGATTCCCTTGCCGCCGGCGAGTGTCAGGCCCGCGCTCGCGCGATGCCGCTGGCCGCGCTGGAAGTTCGGCACCGTAAGCGTCCGATCGAGCGCCGCGTTCAGCGTGACGGTGACGATCATGTGAACCACGACCCAATGTGCTTCAGCGCGTGCCCGGCGTAAAAGCCGACGCGCCCAGCGAGGCCAGGACGCTTGATCGAGCGCGCCGCGACGAGCGGGCGCGTGACGACGAGGCGCTTCCCTGAATAGACGCGCATCACGCCGAACCGTTCGCCCGCACGCACCGGAAGCTCAACTGCAGCCGCCGCGGCGATGCGCGCGACGAGTGGTCGATCGACGCGGACGGCGCGGCGGACGCCCGACGTGGCGACGAGCTCCAACGGCCCGCGTCCGTAGCCCGCCTGCGCGAGCGCGTACGTGCGTCCCGGCCTGATCACGCTCGAGACACGGTATCGGGAAAGCCCCCAGCTGAGTAGCGCCGCAAGATCGGCGTTCCGCTGCTCGCGCGACGGACTGCCGAGAATCGTCGTGTAGACCGTGAGCCCGGGCCTGCGCGCCGCTGCGACCTCGCTCCAGCCCGCGGCGCCGGTATGGCCGGTCTTGACGCCGATCAGCCCCCGGAAAGTCCCGAGCAGGTCGTTCCACGTATGCAGTGTGCGGCCGCCGGCGATGGTGTCGCTCCGCTCGCGGACGGTGTCGCGGATTTCCGGGTTTCGCATCGCGATGCGCGCGAGGCGCGTGACGTCGGCTGCGCTCGAGTGTTCGTCCGGCGCGTCGAGGCCGTCGGGCCTGACGAAGTGCGTATCGCGGAGCCGCAGCGCCTGCGCCTTGTCGTTCATCTCGCGCACGAACGCACTGACGTCTCCGCCTCCTGCGTACGCCGCGAGTGCGTAGGCGGCGTCGTTCGCGCTCTGGATCAACGCGGCTTTGACGAGATCACGCACGGTCAGGCGCTCACCGGCACGTAAGTCGATCGACGACTCGCCGACGCCCGCCGCGGACGGCTGCACCGACACGACGTCGGTGAGCTTCACGTGTTCGAGCGCGACGAGCACCGTCATCAGCTTCGTGATGCTCGCGATCGGCACGCGCGCGTGCGCGTTGCGCTTGGCGAGCACCTCGCCCGTCTTGCCGTTCACGACGAGGTAGGAGCCGGCGTCTACGCGCGGCGGTCCGGCGGCGAGCGCCGAGGACGCGACGGCGAGCGCCGCGAGCACGAGCAGGAGCAGCCGCTTCGTCGCGATCCCTCTTACCAGCCGGAGACGGCCCAGATCTCGTCTCGCAGGCGCGCGGCTTCGGCGCCGGCGGCCGTTCTCCAGTCGCCGCCGCGTGCGCGGAAGGCGTAGTCGATGGCACGCGACACCGAGACGAGCGCGCTCGCCGGACCGCTCGTGAACGCGCGCGCGACCTCTGCGGGACCGGCGCCCTGTGCGCCGACGCCCGGAAGCAGCAGCACCTGCTGCGGACATAGCCTCCGCGCCTCACCGACGGCCCGCGGATACGTCGCGCCTATGACAAGACCGACACTCGAGAGCCCGCGCTCGCCGAGAAGCTGTTCGCCCCACTCGCGCGCGAGCACCGCGACGCGGTGCCAGACGACCTCGCCGTCGCGGAGGCGCAGATCCTGCACGTCTGCGCTGCCGGCGTTCGACGTCTTCGTAACGATGAACACGCCGGCGCCGTGACGTTTGCACGCGCTCAGGAACGGCTCGACCGACTCCCGGCCGAGGTACGCGTTGACAGTGATCGCGTCGGCGAGCGGGGGCCCGCCGTCGCGCGGCTCCACGTACGCGGCCGCGTACGCACGCGCCGTCGAGCCGATGTCGCCGCGCTTCGCGTCTGCGATCACAAGCAGACCCGCCTCGCGCGCGTACACGCACGCGTCCTCGAACGCGCGCAATCCGTGCGAACCGAACGCCTCGAAGAACGCGAGCTGCGGCTTGACGGCGACGCACATCGGCGCCGCCGCGTCGATCAGCCCCCGGCAGAAACGTGCAATTGCATCGCCGCGCGCTGCAGGCCCTTCGCCGGCCTCTCCCTGTAGCTCGACGGGCATGAGGTCGAGCACGGGATCGAGCCCGAGCACGAGTTGACTGCGCCGGCGTTCCACGCACTCCGCCAAACGATCGGCGAACACGCCGGTCATCGTCTCGACTTGGGTCACTCCCCTCACTCTATGCAGCCGAGCGGCGGGCCAGGTCGTCGAAGGCGAGGACGCGCAACTCGGGCGGCGGGCGCCGCAGGAACTGCGCCACGACGAGCAATTCGTCGGCGTCCTCGGGCGCGAGCGAGGGCTCCGCTCGCTGCGCCTCCGCCAGCCCGGCCTCGAGCTCGAGCCCTCCGGCTGCAGGCACCGTTCGCACGGCCGCGACCCGCCCTGCCGCGATGAAGAAGGCCCGCCGAAAGCCCGGTTCAGCCGCCGGGGCCAGCAAGCAGAGCTCGCTCTCGCGCAGCCGCCGGAGGCGCTCGAGCTCCACCGTCATCGCCTCCACAGCCGCAAGCCGGTCGCGCAAGCGCGCCGCGTCCTCGTACCGCTGCGTCTCGGCGAGCGTCGCGAGCTTGCGCCGCAGCCGCGGCAGAGCCGACCGCGGCTGCTCCAGTTCACCGACCACGAGTGCGCGGGCGGCGAGCTCGGCGCGGCGACGGCTTTTCAGCGGGCCGTGCGGCGTCGGCGAGCGTGTGACGACGACGCGGTCTCCGCGTACGCCGAGGTACACGTAGCGATCCGGGCGCGTCGAGCGCGCGTTCGCCGGCGGACGGAGCTCGCGCAGCAGGCGCAACTCCTCGAGCGCGGCCTCGAGCTCGGAACCGAGGACGCGCCACTCGATCGACTCGACCGCCGAGAGCGCAGCTTCGAGCGCGGGTCGCTGCCGCTCCGAGCGGAAGTACGAACGCAGGCGCGCGCGCAGGTCGCGCGCTCGGCCGACATAGAGCACCTGCCCGTGCGCGTCGAGGAAGAGATAGACGCCCGGGAGCGTCGGCGCGCCGAACGCGAGCGACCGCTTCCCGTAGACGCGGCGTCGCCGCGGCGCCGACAGCTCCAGCAGGTCGGCGACCGTGCGGGCACCGCGTTCCTGCGCGAGCCCGATCAGATGGAGCAGGATCTCCGCAGTAGCCTCGGCATCGGGCAGCGCACGGTGACACGGGCGCGTGCCTGTGCCGAAGAACTGCGCGAGCGAGGCGAGTCCGAAGCGCGTGGCGCGGCCTGCCAGTAGTCGCCGTGCGAGCCAGACCGTGTCGACGACGGGCGCTGCGAGCCGGCGGCCGCCGAGGCGCAGCACCGCAGCGTCGAGGAAGGCCATATCGAAGCGCGCGTTGTGCGCGACGAGCACCGCGTCGCCGGCGAACTCGAGGAAGCGCGCCGTCGCAGTTCCGACGTGCGGCGCGGTCCGCAGATCTCTTTCGTCGATTCCGGTCAGCGACGCGATCTGCAGCGGGAGCCGCTCGCGTGGATTTACAAGCGTCTGCAACGTCGACGCGAGTTCGAGCGCTTCGATGCGCACGGCGCCGATCTCGCAGATCTGTGAGCGGCCCGGCGAGAGCCCGGTCGTCTCCAGGTCGACGACGCAGTACGCCGCGTGTTCGAGCGGCCGCGCCTCGATCGCGCCGCCAGCGAGCGCGACGCAACTCCCGCGCCACGCGAGGCGCGCATCCGCGACGACGACATCGTCGAGCAGCGAGCGAGCCATTCCCTCCGGCAGGTGGGCGAGCGCGAAGAGAGCGCGGGCCGCGTCCTCCACCGGCACAGCACCGCGTCGCTCCTCGACGAGTTCGACGAGCCTGTCCGCCGCATCGAGCCGGAGTTGCATCCGTCGATGGTAGGCGAACGTATGTTCGTGTGCAAGCGGAAAAGGAAGGCCGCTCCTCGGGCGGCCTCCTTTTGTGCTTCGTTTCGAGCCGTGCCCGCGCTAGCCGCCCTTGACTGCGGCCTTCAGCTGGCTGCCGGCCGAGAACTTCGGCACGGTCGTGGCGGCGATCTGGACGCGCTCACCCGTCCGCGGGTTCACGCCCTGCCGCGCGGCGCGGGCAGCGGCCGAGAACTTGCCGAACCCGGTGAAATTGACGTCACCGCCGCTACGGAGCGTGTCGGTGATGGTGTCGAGAAAGGCATCGACGGCCTTCTGAGCATCCCGGCTCGCTAGGCCACTCCGCTGTGCGACTGAGGCGATGAATTCCTGCTTCGTCACGAATCCTCCTATCTGGATTTGCCTGGACCGGGGCTCCGGACCCTAACAAGCGGCTCAACCATGCGCTTTGGGCGGTGATCTTAGGTGGTGGACAGGACGTCAGAGGCGCTAAAGAGGCTGCGGAGGCGGACGGCGTGCCGCGCGAGCTCGTCCACACCCCCCTCCTCGCGGTCCACGACGCAGATCGCCGTGCTGCAGGAGAGGCCCGAATCGCGGAGCGCCTGCACCGCCGAAAGTGCGGCGCCGCCCGACGTGACGACATCCTCGACGAGGCAAATGCGCTCACCGGGCTCGAACACGCCTTCGAGCCGATTCGCAGTGCCGTAATCCTTCGCGTCCTTGCGCACGATGAGAAACGGGAGCCCTGACTCGAGCGACGCCGCAGCTGCGAGCGCAACGGCGCCGAGCTCCGGCCCGGCGATGCGCACGGCCTCCGGCTCGTGCTCGTGGATCTGCTCCGCAAGACGCTCGCCGAGCGCACGCAGCAGGTCCGGTCGCGTCTCGAAGCGGTACTTGTCGAGGTAGTAGCGCGAGCGGCGTCCGCTGCGGAGCACGAAGTCGCCTTCGAGGTATGCGTGCTCGCGAATGGCTGTGCGGAGCTCGTGGTCGTCCACGGCGCGGAACATACTCCGTCCGTTGAGAGTGCGGAAGCGAGCCTTGTTCGGGAAGTTCTTCGCAGACCGCGGCACGCACCTCGCGGCGATGATCGCGTACTTCGCACTGCTCTCGTTCGTGCCGCTGACGTTCCTCGCGCTCGCGGCGCTCGGCTTTGCCGGCCGCGCCGACGAGTCCAGCTTCCTCGTCACCGAGATCCAGCACGCCTTGCCCGACGCGCCGGTCGGCGACATCGTCGCGCTCGTGCGCGAAGTTCAGGACAACGCAGCCACGTTGGGGATCGTCGGCGGCGCGTTCCTCCTTTGGACGTCGCTATCGCTCTTCAGCGTCCTCGAGTCCGCGTTCAACATCGTCTACGGCAAGCCCAACCGGTCGTTCCTGCGCGGGAAGGCGGTCGCCTCGATCCTGATGCTCGGCTCGCTCGTGACGCTGTTCGTCGCGTTGCTCGTCGGCTCGCTCGGTGTCGCCTTCCTCCGGCACTACACGCCGGACGCGATCGACAACGACGTCACGGCGTACGTGGCCACCCTCGCCGTCTCGTCTGTCGGCGTCTTCGTCTTCGTCGTCTCGGTGTACTACTTGCTCACGAACGAGGAGCTGACGCTGAGCGACGTACTGCCTGGGGCAGTGCTCTCGACGGTCGTGCTCGAGGCCGGCTTCCAGGTGCTGCCCGTCTACGTGCGGTACACAGACCTCAACCCGGTGCTGAAGACGTTCGGCCCACCGGCGATCCTGCTCGTGTGGCTCTATGTGATGGCGAACGTGCTCGTGTTCGGCGCCGAGCTGAACTGGTGGGTTTCGCAGCGGCGGCGCATGCGCTTCGAGGAGGAGCCCGTCGGGCTTGCTTGACTCGCTGCGCGACGCGCGTTAGAAGCAACTATGGGACGGGCGTCTTCCAAGTGGTGCCTTTTTCTGCTCGCGGTGGGCTTGCTCGTCGTGCCGCTTCCAGCCGCAGCGGACGGGCCGCCCGGCAGCGTCATCGCCTGGGGCTGTCACAGCGAAGGAAAAACCGTGGGGTGCAACGTGCCCGTTGCTGCCGCAACTGGCGTGAAGGCGATCGCGGCAGGCCTTGCGCACGACCTCGCACTCAAGCTGGACGGCAGCGTTCTCGCGTGGGGATGCTTCGGCGAGGACGACTGGGGGCAGTGCACTGTCCCTGCCGCCGCCGCGAGCGGAGTAACGGCGATCTCCGCAGGCGAATTTCACAGCCTCGCCGTCAAGAACGGAGGCGTGATCGCCTGGGGTTGCAAGGGCGGCAGCCTCGGCGACCCGACCGACGACGGACAGTGCACGGTGCCGTCCGCTGCCAGAAGCGGCGTCACGACCGTCGCGGCCGGTGCGAGTCACAGCCTCGCGTTGCGAAAGGACGGCCGTGTCATCGCCTGGGGCTGCGGAGGCGATTCGAATGTCGCGCAATGCTCGGTGCCGTCCGAGGCGAGGAGCGGCGTGACGGCAATCGCCGCCGGTCTCTTCCAGAGCCTCGCGCTCAAGAACGGCCGCGTTCTGGCCTGGGGCTGCGTAGGCTCGAACCCCGTGCCGTGCACCGTACCGGCCGGGGCGACGAGCGGAGTCACGGCCATCGCCGCAGGCCCCTTCCACAACCTCGCCCTCAAGGACGGAGGTGCGATTGCGTGGGGCTGCGGCTTCGGCATCGATGCCGGCCAGTGCTCGGTTCCCCCGGCGGCAACGAGCGGCGTCACCGCGATCGCGGCGGGTTCCTCGTACAGCCTTGCCTTGAAGAACGGCCGCGTGCTGGCCTGGGGCTGCAAGGCCGCGGTCGAACACGGAGAGTGCTCCGTCCCACCCGCTGCGGCAAGCTCCGTGAACACGATCGCGGCCGCAAGTGCGCCGTTGGCTCTGACCGCACTCCTCGGGCAAGCGATCACCGTCGCCGTGCATGCCCCCGCGCATGCGACCTACAAGCAGAGCTTCACCGTTTCGGCGTCCAGCAGCAGCGGGCTGCCGGTCGCCTACGGCAGCAGCGGTGCGTGCTCCAACACCGGGGCGCACTTCACAATGAAGAGCGGAACCGGCACATGCCGCGTCATGTACGACCAGCCCGGGGCCGGATCGGTCGGATCCGCGCGGCAAATGATCGACCGTGTCACCGCACGGAAGGCCGCGCAGAGGATCACGTTCGCCGGCCCCGCGCGCAAGACGTACGGCGCCACGGACTTCCGCGTCAGCGCGCGCTCCTCCTCGGGCCTGCGCGTCTCCTTCGCAGCGCACGGGAGTTGCACGGTGACCGGGGCGACGGTGCACATCACGTCTGCCGGAACGTGCACGGTTACCGCCTCACAGCGCGGGAACGCGAACTACAAAGCCGCGCCCAGCGTGAGGCACCGCTTCAAGGTCTCTTAGCTAGCAGACCTTCGAGTAAGCGCGGCCCCTGACGAACCGCCGCCACTCCTCGCGCGTGAGATTGCGGCCGGCCACACGGCACGCATGGTCCTCCCACGCTTGAACCGTCCCAGGCCAGACGGTGCCTCGACCGTTTGAGTAGAGCGTCACGAGTTGCGACCCGTCCGGCGTGAACTGGGCGTTGGCCCATTGTCCAGGCTCACCGGGGAACGCGGCCCCGAGCTGCTGCAGCGTGTGCGTATCCCACAGCTTCACGAAGCCGCCGGAGCCTCCGCCGGTCGCGAACTCATTCCCCGTGGGGTCGAACGAGATGCTCGAGACGGGAGCCGGCATGGCGAGCAACGGATGGCCGAGCTGCTTTCCTGTCGACACGTCCCAGCGCTGCACGATCCCCGCCCACGAGCCGGTGGCGAGGGTGCCGTCCGGGGCGAAAGCGAGGCTCGAGCTCGCGCTTCCACCGAGCGGCCGGATCAGGCGTTCGATCCGACCCGAGGTCGGGTCCACGATCTGATCGACTGAACCGAAGCCGACCTCGAGGCCGAGCGCGAGTCGCTTGCCGTCTCGCGAGAAGGCGACCGAATCAGCAGGCCCCTGCCGGTTCGCGCGCTTCCAGAGGACTTTGCCGTTCGCCGTCTGCCAGACGGCAACCGGGCCGAGCGGCGGAGTGTTACCTGGCGTGTGGTTGACGCCGGCGGCCGCGAGCATGCGACCGTCCGGAGAAAAGGCGAGTTGGTTGACGGCCGCAGGGAGCCCGGTGGTCGACGTCATTCCTTCGAGCGAGCGCACGCGGCGCGGGCGCGCAGCGATATTCCAGAGTTGAACGCGGCCGCCCATACCGGCGATCGCCAACTCATCGCCGGCGGACCACGCGAGCGCGGTAATCGGGCCGCCCAGATCGACCGCAAACGACCGAAGGCGATGCAGCGTCCCGACCGAGAAGATCCCGACCCCGTTCTCGCCGATCCTGGTCGCGAACTTCGATCCGTCCTTCGACGTTGCCACGGAAGGAAGCGGCGGCAGGTCCTGCCTGGACGCCGTCGCGAACGAGACGGGAGTGACCGCGAAGGGACGTCCGAACCGACGCTCGTGGCCGAGATCCCACTCGAGGATCGCACCGTCGAGGCTTCCCGTGAAGAGCGTCTTCCCGTCACCGCTGAATGCGACCCCGAGGACTCTGTCCTCGTGACCCTTGAACGTGTCGGCGACGGTCGCGGTCTTCGGGTTCCAAGCAGTGACCACTCCGTTGTCGTAGGTCGCGACGAACGTGTCGCTCTTCGGCGAAAACGCCATGTTCTGGACGGAAACCCCGGTGCCGCCGACACCCTTCGTCGTCCGGCCGGTGCGCACGTCGACAAAGCGCACCTCGTCGTTCAATCCCGCGGTTGCGACGGTCTGTCCGTCCGGCGCCAAACTGGCTCGTGCCATGGACGAGGGATAGGGCAGGCGAACCGGCGTGGAGCGAACGCGCCGGAGCGTCTTCCCGTCCAGCGTCACTACATCGGTGTCTGTCAGCAGCGCCAGGTTTCCGTTCGCCGTGACGTGGCCGTCGAACATTCCTTTCGAGCCCACTGCCCGCGTCTCGAGCAGTTTTCCCGTACGCAGGTCCCAACGATCGACGGACCCAGCCCCGTCGCTTTGAGTGTCGCGATCGACCTCGGAGTACGCGAGGTAGGCGTAGCGGTTGTCGGGCGAGACGAGCAACGGCTCGGCACCGCTCGTAAGCGTCGAGAGCCAGCGCTTGTCGAGCGGAAGGAACCGAAGATGCTTCAGCGTGTGCGCGTCGAGCACCTCGATTGCCGGAGCTGCGGTCTTGGACGGAGCACGAAACAGGAGCACGAGCTTTCCGTCCTTCGTGAAGGTCGCCGGGAAGGGAGGTGCGTTCGGAAGGGGTTTCCCTCGTTCTCGTCGTGTGCCGGTGTCGTAGAAGCGCACCAGGCCCGTGTTCTCGACAGCCGAGAGTGTCTTCCCGTCCGGGCTCAGCGCGATCTGTTGCGGCCGGTCGGTGATCGGGCTCGAGATCGTCCCGAGCGCAGACGGGCTCCGGAGCAGGGTCGCAAGCAACGTGCCCGCCGTCTGGCGTGAGTTGTCGAGGTCGACTGCCTCGCGCGCGAGCAACATCGCACGGTCGATGCGCGGCTCGGACACGGCCTCGGCGCCGAGTTCGTGGGCAAGTGCAACTCGCGCCTGCTTCTTGGCCGAAGCACGCTGCCCCAGTGCGACACCGCCGGCAACGATCGCCAGCAAAAGGAGCGCGCCGGTTCCGGCGAGCAGCAGGCGCAGGCGCCGGTTGCGGCGCCGTTGCTCGACGAGGTCACGCTCGTTCTCGACACGGCTGGCGCTCACGAACTCGCGCTCCAGTTCGTTGAGCTCGAGCGTGTGCTGCGTCGTCCAGTCGAGCGCGGCCGAGAGTCGCGCCCCGCGGTACAGCTCGGCCGGGTCCTGGCCGCGCTCGCCCCATTCGTGGGCGGTCGCCGTCAGGTGCGCATGCAGGCGGCGGCCCTCGCGATCCTCCTCGAGCCATTCCTGAAAACGCGGCCACTCGCGCAGCAGTGCCTCGTGCGCGACTTCGACTGCTCCTTCGCTGACCGTGAGCAGGCGGCGGTCGGCGAGGACGTCGAGCACGCGCGCAACGTCCGCATTCCGCTCGACGTCGAATTCCGCAAGCGGCACGCGGCGGCGGACGACGCTCTCGCCTGCGCCCGGTCCCGCGAGCCGCAGGAGAACGCTACGCACGATGGGCTTCTGTTCCTCGCTGAAGCCGGCGTACGTTTCCTCGGCGAGGCGCGCGACCGCACCTCGAACGCCGCCCGTCGCGGCGTGTTCGCCGGCGCGGATCGTCCGCCCGTCACGCCGTTCCCACAGCTCGAGCAACGCGGTCGAAAGCAGCGGCAGCGCACCCGGCTCTCCGAGCACTTCGGAGACGAGCTCGTCGACGAGGGCGGGCTCGATGCGGACGCCCGCGTGCAGCGCAGGCTGCTCGATCGCGCGCCGGTACTCCTCGGCAGTCATTGGACCGACGAGCACGTGGTTCGCACCGAGCAACTCGGCGAGGGAAGGACTCGCTGCACAGCGGCCGTAGAAGTCGGCGCGGAGAGCGAGAACGACGATCTCCTTGGCACGCGGATCGACCGCTGCCTCGACGATCGCCGCCACGAAGGCTGCGCGCTCGTCCTCGTCGGTGCAAAGCGTGAACACCTCTTCGAACTGGTCGATCACCAGCACGAGCCGCTCGTCCGGTCCGAGCACTTCCCGCGCCGCACGCAACGGGCGGTCCTCACCCTCGAGGAGCCCGCGGATCCGCTCGGGCAACGTCGACCAGAGCGCGCGGTCGAGCTCCCGCAACGGATGCTCGCCGGGCCGCATCTGCACGACGATCCACTTGTCGCTGTTCGGGAGGACCCCGGCCTTGAGCGCAGGGACCAGGCCCGCGCGGACCGCGGACGACTTACCGCTCCCAGACGGCCCGACGACGCCGAGGAGCGGAGCGCCGGCGAGCCGCGCGATCAGCTCGGCGACGAGACGTTCGCGGCCGTAGAACCATTCGGCGTCGCCTTCGCCGAAGCTCGCCAGGCCCTTGTACGGCGGCTCCTCGGGCTCGACGGCGCCACGTCCCGGACCGGCGCCGAACAACCTCGCCTGTTCGCGGACGAACTGAAGATCGACGACGCTCGCGGCGAGATCGCCCTCGACGGAGCGCAGGTCGCTTCGTCCTACAGCCGCCTGCGAGGCGAACCCGCCCAGCCTCTTCGCCGCCTCCGCGTGAGCCCACTCGCTGACCTGCTCGTGGACCCGGCGCGGTACGCCGTCGCTCGACTCGAGCAGACCACTCGGGAGCGCGTCCACTGCGGCACCGAGATACAGCGCAGCGATCCCGCGGATCTCATCGAAGCCGAGCGGCTGCGGCCTGAGCACGCGTTCCTCGCCCGCAATCCGCCGAGCAGCCGCAAGCAGCTCTGGAGAGGCGCGCTCGTCGTCGAACACGACGACGACGAGAGTCGCCGTGCCCTCTGCGCGCGAGGCGCGGCCGATCGCGTCCTCGAGCTCATCCGGGGACGCACTTTCGAGATCGTCGAGCACAACGAAGGCCGGGCCTCCGTTCTGCGCAGCAGTGCGATCGCCATCAGCGAAGCTCGTGTACGCGACTGCAGCGCCGCCGGCCGCGGCCGTCCCCGCTACCTCAGCCGCGAGCCTCGTCTTGCCGATCCCACTCGGCCCTGTGATGACGACGACACCACCGCTGCCCCGGCGCGCCGTACGCCAGGCCCACCGCAGGCGGCGGACGTCACGGTCGCGTCCGATGATCGGCGTCACGGGATCGAGCGGCGGCGGCAGCTCACTCCGCCTCGGCGGCGGGCGGCCGTCCATTTGCACGCGCCGTGCGAAGTCGTCTGGATCCTGATCCGCCGGCGCGGCACGGAACACGCGCAGCGGCTCGCTAAGTCCCTTGAGCTCGAACTCGCCGTGGTCGTGGAGGCCGATGCCGTCGACAGCTCGCGCAAGGTGGACGACACCCTGGCTCACCAGCACCTCTCCGGCCTTCGCCTGCGAACAGAGCCGAGCCGCGAGGTTGAGCGCGCCGCCGCGGTAGCCGCCGTCGACCTGGACCGCTTCGCCCGCATCGAGGCCCATGCCGACAAGCAGCGGCACCGACGAGTCGATTTGCACCTCGTCGGCGAACGTGAGTTGCAACGCGACCGCGGCGCGGACCGCCTCTCGCGGCGAGCGGAAGACCGCGAGGGCCTCGTCCCCCCGCAACTCGATTACCTCGCCGCCGTGTCCCTCCACGCCCTCGCGCGCGATCTCTGCGAACATCCACGCGAGGTGTGCGGCCGCCTCGTCGCCACGCGTTTGGGTGAACGACGTGTAGCCGCGGACGTCCGCGATCAGAAAAGTCAGAATCCCGCCCGGTCCCTGACCGGAGCGAACCGCAGTCACCAAGCGATTATGGGCTGCTAATTCGCGGTTTCCATGACCCATTTGAGGGAATCGGCCGCACGCGCACGGTGCGAGTTCGACCGCTTCCACTCGTTGCCCAGCTCGGCGACCGTCCGCTCCTCCCCGTCGGGGACGAAGACCGGGTCGTAGCCGAAGCCTTCGGTGCCGCGCGGGTCGTCGACGATGCGGCCTTCGAGCGTGCCCGTGCCGCGGCGCTCGCCGCCGTCGGGGTCGAGCGCGACGAGCTCGCAGACGTAACGAGCGCGGCGGTCAGCGACGCCGTCGAGCTTCTCGAGCAGGCGCGCAACGGGATCGTCGCCGCCGAAGCGCGCCGAGTGAACGCCAGGACGGCCGTCGAGGCCGGCGACCTCGATCCCAGAGTCCTCGCCGATCATCCAGAGCTGCGGCTCGAGCGCCCGGCCGAACTCCGCCTTCGCGCGAGCGTTCTCGTAGTACGTCTCCCCCGTCTCCGGCGGATAGTCGCCGTCGCCGAGCAGCTCGATCTCCCACTCCGGCAGTGCGGCACGCAGCTCGCGCAGCTTCCCGGGATTCTTCGAGCACAGCCGCGCTACTAGGCGTTCCACTGGACGCCCTGCACGAACTCGAGATCGCCGAGCGTCGCGAGCAGCTTCTGCGACGGCTTGTCGAGCGTCAGCGTGACGATGCGACGGTCGCGCACGTCCTCGAGTTGGAAGTGCTCGATGCGCGCGTTCTCGTCCTCGAGCGTTTCGAGCAACCGGGTCAGCTTCGTCTCCGGGCGCAGCGCGACGACGATGCTCCGCTCCTCCGGTCTGATCCGCTCCATCACCTCGTACGCCCCGCGCCGCAACGGCCACAGCGCGACGAGCGTCAAGACGGTCCCGATGACCGCACCCGGGTAGTAGCCGGCGCCCGCGGCGATGCCGATCGCAGCGGCGACCCACAGGTCGCCGCCGTCGTCAGCTCCCGGATGGAGAGACCTTGGCGGATGATCGCGCCGGCGCCGAGAAAACCGATGGTGACGACCTGTGCGGCGATCCGCGTGGGATCCGCGCGGACCACCTGGTCGCCGCTCGTCAAGAAGTCGTGGAACCCGTACGCGCCGACGATCGTGAAGAGTGCAGAGCCAACGCATACGAGCAAATGCGTACGCAGGCCGGCCTCGCGCTCGCGCAACTCGCGCTCGAAGCCGATCGCGCCGCCGAGCACGGCCGCAAGCCCAAGACGGAAAAGGTTGTCGTCCCAGCCGAGCGTCGGGACTGCGCTCAGAGGTTCCAACAAAATGACGGCTCGTCGACGGGCGCGATGGGTGGTGCGATGCAAGGACGCAGGGAGCCCCGATAGCAGCGCTATCGGGGCGACTGAGGACGCGGCAGCGTGCCGCCCAGCGCGGCCCGGCGGCACAGTGCTTCATTTTGTTGGAGCCTCTATGCAACGGCTGCCTCGAGCACGGCTCGCTGCGCCTCCGTGATCTCGTCGATTCCGCCGGCGGCGAGATCGAGGAGCACGTCGAGCAACTCGCGCGTAAACGGCTCGCCTTCCGCAGTGGCCTGCACTTCGATGATCCGGCCGTCCCCGGACAGGACGACGTTCATGTCGACCTCCGCGGTCGAATCCTCGGTGTACTCGAGATCGAGCAGCGCCTCGCCTTCGACGATTCCAACCGAAACGGCCGCAACGGATCCGGTAAGCGCCTTGCCGAGCCCGAAGCGGTCGAGCGCCCGCCGGGCGGCGACGTACGCGCCGCAGATCGCGGCGCAGCGGGTACCTCCGTCGGCCTGGAGCACGTCGCAGTCGAGGTAGATCGTGCGCTCGCCCAGCGCCTCGTAGTCCGTGACGGCGCGGAGCGCGCGGCCGATCAGGCGCTGGATCTCGATCGTGCGGCCGCCCTGCTTTCCCCGGCGCGCCTCGCGCTCGACGCGTTCGCCAGTCGACGCCGGCAGGAGCGAGTACTCCGCCGTCATCCAGCCGCGACCCGAGTTGCGCAGCCACCGCGGCACGCCCTCCTCGATCGACGCGGTGCAGAGAATCTTCGTCTTTCCCTGCGACCACAGCACGGCGCCGTGCGGTTGCTCGAGGAAGTCGAGCTCGATCTCGATTGCGCGCAGCTCGTTCGGGCGGCGACCTTCCCTCATGCCGCCGCCTCCAGCTCGGCGATCGTCACGTGCTCGACACCGTCGATCGGCAGCTGCAGGAAGCGCGCGCCCATCGCGCGAAACGACTCAGGCTCACCGGTCGTGAGGAAGCGGTACTCGCCGTCGCGCGTTTGCGCGTTCTCGATGCCCTTCCGCGCGAGTGTTTCGGCGACCTCGCGCGCCGTCTCCTCCGCGGAGAAGACAAGCGTGACGCCGCGACCGAAGACGCGCTGAAAGATCGGCCTGATCAGCGGATAGTGCGTGCAGCCGAGGATCACCGTGTCGACCCCCGCAGCTTCGAGCGGCGCCGCATATTCGCGCACTGCCTGCACCGTGCGCACGCCGTACGGGTCGTCGCTCTCGATCAGCGGCACGAGCGCGGGACACGCCACCTGCACGACCTCGACGCCCGCGTCGAGCGTGCGCAAAAGCGATACGTAGCGACCCGCGGCCACCGTCGCCTCGGTCGCGAGCACGCCGATCCGCCGGTTCCGCGTCGACTGCACGGCCGCGTGCGCCTCCGGCGTGATCACGCCGATGACGGGAACGGAGAGCTCCGACTGAAGATCTTGCAGCGCCGCCGACGTCGCAGCGTTGCAGGCGACGACGATCAGCTTCACGCCCTGACCTTCGAGCCACGCGCCGATCTCTTGCGCGAACCGCCTGATCTCGGGGAGTGGCCGCGGGCCGTACGGCAGGCGCGCCGCGTCGCCGAGATAGAGGAAGTCCTCGTACGGCAGCGTCACGAGCAACTCGTGCAGGACGGTCAGCCCGCCCATGCCCGAGTCGAAAACACCGACCGGCCTCGTGTCCATTGAGTGACCGATTCTATGGCTGTTCTACGGCTAGCCTTCGTCCCCTATGAGTCGGCGACTGCTCGTCTTCGGCGGCGCGGCGACGGCATCGCTTGCCCTCGCCTCAAGCGCGCTCGGGAAGACGCAGCTGCTCGTCACCGCGGCCGCTGAGCTCGGCGCGAGCGCAACGACGGTCGTCCACATCCGGGGGGAAACGACCGACGCGGCGCCCTCCAGGGTGACGATCTATCTGCCGTCCGGGTACGTGGCGAACCTCGGCCAGACGGCCGGGACGCAGATAGGCACCGTCGCGGCGAGCGCGCAACGCCTCATGCTCTCGACCGACGCCGTCGACGTCACCGGCACGATCGTCACCAACGCGCCCGCGAACTACACGGACGGTTTCTGCGCACCCGGCCTGCACGCGGCTGTGTGGCTGCTGCACCTCAACGTGCAGGGAACAACCGTCGACGTGCCCGTCTACGTCGATCGGACGACGGGCAACGAAGCGCCGTTCAGTTCCGCGAAGCTCGTGCTGTGCCTCGCCAACCCGTACAAGCAGGCCGTGCCGAACACGCGCGCGCCCACGGGCTTGAGGCTCGTCGACACGAAGCTCACGCTAAGCGCGGGCATGGTCACGAATCCGACCTCGGCAGGCAGCTTCGTCTGGCGCGCGCTCGTCACGCCGTGGACGGCGAACGGCTCAGCGGAGAACGCCCCAGGGACGATCGAAGCGCAGTCGATCGTCAACATCCCCTCGTCGCTGAAACTCAAAGCGAAGGTGCAGACGACGCGCCATACGAAGGCCGGCCGGACGACGGTCGCGAACTCCGTCCTGCTGAGCGGGAAGCTGCTCGAGGACCTGAGGGGCGTCGCGGGCGCGAGAATCACCTTCTTCGCCAACGGCAAGACAGCCGGCGCTGCAGCGACCGAATTGAGCGGCGCCTTCTCCAGCAAGAAGAGCCTCACGCGTACGACGACGCTCAGGGCGACCGCGACGGTGCCGGCGCGTGGGGCCGCGTGCGTGAGCCCGCTGTCCGTGGCCGCGGCACCTGCGGGTTGCGTCGCCGCGACGATCGCCCGCTACAAGGTCGGCAGTAACACCGTCACGGCAAGACCACGAAGGCGGTAAAGCTGTGGCCGTCGTTCGACTGGGCACGTGTAGCTGGGCCGACGAAGGGCTTCTCAAGAACTGGTATCCGCGCGAGGTGCGCACTGCGGAGGGGCGCCTGCGTCATTACGCCGAGTGGTTCGACACGGTGGAGGTCGATTCGCCGTTCTACCGCCTCCCCACGCCGGAGACGGCCGCGCGCTGGGCTGAGCGGACGCCCTCCGAGTTCGTCTTCCACGCGAAGGCGTCGAAGGAAATGACCGGGCACGAGGAGACGGACTCGCGCAAGCGCGCGTTCGCCGAGTTCCGCGAATCGCTCGCGCCGCTCGAGGCGTCGGGGAAGCTGCGCGGCGTGCTCCTGCAGTACCACCCGCGCGTGAAGAAGTCTCCGGAGGCGCTCGACGAGCTCCACGACGTGGCCGACCTGCTCGCGCCGCTCGTCCCGTTGATCGAGTTCCGCCATCGATCGTGGATGACCGAGGAGGAACGCGCGAGCACACTCGCGTTCCTCGAAGAGCACGGCCTTGCATACGTCTCCGTGGACTCGCCGCGCACGCGTGCGTCGAACGTCATGCCGCGAATCGCGGCCGCGACTCACGACGTCGCCTATGTCCGCTTTCACGGCCGCAACTGGAAGACGTGGAACAAGAAGACGAAGACGTCCGGCGAGCGCTTCGACTGGCTCTACTCGCGGGAGGATCTGGAGGACTGGGTCGAGCCCATCGCCAACCTCGCCGAAGGAGCCCGCGAGGTGTATGCGATGTTCAACAACAACCGCTTCGACTACGCGCCGCGAAGTGCGCAGGTCTTGCGCGGCCTGCTCGACGAGGCGGGCGTCGAGGCGACCGGCGGCGTCGAGCCGGCGCAGTCGAACGCTAGGCTCTTCTGATGCGGATTCTCTCGCTCGTGCACGGTCCGCTGGTGCGCTCGGAGCTCTACGGCGACGTCGTGCGCGCGGAAGGGCACGAGCTCGTCGAGCGCTCGGTCGTCGACGATCCCGATGCGCTCGCGTCCGCCGACGGGTACGACGCCGTCCTCGTCTTCGGCGGTCAGATGAACGTCGACGAAGAGGACGAGCATCCGTGGTTGCGCGACGAGGACGAGTTCATTCGGACGCTCCTGGCGCGCGACGTGCCCGTGCTCGGCGTGTGCCTCGGCGGGCAGCTCCTGGCGAAGGCCGCCGGTGCGCACGTCGGGCCTTCTCCCGAGAGCGAAGGCGGCTTCGTCCGGGTCGAGTTGACCGACGAAGCGCAGGACGATCCGCTCTTCGGGTCGCTGCCACACGAGTTCGACGTGTTCTCCATGCACGACTACGCGTTCCACGTGCCCGACGGAGCGGTCGAGCTGGCGCGGTCGAGCGTGTGCTGCCAGACGTTCCGCCTCGGAGAGCGTGCGTGGGCGCTGCAGTTCCACCCGGAGATTCGGCTCGAGCAGATCGCGGAGTGGGTCCGCCTGGGCGGGCGGCCGAGCGGCGACGCGATCGTTGCAGAGCTGCGCTCCCGGATCGACGACTGGCAGGCCTTCGGCGCGCAACTCTTGCGCGCGT
This sequence comes from uncultured Actinomycetes bacterium, assembly GCA_963815965.1. Taxonomy (GTDB): domain Bacteria; phylum Actinomycetota; class Thermoleophilia; order Gaiellales; family Gaiellaceae; genus DASVFB01. The sequence continues at coordinate 84,646 of CAWFIT010000016.1, read as the reverse complement.
TCCTACGCGCCGCCGAGCGGGACCTTGTCCCGGGTCAGGTCTCGACGGGCAGCTCCGCCTGACGCGACCACTCGTGCCATGACCCGGCATAGTTCGATGCGTCGTAGCCTGCGGCGGTGAGGATCTGGGCGGCGAGCGCCGAGCGCGAGCCGCTGTGACAGTACGCCGCGATCTCTGAGCCGGGCGGAAGACCGACGAGCTCCACAACCTGCTCGACCGTCTCGCAGCGCATGAGCTCGGTGATGTCGAGATTGCGCGCGCCTGGGATGTGGCCCTGGCGCGGGTCGCACGCGTTGCCGCGCGTGCCGCCGTATTCGCCCTCCGTTCGGACGTCGATGACGGTCAACGTCGGGTCGTCGAGCCGCCCGGACAGCTCGTCGATGTTCACTGCGCCGCTGCGACCACGTCCAACTCCTCGCGGACCGCCGGACGCTCGGAGATCTGCTCGAGCCACGCGGCGAGCCGCGGCGGCAGCTCGACACCGAGGCCGTCGCGCAAGCGCACGATCCACGGCAGGTACACGATCGCCGCGAATCCGTACGGCGGTGGGTCGAACGCCTCCAGGCGCTCGGCGAGCGCGTTGTCGTTGCCGCGGCGAAACGCGTAATAGTCCCTGCCGATCTCGTCGTCGAAGCGGAGGACACGCCACCGCTCGAGCGCGCGCTGCGCCGGATCGGCCGGCAACAGCGCGGGCTCCGGGTAGCGATCCTCGAGGTACTCCATGATCGCGAGCGACTCCGGCAGGACGAGCGTGTCCTCCTCGAGCACCGGCACCTTGCCTGCGGGGTTCTTTTCGTACAGCCACGCCGGCCGGTTCGAGAGATCGATCGCCACGGGTTCGTAGGCGATGCCTTTCTCGGCGAACGCGATCCGCACGCGGGCGCAGTACGGGCACCTCGCGGCGTCGTACAGCGTGATCACTCCTGCAACCCCATCAGCTCCGCAAGTTGCGCGTAGATCTCGCTCGCCGGTGGCAGATCGCCTGCCATGTCCGCGGTGCGTGCGACGGCTCGCACGCGCGCGGCGTCCGCACCGGTCAGCCGGGAGACGACCGTCGGATTCGAGCGCAGCGCGAGCACGTCGCCGGGCGGAAGCGGCCCGTAGAACTCCGGCACCGACAGGTACTCGTCGACCATGCGACCCTGGTCGTGGATGACGAAGTGGACAACTGCCTCCTCTTCGAGCGCCAGGATCACCGTGACTCCGAATCGGTACGAAAGCTCCCTGCCGAGCTGTCGCAGGGCGTCGCGATCGAACGGAGTTACGCGGACTGCGGTCCACGTGCGACTGCCTTCGACCGTCGCGGACCCGCCGCGCATCAGCCGCGGCAAAAACTCGTTCACGACGCGCTCGACCGCCTGCGCATCATCGCTCTGAACGTGCAGCGCCCCGATGCTCTCGCCGCGCGCTTCGCGTGCGTGCAGCAGCGTCTCGACCGCGACGTGGAAGATCTTCGCTCCTTCCTCGAAGCCGAGGTGGTTGTAGAACGCGATCGCATCCCGGTTCTCCGACTCGACGTCGAGCAGCATGTGTGTGCTGCCGTGCTCCGCTGCAGCTTCGGATGCGCGACGCAGGAGCCCGCGGCCGAGCCCAGTCCCTCGCGCGGAGGCGTCGACCCAGAGGTCCGACACGTAGACGGTCGTCGGGCCGTAGTCGCCGTAGCGCGCGAGCAGGTAACCGATCGCGTTCCCATCCTCCTCGGCGAGCAGCGCGACGCCGTCGTTCACCATCCGCTCGACCTTCGCCCGCTCCACGTCGGCCGGATCGTCGGGATACGGCAAGTCCGGAAGCTCCGACTCGAGCCGGTCGACGAGCGACATGAGCAGATCGACGTCTGCGAGTTCTGCGTTGCGAATGTTCACGAGCCCACGCCAGAGTAGAGAGCGGCGAGCAGGTAGTGCGCCGACAGGTTCTCGAACGGTGCGAAGCGCGGGCGCGCGGCGCGCTCGTCCGGGTCGCCGGTGAAGTGCGCGACGGCCTTGCGCAGGCCGACGTCGCCGACCGGCCACGCCCTGGGTCGCGCCAGGTGCCTGGCCAGGAACCACTCCGCCGTCCACTCGCCGATGCCGCGAAGGGCGACCAGCCTTGCCTTCACCTCGTCATCTGAAAGCACTGCGAGAGCATCGAGGTCGACGTCCGACCGCGCAAGGCCGACGATGTACTCCGCCTTGCGCCGCGAGTAGCCGACGGCGACGAGCTCGGCCTCGTCGGCCAGCGCAACGCGTTCCCGCGTCGGGAACGACCATACGCGGCCCGCACGCCCTCCGAGCAGCTCGACGAACCTGCCTCGGATGGCGAACGCGGCGTGCAGCGAGACCTGCTGCGCGGTGATCGACGTGACGAGCGCTTCGAATGGATCGGGCGCGAGGGGCGGTCGCAACCCGCGCACGGCCGCCGCGACTCGCGCGAGCACCGCATGCGTCGCGGCGAAGGCGTAGAACGACTCGAGGTCGAACTCGGAGCCGAGCAGCTTGCAGACGGTCGCGCCGATCACTTCGTCGAAGGGTTCGACGTCGACTCCTCCGTCCGCGGCGGCGATCCTGACCTCGCGGCCTCCGACAGCGCGCCAGAGCGCTCCGTCTTCCCACACGTTCGCGAGATCGCGTCCCCACGTGCGATAGCGCGCCGTCGACAACTCGAAGTCGTACGGTTCCGGTAGACGCAAAATAGTCACTCCGCCTTCGGCGACGGTAGCTACCCTCGGGGCCCCCTACCGCCTGAAGGAGACGAACTGATGAAGAGGACGGTCGTACTGGCGCTGGCGGCCGCGATGATCGCGTTCCCCGCCTCGCAGGCTAACGCCGCGTCGTCGGCGACCCCGCTGACCGCGCAGGTCAAGGCGCTTCAGAAACAGGTCACGAAGCTGCAGGCGCAGGTGAAGAAGCTCCAGAAGCAGACGAGCGACCTCAACGCGTTCAGCAACGGACTGATCCCGCTGCTCGCCTGCCAGGACGCCGTCACCGCCGACGCGCTGCAGGGGACGTGGAACGTGATCGACCAGATCTCCACGGCGACTCAAGGAGGAAAGGTCTACTTCGGGCCGCAGGTCCCGCTTGCTGACAAGGGTGCCTGCGCCGAATTCAGGATCACACGTTCGCAGAGCGTCCCGCCCACAGTCTCGGTCTTCTCGTCGCTCATCACGCTGCTCATGGGCTGAGCCGCGAGCCTCCTTCCGGGGTATTCCCAAAGGCGAGGCGACGGGTTACGCTCGGCGCACATCCCGAGGAGAGGAAGGTCATGAAAAGAATTGCCGTACTCACGCTCGCTGTCGCAGCGCTGGCGTTCCCCGCGGCACAGGCAAACGCAGCATCGTCGGCGACGCCGTCGCTCGCGCAGTTCAAGGCTCTGCAGAAGCAGGTGGCGTCGCTGCAGGCGCAGGTGAAGTCGATGCAGAAATGGGTCCCGAAGTCGTGCAACACGAACAGCTGCTTCACGCTGCCGCAAGTGTCAAGCCTCGCCGCGGTCAGCTACGAGGCCCAGATTTGCCAGACGGCGGTCATTGCCGACGCGTTCCAGGGGACGTGGAACGTGATCGACCAGATCTCCGCCGCGACCCCAGCCGTGGAGCCGTCCTTCGGTGCGCAGACGCCGATCACGGACGGCGGCGCGTGCTCGAACGTCAAGATCGCGCGCTCGGCCGGGATCCCACCAACAGTCGGGGTGTTCTCCTCGCTCGTCAGCCTGTTGACGAGCTGAGCGCTCTAAGCGTCCCGAGCTCCGGAAGCGTCGCTTCCGTGACGCCGGCTGCGAACGGAGGCGCGACCAGGAGGTCGCCGGCGCGGAGCCGCGTATCCCGCGCCGCGACCTCTCGTGCGTGATCGAAGTCGAAGTCGGGAACGTGGTCCGTCTCGATCCACGGGCCGATCGACGTGGCAAAGTCGCGGTCCTTCGGCGGGTCGAGCGACGGTGCGCGCCAATCATTGACGAGCGTGTAGCCGGCGATGCGCTCCTCTCCGCCGATCACGGCGGCGACGGAGAACCGCGGCTCGGGGTCCGCCGGGGCGCGCACCTCGTCCTCGGGTCCGTAGATCGACGCGGTGTTGCCGAACGAGAACGTGCGCTCGTCGTCGAAGAAGCGGATCGACGGCGGCCGTAGCACGGGCGGGCGCAATGCCATGTCGGCGAGCGGATACACGTTGTGCTCGCGCGCCTTGCCGCCGCCGGTGAAGAACGACTCGAGCGTCTGTGCAGCGAACTGGATCACGCTGTCGCCTTCGATCTTCCCCGGCCAGCCGCGCTCGAGCGCAAGCTCCGGCGGCGTGAACATCACGAGTTTCATGGCTCGGTGTGGACGATCACGTCGGCGATCTCGGGCCGCGCGCTGCGGATGCGCGCCTCGACTTCGCTCGCCTGGGTGTGCGCGTCGGCGAGCGAGCCCGCCGGGTCGAGCCCGAGCGTCAGAAACGCGACGAGGCCCTCGTCCGTCTGCAGAAAGCGCAACTTGCGCGGCTCGTGCCCGAGCACTTCGCTGACGATCCGGCTGACGTCGCCTGCGCGCGCGTCCACGTTCTCCACCGCGCGCGCCGGCTCGTCCTCGGCGAGCGGCTCGAGATGCGTCTGCACCGCTTCGACCTCGGGCACGGCCGCACGGATCGCGCGCTCCACCTCCTCGGCGAGATCGTGCGCCTCCTCGAGCGAGAGGTCGCCGGGGAGTTTCAGGTGGAGCGAGACTTCCGTCCGGCCCTCGACACCCAGGACGGTGACGTTGTGCACCTCGCGCACGCGCGGGACGCTGAGCGCCGCTGCCTGCGCGCGCTCGCGGATGCCGCTCGCTTCATCGGGCTCGACGTGCACGACCACATCGCTTCGCGGGAGGGCCGCCTGCACGGCCTCCTCGACGCTGTCGGCAGCCGCATGGCCCTGGCCCACCGCCGCGCCAGGGGGAACGCCGATCACGACATCGGCGAACTGGCGCCCGCCCGCCTCGCGCATGCGCAACCGCTTGAGGTCGACGACCGGACGGATGTCCGCGATCGCCGCGCGCGCTGCTGCCTCGGCTTCAGCAGGCACACGATCCATCAGCACGTCGACGTTCATGCGCATCAGGCGCGCGGCGGCGATGAGCACGAGCGCCGCGACGAAGAGGGCCGCGATCGAGTCCGCGTCGTGGTAGCCGGAGCGAACGAACAGGAGGCCGAGGAGCACCGTGGTGGAGCCGAGCAGATCGCTGAAGAAGTGAAGCGCGTTCGATTCCAGGGCCGCGCTGTGGAGCTCGCGTGCGGCGCGCCAGGAAACGATCGTGCGGCTCGCGTCGATCACGATCACGATGCCGATCACGACGAGCGAGTACCACGTTGCGTCGACCTGAACATTTGAGGAGCCCGTCAAACGCTGCATCGCAACTACGGCGACGAACAGGCTCAAGAGCACGAGGATCGACGCCTCAGCGAGTGCGGCCAGGTGCTCCGCCTTGCCGTGGCCGTACTCGTGTTTTTCGTCTGCCGGCCGCGCGGCGACGCCGACAGCGAAGAAGGTCAGAAGCGCAGCGACGAGATCCGTCCCCGAATGGAGCGCCTCGGAGAACAGCGCGAGGCTGTTCGTTGCAAGGCCGACGCCGAGCTTGACCGCGATCAGCACAACCGCGGCGAAAACGGACATGAGCGCGGTGCGGCGCTGCCTGGTCACGGCCGAAGCCTAGGGCGCTTACAGGTTGCCGCGGAGTGCTTGCTCGCGCTCGATCGCTTCGAAGAGCGCTTTGAAGTTCCCGTCGCCGAAGCCGCGTGCGCCGTGGCGTTCGATCACCTCGAAGAACAGCGTCGGCCGGTCCTGCGCCGTCTTAGTGAAGATCTGCAAGAGATAGCCGTCGTCGTCTCGGTCGGCGAGGATGCCCAGCCGGCGCAGGTCGGCGTAGTCCTCGTCGATCTCCCCCACGCGCTCGGGCACCTCCTCGTAGTACGACTCCGGAGTGGTGAGGAAGATCAGCCCGCGTTCCTTCAGAGCCTCGACGGTCGCGACGATGTCGCTCGACGCCATCGCGATGTGCTGCACGCCGGGCCCGTGGTTGAACTCGAGGTACTCCTCGATCTGGCTCTTGCGCTTCCCCTCGGCCGGCTCGTTGATCGGGAACTTGATCTTCCCCTCGCCGTCCGTCATCACCTTCGACATCAGCGCCGAATACTCCGTCGAGATGTCCTCGTCGGAGAAGTGGATCATCTCGGTCATTCCGAACGCGCGCTCGTAGAACTGCACCCAGTGATTCATGCGGCCCAGCTCCACGTTGCCGACTACGTGGTCGAGGTTCGTGAGCCCGAGACCGCCGGCGCCGTTCGACGACGGCTGGGGTACGTAGCCGGGGAGGTAAACGCCCGTGTACTCGGACCGGTTGACGAATGTGTGGACGACGTCGCCGTAGGTCGCGATCGACGCGAGCTCGACGCGTCCGTACTCGTCCTCCACCCAGTGGGGCTCACCGAGCCCGGTGGCGCCGCGCTGCACGGTCTGCCTGTACGCCTCCTTCGCGTCGGGCACGCGGAGCGCGATGTCCTTCGCCCCGTCTCCGTGCCTGCACGCGAAGCGCGCGATCTCGGAGTCCTCGCGCAGACCGCTCGTGACGACGAGGCGGATCTCACCCTGCTCGAGAACGTAGGACGCGCGGTCGCGAACGCCTGTCTCCGGCCCCGCGTACGCCGTGCGCGTGAAGCCGAATGCGTGCTCGTAGAAGTACGCGGCCTGCTTCGCGTTTCCGACCCAGAGCTCGACGTGATCCCAGCCGTCCAGCGGCATGAAGTCGTTTTCGGTCACGCGACAGACTTTATCGCGGGCTTGGAGCGCCGGACGCGTCGACGGCCGCTAGCTCGGGGCGCGTCCTCGAACCCTGAGCGGAGCGGAACCTCCTTCACGCCGAACAGCGCGATCAGCCACACGAGCACCGCAACGCACGCAGCCGCGAGGAACGCGGGCTTCAAAGCGTTCGCAAGATCGTCGCGCAAAGCCGGCGGCAGGCGGTGGACGGTCACTCCTTCGGCCGCGCCGTGAAGACTGCTCGGCAGGCCCTGGTTGACGATCACGCCCATGATCGTCACGCCGACCGTCGCGCCGATCGAGCGCGCGAACTGGGTCAGCGCGGTCGCGGAGCCCATCTGCGCCCGCCGCACCGCGTTCTGCACGGAGAGGACGAAGACCTGCATGACCGAGCCGATGCCGATGCCGCACACGACCATGTTGCGCGCCGCTTCGCCGTTCGTCGTGTGAACGTCCATTCGCCAGAGCATGATCATCCCGACCGCGAGGACCAGCGGCCCGACGATGACGTTTCCGCGGTAGTGGCCCGTTCGCGAGACCCACTGGCCGGCGAAGAACGACGTCGTCACCGCACCGAGCATCAGCGGCGTCAGCACGACGCCGGACGATGTCGCCGACGTGCCGATCACGCCCTGCACGAACAGCGGCACGTAGACGATCGTCCCGAACATCGCCATGCCGATGAGCGCCATGCACAGGACGCTCGACAGCACGATCCGGTTCTGCAGGATGTCGAAGGGCAGGATCGGCTCCTCGACGCGACGCTCCCACAGGCCGAAGACGACGAGCAGAACGGCGGCCGCCGCCAACGCACCGACGACGTGCGGCGAGTTCCACGCGTACTGCCGTCCGCCCCACACGAGCCCGAGCAGAAGCGACGTCGTGCCCAGCGCGAGCACGCCGGCGCCGATCCAGTCGATCGAACGCGGCACGACGTCGCGCCGACGCGGCATCGTGATCCAGATGACGAGCAGCGCCACTCCGCCGACGGGCAGGTTGACGTAGAAGATCCAGCGCCACGTGGTGTTGTCGACGATGAAGCCGCCGATCGCCGGGCCGATGATCGAGGCGGCCGCGAACACTCCGCCGATCAGCCCCTGGTAGCGGCCGCGGTCGCGCGGTGGGACGAGGTTCCCGATCACTGCGAGCGCGAGCGGGATCAAGCCGCCGGCGCCCACTCCCTGAACCGCGCGAAAGACGACGAGTTGGGTCATGCTCTGCGCGGCACCGCAGAGCGCCGAGCCGACGAGGAAGATGCAGATAGCGATGATGAACAGCGGCCGCCGGCCGTAGACGTCGCCGAGCTTCCCGTAGACCGGCACCGTCACTGTCGTCGCGAGCAGGTACGCCGTGAAGACCCACGAGTACTGCGTCAGCCCGCCGAGGTCGCCGACGATGCTCGGCAGCGCCGTCGCCAGGATCGTCTGGTCGAGCGCGGCGAGCAGCAGGGTCACCATCAGCCCGGAGTAGATGGCGAGGATGCGGCCGATCGAGTAGCGGTAGCCCGGAGGAGTGTGGGCCAGGCGCTCTCGAATCGACATATTCACAACGCTACCCGTGGGCGCTGAAGTGAATGCACGTCGGTCACGGCTCCTCGATCCCGAGCAGACGGCATGCCCACGGCAGCGCGACTGCAAGCTGTTTGCGCTGACCCTGGCGGACGCGCGGACCGGTCGGCGGCGCAGGCAGGCCGACGCGGGCGGCCCAGAAGCCCGCGAGTGCAGCGGCGAACTCGGCGACTCCCGGCCCTGCGACGAAGTCATCCGGCGCCGGGCCTCCCTCGTTGTGCAGCGACGGCGCCCACCCAACACGTCGAGAAGTGCATTGCCGGCGCACGCCCAGTTCCAATCGATGAGGAGCGCGCGGCCCTCGCGCAGAGCAATGTTGTCGCTCCGGACGTCGAGGTGCAGAAGGTCGTCTCCTTCGAAGGGTGCGCGTTCGGCGGCGTCGCGCAACGCCGGCAGGTTCTCGGCGAGCCACGCGTGCGTGCAGAAGCCCGCGTCGAGAAATGGAGCAGGGTCGCGTTCGACCTCGCGCCACTCGCGGGCAAGCTCATCGCGCGGAACGCGCTCGAGTCCCTCCGGCAGGGCAGTTGCCGAGATCTCCGCGAGCGCCTGCATCACCGCGTCGACGTCCCCTTCGCGCCACGGCGGCGGCCAGTGCGCGCTGCCGAGGTCTTCGAGCACGATCAGCGGCAGCCCGTCGCGCTCGGCCCAACCGTGAAATTCCGGGAGAAACAACCCGCGCAGCGCCGTGTAGACCGCGATCTCGACACGAAGCCAGCCGGCGCTGAGCTCGTCGACCGCGGACTTCACGAAGAACGTGCGACCGTCGTCGAGGAAGGCGCGGTGCCGCCCGGCATGCGTGTACCCGCGGCCCTCGACGTGCTCGAGGGCCGCGACACGCGCGCCGACAATCTGCTCGATCTGCCGGCGCACGGCCGTCATGATGACGGCGACACGCAATTCGTCTCGAGGAGGAGCGATGATCGACCACGTCACGGCGAACGTCGGCGATTTGGAGCAAGCCAAGAGCTTCTACGCGCAGGCGCTCGCGCCGCTCGGCTATTCGGTGCAGATGGAGTTCGACGAGGCCGCGGGCTTCGGGACCGGCGAGGGGATTCCCGACTTCTGGATCGGCACGAGCTCGGACAGAGGCGCTACCCATGTCGCGCTGAGCGCCAAGGACCGCGCAGCGGTGGACGCGTTCCACAAAGCCGCCATCGCCGCGGGCGGCAAGGACAACGGCGCTCCCGGCCTGCGGCCGCACTACCACGAGACGTACTACGCGGCCTACGTGCACGACGCCGATGGCAACAACATCGAGGCGGTGAGCCATAGGCCCGAGTGAGTCTTGACAGAGCACGCGGGAGCGGCGCTTACTGTACGGCGTGAGCCAGCGGCCCCGGGGCACAGTCACCTTTCCGTTCACCGACGTGGAGGGGTCGACGCAGCTGCTGAAGCTGCTTCGAGACCGATACGGCGGCGTGCTCGCCGAGCACCAGCGCCTCTTGCGCGAGGCCTTCGCCGCGCACGGCGGCGAGGAAGTGGACACACAGGGCGACGCATTCTTCTACGTCTTCCCGCGCGCTCGAGACGCCGCCGCTGCGGCAGCCGACGGGCAACGCGGGCTCGCCGCGCATGCGTGGCCCGAGGGGCCGAGCTCCGCGTGCGCATGGGCATGCACACCGGCGACCGTCGACGACCTGCTGCCCGAGAAGACGATCGGCGACTGCGTACGTACCGTCCACCTGGCGGGTCCTCACCGTGACGAACGACGGTCTGGTCGGCTTCAAGTACGTGGGCGGCAGTGACGGAGCGCAACTCGTGCCCAACCTCGCCACGTCGTTGCCGACGCGAACTCGTTCGACAAAGCGGGACGGCTGGAGCGCGCGTCGTCATCTGGGGCACGGACAGGCCTGAAGACAAGATGCAACTCGACCTCGTACGCTCAACACTCACGCGTCTCGGCTACCGCGTATCCGCGAAGACCATCCCCAGCGACGCCTACTCCACCGCGCTTAATGAAGCACCGCCGAACGCCACAAGCCGGTTTCAACGCCTGGTTTGCGGACTACCCCGCAGCATCCAACTTCTTCGCGCTCGTCTCATGCTCCACGGCCTGCGATCCTGCGATCAACGGTTCCCGGTTCTGCTCACCTGAGTTCGAAGCCAAGCTCAAGCGCGCAACCGCGGTGCAGGCGCGGGACCAAAGCGCCGCCGCGAAACTGTGGGCTGAGGTCGATCGCGACGCGACGGGCCTTGCCGCGGTGGTGCCGACGCACACGCCGAGTGACCTCGACCTCGTATCGAAGCGCGTCGGCAACTACCAGTACCACCCGCTCTGGGGCGTGCTGCTCGACCAGCTCTGGGTCAGGTAGCAGCCACAGCGCGCGGTCTGCGCGCGAGGAAGATCCCGCCGCCGATCAGCAGGCCGCCGACGACCTGAATCCACGTCATCGTCTCGCGAAGCAGCACGAGCGCGAACAACGCTGCGATGAACGGCTGCAGGTTCGCGACGAGCGCTGCACGCGACGGCCCGACCCGGTCGACGGCCTTGAACCAGAGGATGTTCGTCAGCACGAGCGGCCCGAGGATCGCGTACACGAGACAGAGCCACACCGAGCGCGCTGAAGTCGAACGACTGGCTCGCCGTCTGCTGGATGCCCGTGATCGCGATTGCGACCCAGCCAATCGGCGAGCACGAGCGCGCTGATCCGGTACGGCGAGTAGCTCCGCATCAGCGGCGCGATCGCGACGGTGTACGCCGCCCACGTCGCCGCCGTCGCGACGCCGAGCAGATCCCCTTTGATGCTCCCCGAGACTCCGCCCTCGTTGCCGAGCGCGATCAGCGCCACGCCGCCGAACGACACAACGGCTGCGACCCAGAACCCAGCATGCAACCGCTCGAGCCCGACGGCGAACGCGATCAGCGCCACGAAGATCGGCGTCGCGCCGAGGATCAGCGCCACCGTCGACGCGTTCGTGTACGTCAGCGCGTAGACGTACGAGAGCTGGTTGAGCCAGATCCCGAGCGCCGCCGCGCCGACGATGAGCGGGATGTCGCGCCGGCGCACGCGGAACGATCCCTCGACGCCGAACGTGAACCACGTGAAGATGATCGTGGCCATGCCGTAGCGCACGGTCGAGTACGCGAGCGGCTGGAAGCCGTGTTCGAGCACGTACTTCGTCACGGTGAAGTTGAGCGCCCAAAGCAGAACCGTTGTCAGAAGCATCAGTTCGGCGGTACGGCGTCGCAGCATCGCGCGACCCTAGCGATGGTTAGGCTTTCCGAGTGGCCGAGATCACACGCGATGACATCGACGCGCTCGTCGGCCCCGCGACTCCGCACTTCGCCTACCAGCTGCGCGCGCGGGTAAAGGGACTGATCGCCGACCTGCCCGAGGACGATCCCGTGCGTAAGTACGGCGAGGAGAAGATGGACGTGCTCGACCGGCTCGGCTACGCGTCTTCGAAGGCGGAGGAAGGCCCGCGCGAGCCGCGCTCGAAGCCGGGCTGGGAGGAGATCCCGAGCTCGGCGCCGGCGGACGAGCCGCTCCGGCACAGATGACGCTCGACGGCGCCTCGGTCTTCGTGACCGGGGGGTCACGCGGGATCGGCCGCGAGATCGCGCTGCGCTTCGCCGACGAAGGTGCGAGGCGCGTGGCGGTCGGCTACATGCGCAAGGACGCCGCCGCAGAGGCGGTCGCCGACGAGCTGCGTGCGCGCGGCGCGGAGCCCACGCTCGTGCGCGGCAACGTCGCGTCCACGCGCGTCGCCGAGGAGGTCGCCGCGCTCGGCCCGTTGGACGCGCTCATTCACAACGCCGCTACCGGCGTCGCGCGCCCGGCGCTCGAGACCGAGGACAAGCACTGGGACTGGACCCTCGCCGCGAACGCCCGTGCGCTGCTCTCCCTTGCCCGCGCAGCCGTGCCGTCGATGCCGCGCGGGTCCGCGATCGTCGGGCTCTCCAGCCTCGGCTCGTTCCGCGTGCTCGACAACTACGTCCTCGTCGGCTCGTCGAAGGCGGCACTCGAGTCGGTCGTGCGCTACCTCGCCGTGGAGCTCGCGCCGCGCGGCATCAGGGTCAATGCGGTCTCCGGCGGCGTCGTCAAGACGGATGCTCTCGACGTCTTCCCGAACAAGGAGGAGATGCTGCGCGAGGCCGCCGAGCGCACGCCCGCGGGACGCATGGTCGAGGCGCGGGACATCGCCGACGCCGTGCTCTTCCTCTGCGGCCCCCACTCAGAGATGATCCGCGGCCAGACGATCATCGTGGACGGCGGCTTCTCTTTGCCTGCGTGATGGAACCAACCGATAAGAACATGCGCGCGTGGAACGAGATTCATCGCCGGCGCGCGGAGGCGATGCAAGGGCAGCTCGGCCTCCCCCAGGTGGTGCGCACCGCTCTCGGGGATCTCGAGGACCGTCGGGTGCTGCACCTGCAATGCGCGACAGGCGAGTCCACGGCCGAGCTCGCCGAGCTCGGCGCGTTCGTCACCGGCGTCGACATCTCGAGCGAGGCGCTCGAAGTTGCTCGCGAACGCTGGCCCGACATCGCGTGGGTGCAAGCGGACGTGCACGACCTTCCGTCAGAGCTGAAGCGCGGCCGGTTCGACCTCGTGTACACGGCGGACGGGGTGCTCGTCTGGCTGCACGATCTCGCCCCGTGGGCGAGCGGCATCGCCGCCTCCTTGCGGAGCGGCGGCGATCTCCTGTTGCACGAGGAGCACCCGGTGGTCCAGTGCGTCGACGAGTCGCTGCGCTGGCGCGAGGACTACTTCGACGAGGAGCTTCACGCCTATCGCGGCTGGGCGCACTTCGAGCTGACCGGCCCGCCCGCGACAGAGGAAAAGATCGAGCGTCTGTGGCGACTTGGGCAGGTGGTCACGGCGCTCGCCGGGGCCGGGCTCGTCGTCCGCCAACTCGAGGAGTACCCCGCGACGAGCTCCTGGCGCCGCCTGCCCTCGAAGGTCCCGGGCAAGTTCACGCTTCTCGCGCAAAAACCGTAGTGGGGTTTCATCCCGGGTCCGCCGGACACAAGCCGAAGTCGATGGCCTGTCGCCTCCCTAACGAAACCATCATCTCGAGGGCGTAGCTTCCCGACCGTGCCGCTGTTGGCGAAACTGCTGATCCCGCTCGCGCTCATCGCAGCGGTCGTCATCGCCGCGATCACGGTCCCGGCGCCGAACACACACGTGAAGCCGGCGCCGTCGCGCTCGCTGCAGTCCCATCGTTAGCGCGTCAGCGCGCGTCGTCGGGATACTGATTCGAGTTCGCGTGCAGGCGCGGTAGCGTCGGCTCGTTCCGCTGCGTAGCCGATCCGCAGCCGGCGAGCACGAGCGCGGCGACGAGCAGCGCGAGCGCGCGGCATCTCATGTCGAGCCGTTGCGGCCGGGATGCAGAACGCGCCCGACCGTGTCCGACGCGATGTAGCCGGCAATGCTCGGGTTCTCCTGCAAGCGACGGAGCGAGTACTCGTACCAGTAGTCGCCGAACGGAACGTAGAGGCGGAGCTTGTGGTACCGCGAAACGATTTTGTCTCCGAGCTCAGGGCGCACGCCGAGCAGCATCTGGAACTCGAAGTCGTCGTGCGCAAGCGTTCGTTCGAACGCGAGCCGCTCGGCGGCGAGGACGAGGTAGTCGTCGTGCGTAGCCACGCCGACGTAGCAACCCGCGTCGAACAGGGCTTCGAGCGAGCGCAGGAAGCTGGTCCTGACGTTGTTGTCGTCGCGGTACTGGATGCTCGGCGTCTCGACGTAGATCCCCTTGCACAGCCGCACATTCGGCTTCAGCGGTGCAAGGTCGTCGACGTCGGCGACCGTGCGCTTGAGTGACGCCTGAAGCACGATGCCGACGTTGTCGAAGCCCTCCGCGCGCAACTCGCGATAGAGGTCGAGCGTCGCATCGGTCGTCCTGGCGTCCTCCATGTCGATGCGCACGAAGTTCCCGCGAATCCGCGCGAAGCCGAGTAGCCGCCTGAGGTTCTCGCGGCAGAGGCCGTAGTCGAGGCCGAGTCCGAGCGCCGTCGGCTTGACGCTGACGTTCGAGAGGAGATGCCGGCGGGCAATCTCGCTGAGCACCTCCTCGTACGCACGGGCGATCACGTGCGTCTCCCCTTCGTTGGTGATCTCCTCGCCGAGGACGTCGATCGTGGCGAGCTTGCCCTGCTCGTTCAGCGCGCGGACGGTCGCCGTGGCATCGGGCAGATAGTCGCCGGCGATGTAGCGGGACGAGATCCGGCGCACGACCGGACGCGGCATCGCCGGCAGGAGTCGGACGATCGCTTGATCGAATAGCGCCATATCGGCGCGCCGAGTCTAGCCCTCGCGCATGAACCCTTGGCGTGCTGCGCTCACGAGCGCCACCGCCTCGGGGAACAGCACACGCATCGCATCGCGAAGCGCGATCGCCTGCGCGTCGATCGGCCCTTCGACCGACATGCGCTTCAGCGCCGCTGCGGTGAGGTCGACGGCGGTGTTCAGGGTCAGCGTCGCGAACTGCTCGCGCTGCGCCTCCTGCACCGTCTCGGCCTGCTGCTCGGCGAACTCGCGGAGGCCGCGCAAGAGATCCTCGGGATCTCCTCCGAGTGGAAAACCGAAGCCGCCGCCTTCCATGCCCTGAGGGTAACGGTCCAGGGTCAGGCGCCGAGTTGCTTGTGCTCCTCGTTCCTGATCCCTTTGATCACGTCACGCCACTTGCGCTGCGCCCATGCCAGCGGCACGCGCCAGGCGTCGATCCCGGCCCAGAGCGAGATCGCGAAGACGCGCACGAGCGGCGTACCGGGGCGCGGCGGCGGATCGTTGCCGTTCGCCCGCGCGTGCCCGAAGAGCGAGAGCCCGCGCATATCGACCTCGACGCCCTCTGGGACGTACACGTCGGCTGCCGCGAACGCACCGAAGAGGAAGACCGTGACCACGTCCCGCTCGAACGTCGCCTGCCGCAGGTCTAGATCGATGTTGCCGAACACCGCGACGCACGTCACTCGCCGCCGCACGCGGATGCGGCCCTCACGCTCGGTCGAGCCGAAGAGCGAGAACAGGATCCGCGTCGGCCGCCTGCGTGACGCAGGGCTGACTGCGGCGCCACCGACGGTCGGAAGGTCGCGCGTAAGTACCTCGAGCTCGGCGTGCGTGCGAGCCTCGTACGCGTTCGTCATCCGCTCGACGAACTCCTCGAGCGTCAGCCGCCCCTCGGCCGAGGCGTCGCGCAACTGCTCGACGACTCGCTCGCGCTCGGCATCGGATGCGCGAACTGCGGGAACGTCGCTCATGTCAGTTCCTGCTTATACGCCGATTCGACGTCCTGGAGCAAGGCGTCGACCGCGTGCATCGACGCCGCAACGTCGGGCGTTCCGATGCTGTCGAGATACGCGGGTGTCGCGAGCCGCGGGTGAACGACCTCGATCTCCGCCGCCTCCTCGGCGATCTCGCAGAGCGCGAGAAGCGAAACCGCCTCGCGGACGACGGCGCGGTTGTTCAGCGCCTCGCCGCCCGCGTCGAGCGCGAGCCACGAACGACCCGTGTCGCTCTCGAACGAGCAAAGGTAGACGCGCGCGCCGGGTGCCGCCTCGGCGGCGAGAACGGCCGAGACGTGCTCGTCCGGCCCGGCGAACGGGGCGGCTCGCTCCGCGGCCTCCGCGGACGTCGTCCTCGAGCGCCATGGCTGGAGCATAGGAGCGCGAATAGACTCGCTCGCCGTGACCACCGCCCGCACGCTCTTCGCGCCGCTCGGCCCGACGTACGACAGGTACAGCGCGCTGTTGTCGTTCGGACAGGATCCGCGTTGGCGCCGCTTCCTCGTCTCGCGGCTCGACGTCCGAGCGGACGACACGGTCCTCGACGTCGCCACAGGGACGGGCCTCGTCGCGCGCGAGCTCGTGCGCCGCTTCGGCTGCTCGGTCGTCGGCATCGACCAGAGCCCGGAGATGCTCGCCGTCGCGGCCAAGCGTGTGCGCGGGCTTCCGATCGAGCTCCGCGAGGCCCGCGCGGAGGAGCTGCCGTTCGCCGACGGCCAGTTCGCGGCGCTGACGTTCACCTATCTCCTGCGCTATGTCGACGATCCGGCGGGGACGGTTCGCGGGCTCGTGCGCGTCGTCCGCCCAGGCGGGACGATCGCGATGCTCGAGTTCGGCCTGCCGCACGGGGTCTGGCGACCGCCGTGGGAGCTGTGGGTCCGGGCCGGCCTTCCCGTCGCCGGTCGGTTGATCTCGCCGGGTTGGCAAGACGTAGGCGGCTTCCTCGGCCCGAGCATTCGCGAGTTCTGGCGGCAATACGACCCGGTCGAGCTCTTCCGCGCTGCGGGCGTCGACGATGTGCGCGCGCAGCGCCTCAGTCTCGGCGGCGGCGTGGTGGTGTGGGGTCGGCGCGGATGAGCGCAGGGACGCGCCCTGCTTTCTACGCCCTCGCCCGAGGCGGCTGGCGCGACTACGTCACGCTGCTGCACCCGCCGTACACGCTCTGGCACCTGTCGTACGTCGCCATCGGCGCGGGTCTCGCTACGCAGTTCTCATGGACGCGCTGCGGCGCCGCGCTGCTGGCGTTCGCGCTCGGAATGGGAGTCGGCGCGCACGCGCTCGACGAGCTGCGCGGCCGCCCGCTGCAGACGCGGATTCCGGAGCGAACGCTGTGGGTGCTTGCGGTGGTCTCGATCGCAGCCGCGACGGCGCTCGGCATCTTCGCGTGCGTCGCCTGGACCTGGTGGCTGGCGCCGTTCGTCGTCGCCGGCGCGTTCATCGTCGTCGCCTACAACCTCGAGTTGTTCGGCGGCGCCTTTCACTCGACGCTCTGGTTCGCGCTCGCCTGGGGTGCGCTGCCCGCCTTGTCCGCGTACGTGGTCGAAGCCGAGACGGTGCGGGTCGAGGCCGTCGCCGCGGCGGTCTACGCGGCGCTCCTCTCGTACGCCCAGCGTGTGCTGTCCACTCCGGTGCGGATCGCGCGGCGGCAGGAAGGCACCGTCCGCAGCGACCTGGAGACCGCACTGCTCGCGCTTGCCGCGGCGAGCGTCTCGCTCGGCACAGCCCTCCTCGTCCTGCACCTACGATGAACGCCGTGGACAAGGTCGACATCGTCCAAGTCGCCTTCGCGGTCTCCCTCGTCGTCGCAGGGATTGCGCTTGCCGCCGCGGCGCTCGACCGTGTCTCGGAGCGAGTGCTCCAGGGCATCGCGCTGGCCATCGGCGTCGGCGCACTCGCGGGCTGGATCCTCTTCGCGCTCGACCCTGGAACGGCGCTCGCGGTGGCCGCGGCCGGGCTCACGGCGTCTCTGCTCGCGGCCGTCGCGGCGATCGGGGTGCTGCGCGGCGTCGAGCACTCGCGCCGGATCGAAGCCGAGATCGAACGCGCCGAGAACCGCCTAGCGCGAGTCGTCGCGCGCGGCGCCGACGAGCGCTCGGCCGAACTGGACCGCGTCCTGGCACGCGCCCGCGCCGAGTCCCTCTCGCTGATCGCCGACGAGGAGCGCCGCATCGTCGAGTCGCGGCGCACCGTGATCGCCGAGCGCGAGCAGGCGGCGGCACACGAGCTAAACGACGCGCTCGCCGAGACGCAGCGCCGGGTCGAGCAGCGCCTCGCGGGGTGGAGCGAGGATCTCGAGCGCGCGCAGGCGAACATGTTCGACCAGCTGCAGACGCTCGCGGGCCGTCAGCGACGCCTGATCCAGGAGGCCGAGGAGCGGCTGGCCGCGGACGCCGAGCGCCTGGAGTCGGAGAGCGAAGGGCAGCGCGCTGCATTCGTGAAGCTTCGGGAGGAGGTCGACCGCGCGACCGAGCAGTCGATCGAGAGCGCACGCACTGACCTCGAGACCCACGCGGTCGAACGACGCCACGCGCTGCACGAGCTCAACGAGCGGCTACGTCTGCGAGAGCGTGAGCTTCGCGACGCACTCGAGCGCGAGCAGAACGAAGCGCTGCAGAGCATTCAGCTGACGTTCAAAGACGTCGAGCGAAGGCTCGTCGAGCGGCTCGAGCGCGTCGTCGACCGCAACACGGCGCAACACGTCGACGCGGCCGTGCTGCAGTTCTCCGAAGTGATCAAGAGCTCACGCGAAGACTCGGCGAAACGACTCTCGCGCGAGCTCGAGCGTTCCGTCGAATCCTTCGGACACCAGGCGGAGACCATGATGTCGGAGCGCGTCACAAACGTCGGCCAGGCCGCGGAGCAACGGCTCGACCGGCGCCTTGCGGACGCGGAAGCTGCGATCGACACACGGCGTGACGAGGTCATCGCCGCAGTCGAGCAAAGGCTTACAGCCGCAGAGCTCGAGCTGCGCCAGCGGCTCGAAGAACTCGCCGCAGACGGAGAGGCTGAGCGCGGCGTCCTCGAAGCGCGGCTCTTCGAGCTACAACGCCGCGTCGACGCAGCGCTCACGCACGCGCAATCGCTCCGCTCTTAACTTTTTCCGAACCTCGAGGTTCCAACTTACTGACGGAAGGGTTCGTCTAGGAGAGCGCGAACGTGACGGCCACATGCCAGACACCATGTCCGAGCTGATCCAGCTCACGCCGACGCCCGACAGCGAGCGGTCCAAGGTGGAAAGCTGGCGCCTGCACGTTCTGATCCAAGCGGGCTATCCGCTCCCGCTCGCCGAGCGGCTCGCGGGCAGCAACGCCGACCTGCACACCGCGGTCGATCTCGTCAGGGCGGGCTGCACCCCGGACGTCGCGGCCGAGATCTTGCTCTAGCAAGTCACACCTCGCGTGGCACGATGGGCGGGTGAAGGTCGAGGCCGTCGAACACGGTGACCGCAAGGTCTACTCCGTCGGGTCGTTCAACAAAGGTGTCGCGTCGTGGATCTCGCGGCTGCCGACGGTGTGGATCGAAGGTGAAGTAACGGAGCTCCGGCGCCACGAACGCTGGGCGTCGGTGTTTTTCACGCTCAAAGATCCCGAGAACGGCGCGTGCCTCCCGGTGTCGATGCCGCGTGGCCGCTTCGACGCTCTCCGTTTGAATCTCGACGACGGCGAGCGCGTGCACGTCTTCGGTCGTCCCGAGCTGTACGAGGCGCGCGGCGAGTTTCGTCTGCGCGCGCTGTCGGTCGAGCGGTTCGGCATCGGCGCGCACCTCGCCGCGATCGAACGGCTGAAGGCGAAGCTCGCCGGCGAGGGACTGTTCGCGGAGGAGCGCAAGCGCCAGCTGCCGCGCCTGCCGCGGCGAATCGGCCTCGTCACCGGCAACGACGCGGCGGCGAAGCGCGACGTGCTCGCCACGATCGGCGCGCGCTTTCCACCGGCGCGCGTCCTCGTCGCCGAGACGTACGTGCAGGGGCCGAAAGCCGCGCCCGCCATCATCGACGCGCTACGGCGTTTGTGCGACGAGCCGGAGATCGACGTGCTCGTGCTGGCTCGCGGCGGCGGCTCGTTCGAGGATCTGTTGCCGTTCAGCGACGAGCGGCTCGTGCGTGCAGTCGCGTCGTGCCCTGTCCCGATCGTGTCGGCCGTCGGCCACGAGCAGGACACTCCGCTCTGCGATCTGGCGGCGGACGTGCGTGCGTCCACTCCCACCGCAGCGGGAAAGCTCGTTGTCCCCGACCTGCACGAGCTCATCGAACGGCTCGGCCGTTCCCGCTCCGCCTTGCAGCGCTCCGTGCGCCGCTCGCTCGAGCGCGAGCGGCAGCGACTCGTACTTGCGCGGACGCACCTCGACCGCGCGCCGGCGCTCATGCTCGAGCGCAAGCGGGCGTCGCTCGAGCACGCGCACGGCCGCTTGCGTGCGCTGTCCCCGCGCTCGACGCTCGCGCGCGGCTACGCGATCGTGCGCAGCGCTGAAGGCATCGTCATGTCCCCGCCCACCACGGGTTCACACGTCGACGTCGAGTTGGCGGACGGCGCCTTCGGAGCAACCGTTGACTGACGAACCGTCGTTTGAGGACCTCGAGCGCGAGCTGGAGCAGATCGTGACCCGACTCGAGCAGGGCAAGGTCTCGCTCGACGAGGCGATCGCCTTGTGGGAGCGCGGCGAGGTGCTGTACAAGCTCTGCGTCGGCAAGCTCGACTCCGCGCAGGGCAAGATCGAGGAGCTCGCGAAACGAGTCGAATCCGTGCGGCCTTCGTCCTAGCCTTCGCGCGCGAGCCGCTCGCCGAGCGCGACTAGATCCTCGCGAACGCGCGCGGGGTCGCCGCTCAGGTCGTCGCGCGCGGAGAAGAGCTCGTATCGCACGCCCGCCTCGCGGCACCGGCGCGCGACTTCGCCGGGAGCCTTGCCCGCCCACGTCGTTTCGTCGACGACACCCTCACCGGTGACGACGAGGTCGTAGCCCCGCGGATCGAAGCCGAGCTCGTCGAGCACGAGCGGAGCGCCGGGAACGAGCTCCGCCCCGAGCCCCGCGAACGCGCCGCCCAGGCCGCCCGCGGCGCCCGAGCCGGGCACGTCCGGCAGCCCACGGAGCCTCTCCGCGAGCTCGCCGAGCTGGTCTTCCGTCGCGCCCTTCTGCCGCGCGAACACGTACGCCGCATCGAGCAACGGCGAGGACACGTCGCACGCCGCCCGCGTCGGCAGCGGCAGCTCGTCGAGCACTTCGCGCAGCCCGGCACCGCCGTCGACCGTGACTGTGCCGCCGAGAAAGACAAGCAGCGCGTCCGCCTCGCGCGCCGCTTCGAGGATCAGCTCCCCGAGCCCGCGCGATGAGGCGCGCAGCGGATCGAGCCGCGAAACGGTCTCGAACCCGAGCGCCTGGGCCGACTCGACCAAAGCGGTTCCGTCTTCACGCAGTGACCATCGCGCGCGCACGCGCCCGCCGAGCGGCGCAGACACCGCCGCGTACCGAGGCGAGCCGCCGAGCAGTTCGAGCGTCCCCTCTCCCCCGTCTGCGACCGGGAACGCGGTCGCTTCCGCGCCGCCGGCGCTCAGTCCTTCCGCAAGCGCTTCAGCGGCGGCGGCTGCCGACAAGACGTTTTTCAGACTTGCGGGTGCCGCGATTGTCCGCATCGACCTCATCCTCGGGCACCTCGGCCTGCGCCGCGTCGGGCATCCGCTTCAGCATCGCGAACGAGAGGCCTTCGCGCGCGAGGAAGATCATGCCGACGCCGACACCGACCGACGCCTCGATCGCTTGCAGCCCGATCCCGAAGGCGAAGCCGCGAGCGTACGAAACGCCGTACTGCACGAGCGGCAACGCGACAGCCGCCTGGACGAGGCCGACGTTCCCGGGCCAGAGCGGGAAGATCGTCGCCACGTTCATGAGGACGAGCACGAGTCCCGCGGCCGCCAGCCCCTCGTGGATGTGGAATGCGCGCATCGCCGTCCACACGGCAAACAGCTGGCAGAGCCAGCCCACGGACTGGAAGAAGACGGCCTCGGCGGCGGCGAGCGGCTTGTGCATGACGCCGAGCCCATACCGCGCCATCGTCAGAAGGCGCCGAGCCGCCCCGACCCCGTCCAGCGGCGAGCGATCGGGTGACTTCGCTGTCGCGATGGCGAACGCGAACAGACCGACCGCGACGACTACGAAGACCGAGAGGCTGCTCACCGCCCACTGCGGGAGCTTCGCCGCAAAGAGCACGTACACGATCAGCGCGAGTACCGGCACGACGTCGAAGAGGCGGTGCGCGAACACCGTGCCGACGAGCGTCGCCCAGATTCCGCGCCGACCGGGCATGCGCCTGGTCAAAACCGCGACGCGCGCGAGCTCGCCGATGCGACCGGGCAGGACGGCGTTCGCGAAAAGGCCCACCGAGAACGCGGCGAACACGAGCCGGTACGGAGGCTGGGGCGGAGACACCGCCTGGTTGATCACCGTCCGCCACGCGAGCGAGCGGGCGAGCACGGAGAGCAGGTTCAGGCCGATCGCGACGAAGACCCAGCGCCAGCGCACCGCACTGAACGCGTCGGACACGACCGCCCACGAAGGCCCGTGCCACCACAACGCGACGCCGGCGCCGATCAAGGCGACGAGCATGAATGCGACCCGTAGCCACGGCGAGCGAAGAATGCGGGCGCTCAAGCCGCAGCCTCCTCGTAGATCTCGAGCAGGCGCGCTGCGATTCTGCTCCACGTATAGCGCTTCTCGACGAGTGCACGTCCGGCTGCGCCACGTCGTCGGCGCGACTCCTCGTCGCCGAGCAACTCGACGACGGCGGTCACAAGCGCTTCGTGGTCGCCCGGCGGGAAGAGAACACCCACGTCGCCTTCGAGCACGGCGCGATAGCCGGCGATGTCCGACGCGACGACCGGGACAGCGCATGCGAGACCGCGCGTCAACACCATCCCGAAGGACTCGCCGCCGAGAGACGATGCGACCTGAACCTTCGCGCGGAGCAACTCCGCAGTTAGCTCTTCGTTCGTCAACACGCCGAGAACGTCGATACCCTCGTCGGGAACGCGCTCGCGCGTGAGCACGAGCCGAACTGCGAGCGGATCCGCGCCCACGAGCCGGAGCCGCGCGCCCGTGCGGCGATGGATCTCCGGCCACGCTCGCAGAAGCACGTGCATTCCCTTCCGCGGTTCGTGCCTGCCGATGAACACCACGCTGTCCTCGCGGTCGGCGGGATCCGCATGAGGCGGAATGAGGACGCCGTTCGGCACGACCTCATAGTCGCCGGGAAGCCAGCGGGCGGCGGACTCGCGCGCCTGCTCCGACACGGCGATCCGCCTGTCGATGCGCGCCGCCAAGAGGTTTCCCCACGTGTACCGGCCGTACTTGAGCCAACGCAGGTGGCCGCTCGCATGGAACGTCGCGACGGTCGGCCCGCTCCACAGCGCGACGGCAGCGACACCGATCGCAGGCGTCGTCGGCTCGTGCACGTGGATCACATCGAAGCGCTCGCGCTCGAAGATCCGTTTGATGCGCCGCGGGACCGACGGGCTGAGCACGATGTTCGGCAACGAGCCGTTCGCAGGCACGATCACGGAACGCCCGACGGGCAGCACATATTCCGGCGGATCCATGTGACGCCCGAGCCCCGGATGCAGCACGTGCGTGAACGAACCGGGAGGATCGTTGCCGATGACGAGCCACGCGTCGACGCCGAGTTTGCGCAGCGCAAGGAGCTGCTGTTCAGCGTGATCGACGACTCCACCCCAGAACGACCATGAGTAAGGTACGACTATGCCGACCTTCACGGGAGGACCGTATCGCTTCGTCCGGTGGGGTCTTGCCGGAGCGCTAGTTGCTCTCGTTCTCGTCGCCGCCGGGTGCGGATCGGGAGGCTCGCTCGCGCTCGATCCGGTCGCGTCGGCGGCCGACCGAACGCTCGACAAGGGCACAGGGCGCTTCGACTTGCAAACGACGTTCACCTTGCCCCTGCTCGGACGGGCGGCGGTCTCCGGCGAGGGGTCATTCGACAACGCGAAGCAGGCAATGGACGTGACTATGAACGTCCGCGGCGTCGGAGCCGGCATGCCGGCCTCTGTGGAGCTCCGGCTCCTCCAACCCGCAATGTACGTGCGGCTCGAAGGGCTGCCCGCGGGTGGACAGCTGCCGAACGGCAAGAGCTGGGTGAAGGTCGACCTGGAACGGGCGCTGAAGAAACTCGGGGTGGACTTCGCGAATCTCGGCATCGGTCAGTCGCCTACTGAAGCCCTCGCGCAGCTTCGCGGATCGGCGAACACGCAAAAGGTCGGCACCGAGACGATCGACGGCGTGCGGACGACGCACTACCGCGGGACTGTCGACGTCCAGGACGCACTCGGCCGGGCGACGGCGAAGGAGCGCAAAGCCCTGCAGCGCCTGCTCGACGAGGCGAAGGCGCACGGCGTCGACGCGACGTCCACGACGCACGACGTCTGGGTGGGCGACGACGGGCTCGTGCGCCGGCTGACCGAGCAGGTCGGCAGCGTCGGACACGTGACGATGACGTTCTCGGACTACGGCGCGCCCGTGCAGATCGAGGCGCCGCCTGCGGACGAGACGACCGACCTCTCGGACCTCAGCCCGTCCGGCTAGCGCAACTCGCAGCATGCCCGAGCTGCCAACCGGAACAGTCACGTTCCTGTTTGCAGACGTCGAGGGCTCGACCGAGTTGCTCACCAAGGTCGGCAAGGAGGCGTACGGGGATCTGCTCGCCGACCATCGCCGCCTCGTGGACGCGGCGGTCGCCGAAGCGGACGGCCGCATCGTGGACACGCAGGGAGATGCGTTCTTCGCCGCATTTCCGCGCGCGAGCGCGGCGGTCGCGTGCGCGGCGAGCTTGCAGCGGGAGCTCGCCGAAACTGCGATCCGCGTTCGCATCGGCCTCCACACCGGCCAGCCCGCGCTGACGCCGACGGGATACGTCGGACTCGACGTCCCGCGCGCCGCACGCATCTGCGCTGCGGCGCACGGCGACCAGGTTCTTCTCTCGCAGACGACGCGCGAGCTCGTCGAGGACGACCTGCCCGAGGGCGTTGCGCTTCGCGACCTGGGCGAGCACCGCTTGAAGGACCTTTCGAGCCCACAGCGGTTGACGCAGCTCGTAATCGCCGGGCTGCCGGACACGTTTCCGTCGCTGCGGACGCTCGAGAACCGTCCCACCAACCTCCCCGTCCAGCCGACGCCGCTGATCGGCCGAGAGCGCGAGCTCGAAACGGTGTCCGAGCTGCTCGGCCGCGACGATGTCCGCCTGCTGACACTCACCGGCGCGGGCGGCGCCGGCAAGACCCGGCTCGCGTTGCAGGCGGCGGCCGAGCTCGTGGAGGAGTTCCCGCAGGGCGTCTATCTCGTCACGCTGGAGCCGGTCGCCGACCCGGCGCTGCTGCTGCCGACGATCAGCCAGACGATCGGCGCGAGGGAAACCGCGAAGCTGTCCGACTTCCTGGCAGCCAGACGGACCCTGCTCGTGCTGGACAACCTCGAGCACTTGCTCGAGGCGACCCCCGCGCTGAGCACGCTACTCGCGGCGGCGCCGCAGCTGAAGCTGCTCGTAACGAGCCGGACGCCCCTCCACCTTTCGGGCGAGCACGAGCTCCAGGTGCCGCCGCTCGAACTTCCCGACCCTGCGCACCTGCCGGACGCCGAGGCGCTGTCACAGTACGAGGCCGTCGAGCTGTTCGTCGAGCGCGCGCGAGCCGTGAAGGCCGACTTCGCGATCACGAACGTGAACGCGCCCGCGGTGGCCGAGATCTGCGTGCGGCTCGACGGGCTTCCACTCGCGATCGAGCTCGCGGCGGCACGAGCGAAGCTGCTCTCTCCGCAGGCGCTCCTCGCGCGGCTCGAGCAGCGATTCGACCTGCTGACCGGCGGCCCCCGCGACCAGCCCGAGCGTCGGCAGACGCTCCGCGCGACGATCGACTGGAGCTACGGACTGCTCGGGCCCGACGAGCAGACGCTCTTCACTCGGCTCGCCGTCTTCGAAGGCGGCTGCACGCTCGAGGCGGCAGAAGCCGTGTGCGGCGACGGCGGGCTGCTCACCACGCTCTCCACTCTCATCGACAACAACCTGCTGGTGCAGGAGGAACAGCCGGACGGCGAGCCACGCTTCACGATGCTCGAAACGATCCACGCGTATGCGCTGGAGTTGCTGGGCGACAGCGAGGCGGCAGACGCGCTTCGCCGACGACACACCAACTACTTCGTCGCTCTCGCGGAGCGGATCGCTGAGCTGGGGCAAAGCTCACTGAACATCGACTGGCCCGTGTTCGAGCGCGAGCTCGACAACTTCCGCGCGGCTCTCGACCGACTCGAGGCTGCCGGCGAGCACGAGCTCGCCGTTCGGCTCGTGGCTGCCCTCGCGGATCTCTGGTCGACGACGGGCCGGCACTGGGAGGCAAGCCGGTGGCTCGAGTGGGCGCTCGGCATCGACGACGTTTCGCCGTCGCTTCAGGCGCGCACGAAGCTTGGCGCGTCGGGCGTTGCCTGGCGTCGCCACGAGCTCGACCTCGCACGAGACCTGGCGCAGCAAGCCCTCGTGCTCTTCCGCGAACTGGACGATCGGATACGCGTCGCCTGGACGCTCGGGAGCCTCGGGATCATCGCGTCGATGGCCGGCAACTTCAGCGAGTCGGATGCCTTCGCGGAAGAGGCGCTCGACATCTTCCGCGAACTGCGACTCGACCGCGGCGTAGTGATTCAAACGCACAACCGCGCGCTGGCCGCGATCGCAGAGGGCGACTATGTGAGGGCCCGGCCTCTCCTCGAGCAGAGCCTCGCGGGCGCAGAGCGCCTCGAGTCTGACCAGAATGCCGGCAACGCGCTCTGCGATCTCGGCATCCTCGACCTCTACGAGCGTCGCTACGAGGACGCCGCTCCATTGTTTGCACGCGCCCTCGAGAGCGCCCTCAGAACCGGCTGGCGCATCAATGTCGTGTACTCACTGCGGGGCCTCGCAGCGACGGCAGCGGCAGGCGGGGATCTCGAGCGGGCGGCGCGGCTATCGGGCGCCTCGGATGTGATCGAAGAGGAGATCGGCGAGCGGATTCAAGGCTACGCGGCGCGCATCTTCGAGCAGACCGCGAGTCTCGTGCGCAATCGCCCGGACGAGCCGCCGATCGACACCGCCTACAGCGCCGGCAGGGCGATGAGCCAGGCCGACGCCGTCGCCTTCGCACTCGCGACGGTGCCGGAGCGGGCGCCGCTCTAGACTTCACCCATGTTCGAGGGAGGGCTCGCCGAGCTGCACACGCATCTCGGCGGCTCGGTCGCCTCCGACATCCTCTGGAGCCTCGCGCACGAGCAGGGCATCGCGCTTCCAGTGAAGGACTACTGGGAGTTCGACCGCCTCGTCACCGTCAGCGATCCGCGCGGGGTCGCCGACCTCGACGCACTCGATGCGATCTACCACTGGACCGAGCTGATCCAGTCCTCGCCGCTCGCCGTCGAGCGCAGCGTCCACGCCGCGATCGGCGGCGCCTACCGCTCGCAGGGCATCACGAAGCTCGAGCTCCGCTTCAATCCGATGAAGCGGAACCGCGGCGGCGAGCGCGACCTCGACCACATCATCCTCGCGGCTATCCGCGGGCTCGACCTCGCGCGGCTCGAATACCCGCAGGTCAGCGCAGGGTTGATCCTGATGATGGACCGCACGTTCACCGAGCAGCAGAACGCCGTGATCGTCGAGAAGGCGCTGCACTGGGCACCGCGCGGGATCGTCGGCATCGACATCGCGGGACCGCGGCCGGGCGGCGTGCGCTACGAGTACCGGCAGGTCGCGCCGATGATCGAGGACGCGCGCCACGGCGGTCTCGGCGTGACGATCCACGTCGGCGAGGAGGGCGGCGACATCGGCCGTGCGGAGATCGGCGAGGTGATCGAGACGCTGCAGCCGGACCGGATCGGCCACGGCATCCTCGCGGCCGGCGACCCCGGGTTGATGGAGGCGCTCCGCGAGCGCGAGATCGTGCTCGAGATCTGCCCGACTTCCAACCTGCTGACGAAGGCGCTACCCGATGAGGATGCCGTTCGCGACACCATCCGCACGTTCTCCGACCACGGCGTGGCGTTCACGATCGCGACGGACGGACCGGAGATGATGCAAACGCATCTGCGGGACGAGTTCGAACTGCTGCTCCGCGTCGGTGCGCTGGACGAGGACGAGCTGCGCGCAGCCAACGCACGCGCGCACGATGCCGCGTTCGTCAGCCGGTCGATCTTGTCCTTATGATCTAGCGCCGCAGTTCAAGCGGGTTGAGCGAACCTGCCGAGTCGGTCGAGGATCTTGAGCGGCGCCCGCCCAACGCCGCGCGCTCTCGTCGGATCCTGCAGCTCGCCGCGAACGATTCGCGCGATGACACGCCAGGCGAAGGGAGTCCGGGCGAGCGCGAACGTCAAATGCGGAAAGCGGTCAAGGGCGTATTTCGCCGTCCAAGACGACGCGTGCAGTCCCCCGAGCTCGGCCAGCACGCGCGGCTCGTACGACGCCAGATCGCCGGAGAGGATCGCGTCCGCCGCAAGACGCGCGCTCACGAATGCCTCGTACATCCCGTCCCCCGAGAGCGGGTCGATGAGCCCTGCAGCGTCACCGACGAGAACCACATTGTCGCGCGTCAAGGTCGACTCTCCGCGTCGGTAGGGAAGGCGGTAGCCACGGAGCGCCGCCAGCTTGCCGGCGTCGACGTCGTGGGCATCGCAAAGGCGGCGCAAGTGGCTACGCAGCCGTGGGCCTTCGCTCTGCCACCCGCCGACGCCGACGTTCACGTGGTCGCCCTTTGGGAAGACCCATCCGTACCCACCGGGGACGACACCGAGCTCGAGAACTAGCTTGCCGCGATAGCGAGATGCATACGCCGCGTTGCCTTCGAGCGCTACGCAGTAGTCATGGCCGTCTGCAAGGCCAAACGCCCGGGCCGTCGCGCCGTTCGCGCCGTCCGCGCCAACGAGGACGCGCGCAGCTATCCGTTCGCCGTCGACGACGACGTCGCCGTTGTCGAAAGCAACCTTGACGCCGTCGCGGAATTCAGCGCCTGCTTCCGCCGCTTTCCGAGCAAGGAATTCGTCGAGCCGACGTCGCTGGGTCATCAGGCAGAGCGGCTTCGAGCTCCCGCGTTCGAACGAGCGCCGGTAGTTCAGCCTCAGCTCGAACCGGTGCACGATGTCTTCGACGACGGGATCGACTGAGAACGGCAGTTGCCGCACCGCCCGCAGCGTTAGTCCGCCGCCGCAGGGTTTGTCGCGCGGGAAGCGCGCCTTGTCGAGAAGGAGCACGGATGCGCCCGCGGCCGCGAGCCTGTAGCTCACAGTCGAGCCCGCAGGCCCCGCGCCGACGATGACCGCGTCGAAAGTGCGCACGATGAGGAGGCTACAATGGCCGCTCTTTTCCCGGGGGTGTGCCCGAGCGGCCAAAGGGAGCGGTCTGTAAAACCGTCGGCTCAGCCTACGGAGGTTCGAATCCTCCCGCCCCCATTCGCGTCGACCGGCAACGATCTGCCGACGCTGTGGAAGTACACGAGAAAGCGCCAGTTGCGCCTGCGCGACCACGCTCGCCGCCCCAACGACGCGCGGCTGAGTCGGCGGCCGGAGGCTCGTTGCCAAGCCGCGCCAAAACTCGCCGACAGCGTACCCCGCCGGCGCACCGTCGCCGAGCGTGCCGACACTACACCTCCGGCCAGTAGGAATCGCGGCCGTCGGCGGTTAGCGTTGGCCGTTCTGCGGAGGAGGAGGAAGGTGTTGTTCTCACGACTGGGCCTCGCGCTGGTCACGTCGTTCGTCGTGACCGTAATGGTCGTGCCGGGCGCCGGAGCGCACGACGAGGTCATGACTGCCGCCGGCCACGCGGCCGAGGATTCGGTCGTGCATACGGCCGCGCAGGAGCGGGCACTCGAGGCCCACACGCGCGCCGTCACCGCGGCTGATGCGTGGGCAGCCGCGCTTGCGCTCGCCGGGGCGCCTCAGGACGTGGGCCAGTGGGGTCCGGTCGTCGACTGGCCGGTCGTCGGCGTGCACGTCGCGCTGCTGCCGAACGGCAAGGTCCTCGCGTACGACTCGATCGGCGACAACGCGACCGAGACGTATCCTGTGCAGGACCACACACGCGCGACCGTGTGGGATCCGGCGACGGGCACCCAGACGCCGGTCACGGTCGACACCGGCTTCAACATCTTCTGCAGTGGCCTCGCGCATCTAGTCGACGGCCGGATGTTCATCGCCGGGGGGAACAAGGACCAGCAGCTCAACGGCATCGTCCAGACTCACCTGTTCGATCCCGCGACGAACCTTTGGAGCCTTGGCCCGAACATGGCGGCCGGGCGCTGGTATCCGTCGGTCACGCCGCTGAACAACGGCGAGATGCTGATCACCTCTGGCCGCGTCAATACGCCCGAGGTGCGGACGCTGGCCGGCGGCCTGCGTTCGCTCGGCACCGCGTCGCTCAGCCTGCCGTTGTATCCGTGGATGGACGTCGCCCCGAACGGTCGGGCTTTCTACTCCGGTCCCGACCAGACGCTGCGCTCGCTCGACACGACCGGTACCGGCACGTGGCAGTCGCTGGGGCAGCGAGACACGATCAACCGCGATTACGGCGGTCACGCGCTGTTCGACATCGGGAAGATGCTCGTCGCCGGCGGCGGCCCCTCGACCACGGACGCGAGGGTCGTCGACCTCAACGGTGCCACGCCGCAGGTCTCGACGACGGCGCCGATGGCCTACGGGCGCCGGCAGCACAACCTGACCGTGCTCGCCGACGGGACGGTCCTGGCAACGGGGGGCAATTCCTCGGGTGCCGGGCTCGTCGACCTCAACGCCGGCGTCTACGCGGCCGAACAGTGGAACCCGGCCACCGGCCAGTGGCGGACCCTGGCCTCGATGCAGATCACGCGTCAGTATCACTCGACGGCGCTGCTGCTGCCCGACGGGCGCGTCCTCTCCTCCGGCGGCGGGATCTGCGGCACGTGCGACCAGGTCGGCTATCTGGGCAAGAACGCGGAGATCTTCTCGCCGCCTTACCTGTTCCAGGCCGACGGGACGCTCGCGCCGCGCCCGACCATCGACGCCGCGCCGGCGGCTACGAGTTACGGCGCGTCGATGGAGATCGCGACCGCGAACCCGGCGTCGATCCGCAAGGTCGCCCTCGTCCGGCTCGGCGCCGTCACGCACTCGGACAACATGGAGCAGCGCTACATTCCGTTGCTCTTCGCCGCCGGCGCGACGAGCATCACGGCCGTCGCCCCGGCCGACGCCAACGTCGCGCCGCCGGGCTTGTACATGCTCTTCATCCTCGACGCCAACGGCGTGCCTTCCGTCGCTCGCATGGTCAGCGTCCAGGGCGACTCGCCGCCGGCCGTCACGTTCACGCAGCCGACGAACGGCGCGACCTTTGCGGCGCCCGCCACCGTGAACCTCGCGGCAACGGCATCCGACGCCGACGGCACGGTGACGAAGGTCGAGTTCTTCAACGGCGCGACGAAGCTCGGCGAGGACACGACCGCGCCGTACACCTTCACCTGGAGCGGCGTCGCGGCCGGAACCTACACGCTCACCGCGCGCGCCACCGACAACCTCGGAGCCACCACCACGAGCGCGGCGTCCATGATCACGGTCAACGCCGTGAACACCCTGCCGACCGCGATCCTCACGTCGCCGACGGACGGCACGACCTTCACGGCGCCGGCCACCGTGAACCTCGCGGCAACGGCATCCGATCCCGACGGCACGGTGACGAAGGTCGAGTTCTTCAACGGCGCGACCAAGCTCGGCGAGGACACGACCGCGCCGTACACCTTCACCTGGAGCGGCGTCGCAGCCGGAACCTACACGCTCACCGCCCGCGCCACCGACAACCTTGGCGGGATCACCACGAGCGCGGCGTCCACGATCACGGTCAACGCCGGGAACACCCCGCCGACCGCGACCATCACCTCACCGGCCGACGGCGCGATCTTCGCCTGGAAGCCGACGGTCACGGTCACGGCCACGGCGAGCGATCCGGACGGCAGCGTCGTGAACGTCGAGTTCCGCGACGGCACGACGTTGCTCGGCCAAGACACGAGCGCGCCCTACTCCCTCACGTGGAGGAACGTCCCGCCCGGAAGCCACTCCCTGACCGCGCGCGCGACCGACAACGCAGGCGGCGTCGGGACCAGCAGCCCGGTCGGCATCACCGTGCGCCCGAAGCGCTGAGCGGCGCGGCCGACAGCGCCCGCGCATGCCGGGCCCGATGCCCCGAAGGCGCCGGTCGGGAAAGTCCTCAGTACATCCCCCACTGGCAACGAAGCGCAGCGTGTAGGTGCCGGAATCCGATCGGCGAGATCATGGGCGGCGTACGTCGATGTTGATCCGGTGCACGGCTGGGGGAAGACGCGGGTAGCACATGCCACTTGCGCCGTCGTCGAAGTGAACGAGGTATCTGATCTGCGAGCGAGGCCAGTCGGCTCAGGCGGCTCCCATCGAGTCCTCCTCTCCGGACCGACGGCGCGATCGACTCCGCGAGAAGGGACGCGTTGTCCGTCCCTCCTCGCGGAATCACGTTCAGCCGCTATCAGCCCGCGACCGTAAAGCTCGTCGATGCGAGCTTCGACGGCCGTCCGTTTCTGTCGAAGCTCACGAGCGTTGCCGTACAGCTCGCGGCACCACCGGTCCAGAGTTGCGTCGGCCCGAGGGTGAACATTTTGCTCCCGGCATAGCTGTCGAAGAATCCGGCCCACTGCTCGTACACGACCTGGCCGCCCTGGGAACACGTTGTATCGACCCACGGAAAACCGGCCGTCGTCGTAACCGAAAAGGTGACCTGATCGGCGTACTTCGGAGTCGTGGACCCGATGGCGGCCGATGCGTTCGGCATGACGAGGCTGATGCTCGACTTGGCCGCTGATGCGGAAACTGCGGTAATCAACACCACAGCCACTGCGAGGAACACGGGAATCGATCTCTTGTTCATGTTGTCTTCCTTTCGGTGCAGTTCCGGCGGCCTGCCGACGGTCACTGAACACGCGCGCTGCCTGTCGACTACGTCGGCCCAGACCTCGAGAGTTCGTGGCGTGACCCAAGCGCCGTTGACTGGACTGGACGGGACTTAGATCGTTAGAAGTCCGGGCGCACGCGATCCCTTGGACGAGTGATCAGCGTTCGGGAGAATGCGCGAGTGCTGGCTGCGCGCCGGGATTTCGAGACGGCGAAGGCGCCAGCGCGAGTGGACGCCGCGGCCGGGTCGAGTCGGTTATACATCCACGTCACGGCTGATCGCATCGCCGCGCCGCTCGGACCCCTGGCGCTGGTTAGCGTCTATCGCCGACGCGTCTTTCAGCGAGCCGCGGCATTACCTCTTCGGCGCCAGGCTCTACGAGACCGAGCATGTACGCCCGCGCTACGAGCTGGGCGCGGCTGTGCACGTCGAGCTTTCCGAACAGGTTCTGGATATGCGTCCCGACCGTCT
Source organism: uncultured Actinomycetes bacterium (assembly GCA_963815965.1). Lineage (GTDB taxonomy): Bacteria > Actinomycetota > Thermoleophilia > Gaiellales > Gaiellaceae > DASVFB01. The sequence goes on along the minus strand of CAWFIT010000016.1, from coordinate 51,695 downwards.
TCGGACTGATCGAGAGCTCCCGCGCGATCACCTTGGGCGTCTCGCCGCGCGCGAGGAACTCGAGGATCTCTGCCTCGCGGCTCGTGACAGTCGAGTGCGCTCCTTCGGTGATGCGCGGCGTCTGCACCCGCCGCTTGACATGGCGGCGTGCGCGGGCGACGAGTTCGTTGGGGTCGACCGGCTTCGCGAGGAAATCGTCCGCGCCGAGCAGGAGGCCGGCAACGCGGTCGGCAGACTCGATATGCGTGCCCGACAGGAAGAAGATCGGCACCTCGTCGCCCTCGTCTCGGAGGAGGCTGCAGACCTCGTAGCCCGTCATGTCCGGCAGTGTCACCTCGAGCACGAGGAGTTCCACGCCTTCGCCGCGCGCCAGCTCGAGCGCCTCGGCGCCCGTCGTCACCTCCACCGTCGAATAGCCCGTCCGTTGCAGCGCTGCTGCGATTTCCGCAGAGGATCGCTCGTTGTTCTCGGCGATCACAATCGCTCCAGCCCGTTTCACTGGTACCGGAGCCCGCTTCATCGCACCCCCCTTCATCCCCGGACTCGATCCGTCCCAGATCTTCGTACACGATCTACTTACATCAAATTCCGGGTAGCCGCAACCCGGGTCCTGCGCTTTTCACCCTAGGGAGAAAATGGGCTGTTGGCCTATCCCCGTCTCCGTGTTACCCCCATAGGCTTGATGCGGGCATCCGAGCCATCCCAGCGGCTCGGATTGCGGATTTGCCGGGGGAAGGAGGACGGGAGTATGAGGGCACGACACCGTTTGCTGCCGCCGCGCTTTGCGCGCGTGCAGGCCGAGGAACGTCCAGCCAACTACGACGAGAGAAGGCAAAAGATGAGTTCATCTACGCACATGGCGGGCTGTACCGTGCCGACGCCAAGAGGCGGTCGGCCATGACAATACGCCGTAAGACACCGCTACTGCTGCTGACGATGCTGGGGGCGGCGTTGGCGTTCCTACTGGTGCCGACCAGCGGCATGGCGGTGCACAACGCGGGCTGTCCGCTTTCGGGGAGTCCTCCGATCGCCAGCAATTTCGGGTGTTTGTTCGAGCTGGACGGCAACGTGCAGAACGACACCGCCTCGAATGGGAACAACGGCGGGTTCGACTGGGCCTCCGGGCCGGGCGGCCCGGGCGTCTTCGACTCGAGCGGTAATCAGACGCTCGTGAACCCGCAGCTGCTCAAGGCGGACTTCGTCGCCGACTACCAGCAGCCGGACGCGTCGTACTTCGCCACGAGCGTCAAGGACATCGATGACGTGAATACGTGGCAGTGCGGCACGGTGAACAACCCGACGCCGAAGGACGAGATCCTCAACGCCTACGCGTCCTTGTGGTCGCCGAGTTCGGGGGCCGACGCCGGGCACGTCATCCTCACCGCGGCCGCGGAACGCTTGAGGAACAACGGCGACTCGTTCATGGGCTTCTGGCTGTTCCAGGGCCGGGTCGCTTGCCCCTCGACGGGGGCGACCACGACGTTCGTCGGTGCGCACAACTTCGGCGACGTCCTGATCCTGAGCAACTTCACGGGTGGGGGCAACAACCCGCTCGTGCAGGTCTACGTGTGGAACCCGGGCACGCCGCAGGCCACGAACCCGCTCGAGCTCAAGTTCAACGGGAACTTCTGCAGCGGGGCATCGAATGATCCGACCGTCGACCAGGCGTGCGGTGCGGTGAACACGACGTCGATCCAGACGCCGTGGGCACCGTCGAACACGGCCCTCACCGCGCTGCAGCCGAACGAGTTCCTCGAGGTGGGAGCCGACCTGACGCAGCTCCTCAGCCTCGGCGGGAACCCGCAGCTCCCCTGCTTCGCGCGCTTCCAGGCGGAGACGCGCTCGTCGCAGCAGACGACGGCGCAGTTGAAGGACTTCGCCTCGGGCAGCTTCAACACCTGCACGGCGGCGACGGTGACGCATCCCAAGGATGCGAACGGGACGACGCTCAGCGACTCGACGCCGGTGCCGTCGTCGACGGTGATCCACGACGAGGCCACGGTCACGGGAAGCTCGCTCGTCGGGAGCGCGCCGAATCCCGTGGGCACGGTCGCGTTCACCTACTGCCGGACGACCGATCAGACGGCAGGCGGGTCGACCGCGTGCGACGCTAGTGGGTCGACGTCGGCCGGAACGGGGACACTGACGGGCGCAAGCAATCCGGCGACGGTGTCCTCGAACACCGTCACGGGGTTGTCGGCCGGGCGCTACTGCTTCACGGCGACATATGTGGATACGGGTACTCCTCCCGACTATCCGCTTCCGGCGAGCGACAGCTCGACGACCGAGTGCTTCGCCATCGGGAACCCGCACCTCGTGATCACCAAGACGGCCGATCAGCCGTCGACGGTGAGTGCGGGCGGCACCATCGGCTTCGCAGTCAATCTGACCAACGACGGGCAGAGCGCAGCGACCGGAGTGGAGATCAATGACAACCTGCCGGGCGGCACTGGTACGCCGACCCCGACGCCGGTGCATTGGTCGATCGCGTCGCAGAGCGGCGCTTCGCCTGCCTGCACGCTGACGGGCGCCGACGGCAGCCAGGTGCTGCACTGTGGGCCACAGTCGCTGGCGGTGGGCTCGTCGATCGCTGTGCACCTCACCGCGACGACGTCGTTCGCGGCATGTGGCCAGTACGACAACACGGCCACCTTCACGAGCACGAATGCCGGCACCGGCCAGGCGTCGGCCTCGGCGACGTGTCTGAAGCCGGACCTGCATCTGACGAAGACACCGGATCATCAGCTGCCGGTCAACGCCGGTGACCAGATCGGGTTCACGATCACGTTGCACAACAACGGGCCGGGTACCGCGACCGGCGCCGCGATCAACGACCCGCTGCCCGGTGGCACGGTCGGGACGGTGACCTGGTCGGAGAGCCCGGACAACCCGGACTGCTCGATCAGCGGTGCCGCAGGCAGCCAGGTGCTGACCTGTGGCCCCAAGACGCTCGCCTCGGGCGAGGAGATCTCGGTGCACGTGACCGCGACCACCTCGTTCGCGAACTGCGGCGTCTACAACAACACCGCCACCTTCACCACCACCAACGACGGGACAGGCGACGCCTCCGCCCAGGAGGCCTGCCAGCGCTCCGACCTGCATCCACATCACGAAGACACCGGATCATCAGCTCGCCGGTCAACGCCGGGCACGAACATCGGGTTCTTGCTCACGGTGCAGCAACAGCGGGCCCGGAACTGCGCACGGCGTCGTCCTGACCGACACGCTGCCGACCAATGCCGGCCTGAGCTGGACTGTCGACGGCGGGACGGCCGCGGCCACCTGCTTGATCTCGAGCGGGGTCCTTACCTGCAACATCGGTGACCTCGCATCGGGCGCGAGCGCAACCGTGCACATCAGCAGCCCGACGACAACGGCGACCTGCGGGACGGTCAACAACACGGGCAACGTGACGACGAGCAACGACGGCTCCGACAGCGCGTCGGCGTCGATCACGGCATCTGCCCGCGGTCCTCGCAGATCACGGAGACGGGCACGACCTGCCAGCAGTTCATGGACGGGACGGCCGTCACGCTGGGGCAGGTCCAGTACTCGCTCAGGAACGGCGCGATCAGCCAGGTCAACCCGGGCGTGTTCTTCTACTGGAACACGGTTACGGCAAGCGGGCAGTCGACGTTCACGTTCACCCAGACGATCAGTCCGAGCTTCGACAGCCACTACTTCACCATTGCAAGCGGCAGTTTCGTCTACGACGCCAACTGCAACAAGGTGACCGGGGCGACTGTCAGCCCGGGAGCGAACGGAAGCGTGATTGTGTCCTTCGACGCCGGATCCTGGACGCACACCTTCTTCTACGGGATCAAGTACTCGACGGGTAGCGTCGTCGGGGCAGCGACAACTCCGATCACGTACACCTACACGTTCGCGACCCAGAACGTCGCGGGCTCGACGGAGTCGATCCTCCTCACTCCGAAGTAGACGGAGACAGGAGGAACGTGTAAGACAGGTGAGGAGGCCTCCGGGCCTCCTCACCTGTACCTTCACGGCACGCGATCACCGCGCGCTCAAGGAAATGCCATTCAAGAAAGGTTCAGGACATGAAAGCAACGCTCGCAGGTGCGAGGGGATTGAACAGAAAGCTCGCAACCACGCTGGCCGTTGCGGGTATGGCACTAATGGCATTCGGGTTCGCTTCGGCGTCGTCCGCGAGGCCTTCCAGTTCGAACGTCATCACCGGGACCCGGAGCATCGACGGCTACAAGGTCGGCGCGCCCTGGGCCGCGGCCCGTCGTATCTTCGGCTTCCCGAAGGCGTCGAGCCAGAGCGGCACGACGTGCACAGCCCGCTGGACAAACGGCGTGAGCCTCAACTGGTACCGGACGCTTCCGTATTCGAAGTGGACGAGGGCCTGCGTCAGGTTCAGCCGAGCGAAAGTCGGCGAGGCGACGCTTGCCGGATCGACATGGAGGACGGACAAGGGTCTGCGCGTCGGAGCCCCTCAGTCGCAGGTCAAGAAGTTGTATAAGGCCGCGACCCGCAAAAACTCGGGCGGTTACGCGGTGTGGACGCTTACCAAGGCCTCGAGAAGCTCGCTGCAGGCGTGGGCGAAAAGAGGCCAAATCGCCTACTTCCGGATCGTCCGTACGTGATCTTGCTCCACGAATAGGTCCTTGCGCAGGGAGAACCGGGGCGGGCGGCGCGAGCCGCCCTTACCCCATCATGCGGAAACCTGGAAGCTCAGGGTCGCGAGCGTTTTCGGCGCGAAGCGGTTCGAAACCGGTCCCCGCACCGCATACCGACTGGGTCGGCGGCACGGTCGCGCTCGACGACGACGGCTTCGTCCGCAGGGGCCAGGGCCGGTGCCGAGGGCATCCTCGAGACGAGCATGCCCAGCGTCTTCGCGATCGGCGATGTTCGCTCGGGGTCGGTCAAACGTCGCGCCACCGCAGTCGGCGAGGGCGCGATGGTCGTGCGCTTCGTCCACGAGCGCTTCTCCGCCGACCGCGTCGAGGCCCCGGCAGCCAGCGGGAGCCGAGGTTCCACCAGCGACCAGTTCGAATCCTCCCGGCCCCATCCGGCTCCGTGGAGCCGATGCTCTCGAGTAACCCTTTCAACGCGCGCACGCCCGCCGCGTACGCCGCCACGGCGCCGAGGTCGTGGGTCGCATTCCACCGAGTCGTGATACTCGACGTATCGGCGACCTCTTCCGCCAGTTGCTTCCGCTCGGGGTCGTATGCGCCCTCTCGCCGTGGGCGATCGTCGCGGTGATCCTGATGCTTGCCTCGGACCGGCCGACGAACGCGGTGGCGTGGCTTGCCGGCTGGACGCTGTCGACCATTGCGATCGGTGTCGTGATCGTCTTCTTCCTCGGTGGGTACGACTTCTCGCCCGAGAGCACGCCGACGGCTGTGGCGTGCGTCGTCCAGGTCTTGCTCGGTGTGCTGCTGCTCATCGCCGCGGCGCGGTTCTGGGCGCGGCGTCCTGCTCGCACCGGGAAGCTTCGGAAAGAGCCCGGATGGATGACCCGGATCGGAACGCTGCGTCCCCTATGGGCATTCCTGATCGGGGCGTTCTGGATCAACACGACGCTCGTCATCGCCGCGGGCGTCGACACCCTGCGCGCGAACCTCTCCAGAGGGGAATCGATCGCCGTCTTCGGAGTCTTCACCCTGATCACCATGTCGGTACAGGGAACGCTGATCCTCTACGCCTACGTGCTGCCGAAGCATGCGTCGATCGGCCTCCAGCGGATCCGCGAGTGGATCGCGCGAAACCAGGAAGTTGCTCTCGCGGTCGTCGCCGTCCTGCTCGCAATCTGGTTCGCGGGCAAGGGCATTCGCGGCCTCCGCGGGTAGCCACCTGCCTGCTCTCCGGAATCGACTCACTGCGGAGGGGATGTATTCGTGAGTTGGGTGGTGTGCAACTCGACAAGCCGCTCGACGTCTTCTCCCTCTCTCGGGCTGCGCCGGATCGTGACGCTTGCCTCGCGCTCGATGAGCACGAGCTCTCCGATCGAGTTGTCGAACGTCTCCCTGCGCAGGCGCTGCCACTCGGCCGAAGGGGCGGCGACACCCGCGAGGCGTGAGAGCGCGCTGAAGACGATGCGCGGAGGCGCGAGACGCCGTTGCGCGGACGATGCGCCTCTCCTTCGGCGAGAGCGGATTGCGGAAGGGCGAGCACGTGAGCTGGAACACGCCGCACGCACGGTCACTCGTTCTCAGGTCGACCTCGGACACGTAGGCGCAGTGCACGTCCCCGCCGAGCAACAGGATCGATGCCGGGGCAGGGCCGTCTCCAGCGCCCTTTCCGATCTGGCGCAGCCAGTCGCAGAGACGCTCGAACGATCGATTGAACGCCGGCCAATGCTCGAGGTCGACCGCTCGCCGGAGACGCTCGCTCAGAGCGGCCATGTTCTTGCCCCAGCGCCCTGCGCAGAGGGCCTCGTTCCAGGCCTGGAGGTAGTGGATGCCGTGCGGCATGAAGACTGGGAGCGTGCTCGCGATGATTATGTGGTCGAATTGGCCGACGGAGTGGTTGACGATCCAGTTCCATTCCTCCTCGTCGATCATCTCGCGGTGTCCGTCTGCAAGCACGCGCGCCGCGCGCGAGTCGAGCACGAGTAGGCGCGTGTCGCCGAAGTCGCGGTAATAGGCCCAGCGGCTCGCCGCCGACTCCCGGTCCCACCTATGAGCGGCCCGACGGAGACGCGGGCCGGCGTCCTCGTCTTGCTTGACGAGCTCGAGCATCCGTTCCTCTGCGAGCTCCGGCGGCGAGAGGTTTCCGAGGTGCTGGTAGATCCAGTACGCCATGAAAGCGCCGGTGATGCGCGCTTCCCACCACGCCTGCTCACGCATTTCTTGCACCCAGGCCCAGGAGATGTTCCAGTCGTCGTGAACGTCGTGGTCGTCGAAGATCATCGTGGTCGGCACAGTGGAGAGCAGCCAGCGGATGTCGGGGTCCGACCACGATTCGCGGTAGAGGCGGGTGTACTCCTCGAAGTCGGCGATCTGTTCGCCGGGCGGCTGATCGGTGTCGCGCCTGCTGCGAATGAAGTCGAGTGTCGCCGGGGAGACTTCATCTGCGTAGACCTGGTCACCGAGCAGCAGGACCGCGTCGGGCCACTCGCTCTCGCCCCGTTGGAGTTGCTTCGCGTACGTCCAGAGTGCATCGATGCCCGACTCTTGAAGGTCCTCAGGCCACTGCGTCGCGAACTCGGTCGGCTGGGGCGAACCGAGGCGGCAGGAGCCGAACACGAGCCGCGACTGCCGCTGGTTCGCCCGGGTGCGGACAACCGATCTCGGTCGTCCGTCCTCCGGCGGCCAGACCGTGATGCCGTCCAGGCGCACGTCGTAGGGGGTTGCCGTCCCCGGCTCGAGGTCGTCGACGAGGAGAAGCGCGTAGTGATGGCCTTCGACGGCGAAGGTGCGGGTGCTGTGGCCGAGGATCTCGACCGCGCAGGGCGCGCTCGTCTCGACCCAGAACGTCGCGCTTTCGGTCCCCGCATACCGGAGCATGGGACCGAGCACGAGCTCGGTCACGTTGCGCTCGCATGGACGCGGGTTATGAGAGTCCGGGGCCTTTCAGCATGTGTCGTTTCTCGATCGTCTAAATGCGCCGGTAGCGCGCTTCCATGACGGAGAAAGCTGCGAAGGCGATGAGGCCTGCGGCCAGCACGCCGAGCAGCCAGGAGCCGTAGGCGCCGTCGTAGAGCTTCGCGAGCGCTCCGTCGAGCCCGATCGCCTCGTTCGCCTTGTAGTCGATCGACGCCTTGACGAGGAAGATGCCGACGAGACCGAACACGACTGCGCGCGCGACGTGGCCGAGGGTGCCTATGACTGTGAACCACTTCTTGACCGGGCGCGACATCTTCTGGGTGTTCGAGTCGTCGAGGAACTTCCGGCGGACGCCTCGGATGAGTTGGTAGAGGCCGACTCCGAGCATCACGAGTCCCGCGATGCCGACGAGCCAGCGGCCGGCCGGCCAGCCGAAGACGTCGTTCGCCGTCTTGCTTGCCTTGCCGGACGTGCCGCTCGAGCCCATGAGGATCTGGACTGCGATTGCGCAGATCACGCCGTACGCGATGCCGCTGCCGAGCGCGCCGAGTCGCTCGAGGCCGCTGTCGGCGCCCTCGGGACCGTGGCCGAGCAGAGCACGGAAGAGGCGCCAGAGCGCGTAGCCTCCGAGACCGACGGCAAGGAGGGTGAGGAGCAGGTGCCCGAAGGAGTGCTGTTCGACGGTGCGGAGCGCTCCCTGCTGGTTCGTGATCTTGCCGCCGCGCCCGAGGGCCAGGTCGAGCGCCAGTACGCCGATGATCCCGTAGATGAGGCCGCGTGCCACGAAGCCGGCGCGCGAGAGGATCGCGAACAGCCGCGAGTTGACGAAGCCCTCGCCGGCTCTCCGCGCCTGCGCGCCCGCGGCGGTCGTGTCCGACCGGACGCTCATGGCTGCCTCGGCACGCAGACGGTGACTGCCTTCGGCTCGACCTTGATCTTGAAGGACTTGACCTTCACCCGGTCACCGCCGTCGACTTCGTACAGCACCTTGCGATCGAGCTCGACCTCGATCTTCTTCGCGCTCGTGGCGCGGACGAGCGGCGACCTCTCCGCATGGCCCATCGCGGTGCGCGCCAGCGTGCGGGCCCAGTCCGTGATCCCGTCGGCGTTCACTACGCCGATCTCGAGCCGTCCGTCGTCCGGGCGCGCGTGCTCGAAGACCTCGACGCCGCCGAAGAGGTGTCCGACGTTCCCGACGAGGATGCAGCTCGCAGCACCCGAGTACCACGAGGCACCGTCGATCGCGATTTTCGCCTGGAACGGCTTCGCGCGCAGGTTCTTGGAGCCTGTCCAGACGTAGGCGACGCGGCCGAACCGATCCTTGAGGCTGCCGTCGGCCTCGTGGATCATCAGGGCGTCGAAGCCGGCGCCGGCCATGACGCCGAATCGCTCGCCGTTGAAGCGCCCGACATCGAGCTTGCGCCGGTCGCCGCGAAGGCCGATCGCGACGCCCCGCTCGATGTCCTGCGGGATGTCGAGATTCGTGGCGAACAGGTTGGCCGTGCCGGCGGGCAGGATCGCCAGCGCGGCATCGGATCCGGCGACGACGTCGATGCAACGCTGGACGGTGCCGTCGCCTCCCCAGACGAAGATGAGTTCGGCGCCTTCGGCGAGTGCGCGCTTCACCTCGCGCGGGGCGGCCTTGCTCTTCGGCACTTCGCGCCAGAACGGATCCTCGATGCCCTGACGTTCGAGTTCCCTGCGTAACTCGAGCAAGCCGCCGCCGAACGTCTTCCCGGCGTGCGCGATCACTGCGATCTTCGACATCAGTCGCTCCTCTCTCTCAGCGTTCATCTCGTTCGGCGGCGGCCAGTCCGCTAGCGCGGCTGACCAGCACGATCGCCGCGAGCACGGCGATTCCAATCACGACGCCGCCGGCGATGTCCAGCGGGTGATGCATGCCTCGGTACATGCGGGCGAACGCCACATACACGGCGATCGACGCCGCCACGGCCCAGATCAGCACGCGCGCGGCGACGCTCGAGATCCGCGAGGTGAGGAGGAGCGCGAGGCCGCCGTACACCGCGATCGACGCCGCTGTATGTCCCGACGGATAGCTGGCGTTGACCGGAAGACTCTCGAGGCGATGCACTTCCGGGCGATGGCGATGGACGAGGAGTGTCGTCGCGCGGTACGCGCCGGACTCAACGGCGAGAGCGAAGATCAGGAATGCCCCCAGGCGCCACTGCTTGAAGAGGGCCGCGAGGACCCCGCACACGCCAACGATGATGGGCAGGACGACGCCCCCGGCCAGGATCGATCCAATGAGGGACGCATCCGTCAGCCCGCCCGAGCGATGGTGCGACAAGAAGCGCACGAGGCTCTCGTCGGCACTGTCGATACCACCATCACGGACGATCAACCTCGTCACGAGCAGACCGAGCAAGATCGACACAGTCGCGATCGAGACGAAAGAGAGGGCGATTCCAGTGAGGAACGTGCGCACCGGATGGCCGGGACCCACGACCGCTGGCGAGGCGCCGCCCGGCGCCGTTCGGCTCCTCGTCGAGGACCGGTGCCGCACAGCTGAGAGGATGTGCGCCTTGGAGCGCGCCGACGGCAGGACGGTTGTCGCGGCGGGCGATTGTTTCAGTGGGCATGAGCGTGTTCTCCTGGGGAAGCGTCTGCGACGTTGGCTGTTCTCGCGTTGAGAATCCGAGAGGCATCGTGGTTCGTTAAACGGTCAAGCCCCCGGAAAGGATTCGCTCATTCCCCTTCTCGTCGATCTTGTCGCAGCTCTCGCCGGTCTGGTTATCGCCGTTCTCGCTGCAGAGTGGTACGCGCGTTCATCGGTCGCCCCGGCTCGCCCGGCGCTGGAGACGGCCCGCGCCGTCGGCGAAGCCGTCCGTCCTCATCCCACGCTTCGCCGTCTGCTCGTTCGGCGGCTCGACCGCAGCGTCGCCACCGGCTTCCTGCTGACGCTCGCGCTCGCGTGCTCGATCGTCGGCGGCGTTCTCCTCGGCGTTCTGGTCTATCTCGTGCGCAGCGTCCCGGCGCTACAGAACGTAGACAACTCCGTTGCCGGCTGGAGCTACGACCACCGAACGTCTCTCTCCACGAGCGGCCTCCACGCGATCACCGAACTCGGAAGCATCCAAGTCGTGGTCGGTCTCACGCTCGTGCTCGCGGCGATCGATTTCTACCGCACCCGCAGCCGCTGGTCGCTGCCGTTTCTTCTCACCGTCTTGGCAGGAATGGAGCTCGTGATGCACGGCGTCAAGGATCTAGTCGGGAGGGTGCGTCCGGCGCTCGACCCGGCCGCCGCGAGTCTGGGACCCTCTTTCCCCAGCGGCCATTCAGCTACGTCGGCGGCGTTCTACGCCGCCGCGGCGCTCATTCTCGGCAGGACGCTGCAGCGGCGTCCGCGGCACATGCTGATCGGGCTCGCCGTCGGAATCGCCGTCGCGGTCGCTGCCAGCCGCGTGCTCCTCGACCTGCACTGGCTCTCCGACGTCATCGGCGGCCTGGCACTCGGATGGGGCTGGTTCGCGCTCTGCGCCGTCATGTTCGGCGGCAGACTGCTGAGGCCGACAGCAGCGGTAGACGTTGCCGCCGTCGAGGCAGCCGCTCCGGAAAGCGACGGCCGAACTACGCGGACGCCGGAGTCCGCGGTCGAGTCGAAAGCGAGCTGAGTTCCTCAACGGGCGCTCCCCGCGTATCGCAGCCGCCGCGACTGCCGTTGAGTGTGGAGACGTGTCGGAGGAAGGCTACGCAACCGCTGAGGCTCGAACCTCGTCGCTGCTGACGCGCGACCGCGTTCGAGCCGGCGCTCGGGAGGCGCTGCTATCCGCAGAGTCCGTGCTGGGCGATGCGATCTCCGAACAGATCCGCCGCCACCATCGGCGGCGGCTTCGCCCGCTCGGCTGGGAGCAAGCGCTCGACGGTGAAAGAGCCGGCTGGGTCGTGGGCGAGCCGCCGCCGCGGCCGGGTAATGCGATCGACGTCCTGGTCGACGGGACCGAGGCGCTGCCTGTGATCGCGCGCGAGTTGGAGGCCGCCCGCTCGCATGTACACATCACCGGCTGGTTCTTCTCGCCGGACTTTGCGCTCTCGCGCGGTAAGCGGCCCGTCGTGCTGCGGCACTTGCTCGCCGAACTTGCGGAACGCGTCGACGTGCGCCTGCTCGCGTGGGCCGGAGCGCCGCTGCCGCTGTTCCGGCCGTCGCGGCGCGAGGTTGCGAGGATGCGCGACGCCCTGACCAAGCAGTCCAGGATTCAGTGCAGCCTCGACGCGAAGGAACGCCCTCTGCATTGTCACCATGAGAAGACGATCGTGATCGACGATCGCGTCGCCTTCGTTGGCGGAATCGACCTTACGACGCAGTCCGGCGACCGCTTCGACACCAGCGATCACCCTGCACGCGGCACCATCGGCTGGCACGACGCGACCGCTCGGGTCGAGGGTCCAGCCGTCACCGACGTCGCCGAGCATTTCCGCATGCGCTGGCGCGAGGTCAACGGTGAGCAGCTCGCGCCCGTCGCACCGACCGGGCCCGCAGGCGACGTCGAACTGCAGGTCGTGCGGACGGTGCCGGAGCACGTCTACAACGCTGTTCCGCGCGGAGATTTCCGCATCCTGGAGTCCTACACCTCAGCGCTGCGCAGCGCCGAGCGGTTCATCTACGTGGAGAACCAGTTCCTCTGGTCGCCGGAGATCGCCCGCCTGCTTCAAGACAAACTCACCGACCCGCCGCGCCCTGATTTCCGGATGCTGTTCGTGCTTCCCGCCAATCCGAAGAGCGGCAACGACGACACAGCGTTCGCGACACCCTGAGCTGGATCGAACAACGCCGCGCCTACGAGTTCCGCGCCGCAACCAATAGCGAAGCGCTCGAGAGCGCGCCGCGGGGCACGGCGAACCGGACTGAGGATCTCGCAGCGAATCCCGTCACGCTCGCGGACGAAGCCATGCGGGCACTCGCGACCGGTATCTCACATGACGCGCCCGTTCTCGAAGCGCGCTCGTCGGACGAGTCAGCGCACCACGCGCACGAACTGTCGCATGATCGGTTGCGCGGCCAAGCCGTGCTCGGTTGCGCACGACACGGCAGCCTACTCCTGCGACTCAGCTCGTCAAGAAGGCGGCGACCGCGTTGCGGCCGGCATCGCTCACCGCACGCACCTGCACGCTGTGCCCCGCGCCGCGGACGACGACGAGTCGGCTCGACGGAATGACGGCAGCTTCGCGACGTGCCCATTCGAGCGGCGTCGACAGATCATGGTCGCCGTTCACGAGCAGTGTCGGAACAGGCGGGAGCCGGCGCGCGGCCGACGGCGTGGGCGGGGTCGCGGTCCACGGAAGGCATTGCTGCTCGAGACCGTTTCGGGTCGCCGTCGCACGGTCGAACGGCCACACATCACGGGATCGAAGGCGCGCAGCCGCGCGTGCAAGCCTGGCGGTGCGGCTCGAGACGGGCGTCCCCGAGTCTCCCCAGGGGAACCTCCAGTCCGCGCAGAGCGCGCTCGCGTGCAGCCCCTGGCTCAGCGCTTCTGCAGGCGCCGCCTGCCAGACGCTGGTGGTCCGCAGGAGGAGCCGCAGGCCCGAGAGGTCTCCCAGACGCGCACGGCGCAGCACGTTTGGGACATCGAAGCTGTTACGAAAGGTCGGGTCGACAATGCTGATCAGAGTGAGCGCGTCGAGCAGTTGCGGTCCGTAGTGCCGCCGCTGTACGACTGCGGCCAGGTCCGCCGCGCAGCGTGCGCCGCAGGCTGCGCGAAGCACACGGCCAACCGCGCGAAGCTCTATCGGCAGAAGCTCGAAGCCGACATTGTGCGGCACGACCGAGTCGAGGACGAGGCGTTTGACCGTCGCGGGGTGGGCGATCGCGTATCGCTCGCCGACGAACGTCCCGTACGAGATGCCGTCCAGCGTCCAAGTGCCGGCCCCGAGCGCCCTGCGCAAGAGATCCATGTCGGCGACGACGTCGTCGGTACCGAAGAAGGCGCGGTTGGCTCCGAGTGCGCGAGCGCACGCTCGCACCGCGGCCGCCGGCGGCGGAGTGAGATCCGAGCTGCCCATGGCACCTTGAAGGGCAGGGCAGCGCAATGCGCCCGCGCCGGTTCCGCGCTGGTCGTACAGCACGAGGCGGTAATCGGAGAGGACGCCTTCGAGTGCCTTCGCCACTCGAGCGATTGCTCCGACGCCGGGCTGGCCCGGTCCGCCCGTGATGACGAGCAGGACTCCCCGGCGGGCGCCGGTGTTGTCGGCCGCCGCCACGGCGAGGTCGAGCGATCCCGCCCGGCGGCCCGTGTGGTCGAGCGGGACCGTCAGCGTCGAGCACGTAAATCCGCTCGCTCCCGGGCACGGATGCGGGTCTTCGAGCCGCGGGGCGGCCGGTGCGGCGTGAACCGATCCAGCGGCTAGGAGCGCGAGCGCGCAGAGTAGGCCAAAGCTCCGGAGACGCACGGTCATTTAGACGCCTCGCCCGGTCTCGGGTTGGCGCCATGGTTACCGCCCAGACGCGCGCACGGCGACTGAGCCAGTCTCGTCCTTAACGAGCGAGGCCGACTTTGATCCGTTGCTCGAGATGAGGTGGACGACGTTCGTGCTCACGGCTCCGACGGCTGCCGCGCGAGGTGAGAGGGCGAGGGCTGCGGCGAAGGCCAGCCCGACGACCGCGACCCTCTTCTTGCGGCTGATTGCGGTCATTGGTGGGTCTCCTGTCCTCTACTTTGGGTTGCTCCGATCGATAGAGAGGCTAGGAAGCAGCGTTCGGTTCGTCGTCAGGAATAGCCCTGAGGTTGCGACAAGATCAGGGATTTCCCAGAACCGGACGCGAATCCGTGCTACGCGCGGAGATACGTGAGGACGGCGTGCACGCGTTTGTTGTCGAGCGCGCTCTCCGGAATGCTCAGCTTTCGGAAGATGTGGCGCGCGTGCGTCTCGACCGTCTTCGGCGTGACGTAGAGACGCTGCGCGATCCCGCGGTCTGTAAGGCCCTCCGCCATTAGTCCGAGCACTTCCCGTTCTCGGGAGGTCAGCTCGTCGAGCGGATCGACACGCCGTCGCCGGTCGAGTAACTGGGTGACGAGTGCCGAGTCGACGACCACGCCGCCCGCGACGACGCGCGCGATCGCGCCGGTCAGTTGATCGACGTCGAGGATGCGGTCCTTGAGCAGGTAGCCGACTCGACGCTCGCTGCCCTCGAGCAGGCGCAGCGCGTACTCCGCCTCCACATACTGTGAGAGCACGAGCAGAGCAACCGAGGGGAAGCCCGCACGGATCTCGGCTGCGGCCCGCAATCCTTCGTCGCTGTAGCCGGGCGGGAGCCTGATATCGATGAGCGCAGCTTCGGGCTGCGCTCGCTCGATGAGGTCGAGCAGGTCTTCGGCGTTCGCCGCTTCGCCGACGACCTCGAGGCCGGCGTCGCGAAGAATCCGGCCGAGACCCTCACGGACGAGCAGCGAGTCCTCGGCGATCGCAACCCGTGTCCCCCGCGCTGCCATTACCGGCGCAGGTGCAGAATCGTTGCGCGTTTCTGGCATCAGCGCTCGGCAGCCACCGGGGAATACGGAAGTTCGGCGCGCAGGCAAGTTCCATGTCCAGGCTCGCTCGCGATCGTCAGTCCGCCGTCGAGTGCATGAACGCGATCGGCGAGACCGGCGAGGCCCGAGCCTACTCTCGGTTCAGCGCCGCCGACGCCGTCGTCCTCGACCTCCACCAGGAGCACGTCGCCTCGGCTGACGATCGAGACGGAGGCGGCCGACGCGTGGGCGTGCTTGGCCACGTTCGCCAGCGCCTCGGAGACGACGAAGTACGCGGCGGCCTCGACCGGCGCCGGCAGGCGCCGCTCGGGGAGGTGCCGCACATCGACGGGCAGCGGCGAGCGGGCGGCGAGCGTCCTCAGCGCCGGCGCCAGGCCCTGCTCGGTGAGCACGGCGGGGTGGATGCCACGGGCCAGCTCGCGCAGCTCCTCGAGGGCGGCGGTCAGTTCGGCCTCGGCCTCGGCGAGCAGCGAGGCCGCACCGTTCGCGCCGGGCCCGAGTTCGGAGCGTGTGAGCTGCAGCGCCAAGCCGAGACTGAGCAGGCGTTGCTGGGCGCCGTCGTGGAGGTCGCGCTCGAGCCGCCGGCGCTCCTCGTCGCCGGCCTCGACGATGCGGGCGCGCGAGGCACGGACCTCCGCCAGCTGCAGCCGCAGCTCCGCCTGCAGACGCTCGTTCTCGAGCGCGAGTCGGGCCGCCGCCCCCGCCGCCGTGAGTAGGGCCGGGCGCTCGAGCAGCGCCGGGTCGTGGACGAGCGCGGCAACCGGAGCGTCGGCCGGCCCGAGCACCGTCACCGCCCGTGCCGAGCCGGGCGCCGGCAGCGGGAGCGGCCGACCCTTGCCGTCGACGTAGGCCGCCCGCTCGGGCAGCCAGAGCCCCAGCTCCAGCGAGGGATCGCCGAGCGC
Source organism: uncultured Actinomycetes bacterium (assembly GCA_963815965.1). Lineage (GTDB taxonomy): Bacteria > Actinomycetota > Thermoleophilia > Gaiellales > Gaiellaceae > DASVFB01. The sequence goes on along the minus strand of CAWFIT010000016.1, from coordinate 35,795 downwards.
CCGCGCCAGCGCCGCCCGCACCGATCCGGGCGGCGTGCGCTCGAGCTCGACGACCAGGTCCGCGACCGCGCCGCGCCCGGCCCCGCCCCACAGCAGGCCGGCCGAGAGCGCGAGCGAGATCGCGAGCCCGAAGAAGGTCGACGACCAGAACCAGGCCGGGCTCGTCAGCACGTGCGACGAGGGAGCGAAGAGCCGTAGCCCGATCAGAAGCGCGAACCGCGCGGCGGCGACGAAGGCGACAACCGCAAGCGGGAGAGCGACGTTGCGCGCCACTGGAACCGCGCGCACGAGCTTGCGCAGTAGCAGCACCATGAAGATCACGATCAGCACGACCAGGACTCCATCGAGGACACGCCTCAGTCCGGTCAGGTTGCGCCAGGCGACGTGCGTGAGCGGCTCCGCGCAGGACAGACACTCCGGAAACCACGGTTTGTGCGGAGTCTGAGGACTGTAAAAGAGCAGCAGCGGGACGGAGTAGACGAGCGCGAACCCGTACCCGACGGCGACGAAGCCGCGCTCGAGGCGTGAGGTGAGCCGGCCGGTCGGATACGACAGGATCAGGTGGGCGGCGAGTACCCCGGCCAGCCCGAACGTCGCGAGCCCGACTGTCATCGCCAACCTCGAGCCCGGGAACACGACCGGATCCCCAACGAGGCCGGCGATGGAGAACGCGGTCAGGAGAAGGCCGGTGCGGCTGTCAGGCCGACGGTCCCAGACGAGGACTCCGAGCGTGAGCGAGACCAGTGCGCCCGCGTAAAAAGCAGTCGCCTGGTCCGTCGGAATGAGAAAGACGCTCCCCGTGGAGGGAGAAAAGGCGTCCCCGTGGAGGTACCAAGCGATGACGTCGCCGCCGCGAATCGCGCCTATCAGCATCACCGTGCTTAGCGCGGCCCCCGCCGACCAGACGACGAGCCGTACGGCTCTCACGACGCTCCGTCCGTGAGGGCGGCAAACGCCTCGGCGCTGAGCTCGCTCTTCGTGATGAAGCCCCTGGCCGGACAGTCCTGGAGGGCGGGCCCGAACTCGGCCGCATCCCTGCTCGAGACGAGGACGACCCCAGGGCCGCTCACCTCGACGGCGAGTGCCTCGGCGACCGCGAACCCGCTCATGTCCGGAAGCAGGACGTCCAGCAGCATCACGTCTGGGCGCAGCCGGCGAACCGCGGCCAAAGCCGACGCCCCGTCCCTCGCCTCGCCGACCACCCGGAAGCCGCCCGCCTCCAACAGCCTCGCCGCGAAACGGCGGAAACTGGGATGGTCATCCACGATCAGGACCCTTGGGCCCATCGGTCAATGGTCGCACGCGGCCGAGCCCGCGTCACTCATGGATTTCCCTGAACTTCCGCAAGCTCAGGGAAAGACCTGACGACGCGACCGGCAGCCGTCCCTAGCCTCGGGCAGACATGAACGACTCACCGACATCCCGGCGACTCCGGCTCGTTGGAGCCTTTGGCGGGGCGGTGTTCGCGACGCTAACGCTGGTCGCCTTCCTGCTCAACCCGGGCCCGTCGTCAGAACACGGGATCCCCGTGGTCGAGTACTACTCGACACACGGAACGGTGACGCTCTGGGGAGCGGCGCTTGTCGGCGTCGGGGCAATCTTCTTTCTCTGGTTCGCGGAGACGTTCGCCGAGCGGATGGGTTGGAGAGCCATCGGCGTTGCAGGAGCTGCCGCCACCGTGGCCCTCTACTTCGTCACGATCGGCTGCTGGGAGATCCTCGCCGAAATCTTCGGTGGCGTCGACCTCGTCGACGTCTCGAGCAACGGCTACAGCACCGCGCTCGTGCTCCGCGACATCGGCAATGGAGCCGCCCATATGGGGAACTTCCCCGCCACGGCCTACGTCGGCGCGACGGCCGCCGCGATGCTCGCCTCCACGCCCTCCTGGCGCCGGCTCGGTTGGATCGGCGTCGGCGTCACCGCGCTTCGCTTGGGCAGCGCGCTGGTCGAGCTCGCCTCCAACTCTCAACGGTCCGACGACGTCACCGTCGTCGGCTTCCTCGCCTTCCTGGCCTGGGTTTTCGCCGCAAGCGCCATGCTCGTCTGGGCGACCCGGCGCGATGACGCACTCGCTGTCGCGGAAACGACCTCGATCCCGCGTGGATCCCGCCAGAGTTCGCCGGTCGCTCCCAGCAACACCCGCTGATCGCCTCAAGGCAGCTTGGCGTTCCTGTCGCAAAAATCAGCGCTCTGCGGGCGGCATGTCTTGGTCTTCGTCTTTGTCGAAAGCGTAGGCGGAGGGTTCTCCGGCACAACATTGGCCGTCATCCCACTGCGCCTTGAGTTTCATTCAACGGAGGTTCGAATCCTCAACTTCATTGCCCTAGAGCCGAGGGGCACAACCCGGGAACTCGAGCACGTTGCGTGCAGCGGCGCTAGGCAAGGTGCTTGCCGGGACGCCGCCCAAGGAGCTTGTGCTGCTCGCTGCGACAAAATTTCGATATCTCGCTTACGCTTTGGCGGTTGTGCCAGCGGCGGGCCATGTGAGAGGGGAAAAGGAGGCTTATCGATGAAGCGAAAGCTGCTTGTTGGGGCCGCGCTTGTGTTCGTTCTCGCGGGCCTTGCCGTGCTTGCTGCGGCTCTGACGGGATCGAGAGGCGCACGGGTCGTCTATCCGGCTCTGCACCCGACCGTAAGCGATTACCAATTCGTGTCGGCGGCAACGCCGACAGAGGCCGACTGCGAGGCCGTCGCGCGGACCTGCTTTACACCGCAGGCGATCCAGTCCGCGTACAACGTCGGCCCGCTATACCAGCAGGGCTACAACGGCAGGGGCATGACGATCGCAATTGTCGACTCGTATGGAAGCGACACGATGGCGCACGACCTGCACGTCTTCGACCAGGCGTTCGGCCTGCAGCCGATGTGCGGCGAGGAGGGTGTCACCTGCACGCCTGGAATGCCGAAGTTCAGCGAGCTGGCCTTGACAGGCTCACCTGCGACCAAGGAACAGCCCGGCAAGGGCACGCACCTGGAGGACAAGAGCGCGTGGGCGCTCGAGGTCGCGCTCGACGTCGAGACCTCGCACGCGATCGCCCCGCAGGCGAACATCCTGCTCGTCCACTCGAACAACGCCGAGACGCTCGGTGTGCAGGGGTTCCCGAACATGATGCTGGCCGAGGACTACGTGGTGGAGAACCACCTCGCCAACGTCATCTCGCAGAGCTTCGCCTCGGCCGAGGATGCGTTCGGGAGCTTCCAGTCGCTGCTGAATCTGCGCTACGCGTTCAAAAACGCGGCCGCGAACGGTGTCACCGTGCTCGCCGCGTCCGGCGACGGCGGCACTGCGAACGGAACGAAGCAGCCTACCGGCAAGGGTGGGGCTCTGATCCCGTATCCCACCGTGGAATGGCCGGCCTCCGATCCGCTCGTCACCGGCGTTGGTGGCACGTACCTGTGCACGAACCCGACCGCATCGTCGAATGACCCGCGGACGACGTACATCAAGCCGGGAATCGGCGCGAAGTGCGGTAGTTCGACCTTCAACGCGGCGCATGCTGCCGAGGTTGCCTGGACGTTCTCGGGCGGCGGCTTCAGCCACGTCTTCGCGAGGCCGGATTACCAGGCCGGCCCGCTGCCAGCGGGCAGCACCCCGATTCCGGCCTCGAGCCGCGGCGTACCCGACATCGCCTTCCAGGCGAGTTCCGCCACCGGCGCGCTCGTTTATGTGTCGCTGCCGCCGGACGGGAACGACAGCAACATCAATCAGAACGTGACCGGTTGGTATGACATCGGCGGCACGTCGCTCAGCACTCCGCAGTGGGCGGGCTTGATCGCGATCGCCGATCAGATCAACAAGGCCAAGTACGGCCAGACCGGCCTTGGTCTGATCAACCCGGCCCTCTATAAGGTCGCCTCGAATCCAGCCAAGTACGCGGCTGACTACTTCGACATCGCGCACACCGCCGTTGCGGGTGTCGAGAACAACAATCAGGGCGATCCGAGCGTCCCGGGCTACCCGGCGACGCCCGGTTGGGATCCCGTCACGGGGCTCGGCACGCCGAACGCGGCGGCGCTGCTCCCGGACCTTGTCGACGCGGCGCACAGCTAGGCCCGTGTTCACCGTGCAGGGCGCCCCAGAGGCGCCCTGCACGGTTCAGCCCAGCCTGAGCCTGGCGGACCTGAACATCACGACTGCGCGGCAGGCGACGCGCCCAAGATGAGAGGCCAGCGACTGGGTCTGCTGATCGTCGTTGCGGCGGTCGCGAACAACGTTGTCCTTCGCCCTGCCCGCGAGACCGGACGCATGCAGTCCACGAGGAGGAAGTTCTCACCGATCTCGATCTTTTCACGGAGACGGTCACGCCTGATCGAGTGCGCCGGCGAATCCGGCGAGTCTGTTGCTGAGTATGCTCGGTCAACCAAAAGGCGGACGCGGCTCCTTTCGGTCGCGACGACGAGAATGGCGCCAGTTCGATCGCCGCGGCGGACGACTCGTCTGAGATGGTCGACCCTTGCGAACCGAAGCTAAAGGCCAGCGAACCTTCGGCCGATAAGAGCGTCGAACCGACGACATTGGAGGCCCGACGAAATGGAATTCCCCGACCGGACGATGATTAGCCAGGAAGCCGCAGGCGACGAGACGTCCTACCACGCGCCGTGGCCCGAGCCCGGCACGGGGCATACCGTTACGCCGGACTTCTCTCCCCTGACGGACACGGTTGTCGACGCACCCGGCTCGCCGGAGCAGGCGTCAGACGTGACATTTGACGAGGCGTTCGACGTACTCGACCGGCAGACCGAGCAGCTGAAAACGCTCCGCGGAAGGCTCGAGAGCCTCTGCGACTACAGCGCCGAGAGGGATCGGACGATGAGGCGGCTCGAGCAGGAGCTCGCGGCAGCACGCGCCGAGAGCGAGCACGACCGCAGAATCGCCGCGGGCCTGCGGGCGAATCTCACGAAGCAGGATCAGCTCCTTCGGTCCGTGCGCGAGAGCGTCTCCGAGCTCGCGAATGCCCTCGATTCGGTGGGCTCATCGTGGAACGAGACCCAGGCCGCCTGACGACATGCGGCGATCTCTGCTCCGCGCGCTCGTCCTCGTCCTGACGCTCGCCGCTGTCTGGAGCGCGTTCGCTCTCGTAGGCGGCACGCCCGGCGGCATGTACGCGGTGGGCGTGATCCTGCTTGCAACGGTCATCTTCCTGCGGCTCAAGCCGAGGCGCGACGACCAGGCGCCCCTGCCCGACAGGCCGTGGAACCGCAAGGCCAGGCGCATCCAGGAGCTGGAGGGCCAGCTCGCGCAGGCAGTTACCGAGCTCGCCGCCCGCGCGCGCACGATCGAGGAGCTCCGCGCGCGGGTCGAGCAACAGACTGCCGACCAACGAGCGCTCCAGACGACACTGCAAACCCAGCTCGCCGCGCTCGCCGCACGGCTGCGGAGCCACGAGTCCGAGCTCGCGTCCTTCGAGCAGCAGCTCGAAGGCGCCCCACGCGTGGTCGACCCGACGCGCCCATGGAGCCTCCGGGCATAACCCGAACGCGGGATCAGATCGGTCCCGTGGAAAACCGATAGGAACCGAAGGAACCCGCAATGTTCCTCAAGATCCTCCTCACCGGTGCAGTGCTGATCGCCGCGATGGTGGCCGTCAAGGACGGGCGCCTGCTCGCGCGGGCCGGCCTCGTTGGCGGCTGCACCCAGATCTCTGTCGCTACCGACGGCGCGAGCTGGCAAGCGTGCAAGCGCGGGCGACTCGAGGACTATCCGAACCTCGCCGGCAAATCCTGCATCTCGTTCGGCGTGAAGCGGGGTCGCGAGTACTGGCATTGCCCGGCGGAGCTGATCTCGTCGCAGGCCCCGCGCGCCTAGGGCGGGTAATGGTCTCACCCCTCATAGGGGGGAAGGACCACCGCTAAAGCCGAAGCGGGCCTCTGCCGATGGAGAGGTCGCCGCAATGCAAATCAACCTCCTCCTCCAGCGCGCCGCCGACGCGGGCGCGAGCGACATCCACCTGAAGGCCGGGCGACCTCCGATCCTGCGCCACGATGGGCAGCTCGCTCCTCTCGACGACTGGCCCGTGCTCCGTGAGGCAGATCTCGAGGCCATCCTCGAGGCCATCTGCGCCGGGACGCCGAGCCGGCTGGAAACGTTCAGGCGGAGCGGCGAGCTCGATACTGCGTACAGCCAGGAGAAGCTTCCGCGTTTCCGCATCAACGGCTTTCGCCAGCGCGGGTCGATCTCGTTCGCATTTCGCGTCATCCCTCAGGAGATTCCCGGCTTCACGTCGCTTGGCCTTCCGGCGGGCGTCCAGAAGCTGGCCGATGAACAACGCGGGTTGATCCTCGTCACCGGCGCGACCGGCTCGGGGAAGACAACCACGCTCGCGGCGATCATCGATCACATCAACCGCACGCGGACGCAACACATCGTGACGATCGAAGACCCGATCGAGATCATGCACGAGGACCACCAGTGCATCATCAACCAGCGCGAGGTCGGGCTCGATACGACCTCGTTTCACGAGGCGCTGCGCCGGGGGCTGAGGCAAGACCCGGACGTGATCCTGATCGGCGAGCTCCGCGACGCCGAAACCGCTGAGACGGCGCTGCAGGCGGCCGAGTCGGGCCACCTCGTCCTCTCGACACTCCACACGGTCGACGCCGCAGAGACGCTCGGCCGGATGATCGAGTTCTTCCCGGCGATCAAACAGCCGCAGATCCGGTCGATCCTGGCCGGCGTGCTCCGCGGTGTCGTCAGCCAGCGCCTGCTCCCCAAGGCCAACGGAGGCCGCATCCCCGCGGTCGAGGTCATGGTCGTGAACGCGCGGATCCAGGACCTCGTTCGAGACGGCAAGACCGAAGAGATCCCCGAAGCTATCGATGAAGGCGTTTTCTTCTCGATGCAAACGTTCACGAAGGCGCTGATCGATCTCGTCCTCGCCGGCGAGGTCGACCGTGACGTCGCGGCGAACGCGGCAAGCAACCGGCACGACTTCCTGATCGCGCTCGACCGCTCGCTCAAGGAGCAGGCCGTCGCGGCTGCGGAGGAGAAGCCTGTCGAGCCGGCCGAGTCGGACGAGGATCCAGCAGAACAGCGGCGCCCCACGCTTCGCGTCGCCGGCCGCCCCGGATCGTGAAGCAGCTTCTGCTCGTCGCCGCCGTTGCGCTGGCGGTCGCCGGCGCCGCGCGGGCCGACACCTTCGTCGTCGTCCCTTCGAGCGGCTCGTCCTCGGCAGGCGCCCAACCGAGCCAGCCGGCCATGGAGTTCTCCACGGGCGGCGCACCCGTCCAGGCCGCCGGCGATCAGTCGCCGGGATCGACGCCCGCGCTCAGGACGCTGTGGATGGGCGCGGGTGCGATGTACGGCATTCCCTGGCCGGTGCTCGCGGCGATCAACAAGATCGAATCGAACTTCGGACGCAACATGGGGCCGAGCTCGGCCGGGGCGATCGGCTGGATGCAGTTCATGCCCTCCACGTGGGCGCGCTGGGGCACCGACGCCGACGGCGACGGGACCGCCAACCCATGGAACGCCGCCGACGCGATCTACTCGGCAGCCCGTTACCTCGAGGCCGCCGGCGGCCGCACCGACCTCCACCGCGCGATCTTCGCGTACAACCATGCCGAGTGGTACGTCAACGAAGTGCTGGGCCTCGCCGGGCTCTACGCGCACGGCGGAGCCGACGTGGTCTTCTCGCTCGACAGGCTGCAGATCGGCATCGACGACGCGCGCACGAAGGTCGCCGACTCGAGCTCGCGGCTCGTCACGGCGAGCGCCACCGCCCGAGAACTTGCCGCGACTGAAAATCGATGGCTGAACCGCGCCAACGCCGCGACCCTGCTTTCCACCGAGCTCGAGCTGAGAAAGCACGCGGTTCAGGTCGGCGTTCGCCGCTTCTCCGCCGATCGGCGCGTGCAGCGCCTACAGAAGGCTCTCGCCGCCGCGCGTGACGCGCTGAAGACGGCTCGCGACCAGTCGCAGGCCGCTTCCTTCGCCCGCGCCGGCGCTCTGCTCCTGGCTGCCCCGCAGTACTCCGGGCGCTACGTCTTCCCGGTCGGAGGCGGACCCGGAGCCGTCAGTGTCTCGCACTCCCACCACGACTATCCGGCCGCCGACATCGCGGCACCCGAGGGCGCACCGGTCTACGCGCTCGCGGACGCGACCGTCGTTCGCAGCTGGGCACAGCCGAACGGCAACTGCGGTATCGGCGCGACCATCGCGACCGCAGACGGCCAGACCTGGACGTACTGCCACATGTCGTACCTCGACCCGACCGTCCAGGCGGGTGCGACGCTCGCGGCGGGTGCCTCGATCGGGCTGGTCGGAGAGACCGGCCACGCGACAGGCCCTCACCTTCACCTGCAGCTCGATCCGACCAACGCCTATCCGCAGACCGAGCCCTGGTTCCAGGGGTTCGCCGGATCGGCCTTCCGCTGGCAGGACGCGGAAACGCCCGACCGCGCGCTCGCGGCCGTCGGCGTCGTCACAGGCGCCGGTCTTCTCGGTCATCGTCGGCGATCCCGTCATCGCCTTCACTCAGGAAATCGCCTACTTCACTCGTTAGGGGGTCGATTCGATGCATTTCTCTTCCGATGGACGACCCGTGGGTACACGGATCACCGCCGCTCTTCCACGCATCGTCGTCGTACTCGCCGGCTGCCTGCTCGCGAGCGCGACCATCGGATTCGCGGCCGAGGTCCGCGTGAAGCCGCAGCGCCACCACGCGGCAGCGGTCAAGCGGCATGTTCTTGTCGTCCCGGATGTCCGCCAGCAGGTGTTCGTGTTTGCGAAGGGCATGCTCGAGGACGACGGGTTCGGCTGGAAGGTCGAAGGAAGCGTTCACGGCTTCGCGCCGAACCGTGTGGTCTCGCAGTCGCCTGCCCCCGGAACACGCGTCGTCGACACGGGCTCGCCGGTGATCAAGCTCGGCCTCGAGCGCGACACGAGCTATGCGCAAGAGGGCAGCCCCGAGGACCGCTCCCCGTACACGGCGACCAAGATCACGCGCGTCGTGCGAGTCACGGCAAAGGCCCACAAGGTGAGCACGAGGCACGTCAAGGCGCGCCCAGCCGGTCGGACGCCGGACTTCGTCGTTTCCGGTGCCCCCAGCGAGCCGACCGGCACGCCGTCGCTCCCGATGCATGCCCACCGGCTCGCCGTCTGGATCAACGGGCACCCGTCGGCGTCGGATGCACATGTCCGTCACTGGCTCAGCGAGCACGCCTGGATCACCACAGGCGCGAGGTTCGGCTGGTCGGGAGGCGCGCCGGCGCTCAAAACGCTCATCCGTGTTGACCGGAAAGCTGAGCATCTCTGGGGTCTCGGCGCGAGTAACCGCAAGGTTGCCGAGCAAACGCTGCGCTTCGTACGAGCCCATTCGGGATGACGCCCGCCAAGGAGCCCTGGCGCGTGCTCAGCAGCGAGGCCGGGTTCACGCTCACCGAAATGGTGACCGTGCTCGGGATCCTCGCCACGGTGCTCGCGGCGCTCTCGACGATGTTTGTCGCCGGCCTCCGGAGCGAGGCCGACATGAACCAGCGCTTCCAGGCGCAGCAACAAGTCCGGGTGGGCTTCTCAAAACTTCGGCGCGACGTTCGCTGCGCGAGCGAAGCGACCACTACGCCTGCCAGCGTCACGCTGACCCTTGGCGCGTACTGCCCGACTTCCGGCGGCGTCGCAACGCAGATGTCCTGGTGCGCCGTGTCCCTTGGGACGCAGAACTACGGCCTCTTCCGGCAACCCGGCCCGACCTGCGGGAGCACGGGCGCCAAGCAGGCCGAACAGCTGACGAGCAATGCGATCTTCTCGAACGACCTCGTGTCGGGCACTCGCCCGCGTCTGCACGTCTTGCTGGCGGCGGACGCTGACCCGTCGAGCTCGGCCGGGACATACCGGCTCGAGGATTCGATCACCCTCCGAAACAGCTTGAGGTGGTATTCATCATGAACTCGAGAACGAGCCGTATACCGCACCCGTCCGACGAGCAGGGGATCGCGCTCGTGCTCGCAATGCTGATCTTGACGGTCTTCGCGATCGCCCTCAGCTCCGCCATCTACTTCACGAGCACGAATTCGCGCTCGTCCAAGTTCGAAAAGGCGTCACAGACCTCCGCGACGCTCGCGGACGCCGGGATCAACAACGCCCTCGCAGTGCTGTTCAACACGCGAAACGCCCCGTACCTCATGAACCTGAGCCTCTTGCCGCAGCGCACGAGCACGTACGAGGGCGGCACGGTGACATGGCAGGGAAAGCTCACCCAGGACGGCACGTGGCACCTGCAGGGCACGGGCAGTGTCCGCAACCCGACCGGGCCCGGCTCCGCGGCCATCCGTCGAACGACGAAGGTGAACGTCCCGATCATCACGCCCGAGACGAAGGCACTCTCGCTCGCAGTCTGGAACTGGATCTACTCGGGCAAGACCGGGAGCAGCGACGGCTGTGACACGAAGCTCGACCAGGGCGTCAATCTCACGGCGCCGCTCTTCGTCGAGGGCAACCTCTGCCTCTGGAGCACGTCGAGCATCGACCGCGGGCCGCTCGTCGTCCGCGGACGGCTGCTGCTCAACAACCCTCAGAACTCCGTCGGCGCGTCCAACAAGCCCGTGAACGAGATGGTCTACATCGGGAACGGTTGCCAGTGGCAGAACAACGCGCTCGTCAGCCCGTGTCAGCGTGAGCCGTCGACTCCCCGCACAAACGTCTTTACGAGCCAGCCCGTCCTCTACGGGACGCTCCCCGTGGCCGTTTCCGACGTGACGCTGCCGCCGGTCGCGTGGGACACCGATCCCGTCACGGGCGAACCCGGCTGGTACACGTACGCCTCGCCGGGACCGTGGAGCCCTTGCGAGACGGTGAGCGGAACCCCGCCGACCTTCGACATCACGACGTGGAACCCCGACACCGAATGGTGGGAGCCGGACGGCTGGAACGTCCCCGCCGGAGGCGACGTCCCCGGCGTCTTCGACCTGACGCCGTCGGCCAGCGACTACACCTGCCAGACGTCACGCGGAGAGCTCTCGTGGAATCACACGACGCACACGCTGACGGTGCGCGGAACGATCTTCATCGACGGCAGCGCCACGATCCAGAACAGTGCCGTGTACCGCAGCCCCAGCGATCCGAACCAGGCGCACGCCGTCATCTATCTGAGCGGGACGCTGCTCATGAAGAACGCGAGCCTCTGCGCGATCAAGTCCGGCAACTCGTGCGACTGGAACGCGTGGGTCCCCGACGACAAGCTGCTCGTCTTCGCGACGCACTCGCAGGGCGGACAGAACGCCGCCGGCGTCGGCACGCAGGTCTACAGCTCGAATTTCCAGGGCGCGCTCTATTCCGACAACGACATCCTGACTCAGACGACGTCGAGAACACAGGGGCCGCTCGTCGGAGCCACGGTGATCAACGTGGGCCAGCAAAACAACGTGTCGTTCCCGACGATCCACATCAGTCCGATGGGGATGCCGGGCTACAAGCCAGATGCGTTCTCGCTCGGCGAGCCCACTTCATTCGGCTGATCCGTGCCACCGGCCGTTCGCGTTTCAAGCCGCGAAGCCGCAGTGCCGATAGGAGAGTGATGGCTCTGGCGCCCGCCCCGGCTCTCGCCCTCGTGTCGCTCCTGCCCGGCCTCGCAATCGGGAGCTTCCTCGGCGTCCTCGCAGCCCGGATGCCGCTGCGTCGGCCGGTGGTCCGATCGCGGTCGGCCTGCATGACGTGCGACGCCGTTCTCGCGTGGTACGACAACATCCCGCTGCTCTCGTTTGCCCTCCTGCGCGGACGCTGCCGTCGCTGTCGCGCCCCGATTCCGCTGCGAGAGCCCGCAGTCGAACTGGCCGGCGGTCTTGTCATCGCCGGCAGCGTGCTCGCGTTCGGATTGACGGTTCAAGCATTGGCCGCCGCCGTCTTCTGCGCGGCTCTCGTCGTCGTCTCCGCGACCGACCTCGAGCGTCGAATCGTTCCAAACCGGGTCGTCCTCCCTGCATTTGTCGCGGTTCTCGTGCTCCGAACCGTCGACACGACGTCTCCGGAGTGGCTGCTGGGCGCACTGGGTGCCTCGGGATTCCTGCTGCTGGCCGCGATCGTGTACCCCGGCGGCATGGGCATGGGCGACGTGAAGCTCGCGCTGTTGCTGGGCGCAATGCTCGGGCGGACAGTCACCGTCGCCCTGATGCTCGCGACGGTCCTCGCATTCGTTCCGAGCGCGCTGCTGCTCGTACGTCATCGGTCGGCCGCGCGGAAGCAGGCGATTCCGTTCGCGCCCTTCCTCGCAGCCGGTGCCTTGATCGCACTTTTTGCGGGGAATTGGCTTCTCGACGCGTATCTCGGGGCGCTGACGTGAGGCGGCCGGGACGCACCGTTCACTGACGTGGCGCGTAGCGAGGCCATAAAGGCCGCTCCAGACCCGGCGGCGACTCCCGCGGCCGAGGTCGAGACGACCATCACGAGCACACACGAGATGCGGGAGGCGATCGTGGACCTCCTCGCGGTCACTCACCTGATCCCAAAGAAAAAGGTGGGTCTCATTCGCGATCTCAGCCAGAACGGACCCATCGCCCAGGTCTTGGTGGATCAGCGTCTCGCTTCGACGGAGGCGATCGCCAAGATCGTCGCAGCCCGTCACCAGCTCCCCCGCGTCGAGCTCGGCTCGGCGGGCGTGGACTCCGAAGCGAGCGCGACGGTGCCGCTGCACGTGCTCGAGCGGATCGTGGCTATCCCGTTTGCGTTCGACGACAACGGAATGCTCTGCGTCGCCATCGCCGATCCCCAGAACGTCCACGGCATCGACGAGCTGCGCCTGGCGAGCAAGCACCAGATCGCGCTCCACGTCGCCGCGCAGGACGACATCGCCACCGAGCTCGAGCGACTCGCCCGCACCTCCGAAGCCTTCGGCGCGCGATCGTCCGCCGGCGATCCGTACGAGCTGGAGGTCGTGGACGAGGATGCCGACGATCTCGAGGCGGACGACGGGATCTCGGATGCGCCACTCGTACGGCTCGTGAACTCGATCATCTTCGAGGCGGCCGAGGACGGCGCAAGCGACATCCACTTCGAGCCCCAGAGCGACACGCTCATAGTCCGCCTCCGCATCGACGGCGTGCTCCACGAGCTGCAACGAATCCCGAAGCGGATGGCGATCGGCGTGACGACGCGGCTCAAGGTGCTGGCGAAGCTCGACATCGCAGAGCGCCGGAAGCCGCAGGACGGCCGCATCTCGCTCAGCGCCGCCGCCGCCGGACGATTGCTCGACGTGCGAGTCGCGACGCTGCCGACGGTGGAAGGAGAGTCGGTCACGATGCGGTTGCTCGACAAGTCGAAGCGGCCCCCGACGCTCGAGGAGCTCGGCCTCGCCGACGACATGCGCCAGAGGCTGTCGGACTTGATCAGCCGCCCGACGGGAGCGCTGCTCGTGACCGGGCCGACCGGCTCGGGGAAGTCGACGACGTTGTTCGGCGCGCTGAACGAGATCAGCCGCGTCGAGATCAACATCATCACGGTCGAGGATCCCGTCGAGTACCGGCTTCCGGGCGTCACGCAAGTCCAGATCAACATCCGCGCCGGGCTGACGTTCGCGACGGCGCTCCGCTCGATCGTCCGCTCGGACCCCGACGTGATCATGGTCGGAGAGATTCGCGACGTCGAGACGGCGAAGATTTCGATCGAATCGGCACTGACGGGCCACTTCGTGCTCTCGACGCTCCACACGAACGACGCGCCGAGCGCACTCACCCGATTGAACGAGATGGGCGTCGAGCCGTTTCTGACCGGCGCCGCCGTGACAGGCGTGCTTGCCCAGCGGCTGGCGCGAAAGCTCTGCGAGCACTGCCGCGAGGAATACGTTCCGTCGGAGGAGCAACTCGTCAGGGCGAGGATCTCGCCCGAGGACGCGGACGCGTTCGACGGGAAGTCGTTCTTCCGGAAGGTCGGCTGCGTACGCTGTCGCCAGACGGGCTACAGGGGCCGCGTCGGGGTCTTCCAGCTGCTGACGATGAGCGAGACGATGCAGCGGCTCGCGGCGGAGAAGGCCAGCCACGAGGAACTCCAGCGCGCAGCGATCGCAGAGGGCATGGGAACGCTCTGGGACGACGGTCTCCTCAAGATCGCACAGGGACTGACCTCGATCGAAGAGCTCGCGCGCGTCACCGTCTGACCTCGTCGCCGAGAGAACAGCGTACGAAGGCGGTCGACTGACCCGCCGGTCGGCCGCACCGGCGCGGTTGTTCTTCGGTTGAGGGCTTATGCTCGTCCCAGCGTGGGCAGCGATGAGCTCTACGGCGCCGAGCATGCTGTCCTGCAAGCTCTGCGCCGGCACGATCTCGACACCACACGCCCGTGGTCATGCTCTGCATCGTTCGCTCACGCTGGGTGCCCGATCTTGCGCACTCCGAGGAGCCATCGACGGAATCGTCGATGAACAGATACACCTGCACCACGAACATCACCAGCAGCGCGCGCCGAGAGCCACTTGGGCTTCAACGTGGGGACTAGCAGCCAGATCGAGCCCTGCAGGCCACCGGTCAGAAGCGCGAGGCCGCCGACGAGGCGCCACTGGGGTCGCGCCTCACGAAAGGCGGCTCCGAAGTCAGTCGGTGGCTTCCTGAGCCAGGGTGTAGGCGAAGGTTGCGTTGCACCAGTAGGCGGCCTGTGCCATGAACAGCACGCCGACGGCGACCAGGATGGAGATGCCTGTCGAGATATCGGAGTTGGCGAACGTGTGGTTTTTCAGGTTCCAGGTCATGCCCCAGATCCACGTCGCGGGAAGGAGTGCAGGAGCGTGCGTCGCCAGTTACGGATCAGGAGCAGGACGCCGTCGAAGACCACGGCGCGCTCACCGCGTTGCTAGCCGACGACTTCTTGATCACGACCGCGGGCTGGATCGCCGAGCCAGCAGACAAACCGACCTGGCTCGCCGGGCTCGGTGAGCACCAGCTTGACGAGTTCGAGCTGCGGCTCCTGGCGGTGCGACAGCACGACAAGGTCGCAGTCGTGCTGGCCGAGTCGGCGCAGAAGGGCAGCCGCTCGGGCGAGCCATGGGAGCACACCTTTCGCTACACAGACGTGTGGCTACATGAAAGCGCGGGGTGATCCCGGATCGCCCCTTCACGGGGCCGATCATGTTCGACGCCAAGGACCCCAATTCGAAGTTCCCGCCGATCGAGCCGCTGCGGCCGCCCAAGGGCGCGCCCAACGTGCTGCTGATCCTGCTGGACGACGCCGGCTTCGCGGCGATGAACACCTTCGGCGGTCCGTGCACGACGCCGACCGCCGACCGCCTGGCCGCCGGCGGCCTCACCTACACCCGCTTCCACGTCTGCGCGCTCTGCGCGCCGACCCGGCAAGCGTTGCTCACCGGCCGCAACCATCATGCGGTCGGGATGGGCTCGATCCCCGAGTCCGCGACTTCCGCACCGGGGCTCAACTCGATTCGGCCAAAAACGACCGCGCCGTTGGCGGAGATCCTGAAGCTGAACGGCTACTCGACCGCCCAAATCGGCAAGTGCCACGAAGTGCCGTCCTGGCAGACGAGCCAGATGGGACCCTTTGATGCGTGGCCCACGGCGGCAGCGGCTTCGAGCATTTCTATGGTTTCTTCGGCGCGGAGACGGACTACTACCGGCCGGACCTGTACCAGGGCACCACCCCGATCGACCCGCCGAAGACGCCGGAGGAAGGCTACCACCACGACGACGACATCGCCACCCACACGATCGAATGGGTGCGGCAGCAGAAGGCGCTCATGCCGGACAAGCCGTTCTTCGTCTACTTCGCGCCCGGTGGCACGCACGCTCCTCACGCCGTGCCCAAGGAATGGTCTGACAAATACAAGGGAAAGTTCGACCAGGGCTGGGACAAGCTTCGCGAAGAGATCTTCGCCCGCCAGAAGCAGTTGGGCGTCATCCCCGCCGATGCCGAGCTCACCGCGCGGCCGCAGGAGATCCCGGCCTGGGACGACATGCCGGACGTGCTGAAGCCTGTGCTGGCGCGGCAGATGGAGGTCTACGCCGGCTACATGGAGCACACCGACCACCAGGTCGGCCGTGTGGTCGACGCCCTGGAAGACCTGAAGATCCTCGACGACACGCTGGTCATCTACATCACCGGTGACAATGGCGCCTGCGTCGGGGGTGGGCTGACCGGCACGTTCAACTGGATGATCACGCTCAACGGGGCGAGGGATATCGAGACGCCCGAGTTCATGGCGGCGCGGATCGACAAGTTCGGCTCCCCGGAGGCCCTCAACCACTACGCAGTTGGCTGGGCGCACGCCATGGACACGCCCTACCAGTGGGTGAAGCAGGTCGCCTCACACTGGGGCGGCACCCGCAACGGCACGATTATCCACTGGCCCAACGGGTTCAAAGCCAAGGGCGAGATCCGCACCCAGTTCAGCCATGTGATCGACGTGGCGGCGACGGTGCTCGACGCGGCCGGGATCCCCGAGCCGGCGTTCGTGAACGGCACGCAGCAGATGCCGCTGCAGGGTCAGAGCATGGTCCCTTCCTTCGACGACGCGGGCGCGCCCGAGTTCCGCGACGACGCAGTACTTCGAGATTTTCGGCAATCGCGGCATCTATCACCAGGGCTGGACCGCCTGCACCAAACACGGCATCCCTTGGGCGGCCTTACCGAGGAGCTTCCGCTGCTCGACGATGACGTGTGGGAGTTGTACAGTCCCGACGACTATTCGCAAGCCCACAATCTGGCGAAAGAGATGCCCGAGAAGCTGGACGAGCTGCAGCGCCTCTTTGCTGATCGAGGCGGTCCGGTACAACGTGCTGCCGATCGACGACCGGAAGCTGGTAGCGGTTCAACGCCGACATCGCAGGCCGTCCCGAGCTGATTCGCGGCAACACACAGATGCTCTACTCCGGCATGATTGGCCTTCCGGAGAACCTCGTCCTCAACGTCAAGAACAAGTCGCACGCGATCACCGCCCAGCTCGTCGTCCCCAAAGACGGCGCCGAGGGCGTCATCCTCGTGCAAGGAGGCGCCTTCGGCGGTTGGAGCATCTACGCCAAGAACGGCCGCCCGAACTACTGCTACAACCTGCTCGGCCTGCAGTACTTCAAGGTCGAAGGAGAGAAGCAGATCCCTGCAGGCGAACACCAGGTGCGCATGGAGTTCGACTACGACGGCGGCGGCCTTGGCAAGGGCGGCACCATCTCCCTCTACATCGATGGCGACAAAACCGGCGATGGGCGCATCGAGCGCACCACGCCGATCGTCTTCTCTCTCGACGACAAGACCGACGTCGGCAGCGATCGCTGTACACCGGTCAGCGTCGACGTACGCCCCGCATACACCACACTCGCTCTTTAGCCCGAGCGGATCGCGTCTAGCGCTGGGCGCCCGGACGCTGCAAGGTGCTAACGAAAACGCGGCAGCGTTCCGGAGGCGAGGTCCTCCGGCGAGAGCGGCGGTGGAGCGAACCGCGGCTCCGGATCATCCTTCACCGCGCCGTTGGTCGGCTGCGGGGAGGGGACCTGAACGGCCATCTGGGCGTCGTTGGCCTGCTGAACGGCTTGCTTGACGGCTTGCTCGACTTTCTCGTGCTCGGATTGCCTCAGTGCATCGGCTTCCGCGCTCGCCTGTTGGCGAAATCCGTTCGCCTCCGCACGGGCCTCCTCGAGCACCCTCGCAGCCTCGGCGCGGGCGTGCTCGAGCGTCTGCGCAGCTTCGTGCTGCGCTCTCTCGAGATGAGCCTGCGCCGCGTGCGTAGCTTCAGCCGCCTGCAGCTGGTGGTTCGCCTCAGCGCGAGCCTCCTCGAGCACGCTCGCAGCCTCGGCGCGGGCCTCCTCGAGCATCTGGGCAGCTTCTTGCTGCGCGCTCTCGAGATGAACCTGCGCCGCGTGCGCAGCTTGAGCCGCTTGCTGATGCTGGTTAGCCTGAGCGCGAGCCTGCTCGAGCACGCTCCCAGCCTCGGCGCGGGCCTGCTCGAGCACCTGTGCAGCTTCTTGCTGCGCGCTCTCGAGGAACACCTGCGCCGCGTGAGTAGCTTCAGCCGCCTGTTGGTGCTGGCGCTCGAGGTCCTGGCGCACGCGCTCGAACTCGAGCTCGCGCGCCTCGATCTCGCCGCGGCGTCGACTCGACTCGTCGTCAGCACGCCGAAGCTGCTCAGCGGCTGCGTCTCTTGCCTGGCTCTCAACCCTGTCGGCGAGCTCTACCGCCGCGCGTACGAGCTCGAGAGACTTTTGACGAGCCGCGGGGCCGTCTAGAGACTCGGCGCCGCCGGCCGCGAGGCCGGCGCGGTCGTACCCGTCGATGCCGACCGGCGGCCGGTCGAGTTGCGGCAGCGCGCCGAATTCGCCCGTGAGCCCCGAGTCCTGACTGCCGTTAGTTGAG
Organism: uncultured Actinomycetes bacterium; assembly: GCA_963815965.1. GTDB lineage: Bacteria > Actinomycetota > Thermoleophilia > Gaiellales > Gaiellaceae > DASVFB01. Next base: position 17,521 of record CAWFIT010000016.1, on the reverse strand, counting down.
TCGCCGTCAGACACGATGTCTGCTGCTCCTTCCGCATCTACTAGCTGGTCGACACCGTCTGTTTGCCGCAGTCCCCGTTGGAGCTGGATGACATGACCACTCACCGCTCCTTTTACTCGCGGATCTCGCATCCGAGGTAGATCAGCGCCTCGACCGCCTCGGTGACGAACGACGTGGCCTCGAGAGCGTCCCCGAACCGATACGAACGCCCCTCGAGTACCTCGTCCTTCTCGCGAACCGCCAACTGCACGTCGACGACACAACTGCCGTCGTCGAAGTCGAGCGCCTTCATGCTCATGACCAGGCGGCCGTTCTTTCGCGCGTGGCGAACGTAGAGCTCGCGCGGCTCAGAGGCCGGCGCCGGCGTGGTTGCCGGCGCGGTCACCGCCGCGCATCCGCGACCGCCTGCTCGACCGTATCGCGGTCGACGAAGCCACGGAACTTCGCGGAGACCGTCGACCCGTGTCGCTTCACGACCAGGACGGCGGGAGTATCGATGACGCCGAACCTGGCGAGAACAGGCCCGCCCTCCCGCTGCTTGACCACGTCGAGCGCGACGAACCCGGCGTTCGACGCCTTCGCGGCGGCCTCGGACTCGTTTGCGGCGAGCCGGTCGAGGTCGACGCCGGGAATGGAGAGCGAGACGACGACCACGCGGTGGTGCGTGAGCGCCTCCGCGACCTTCAGCGGCAGACCGTGCCTTGCGATCTTGACGGGCGCTGCCGCGTGCGTCTTCGTCGCGTGCGACGAGGGCTTCGCGTGCCGCGCGGCGCTTGGATGCTGCACGGGCTTCGCATGATGCGTCGGGATCGCGTGGGCCGGGACGGCAACGGCGGGCGCAGCCGAATCCGAATGTTGCCTGGCAATGAGTACCCACCAGGCGAGGACGGCGACCGCGAGCAGCCCGACCGCCGCGGCAAGCCGGACTTGCTGTGTGCTCAGCGTTGTATTCATGCGACTCCTATCGGTTGTGGTGCGGCGGAGTTCACCCCCCGAAATGGGGATGGTGTTGAAGAAACCGAAAGAAAAAGAAAGGGCGCGGTTGCCCGCGCCCTCGCTTTGCTTGGAGGTGGTGCTGCGTCCGTTACGGACAGGGGTCGGCCGTCTGCTTGACCATCGTGATCGCGCCAGCGGGGCCGGACTTCGAGCCCCACCAGTTGCCGACGTGCGAGGAGATGCAGTAAGACGCCGCCGGGCTCGCGCCGACCGGCTTGGCGGTGTCCAGCTTGATACCCGCGTCGAGCAGCAGCAGCTTCGGGACGGTCACGCCGTCGTAGCTGCTCCCGCCGCCGGGGGGAGTGTCGGTCGTTGCGTCGGAGTAGTACGCCTCAATTGAGGGCACGGCCGCGCGAACGTTGGAGCCCGCGGCGCGCTTCTCCGCGCGGTCCTTGAAACCGAGGTACGACGGAACGGCGATCGCAAGCAGGACGCCGATGATGATCAGAACGACCAGAAGCTCGATCAGCGTGAAGCCGCTCTCGTCCTTGGCGATGCGCTGTCTGAGGGTGGTAAGCATTGCTCTCCTTTGCGGATTGGGTCCTCGACAAGGCGCTGTATCGGCAAGGGCGAGTCGGAGGCCGTACCCCCAAGTAGGTGATTCGCTCACGCGCGCTGGGGGATGCCGTACCTCACTCTGGGGTATGCACCGTCGAGATGAAAAAGAAAGGGCGCGGTTGCCCGCGCCCTCGTCTTTGCTTGCAGGTGGTGCTGTGTCCGTTACGGACAGGGGTCGGCCGTCTGCTTGACCATCGTGATCGCGCCAGCGGGGCCGGACTTCGAGCCCCACCAGTTGCCGACGTGCGAGGAGATGCAGTACGAAGCCGCCGGGCTCGCGCCGACCGGGTTCGCGGTGTCCAGCTTGATACCCGCGTCGAGCAGCAGCAACCTGGCGACGGTCATGCCGTCGTAGCTGCTCCCGCCGCCGGGGGGAGTGTCGGTCGTTGCGTCGGAGTAGTACGCCTCGACTGAGGGCACGGCCGCGCGAACGTTGGAGCCCGCGGCGCGCTTCTCCGCGCGGTCCTTGAAACCGAGGTACGACGGAACGGCGATCGCAAGCAGGACGCCGATGATGATCAGGACGACGAGGAGCTCGATCAGCGTGAAGCCGCTCTCGTCCTTGGCGATGCGCTGTCTGAGGGTGGTAAGCATTGCTCTCCTTTGCGGATTGGGTCCTCGACAAGGCGCTGTATCGGCAAGGGCGAGTCGGAGGCCGTACCCCCAAGTTGGTGATTTGCTGACGCGAGCTGGGGATGCCGTACCCCACTTTGGGGTAGGCACCGCATCCGACAGCGCAGGAGTTCGGGCTTCGCGCGAGAAGTTCGAACGCACTCGTTGCGCCGTGCTGCTCCGCGCGTCATCATTACCCCCTGCGGCCTGACGAGCGGCCCTGTGGCGATGACAGAGAGAAGAGGACGTCGTGACCCCGCGGCACGCGACGAGCTGGAGCCTGAGCTCGGGCATGACGACCTGCTCGCAGACGAACGGCTCGCGGTCTCGCGCGGCGTCCTCGACGACGTCGAGAACGACCAGACCGTCGAGGGGCGTGGGCGCGGCGAGATGGAAGGCTTGATGCAAGCAATGAAGAAGCTGCGGACGGCGGCGCAAAACCTCGCAGCGCTCCAGCACGGGCATCAGGAGATGGAGCACCGCCTCGGCGACCTCGAGCACTCGGCGGCGCAGCGCAGTGAGACGCTCGAGCGGCTGCGGGAGCACATTCACGACCGTGAGGCCAAGCTCGGAGAGCTGCAGGCCGAGGTCGACCGCCTGCGACGGTCCAGCGAGGCTCCTCAGGCGTCCGTTCCCGAGGCGCTCTCGGCAGGCGATGCAACGGAGGTGGTCAACGGGCACCTCCTCTTCGCCCCGGACGGAGCCGGCTACATCCTCGAGGAACGCTCCGGGCCTCCGCCGGCGCCCGGAGAGACGATCGTCCTTGGCGATGCTCGGATCCAGTTCGTCGTCATGAAGGTCGGCGCGTCGCCGCTGCCCGGCGATCGCCGCCGCTGCAGCTACCTGCTGCGCTTCGCTACCTAGCCGAGCGGCTGAGCAGGCCGCAGCCCCCTGAACGGGGGATTCGTCGCGGCGTGACTAAAGCACCGGGGGGTCACCGCCGATAGGACGGACGCACCATGCCGGACACGCCGCTCTCAATCGACACGCTGCTCGAGCAGATCGCCGCCCGCGATGCGTCGGACCTTCACTTGACGGTCGACTCCGCGCCGGTGTTTCGCGTGCGCGGGGAGCTCCAGCGGCTCGCCGGCATCGAGCCGCTGACGGCCGACGACACACTCGAGCTCATCTACCGCATTCTTTCGACCGAACAGCAAAAGCAGCTCGAGATCTCGCGCCAGCTCGACTTCTCGCACTCTGTGCCGGGCCTCGCCCGCTTCCGCGTCAACGTCTACTTCCAGCGCGAGACGCTCGGAGCGGCGTTCCGCCTGATCCCGGATCGGATCAAGTCGACGGACGAGCTCGGCCTGCCTACCGTTCTGCGCGAACTCGCCGTCAGGCCGCGTGGCCTGGTTCTCGTCACGGGCCCGACCGGATCCGGAAAGTCGACGACGCTCGCGACGATGATCGACGAGGTCAACCGGACGCGCTCGCAGCACATCCTGACGATCGAGGATCCGATCGAGTTTCTGCACACGCACAACCGCTGCATCGTCAACCAGCGCGAGATCGGCCAGGACGCAACGGGATTCGCCGAGGCTCTGCGCGCAGCGCTCCGGCAGGACCCGGACGTGATCCTCGTCGGCGAGATGCGCGACCTCGAGACGATCGCGACAGCGCTGACCGCGGCGGAGACGGGGCACCTGGTGCTCGCCACGCTGCACACGCAAAGCGCGCCGGGGACGATCGACCGAATCATCGACGTCTTCCCGGCCACCCAGCAGAGCCAGGTGCGTGCGCAGCTCGCTTCCTCGCTCGAGGGCATCGTCACGCAGACGCTGCTTCCGACCGCCGACGGCCAGGGCCGCGTTCCTGCGCTCGAGGTTCTGCTGCCCGACGACGCCGTCCGCAACCTGATCCGTCAGGGAAAGATCGAGCAGATCTACTCGGTGATGCAGACGAACACGACGCGTGGCATGCAGACGATGGAGCAGTCCCTCGCCGACCTCACGATGCGCCGCACGATCACGAGAGACGTCGCGCTCTCCGCGACGAGCCGGATCGACGAGTTCGACTCCCTGCTCGAGCGGAGCGGTTTCGAGAACGGTTCGGATGACCACCTGCCTGAGGCGCTCAGGAGCTTCAACCTCGTAGGAGTCGACCGATGACGAAGAGCAGCGACAAGAAATCCTTTTTGAAGCGCGACTTTTCCCTCAACTTGAACCCGCGGAAGAAGTCCGCATCGGCGCCGAAGGCGAAGGCCGCGCGTGTGCCCGAGGGGACGAAGCACAAGCAGGTCGTGGGGCTCAAGATCGGGTCGTCGCAGCTGGCTGCCGCGCTCGTGGCAAACAACGGCAGCCCGCGGCTCTCCAAGGCAGCACGCCAGCCCCTCGATGACGGAATCGTCGTCGGCGGCGAGGTGCGCGAGCCCGAGGCGCTCGCGGCTGCACTCGACGCCTTCTTCAAGCAGCACGGCCTTCCGCGCCGCAAAGTCCGCCTCGGCGTCGCCTCGAACCGAGTCGGTGTTCGCGTCTTCGAGCGCCCGGTTGTCGACGATCCCCGGCAGCTCACGAATGCGATCCGCTTCCGCGCGCACGAGGCCATGCCCATTCCGATTGAGGAAGCGATGCTCGACTACCACGTCATCGACGACGCTGACGGCGCCGGACGGGTCGTGCTCGCTGTGACCTACCGCGAGCTCATCGACCGCTTCGTCGCCGCGTGCCGTCTCGCGAAGATCGAGTTGATCGGAATAGACCTCGAGGCATTCGCGCTGCTCCGCATGATCGCCGGGCCGCTCCCGAAGGGGAGTCGCCGCGACGCCGCCGGCGTAGCCGTCACGATCGGCCACGACCGAACAACTGTGGCCGTCTCGGACGGCCGGGTCTGTGAGTTCACGCGCGTCCTCGACTGGGGAGGCGCAAAAGTCACGAGCGCCATCGAGCGGACGCTCAGTGTCGAGACCGAGGAAGCCGAGCGGATCAAGCGCGGATTGTCGTTGGCCGGTGAGACATCGCCGCAGAACGGCGACGAACGAGTGACGAAAGCCACCGCGGCAGTGCGGCGCGAGGTGCAGTCGCTCGCGCGCGAGCTCGGCTCGACGCTCGAGTTCTACCAGGATCAGCCTTCAGCGCTCGGCTTCGGAGCGGTTGCCGTCACGGGCGGAACCTCGCACCTGAAGGGTCTCGACAACGAGCTCCAGAAGTTGCTCGGAATCGAGGTCGGCATCGCCGATCCGTTCGCCCGCGTCGGCGCTGACGACGACGCCGCGCCAGGACAGGTCGGTTCTCTTGCAGTGGCAATCGGACTTGGAATCGAGGACTAATGCGCGCAGTCAACCTTCTCCCCCGCGAAGACACGCGCCGCACCGAGGCGCGCAAGCCTGACAGGACCGTTGCGATGATCGGAATCATCGGCGGCGGGATCGTCGTGCTCGCTCTCGCGGTTGGATTCGTCGTCGCAGGCCGCGACGTCAACACGCAGCGCGCGAACCTCGAGAGCGCGCAGGTTGAGCTGGCTGCGACGCCGCGGAAGCCGAGCCATACGTCGCAACGGCGCGCCGTGCTTGCGAGCGAACGCAATCGACGCGCAGTGGCGCTCGCCTCCGCCCTCAGCCAGAGAGTCTCCTGGGATCGCGTCCTGCGCCGGCTGGCCCTCGTCCTTCCGGACGACATCTGGCTGACCAATCTCGCAGGAACGACACCGCGTTCAACCGCCGGAACGACGGCCGCAGCGCCGGTGGGCTCGACCGCTGCTCCGCCTGCAGTCAGCGCGACACCGAGCGGCCTCTTGCTCGACGGCTACGGGTACTCGCAGCAGGCGGTCGCAAGGTTGCTCTCGCGGCTCCAGGTCGTACCGGACCTGAAGAACGTCCAGCTGAAGACAAGCAAGACCTCGGAGCTGGGCGGACGCAAAGTCGTGCAGTTCTCGATCATGGCCGACATTCGATATGGGAGTGATGCCGCATGACCGCGCAGCGCGCCTCTACCGGCCTGACGCGCGAGATGCAGATCGCTCTCATTTGCGGCGCACTGCTCTTCGTCGCGATCGCCGGCTACTTCACGCTCGTCTCGTCAAAGCGCTCGGAGGCCAAGAAGCTCCGCGCCGAGACCGTAAAGGTGCAGGCTCAGATCGACCGGACGCGTTCGACTGCGTACGCGAAAGCTCTGCCGGCCGTCAAGTCGGCTGCCGTCTTCCGGCTCGCCCAGGCCATGCCGGACGACGTCGAGATGCCAAACGTGATGCTCGAGCTCAACCAGCTCGCCGAGGATTCGGGCATCACCTTCGACGAGATCACACCGCAGACGCCGATCGCGGACACGAGCTTCGACGTGCAACCGATCACGGTGGTCTTCACCGGCAACTACTACAGCCTCGCCGACTTCCTCCTGCGCGTCCGGACCCTCGTCCGCATCCACGGCGGGAAGCTCATAACAAAGGGGCGAATGTTCTCGGTGAGCGGCGTGACATTCTCCGAAGCTGACCGGAAGTTCCCGTACATCTCGGCGAACCTGACGATCGATTCCTTCGTCCTCAGCAACGGGACGGCCACGCCGGCAGTCCCGGTCGCAGGGGCAACGACGGCGACCTCCACCACCCAGACCACCACGACCCCGGCAGCCTCGGCACCGAGCGCTGCGTCCTCCACGACCCCCACCTCGTAATGGCCAATTCCACACGCATGAGCACCATTCAGGCACAGAAGGCTCGCAAGCAGAAGAAGATTGCCATCGTCGGCGGTGTAGTCCTTCTCGCCCTCCTGGTTTTCCTGGGACCGCGGACGTTGAAGTCGCTGCACGGTGGCTCCTCGGCGTCCACTCCATACGTCGCCGTGCAGCCCACGGCCGCCACGGCTTCGAGCGCGACGACACCCACGAGCGCGACCCCTGTCGCAGCGGCCGCGGCCGTCGCGGTCACCGCGTCGCTGGTCGATTCTGATCGTCCGCCCGCCCACACGAAGTCGCAGTTGGTCTCGTTCGACACGTTCGACAGCAAGGACCCGTTCGTGCAGCAGGTCACCGACGCACCAGACGTTCCGGCCGTCGCCACTACGGCGCCCGCCACGGCGCCCTCAGGCGCAGCAACGACGGCCGCACCCGCGACAACCGGAGGCGCGACCGCTTCCGCGTCGAGCACGTCCAGCACCACTACATCGACGTCGGGAAGCCAGCCGACTCAGGAGTACGGCCGCGGTCGTCGAGGTGAACGGTGAGCGCCAGTCCATCGGCGTCGCGCAGACGTTCCCGACGGCAAACCCAACGTTCAGGCTCGTCTCCATAGGCAACGGAGTCGCGAAGATCGGGCTCGCCGGGGGCACGTACGCGAGCGGCGCGCCGACGGTCTCGCTCCGGCTCGGCCGCACGCTGACACTGGTGAACACCGCCGACGGCGTGCGTTACGAACTGCGACTGGTCTCGGCACAGTGAATGCACCGGCCACTCCTCCACCACGGCATCGACTGCGCATCGCGCAACAGTTGGCGACGGATGCGCGAGGCTTCGGCCTCGTCGAACTGCTCATCGCGCTGATGATCCTCAACATCGGCATCTTTGCGACGGTCGCAGCGTTCAACTCCGGCGCACTCGCCCTTCGCCGCGCGAACAAGGTCTCGACCGCGTCGGTACTCGCGGACAAGCAGATGGAGCTCTACCGCGCGCTGCTTTACAGCAACATCGGCGTGCTCGCGCCCCCGGCGCCCTGCGACACGAGGTACTGCGGCGACGTCTTGTACGCGGGCAGCATCACCACGGGAACGTGCCCGGCAGGGAACCCTCCCGAGGCCTGCCAGCCGATGAACTCGGTCACCGGCCCTGACGGGAATCCCTACCGCGTCGACACCTACGTGCACCAGCGCGTGGAGACGACCGGTGCGTTTCCGGGCCGAACCGAGAAGGTGATCGCCGTCGTCGTCCGGGATGGCCGGACATTGGCGAGCATCGCCCGCACCGAATCGACCTTCGACAGGGCCACGGCGAGCTAATGGCTTCGTACGCTTACACAGCGATCAACATCGAAGGGTTCGAGACGGCCGGCGAGGTCAATGCGCCGGACCTCGACGCCGCGCGCGAGCAGCTCCGCATCCGCGGTCTCCTCGCCGACCGGCTACGCGAGCTCCCGGCAAGCGGCGACGAGTCGCTGCGCACCGCCTTCAAGAAGATCAAGCCGCGGTCGATGCAGGTCTTCTCGCGCCAGCTCGCGACGATGATCGAGGCAGGCCTGAACGTCGTCGCCGCGCTCGTCATCCTCGAAGAGCAAACAGATGACGCCTATCTCGCCTCCGTCATCAGTGAGTTGCGTGCCGATGTCGAAGGCGGTCTGCTGCTCTCCCAGGCGATGGCCCGTCATCCGAAGGTCTTCAGTCACCTATACGTAGCGATGGTGCAGGCAGGCGAAGCATCCGGAATGCTCGACCACGTGCTCGATCGGGTCGCGGTGCAGATCGAGAAAGAGGCGAAGATCAAGCGCCGCGTCAAGGGTGCGATGGTCTACCCGACCGTCGTGTTCACGTTTGCAACGCTCGTGCTGATCGCGATGCTGATGTTCATCGTCCCGATCTTCGCGAAGATCTTTACGGATCTCGGCGGCCAGCTTCCGCTGCTGACGCAGATGGTCGTAAACGCCTCGAACATTCTGCGCAGCAAGTGGTACGTGATCTTCCCGGTGGTGATCCTGGTGATCTGGGGAATCCGCCGCTACAAGAAGACCGAATCGGGCAGGCATCTCTGGGATCGAATCAAGCTGAGAATCCCGATGAGGATCGGCGAGGTCGTCCGCAAGGTGACGATGGCGCGCGTGTCCCGCACGCTGTCGACGCTCGTGACCGCGGGTGTCGACATCATCAAGTCGCTCGAGATCGCCGGGGCGACCGCCGGCAACTGGGTCGTCGAGGAAGCGCTGACAGAGGTTCGGGCTCGGGTGCACGAGGGCGTTCCGATCGCCCAGCCGCTGGCCGAGAACCCCATCTTCCCGCCGATGGTGAGCCAGATGGTGAAGATCGGCGAAGAAACCGGAGAGCTCGAGAAGATGCTCGGCAAGATCGCCGACTTCTACGAAGACGAGGTGGACACCTCGATCCAGTCGCTGACTTCGATCGTCGAGCCCCTGATGATGATCGGGGTCGGACTCATGGTCGGCATCATCATCATCTCGATGTACTTGCCGATGTTCAAGATGCTGACGCTCATCGGCGACCAGTAGAACTCAGCGCTCGAAAGTCGTCACGTGACTTCTTCGAGGCGGCCTGTGTGGACGTCGTAGATGAACCCCCGCACGTGGTCCTTCTTGGGGATGAAGGGGCTGTTCTTGATCCGCGCGACCGATTGACGTACGTCTTCCTCGAGATTGCTGAAGGTCTCGGCCGACCATGATGGCTTGATCCCCGTCTCCTCCTGTGATGTGGAGGCGGAAATCCGCGTCCTCGAATGTGAGCATCCCGCAGTCGGTGTGGTGGATGAGGATGATCTCCTCGGTTCCGAGCAGACGCTGCGAGATCGACAGCGAGCGGATCTCGTCGTCGGTCACGACGCCGCCCGCGTTACGGATGACGTGCGCGTCGCCCTCCTTGAGCCCGAGCAGGCCGTAAGGGTTGAGTCGCGCGTCCATGCAGGCGAGCACGGCGACTCGTTTCGCCGGCGGGAGCGGCAGGTCGCCCTGATCGAACGCGGCCGCGTACTGGTCGGCGTTCTGCAGGAGTTCGTCGGTAACGGTCACGATTACCTCCTTCGCACTGGGGATGGCGTGTACGACGAGGGTTAACGCTGCCGACGGCGGATAATTCCTCGAAGCGGCGCGCGTCAAGGTATCCGCCGTCTACGATCGCGGCGTGGGTTATCACGTTGTGCACGCGGACGATCAGGCTTACGAGGACCGGCCGAACGTCGAAGGCGAAGCCGCACGCCGGGCGGCCGACATCACGAACGCCGCGCAACTGCAGCAGTCGCGCGCCCGCGTGTGGCGCTACCCGCCGCACACGCGAGGGCGACGCCACGCCGACCATGCCCAGGAAGAGGTCTTCGTCGTCGTCTCGGGGACGCTGACGATGCTCCTCGGCGACCCACCCGAACGGTTCGACCTTCCGCCGACGAGCGTCGTCGCCGTCGAGCCGATGACCCCGCTCCAGGTTCGGAACGAAACCGATGCGGAGCTAGTCCTCTTTATCTACGGCGCGCCGCCCGAGCAGGCGGGCGCCGACTTCCTCGACGATCCAGGGCCTCTGTAGAGCGGTTTCGGCGCGTGTCGGTCCGGGGAGACACCTGACAGAAAAACAGATCGACCTGTTTTTCAAGTCCAATCATCCGAGGAAGGGGACTAGTCAGATGCCGAAGGTCGAGCAATCGATCGAAGTCAACGCGCCCGTGAGCACGGCGTACAACCAGTGGACCCAGTTCGAGGAGTTTCCGATGTTCATGGAAGGGGTCGACCAGGTGCGCCAGATCGACAACACGCATCTCCACTGGGTGGTCAATGTCGGCGGTCAGCGCGAGGAGTGGGACGCCGAGATCACAGAGCAGCATCCGGACCAGCGGATTGCGTGGAGGGCGACTGGCGGCAAGAAGAACTCGGGCGTCGTGACGTTCGAGGCGCTAGGCCCGCAGCGCACGCGGATCAACGTCGAGTTCGAGTGGGAGTCGGAGGGCATGCTCGAGAAACTGGGCAGCGCCGTCGGCCAGGACGACCGGCAGGTAAAGGCCGACCTTGAACGGTTCAAGGAGCTCGTCGAGAGCCGCGGCGTCGAGAGCGGCGCGTGGCGCGGCGAGGTCGAGCACGGCGTGCAGCGGCGCTAACTGTTTCGCCGTAGACGGTGCGGCGCCCGATGCGGCGCCGCACCGAGAGCTCCGTCGACCGCCGCTAGAATCCCCTGCTCCGCCCTCTTAGCTCAGCTGGTAGAGCACCTCCATGGTAAGGAGGGGGTCGACGGTTCGAGTCCGTCAGAGGGCTTCGCGAAGTCCCTGCTAATCAAGTCCTTCTGTTAGCCAGGTCGGGCGACGGTTTCGGGCCTCGACGTCCACCGAACGTCCACGACGCGCCTCGATCGCTCCCTGCGAGGCTGGAATCGCTGTTGCTGAGCGGTCTCGCGGCCCGTCGTTGCGGCGTCCACCCAGCGTCCACGGCCCGTTCGAACGCGAGCGCGTCGAGGAGCGCGACGGCGTGCTCGCGTCTGTCGCGGGCGAGATGGCCGTAGTGGCGGTCGATCATCGCGATGCTCGCGCCCATGAAGCGGGAGAGGTCGAAGATGGAGATGCCCGGCCGGAGCGCGAAGGTGGCGTAGGTGTGGCGCAGGTCGTAGAGACGCCGCAGCGGCTCGATGCCGGCGGCCGTCTGTGCGGGCCGCCATTCGCGGGCGCGGAAGTTGTGGAGGTCGAGGTAGCCGCCCCGCGGCGCCGGGAACAGCAGGGGCTGTCGATGCGTGGGAGCCGGTCGAGCGCCTCAAGCGCGATCGCCTGCAGCGGCACCGCGCGCGTGCTCCGCCGCGTCTTCGTGTGCTTGAGCTGCCCGTGCGCGTACGGCCGGCGCACATAGACGACGCCGCTACCGACGGTCGATGTCGCGTTGCTCGAGTGCGACAGCTCGGCCGGTCGAAGCCCGGTCGCGGCGCGCGAACACGACCATCGGCCCGTGACACGGACCGAGCCGCTCGGCGATTGCTTGGATCTGCTCCCACGATTCGAACGGCCGCTTCTCCGGAGCGTCGCAGCGGGTTCGTCAACGCCACGCCTTGGCCGGGTTGATGTCGAGCATCTGCCAGGCGACGGCGCGGTTGAGCACCTGCCGCAGCGCCTGGGTCGCCTCGAAGCGATGCCCCTCCGGCAGCGTCCCTCCGCCACGCGCAGATCTCCTCGGCGACGCAGCTCGCCGAGCCGCACCTCGCCGAACGCGAGCGGTCGCCTTCGCGAGCAGCCAGCGCAGCTTCTCGATCGTCGCCGGCGCCGCCTGGTGCACCTCCAGGTACCCCTCGACCAGCTCGGCGAGCGTCATCGCCCCGCCGGGACGATGCCGCTCGAGCGTCCGCCGAAGCGCCCGCTGCGCCTCCGCGCGTGTCGCGAAACCACCCACCTGCGGCCGCTTCGAGCAGCGCCCGTCCACGCGATAGCGATAGGCCCACATCGCCTTCCCATCCGCTCTCTGCGTCCGCAACTTCAGAACTTGACCGTGCTGTGCCATCTGGGCACCTCCCTCGAATCGACGACGAATCGAGGATCGATGCCGCGTGCAGCCGTGACCTCGTCTCTGGTAAGGAGGGGGTCGACGGTTCGAGTCCGTCAGAGGGCTCTCCAGAAGTTCCTGCACATCAGCTCTTTCTGACGGCGTCGTCGTGATGGCTTCTGACCTTGACGTCCACCGAGCGTCCACCACCCGCCGCGAACGCCTTCCGCGAGGCCCGGAAAACGAGTCGCTGTGCGGCTTTGCAGGCCTGCGCGCCGGTGTCCACCCAGCGTCCACGGCCCGTTCGAGCGCGAGCGCGTCGAGGAGCGAGACGGCGTGCTGGTAGCTGTCGACCGCGAGGTGGCCGTAGTGGAGGTCGATCATCGCGATGCTCGTGCCCATGAACCGTGAGAGCGCGAACACCGGCACGCCGGCGCGGAGCGCGAAGGTGGCGTAGGTGTGGCGCAGGTCGTAGAGGTCGCGCAGCGGCTCGATCCCGACGGTCTTCTGGACCGGCTTCCACTGCCGGCGGTTGAAGTTGCGGAAGTCGAGGTGGCCGCCGCGGCTGTTCGGAAACAGCAGCGAGCTGTCTTCCCGCGGCGGTAGATGGTCGAGCGCCTCGAGCGCGATCGCCTGTAGCGGCACCGCGCGTCTGCTCAGCCGCGTCTTGGTCTGCTTGACCCGTCCGTTCGCGTACGCCCGTCGCACCTGTACGACAGCGGCGGCACGATCGACGTCGCCCTGTTCGAGCGCGAACAGCTCCGAGGGTCGAAGCCCGGTCGCGGCCGCGAACACGACCATCGGCCCGAACATCGGCCCGAGCCGCTCGGTCACCGAGCGGATCTGCGCCCAGGAATCGAACGGCCGCTGCTCCCGGCAGCGCCGGCCAGGATTCGGCACTCCACGCTTGGCCGGGTTGTCGTCGAGCAGCTTCCACGCAACCGCCCGATTCAGCACCTGCCGCAGCGCCTGCGTCGCCTCGAAGCGATGCCCCTCCGGAACCGTGAGCCGCCACGCGCAGACCTGCTCCGGCGAGAGCTCGGCAAGACGCACATCACCCAAGCTCGGCGGTCGCCTTCCCGAGCAGCCAGCGGAGCTTCGCGACCGTGACCCGCTCACCCTCATGCGCGTCCAAGTACTCCTCGACCCACTCCCCGAGCGTCAGCGTCGCCGCACGGCGGCCGGGCACGAGCCGGGCCAGCTTGTTCTGAAGCGCCCTCTGCGCCTCAGCCTTGCTGCTGAACCCGCCCACCTGCAGCCTCGCCGAACCGCGGCCCGCGACGCGATACCGGTAGGCCCACAACGGCTCGCCGTCCGCGCACCTCGCCTTCAGCTTGAACACCTGACCCTGCTGGATCACCTCGGAACCTCCTCGATCGACAACGAGACCGAGGAATCACACCCGCGCCGCGGCCGATGACCACCCCGCTCGGGCGGAGGTGGCCGGGCGCCGCCTCATGATTCGTTCTGCAGTTCGCATGCCTAGCTGCCACTGGGATTTGAGTCGCATGGTCGCAACGTCGGAACCGCGCCGTGAGCGCTCGGAGGGGCAAAGTGGATTGCGACGGTCTCGAAAATCGCTAGGCGTCGACAGGCGCCTCGAGGGTTCAAATCCCTCCCCCTCCGTCAGAAGCAAGAGCCCCGATCATCCGGGGCTCTTGCTTTGCCGGTAGTGCACTCGCGTGCGTCTCGGTGGGTCACTCCGCAGAGGCGAGGGCCGTGATCGGACGCTTCCGCAGCGCGCGGCGGGTGGGAATGGCGAGCGCGATTACTGCCAGGAGCGTCGAAATGCCCAGGATCGCCGCCAGCTGGCGGAAGGGGATGTAGGGGCGCAGGTCGCCGGTGAGTGCGTGGCTCAGCGGCACCAGCGCGGTCGCGGCGATCACTAGTCCCACGCCGAGCCCGATGGCGACGATCAGCGCGGCCTCCCAGCGCGCCATCGAGCGAACCTGACGGGTCGTTGCGCCGGTGAGGCGCAGAAGTGCGAGCTCGCGGCCGCGCCGCAGCGCGATCATCACGAGTGTGTTGACGACCGCGATCGACGTGAAGGCGAAGATGATCGCGACGAACAGCGGACCGAGCCAACGGTTGGTCTCGCGGTCGGCGTCGTCGGCGCTTGCCAGCGTCGCTTGGTGCCGACGCGCAGTCCCGGGTAGCGCGACGCGAGCGATGCGCAGGCGCGGCCGCTGTCGCCCGTGGTTGCTAGCGCGCACGAGGATCGTGTGGAGCAGCGGGCTGCTCTGGTGGCCGGCGACGAGCTCCGGCGCGACCAGGGCGTCGCCGAAACCGAGGCCGCGTGTGTAGATCGCGACGACCGTTGCGCTGTGTCTTGGTTCCGTCGCCGAGCGTGACGGCACGCGTTCGCCGACGTGCGCGTGCGCGGCGTCGCGCGCGTTCCGGCCCAGCGCGATCGCGTCGCCGTGGAGCCCGGCCAGCGAGCCCGCGTGACGCCGACGTCGAGGCCGCCGCCCGGCGCCGCCGTCGAGGATGGCGGCGGGGATCACGTCGTCGGAGACGCCGAGCGCCGGGCCGAGCATCGTCGGCGTGAGCGCCACCGCCGATTCGACGCCCCGCGTCGCAGCGCACGGCGGCCAGTGCCGCGGCGGCAAGCCCGGCGCCGGAGCTCGTGACCGCCAGGTCCGCCGGCAGCCCGGCTGCCGCTGCTGGGTGATCGCGTGATCGATGGTCGTGCTGCTGAAGAGCAGCGTGCAGCTCATCGCGACGGTCAGCACGAGCGGCGTGCTCGCCGAAGAGAAGCGACGGGTTCGGTCGCGAGGTTCGCCGAAGCGAGGAACCCTCCGACCGGTGAGATCGTCCGAACAGCGGTCGGAGCACGCTCGCTGCGATGCGCGCGACGATCGGCCCGAGGAAGCCGACGGCGAGCACGAGGAAGAGCGCGTTGAGTTCTGAGGTGGCGGCCGCCGTCGCGGGGTGGTGGTCACCGCCGAGACCGAGAAGAGCGGAACCGCCGCAGCGATCGCGACGAGCCCGCCGATCAGCGCCCACGTCCCAGCAGTCGCGGCTCGACGACGGCGTCGGCGAGCGCGCGGGTCGGCGCGATACGCGCCGCGCGCCGGCTCGCCGACAGCACCGCGAGCAGCGCCACCGACACGCTTCCCGCGAGCACTCCTGCGGCCGCGAGCCGTGCTCGCCGACCGCGAAGCCCACCGGGCGCGATTCCGTGCTCGACGAGTCCCCGGGCAAGCGCGTGCGCGAGCTTGATCCCCGGCCAGATACCCGCCGCCGCGCCGAGCAGCGCGACGATCGTCGCCTCCCAGGCGATCATCCGGCGGACCTGGCTCGGCGTCGCCGCAATCGCGCGCAGGAGGGCGATCTCCTGCTCACGCTGCTGGACGACGAGCGCCATCATGCTCGCGACGACGAACAGCGCGATGAACACGCCGACGCCCGCGAAAGACGCAGCGACGGCGATCAACTTCGTCCGGCCCGCCTGGAGCTAGGTGACTCGGCGCTTCCCGCGCGCATCGCCCGTGAGAACCGCGCGTCGCCGGCGGCGGTCGCGAGCCGGGCCGGGTCGAAGCCCGGCCCGCAAGGATCCCGATCGCATCGACGCGCCCGGGATGTCCGGCCAGCCGTGCCGCCTCCGAATCGGAGAGGAAGATCACGCTGCGCGGTCCGCGCGGGGTGGCCGCGGGCGGGCGATCCGACGACCGTGACCCGGCGAGCGGCTGCGTCGAAGAGAGCACCAGGCGTGCGCCGGCTTGGCGGGATAGCCGGTGACGACCTCGTTCGGCTGTCGCGGAGCTCGGCCGGCGACGAGCCCGTAGGGCGCGAGTTGCGCGGAGCTCCAGTCGTGGAGCTTGGCGGATCGCGCCGCCGAGGCGAGCGGGAACGCCGACGTCGGCGATCGCCGCCCGGACGCCGGGCACCGCCGCGAGCCGCGATGTGAGCGCGCGCTGACCCGGACCGCTCGCCGAGGTCGACGTCGTGGTCTGCGCCGGTGGTCTGGTCGCCGGCGACGACCGCAGCGGCGCGGCGTAGCGCTCGACCGGAGGGTGGGTGCGAAGCGCGGCCTGCAGCAGCATGCCGCCGGCCATCACGAGAACGGCCGCACGGCGAAGCCAGAAGGGCGCCGGCGAAGTGCCGGGGCGAGTGCGGCGGTGAGGAGCGCGAGGCGCAGCATGGTCAGTCCCCCAGGTGCGCGAGCTGCTCGGCGACCTCGTCGGCGGTGGGGCCGTCGAGCGCGCCGGCGATCCGGCCGTCGGCGAGGAAGATCACGCGGTCGGCGTACGCTGGCCGCCTTCGGGTCATGGGTGACCATGACGACCGTGCTGCCCTCGTCGTCGACGAGGCTGCGCAGGAGCTCGAGGACCGCGCGCCCGTTGCGGTATCGAGCGCGCCGGTCGGCTCGTCGGCGAACACGACCTCGGGCCGCGCGATCAGCGCGCGGGCGATCGCGACCCGCTGCTGCTGGCCGCCGGAGAGCTGTGCCGGGCCGGTGGCGCAGCCGATCGGCCAGCCCGACCCGCTCCGCGGCGTCGCGCACCTCCGACGCGGCGGCCGGCGCCCATCGAGTCGAAGCGGCAGGCCGATGTTCTGCGCGACCGTCAGTGACGGCATCAGGTTGAAGGCCTGGAACACGAACCCGATGCGCTCTCGGCGCAGGATCGTCAGTCGCCGCTCGCTGAGCCGCGTCAGCTCGGTGTCGCCGAGCATGACGGTACCCTGTCGGGCCGGTCCAGCCCGGCGGCGACGTGCAGGAACGTGCTCTTGCCCGATCCCGACGGTCCCATGATCGTCGTGAACGAGCCGAGGGCAGCGTCACGCTGACCTCGTCGAGGGCGACAACGGCGCCCTCGCCCTTGCCGTAGACCTTGGTCACCCCCCGGAGTGCGAGCTCCGAGCGGACGTCAACCTGCGCTCGCTTACGCAGAAGAGCCGTGGCATTCATCAGAGATCCTTCCGGTGGGGTGTCATGCACCGACTCTGCGCCTGCAGCCGCGCCGTTCACCTGCAAGGCAACCCCACCCTCGACCCCCACCTCCTCTCGATCCGAGTCTCTGTACGCCAAGGACGATCGGCTTGGGGCGCGATCAGCAACCGAGGACGCGTGACGTCAGCCCGCGGCCGTGCTGCGTCGCGTCGAACCGCTAGCCGACGTTCGCCTCTGTTCGAGTGTGGTTATGCGAGACCGCGGCGGAAGAGGGCGAGCGCGCGTGCGCCGTAGGCGGCGGGATGGTCGTGCAACCCCTTCGTGTGCGCGGACTGTGGCAGCTCCCAGAGTTGCGCGCGTGTGCCGCGAGTGTAGGCC
>CAWFIT010000015.1:0-84262 GCA_963815965.1 uncultured Actinomycetes bacterium | reverse complement strand
ACCTGCGGACCTCGTGGCGCGCATGGGCGAACGGGCTTCAGCCGGTCGTTCTGTGTCCATGGCTCAATGATCGCAACCGGAGGCCACGACAACCGATAGCGCGATGTTGGCGGTCGGCGAGTGTGCAGCAGTCGTGACAGCTTCTCTCGGCGGGATCTACGCGGCGCTTACGCGGTTCTTGTTGGACGTCTTGGGATGCCACCGCGCCTCAAGCTATGACCCTGAGCTTGAAGAAGACGTCGCGGGTGCCGGCGCCCCCTTGTACGCGCTGACACGGAACCGCCACCGAGAGCTCGGTTCGGGATCGTGAGCGCGCCCCGCTGACCTCCTACGTTGCAAGTAAGGGCTCATGGTCTTGTGCCGTATGGCTGCGCGTGGTCGCGCTCGACGACTCCCGCATGCGCAACTCGTCGAGCGGGACGTGCGCGCGATCTTCACCGCCGAGTCGGCGGAGACGGATTAGGCGGATCTGCCGAGTCGGCGCGTGATCACCGCGCCGACGGCGGTGATCGCGCCGAGTCCGACGCCGATCATGTTCGTCTGGACGCACGCTCGACAGGCGTTACAACAGACGGTGGCCGTCGGCGCATGCTCCCCGTACTTCGCCGTGGCCTCAGCTATCCGGCTGGTCCAGATCGTCTTCACAGGAACAGCGTAACTCCACAAGGAGCTTTCCGACCAAGGACTCAACGGCGTGTTCACCGTCGAGCCGGTGTAGTCAGAGCTGGCGACATTCCCGAGACCACACCGGGACCACACCAGGAGCGCGTTTAGGGGCGGGTACGGCAGGGGCGACTCGCACGGTTGAGCCGAACCCGCTCGGTCGCAAGCCCAGGGTGTTTCCATTCTGTAAAAGCTGCGTCGCTGCGCAGAAGAGTGGGGCTATTGTCGAACCGATGGACGCGCTTGACCGAAGGTCCTGTGAAATCCCCCTTCGTGGGGAGATCTAAATACCGCGATTTGCCGTAAGAACTTGCGATAAGAAATAGCCCTAGCGGCAGAGGAGATGACGGACGTGACTGCGGCGGAAATGGTTTACGAGAGCGAGCTGACGCAAGTGGAGCGGTGGCGGATCGACGAGCTCGAGCGCGCCGGCTACGACCCAAAGGCCGCAATGACGTTGGCCGCGCGGCACGACGTCGACCTGCACCGCGCGGTCGATCTGCTCCGCAAGGGCTGCTCGGCCGAACTCGCACTGCAGATCCTGCTCTAAACACCCAAGTTCGAGGGACAGTCCCTCGAACGCGGCGCCTTCGGCCGCGTCCAGGGACAGTCCCTCGGACACGCGCGTCGCGGTCAGGGCAGAATCTCCGGGATGCTCCTGAGCATTCCCTCCCCGAGCTCCGGCGTTATCCACCTCGGGCCGCTCGCAATTCGGATGTACGGCCTGATGCTGCTCCTCGGCATCGCGGCGTGCATCGCGCTGACCGGAGTTCGCTGGGTGCGCCGCGGCGGGGACTGGGATCTCGTCTTCCGCGTCGCCGTCTGGGGCGTCGGCTTCGGGATCGTCGGAGCCCGCCTCTACCACGACATCACTTCGTGGAACGAGGTGCAGGCGATCGATAAGTGGTGGGCGCCTTTCGCCGTCTGGAAGGGCGGCCTCGGCGTCTGGGGCGGGATCTTGTTCGGCTGCCTCGCCGGCGCAGTGGTCGTCAAACGGTCGGGCAACAGCGTCTTCCAGTTCATGGACGCGGTCGCTCCAGGGCTACTCCTTGCCCAGGGGATCGGCCGGATCGGCAACTGGTGGAATCAGGAGCTCTTCGGCAAGCCGACGTCGCTGCCCTGGGGGCTCGAGATCGACCCGGCGCATCGCCCGGCTGACCACCTGGCGGACACGACCTTCCATCCGACGTTCCTGTACGAGCTGATCTACGACCTGGCGATTGTCGGCGTGCTGCTCTTGCTCGACCGGCGATTCCGCTTCAAGCCGCCCGCCCTGTTCGCGCTCTACGTGAGCCTCTACACGTTCGGCCGCTTCTTCGAGGAGCTCCTCCGCATCGACCCGTCGCACGAGTTTGCGGGGCTGCGGCTGAACGCGTGGGTCTCGATCGTCGTGTTCATCCTCTCGACCGCGTTCTTCATCTGGTGGCAGTTCTTCCACCGCGGCGAGGCGCAGCCGAGGCGCCCGCGGCCCACGCGGCAAGTGACGGACGGGCCGAAGATGGCGATTCCGCGCGGACGCCGCTAGCGGAGCACAATTAAGAGGACAAGCGGCGCGACCGACGTGAGCGCCGCTGCGAAGGTGAACGCCACGGCGCCGAAGGTGAGGCGTGCGGGCGGCTCGGGCGCCGCCACCTCGGCTGCCGCGACAGCTGCTTCGGCTGCCTCGGCCCGTAGGCGGCTGACCAGCTCCTGCCACTCTCGCTCGAAGTCCGGCAACGCCTCCCGAGCCTGCGCCGCGACCTCGGGCGGCGACACGAGGACGAGCTCGGGACTGAGGATCTCTTCGGCGATGGCCACCTTTTGGTGCGAATTCTGCTCGCGGAGCGGGTTCTCCTGCGTCCGGCCGTGCCGATAGCCTCCGCCACGATGGTCGTGCGCGAGCTCGAGCTGGACCTGGACGCCTTCGAAGGGCCGTTCGACCTGCTGTTGACGCTCGTCCTCCGCGAGGAGCTCGACCTCGCCGAGATCGACGTCGCCGCCATCGTCGTCGCGTTCATCGAGCGGCTGGCTGAGCGAGAGGAGCTCGACCTCGAGGCGTGCGGGGAGTTCCTCGTCCTGGTCGCGGCGCTGCTCGAGTTGAAGGCCCGGACGCTCTTCCCCGACGAGGAGGCCGAGCTGGCCGACCTTGGTCCGGAGGAAGCGGCGGAGGAGCTCGCGCGTCGGCTGGCCGAGTACCGGCGAATGAAAGAGGCAGCGACGTGGCTGTCGGAGCGCCTGGGCGAGACCCGCGACCGCTTCTTCAGGCTCGGGCCTGCGCCGCTTGCGCCGCAGCCGGATCGGAAACTGGCGCCGCAGGAGGCCGAGTCGCTCGCGGCCGCTCTGCGTGCGCTTGCTGTCGCGCCGCCGCAGGTGTCGCTCTCGCACATGGCGCTGCGGTTCCCGCCGGTGACGCTGTTCCTCGAACGATTCCGCGCGCTGCTCCGCCGGCGTCGCCTCTTCGACTTCGACCAGGAAGTGGCCGGAATGTCGCGCGTCGAGGTCGCGGTCGCTTTCCTCGCCTTGCTCGAGCTGCGCAAACAGGGCGAGATCGCCATCCAGCAAGGTGCCCCGTTCGCGCCGATAAGGATCGCGCGCGCCGACGTCGAAAGGAGCCTCGCATGGAACGTCCGCTCCGCCTGATCGCCGCCAACCCGCTCGACGCGCTCGCGCGGGTCGTGGAGGCGCTGCTCGTCGTCGCGTCGGCGCCCCTGTCGACGGACGAGTTGTGCGAGGCCGCGGAGGAGTCGGCCGAGCGCGTCGAAACGGCGCTCGGGCTGCTAGCTGAGCGTTACCGCGAGGGTCGGAGCGGGATTGTGCTCGAACAGGTCGCGGGCGGCTGGGCGTTCCGCGCGTCGCGCGATGCGGCCGATGCGTGCGCGCGGCTGTTCGAACGGCCGGTACAGCGTGGGCTCTCCCAGGCGGCGCTCGAGACGGTCGCGATCGTGGCGTACCTCGGCCCCGTGTCGCGGCCGGAGATCGCGCGGATCCGCGGCGTCGCGGCAGACTCGGCCGTGGCCGGTCTCGTCGAGCGTGGCCTCATCGCCGAAGCGGGACGCGACGACGACGCGGGCGGTGCCGTGCGATACCGCACGACGCCGCTGTTCGAGCGCGTGTTCGGCCTCGAGTCGCTGTCGGCACTGCCGCGCCTGGATGACCTGGGGGCCGACGCGGAGCAGATCCGCGAGCGCCTCGCGGGCGTGGCCGAACAGCGCACCGCCTGATCCGGAGGTGGCCGAGACATTTCTGGCCGGCAACCCGAAGGGCTGGCCCACCTAGCCGCGCGGGTAGCGCATGAAGACACAAAGCCGATTAATAAGCGTACGACGGGAGCAATCTCGTCGCGGCGAGCCGGAGGTCGGCTTGTAGAAGAGGACGGAACTGCGGCAGTTCTCGTGCTCTTTGCGGGTGGTACTGGCCGTCCAAGTCGGACGGGAGAAAGCAAGGGGCAAGAATGGCGATGCTCGAACGCGATCACGGAGTGACGCGCGGGAAGCCCGTAGCGCCGTCGCGCGCGCCAGGGCTTCGCCGCCGCTTGCTCCCGGTAGCGGTCGCAACGCGGCCGCCGCTCGCTCCGCCGATCTCCGGCCCTCGCCGTTACAGGGTGGCTGGGCGACTGTTGCGGCGGTCGCCCACCACCACCAGCCAGCGAGAAGACGTCTGATGGCCGGCTGGGACATCGACAACGGGACGAGTGTCAGCGCGACCGACCGCCTGTGGTCCGCGCTTATCCGCCTCGGTGCGACCCTCCTGCGGCGCAAGAGACGAGGCGAACGAGCGGATTGATCCCGTCACGTTGCGTTTCGCGGGAAAGGCTCTAACCTTCCCTCGGGGAGGGGACGCCTGTGGCGACAATGAGCAAGCGGTAATGATCGACCTGCGACGACCTCGCAACGCGATGGCAGCGACCGTGGTCCTCGGCACGGTCGCGATTGCCGTCGACCTCGCCGCCACCCACGGGCGGTCCGCGTACTTCGAGCCCGCGATGTACGTTGCGCTGGAGACGACCGCGGGCCTTGTCGGCCTGGCCGCGGCATACCTCGTCTTCTTTCGCTTCCGGCGGAGCGCGCGCCTTGACGACCTCCTGCTCGCCGCGGGGCTGGCGATCCTCTCCTTCTGCAACCTGGTCTTCGGCGCGACTTCCCGGCGCCCTCGATAACACGACGAGCCGCTTCGAGACGTGGGGACTCGCGTCCGGCGGCGTCCTCGGCGCGGTAGTGGTGGCCCTGGCGGCTTTTGCACCGGGAACCAAGCTCGAGCGCCCGATGCGCGCAGCCTGGCTGGTCGCCGGTTACTCGTTCGTCGCGGTTGCAATGGTCGCCGAGGCGACGACGGGGCTCGCCCGCGCGCTCTCGCTCGATGTGGGCACGCCCCGCGGGCACGACTCGGCGCGCGTGCTCCAGCTCACGCTCCTGGTCGTGTTCGCAGCCGCTGCGCTTGCGTTCTTCCGCCGCGCCGAGCGCGACAAGGACTCCTTCATGACCTGGCTCGCCGTCGCAGCAACGCTGCGGGTCTTCGCTGGGATCGACTGCGCGATCAGCCCGTCGCTCGAGCGAGGCTGGGTCTACCCATGCGACGTCTTCAGGCTGCTCTTTTTTGTCGCGCTGATCGCGGGCGCCGCAGGCGAGGTCGGACGGTACTGGCAGGCGTCACGGGAAGCAGCGGTCCTGGACGAGCGGCGCCGCATCGCGCGCGACGTCCACGACGGGCTCGCCCAGGAGCTCGCCTTCATCGTTCGCCGCGCGAAGCGTCTCCTCGACGGGAAGGCCACTCCGGCGGACGCGATGCAGATCACGAGCGCGGCGGAACGTGCGCTCGACGAGTCGCGGCGCGTGATCGCCACGCTGACGCGGCCGCTCGACGAGCCACTCGACGTCGTCCTCTCCGAAGCGGTCAAAGGGATCGCGGATCGCGCCGATGTTACCGTCGCACTCGCACTCGACCCGGGCGTGCACGTGACGCCGGAAGTGCGCGAGGCGCTCGTGCGCATCGCACGCGAAGCGGTGACGAACGCTGCCCGACACGGCGATGCGGGCCTCGTGCGCGTCGAGCTCGAGAACGGGACGGGAATCAAGCTGCGCATCGTTGACGACGGTCGGGGCTTCGACGCCGCCGCGGCGACAAGGCAGACGCGACGTGGCGGCTTCGGCCTCGTGAGCATGTCCGAGCGCGCGAGAGCAGTCGGCGGCGTTCTCCATGTGGCATCCAAACGGGGAGCCGGCACGACGGTGGAGGTGGAGTTGCCGTGATGGCGCCGCCGATCCGTGTGCTGATCGCCGACGACCACGCGCCGACGCGCGCGGACATGCGCGAAGCGCTCGAGCGCAGCGACCGTTTTCTTGTCTGCGCGGAGGCCGCCGACGGTGCGGCCGCAGTGAACTCAGCGCTCCGCGAGCGTCCCGATCTCTGCCTGCTCGACATCCGGATGCCGGGCAGCAGCGGTATCGCCGCAACGCGAGAGATCACGACGCGCCTTCCAGGCACGAAGGTCGTGATGCTCACCGTCTCGCTCGACGACGACGACCTGCTCAATGCGTTGCGCGCGGGCGCGGTCGGCTACCTGCTGAAGGACATCGATCCGGACCGGCTTCCCTACGAGTTGAACGACGCGATCGAGGGCGGCGCGCCGATTCCGCGGCGGCTCGTTGCGCGGCTGGTGTCGGAGTTCCGCGACCACGGGCCTCGCCGACGCCCAGTCGTGGAGCCCGGCTACGACCTCACGAGCCGCGAGTGGGAGGTGCTCGGCCTGCTCCGTGACGGCCTGACCACGAAGCAAATGGCTTCGAAGCTGTTCGTGTCGAGCGCTACCGTGCGCAGCCACGTCGCCTCGGTGCTGAAGAAGCTGCAACTGCCCGACCGCGAAGCGCTCCGCAAGCTCGACCGTTAGCTCACTCGCCCCGCAACGCCCGCTAAGCCGAAGCGCTCCCGTCCGGCCCAGGGGCCGATTCGATGGGTTGGTTCTGATCGGGGGGCCGCTGCCCGCGTTGGATCTGCTCAGCTAGTTCGGCGCTCCACGCCGCATAGTCGAATCGCATCGAGTGGAGCGCGAAGTCGTCGTCTAGGAGAATCGCCTCGATCAACGCAACGTCCAGACGGTCCCGCGGTGCGAACTCGTTGTTATTGCACGCGACCGTCCAGCCGTCTTGGTGGCGATTCACGATGATTCGCCGACCATCGGGGGTGAAGGCGGTCCATTGCGGCATGTTCGTCTGCGTGCGTTGGTTTACCAATCTTGACTCATCGGTCAAGAGGCGATCGTCCTCGACGTTCTTCGACGTGAAGGTGCCGTATCGCAACGCGTTCTCGGCAGTTATGTGTTGTCCCTCGATTGAGGGAAATCTTCCCTCCACAACGCAGGTTGGTAGCAGTGCGAGGCATCTATTCACTGCGGGGCCAGGTTTGGCGCTGGGGTATACGGCACCTTTAGGCGCTGGCGGCGCCTGGCTCCGCAGTTCTCTAAGTTGGCGTTCAGGCGGCAGGCGCGCTCTCGACGAGTCTGCTCGTTTTTCTTCTTGTGCACGCTGCGGGAGCGGGCAAGGTCGTCGCATATCTCGCTGCGATCCCGCCCGTGACGTTGGGCATGTTCCCGGCGAACCGAGTCTCGACGTTCGCTGACCGCGCGGACGCGCACAACCTGTCGTCCGACTGCGGTTAGCCGAGGGCTCCACCGCTTCCGTGACGATCGAGGGAGCGGAAGGCGCTCCCCCTCGTCGTTTCGTCGGGCTCACGCGCGATTGGCCGACGGCGAACGTACGCTATGGCGTGGTAAACCCTCAGTGAGGGATTCAAGCCTGCCGATAGAGCCCGTCTCCGAATGAGCGCCGTCGCCCTCGACACGCCGGCACGGTCCGCCGCTGGGCCTCGCGGCGTTCTCCGTCCCGTCGTCGACCTCGCAATGGACGACGCGGCCGATGTCGAGCCGTGGGAGGCACATTCCGAGCTATCCCTCGTCTCCCCGGAAGTCCGACAGCGCCTGCTCGAGCTTCTGCCCGAGCGCGATGCGTACAGCACGCCGCCACTGCCGCGGCCGTCGGTGCCGCGGCCGGTCGCCCCGCAGAAAGAAGAGCCCGGCGTCCGGGCACGGGATCTGCTCCGCTACACCGTCCGCCGGGTCGGCGAGACAGTGCGGCTGGGTTTGACGATCGTTGGCGCGATCTTCGTGCTCGCCCTGCTCGCCGAGGTTCTCTCCCACTAGCAGGAGGGGGAGGAGTCCCGTTCGGCTCGCTGAACCAGCAAGCCGTGCGGAGGTTTCGAACACTCGCATCGCCATGGCCCTCGTCCGCCGCCCAGACGGACTTTCCCACCGCGGTCATGCCTCGGCGCCGGGTCAGGTCAGCACCGCGCGCCCAGACGTGGATCCTCGTCGCGTCCGCCTTCGTCCTCGGCCTCGTTCTCGGCAGCGCCGCCTTCGTCGGGGTTTGGCGGTCGACCGCGAGCCGGGAGGACCGCGCGGACGCGGCGCGTGTCTTGGCCGACCGCCACGTTCGGGACGCGCGGGAGCGTTCCGCAGTGCTGAGCAAACGACTCCACCGTGTCAAAGGCGACCTCTTCGAAACGCTGCGGCAGAGGCAGCACCTCAAGGTCGAGCTTCGCAACGCCGTTCAGCAGGCTGCCGTCTCGAGTCAGCAGTCGGCGAGCGACCAGTCAAGTCTTCTCACGCTTCGGCATCGGGCGTCGAAGGTCGCGTCTTACGTGGCCTCGCTCGAGGCCTACGTCGAGGCTACGCCGAGCCAGGATCTCGATGACGCGTTCCTTCGCTCGCAACTGGCGTACCTCTCACAGGCCGCCCACCGGCTTCAGACGCCTTAGATCCCTCTAGGGGAACCGGTTCGAGCCCGGATTGAGGTCGTACTCACCGCCGTTGCGACACCCGGGCGGGACGACGTACCGGCTGTCACTCGCTGAATCCGAGGCGTTCGTCGCCAGCTGCTCGCGCATCATCGCGTGAGCTCGCGACTCGGACAGGCCGAGGGCGACCCCGACACCGACCCCGCTCTGGAAGGCGTAGCAGTTGGCTAGGCCCTCGTTACCGACGCCGTTCAGGTGCCAAGCCTCGTGCGCGAGCACCGCGATCGCGCGCGCGGTTCCCGAGAAGGACTGCACGCGGTTCTTGAAGCGCAGCTGATACAGGCGATCGCACAGCGAGGGCACGAGGTACGCGACGCGCCCGCCGACCTGTGCTTCGCCGTCCGCCTCCTGCACGACGCCGACGTGAGTTCCCGAGGTGTCGCAGACAATGCTGGCCGGGTGTCCCGCAATCTTCGACGCTTCGTGGGAGAAGGCCGCTTCCGCGCGTGCCCTGTTGGCGTCCGAGACCGCGTTCCAACCGTGGGGGCGTGAGGCGTAGAAGAGGATTCCCGCCACGATCGCGACGGCGACGACCGCCTCGGCAAGGTGTCGCGCGTACCAACGGCGCCGCTCGTCGAACAAGCCGTCGTCGGCGCTGTCGAACTCGTCATCCTCGAACTCGGGCTCCCACCCGAGCTCGAAGAGGTCGCGCGTCTGCGGCCCTCGGTTGGGAGCGGGCGCAGGCGCCGGCCCGTGCTCGCGCTGCGCTGCAAGGTAGCCGCCGACGAAGAACTGCGCCTCGAGCGCAACGGCCGCGAGGAAGGGCAGCCAAACGGGGATCCACGACTGCACGTCGTACGGAAGGAAGAAGTACGCGATCACCAGCGCGATGACCGCGAGTCGCGCGGCACGGAAGAGCCGAGTCCGATGCTCCAACTAGAAGACGACCGTTCGGTTCTCGTGGACGAGCACGCGGTCCTCGAGGTGCCAGTTGACCGCACGGGCGAGCACGACGCGCTCGATGTCGCGGCCGATGCGTTCGAGCTCCTCGACGGTTTGGCGGTGTGAGACGCGTGCGACGTCCTGCTCGATGATCGGCCCTGCGTCGAGCTCCTCGGTGACGTAGTGCGCCGTCGCTCCGATGATCTTCACGCCGCGCTCGCGCGCTCGGCGATACGGGTCGGCGCCGACGAACGCCGGTAGGAACGAGTGGTGGATGTTGATCACGGGCACGCCGAGCCTGTCGAGGAAGTCACGCGAGAGAATCTGCATGTAGCGGGCGAGCACGACGAGATCGACGTTGCCCGCGAGCAGCTCGAGCATCCGCTCCTCTGCAGGCGCCGGCACGTGGTGATGCGGAACCCCGAAGCCGGCGACGTCTGCAGCGTGGTCGTCGTGGTTCGAGATCACGCAGGCGATGTCGGTGTCGAGCTCGCCGCGGCGCCAGCGCCAGAGCAGATCGAGCAGGCAGTGGTCTTCGCGCGAAGCCAGCAGCGCCGTGACCTTCCGCCGGTCGGCGTAGGCGAAGTGCCACTCCATCTCGAGCGGCCCTGCGACGCGCTCGCCGAACGCGCGCTCGAGATCGGCCCTGCGCTCCGGCAAGTCCTCGAGGCGGAACTCCATGCGCATGAAGAACGTCCCGCCCTCGGGGTCGGTCGAGTGTTGGTCCGAGCTGAGGATGTTCGCGTCGTTCTCGGAAAGGAACCCCGAGACGGCGGCGACGATCCCGTGTCGGTCCGGGCACGAGACGAGCAGACGGGCGATGTGTTGAGCTTCATCCACGCTCTTCAAGCCAAACTAGCCTTTGGTGTTGATGGTTCTCACCGTCCCGCTGGTATTCATCGCACACGCGGCGCGATAGGTTGCCGGTCACGGGGTTCCTCGCGCCGTCCCAGTCACGGCAGCGAGGAAGGAGGGAAGCAGGGCCCCCTTAGGTCGGCCCGCCCGGGGGGCGGGCCGACCCGCCCTTACTAGAGGCGGCGGATGATCTCTTCAGCCTCGTCGCGCGTGAAGGCGCGGAGCGTCTCCGTGTGTTCGGCGCCGAAACGCTGCAGCTTCAGCAGGATCTCGACGGCGATCTCGTCGTCGGGCGCCTCGAAGATCTCGACGACGTCGTAGCGTCCGAGCGTGACGTAGACGCCCACGAGCGTGCCACCGGCATCCTCGATGATCCGCTCGCCCTCCTCTACGCGTTCGCGCCAGGCCGGCAGGCCGGCAATTCCCTGGGACGTCCAGCGCATGAGCGTGATGTAGTGCGCGATCCAGGGACAATAACGGCGTGCGTTTGAACGCGTACCTGGCGAGGGCCGGAGTCGCCTCGCGGCGCAAGGCCGATGACCTGATCAAGGCGGGGCGCGTGACCGTCAACGGCGAGCCGGGACAGCTCAACACGTTCGTCGGAGCCCGCGACCGCATCGAGGTCGACGGACAGCCGGTCGAGAAACAGCGGCTCGCCTACGTGCTGCTGCACAAGCCCGCCGGGGTGGTCACGACGGCGAGCGACCCGCAAGGGCGGCGCACCGTCGTCGAGCTCGTGAGCGTGCCCGAGCGTGTCGTGCCTGTGGGACGTCTCGACGCGGATACGACCGGCGTGCTGCTCCTCACGAACGACGGCGAGCTCGCGCACCGCCTCGCGCACCCCCGCTACGGCGTCCAGAAGACGTACGTCGTCGACGTCGAGGGCGCGCCGTCGGACGACGCGCTGTCCGCGCTCGAGGTCGGGGTCGAGCTAGAGGACGGCCGTACTGCGGAGGCACAAGCGCGGCGGCTCGGTGGCTCACGCGTAGAGCTCACGATCCACGAGGGACGCAAGCACCAGGTGAAGCGGATGCTCGACGCAGTCGGCCATCCCGTCGTGCGTCTGCACCGCAGTGTCTATGCGGGGCTCAGCGCGGATGACCTCGTGCCCGGCGCCTGGCGGGCGCTCCGTGCCGACGAGGTGGATCAGCTGCGGGGCATTGTCGAAAAGACGATTCGGAAGTAGTGTCCTGGTGTATTGATTCGCTGCTCGAATTGCGGCACAGAGAACCGCGCTGAGTCCAGATTTTGCGGTGGGTGCGGGACGGCTCTCGCACGAGCCTGTCCGGACTGCGGGGCGGCGAACGATGCCGGCATGCGGTTCTGCAACTCATGCGGAAGCCCGCTCGAGGAGAGCGAGGTGGCACAGCCCCTCCCGGCAAAGGCCGTCGCTGCGCCTGTCGCGGAACGCCGCCTCGTGTCTGTTCTCTTCGCCGACCTCGTCGGTTTCACGGCCGCGTCCGAAGCGCGTGACGCGGAGGAAACCCGGGAGCTGCTCTCGCGGTATTTCGACACGTGCCGCCGCCTGATCGCGCTCTACGGCGGCACGGTGGAGAAATTCATCGGCGACGCGGTGATGGCCGTCTGGGGCACGCCGACGGCCACCGAGGACGACGCCGAACGCGCAGTGCGTGCGGCGCTCGACCTCGTAGCGGCGGTCACTGCGCTCGGCGACGAGACCGGGGCGAGCGGTCTCCGCGCGCGAGCCGCCGTACTGACTGGCGAGGCCGCGGTGACGATCGGCGCGGAGGGCGAAGGGATGGTCGCCGGCGACATCGTCAACACTGCGTCCCGGATTCAAGGGATCGCAGAGCCCGGCCAGGTGCTTGTCGGCGAGGCGACGCGGCGTGCGACGGAGGCGGCGATCGTCTACGAGGAGGCGGGGCTGCACGAGCTGAAGGGCAAGGGCGGGCTGATTCCCGCGTGGCGCGCCCTCCGGGTCGTCTCCGGAACGCGCGGCACCCTGAAGTCGCAAGGTCTCGAGGCGCCGTTCGTCGGCCGAGACCGCGAGCTCCGCCTGATCAAGGACCTCTTTCACGACTCGGAGAACGGTCGGCGCGCGCACTTGGTCTCGGTGACGGGAATCGCCGGCATCGGCAAGTCGCGGCTCGCGTGGGAGTTCTACAAGTACTTCGACGGGATCGCGCAGCTGACGTACTGGCACCGTGGCCGCTGCCTCTCGTACGGCGAGGGCGTCACGTACTGGGCGCTCGCCGACATGGTGCGGATGCGGGCGCGCATCGTCGAAGAGGAGGAGCCGGCGTCGGCGCGGGCCAAGCTGCAGGAGATCGTCGCGGAGACGTTCGCCGACGAGGCGGACCGCCGCTTCGTCGAGCCGCGGCTCGCGCACCTGCTCGGGCTCGAGGAGGGCATCGGCTACGAGCGCGACGACCTGTTCGCGGCCTGGCGACTGTTCTTCGAGCGGCTGACTGAGACGTACCCGGTCGTGATGGCGTTCGAGGACATGCAGTGGGCCGACGACTCGCTGCTCGACTTCATCGAATACCTGCTCGACTCGTCGCGGAACTCGCCGATTCTCGTCGTCACGCTCGCGCGGCCCGAGCTGCAGGAGCGGCGGCCGACGTGGGGCGCCGGACGCCGGAACTTCACCTCTCTCTATCTCGAGCCGCTCTCGCCGGCCGCGATGGAGGAGCTGCTGACCGGCCTCGTGCCCGGCCTTCCCGATGAGGTGAGGACGCAGATCCTCGACCGGGCCGAAGGCATACCTCTTTACGCCGTCGAGACCGTTCGCATGCTGCTCGACCGGGGGCTGCTCGTCCGCGAGGGCTCCGTCTACCGCCCGGAGGGCACCATCGGCGCGCTCGACGTGCCCGAGACTCTGCACGCGCTGATCGCGGCGCGGCTCGACGGGCTGCCCCCAGAGGAGCGGCGAGTCCTCCAGGACGCTGCCGTCCTGGGCAAGACCTTCACCAAGCATGCGCTGGCGGCGCTTTCCGGCCTCGAGCCCGCCGCGCTCGAGCCGCTCCTCGCGTCGCTCGTCCGCAAGGAGGTGTTCGCCGTCCAGGCGGATCCGCGCTCGCCCGAGCACGGGCAGTACGGCTTCCTCCAAGACCTCGTTCGGCACGTCGCGTACGAGACGCTCTCGAAGCGCGAGCGGCGAGCGCGCCACCTCGCGGCAGCGTCGCACCTGGAAGTGTCGTTCGCGGATGAGGACGAGATCGTCGAGGTGCTTGCGTCGCATTACCTCGACGCGTACCGGGAGGTTCCGGACGCGGAGGACGCCGCCGAGATAAAGGCGAAGGCACGCGAGATGCTCAGGCGCGCCGGAGAGCGAGCGGCCTCACTGGCAGCCGCGCGCGAGGCGCAGCGCTACTTCCAGCAGGCGGCCGAGCTGACCGAAGAGCCGTTGGTGCGCGCCGACCTCGACGAGAAGGCGGGCCGGATGGCATGGCGGCGCGGCCGCGCGGACGAAGCCGTCGCGCTCCTCGTCGAAGCGCAGGAAGTCCTCGAGCGCGAGGGCCTGAAGCATCCGGCGGCGCGGATCTCCGGGGTCCTCGCGGAGATCGACTTCCGCGCGGGTCGCACACGTCAGTCGCTTGACCGGCTCGAACGCGCGCTCGACGATCTCGACGACGAGGAGCCGGACGCCGACGTTGCGGAGACGGCCGCACAGCTCGGGCGCTTCTTGATCTTGACCGGTGCGTACGACGATGCGAGCCCCCGGCTCGAGCTCGCGCTCGAGCTGGCCGAGGCACTTGCATTGCCGGAGATCCTCGCGCAGGCGCTGACGAGCAAGTCCGGCATGTTCAGCCGCGTGAACCGTCTCGAGGAGGCACGGATCCTGCTCGAAGGCGCACTCGCAATCGCGCTCGAGAACGATCTGCCGGCTGCGGCTATTCGCGCGCTCAACAACCTCTCGGTCGTCTTCGAGTCGTCGGACCGTTTTCCTGATGTCGTGGAGGCGTCCGGGCGCGGGCTTCAGCTTGCTCGGCGCATCGGCGATCGTGTGTGGGAGACGTCATTCCTCGTCGGCCCGATCAGCTCGTTCGCCCTCGTCGGCCGCTGGAACGAGGCGAGCGAGCGGGCGGCGGAGGCCGAGGACATCCTTCCGGAGAGCGTCCATTCGGCAAACACAGTTCCGATCCACGTGATCGAGATCGAGTGCGCGCGTGGTGTCGTCGAAGTCGCGCGGGCGCGCCTCGAGGGCTACACGTGGATGCGCGACATGGACGATGCCCAGTCATGGAGCGCCTATCTCCTCCATGAGGGAGTGGTCCTCCGGGCCGAGGGCAATCCGGCGGCGGCGCTCGAGGTGCTCGCGACCGTCGTTGCGACGCCCGAGCTTGGGATCACGTTCCTGACGAGGAAGCTCGCGGTGGTCGAGGCGCTCGAGGCGGCGTTCGAGCTCGGCGACAACGCCAAGGTCGAAGAGCTGCTGGCAATGATCGAGTCCCTGCGCGCAGGCGAGCGGCCGCCCCTGCTCGCCGCCCACGCTTTGCGCTTTCGCTCGAAGATCTCGGGCGACGTGATGGGGTACGAAGCCGCGACTGCTCGCTTCCGCAAACTGGAGATGCCGTTCTGGCTCGCCGTGACCGAGCTCGAGCATGCCGAGCGCCTGCTCGAGCTGGGGCGGGACGCTGACGCGGAGCCGCTGCTCGCCGAAGCGCGGCAGATCTTCGCGCGCCTCGAGGCGAGGCCGTGGCTCGAGCGAGCCACGGCGCTCCGCCCCGAGCAGCCGGCAGAGATCTCCGCCTAGAGCTACAACCCCCGCGGACGCGCGGCCCCGAAGTGGCGCCCGTTCTGCGGCAGGACGAAGCCCATGCCCTCGTACATCGCTGCCAGCGTCGGCTCCGACTCCTTGCGCGCCTTCTCCGCGCCGACTGCCAGCAGCCGCTGCAGCTCGCGCTCGTCCGCACGTAACGTGTCGTAGCGCTCGCGGATCGGATCGAGCAGCGCGACCACGGCCTCGCCCACGTCCTCCTTGAACTGGCCGTAACCGGTGCCGTCGTAGCGCGATTCGATCTCGCCGATCGGCTCGCCCGTCGCGACCGACATGATCTCGATCAGGTTCGACACGCCGGGCTTGTGTTCGCGGTCGTGCCGCACCTCGCGCTCGGAGTCCGTCACGGCCGACTTGAACTTCTTGCGGATCACGTCCGGCGGATCGGCGATGAGCACGGTGCCCTGCGCGGTGCCGCCTGTGGTCGCCATCTTGTTCGTCGGCTCTTGCAAGTCCATGATCCGCGCGCCCAGCTCGGGGAAGCGCCCTTCCGGGACGCGGAACGTCTCGCCGTAGCGCGCGTTGAAGCGCTCGGCGATGTCGCGCGCAAGCTCGAGGTGCTGGCGCTGGTCGTCGCCGATCGGCACGAGGTCGGTCTGGTAGAGCAGGATGTCGCCCGCCATCAGTACGGGATACGTGAAGAGACCAGCCGAGACGAATTCCTGACGCTCGCCCTTCTCTTTGAACTGCGTCATGCGTCCCAGCTGCCCGTAGCTCGTCACGGCTGAGAGCAGCCAAGCCGCCTCTGGGTGCGCGGTGACGTGGCTCTGCACGAACACCGTCGACCGGTCGGGGTCGAGGCCCGTCGCGAACAGCATCGCCGCGAGGTCGAGCGTCGACGAGCGCAGGTTCTCGGGGTCGTACTCGACTGTGATCGAGTGCAGGTCGACGATGCAGAAGAACGCGTCGCCTTCCTCCTGCGTGGTCGCGTACTGGCGGAAACCGCCGCTGTAGTTGCCTAGGTGCTTCGCTCCGGTGGGTTGGATGCCGCTGAAGATGCGCATGGTCGTGACTCCAGTGTCTGGAAGGAACGGGACGGTGAGAAGCGAGCGGGGCGGGTTATTCGTGCGCTAGCGCACGCTCCCGCCGCGCTCGCTGCGCCACGACCAGGACTCGCTGCGAGGTGCGGGAGACATCGCTCCTAGCGTAGCGGTGAAACTGTCGGAATGCGAGTCGCGATTGTCGGCACCGGTTTGATCGGAGCGTCGGTCGGCCTTGCGGCGCGCAAGGCCGGACACGAGGTGCGCGGGTGGGACGTCGACGCCGCCGTGTTGGCGGCGGCGGCGGAGCGTGGGGCGGTCGAGCCGGCCGGCTCGGCGGATGACGCAGTCGCGCCCGCAGAGCTCGTCGTCGTCGCGGTGCAGGTGACGATGCTGACGACGGCCGTCGAATCCGCGCTCGCCGCTGCCCCGGAGGCGACGGTGACCGACGTCGGCTCGACGAAGAGCGTGCTGTCGCGCGCGGTCGCGGACGAGCGCTTCGTCGGCGGTCATCCCGTTGCCGGCGCAGAAGTGCGAGGGCCGGAAGGCGCGCGCGCCGATCTGTTCGAAGGAGCGACGTGGTTTCTGGCACCGCACGCCGCGACCGACACAGCGCGCTACCGCGCGCTGCACGCGTTCGTGGCGTCGCTCGGCGCCGTTCCCGTCGCGATCGATCCGGATGCGCACGACCGCCTGCTCGCGCTTGTCAGCCACCTGCCGCACGCGCTCGCGAATCTGCTCCTGAACCAGGTCGGCGCCTCGCCGGTCGAAGGGCACGACCCGCTCGCGGCAGCGGGCGCGTCGTTCCGCGAGATGACGCGCGTCGCAGGCGCGAACCCGCGCATCTGGGTCGACATCTTTCTCGACAACGCACCGGAGTTGCGAAGCGCGCTCGCCGAGCATCGCCGACGCGTCGAGCAGCTCGAGACGGCGCTCGAGCGCGGCGACGCCGGCTTCCTCGCGCGCTGGATCGGCGAGGCCGCGACCAAGCGCGAGGAGCTCTTGCGGGACGCGTTCGAGGAAACAGCCGACCTCTTCCGCGTCCAGGTGCACGTCGCCGACCGGCCCGGGATTCTCGCCGCGATCATGCAGGCGCTCGGTGCGGAGCGGATCAACATCGAGGACCTCGAGCTCCACCACGTCTCGCGCGAGCGCGGCGGCACGCTGGCGATTTTGATCTCCGGCGAGGAGTCGGCGAACCGCGCGGCGAGCGTCCTCGGCACCCAGGGCTACGACGTGGATGTAGCGCCGGAGCTAGGCTCGTCGTAACGATGGCGACCGTACACGCACCGGAGTTGCTGATCATCATGAGCGGCAGCGCAACGCCCGAGCAGGTGGAGGACGTCGTCGCGAGGCTGGACGAGGCCGGCGTGCAAGCGCACGTGACGCCCGGCAAGCAGGCGACCGTGATCGGCGTGATCGGCGACCGCGAGCTGATCGCCTCGCTGCCTCTCGAGGGCTACCCGGCGGTCGAGCAGGTGCTGCCGATCCTCAAGCCGTACAAGCTCGTCTCGCGCGAGATCTCGCCGGACCCGACCGTGATCCAGGTACGGGGCCGGCGGATCGGTGACGGCTACTTCGGGTTTATCGCGGGGCCGTGCACGGTGGAGAATCGCGAGCAGACGCTCGTCACCGCGCGCGCCGTGGCCGCCGTCGGCTGCACGATGCTGCGCGGGGGCGCGTTCAAGCCACGCACTTCGCCGTACACGTTCCAGGGGCTTGGTCGCGAGGGGCTCGAGATCCTCGCCGAGGCGCGCGAGGAGACCGGACTTCCGCTCGTGACGGAGCTGATGGATCCGCGCGAGGTCGAGCCCGTCGTCGATACAGCGGACGTCATCCAGATCGGTGCGCGCAACATGCAGAACTTCTCGCTGCTCGCGGAAGTGGGGAAGGCGCGCAAGCCTGTGCTGATCAAGCGTGGCGCGTCCGCGTCGGTCGAGGAGCTGCTGATGGCCGCGGAGTACGTCGTGCGCGAGGGGAACGCGCAGGTGATCCTGTGCGAGCGCGGCATCAAGACGTTCGAGACGTCGACGCGCTTCACGCTCGACATCAGCGCGATTCCTGTGCTGAAGCAGGAGACGCACCTGCCTGTGATCGTCGACCCGTCGCACGCTGCGGGACGGCGTGACCTCGTGCTGCCGCTCGCGCGCGCCGCTGTCGCCGCAGGCGCGGACGGGATCATCGTCGAGGTGCACCCTGAGCCCGAGCACGCGTTGTGCGACGCGGCTCAGCAGATTCCGGTGGCGGACTTTCCGCACTTCGCCGACGAGATCCGTGCGCTCTCGTCGTTGATGGGCAAAGTCGTCGGCTAAGTGCCCCTTCGGGCGGTGTCATCCGCGCATCTGCCGGCTGCAAAGCGGCGCGCTGTGGCGTCCTCGGTCGCCCCGGTAGCGCCCGCTACCGGGGCTCCCTGCGTCCTTGCATCGCTTGCTTTTCGCGCGGCAGAAGCACGGCACCACCACGCGAAGGGGCACTGATGCGAGTCGAGGCCGCGGCCGCGCTCGTCGGCGACGTCGCGGTGCCCGGAACGAAGTCGATCTCGCACCGGGGGCTGCTGCTCGGCGCCGTCGCGGACGGCGAGAGCGAGATCCGCAACTTCGGACGCGCCGGGGACACCGAATCGACGATCTCCGCTCTGCGCACGCTCGGCGTCGAGGTGTTGGAGGACGATGTCGACCGCGTGCGCGTGCGCGGAGTGGGATTGCGCGGGCTGCGCGCTCCCGACGGGCCGATCGATTGCGGCAATGCGGGCACGCTGCTGCGTCTTATCGCCGGGATCCTCGCGGGACAGGAGGGGACGTTTGTCCTCAGCGGCGACGAGTCGCTGAGCTCGCGGCCGATGGAGAGGATCGCCGAACCGTTGCGGCAGATGGGCGCACAGGTCGAGACGACGGAGGGCCACGCGCCCATGACCGTGCACGGCGGCGCGCCGCTGAAGCCCGTGTCGTACGCGCTGCCGGTGGCGAGCGCGCAGGTGAAGTCATGCGTGCTGCTCGCGGGGCTCTACGCGGGCGACGGGCCGACGGTCGTCGTGGAACACGGCGCGCAGACGCGCGACCACACGGAGCGGCTGCTACGGATGCAGGGCGCGCGCGTGCAGTCGAGCCCGCGGCAGGCGAGCGTCTGGCCGGTCGAGCGCCTGTCGCGGCTGTCGATCGACGTGCCGGGCGACTTCTCGTCCGCGGCGCCGCTGATCGTCGCCGCGACGTTGCTCGCGGGATCCGTGCTCCGCATCCACGACGTGAATCTGAATCCCACGCGCACCGGGCTACTCGACGTCCTCGATCGGATGGGCGCACGAACTGCCGTCTTCAACCGGCGGACTTTGGCGGGGGAACCTGCGGGCGATCTGGAGGTGCGCTCGGCGGAGCTGACGGCGACCAGGATCGGCGGGGAGGAGGTGCCGCGGCTGATCGACGAGTTGCCGCTGTTCGCCCTCGCGGCGGGGATGGCGCATGGCGAGAGCCGGGTCGAAGGCGCACAGGAGTTGCGCGCAAAAGAGTCAAATCGCATTGAGACTGTGACAACTTCGCTGAAAGCGCTCGGAATCCGGATCTCGGCGCGTCAAGATGGCTTCGGGGTGAGGGGTGTAGCCACCCGCCCTAAGGGTGGGGGAATGGGCTCGCACGGAGATCACCGCCTCGCGATGCTCGGTGCGGTCGCCGGGCTCGTCTCGCGCGAAGGCGTCGACGTGGAGGACGCCGAAGCGGTCGCTATAAGCTTCCCCGGCTTCTTCGACCTCCTGGAGTCGGTGACAAGACGATGATCGTTGCAATCGACGGGCCCGCCGGCGCGGGCAAGAGCACTGTCGCGCGGCGCCTCGCCGAACGGCTCCAATTCCGGTACCTCGACACCGGCGCCATGTATCGCGCGCTCACGTGGCTAGCGCTCCAGCAGTCGTTCGACCTCTCCGACGGCGAGCGCCTCGGCCGGCTCGCCCAGGAGAACCCCATCACTTTCGAGAACGAACAGCGAGTCTTCATCTCTGGCACCGACGTCACCGCCGCGATCCGCCGCACACAGGTCGATCGCATGGTTCCCGTCGTCGCGCGCCATCCCGAGGTGCGAGAGGTCATGCGCGAGCGCCAGCGCGAGCTCGGCCACGACGGAGACGTGGTGATCGAAGGGCGAGACATCGGAACCGTTGTCGCGCCGGCGGCTGAGGTGAAGGTCTACCTCGTCGCGGATCCGCGGGTGCGCGCGGAACGCAGGCTCGCGGAACGGCCGGAGATCGGCGGCGACGCGCTCGCCACCGACCTGCGCATGCGCGATGCCAGCGACGCGGCGCGCATGCAGCCGGCCGCCGACGCGCACGAGATCGACACGACGAGCCTGGAGGTCGACGACGTCGTCGACCAGATCGAAAGGCTCGTGCGCGCACTCCGCCAGCCGGCGTGACGACGCAGCGGACGTCAAATCTCTTCTGGGCGGCCGGGCGCGTCTACATGGGGCTGCCCGCGCGCCTGGTAACGCGCGCCCGCGCCTACGGACGCGAGCGAGTGCCGCGCGAGGGAGGCATGGTGCTAGCGGTCAACCATCTCCACTGGATCGACGTCCCGATCCTCGGTGCGGTGTCGCCGCGCAACCTCGACTTCGTCGCGAAGGCCGAGGCCGTCAACTTCCCCGGCTTCGGCCGGTTCGTCAGCTGGCACGGAACGATCGGCGTGCGCCGCGGCGAGTCGGACCGCGACGCCGTGCGGCAGATGCGCGAAGCGGTGCGCAACGGCCATGCGCTCGGGCTGTTCGTCGAGGGAACGCGCCAGCGAACCGGCCGTCCGGGGCAGGCGCAACCCGGCGCCGCGATGGTCGCGATCCAGGAAGAGGTGCCGGTCGTCCCGGCCGCGATCTACGGGACGCAGTTCTGGAAGATCGGCAACTTCGCTCCATGCTCGATTGCGTTCGGTCAACCGATGGACTTCGCGGGCCGTCCGAAGAACGGGCGTAGTTACAAGGAGGCAACCGCCGAGATCGAAGCGCGGATCAACGAGCTGTTCGACTGGCTCGCAGACGTGCACGCCCGCGGCCGCACGAAGAACACGACGCGGCCGTGACGGACAACGGACTCGTTGGGACTGTGGCGATCGTCGGCTTCCCGAACGTCGGCAAGTCGACCCTCGTGAACCGGCTCACCGGCACGCGCGCGGCCGTCGTGCACGAGACGCCGGGCGTGACGCGCGACCGCAAGGAGCTCGTCTGCGAGTGGAACGGCAAGCAGTTCCTCCTCATCGACACGGGCGGCGTCGACATCGCCGACGCGACGCCGATGACGCGTGCGATCGCCGAGCAGGCGCGCGCGGCCGTTGCCGAGGCCGACCTCGTGCTGTTCGTCGTCGACGCGAAGGCGGGCATCACGCCGGGCGACGAGGAGATCGCCCAGATCCTGCGCGAGGCACGCAAGCCGACGCTCGTGCTCGCGAACAAGATCGACGATCCGGCGAAGGACTCGCTCGCCTACGACCTGCACCGGCTCGGGCTCGGCGACCCGATCCCGGTTTCCGGTCTCCACGGATACGGCACCGGCGACCTGCTCGATGAGGTGCTCGAGTTGCTCCCGGGTATCGGCAGGGCACAGATAGGCGAGGACGCGATTCGCGTCGCCATCCTCGGACGGCCTAACGTCGGCAAGTCGTCGCTGCTCAACGCGTTCGTCGGCCAGGAGCGGGTGATCGTCTCGGAGAAGCCTGGGACGACGCGCGACTCGATCGACACGGTGCTGCAGCGCGGCGACACCACGTTCGTCCTCGTCGACACTGCCGGCATGCGGCGGAAGCGCAGGCAACGGCAGGGGATCGAGTACTACTCGGAGCTGCGCGCGGTCGATGCTGCGGAGCGCGCCGACGTCGCGCTCGTCCTGGTCGACGTGTCGGAGGGCGTGGTCGACCAGGATCTCGCCGTCGCCGATGTCGCGCGGAAGGCGATGTGCTCGACGATCGTCGTCCTCTCGAAGTGGGACGTGGGCATCGTTGGGATCGAGGACGTTCGCCCGCGGCTCGAGGCGCGGCTTCGGCAGCGACCGCCGCTGATCGCGGTGTCGGCCAAGACCGGCCGGGGCATCGACCGGCTGCTCGACCGGATTGAGCGGCAATTCGTGAAGCACACGGCACGCATCTCCACCGGCGAGCTGAACCGCTTCCTGGCCGAGTTGCGCGAGGAGCGACAGCCGCCGCAGAGAGCGGGCCGGCGGCTCAACCTGCTCTACGGGACGCAGACGAGCCGCAGGCCGCCGCGCTTCCGCTTCTTCGTGAACGATCCTTCGCTCATGACGCGCGACTACGGCTACTGGATCGAAAACCGGTTGCGCGAACGGTTCGAGCTCGAGGGCGTGCCGGTGGCGATCGACTTCGTGCGGCGCGGATGAAAATCGCCGTCGTCGGAGCCGGCTCGTGGGGTACCGCGTTTTCGCGGCTGCTCTTCGAGCGCGGCCACGAGGTGACGCTCGTGTGCCGTGACCCGGAGCAGGCGAGGGCGATCGCGGAGACGGGGCGCAACCCGCGGTACCTAACGAGCGTCGACCTTTCCGGCGTTGTCCCAGGGACAGTCCCTGGGACAGGTCTCGACGAGGCGGAGCTGATTGTGCTCGCGGTGCCGTCGAAGACTTTCGGCGACGTCGCGCGCTCGCTTCCGGGGACTGCGCCGGTGCTGTCGCTGAGCAAGGGGCTCGATCCCGCCAGCGCCAGCCGGCTGTCGACGCTCGTCACGGAGCGCCCGGTCGCCGTCCTCTCAGGCCCCAACATGGCGGAGGAAGTCGCCGCGGGCCTGCCCACGGCGGCGGTGATCGCCTCGGAGGACGCGGCCCTCGCGGAGGAGCTGCAGAGCGCGATCAACTCGCTCGTCTTCCGCATCTACGTCAATCCGGACGTCACGGGCGTCGAGCTCTGCGCCGCCGCGAAGAACGTGATCGGGCTCGCGGCCGGCGGCGTCGACGGGCTCGGGCTCGGCGACAACGGCAAGGCCGCGCTGATCACGCGGGGCCTCGTCGAGATGGCGCGGCTCGGCGAAGCGTGCGGCGGGCGTCCCGAGACGTTCTCCGGGCTCGCCGGCATGGGCGACCTGATCGTCACGTGCGAGTCACGGCACGGTCGCAACCGCGCCGCCGGGGCGCTGATCGCGCGCGGCGCCTCGCCGGACGAGGCTGCTGCGGCGATCGGACAGACGGTCGAGGGCCTGACGACGGCGCCGGTGCTGCGCGATCTGTCTCACCGCCTCGGGATCGAGTTGCCGATCACGGAGGGCGTCTGCGCGGTGCTCGAAGGGAACGTTCGGCTTGCAGACCTCGTCGAGGGTCTGATGGGAAGAAGGCCGACAGGCGAATAGGTAACCTCCGGCGCATGTCCGCGCGCGAGTTTCTCTTCACGTCGGAGTCGGTCACCGAGGGGCATCCGGACAAGGTCGCGGATCAGGTTTCCGACGCCGTGCTCGATGCGGTGCTGCGGGACGATCCCGATGGACGTGTCGCCTGCGAGACGCTCGTCACCACGGGTCTCGTCGTCGTTGCGGGCGAGATCACGACGAAGACGTACGTCGACGTGTCGAACGTCGTGCGAGAGACGATTCGCGCAATCGGCTACACCGACTCCGCGCACGGGTTCGACGCGAACACGTGCGGCGTCGTTGTGGCGATCGACCCGCAATCGCCGGACATCGCGCTGGGCGTGGACGAGTCGTACGAGCTGCAGCACGATCCGGGCGACGACGATCCGCTCGATCGCGTCGGCGCGGGCGACCAGGGGATGATGTTCGGCTACGCGTCGAACGAAACGCCGGAGCTGATGCCGATGCCGATCGTGCTCGCGCACCGGATCTGCAAGCGGCTCGCCGGTGTGCGCAAGGCGGGCGAGATCGGCTACCTGCGCCCGGACGGCAAGGCCCAGGTAACCGTCCGCTACGAGGTCGATGAGCACGGGCGGGAGGCGCCCGTCGAGATCGAGCGCATCCTCGTGTCGACGCAGCATGCCGACGGCGTCGACGCCGAGACGATCAAGCAGGACGTGATCGAGAAGGTGCTCCATCCTGTCCTCGACCCGCGGATCTACGACGAGAAGCGGTTGTACGAGGACCGCGACTTCGTCTACGTCAATCCGACCGGCAAGTTCGTGATCGGCGGCCCGATGGGTGACACGGGGGTCACCGGGCGCAAGATCATCGTCGACACGTACGGCGGCGCCGCGCGGCACGGCGGCGGTGCGTTCTCCGGCAAAGACTCGACGAAGGTCGACCGTTCCGCCGCGTATGCGGCCCGCTACGTCGCGAAGAACGTCGTCGCGGCCGGGCTCGCCGACCGGTGCGAGCTGAACGTCGCGTATGCGATCGGCGTCGCGCGGCCCGTTTCGATCGCCGTGCGGACCTTCGGCACCGAGCATCCGGATGTTCCCGCGGCGCGGATCGAGGAGCTCGTGCGG
Organism: uncultured Actinomycetes bacterium; assembly: GCA_963815965.1. Lineage (GTDB taxonomy): Bacteria > Actinomycetota > Thermoleophilia > Gaiellales > Gaiellaceae > DASVFB01. The sequence continues at coordinate 59,918 of CAWFIT010000015.1, read as the reverse complement.
GAGCACTTCGACTTGCGGCCGGCGGCGATCCAGCGTGACCTCGACCTACGGCGACCGATCTTCCTCAAAACCGCTGCATACGGGCACTTCGGCCGCGACGACCACGACTTCACGTGGGAGAGGATCGACAAGGCGCAAGAGCTGCACGACGACGCCGGCCTCAACGGCCCGATCAGCCTTCCCGAGCCCGTCGCCGCTTTCGACGCGTAGCCCGCGCGCCTCCTACGCGGGCCGGACGAAGAGACCTGCGGCTGCTTTCTCGCTCACCGCACGCTCGCCGCCGTCCAGGCGCACCGTGAACTGGCCTGCCTCGGGATGTGCCGCTTCGAGCTCGATCTCCGCGCCCGGTACCAGCCCCTGGTCGTAGAACCAGTGCAACAGGTCGCCGTCGTGCTCCGCTAGCCGCACGATCGTCGCGCGCGACCCCGCGTCGAGCTCCGCCAGAGGCTCCAACTCCTGGTTCTCCGCCTGCTCGAAGTCCGGATCGACCGGCCACCCGTGCGGGCACCGCTCCGGACGGTCGAGCCGCTCGAACATCCGCTCGACCATGTCGTCCGAAAACGTGTCGCCGAGCTCGTCTGCGTACACGTGCGCCTCGGCGCCCGTGTACCCCATGAAGTCCGTCAGCAGCCGCTCGATGATCCGGTGCCGCCGGACGACATGCTCCGCCCGCGCGCGTCCCTTCTCCGTGAGCAGCGCTTCCTTCCGCGTGCCGCGCTCGATCAACCCCTCGGCCTCGAGGCGCTTCAGCATCTCGCCCGCCGACGCGCGGGAGACGCCAAGCATCTCGGCAACACGCGACGCGAGCGGCAGGTTCCCGCTCTGCGGCGTGTACTCGCCGATCGGAAACGCCAGGAAGTAGATCGTCTCCAGGTAGTCGTCTACGGAGTGCCCCGCCATTCCCGCTCCTGATGCTACGTTCCAGGCATCTGTAAGGTGACCCTTACACCGGAATGAGCACAGGACAGACCCTTCTGCTCGGCGCAATCGCCGGGGTCACGATCTTCATCGGCCTGCCCGTGGCGAGGATGCGCAATGTCCCGGCGAACGTCCGCACGATGCTCGCCGCTGTCGCGACCGGGATCCTCCTCTTCCTGCTCTGGGACGTCCTCACCCATGCCGTCGAACCGGTCGAGGCCGCGCTCAAAGCCGGCCGCGACGGCCGTTTCCTCTGGCTCACGACGCTCCTCGCCGGCGGCTTCGCCGTCGGGCTGCTCTCGCTCGTCTACTACGACGCGTGGATGAAGGCGCGCCGACGCAAGGCATTTCTGCTCGGCCCCGGCGCCGCCTCGCCCGCAGAGCTCCAGCAGGAGAACGAGTACCACTTTGCCGGGCTCTCGCCCGCGAAGTGGCTTGCCGTGTTCATCGCCACCGGCATCGGCCTGCACAACTTCTCCGAGGGGCTCGCGATCGGCCAGTCCGCGGCGAGCGACGAGCTGAGCCTCGCCATCGTCCTCGTGATCGGCTTCGCGCTCCACAACGCGACCGAGGGCTTCGGCATCTGCGCGCCGCTCTCCGGGGAAGCCGAGATGCCGAGCTGGGCATTCCTCGGCCTCATGGGGCTGATCGGCGGCGGCCCGACGTTCATCGGCACGGCGATCGGTCAGGCGTGGGTGAGCGAGGCGCTGTCGGTGGCCTTCTTCGCGCTCGCCGCCGGATCGATCCTCTACGTCGTGATCGAGCTCTTGAACGTTCTGCGCGGAGCCGGCTCCAAGGCAATGGTGTCGTGGGGGATACTGCTCGGCTTGGTGCTCGGCTTCGGCACAGACTTCATCCTCGTCGCCACGGGCGCCTAGCCGTGCGTCCCGAGCCCGAGCAGCTCGCGGCCGTACCGCTGCTCGCCTCGCTGAAGCCCGAACAGCTTCAGGCGATCGCGACGCTGAGCGAGCTGCGGTCGGAGCCGGAAGGGACGGAGCTCGCCGGCGAAGGCGCTCCCGGATACGCGCTGTTCATCATCATCGCCGGCACCGCGACCGTCACGTCGGGTGACGCCGAGCTCGCAATACTCGGGCCGGGGGACTTCTTCGGCGAGATCGCGCTCCTGGCAGGCGAGCGCCGCCGAACCGCGACCGTGATGGCGGCGTCGCCAGTCACACTCGCGGTCATGTTCGGCAGCGACTTTCACGTCTTCGAGCGCGACTTTCCCGAAGCGAGCGCGCAGATGAAGCAAGCGATGGACGAGCGGCTCGAACGCTAGGCCGCTCCTTCCATCTCACGCCCGCCGAGTAGCCTGGACGGATCGCGCTCGCGTCCGTCTATCCGCTCGTGACCGCACGCGCCGTCGCGCGTCCGTTCACGTACGAGGTGCCGGAGGACGTCCGCGTCGGCTCGGTCGTCGAGGTCCGCTTCGGCAACGCCAAGCGCCGCGGGCTTGTCGTCGAGCTCGGAGTGAACGCGCCGCCGGGCGTTGACGTCGCAGCCGTCGGGCGCGTCGTCGAGGAGTTGCCCGAGCCGCTCGTCGAGCTTGCGCTGTGGGTTGCGGACTACTACGGCTCGACGCCTGCGCGGGCGCTCGCGCTCGTCGCGCCGGTGCAGCGAAAGCCGCGCGGCGACCGTGCGCAACCGGGCGTGCGCGAGTCGCTCCCCGGAGAGCCGCAGCCGGAGCGTCTCTCCGACGCGCAGAAGCGCGCCGGCGATCGGATCGCACAGGCGCTCGACGACCGGCGCCGGCGCCAACCTCCTCCTCTACGGCTCGACGGGCAGCGGCAAGACCGAGGTCTACCTCCAGGCATGCGCGGCCGCCCTCGAGCGCGGGCTCGGCGCGATCGTGCTCGTGCCGGAGATCGCGCTCACACCGCAGGCCGTCGGCCGTTTCCGCGCCCGCTTCGGCGAGCGGGTCGCGCTCCTCCACTCGGGACTGACGGATGCTGAGCGCCGCGACGAGCGCCTGCGGATCGCGGCAGGCCGCGCACGCGTCGTGGTTGGCGCGCGTTCCGCGATCTTCGCGCCCGTTCACGGCCTCGGGTTGATCTGCGTCGACGAGGAGCACGACCCCTCGTACAAGCAAGAGTCTGATCCGCGCTACGACGCCCGCACGGTCGCGGCGAAGCGCGCGTCGCTCGAACGCGCCGTCGCCGTCTTCGGCAGCGCGACGCCGCGTCCGGAAAGCTGGGAGGCGCTGGAGCGGATCGAGCTCGGTGGACGCATCGCCGGCAAGCTCCCGCCGGTGCGTGTCGTCGACCTGCGGCGCGAGGCGGGCTACCCGCTCTCCGCGCCGCTGCTGCAGGCTCTCGAGCAGGTCGTCGCGCGTGGCGAGAAGGCGATCCTGCTCCTGAACCGTCGCGGCGTTGCGCCGGCGCTGCACTGCCGCGCGTGCGGCACGACGATTCGCTGCGAGAACTGCGACGTCGCGCTCGTCCTGCACGGCGACGGCACGCTCCGCTGCCATCACTGCGGTTGGAGTGAGCCAGCGCCCGAGCTCTGCCCGGTGTGCGCCTCCGCCGAGCTCGCACGTATCGGCGCGGGGACGCAGCGGCTCGAGCGCGAGCTTGCCGAGGCGATCCCCGACCTGGCTCGCTACCGCCTCGACGCCGACACTGTTGAGAAGAGAGGCGTCGCCGACACGCTGCGCGCATTCGCCGACGCGAAGGCCGCGGCGCTGATCGGGACGCAGATGGTTGCAAAGGGACACCACTTCGCCGGCGTCGCGCTGGCCGCCGTCGTCGACGCGGATACGGGGCTCGGTTTGCCCGACTTCCGCGCGGAGGAGCGGACGTTCCAGCTGCTGACGCAGCTCGCCGGGCGCAGCGGGCGCGAGGCACCCGGTCGCGTGCTCGTGCAGACGTTCCAACCGGACGCGCGCGCGATCGAGCTCGCCGCGCGCCACGACGTCGCCGGCTTCCTCGCCGGAGAGCTCGAACGCCGGCGCGAGCTGGGCTATCCGCCCTTCAAGCACCTCGTGCGCGTCGTCGTCGCCGGAGCGGAGGCGGGCCGCGCCGAGCAGGTGCTCGCGGAGCTGAAGGCCGGCCTGCCCGGCGACGTCCTCGGGCCGGCGCCGGTCCTCCGACTGCGCGGGCGCTTCCGTGCGCAACTCGTCGCGAAGACCGATCGTCCGCGCGCGGTCGCCTCGACCGCGGCGCGCCTGCTCGCAGCCGCGGCGCCTGCGATGCGACGACACGGACTGACGGCTGTCGTCGACGTCGATCCGCAGAGCCTCTGACCTACACTGCGCTTATGAACGAAGAGATCGAAGGGCAGGTCATCGAAGACAGCGCCGAGCTCGACGCGGAGACGCTGGCTCGACGCCAGCTCGCCCTCGCGCAGGTGCGCCAGTATGGCGATCCGGTGCTGCGCATGCGAGCACATGAGGTGACCTCCTTCGACGAGGATCTGCAGCGCCTCGCAACGCGCATGAAGCAGCTGATGCACGACGCGCGCGGCGTTGGTCTCGCCGCAACGCAGGTCGGGATTCTCCAGCGCGTGTTCGTCTTCCAGAAAGGGGAAGACGACGTTGTCGCCGTCGTCAATCCGACGCTCGTCGACCTCAGCGACGAGACGGAAATCGAAGACGAGGGTTGCCTGTCGATCCAGGGCGTGACGATGCCGGTCGAGCGGCACCTGCGTGTGTCGGTCGAGGGCAAGGACGAGGACGGCAACGATCTCCGGTTCGAGCTCGAAGGCCATCCGGCCCGCGTTGCGCAGCACGAGCTCGACCATCTCGACGGGACGCTGATCCTCGACCGCACGACCGACGAGGCGCGCAAGGAGGCGCTCGCAGTCCTGCGGCCGAGACCGATCCTCGCCGGGGTCTGATGCCCACCATCGGAGTCGCGGCCACCGCGCCCTTCGGCGCGGACGTCCTCGAGCGCCTGGCTGCGCGGCACGACATTGCCTTTCTGCTGACACGGCCGGACGCACGGGCCGGACGCGGGCGCAAGGCGGCGCCGCCGCCCGCGAAGCAAGTCGCTGAACGGCTGGGGCTTCGCGTGCTGCAGCCCGAGCGTCCTGAGATCGAGGACGTCGACGCCATCGTCGTCGCCGCGTACGGTCTCTTGATCCCGGAGTCGCTGCTCGAGCGCTCGTCCTGGTTGAACGTCCATCCCTCGCTGTTGCCCCGCTGGCGCGGCGCGGCTCCCGTCGAGCGCGCGATCATGGCCGGCGACCGCCAGACGGGCGTGACGATCCATCGAACCGTGAAAGAGCTCGACGCCGGCCCCATCGCGGCGCAAGCCGCGTTCGCGATCGAGGACGAAGACGATGCGGGCGCGGTGTTCGCGCGGGCCGCGGAACTCGCCGCCGATCTGCTCGAAGGCGTGCTCGCCGACGACGAGCCGGCGTTCGAGCCGCAGCCGGACGAGGGCGCGACGTACGCCGACAAGATCACCGCGGCCGACCGCGAGCTCGACCTGGGCGATCCCGAGCGGGCCGTTCGAGTCGTGCGTGCGCTTTCGCCGCACATCGGCGCGCGCGCGACGCTCGACGGGCGCGACCTGATCGTCTGGCGCGCCCGCGTCGAGGACGGCCGGTTCGTCCCGCTCGAAGTGCAGCCGGCGGGACGGCGGCGCATGACGTACGACGAGTTCCGGCGGGGCCTGCGGTGACCGAGTGGGCGCGCTACTACGACGCGACGGGCGACGTGCCGCGCGAGACGCTCGTTGCGGCAATGGAAAGATTCGCGACGCCGGGGGTCGCCGTCGACCTCGGGTGTGGAGCTGGGCGGGACACCCTCGAGCTGCTGCGACGCGGCTGGCGGGTGATCGCGATCGACTCGGAGGAGGAGGCGATCCGGCGCCTGCGCGTGAAGACGGGCGACGACGAACTGCTCGAGACGCAGGTCGCGCGCTATGAGGATGCGGCGTTCTCGTCGTGCGACCTCGTCAACGCGAGCTGGTCGCTGCCGTTCTGCCCACCCGATGCGTTCGACGCCGTCTGGGGGCGGCTCGTCGACGCGATTCGTTCCGGGGGACGGTTCTGCGGCCAGCTGTTCGGCGAGCGGGACGAGTGGTCGGACCAGAGCGACATGACGTTCCACAGCCGCGGGGAGGCGGAGCGGCTCTTCGCCGCCTTCGAGCTTGAACAGTTCGACGAGCTCGACGAGGACGGCAAGACGGCGCTCGGTACACCCAAGCACTGGCACGTCTTCAACGTCGTCGCGCGGAAGCGATGAACGTCTCACCCGCACGCCGGGCCGCCTTCGAGGTTGTTCGCCGCGTGTTCGAGGACGACGCGTACGCCGACCGCGTGCTGCGCAGCGCGAGCGAGGGCCTCGACGCACGCGAGCGCGGATTCGCCCGACAGCTCGCCTACGGCACCGTCCAGCGCGTGCGAACGCTCGATCATGCGATCGGCACGCTCGGCCGACGCCCGACGCGCAAGCTCGATCCACCGGTGCTCGCCGCATTGCGGCTCGGCGCGTACCAGCTCGGCTACCTCGAAGTCGCGCCGCACGCTGCGGCGAACGAATCCGTCGAGCTCGTGCGGGCCGCCCGACTCGAGCGTGCGGTCCCGTTCACGAACGCCGTGATGCGCCGACTCGCCGGAGGGATGAGCGCGCTTCTCGCCGAGTTGCCCGAGGGCCCGCTTAAGCACTCGTATCCCGACTGGATCTACGACGTCTGGGCTCGCGACTTCGGCGAAGACGACGCACTCGCGTTGATGCGCGTGCAGAACGAGCCGACGGAGACCGTCGTCCGGCTCGTGCGCGGCGAAATCGACGGCGAGCCGACCGACGTTCCGGGCGCCTTCCGCGTCGCGCGGGTCGACGAAAAGGCGCTCGCCGCCGGACGCGTCTGGCCGCAGAGCCGCGGATCACAGCTCGCGGCGCTTTCCGTCGCTTCGCGTGACGGCGACCGCATCCTCGACTCCTGTGCCGCCCCTGGCGGGAAGGCGACGATGCTTCACGGCGACGTCGTCGCCGTCGAGATCAACGAGGCGCGTGCGCGTGAGCTTGACGAGAACGCGCGGCGGCTTGGCGCGACAAACGTGCGCGTCGTCCACGCCGACGCAACCGACCTGCCGCCGCAGCTCGACGGCTTCGACCGCGCGCTGGTCGACGCGCCCTGCTCGGGCCTCGGCGTGCTGGCGAGCCGCCCCGATCTTCGCTGGCGGGCGACGCCGCTGCCGGAGCTCCAACGCGAGCTGCTGCGCGCCGCCGCCGAGCGGGTCAGACCGGGAGGAACGGTCGTCTACAGCGTGTGCACGCTCAACGCAGAGGAGACCGAGCACGTCGTCGACGCCTCCGGGCTCGAGATCGACCCGACACTCGGCGACGAGTGGCCGCAATTCCGGCATCCGCGTCGCCCGGAGTTCCTGCTGACCCTGCCGCACCTCCACGGGACGAGCGGGTTCTTCATCGCTCGGTTAAGGCGGTGATTGGGCTTAGACTCGCTCCACCCGTGAGCTGGCGTGACTGGGTGCGGACCGTCGAGATCGAGCCGTCGCTCTACGCGGCCGACTTCTCGCGGCTCGGCGAGCAGATCGGAACTCTGCTGCGCGCCGGCGTCCGCATCTTCCACTTCGACGTCGGTGACGGCCATTTCGTCCCGCCGGTGACGATCGGGCCGATCGTGCTCAAGTGGATCTCGCCGATGATCCTCGAGCACGAGGGCGCGATCGACTGCCACTTGATGGTCGAGAATCCCGAGCGCCACTTCGAAGCGATCCGCGAAGCAGGCGGCTCGAGCGTCACCTTTCACTATGAGGCGTGCGACGATCCGCAGGCGATCGCCGAACTCGCGCGCGAACAGGGTCTCGGCGTCGGTCTCGCGTTCAACCCCGAGACGTCGCCGGAAGACGCGGCGAGCGTCGCCGACGGGTTCGACCTCGTCCTCTGCATGAGCATTCACCCGGGCTATTCGGGTCAGCAGTTCATGCCCGGGGCGTTCGGGCGCGTCCGGACGCTGCGCGGGCTGTTGCCTGCGGACGTCTTCGTTCAGGTCGACGGCGGCGTTGGGCCGGAAAACGTCCGCGAGCTGTACCGGTCTGGTGCGAGCCTGCTCGTCGCCGGGACGAGCATCTTCGGCCGAGAGGATCTGCCGCGCGCCTACCGGCGGTTGGTACAAGCTCTGGCGTGACGATCGCGCGTGCCGTTGAGCTTGCCGAACGGGGCCGCGGCAAGACGTACCCGAACCCGCTCGTCGGCGCTGTGGTCGTGCGCGGCGGCGAGGTCGTGGGCGAAGGCTGGCACGAACGGCACGGCGGACCGCACGCGGAAGTGAACGCGCTTCGTGCGGCTGGCGACCGCGCGCGCGGGGCGACGCTGTACGTGTCCCTCGAGCCGTGCACGCATCACGGAACGACACCGCCGTGCGTCGACGCGATCCTCGAGGCGGGAGTCGGGCGCGTCGTAGTCGGCGTGCGCGATCCGAACCCGAACGTGAGCTGGTGGCGGCGTCGAGCGGTTGCGCGACGCAGGCGTCGACGTGGAGGTCGTCGTCGGAGAGGCGGCGCGGCGCGCGCGTGACCTGAACGCGGGCTACCTCTCCGTGCACGAGCGAGGCCGGCCGTGGGTGATCTACAAGGCGGCGGTCACGTTGGACGGGCGGATGACGGTCCCGGGCCAACAGTGGGTCAGCGGCGAGGAGTCGCGGCGGCGCGTGCACGAGCTGCGAGCGTGGGTGGATGCCGTCGCCGTCGGGATGGGCACGGCGCGTGCAGATGCACCGCGGCTGGATGCGCGCGGGGTCGATGCGCCGAAGCAGCCGCGGCGGATCGTGTTCGGGCGTGGGCCTCTGCCCGAGGGCTCCGAGCTCGAGCTGCGGAGTGGGCCGCTCGAGGACGAGCTGCGCGCGCTCGCGCAGGAAGGCGTGCAGACGCTGCTGCTGGAGGGAGGCGCGACGCTCGCGGCGTCGTTCTTCGCCGCTGATCTGATCGACAAGCTCGTGGTCTTCGTCGCGCCGACGCTTGCCGGCGACGGTCCGACGCTTGTTGCCGGGCTTGGGTCGCCGCTGGCTCTCCGGCGCCTCCGGTCCGAGCAGGTCGGCGAGGACGTGCTGCTGGAGGCGTACGTTCACGACCCGTAGCGCCGCGTGCAGTCTTTTGACGAACTTGGCACAGCCGTGCGCGTCCTCGTTCGGCATCCTTGGCCTACCCCGACCCGCGCCCCTTGGGAGGGCGGGGGCTGGGGATGGTTAGCGGCGCCACGGAATGTCTAGCCTTGAGCGCGTGTTCACGGGCATCGTCCGCGAGCGAGGCATCGTCGTCTCTTCTGACGGCGGCGACGAGGGCGTGCACCTCGTCATCGAGGCGCCGACCACGTCCGGCGTCACCGCGCTCGGCGATTCCGTGTCCGTCGACGGCGTCGACCTGACGGCAACCGCGATCGCCGATGGGCATCTGTCATTCGTCGCCATGCCCGAGACGCTCCGCCGCTCGACCCTCGGCCGCCTCGTGCCAGGGGTCGAGGTGAATCTCGAGCCGGCGCTCCGTGCCGGCGAACCGCTGGGTGGCCACTACGTCCAGGGTCACGTGGACGGCGTCTGCCGTGTCCGCTCCACCGAGAGCGACGGCGAGAGCCTCCGCGTCACTTTCGAAGCGGCCCCGAACCTCCTCCGCTACGTCGTCGAGAAAGGCTCCGTCGCCGTCCAGGGGGTCGCGCTCACCGTCACCCACGTGGACGACGAGACGTTCGGCGTCGCGCTCATCCCGTTCACGCTCTCCGAAACGACGCTGGGCACGATCTCCGTTGGCGACGAGCTGAACCTCGAAGTCGACGTGCTGGCGAAGTACGTGGAAAGCCTGATCGTCGGCCGGATACCATCCTCGGGGTGACTGCGACCCAGACGAAGACGCCCTTCGCGACGATCGACGAGGCGATCGAGGACATCCGCTCCGGCCGCTTCGTGGTCGTCGTCGACGATCCGGATCGCGAGAACGAGGGCGATCTCGTCATCGCCGCGCAGTTCGCGACACCCGACGCCATCAACTTCATGGCCACACATGCGCGCGGGCTGATCTGCCTCTGCCTCACGGGTGAGCGCTGCGACGAGCTCGGCCTCCACCCGATGACCGAGCACAACGAGACGCCGCTCGGCACCGCATTCACGGTCTCGATCGAGGCGCGCGAAGGAGTCACGACGGGCATCTCCGCGCACGATCGCTCGCGCACGATCCAGGTGGCGATCCATCCGGACGCGAAGCACGAGGACCTCGTGCAGCCCGGCCACGTGTTCCCTCTGCGTGCGAAGCCTGGCGGCGTCCTGGAGCGCACGGGACAGACCGAGGCCGCGGTGGACCTCGCGCGGCTTGCCGGCCTGACGCCCGCAGGCGTCGTCTGCGAGGTCATGAACGAAGACGGGACGATGGCGCGCGTCAAGGATCTGATCCCGTACTGCGAGCGGCACGCGCTAAAAATGATCACCGTCGCCGACCTCGTCGAGTACCGACGGCGCACGGAAAAGCTCGTCGAGCGCACGGCCCACGTGCGCTTGCCCACCGAGTACGGCGACTTTACGGCGATTGCCTATCGCGAGACGCTCACCGGGCGTCCCCACCTCGCACTCGTGCGCGGTGATGTCGACGGTGCGGAGAACGTGCTCGTGCGTGTGCACTCCGAGTGTCTGACGGGCGATGTCTTCCACTCGCTGCGCTGCGACTGCGGCGAGCAGCTCGACCTCGCGCTCCGCCGTATCGCCGCCGAGGCGTGCGGCGTCCTCCTCTACATGGCACAGGAGGGACGCGGCATCGGCCTGCTGAACAAGCTCAAGGCGTACGAGTTGCAGGAGGAGGGGCTCGATACCGTCGAAGCGAACATCGAGCTCGGCTTCCCGCCCGACGCGCGCGAGTGGGGGATCGGAAACCAGATCCTCGCCGACCTCGGGCTGAGCACCATCCGGATTCTCACGAACAATCCGCGCAAGATGGCCGGCATCGAGGGCTTCGGTTTGACCGTCACCGAGCAGCTGCCGCTCGAGGTGCCGCCGAACGCGGAGAACGAGCGCTACCTGCGCACGAAGCGCGCCAAGCTGGGACATCGCCTGCATCACCAGGGCGTTCGCATCGAGCGGGAGGAGTCGTGACCGAGCAGCGCCCTGAGCCCTGGCCGGACCGCTCGTCCGAGAACGTCGTCGCACCCGAGCCCGAGCCGGTGCCTGAGCTAGAGGCGGAGCCGGAGCCCGAGCTCGCGCCCGAGCTCGAGCCGGTCCCGGACGCCGAGCCCGAAGAGGTCGACTCTCCGCCGGCGGCTCAGCATGCGGCCGGAGACATCGAGATCCCCGACGACGTGGACGTGCTCGAAGGCGAGGCCGGGCCGACGCGTCGGCTCGTCGCGGTTGTCGTCTCCAAGTTCAACGGCGAGATCACAACGAAGCTGCTCGAGTCAGCGCTCGCGGAGTTGGACGAGGTCGGGGTTCCACGATCGCAGCTGACGATCGTGCCGGTCCCGGGCGCGTTCGAGCTGCCGATTACCGCGATGGCGCTCGCCAAGACGCGGCGCTACCTCTGCGTGATCGCTCTTGGTTGCGTGATCCGCGGCGAGACGCCTCACTTCGACTACGTCGCGTCGGAGGCGGCGAGCGGCCTGCAGCTCGCGGGGCTCGAGACCGGGATTCCGGTCTCGTTCGGCGTGCTCACATGTGAGACGAAGGAGCAGGCGGAGGCCCGCGTAGGCAAGGGCGCAGACGCCGTCCGCACGGCGCTCGAGATGGCCGACCTCTTCTCCCAGCTCCGGAACAACGCGGCGGCCGCCGGGTAACCGCCCTCGGCTACACTGGCCGGCCGATGTCGAAAATCTGTGCGATCTGCGGGAAGAAACCCGGCTTCGGCAACAACCGGAGCCACTCGATGGTGGCGACGAAGCGGCGCTTCGACCCGAATCTCCAGCGCGTCCGCGTCCTCCTGCACGGCAGGGCGACGCGCGCCTACGTCTGCACGCGCTGCCTCAAGGCCGGCAAGGTCACCAAAGCGATTACGTAGAGGCTTGATGTGAAGCTGCGGCGCCTCTGGATGGCGGCCCAGACACGGCGCATCTGAGCCCGATCGGCCGCAGCCCGTACTCTCGAGTACGAACTGCAGCCGCTCGAACTCAGCTGCTTGGTCTGTGCCGTCCCCAGAAGCACCGGAGCTCCACATCAAGCCTCTAGCTTCCGCGTCTCGACTGCGGTCTAATTGACCGCATGACCGACGTCGAACGAGCGCGCGAGCTTGCGCGCGGCGCGCTGCTCTCGCTCGAACGCAACCGCCGGCGCATCGACGATCTCAACGTCTACCCGGTCCCCGACGGCGACACGGGCACGAATCTCACGCTGACTGTCCGAGCCGCGGTCGAACAGCTGAACGCGACGACAGCGCACGATCTCGCGACACTCGCGAACGAACTGACGCGCGCAGCGCTGATGGGCGCCCGCGGGAACTCGGGCGTCATCTTCTCGCAGATCCTGCGCGGCTTCGCCGAGGTCGTCGCCGCGGCCGAGCGGCTCGACGCGCCGACGCTGGCGCGAGCGTTCCGTGGGGCCAGCGACGCCGCGTACAGCGCAGTGACGAAGCCCGTCGAAGGGACGATGCTCACGGTTATCCGCGAGATGGCCGAGGAGGCGGAGGCGCACGTGGAAGGGAGTACGCGCGAGCTACTGGCGGCCGTCGTGCTTCGCGGCGCCGACGCGGTCGAGCGAACGCCCGAGTTGCTGGACGTCCTGCGCAACGCGGGCGTCGTCGACGCTGGAGGCGCCGGGCTGCTGGAGATTGTTCGCGGCATCGCCGCCGCGCTCGCGGGCGAACCGATCCCGGAAGCTCCACTCGAGGAAGAGCTGAGCGTCGAAGCGGTGCACCAGGAGCTGTCCAAGTTCCGCTACTGCACCGTCTTCGTCGTCGAGGGCGAAGGGCTCGATCGCGAGGCCATGCAGGCGAAGTTCGAGCCGCTGGGCGACTCGCTGCTCGTGGTCGGCGACGCGACCGCGATCAAGGTGCACGTGCACACCGACGATCCAGGCGCGGCGCTCACGCTCGGTACCGCCGTCGGCACGCTCGAGCAGGTCGAGATCGCGAATATGCACAAGCAGACGGAGCAGCGCGAGGCGCGTCTCCTGCACGTGGTCGCAGACGCGCCCGCCTCGCTGAGCGAGGTCGTGGCGGTGCTCGCGGGCGCCGGTAACCGGGCGTTGTTCGAGAGCTCGGGTGCGACGCAAGTGGTCGAGGGTGGGCAGTCGATGAATCCGTCGGCGGCCGAGCTCCTCGCCGCGATCGATCGCACCGACTCACCTTCAGTCTTCGTGCTTCCGAACAACTCGAACGTCATCCTCGCCGCGGAGCAGGCGGCCGACCTTGCGACGAAAGACGTGCGCGTTATTCGCACCGACTCGATTCCCGCGGGCCTTGCCGCGCTCGTCGCGTTCGACAGTTCGAAGGACGCGGATGCGAACGCCGAGGCCATGGAGGAAGCACTTGCCTCGATCGCCACCGGCGCCGTGACGATCGCGTCGAAGGACGCGCAGTTGAACGGCGTTGCGATCAGCAAGGGCAACTTTCTGGGCCTCGCTGACGGCGAACCGGTCGCGCAAGGGACGGATTTCGACGATGTCGTCCACGCCGTCTTCGAGAGGCTGCTCGCCGAGCCGCGCGGCTTCGTCACGTTGCTGACCGGTGCGGAGAGTCCCGACGTCACGGGCATCGTCGCGGCACTCGAGCGGGAGCACCCCGACCTCGAACTGGAAGTGCACGAAGGCGGGCAGCCCCACTACCCCCTACTCGTCTCCGCCGAGTAGGCAACAGATTCTCGAGAATCCGGTGTCGCCACGGCGCGGCTTTGCCGCGCCGACGCCGACCACGTCGAAGCCGCTCCCCATGACTGCCGCGATTGGGCACGCGCGAAGCGCGCCTGCCCAGGTTTCTCCGTCCGAAGTCCTCAGGACTTCGGACGGAACTAGACTCCGCCTCCGTGGCGGGGGAGCAGGTCATTCGGATCGTGATCATCGAGGACAACAAGGTCTTCCGCGAGGCGCTCGAGCTTCTCCTCGGCTTGCGCAGCGACCTCGTGGTCGTCGCGTCGGTGTCGGACGGAGAAGAGGTCGTGCCGACGTGCCGCAAGTACAACCCCGATGTCGCCCTCATGGACTATCGGCTCCCCGGTCTCGACGGCATCGAGGCGACGCGGGCCCTGAAACAGGCGTGCCCGGACGTGGCAGTCGTGGCGCTCACCGCGTCGGCGAACCGCGAGGAGATGAAGGCCCTCCGCGACGCCGGCGCCGTCGCTTGCCTCACCAAGGACCAGGAGCTCGAGGAGATCATCGAAGCGATTCACCAAGCAGCAGTTGCGTGAATCTGACCGCGGCCAACACGGCGATCGTCCTCGATTCGACGGCTGACTTCCCCGAGGCGCACGAGCGGTTCGAGAACTGGCGGATGGTGCCGCTGTACGTTCGCTTCGGCGACGAGAGTCGCCGCGACTACGTCGAGATCGGACCGCAGGACTTCTATGCGCGGCTACGCACGGTGACCGAGCTGCCGACGACGTCGCAGCCGACGCCTGGCGACTTCCTCGCCGTCTACCAGGAGCTGGCGCAATACGAGCGGATCTATTCGCTGCAGCTCTCCGCGAAGCTCTCCGGCACGTTCGAGAGCGCGCGAACGGCCGCGGCCGAACTCGGAGACAAGGTGCGCGTCGTCGACACGGAAACCGCGTCGGCGGCGATTGCGATGCTCGGCTTCGCGATCCAGCGTCGGCTCGAGGCTGGAACGACCGACGACGAGATCGACAAGCTCATCGAGCGCTTCAAGAAAGACGCCGGTTTGATCTTCACGGTCGACACGCTCGAGTTCCTGCAGAAGGGTGGACGCATCGGCAAGGCCGCCGCGTTCGCGGGCAATCTGCTTCACATCAAGCCGATCCTCTCGATCGAGGACGGCGAGGTCCTGCCGATCAAGCGTGTACGGGGAAACCAGAAGGCCGTGCAGGAGTTCGCGCGCGCGTTCGCCGAAGGAACGCACGACACGCCGAACCTGCACGTCGGCATCGCGCACGCGGAGGCCCCTGAGCGCGAGCGGGCGGTACGCGCTCTCGTGACGGATCTTCGCCCGCAGGCGCAGATCGACATCTCGACGACGCTCGGCGCCGTCGTCGGCACGCACGCCGGTCCAGGCACGGTCGGCTTCTTCTGGTTCGAGGACGACTTTGCGAGCTGACGCTCGCTCGGTTCTCGCACGAAGTGCTCCGCACTGCAGCCTGCCCACGACAAACGGTAGCCCGGAGGCCCGGCTAAGAGGTTTTAGGCCGCTTTGCGCTTACGCCACGCGGCGTACGCATACGGATGCTCGAAGAGATCGAGCGGGTCGTCGTCGGCGCCGACGATCAACTCGAATTGATCGCCGGTGGCCTTGTCGTCCACGGCGACGGCTGCCCGATGCGTGCGCTTGCTCCAGAACAGCACGACGTCCGCGGTTCCCGTCGAGCGCGACGCGAGCTCCTTTGGTGTGTGGTCGAAGCTGAGTCGGCGGGTCATCCGGATCATCTCCATTCCGGGGCTGGTGCCGGCGGGGGGAGCCACCGGCACCAGTTTCCGTATGGGGAGGAGGGTTGCTGCACATTCCTTTCTACGCCCACTGGTGCAAACGCCGGGCCATAGCAACGGAAAGAATCTGGGGCCCGAGGGCAAAGAATGTGCGACTAGTCGTCGACGGCCCGTTCCTCGACGGGGATCCGAGCCGGCCGGATCGTCCAATGCGGCGCGGCCGGGAGGTGCGCGCGGGGCGACATTCGGCCGACCGGGTCGTTCTGGCCCGAGGCGCGGCCCAGCAGTAGAAGGTTGAGCAACACGGCGGCCAGGGCTGCGGCTCCGACGAGCACGACCCAGAGCACAACAACGAGAACCCGGCGGTCGGTCACGCGGCAAACGCCAACGCGTCCTCGAGCAGGCTTCGACGGAGGGAGGCGGCCTCGGCCGGCCGGTTCGCAAGCAGCGCGGCGGACGTTCGCCCGTCAGTGCCGAAGTAGCGGACGGCGAACGACTCGGCATCGCCGTCCAGCTCGAACGCTTGGTCCGGCTTCGGAGTCCCGACGACCTGGAGCCGCAGCCCGAACTGGTCCGACCAGACGTAGTGCGGCTGCGGTGGCGCGGCGCCGAGTCCGAGGATGTGTCGCGCCGCGGCAGCGCCGTCGAGGGCCGCCGCCGTCCAGTGACCCGGCCCGACGATGTCGCCGGCAGCGAGCACGTGGAGCGCAGGACGGTCCGGTAGGAGCTCTCGCGCCGGCTCGACGCCGATGCCGACGAGGACGGCGTCCGCGCGCAACTCGCAACCGTCGGTAAGGACGACCGAGTCGACACGTCCGCTCGTATCCGCACGAACGCGGACGACACCCGTCCGGAGGCGCACGTCGACGCCGTGCGCCCGCCAGCGCTCCGCGATGAGCAGGCCAACGTCGTCGCCGAGCACGCGTGCCACCGGCGCTGCGCCCGCTTCGACGATCGTCACCTCGACGCCGAGCGAGCGCGCCGTCGACGCGACCTCCGCTCCGACGAAACCGCCGCCGATCACGACGAGCCGCGAGCCGGGGATGAGCGCGTCGCGCAGCGCGCGTGCATCGGCGAGCGTGCGCAGCTCGTGCACGCCGGCCGGCATTTCGAGAGGAAGTCGTCGCGGCCGGGCACCCGTGGCGACGACGAGCTCGTCGAAGCGAAGCACGCGGCCGCGGCTCGTCCGAGCGACGCGCGCGCTCGGGTCGACGGACTCGATGCGGTTCCCGAGCACGAGCTCGATGTCGCGCAATTCCCAGAACGACGGTTTGCGCAGGAGGAGCGACTGTTCGTCACGCGTGCCCGCGAGAAACTCCTTCGACAGGGCCGGACGCTCGTAGGGCGCGCTCGGCTCGTCGCCGACGAGCACGACACGTCCGGCGAAGCCCTCCGCACGGAGCGTTTCGGCGACGCGGGCGCCGGCGAGGCCGGCGCCTACGATCACGACGGTTCGAGGAGACGTCATGCCGCTTGCTCCTCGACGACCGTGATCGCGGCCATCGGACAGGCGGCGGCTGCGTCCAGCACGGCTTCGTCGTTGCTGGTGCCGACGCGAAGCGAGACGAGCCCGCCGTCGTCGACTTCGAAGGTCTCGGGGGCCAGTTCGGCGCACGCGCCGAAGCCGCTGCAGAGTGAACGGTCGATGATGATCCGGTACATCACGTGCTCCTTTCGCGAGCGGGAAGTGGGGTCCGGCGATTGGGGCCGGCGAGCGCGCGCCAGGTCGTTGCGAACACGACGGCGCCGACGGCCCCCAGGTAGAGGCTGAGCGCCCACGGCTGCGACGAGTCCGTGCCCGCCGCCAGTCCGTGGGCGGTCGCAGTGAGGAAGACGAGGTAGGTCGCCCAGTGCAGCCGGCGCCAGTTGCGCGTGCCGATCCGGCGCCGCATAGAAAAGGAAAGCACGATCAGCAGTGCGAGCTCGCAGGCGACGACGCCCAGCGCAACCGCGGCGGGACGATACGGGGACAGCCCGGGAACGACGAGCGCGAGCGGTCGCATGTGCACCGTCTGGTCGAGAGTCAGCGAGATCCCGTGCAACGCGAGCATCCCCAGCCCGAGCAGCGCAAGAAAGCGGTGCACGTCGGTGGCGGACGCGGTCTTGAGCGTGCGCCCGAACGGGCGCGACTTGACGACGAGGCCGGCAAGCACGGACAAAGTCATCAACACGTACGCCGTGAGCCCGCTCGACCGCGCGAGCAGCCAGAAGGTCGGATCGTTCTTCACGCGAGGCCTCCGGCGAGGAGCGTCCGCCCGTCGTCCGTGATCACGACGGCCGGCACCCCGGCGGCGTCGGCCTCCGCTGTCGCCCTCCGCGCGCCCGCGAGGAAGAGCGACTTCGCACGCACCTCGGCCGCGACGGCATCGTCCGCCACGACGGTCACGCGCAGGACGTCGGACTCGGCCGGCTCACCCGTCAGCGGGTCGATCAGATGGTGCAGCTCGCGGCCGTTGCGCCGCCAGCGCCTACGGTCTCGGCCGGACGTCGCGAGCGCGGCTCCGGAGAGCTCGAGCGTCAGCAGCTCACCGCCGGTCTCGACGCCGACCGGCCAGGATCCTCCGCGCGTGGCCACGTCGCCGCCGGCATTGACGAGGCACGGCCCCGCCGTCGCGAGCAGCTCTGCCGCGCGCTCAGCGGCGTAGCCCTTGCCGATGCCGCCGAGATCGAGCCGCACCCCGGCCTCGAGTTGAATCCGTGAGCCGTCGACTAGGACGCGGCCGGCCCCCGGCGCGGGCGGCGCGGCGCGCCGCTCGCCGTTCGGCGGCACGTGCTCGAAGGAGCGGTCGTAGCCGGCGGCCACGACGGCGTCGTGGACGGTGGGATCGAAACGGCCGCCGGTGTACCTCCGCGCGTCGAGGGCGAGCGTGACGACGCGAAGCAGGTCCGGGCCGGCATCGATCGAGCCGTCGCGGTTCAGCCGCGACAGCTCCGAGTCGTCGATGAAGCGGGAGAGGAGCGCTTCGAGCCGGTGGAACTCCTGCTCGGCGGCGTCCAGCGCGGCGTCCGCGTTCTCGGCGTCGACCAGCAGCTCGATGTCGGTGCCCATCGCTCTGAACGTCCGGCGCTGCATCACGACGTTCTCGTGATCGTGAGCGGCGGCAGGGTCACGACGCGCACGGACGAGGGTGCGGGCGCGGCGACGTACGACGCTGCAACGGCCGCCTGTCGTGCCGCACGTGCCTTCGCGGCAGCGATCTCCGCTTGTCGAGCGTGGAGCGCCTTGTGGTACGCGGTCCAGCGCTCGGTGACAATCCTGTTGACCAGGCGCGCCTCGTGCCGCAGCTGCGCTTCGCGCGCGACCAGCAGCTGGCGCCGCTGATCGACGGCCGGCGTCCCCCAGGGGTGCGCGGCGACCACGGCCCACGCGACGAAGAAGACGACGAGCCCGAGCGCGAGCGCGTAGAGCCTTCCGACGTGGCTAGTCATCACCGCCCTCTCCGCCGCCGGAGCCCTCGTGCTCGGCGCCGTCGTCACCGTGATGCGTGTGCTTCACGACGACAACAGGCGGCGGCCGGCGATAGACGACTTGTTGCTGGGCCTGCTGTGTTGCGTGCACCGGTGCGGCGACCGATGCCTTGGCGGTCGGCACAGCGGGCAGCTTGGGCGGCTTCCTTGCGAGCTGGCGCCGGAGCGCCGCTTCGAAGCGGTTGAGCTTCTTCGTCTGCGCTCTCAACGTCGAGCTTGCTGTCTGCCGATGCGACGTGCCGAGCGACACGGTGTTGGTCGCCGCGATCGTCCCGAGAACCGCCGCGAAGGCGAGCATTCCGGCGATCGCTGCGACGTTGAGCTTGTTCATCAGAGTCCTCCTGGGTCGATGCAACGACCGTAGGCGGACCTGTGTAAGCGGTAGGAGCGCGCGCCGCCAACCTTTGGAAGAACGCGGCAAATGTTCGGCAAAGCCTCCAGCCGTGGCCTGATTCATGGACAACACTGGTTGCGACGTGATCAAACGCCTGCTTCTCGGCTATCTCGGCATTACGCTCTTCGTCCTCGTCGTGCTCGAAGTCCCGCTCGGGTTCCAGAACCAGCGGACCGAGCGGCGGACGGTTGAGATGAAGGTCGAGCACGACGCGACGACGCTCGCCTCGCTCGCAGAGGACGCGATCCGGTCGGGCGCGACGGCGCAGCTCGCGGCCGTCGCAAGCAAGGCGTACCACTATTCGAGCTCGACGAGCGCGCGCGTCGTGATCGTCGATCGCAGCGGCCGCGCCCGGATCGACACGAGCGCACGCGTCTCCGGCGCCGAGAGCTTCGCGTCGCGGCCGGAGGTCAGGTCGGCTCTACGCGGTGGAGTCGTCACGGGAACGCGCCGGTCGAAGACGCTGCACACGCACCTGCTGTACGTCGCAGTGCCGATCGCATCCGGCGGCGTCGTGCACGGTGCCGTTCGGATCACGTATCCGACGTCGGCTGTCGATGCGCGCGTGCTTCGCTACTGGCTCGTCCTCGCGGCGATCGCGGCGATCGTGCTCGGAGCCGCCGTTCTCGTCGGTATCGGTGTCGCCGGGTTCGTCAACCGGCCGTTGCGCAGGCTCGAGGACGCAGCGGCCGCCGTGGGCCAGGGTGACCTCGAAGCCCGCGGGCCCGAGCAGGAGGGACCGCCCGAGGTTCGTTCGCTCGCGACCGTGTTGAACGAGACCGTCGCCAAGCTCGCGAAGCTTGTTCGTTCCCAGGAGGAGTTCATCGCCGATGCATCGCATGAGCTGCGGACACCGCTGACGGCACTACGGCTTCGGCTCGAGAGCCTCGAGCGCGGGCTCGACGAGCCCGGACGGCGCAATCTGGAGGCGGCCGTCCGCGAAGTCGACCGCCTCGGACAGATGGTGGAGGGCCTCCTCGCGCTCGCGCGAGCCGACGCAGGCAGCACGCCTCCCGGGCGCATCGACGTCGCCGCCGTCGCACGCGAGCGCGCTGAGACGCTGCGCGCGCTCGCCGCCGAGCACGGGATCTCGCTCGTCGCGGCGACCGACGGTCCGGTGGGGGCTCGCGTCGGCACGCAGCGGCTCGCGCAGGTGCTGGACAACCTCGTCGGAAACGCGCTCGGTCACGCGCCGCGCGGCAGCACGGTGACCGTCTCCGCGGAGGAGGCGGCGCCGTGGGTCGAGCTGCACGTGCGGGACGAAGGTCCCGGGATGACGCCGGAGCAGCGGGCGCGCGCGTTCGACCGGTTCTGGCGCGCCGGCGCCGGCTCGACCGGCTCCGGGCTCGGACTCGCGATCGTGCGGAAGCTCGTCGAGGCGGACGAGGGTGAGGTCGAGCTCGCGGCCACGCAGAACGGTGGGACGGACGCCGTCGTGCGCCTGCGCAGCGGCTGAGCCGCGACGACCTTTGCCGAACCTTTGCCTCGGGCGGCCGAATCGTTGCGAGGCGCTCGCCCGCGGTTTCCACGGCGCGGCGTAGAACGAAGCAGTCACGACTAAGGAGGATCCAATGCTCAACAGCCGCCGCCATGCACTTTCGCTCGCCGCCGTTCTCGCGGCGACCGTCCTCACGGGCGGCGCCGCGATCCTCGGCATCGCGCACACACCGTCGAACGTTCGGGCCGCTGCGCCCGCCGCGTTCGTCCAGGCCGCGCAGCCGGCACCGCAGGCGCCGCAAGGGGAGGAGGCCGACTGATGCAACGCGTCTGGATCGCGGTTCTCTCCGTCTGGGCGATGCTCGCGATTGTCGCGGTTCTCGCCTGGACGCACCAGCCTGCGGCGGCCACGCCGCAGCAGGCAACACCGCAGACACTCGTCGTCAAGGGCCCGAACGGCAGGCAGCAGCTCGTTCTGGTGCAACCTGCCGTCACCAGCGCGCCGCACGCGACAACGCAGACGTCGGCAGTCGTGCGATGAGTAGCACGTCTCGAGCGCATCACGTTCCGCGCAGTCGGCACAACTTGCGCCGCCGCAGTCACCGCGGGGCCGCGCGACACCCGGCACGCTCGGCGCGCGCTCGAGGCGGCGCGCACCGAGGTCGCGGCATGCGAGGAGGCGCTCTCCCGCTTCCTGCCGGCGAGCGACCTTTCCCGGTTGAACGCAGCCGGCGGCGAATGGTCCACGGTGGACGTGCGGCTCCTCGAAGCGCTGCGCCTCTCCTTGCGCGCACGCGAGGACACACGCGGGCGCTTCGATCCGACGATCCTGCCCGCGCTCGTCGCCGCCGGCTACGACCGCTCGTTCGAGCAGCTCGCCGAACGCGCCCCACGGCGGGTCGAACGCTGGCGCGCCGGCGCCGTGATCGAGCTCGACGAGACTGCCGGTCGCGCACGCCTCGAGGCCGGCGCCGCAGTCGACCTCGGCGGGATCGGCAAGGGCTACGCAGCCGCGCGGGCGCTCTCGGCGATGAGGGATGCCTGGCCGATGTTGCCCGGCGGGCTCGTCGACCTCGGCGGCGACCTCGCGCTCCGGGGTATGACGCCCGAGGGTGGGCCATGGCGGATTGCCGTCGCCGACCCCCGTCGCCCAGGAACGAACGTCGGCGTCCTGCTCCTCCACGCGGGGGGCGTCGCGACCTCGGGTCGCGACGCCCGCCGTTTCGGGCCCGGCGGTTCGCTCCACCACCTGATCGACCCGGCCACCGGCGAGCCGGCGGAGCCCGGACCGCTCGCCGTGACCGTCCTCGCACCGGATGCTGCCGAGGCGGAGGCACACGCGACCGCGCTCGGGATCTCCACAGCCGCCGACGCCGCGGCGCACGTCGCCGCGCACCCGCGGATCTCCGCGGTGTTCGTTCCGCACGACGGCGAGCCACTCCTGCTCGGCAGGCCGCCGATTGCGCGCTCGCGCATCCTCGTGAGGGCGGCATGACCACTGCGCTGCCGGTCGCCTGGCTCATCGCGCGCGCCGCGGGGCTCACCGCCTTCGGCCTGCTGACCCTGTCGGTCTGGCTGGGCCTCGCGATGAGCACGCGCCTGCTCGGTCCGAAACGTCAGAAGGCGTTGCTCGGCCTGCACCGGACACTGGTCTGGACGGGCCTCTCGATGGTCGGGTTGCACGTCGTCGCGCTGATGCTCGACCCCGTCATGCACTTCAACCTGCTGTCCGTCCTCGTGCCGTTCGCGGCGCCGTGGAAATCCGGGCGCAGTCGCCGCCGGCGTCATCGCCGGCTGGCTCAGCCTCGCCCTGGCGGCCTCGTTCAGGATGCGAAAGTGGATCGGCCAGAAGGGCTGGCGCCGGCTCCACTACGCGAGCTTCGCCGCCTTCGCCCTCTCTTTGGGACACGCGCTCTTCGTCGGTACCGACCTGCACGGCGTCGGCGGGCCTGTGCTGGCGCTGCTGGCCGCCGGTCCGGTGCTCTGGCTCTCGTTCTACCGGCTCCTCATGCCGAGGTCGGCCCCGCGCCCGGCCCCCTCGCCGGCGTAGGTGCACGGCAAGACTTCGGTAAAGCCGCTGCAAATTCGCGGCTCGTCCGGAGGCTTTGCTCTTCCGCACGTGTGACGATGGGGGCGTGGACGTACTCATCGTCGAGGACGAGGACGCAATCGCCGAACCGCTCGCGGAGGGTCTCCGCCGCGAAGGGTTCACCGTGACGCGCGTCGCGACGGGGAAGGCCGCGCTCGAGGCGACGGAGCCGGACGTCGTCCTGCTCGACCTGCGGCTGCCGGACGTCGACGGCTACGAGGTCTGCCGCGAGCTGCGCGCCCGATCGGAGGTCCCGATCATCGTCGTCACGGCAAAGGGCGAGGAGGTCGACCGCGTCGTCGGGCTCGAGCTCGGCGCAGACGACTACGTCGTGAAGCCCTTCGGCTTGCGCGAGCTCGTGGCGCGAATCCGAGCGGTGCTTCGCCGCTCGGGCCGCCAGGCGGCAAACGCGGCAGCGTTCGAGGTCGGGCCGCTTCGCCTCGACGTCCGCGCGCGTCGCGCGTGGTTCGACGAGCGGGAGCTCCACCTCACCGCGAAGGAGTACGACCTGCTCGCGCTGCTCGCCCGCGACCCCGGCGCCGTCGTCACGAAGCAACGGATCCTCAACGAGGTCTGGAACACGAACTGGTACGGATCGGCGAAGACGGTCGACGTGCACGTTGCATCGCTTCGCAAGAAGGTCGGAGATCCGAGCTTGATCGAGACGGTCCGCGGTATCGGGCTCCGTCTCCGCGACGAGCCGTGACCCGCCGGCTGCTGCTCAGCTACCTCGCGCTGACGCTGGTCGTGCTGGTCGCGCTCGAGGTGCCGCTCGGGATCCTCAACTCCCACAATCAGAGACAGGACCTGCGGACGAAGGTCGAGCACGATGCGCTCGCCGCCGGCTCTCTCTCGGAGGACGCTCTCGAGCACGGTCGGGCGCACGACGCACAGGTGCTCGCCGCCGTCTCGCGCTATGCCGAGGCGACGGACAGCCGGCTCGTGATCTTCGACCGCTCGGGCCGCGTGATCGCGGACTCCGCCCGCGGCGAGAACGAGTTCGAGCGAGTGCAGGGCTTGTCGCTCACGACGCCGATCGTCTCGAACGGTCGGCTGCTTGGCAGTGTGCGCATCACCTATCCGACGGCGCCGACCGACCGGCACATCTATCGCTACTGGCTGGCGCTGGCGGCTGTCGCCGCAATCGTGCTCGCCGCGGCGGCGATCGTCGGCCTGATGCTGTCGCGCTCGCTCGTGCGACCCCTGCGCCGTGTCGAAAAGGCCGCGGAGCGGATCGGCGAAGGAGACCTCGACTCCCGGGCGCCCGAGCAGGAAGGCCCTGAGGAAGTCCGGCGCCTCGCGCGGACCCTGAACGAGACCGCCGCGAAGCTCGAAGCTCTGCTCACGTCGCAACAGGAGTTCGTCGCCGACGCATCGCATCAGCTGCGGACGCCGCTGACGGCGCTGCGCCTGCGTCTCGAGAACCTCGAGCGGGACGTGGCGCCGGATGGGCGCGAGTCGCTCGCCGCAGCCGTCGCCGAGACCGAACGGCTCACGCGTCTCGTCTCCGAACTGCTTGCCCTGGCGCACGCGCAGGAGGACGTCGAGCCCGCGGGCCCTCTCGACCTCACCGCGCTGGCCGCGGCACGTGCCGACGCGTGGAGCGCGCTTGGCGACGAACGCGAGGTGTCGATCGACACGGGAGGCACGGCAGTGGTTGCGTGGGCGGCGGCGGGCCGTGCGGAGCAGGTGCTCGACAATCTCCTCGCGAACGCGCTCGAGGCTTCGCCTCAGGGCGCGGGGATCCACGTCACGACGATGCGTCGCGACGGCTGGGCCGAGCTGCACGTCGTTGACGAGGGCCCGGGCCTGACGGCGGAGCGAAGGGCGCGTGCGTTCGACCGCTTCTGGCGCGCAGGGCAAGGCGAGGGATCGGGCCTCGGGCTGACAATCGCGCGCCGGCTCGTCGCGGTCGACGAGGGCGAGATCGAGCTGCTCCCTGCGGACACCGGCGGCGTCGACGCGGTCGTCCGGCTCCGCGCGCCTTAGCGCATACTCGGGCCTCTGTCCGCGACCGTGAAAAGGACGCGGCCGCCTGGCTTTGCCGGCCTGGAGGCGCTGGCGACATGGCCGCCGCCGCGTTGCCGTCCTGCCGATCTCGGACGGCCCGTCGACGCGCTGCCCGGCGTCGGGAAGACGATCCGCGCGCGGCTCGCGAAGCTCGGCCTGCGCACCGTCCGCGACCTGCTCGAGCACGCGCCGTTCCGCTACGTCGGCGCCAGCCCGATCTCGGGCCTCATCGGCGAAGGCGAGGAGGTGTCGATCGAGGCGACGGTGGGTCGCGTGTCGAAGCGAAGTCCGCGACGCCGCCTCTCGATAGTCGAGGCGATCGTCTCGGACGAGTCGGGTCAGATCCGCGCGACGTGGTTCAACCAGCCGTGGGTCGCGGAGCAGCTCCGGCCGGGAGTGCGGCTGCGGTTGATCGGCTCGGTCCGGCGCGGCACGTTCGCGGTGCGGACGCACGAACCCGCGTCCGAGCACGCGGATCTCGTCCCCGTCTATCCCGCTGGCGAGGACGTGACCCCGAAGAAGCTCCGAGAGCTCGTGCTCGCCGCGCTCCCGCGTGATGTTGGCGATCCCTTGCCCGCGGCCCTCAGGCAGCAGGAGCGCCTCCCGTCGAAGGTCGACGCACTCCATGCGCTGCACCGGCCGCGCTCACTCGAGGAGGCTGAGCGCGGACGCGCGCGTCTCGCGTTCGAGGAACTGCTCGTTCTACAGCTCGGGATCGCGCGCTCCGTGCGTGCGCGCGAGACGACGGTCGCGCCCGCGCTCGGCGAGCCGGGAGAGTTGCTCACGCGCTACCGTGCCGCACTTCCGTTCGAGCTGACCGAGCACCAGGAGCGCGCGATCGCGGAGATCGACGCCGACCTTGCCGGCACGGTGCCGATGCAGCGGCTCCTGCAGGGCGACGTGGGCTCGGGCAAGACGGTCGTCGCGCTCTACGCGTTGCTGCGCGCCGTCGAGAGAGAGCGCCAGGGTGCGCTGATGGCGCCGACCGAGACGCTTGCGGAGCAACACTTTCTCACGATCGAAGCTCTGTGCACGCAGCTCGGCGTCCGTGTCGCACTGCTGACTGGGTCGGTCAAGAGCGATCCCGACGCGGAGCTCGTGGTGGGCACGCACGCGCTGATTCAGGACGGCGTCGAGCTGCCGCGGCTCGCCGTGGCCGTGATCGACGAGCAGCATCGCTTCGGCGTCGAGCAGCGGGAGGCGCTCGTCGAAGGTCGTTCGCCTCACGTGTTGCACATGACGGCGACGCCGATCCCGCGAACACTCGCTCTGACGGTTTACGGCGATCTCTCGGTGACGGAGATCGCGAAGCCGCCGGCCGAACGCAAGCCGATTGTCACGAGCCGCATCACCGCGGAACGATCGTCGGAGGCGTACATGCGCTTGCGCCGGCACCTCGACGCCGGGCGGCAGGCGTACGTCGTGTGCCCGCTGATCGAGGAGTCGGAGACGTCTGTCGCGCGACCGGCCGAAGTGGAAGCCGAGCGGCTCCGTCGCGGCGAGCTCAAGGGATATCGCGTTGGTCTGCTGCACGGGCGGCTGCGGCCGTCTGAGCGACGCGAGCTGATGGCGCAGTTCAAAGAGCGCGAGCTGGATGTGCTCGTCGCGACGACTGTGATCGAGGTCGGCGTCGACGTCCCGAACGCGACGATCATGATCGTGCAGGAGGCCGATCGCTTCGGCCTCGCGACGCTGCACCAGTTGCGCGGCCGAGTCGGCCGCGGCGCCGAGCAGTCGTACTGCTTGCTGATCTCGCGGCCGCAGGACCAGCTCACGGATTCCGCCAAGGAGCGGCTGGACGCCCTCGTCTCGACGACGGACGGCTTCGTCCTCGCCGAGAAAGACCTGGAGATCCGCGGAGAAGGGCAGCTCCTCGGCACGCGCCAGTCCGGGCTCTCGGACCTGAAGTTCACGCATCTGAGGGCTGACCGCCCGCTGCTCGAGCGGGCCCGCGAGGCGGCGCGAGCGCTCGTCGACCTGCACGGCCCTATCGATGACGAGGTCGACGCGCGGTTCGCGGACGCGGACACAGCAGGCTGATGCGGATCATCGCCGGCTCGCGCAAGGGCCACCGGATCGACGCCCCGAAAGGGCTCGCGACGCGGCCGACCTCCGACCGCGTGCGCGAGAACGTCTTCAACCTCGTGCAGGCTTGGGTGCCTGAAGCGGTTGCGCTCGACCTCTTCGCCGGCTCGGGCGCGATGGGGATCGAAGCGCTCTCGCGCGGCGCCGAGCGCGCGGTCTTCGTCGAGTCGCACGGCGACGCCTGCCGTGTGATCGACCGAAACCTCGAGAAGCTCCGCCTCACCGGCGCGCAGGTCGTCTGCAACGACGTCTCGCGTTTCCTCGCCGCAGATACGCGCACGTTCGACCTGATCTTCTGCGATCCGCCGTACGACGAGTACGCCGCGCTCGAGCCGCAGCTGGCGCGCTACCTGCCGCGGCTGCTCGCGGAGGGAGGCCTGCTCGTCCTCGAAACCGGAGCCAAGACCGAGCCGGAGCTGCCGCTCGAGCAACGAACGTCACGCCGCTACGGTGCCGCGCGCATTACGCTCTTCAACCGTTGATCACCGCCATCTGTCCCGGCACCTACGACCCCGTCACGAACGGGCACATCGACGTCATCAGGCGGGCGTCGTCGATCTTCGATCGAGTTGTCATCGGCGTAGTCAACGAGCCGCGCCACAAGGCGCCGATGTTCACGCTCGAGGAACGCGTCGCCTTCCTGCAGGAGGCGCTCGCGGGCATCGACAACGTGGAGGTGGACGTCTTCGCCGTCCTCGTGGTCGACTTCGCGAAGAAGTGGGGCGCGAAGGCGATCGTGAAAGGCCTGCGGGTGATCTCCGATTTCGAGTGGGAGTTCCAGATGAACCAGCTCAACCGAACGCTCGCTCCCGACATCGAGACCGTTTACGTCATGGCGAGCCCCAGCGTCTCCTTCGTCTCGTCGAGCGGCGTCAAGGAGATCGCAGCGTTCGGTGGCAACGTGGACGCGCTCGTCCCGGCCGCTGTCGCGCAGCGCTTCCGCGAGCTCCATCCCGGCGGCCGACCGGGCACTCCCGAGAACCCGACTGATTAGACTGCGCCCATGGACGTTCTCGTACTGATCGACAAGCTCGACGACCTCGTGCA
This sequence comes from uncultured Actinomycetes bacterium, assembly GCA_963815965.1. Lineage (GTDB taxonomy): Bacteria > Actinomycetota > Thermoleophilia > Gaiellales > Gaiellaceae > DASVFB01. The sequence goes on along the minus strand of CAWFIT010000015.1, from coordinate 32,011 downwards.
CCAGGCGAAGGCCGTGCCGCTCACCGACCAGGTGCGCATCGACCGCGAGGAGATCTACGACATCCTCGACCAGATGCGCGCGACGATCCCCGAGGAGATCAAGCAGGCGCGTTGGATCGTGAAGGAGCGCCAGGAGATGCTTGCCGAGGCCAAGCGGGAATGTGACCGGCTGTTGCAGGAGGCGCGCGAGCAGGCCGTTCGCGAGGCGTCGCAGACCGAGATCGTGAAGCTCGCCGAAAAGCAGGCGCAGGACATCGTCGACGACGCGCGCCGGCAGGCGCGGGAGACCAAGCTCGAGATGGAGGACTGGGCGGACGGCATCCTCTCGACGCTCGAGGTCAACCTCGACAAGTTCCTCGGCGCGGTCAAGCGCGGACGCGAGCGCTTGCAGGAACGCTCGCAGGAATCCGTCGTCGCCGGCGTCGGCGCCACCGACGACGAGCAACCGTACTAGCGACTACGCGGCGAGCTGAGTGGCGTCATCGGCGCAGAGCGTCTGCGCCATTTCGACGAACGCGCGCGCGGCGGGTGTGCGGTACCGATCGCGGTGCCACGCGATGCCGATGAGCCGCGGCGGCAGCAGCTCTCCCATCTCGATCGTCTCGACGCTGCCGTCGGTCGGCTGCAACGTCAGCCGCGGGACGAGCGCGACGCCGACGTCCGCGCCGACGAGGCCTTGCACGGTGCCGTTGTCGTCCGAGCGAAAGACGAAGCGCGGCTCGGCGCCTGCGCGGCGAATCGCCGTCTCGACCGCCTCGTTGCTCCGGCACTGCCGGTAGCCGATCAGCGGCTGCTTCGCGATCTCGCGCAGCGACGGCGGCTTTGCACGCCCCGCGAGCGGCGAGCCTGCGGGAACGATCAGCACGTAGGGATCGACGAGCAGCTGCGCGGCCTCGAGCGGCGCCTCGTGGATAGGCAGCATCACGAACGAGAGGTCGACCTCGCCGCGCTCGAGCCGCGCCTCGAGCTCCTCGTCGATCGCGGACTCCGAGAGCTGCACGTCCACCTTCGGGAACTGCTCCTTGAAGCGGCGGACGAGTACGGGGACGAGGCGCGCGCTGACGCTCTGGTAGGTGCCGACGCGGAGCGGACCGGCCTCGCCCTCGGCAAACGCCGCTAGATCGGCCTGCGCAGCCTTCATCCGGGCCACGATCGCCTCGGCATGCCTGAGCAGCAGCTCGCCGGCTTCGGTCAGCGACACGGCCCGCGGGCCACCCGGCCGCTCGATCAGCTTCTCGCCGACGGCGCGCTCGAGCGCAGCCATCTGCTGGCTGATCGCCGACTGCGTGTAGCCCAGAGCCTTCGCGGCACGGCCGAACGAGCCGTGCTCGGCGATGGCCTGGAGAGCCACGAGGTGCCGCAGTTCGATGCCGAGTAGACGATCAGTATCCATAATCAAAGAGATCATAACATCGATTTGTGCTAATGAACCCTGCGCAGGCAAGCTAACGACATGTGGTTGCTGGCCGTCATCGCCATCCTCGCGTTCTTTCCTCTTGCCCTGGCCTTCGGGCGGGACTCCCGGCCGCACGAGTCGCAGCGCCGGCGCTGGCTGTAAGAACCCACGCGGGCGCTACGCTCGATCCCATGAAGACGTTCAACCTGCGCAGCGCGCGGCTGCGCTCCGGCGAGGAGTTCCGCGACGAGGTCCAGCTCGACCTGACGCCGCTCGAGTACGGCGGCCAGCGCTACCTGGCGGTCCCGGACACCGTGCCCGCCGAGCTGGTGATCACGCGCGCGAGCACTGGCACCGTCTTCCAGCTTCGCTTCCACGCCAGACTGCACGGTCCGTGCTACCGCTGCCTCGCGGACGCCGTCGTCGAGATCCCTATTGACGCCCGCGAGTATCAGGCGACGAACCCGGAGGGCAGCGACGAGCTGCGCACGCCGTACCTCACCGATGACGTCCTCGCGCTCGACGCGTGGGCGCGCGATGCGATCGCGCTGGCGCTCCCGGAGCAGATCCTGTGCATGCCCGACTGCAAGGGCCTTTGCCCGATGTGCGGCAAAGACCTGAACGTCGAGCCGCACGAGCACGAGGAAGAGCACGTCGATCCGCGCTGGGCCGTGCTCGCGGAAATTCGCGACAAGCTCGGCTAGAGCGTCATCGTTCGCGTTGGCGCGAAGCGATCGAGGAAGCGCCGGTCGTGCGTCACGAGTAGCACCGTTCCCGCGTAATCCGCGAGTGCCATCTCGAGCTGCTCGATCGCCTCGAGGTCGAGATGGTTCGTAGGCTCGTCGAGGATCAGGCAATTGACGCCGCGTGCCTGAAGCGACGCGAGTACCGCGCGGCTCCGCTCGCCCGGCGACAGCGACCGCGACGGACGCAGTGCGTCCTCGCCGCGGATGCCGAACTTCGCGAGCAACGTCCGCGCTTCGGCGGGCGCAAGGCTCGACTCGCGGCGAAAACGTTCGAGCAGCGGTTCGTCGCTCGAGAAGAGGTCGCGGCGCTGGTCGAGCTCGCCGAACACGACGCCTTTTCCGATCGTCCGCTCGCCGCGCGCAAGCGGCAGCTCTCCCACAAGGGCGCGGAGCAGCGTCGTCTTACCGGAGCCGTTTCGCCCGACGATCGCAATGCGGTCGCCCCAGCCCACGTCCAGCTCGATCGGGCCCAGCCGGAAGCCGCCGCGCTCGATGACGGCTCCGGCAAGGCGGGCCACCACGTCGCCGCTGCGTGCGTCCGGCGCGAGCTCGAGCTCCAGCCGCCACGGGCGCCACGGCTTGTCGACTTCTTCGAGCCGTTCGAGTCGGCGCTTTGCCTGCGCAACCTTTGACTTGAGCGCCTGCGTCTCGCGCTGGCCGATATGGACGCCGTGGCGCGCCTGCTCACGCCGCACGCCGAGCAGCGTTCCGAAGCGGTCACGCTCGTCGACGAACTCCGCGTACGATACGCTCCTGCCGCGCAAGGGCGAGTGCTCGCTCGCGCACATGGTCCGAGTAGGTACCGGTGTGCTCCGTCACCTTGCGCGTCTCCGCCTCGAACGCGACGATCCGCGTGACCGTGCGGTCGAGGAACTCCCGGTCGTGAGACACCAGCACGACCGAGCCGACATAGCCCTGGACGAAGCGCTCGAGCCGCTCGAGCCCGTCGAAGTCGAGGTCGTTCGTCGGCTCGTCGAGGCAGAGGACATCCACCCGCGAGAGCAGGAGTGCCGCGAGCGACACGCGTGCGGCCTCGCCGCCTGAGAGGGTCGGAAGCTCCGCGTCCAGCGGGACGACGATGCCGAGCCGCGCGCACACCTTGCGCGCCCGCGGTTCGAGATCCGCGCCGCCGACTGCGAGGAACCGCTCGAGCGCGTCGTGGTAGTCGTCGCTTCCCGCGTCCATCCGAGCCTCGGCGTCCGCGACACCCGTCCGGCGGGCAAGGAATCCGAGCAGCGTCTCGCCGGTCCGCCGCTCCGGCTCCTGCGGCAAATACGCCGTCGTGCCGAAGCGCTCGACGCGGCCGGCAGTCGGCTCCTCCACGCCCGAGAGGATGCGCAGCAGCGTCGACTTGCCGCTCCCGTTCGGCCCCACGACGCCGATGCGCGCGCACGGCGGAACCGTGAGCGACAGCCGGTCGAGGACAACCGTCGTGCCGTGCTCCTTCGTGATGTTCGTCGCGACAACGGTGCCGCCGCGCATGCGCAGACCTCCTGATCGAAAGGAAAAGAACCGGTATCGATCTAGAGGCGCGTCATAAGCGAGCCCGAAGGCCCGCGGAGATGTTAGCTAGACTGGCGCGCCGATGGCAGTCCCGAAGAAAAAAACGTCGAAGTCACGCCGCGACAAGCGCCGGGCGACACATCGTCTGGAAGCCCCGCGCGTGAACGAATGTCCGGTCTGCCACCGGCCCAAGCGGCCGCATCACGTGTGCCCGAACTGCAAGACGTACAAGGGCCGTGACGTCGAGCCGCTGACCGCACCGGCGCCGTAATGGCCCGAATAGCGGTCGATGCCTTGGGCGGCGACCGCGGCTCGGTCGAGGTGATCGCGGGGGCGCTCGAGGCCTCGCGCGAGGGCATCGAAGTCGTTCTCTTCGGCCCGTCTACGCTCGACGCCCACGGCCTCGAGCTCGTCCCCGCGACCGAGGAGATCGCGATGCATGAGAAGCCTGCGGACGCCGTGCGTGCGAAGCCGGACTCGAGCCTCGTCGCAGCGTGTCGCGCCGTCGGCGCCGGCGAGGCCGACGCGGTCGTCTCGGCGGGGAACACGGGCGCGATGCTTGCAGCGGGGCTGCTCCACATTCGCCGGCTCCCGGGCGTCCTTCGTCCGGCGATCGCCGTCGTCATTCCGGCACGGTTCCGGCCCTCGGTTCTCATCGACTCCGGAGCGAACGCCGACAACCGCGCGGAGCATCTCGTCCAGTTCGGGCACATGGGCTCGGTCTTTGCAGAGGAGATCCTCGAGGTGGCGAACCCCGAGGTCCGCCTGCTCTCGATCGGCGAGGAGCCTGAGAAGGGCAACCAGTTGACGCTCGAGGCGCACGAGGCGCTTGCCGCGAGCGGCCTCAACTTCCTCGGGAACACGGAGGCGCGCGATCTACTCCGCGGGGCGGCCGATGTCGTCGTCACGGATGGGTTCACGGGCAACGTCGCGCTGAAGCTCCTCGAGGGGACGATCAGCGAGCTGCTCGACGAGCTGCGCCAGGAGATCGGCTCGACCGCGCGGGGCAAGCTGGGCGGCCTCCTCATCAGGCCCGCGGCGCGCCGCATGCGCACACGCCTCGACCCGGACACCTACGGAGGCGCCTACCTGCTGGGGCTCAGGGGCCTCTCGGTCGTCGCCCACGGGAACTCCTCCAGCCGCGCTGTCGCCAACGCGATCCGGCTCGCGGCGAGAGGAGTCGAGCACCGAGTCGTCGAGCGCCTTGGCGAGCGTCTGCCCGACCGTGTAGCATCGGCGCGCTCTTAACTGCGCACGCTCCGACCAGGGAGAGATGAGATGGCCGCGTCCCGTGAAGAAGTCTACGAACGAGTGAAGGAGGTCCTGGCCGAGCAGCTCGGCGTGGACGAGAGCGAGGTCACGCCGGAGGCGTCGTTCCAGGAGGATCTCGACGCCGACTCGCTCGACTTGGTCGAGCTGATCATGGAGCTCGAGGATCAGTTCGGCATCAAGATCTCGGACGACGACGCGCAGAAGATCACGACGGTCGGCCAGGCGGTCGATTACGTCACCTCGCACCAATAGCCGCGGGCAGAAGCGGGGCGCCGGCTCGCTCGCTCAGCTGATCGACGATCTCCCGAAGCGTCGCGCGGACCGGGTCTTCACGCACTCATCGTGGGCGCCGGATCGCACGCTTTCGTACGAGCGCCTGGAGTTCCTCGGGGACAGCGTGCTCGAGCTCGCCGTTGCGCACTCCCTCTACGACGCGCATCCGGACTTCTCCGAGGGGCGGCTCGCGAAGATCCGCTCGCACGTTGTCTCACGCCAGAGCTGCGCGGTCGTCGCGCGAGAGCTCGACCTCGGCCGGCCACTCCGGGAACGCGGCACGAACGAGCTGCCCGAGGATGAGCTCGAGCGGCTGGTTCGCAACCGGAACGTGCTCGCAGCGTTGCTGGAGGCAGCTCTCGGCGCGCTCTTCCTCGAGCACGGATTCGAGAAGATCGAGAAGGCTGTGGTCGACTCGTTCGCCGACAGGATCGACTATGCGCTGACGACCTTCGTCGATCACAAGACCGAGTTGCAGGAGGCGCTCGCCCGCGATGCGCGCTCGGTCAAGTACGAGATCCTCGAGATCGAGGGACCGCCGCACGAGCGGCGGTTCACGTGCGCCGCGCTGATCGACGGCGAGCAACTCGGAGTCGGGAGCGGCGCGTCCAAGAAGGCTGCGGAGCAGGAGGCGGCTCAGCAGGCGCTGGAGGCGCTTGGCCTCGCGCCGGAGCCTGCGGACTAGTGGAGATCGACGCCGCCGCTCCGGCCGTCGCGCGCGGCGAGATCGAGATCGCGGCGCCACCGGAGATCGTCTGGCGCGTCCTCACGGACATCGCCAACTGGCCCAGCTGGAACCCCGACGTCAAGTCCGTGTCGCTCGAGGGGCCGCTTGCGCCGGGTACGCGGTTCCGCTGGAAGGCCGGGCCGGGAACGATCACGTCGACCCTCCAGACGGTCGATCCGCCCCGCCGGATCGACTGGACGGGGAAGACGTTCGGCATCAAAGCAGTCGACGTCTACGAGTTCGAGCCCCACGACGGCGGGACGCTCGTCAGAACGGCCGAGTCGTGGGACGGACTCCCGGTCCGGCTCTTCCACCGTTGGCTGACGAAGACGCTGCAGGAGGCCACCGACTCAGGCCTAGGGCACTTGAAGCTCGAAGCCGAACGTCAGGCGACGGCCGCCGCTACGTAGTCGTCAGGACGCCGAGCGCTCGGCTTCGCTGAGCAGTTCTCGCGCGGCTTCGAGGTCGGCCGGGTGCACGAGGATCTCGCGCTGCCCTGCCGCGGTGAAGTCCTCGAGCGGCGAGTCGATTGCCTCCGTGTCGCGGTAGCCGCACTCGATCCCGGCCGAGCGCAAGAGACCGCAAACGAGCTCGGCCTCGGTCTCGTCGGCCACGACCCTCACGACGGCCACTTCCTCGTTCACGGGCGCAGCGTACACCGCTGTCCGTCCGGGCGGCTAGCCTCCGGGGCGCGTGCACCTCCGTGCGATCAAGCTGCGCGGCTTCAAGTCGTTTCCGGACCCCGTCGAGATCACTCTCGAGCCGGGCGTCGCGGTCGTCGTCGGGCCGAACGGCTCCGGCAAGTCGAACGTGGCCGACGCGATGGTCTGGGCCGCGGGGTCGCTCGCGCCGCATGAGCTGAGGGCCGAAAAGCCGGACGACGTCCTCTTCGCGGGCTCGAAGAGCCGCAAGAGCGCCGATCACTGCGAGGTTGAGCTCCTGTTCGACAACCAGGCCGGCGACGGCCCGTTCGAATGGTCGGAGGTGTCCATCGCACGGCGGCTCCACCGGGGCGGAGAGGGCCAGTACATCGTCAACAAGTCGCCCGTCCGCCGGCTCGACCTCGTCGAGCTGCTCGCCGACGTCGGCCTCGGCGGCGGGATGCACTCGATCATCGGCCAAGGCAAGGTCGAGGAGATCCTCGGCTCGAAGGCGTCGGAGCGCCGCGTGTTGCTGGAGGAGGCGGCGGGGCTCGGCAAGTTCAAGGCGCGGCGCCACCGGGCCGAGCTGAAGCTCGCCCGCGTCGCAACGCAGGCGGAGCGCGCGCGCGACGTCGAGGAGGAGGTGCGCAAGCGGCTCCGTCCGCTCGCGCTGCAGGCGTCCGCGGCGGAGCGCGCCGAGAAGCTGATCGGCGAGCTCGCTCGTCTCCGCGCGCGAATCGCGCAGCTCGACCTCGCCGCGCTCGACGAGCGGCGCGCGGAGGCGGACGAGCGTGGTCAGGCGGTCGCGCTCGCACGCCGCGACGTTGAGACGAAGCTCGAGGCGCTGCTCGAAGAGCGGAACCGCGTCGAAGACGAGCTCGCGGATGCCGCGGGCAAGCGAGAGGAGGCGACCGCGGCGCTCTACCGGTTGCGCAGTGCTCGCGAGCGAGTGGCGCTGCGTCGCGAAGCCGCCGATGGGTTGCTCGCGCGACTCCGCGCCGATCTCGAGCGACCGCGCCGCGTCCTCGACGAGCGTGTGCGCGCCGAGCGGGAGGCGCTGGCCGAGCGCGTCCGTCTCCTCGAGGAGCGGCTCACAGCGCTCGAGCGGTCGCTCGCGGAGCGCGAGGGCTTGCCGCCGGCGGCGCGGGCCCTCGCCGAGCAAGGCGAACGGCTTGCCCTGTCGCTCCTCGACGTCGAGCCGGGGATGGAGCGTGCGGTCGCGGCGGCGCTGCGCCAACGTGCATCCGCGCTCGTCGCAGATGACGTGCGTTCGGCGTTCGCGTTGCTCGAACGCGCCCGGGCCGCGGGTCTCGGCTCGCTCACTGTTCTCGTCGAGGCACGGGAGCCCGAGTTGCCCGTCGTGCCGAAGGAGCAGCTGCTCTCGTCCAGCGTTCCGGCGGTGACACCGGAGGGATTCGGCTACGACCCGCAGCGCGGCGAGCTCTGGTTCTCGGGCGAGACGGCGGAGGCCGTTCTGCTGGAGCTCGAGGCCCGCCGGCGCGCGCTTGCCGCCGAGCTCGACGAGCTCCGCGCCCGCGCGCAGGCGCCGATCCCGGCCGACGCATATTCGGCAGAGCCGGATCCACGGATCGCCCGCCTGGTGGCGGTCGCAGAGCGCCTGTGCTCTTGTCTCGATGTCGACGCGAGCCGGTTCGAAGCGCCGCTCCGCGCCCGGGCCGACGTCGGCGGCGCGAAGTCGGGTGAGCTGGCGGCCGAGCTTCGCCGGCTCGGCGCCGGTGAGGCCGAGCTGCGACGCGAGCAGTCCGAGCACGGCCAGCGCGCGAGCACGATCGACGTCGAGCTCGCGAGGCTCGGGGCGGAGGCCGACGAGGCTCGACGCCGGCTCGAGCAGGCAGGCGCGGAGCCTGCAGAGGGCGACGACCGCGAAGAGCTCGGCGTGAAGCTCGAGCGGCTCGAGCGGCGGCGCGAAGCGCTCGGTCGTGTGAATCCGCTCGCGAAGGAGGAGTACGAGGCCGAGAAGGAGCGGCTGACCGAGCTGTCGACGCAGCGCGCGGATCTCGAAGCCTCCCTCGAGGAGCTCGAGAAGCTGAGGCGCGACCTCATCGAGACCGTTGAGCGGCGCTTCGAGGAGACGTTCGCGTCGGTGCAGGCGAACTTCACGGAGGTCGCCGCGACCCTCTTCCCCGGCGGCGAGGGACGGCTGTGCTTGACCGAGCCCGATCCGGAGGACGAGGATCAGGAGCCCGGCGTCGAGATCGAACTGCGCCCGGCCGGCAAACGCGTCACGCGGCTCTCGCTGCTCTCAGGCGGCGAGAAGTCACTCGGCGCGATCGCCTTCCTGTTCGCGCTCTTCCTCGCGAGGCCGTGCCCGTTCTACCTCCTCGACGAGGTCGAGGCGGCGCTCGACGACACGAACATCGGCCGCTTTGTCGAGCTGCTCCGACGCTACGCCGATCGCGCGCAATTCATCGTCGTCACGCATCAGAAGCGCACGATGGAGGCGGCAGATGTCCTCTACGGCGTCACGATGGGCGAAGACGGCGTCTCGCAGATCGTCTCGCGGCGACTCCCCCGCGAGGACGCCGCGGCACTCGCCTCCTGATCCGCTCGAACAGCGACGTGTTGGCTCAACCGGACGTGACCCGCGTCCAGGACTATGGCCACGTCTCGCCGGGACTCCCCATCGATGTCACCGGCGGCGGGGGCTCGTCAGGTCAGGCGCGCTCATCGCTCGGTCGGACATCACTCGAGTCCAGGACTCGGGCCATGTCCGGCCAGGACACTCGTTTTCTTAGCGGACGAGCGCCGCCAGCTTGTCCCGCAGCGAACGCGCGACCGGACGCTCGAGGAACCGCGCAAGCCGCTGCGCCTCTCCCTCGTCGAGCGAGATCGCCGCGGTTGCGACGCCGCTTTCATCCCACACGCTGAAGCGGACGTGCGGATCCTCGGTCAAATAGCGCGAGACCCGTAACGCCTTGTCCGCATCACGCGGATGCGGCCGGAAGAACTCGACGAGCTTGCGCCGCTGCGGCGCGGCACACCACGGACAGAAGCGAAACGTGTCCGCGACCGTGCTGCCGCATTCCCGGCAAGCGGTCATTGCTCCAAGCCTATTCCGCGACGGCACTCCTACCAAGCACGGCTAACGTTCCGCCCCGTGGCACGCACCTGGGGAGAGCTGCTCGGCGACGGGCGTCCCGACGCGGAGAGCGAGGAGCAGCGCTCCGGGCTTTTCTCGCGCCTGCGGGACTCCCTCGGACGGAGCCGGCGCGCGCTCACCGAGGAGCTCGCCGCCGCGGCGTTCGATCCCGGTGACACCGACGTCCTGGGAGCGGCTCGAGGAGGCGCTGATCGCCGGCGACGTGGGCGTGCCCGCGACTGCAGAGCTCGTTCGCCGGCTCGAGGCACGCGGCGACGTCGGCGACCTGAACGAGGCGCTCGCTGCGGAAGTCGCGGAGCTCTTCGGCGAGCCGCCGCGGATCGAGCTTGCCGGCGAGCCGAGCGTCGTGCTCGTCGTAGGCGTCAACGGCACCGGGAAGACGACGACGATCGGCAAGCTCGCGTACAGGCTGCGCGAGCACGGGCACTCCGTGGTCGTCGCGGCGGCCGACACGTTCCGCGCCGCCGCGGAGGAGCAGCTCGGCATCTGGGCCGAACGCGCCGGCGCCGAGTTCGTCGAGGGCGAGCGCGGCGGCGACCCAGCCGCCGTGGCTTACGACGCGATCGAACGCGCACGCCGAGACGGACGCGACGTCGTCGTCGTCGACACCGCAGGGCGCCTCCACACACAGACGAACCTCATGGACGAGCTGGCGAAGGTGCGCCGCGTGATCACGTCGCGTGCCGAGGGCGCGCCGCACGAGACGCTGCTCGTCGTCGATGCGACGACCGGCCAGAACGCGGTGCAGCAGGCGCGCCTCTTCAAGGAAGCGGTGGACGTCACCGGCGTCGCGCTGACGAAGCTCGACGGCAGCGCCAAGGGCGGCGTCGCGATCCCGATCGTCTACGAGCTCGGACTGCCCGTGAAACTGATCGGCGTCGGCGAGGCGCTCGAAGACCTGCGGCCGTTCGACGCGCAGGACTTTGCCCGCGCACTCGTCGGCGGCTGATCAGGCGCGGTTCGGCGAATACGGCTCGAAGACGGGGTCGAACGGCGACCGACCGCCCGGAACCCCCAGGCCGCACGCCGCGACGACGCCCTCGTCGATCCCGTCAAGCCCGAGCCGCTCGTCGATCTCGGCGTTGTTGATCACGCCGGTGACGAATGCGCCGAGCCCGCGATCGGTTGCGACGAGGTAGAGCGTCTGGCTCAGATGCCCTGCGTCGAGCAGCACGGACGCGTACGCCTTCTGGTGGCGCGCGTACTTCCAGTTGCTCCTGACGAATCTCGCGGCGAGCAGAAAGACGGCATGCGCCGAGCCGAAGTACGTCTGCCCGCAGACGAACTGCGTGGCGAGAGAGGTCGCAGCGGTGCGCTCGAGCGGCTCGAGCAGCTCGAGTGCGTGGCGCTCGGCGTCGTAGTGGTAGATCCCCGGATCGACATCGGCGACGTTAGCGAGCACGGGAAACGCCTCGATCGGATGCATCCCTCCTGCCGATGGGCTCGTGCGTTTCAGCGTGACGATCTCCTTGCCGGCTGCGCTTGCGGATCCGTGGCATCCGAACACCTGGTGAAGAACAAGGCCGAGCTCACTGAGGGACAGAGGCTGTGACTGGTCGAAGGCGCGTGTCGTTCGCCGCTCGGCGAGCGCGGAGTACAGCCGACCGTCAGGTTCAAGAAGGGGCAGGTCGACGACCGCTGTCGGTGCGTCCGCCTTGCGGAACGCAGGCGGTGGAGAGCCGCGGAGCTGGAGGAACTCGCGGATGCCCTCCTCGTTCGTTGGCACCACGTCGCCTTCGCCGTCGCGGACGTCCTTGCCGCGCCACCGCGTGAGGAAGTGGTACACGGCCGCGTACAGGTTCCAGCCGCTGTCGCGCAGTCGCTCGTCGAAGTCTTCCCGCTCGTCCGTCACGAGCAGATCGCTCTCGACAAGCGCGCCCACGACTTCCGAGTCGAATTCGTCGGTGTCCGCCCACTCGATGGACGAAACCGCCAGCAACACGTCGAGCTCGCCTCGCGTGATTGGCCGCTCCGTGCCGCTCGTCGGAGAGACGGCGTACAGCCGGCTCAGCGGAGCGCTTGCGAGCGTCCCGCTGAGCAGCTGTTCGATGTCCAGCGTCGTGCCGTCGTGGCAGAAGAACAGGAGCCACGCCCTGCGGCGAACGCGCGGCACGCGATTCGCTTCAGTCGCCTGAGTCCGGATCGTCGTCAGGCGGTGGCGGAGGCGGAGGCGCCCCGTTGCCATGCGCGACCCACATCAACGCGATGCCGTGCGGGAGGGTGAAGTCGTGGCCGAAAGGCTGGTCCTGCCTCAGTGCGTGGGCGTAGGCGGCGATCGTTTCGGCGGGCGGCAGCTTGAGCTTATCCGGCGCTCCCGGAAAGTCGATCCGGAATTTTCGGAACAGGACCCGGCGCGGGTTCTCCTCGAGTTTGCTGCGGAGCTTCGCGTCCTTCGCGAGCTGCTCGAGGAGCTTGATCGCCTGGTCGTCGTCGACGCCGATGTGGAGCCACCGCGGCTCCTGACTTCCCATGTCGATCTCCTTTCGTCGAGGTGGCGCGCGCGATGGAGTCTGGACCTCGCGCGAGCCGCGGTCAAACGGGCCAGGCGCCGGCGAGCTCGCCTGCGCCAGCACGCGCGCTCGCCTCGGAGACGACGTTGCCCTTCAGCTCGTAGAGCGCCGCCGCGCGCGCGAGCGCTGAGGCGGCCTCCTTCGGCTGCCCCAGGACTGTGCGGACGTCGGCGAGGTCGATCAGAGCGTCGCCCTGGATTCCGAGCAGGTCCGTCTCGCGCGACAGCTCCACCGCGTTGCACACGAGCCGCACGGCAGCGTCGTCGTCGCGGCGAGCAAGTACGCGCGCCCTCGCGCCGCGGAAGATCACCTGCGTGGCGAGGTCGTCTTCGGATGCGGCCGTCTCGCTCACGCGCGTCACGAGGTCGGCTTCGTCGAAGCGCTGCTGCAGCGCGAGGGCCCGCGCGAGGTAAGCCGCCGTCGTCGACAGCTGATCCTGAGCGCCCATCTCGTCGAGCATGCCGTAGCCGAGCTTCAGCTCGCGTTCTGCCGCCGCGGGATCGCCCGACACCAGCTCGGCCATGCCGGCGTACATCTGCAGGCGCGCGAGCATCATCTTCATTCCGGCCTCCTCGAGCGTGGCTTTGCTGCGGCCGTAGAGCCGCCGCGCCTCGTCCGCGTCGCCGCGCATCGCCTCGAGCACGGCGAGCATCGAATCGCCCTGTGCGGAGAGCACCGCGTCATCGCGCGCGCGTTCCTGCAGCTCGCGGCAGCGGAGGATCGCGTCCTCGACGCGCCGGGGGCCGAGTAGCGCCGCGCGCATCAAGGCCCGGAGAACCCAGCGAAGTTCTCGCTCTGCGTTGGCCTCCTCCGCGTGACAAAGCGCTCGCTCGAGGACGCTTTCCATCTCCTCACAGCGGCCCCGTATCCAATGCACTTCTGCGAGGTGGATCCGAGCCTTTGCGAGCCCGAGGTCGTCGTCGGCCGTTTCGAAAACCTCGATCGCCCGTTCTGCGACCTGAACGAGCTCAGCCGCCGAGACGTCCGTGTCAGTCATCGAGCGAAGGGACGACTGTTCGATCCGCACCAGCGCAGCCAGCCCCTCGTCGCCGAGCGAGACTGCGAGCTCGAGCGCTTCGGCGAACACGTCGGCGACCCTTGTGAGGTCACCGGTTTCGCGGAGGGCGACACCGAGCGCGAGCAGCGCCTCGGCTCGCACGCAGGGGTCGGACAGGAGACCTGTTGCGCGGTCGAGCAGCGTTCGCGCCGCTGGAAGATCGTCGCGCGCGAAGGCGCGCCGGCCGGCCGAGGCGAGGAGCGCGCCGGCGCGCTCGCCGAGCGCGCGAGTCTCATCGTTCGGCGGGCCGAGCTCTGCGCGCGCGGAGTACGCGCGCTCGAGGTGGTGGCCGCGGAACTCCTCGTACGTCCCCTTGCGATCGAGCCAGTCGGCGAAGCCCTCGTGCAGGTCGGCGCGCCGCTCCTTCGGCAGCGTCGCGTAGGCGGCGTCGCGGACGAGGATGTGCCCGAAGCGGAACGAGTCCTCGTTCGCGAAGCTCGTCGACTCCGCGGGGAAGATCAGGCGTTTGCGGACGAGCGCGTGAAGGTGCGAGCCGACGCGGCTGCGCAGCTCTATGGGCGCGAGCTCGGCGACCGCGCTCCACCAGAACTGCTTCCCGATCACGGATGCCGACTGCAGCACCGTCTGCTCCTCGGGATCGAGGCCGTCGAGCCGCGCGGCCAGCAGCGCATTGATCGACGGCGGGATCGGCAGCTCGCCGACATCTCGTGCGACCCAGCGTCCGTCGTCGAGGACGAGGGCGCCGTCGTCGACGAGCATCCGCACGAGCTCCTCGACGAAGAGCGGGTTTCCCTCGGCGGCGTGCTCGATGCGGCGGGCGATCTCCACGTCCAGCTCTGCGGTGCCGAGCAGGTTCCCGAGCAACGCGTGCAACTCGTCTGCGCCGAGAGGCTCGAGGAAGAGATGCTCGCCGGGCCAGCCGGGGCGCACCTCGAGCAGGTCGGGACGCGCGAGCGCGAGCACGAGTATCGGCGCGCCGCGGCTCCAGCCGACGAGGTACTCGACGAGGTCGAGCAGCGTCGGCTCGGCCCAGTGCAGATCCTCGAGCACGAGGACGAGGGGCCGCGAGCGCGCGACCGCCTCGAGGAGCTTCCGCACCGCCCAGAACACTTCCTCGGCGCGCACGTCCGTGTCGGCGCTGAGCATCCCGACGAGCCGCTCGGTCGCGAGCGCGGACTCGTCGCCCGGAGGCAGGAGCTGTGCGATGCGTGCCTGGACGACCTTCTCGTCGTCGTCTGCAGCGAGGCCGGTGAGGCTCCGCACGATCTCGGTCACGGGGAAGAACGTGATCCCCTCGCCGTAGGAGAGGCAGCGACCCTGCGCGACCGTTGCGCCGAACGAACGGGCCGCCACCTCTTGCGCAAGTCGCGTCTTGCCGACGCCGGCGGCGCCAAAAACCGTCACGAGGCGGCACGACTGCTCCTCCAGCGCGGTGCGATAGGCGGCGTGCAGGAGGTCGCGCTCGGTCGCGCGGCCAACGAGCGGCGAGTCGAGACGCCGGAAGATCCGCTCAGCGCCCGCGCGTACCTCGTCGAGGCGCCAGCTGCTGACCGGCTCGCTCTTGCCTTTCAGTGAGAACGACTCGAGCGGGCCGGCGCGGACGCGGTCGGCAACGAGGCGCTGCGTCTCCCGGCCGAGGAGGATCTCGCCGGGTTGCGCCGCCTGCTGGAGGCGCGCTGCGACGTTGACGGCGTCTCCGGTGGCGATCGTCTGCTCGGTGGTCGGGTCGCCGACCACGACCTCGCCCGTGTTGATCCCGATTCGCTCCTCGAGCCGGACGCCGAAACGCTCGTCGAGCTCGACGTTCAGCTTCGCCAGCGCGCGCCGCATCTCGTCCGCGGCGCGGACGGCCCGGAGCGCGTCGTCCTCGTGGACGACGGGGACGCCGAACACGGCCATCACGGCGTCGCCGATGAACTTCTCGACCGTGCCGCCGTGCCGCTCCAGCACGGTACGCACCTCGTCGAAGTAGCGGATCATCACTCGCCGCATCGTCTCGGGGTCCATGCGTTCGCCGAGGCTCGTGAAGCCCGTGACGTCGCAGAACAAGACGGTGACCGTCTTGCGAACGAGCGATTCGGCCCTATGGGCCATGTCCACCGAGTGTAAGACGCAAAGCGGGAAAAGCCTAGGCGTCTACACTGTTCCGCTGGTGTTCGACACGCTCTCAGAGCGCCTGCAGGGCGCCCTCGGCGACCTGCGCAAGCGCGGCAAGCTCGACGACGAAGCGGTCTCCCGCGCGATGCGCGAGATCCGCCTCGCGCTGCTCGAGGCGGACGTCAACTTCCAGATCGTGAAGCAGTTCGTCGAGAGCGTCCGTGAGCGAACCGTCGGCGAGGACGTCCAGAAGAGCCTGACGCCGGGCCAGCAGGTCGTGAAGATCGTGCACGAGGAGCTGACCGAGCTCATGGGCTCCGGCAGCTCCAAGCTCGCGTTCGCAGGCCGTCCCCCGACGGTCATCCTGCTCGCCGGTCTTCAGGGCTCCGGGAAGACGACCACCGCCGCGAAGCTCGCGCTGCTGCTCCGCAAGGAGGGCCGCAGCCCCGCGCTCGTCGCCGCCGACCTGCAGCGCCCAGCAGCGGTCGAGCAGCTCGTGCAGCTCGGCAAGCAGATCGACATCCCCGTCTTCGCCGAGGAGCGCGCCGATCCGGTGAAGGCGGTGCGCGACGGCCTCGCGCGCGCCCGTGAGGAGTCGCGCGACGTCGTCATCCTCGACACCGCCGGCCGGCTCCACGTCGACGAGGACCTGATGAACGAGCTGGCGCGCGTGCGCGACGAGGCGAAGCCGCACAACGTGCTGCTCGTGCTCGACGCGATGACCGGCCAGGAAGCGGTCAACGTCGCGCAGGCGTTCCAGGAGCGGATCGCGTTCGACGGCGTCGTCCTGACGAAGCTCGACGGCGACGCGCGCGGCGGCGCAGCGCTGTCGGTCAAGGCGATCACGGGCAAGCCGATCAAGCTCGCGTCCACCGGCGAGAAGCTCGACCAGCTCGACTGGTTCCACCCCGACCGCATGGCGTCGCGGATCCTCGGCATGGGCGACGTTTTGACGCTGATCGAACGCGCGGAGCAGGCCGTCGAGGCGGACGAGCAGGAAGACATGGAGAAGCGGATGCGCGCGGGCCAGTTCACGTTCGACGACTTCCTCCGCGCGCAGAAGATGCTCAAGCGCATGGGCCCGTTCCAGGGCGTCCTGAAGCTGATCCCCGGGCTTGGCAAGCAGCTCGGCGATGTCGACGTCGACGAGAAGCAGCTCGCCCGCGTCGAGGCGATCGTCCTCTCGATGACGCCGCGCGAGCGCTCGCTGCCGCACGTGATCGACGGATCGCGCAGGCAGCGCATCGCGCGCGGAAGCGGCACGGACGTGCAACAGGTGAACCAGCTCCTCCTCGCGCGCAAGGAGATGGAGAAGGTCATGAAGCAGATGGGGAAAGGGAAGGGCATGCCCGATCTCGCGAAGCTGCAGAACGGCGCGCAGGCGCAGGCTCAGACGCAGGGGCGGCCGAAGCCTTCCGCGACACGCAAGACCAAAAACAAACGCAAGAAGAAGAAATCGAGGAGGTAAAAGCTCTAGTGGCAGTCAAACTGAGGTTGACGCGAGTCGGATCGAAGAAGAACCCGATCTACCGCGTCGTTGCAGCCGACTCGCGCTCGCCGCGTGACGGCAAGTTCATCGAGATCGTCGGCCGGTACAACCCGCAGACGGATCCGTCGACGATCGAGCTGAACGAGGACAAGGTGAGGGACTGGCTGAGCAAGGGCGCGCAGCCGACCGAGTCGGTGCGCAAGCTGCTCAAGATCAAGAACATTTGATGCCTGAGCTGCTGGAAGTTCTTGCGCGGCGGCTCGTCGACGATCCGGATGCGGTTCGCGTCGAGCGCGAGGAGACGTGACGACGTCGTCGTCCTGCGGCTGTTCGTCGCGAAGGAGGACGTCGGCAAGGTGATCGGAAGGCAGGGCAGGATCGCGCGGGCGCTGCGACAACTGACCCGCGCGGCGGCAGGACGCAGGCACAAACGCGTCGTGCTCGAGATCATGGATTGAAAGTCGCCGCCCTCTACGACGTTCACGGAATGCCGCACGCGCTCGAGGCCGTGCTCGATGAGGTCGCGCGCGAGAACGTCGACGCGATCGTCTTCGGCGGCGATCTCTTCCTCGGGCCGCTCCCCGCGGAGACGCTCGAGCTCGTGCGCAGCGTCGACGCGCAGTACGTCCGCGGCAACTGCGATCGCACGCCCGACGACTGGGAGCGGTCGAAGCTCGACGCTGCGGACCTGGACTGGGCTCGCTCCTGGCCCACAACCGTCGAGGTGGACGGCGTTCTCTACTGTCACGCTGCACCGCGAAACGACCTGAGGCCGATCCTCACGGATGCTTCCCCGGACGAGCGATTCGACGACGCGCTCGCCGGCGTCGAGGCGCGCCTCGTGGTCGCAGGCCACACGCACATGCAGTTCCGCCACGGCAACTTCGTGAACGCCGGCTCGGTCGGCATGCCGTACGAGGACGACGTCGCCGCGTTCTGGGCAGTCGTCTCGGCGGACGCCGAGTTCAAGCGCACGCCGTTCGACGTCGAGCGCGCGATCGCCGACATCGAGGCTTCCGGCTGGCCGGGCGCTGACGAGTTCGTTGCGCAGAACCTGCGGACACCGCCGTCGCGGCGCGACGCGACCGAGCATTTCGAGAGCCTTGACTGACCGCGTCTCGGTCGGCCGCGTCGGCAAGCCGCACGGCATCGCCGGCGCCTTCTTCGTCGAGGACGCGAGCGACGACCCGAAGCGCTTCAGGGTCGGAGCTTCGCTGCACGTTGCTGGCGAGGCGGCAAGAGTCGTCGAGTCGAAGCGCTCCGCAGGCCGGCCGGTAGTCCGCCTCGACCGCGAAGCTCCCCGCGGCGCCGAGCTCGAGGTCGACCGCGCCGCGCTGCCGCCGCCGAAGCCTGGCGAGTACTACGTCTTCCAGCTCGTCGGCCTGGACGTCGAATCGGCCGACGGCACCCGACTCGGGGAGGTCAAGAACGTCGAGCCGGGCGTCGCAAACGACGTGCTGGAACTGGACAGCGGCCTGCTGCTGCCGCTCGTGGAGGCCTGCGTGCGGGAGGTCGACCTCGAGGCACGCAGAATCGTTGTGGAACCCGGCTTTGACGGGGCCGACTAACCTGGTTGCGACTTTGCAGCTCGACGTCTTCACACCGATTCCGCATGCCTTCGCCTGGCTGACCGAGCAACGGCCGGTCGCGACCGTGCTCGGAAGTGAGCTCGATCTGCGCCTCTTCGGCTACCGCGATACGACGCCGCTTCGGGCCGGGCAGATCGACGACGAGCCTTACGGCGGCGGCGCGGGAATGGTGCTGCGCGTCGACGTCGTCGCGGCGGCGCTCGACGCCGTCTACGGCGGCATGCCGGAGCACCGGGTGATCGCGCTGACACCGCAGGGGCGGCAGTTGACGCAGGCGGTGGTGGAGGAGCTCGCCGAAGAAGAGAGGCTGACCCTGCTTTCCGCGCGCTTCGAGGGCTTCGACGAGCGCATCCCGCAGCACCTGGCGTCGGACGCGATTTCGATCGGGCCGTACGTCCTGTCAGGAGGCGAGCTGCCGGCGATGGTGCTCGTCGACGCGATCGTGCGGCGGCTGCCGGGCGCGCTCGCCGAGGAATCAGGCGAGCAGGAGTCGTTCTCCGCGGTGCTCGACGGCGGGCTCGAGTACCCGCACTACACACGGCCGCCGGAGTTCCGCGGCTGGAACGTGCCGGAGGTGCTCCTCTCGGGCCACCACGAGCGCATCGACGAGTGGCGTCGCGCGCAAAGCCGCGAGAGAAGCGTCCAGTGAGCGACTTCTTCGACCACGAGGGTCGCCGTACGGACGAACCGCGGCAGGACGAGCCGGAGACGCCTCGCGACGACAACTCGACCACGCCCGTGAACGACCAGCCGCCGCCCGCATACGAGCCGCCGCCCCCGTACGAGCCTCCGCATCCGCCGCCCTCGAACGAGCCTCCGCCTCCGCCGTCCGAAGAACCGCCGTGGAGACCGTCGGAATTCTCGTCGTGGCCCTACCGAACGGAGCCGGAGCCCCTGCCGGAGTCTGAGCCGGAGCCCGAGCCGCAGCCGCACGGGTTCAATCCGCTCGTCCGGCTCGGCGTGCCGCAGCCGTGGCGCGCGATCATCGACTGGATCGTGACGATCGTCGGTGCGATCGCGATCGTGTTCGCGATCAAGTCGTACGTCGTGAATCCGTATCGGATTCCGTCCTCGTCGATGGAGCCGACGCTGCACTGTGCGAGCGCCGGTGGCAGCGGCTGCCTCGCGCATTTCTCCGACCGCGTGCTCGCGAACCGGTTCATCTACCACTTCCGAGATCCGCGCCGCGGCGAGATCGTCGTCTTCAACGTGCCGGACATCGCCGAGGAGAAGTGCGGCGCCGCCGGCGTGTTCGTGAAGCGGATCATCGGCCTGCCGGGAGAGGTTTGGCAGGAGCGCCAGGGCTTCGTCTACATCAACGGCAAGAAGCTGAACGAGCCCTACGTCAAGAAGGACCGGCGCGATTTCGAGTCCTACCCTGCGCGCAAGATCCCGAAGGACAACTACTTCATGATGGGTGACAACCGCCAGTCGTCCTGCGACTCCCGCAAGTGGGGCACGGTGCCGCGCAACCGCGTCATTGGCAAGGTCTTCGCGATTTATTGGCCGCCGCAAAGGATCCGGCTGATGTAGCCGGATCCTTCGGCCGAAAATGCTTTGCATTTTCGGCCGGGTAGACCGGTCAGGCGCGCTTCGCGCGCGTGCCCTTTGGTTGTCATTGGAAGGTCGTTGCTTTCAGCGAAGGTTGCTGAGCAGGGCGGCCAAGCCGCCCTGCCGGCGGGCGTGAATCGAGTAGGAAGCTCAGGTTGCTACCATTCGCCGCCGGCTTCGGCACCTTTTCGTATGAGCAAGATCATCGAAGAACTCGAACGCGCGCAACTGCGTGACGGCATCCCGCAGTTCAAGGCGGGCGACACCGTGCGCGTGCATTTCCAGGTGATCGAGGGAGAGCGGCGGCGCCTCCAGGTCTTCGAAGGCGTCGTGATCAAGCGGCAGGGCGCAGGAGTGCGTGAGACGTTCACCGTGCGCAAGCAGTCGTTCGGTGTCGGCGTCGAGCGGACGTTCCCGGTTCATTCGCCGAAGATCGAGAAGATCGAGGTCGGCGCCATCGGCGACGTCAACCGCGCGAAGCTCTACTACCTGCGCGGGCGCGTCGGCAAGAAGGCGCGCATTCGCGAGATCCGGCAGGACCGCACGAAAGCGGTCGCCGAGCCGGTCGCCCCAGAGCCGGAGGAGGCCGAGGCCGTCGAGCCCGAGCCCGAAGAGGTCGACGAGACCGCCGCAGAGGCCGAGACGCTCGAGGGCGAAACGCCTGAGACCGAGACGCCTGACGCCGAGCCGGCCGAAGTAGGCGCAGAGAAGTAGCGCTTCCGGCACAGGCGCCGGCGGAGGGCCGCGGTATCCTCGAGCCTCGTGCGCCGGACCGGCCAGAAGCTCCTCAAGTTCGATCGAAAGCTCGGCGCGCGCTTCGTCGCCGGAACCGATGAAGCGGGACGCGGCTCCCTCGCCGGCCCGCTCGTTGTCGCCGGCGTCCTGCTCGATTACGCGTGTCTCCGCGAGCACCGCGTCCGGCCGCTCACCTATCTCAACGACTCGAAACAGGTTCCACCCGACCAGCGCGACGAGCTCTACCGCGGCGTCGTCGGCTGCGCCGAGCGGATCGTCGTCCGTGTCGTTCCCGCCGACGAGATCGACCGCCGCGGGCTGCACCGCTCGAACCTCGACGCGATGCGGGCGATCCTGCACACGCTGACGCCGCCGGCGGAGGCGTGTCTCGTCGACGGCTTCCGGCTCGGCCCCTCGGCGCCCGAGCACACGGCCGTCGTCGACGGCGACACGAAGAGCGCCGCGATCGCCGCCGCCTCGATCGTCGCGAAGGTAACCCGGGACCGGCTGATGCGGCGGATGGACTCGCTCTATCCGCAGTACGGCTTCTCCTCGCACGTGGGCTACATCACGCCTGCGCACTCGAAAGTCGTCCTCGCCCACGGCCCCTGCCCGATCCACCGCCGCTCTTGGAGGGCAAGGTGCTATGCGGAACTCGAGCGAGCTCAGAGCGCGTAGGCACTACCGCCTGCGCGGCTATCGCATCCTCGGCGAGAACGTCTGGAGCGGCGGGTACGAGCTCGACCTCGTCGTCCGCCGCGGCCGCACGCTCGTTTTCTGCGAGGTGAAGGGAAAGTCGGGAACGGCCTTCGGCGATCCGCTCGAGATGGTCACGAGCGAGAAGGCTCGTCGTGTGCGGCGTGCGGCCGCTGCGTGGCTCGCTTCGAATCCGGAGCACCGAAGCTGCGCGATCCAGTTCGACGTGGTCGTCGAGCGAGGCACGAAGCTGGAGCGGCTCGCGCAGGCGTTCTAAGGGCAGCGTCGAAGCGGGTGGGGCCGTGGCCCCGACGCAGGACGCCCTCTACGCCGAGATCGATCTCGAGCTTTCGTGGTCCGAACGCGACCTGCCCGAGCGCGAGCGGACGAAGCACGTTCACAGGCTTCATCCCTACCTCGGAAAGTTCATCCCGCAGCTCGTCGAGACGCTGCTCGACCGGTATCTCGCGCCCGGCGGCCGCTTGCTCGATCCCTTCGCCGGGTCGGGCACGACGCTCGTGCAGTCTCTCGAATCGGGCTTCGACGCGACCGGCGCCGACATCGCCGCCTTCAACTGCCTGCTCATGCGTGTCAAGACGCAGCGCTACAACCTCTTCGTGCTCGAGCGCGAGCTGCGCGACGCCGTGGCGCGCCTCGAGTCCGCGCCCACGACTAGCACGCGACCGTCGCGTTACATGCGCGAGTGGTTCGCGCCGCAGGCTGCGCGCGAGCTGCTTGTGTTCAGGGAGCGCATCGACGACTACGAACACCACGATGTTCTCCGCGTCATCCTCGCGCGCGCCGCGAGGTCGGCCCGCCGCACGACGCACTTCGACCTCGACTTCCCGCGCGAGCCCCAGCTCGAGCCGTACTGGTGCCACAAGCACAAGCGAGAGTGCCGGCCGGTCGAGAGCGCGAATCAGTTTCTGCGCCGCTACACGCTCGACACGATCACGCGCATCAAGGCGTTCTCGAAGACGCGCACGAAAGGGCGCGAGGCGACCGTGCTCCACGGGGACTCTCGTGAGCTCGACTACGGCCGTTCGTTCGACGGCCTCCTGACGTCACCGCCGTACCCGGGGCTCATCGATTACCACGAGCAGCACCGAACCGCGTACGAGCTGCTCGGGCTCGACGACCTCCGTGGGCTCGAGCTCGGCGCCGCGGCCTCGGGGACGAACCGTGCAGCGATCGCCGCGTACTGCGAAGGCGTAAGCGAGGTACTCGTCCGCGCCGGGGAGTACTTGAGTCCGGGCGCGCCCGTGCTGATCGTCGTGAACGACCGGCGCGACCTCTACCCGGCGATCCTCGAGCGAGCGGGTCTGCGGCTCGAGGCGAGGCTCAGACGCCACGTCAACCGCCGCACGGGCCGCAGGGCCGGCGAGTTCTTCGAAGACGTGCTCGTCGCGCGGAAAAACCTGTAGAGGTTTCTGTCACGACATGAGAGACTTCCACCTGAGCGTCAGGTGGCCGTCACCGCCCTCCCGCACAACCGCATCCGCATCCTCCGACCCCTAAGGATCCGCGACTTCGCGCTCCTTTGGACCGGGATGACCGTGTCGTTCCTAGGCGACGGTCTTTACACCGTCGCGATCGCCTGGCAGGTGTACACGCTCTCCAACGCGCCTACGGCGCTCGCGGTCGTCGGTGTCGCCTGGATGCTCCCGCAGGTGCTGCTCTTGCTGCTCGGGGGCGCGATCAGCGACCGCTTCGAGCGCCGGCTCGTGCTGATGCTCTCGGATGGGATCCGGGGCGCCGCGATTGCCGCGATCGGCGTGCTCGCGGTGACCGGGACGCTCGAGCTGTGGCACCTGATCATCCTTGTGGCGGTCTACGGAGCCGGTAGCGCACTGTTCATGCCGTCGTTCACAGGGATCGTGCGCGACGTCGTCCCGCGCGACCTGCTGCTCGAGGCGAATTCCCTCGACCAGTTCGTCCGTCCGCTCTGCGTGCGCCTGATCGGGCCGGCCCTCGGCGGCGTGCTGATCGCCGTCGCCGGCGCAGGGGCGGCGTTTCTCGCCGACGCAGGGTCGTTCGCATTTTCGGCGACTGCCTTCTTGCTGATGCGAACGCGGTCCGTTCCGGATCTGGGTGCGCGCGGCTCGATCGGCCGCGACATCGCCGATGGAATCGCGTACGTGCGTTCGCAGACGTGGCTCTGGACGACGCTTGGGGCGCTAACGCTATCGCTCCTCTTTTTCCTCGGCCCGGTGTACGTGTTGATGCCGTATGTCGTCAAAAACTCGCTGGACGGCGGCGCCGAAGGTCTCGGCCTCGTCTTCGCAGCCGGCGGCGTCGGAGCGATCGCCGCGGCTTTGTTCCGCGGGCACCTCGGGCTGCCGCGGCGCCCGTTGACGGTCGTCTACCTCGCGTGGGCGGGAACCGCGTTCTCGTTGGTCGGCTACGCGGTCGTGCAGACGGTGTGGCAGGCGATGATCGTGAGCTTCTTCTCGATCGGCTGCATGACGACCGGCGGGATCGTCTGGACGACCGTCCTGCAGCGCTCCGTTCCCGGCCGGATGATCGGCCGCGTGTCGAGCCTCGACTGGGTGCTCTCACTCGCGCTCACGCCTGTCTCGTACGCGCTCACGGGTCCGATCGCGAATGCGCTGGGAGCCAGGGCGACCTTGCTCCGCGCCGGGTTCGTGAGTGGCGCCGTGCTGCTCGTCGTGCTGCTCGTCGTGCCGAGTGTTCGGAACGCGGACGCGCAAGAGCACGAACAAGAGCAAGAGCAAGAAGTCGCGGCTTAGTCGCCACAGAGCCGTTACACGTCGTCTTCTACGGTGGCGCCATGCTCGCGCGCGCGGTCACGCACGCGCTCGTCGGCCTCGAGCCACGGCGCGTCGACGTCGAGGTCCACATCCAGGCCGGGATTCCCGGCTTCGCGATCGTCGGTCTCGTCGACCGGGCTGTGCAGGAGGCGAAGCACCGCATCCGCAGCGGTGTTGCGTCGGCGGAGCTTGAGTGGCCGAACCGACGCATCACGGTCAATCTCGCGCCGGCGCAGCTCCGTAAGGAAGGCTCCGGTTTCGACCTGCCGATTGCGCTGGCGATTCTCGCCGCGTCGCGGCAGCTTCCCGCAGAGCGTCTAACGGAGCACGCCGCCGTGGGCGAGCTCGGCCTGGACGGTCGCTTGCGCCGCGTCGGCGGCGTCCTTGCCGTCGCGGAGGGCGCTGCGCGCTCGGCGATCGACAAGCTCATCTGCCCCGAGGCGTGTGCTGCCGAGGCGGCGCTCGCCGGCGTCGAACCGATTCCGGTTCGCCACCTCGCGGAGGCCGTCTCGTACCTGCGAGGCGAGACAGAGCTGACGTGGGAGCAGCGAAACGGGCACGCCCCGGAGGTGCAACTCCCCGATCTGGCCGAGGTGCGCGGGCACGAGCGAGCCAGACGCGCGCTCGAGATCGCCGCTGCCGGGCGGCACAATCTGCTGCTCGCCGGGCCGCCCGGGACAGGGAAGACGATGCTGGCGCGCCGCCTGCCCGGCGTCCTACCGCCGCTGGAGCCGAGCGACGCGCTCGAGGTGACACGCATCCATTCGGTAGCCGGCCTTGTCTCCCCGGAACAGCCGCTGATCGTCCGCCCTCCGTTCCGTGCGCCGCACCACAGCGCCTCCATGGCCGCGATCATCGGCGGCGGCCAGGGGCCGCGTCCGGGCGAGGCGACGCTCGCGCACCGCGGCGTCTTGCTGCTCGACGAGATGCCTGAGTTCCAGCGCCCGGCGCTCGAGGCCTTGCGCCAGCCGCTCGAGGACGGAGTCGTCGCCGTCGCGCGCGCGGCCGGCGCCGCGATCTTTCCTGCTCGCTTTCAACTTGTCGCGACCATGAATCTGTGCGCGTGCGGTGCGCGCGGCGATCCCGCGGCGGAGTGCTCGTGCTCGCCGCAAAGACTCGCGGCATTTCGCGACAAGCTTTCCCGCGCGCTCCTCGATCGCTTCGATCTGGTCGTCACGGTGCCCCGTCCGCGCGCGGTCGAGCTCGCGTCGCAGAACGGCGAGGCCTCCGAGCCCGTCGGTGCGCGCGTTCTCGCCGCGCGTGCGCAGGCTCCTGCGCCGCGGACACGCGAGGCGGACGAGTTGCTCTCACGCGCGGTCGACCGGCTGCCGCTGTCCGCTCGCGGCCGCGCCCGCGTCGCCCGCGTCGCGCGTACGATCGCCGCGCTCGCCGCAGCGGATGCGGTTGCCGCCGAACACGTAGCGGAGGCGCTCGCGTACCGATCGCCGCGGGAGCTCGATCGGTGAGCGACGAGGTTCGCGTGATCGAGCGTGCGCGACTGCCGCCGCTTCTGCGCGCTATCTACGACCCGCCGCCGCGGCTCTACGTTCGCGGCGGCGCGGAGGAGCAGGTGGTGCTCGCGCGTCCGGCCGTTGCAGTTGTCGGTGCCCGCGCGTGCTCCGCGTACGGCGCGCAGGTCGCGCGCCGTCTCGGGCGCGAACTCGCCGCGGCCGGACTGGTCGTCGTCAGCGGCCTCGCGCGCGGAGTTGACGGCGAGGCGCATCGCGGCGCGCTCGAGGCCGGCGGTCTGACCGTCTCGGTACTTGGTTGCGGAATCGACCGCGACTACCCCGCCGCGCACGCTGAGCTCGCCCGACGGATCCGCGAGCGCGGGTTGGTCGTCTCGGAGTACGAACCGGGCGTCGAGCCGGCGCCGTGGCGCTTCCCTGCCCGGAAACGAGAGGGGTCGCAGCCATGCGGGTTTCGCTCAACCATGCGATGCGTCCCTGTCTTACATGCCCCTAAATGCGCTGCTGGTGTGGTCCCCGTGTGGTCTCGGTAACGTCGCCAGTTCTGGCTACGCGGTTCCCCGGGGCGGGTCACGACCGCAACACCAGGGACGCGGCGGCCGAAGCGAGCGGCTCACTCGTGAAAGTTTCACGGGCCCGTTTTCGCTCAAAGGCTCGACGGTGATCGCACGCTCGCTGCGGTAATTGCGGGTCGCGCTAGCCGAGCTCCGCAGCGATTCGCCGCTGCTGCTTCTGCGCTATCGCAACAACCCGTTCCGGCAGCACGGTCCCGCTGATCCCGCCGCCGATCACGGCGGCCCTGGCGGTCTTGTATCTCCAAACGACGACGTAGACGATGAGGTTGAATCCTTGGCTCTTGGTGCTGTAGCTGTAGAGGCGCGTTTCATATCCGAGGCGAGCGTTGAGAGAGAGGTGCTTGACCGCTTTCGTTTTATCGGCGGCACGGAACGATGCGTGCAGCGACTCGCTGGCACCCTTGGTGCTCTTGTAGGTGCTCGCCTGCGACTGAATCTCGGTAAGGCCAACTGTTGACGATCGCCTGAACGTTTCCTCGTAGCCGTTAATGCGTCCCCAGCGCAGGTAATCGCCGAGTGGGATTCCGACTGTTTCCCAAGCCGCGCGAGCGTTGTTCACGTAGCGCCCGCTCACGCGACCGAACCCAGTGGGCAGATCGCTTAGCCGCAACACCATCCGCTTCGGGTCGGCCGTGCGATGGACGGAGGCGGCGGCGGCCCCGCCGGACAGAACGGCCCAGATCACTGCGGCCAGCAGCAGGATCGCGGCGAGCGCGGCGTCACCGAAGATCCTCGAACGACTCATACCGCCAGTGTCCCGTCGTTCGCAGGCGCGTTCAATGACGGGACGATTCCGGCTCCCTGGCCGAATTGAAGCGGCTCTCTACCCGTGCCCGCTCGCCATCCATTCACCAGGCTTCCCGACACGCGCGCACACACGACTATCTCGCTCGTGTCGACTTCAAGGCTGCTCGGCAGGCTGCGATGACGCCGATGTTCCTAATCAGGAGGACATCCTTTCGTGAGAGTTCACCGTCCGGACCTCGCGCCGCGCTCGTGTCCCAATCGTCGAAGTCGATCATGGCGCCGTCGCGTAGCTCATAAAGCCAATCGGCGAGTGGGTTGGGGGTTGCGCGACTTCCCCTCCTCGGTAGCGAGCATTAGGAGATATTCCCCTCGCTGCAGCGCTCCGCAACGAGTATCTGCGGACACCTCAGCAAGCCAGACAAGCAGATCCTGCGAGGATCGAAGCGCCACTCCCCGATCGTAGACCGTCCGCCCGCGGGCAATCTCTAAGCCACGACCGTCTCAGCGACGGACAGGCCGTTGAAGCATCGGCTGGTTGCTCCTCGTGCGGCGTCGCATTAGGCTCTCCGCGTGAGCCTGCTGCAGAAGATCCGGAGTTGGTGGCGGCACGGCGACGTCGATCAGCTTGATCCCGCCGACCGTGCCGAGCAGGAGAAGGTCCACGCCCAGGGGAGCACGTTGAAAGCAGCGTCAGGCGGGGCGAGCGGCGACTTCGGCGCGTACCCAAAACAGAAGGACGACCGCCCGAAATAGCGCCATCGCGTTCTAGGTAGCAAGCGACACTAACCCTCGACTCTGGTGTAGCGGAGCGGCTGCGCCCCCGCCGTAGCTCTTGACTGTTTTCACGACCGGTGACATCGTCTGCCGGGTCCACAAAATTGGGGTGTGCGGCCGCCTCCTGCATGAGAGGGGTGTGCGATGCACCGATTCACATTTGGACGGCTCCGCTGGTTGCTTGTCGGCGCGGTTGTGGGAGCCGTTCTCGCCGGCGGCGCCGCGATCGCGGCGATCCCCGGCGCAGACGGAGTCATCAACGGCTGCTACCAGAAGAACGTCGGCAACCTGCGCGTGATCGATCCGAGCGGCGGCGACAGCTGCCGACCGTCGGAGATCCCGATCAGGTGGAGCCAGACAGGACCTCAAGGACCCAAGGGCGACACCGGCCCGGCCGGACCGCGGGACCCGCCGGACCGCAGGGGCCGGTGGGGCCGCAGGGGCCCAAGGGCGACACCGGTGCGACCGGCGCGACGGGGCCGCAGGGGCCGAAAGGCGACACCGGTGCGACCGGCGCGACGGGGCCGCAGGGGCCGAAGGGCGACACCGGTGCGACCGGCGCCACCGGCCCGCAGGGGCCGAAGGGCGACACCGGTCCGACGGGGCCGCAGGGGCCAGCCGGAGATCCCGGGCTCGCCAATCAGACGTGCCCGCCGAACACGTTCGTCACGGGCTTCGACTCGAACTCGAACATCGTCTGCAGCAACGTGACGCCACCGCCGACGTGTTCTCCGCAAACGCTGACGACCACGATGACGAGCCACAGCGACGGGGGGCCGATGCTCACGGCCGCCGAGCTGTGGCCCGGAGGCACAGTGACTGTGGGGACGCCGACCTGCAACGTGACGATCGGGCGCCCGTCCGGCCGGATCGACGAGACGGGGCTCACCGGAAACGGATGGTCGGTCGTCGAGCCGGACCGGATTCGGCACAGCCGTGCTGACGCCGCACATGGCCAACTGTGCGACCCCCGGAGCGATCAGCGAGACGATTACGAACAACCGCCCGGCGTGCACTTCCGCGCTCACCTGGATCTTCGTCCTCGTCACCTTCCTCGGTCCGTATCACTCGACCGCATCACTGTCCATCGCCGCTACGTAGGCCGCGGTCGCTTGGGGGTCGGCAACCGGCCGGCCCCCAAGCGACTTACATCGCGTCTTAACGGCCAACCGGCTCGACGGTGAAGATCGAACGAAGATCGTGCTCGACGAGTTCCGCGTGTGGGAAGTCGTCGATCGCGACGACGCGCAACTGGTTGTTGCGGCCGACCGTGATCACGTCGCCGACCGACCAGTTCGGCACGGCGGTCACGAGCATCGCCGGGTCGGGCGGCTCGCCGTCAGGCAGACGAAGCAGGTAGCGGAACAAAGCCGTGATGATCTCCGACGCGTCGGAGATCGATTCTTTACTCGCCGACTTCGCATTCCTGGCTAAGGACGTTGTTGCGAGCATCGCTCTCAGCGTTGTAAGCCTTGACGAGCCGAACGTCGCGGCGGTAAAGAGCGTGGTACCGTTTCAAGACGGAGTCAGGCGGGCCGCCGTTGGGGTACAGGTGTTTGATCTTTTTTCACCTCGCGCTTCTCCTCGCGCTCCACATGCTGGATCGTTAGCTCGATCCGCCCTAGCGTGATGTCTGCCGACTTAAGCTTGTTCTCAGCGGATTCAGGACACTTGTATTTCGGACCGTCCCCGCTCTTTATCGTCACGGTTTGCACGTGGCCACTCGTGTCCTTGATCTTGACAGTGGCGTCGCCATCGTTGTTGTAGACGACGCTCCCCACCCCGCCGATCAGCCCAAGGCCGGCGAGTCCTGCCGCAAACTGCCGAATCACTCGTAGATCGTGTCACCCGCTGGCGCGAATCCCATCACCAAGATGGGTAGTCAACCCTGGACGATCGGTGCATTTCACAACGAGCAGGAAGCGGAACACGAGCGCGATCTTCACACGCACCCAGCCATCAACCGTCTGCTTGCGAGCACCGACCGCGGAGCGGCAGAGCGGTCACCCGATGGGCGACCGCCCTCGGCGGCGCCCTCGGCTTCCTAGGCTGATGGGTCGGTTGCGGTCGGTTGCCGAGGCTTAATTTTGGCGACTCCGCGGTATATGAGGATTAGACGCGGAGCCAGGTGAGGGCAAGCAAGTGCCCTAGCCGACGTGGGAGGTGTCTCGCCGCCAGGCCGGTTTGCCTGGCTCCGCAACTCCACTCTGTCCGTCCGATCGGCGACTTACTGGACAGTTTGGGTCAATTTGCTGCACGGCTCATGTCAAGGTTCATGGCGAAGCTGTCTGTCGGACCCGACGTCGCATCCGGCGGTGTACGTTCAGGCCCGTGCGGGCCATGCGCAGGCTTCGATGACGGAGCGGTACATAAGTTCGGTACAAAAGGGCGCCTCTCGCGGGCGCCCTTCACGTTCCCGGCCTCTTAGCATGGACTTCGTAGCTCCCCGGGTTGGACTCGAACCAACAACCCTCCGGTTAACAGGCGCTTCAACGGTCGGGGCACCCATGGACGCCAACAGACAAAACCGTGTCGTTGAGCAAAAACCGCTCGGCGCAGTGGACGTGGTTTGACCCGGTTCGACGGCAGTACGCTGACACTGCGCTGACATTTCGCTGATGCGAGCCGTAGTCGCTCCCCGCGAACGCTGCGCAGAAAGAACGCGATGCCGAGCGGGACGGCGGTCAAGGCATCACCGAAGTGTGGACCAGTCGCCAGCAGCGCGACCCAGTGTGAGAACGTGAAGATCGCGAGCTGCACGCCCGCGGCGACCGCAAGGATCGCCAGGCTCGTCGCGACCGACCTGACCCCGGCGCGGGAACGGAGAATCGGGCGATCGGCGTATCCGTGGGAGTGGCGGTGCTTTTGCTCGTGTGATCGTGATCGTGTGTGGCCGCCGAATCGCTTCGGGCGCCGGGCGTCTCGGCGGCGTGTGTGTGGTGGCTCACGACGCGCGCTTCGCCCGGTCGACGGCGCCGAGGCGAACGTGCTCGACGTGGTAGACGGCTTCCTCGAGCAGGACGGCGACGTGGGTGTCGTGGAGTGCGTAGATGATCCGGCGGCCGCTTCGCTCGCCGACGACGAGGCCGAGATGGCGGAGCAGGCGCAGCTGGTGGGAGACAGCTGATGGCTCCATGCCGATCGCTTCGGCGAGGTCGTTGACCGAGCTCGGCGCCTCGCGGAGTTGCGCGAGGATGCGCACGCGGCTGGGCGTCGCGAGCGCTTGCATCGTTTGCGCGACATCGCGCGCTGTTCCCGCGTCGATCGACGCGGGCTTTGTGTGGCGACCGTCTGCGCCGTGACCCATCCCGTTCATTTTACCTGAGAGACTGTTCAGATGTGCTAACGTCGCCGCTGCGATGACGCGCCTTGCGATTCCCGGAGGAGGTGAGCCGGCAGTGAAACCCGAGCCCTCCGAGTCCCAGTCGGTGCACCGCCCGCCTCCCCCGGCGCCTCTCCTTCTAGCGCCCGGCGTGCGGCGGTCGGCCCGACCGTCCCTCCCCGCACCAATGCTCAGTCGTTAGCTGGCTCTGTCGTGAGGGACTGAGCGGCTTTCCGTGCCGGTGACGGAGCGGATGCCAGGAAGGAAGCACGCCGTGAAGGAGAAGTGGGTTCAGATTTTCGGCGGACGGCGCGTGCGGCGGCGGCCAGGCCTTCGTGGCGCGGCTTGTCGCCGGTGTGCAGCTGCCAAGCTGGCGTTCCTGGCCGTGCTTGGTCCGGGCTTGGTGAGCGGATTCGCGACAATGACGCCGGCGGGATCACGACCTACTCGATCGTCGGCGCGCAGTTCGGTACGCGCTGCTCTGGGTGGTGCTGGCGAGCATGGTCGCGTTGTTCGTCACCCAGGAGGTCGGTGCTCGCCTCGGTCTTGCGACCGGGCGCGGACTGCTCGATCTCGTCCGGGAAGGCTTCGGGATCCGCTGGGCTGCGCTCGCGATCGGGACGATGCTGATCGCGAACCTGGGCACGACGCTGGCCGAGTTCGCCGGGATCGGCGCGGCGCTGTCGCTGTTCGGCGTGCCGGTCCCGGTGTCGGTGACCGTCTCGGTGCTCGTGGTCGGGCCTGCTGCTCTCACGCGCACGGGTTCCTGCGCGTCCAGTACGTCTTCCTCGCCGTCGGCGCGGGCGTCTCGGTCTGCTACGTCGTCTCGGCGATCCTCGCGAAGCCCGACTGGGGGAAGAGCGCGCAGTACCTGGTTGCCCCGCACGGAGCGGTGACCTCGGCGTATCTGCTGGCGGTCGTCGGCACGGTCGGGACGACGATCACCCCCTGGGGCCAGGCGTTCATCCAGTCCTACTGCGCCGACAAGC
>CAWFIT010000014.1:0-35187 GCA_963815965.1 uncultured Actinomycetes bacterium | reverse complement strand
AGACCGAGGCGCCGGTTTGCAGGAGGTATGCGTCCGGCGTGGCTCGAGACCACACCGGGACCACACCAGGGCGGCCTACTCGCCGATCAGAACGTGCGAATAGGTGTCCAACGTGATCGATTTCTTCGCGTGCCCGAGCTGCGCGGCGAGTTGCGTCACCGGGACGCCCTCGGCGATCTTTACGCTCGCGTAGCGGTGCCGCAGGTCGTGCGGGTGGAAGTGCGCGATGCCCGGCGGCCTTACAGGCCCTGGCCATGATGTTCTTCGCGAGCGTGGGGGTGAAGCCCGTGAAGACGCGCCGCTCCGCCGTCCGGTCGTCCGGGGGCGTCGTGTCGGTGATCTCGACCATCAGCCATTCGGGCACCGCGACCCAGCGGCGTGCGGTGGCGGTCTTGCCGTGACGCACACGGAACCGCAGCCCCGTGATGTCGACGTCTCTCCATTCGAGCTGGTGAAGCTCGCCGATGCGCATCCCGGTCTGCTCGAGTGTCCTGAGCGGCAGCCGCCAGCGCGCCTCGACGTTCGCGATGATCGCCTCCACGTCCGACGCGGCCGGCGGCTCGACCACGGTCGTCTCCTGACGTGGCAACCGCACGTTCTGATGCCTCGCCGGGTTCGGGTTGACGCCGGCGAAGTCGAAGATCGCGCGCAGCGTGCCCAGGTAGACACGCGTGCTCGCCGGCTTCAACCCCAGCGACGCGATCCATTCCTGAACGTCGGCGGGAGTGATCCCCTCCGGGTCACGGTCCCCAAAAGTCGGCGATCATCCGCAGGATGTGTGCGTTGTTCACCTTGCGTGTCCCGTCGCTGAGGTCGATGCGGCTGGACAGGTATCTCTCCGCCCACTGGGCGAACGTGCGCCTCTGTGGCGGCGCCGTCATCGCCTGTAGGAGATCCGTTGGGTTGCGGCCGGCGGCGATCTCCCCGCCGATCAGGTCGCGTCGGACGCGCGCTTCGCGCAGGGTCTTGAACGATCCGCCGTGGACGATCGGGTAAGCGCGGCCGCCGAGCCTGTAGCGGACGACGTAGCGTGCGCCGACGCGCGCCTTCCGCGTGGTGATGGTCAAACTAGCCATGGTCGACTCCTCGATTCGGATTCCGTGACACCCGAAGCATAGAACGTCGACGACGCGAAAACGAGGGCGAGCGCGGGAGGAGACTTGTCACGGAATCCACCACACCCGCCCTCGACCGTCACCCTAAGGGAACCTGATTCTTCTCGAACGTGCGCGAGTCGAGATAACGGCGGACGTCGTCGCGGCGCACGAAGGTCTTCCTCAAGCCCTCGACCTGCACCACCGGCAGCGCGCGCATGATCGCCTCCGCCGTCGCCCTCTTCACGCCGAGCTCGGCCTGCAAGCCCTTCGCGTCGAGCAACTCGGGAAGACGCTCGCCCACGCGCGCGCAGCCCGACGCCGTCGTTGTTCGACGGCCTGTCACGTCACGGGCTCTTTGGAATAGGTAGGTGAGGAAGCGTCGCGAGCGTCACAAGCGTCGTCAGAGACGTCGTCCGTGACGCTTCGCGACGCTTGCGACGCTTGTTCTCCTTCTTGTTCTGGTTTTGTGATCGAGATCGTCCGGGTGCTGCGGTCCTGGATGAACTCGACCTCGATTCCGAGCCTGCGAAGCGGCGGGGCGATCCGCCGCAGCTTCCCCGACAGGACGTGCGGTGCCTTCGGCCACGCCTTCCGTTTCGCGACCGTCTCGCCGACCAGTTCCGTGAGGCGATCGAGCAGCGCCGTCGCTGTGCCCTCGAAACCGGCCTGGGCGATCAGTTGCACAGGCTCCGTGATGATCTCGGCCTCGAGGACAACCTGGATTGCGTTCGCCCGATTCGCCCGGTACGCCTTCGCGAACGCACCACACTCCAGCCCGAGACCGGGCTCGGCGGCGGCCGCCCAGCGTGCGAAGTCCGCCATCCTGATATTCGGCGCCGGCGTGTGCGGGTGGTTGCGGAGCGCGACAACGACGGCGTCGAGGAGCGCACCGAGGATTCCCGGGTGCGCCTCGTCGAACGACCTCCAGAACACGTCCTCGTCCTGATACTTCTGGATCCTCGGGAGGTTGAGGACGAGTCCGCGGTCGAGCAGGTCACCGCGGGTCGCGACCTCCTCGATCCCGTTGATCGTGATCGGCCTTGCGACATGGACGATCACCTCCTCGAGGTTCGTGTAGAGCTGCCGCGCGCCGAACCCGGCGCCGGTCGCGAGGCGCGCGAGATCGTCCGAGAGCTCGAGCGGCAGCCGGGAGACATTGTCGAACGCGACGACCAGGCTGTTGCGAGCCGCGACGATCAGGTCCTCGCCGTTCTTCGGCTCCCGCCGTGCCGGCGCCTCGTTCGGGTCGATCAGCGACCGTGCCACCCTGACCAGCGTCGACTTCGCCGAGCCCTGCTCGCCGTACACGAGCAGCACCGCGTACGGCCCGCGCGGGCGGAGCGCACCGACCAGCCAGCCGAGGAACAACGGCCAGTCCGTGTCGGTGACGTTCACGAACCCGCGAAGCGAATCGAGGCTGCCACCGTTCTCCGGGTACGGCAGCGGCTTGATCCCGGCAGGACGCCTGAACCGGACCGGTGGTGCGTGGACGACTTCCCAGCCGCCGGCGGTGATCTTCACCGCCTGCCAGTAATCGTCGGACAGGTCGAGCCAGATCGCGCCGTCGTGTTCGGCGAGCCGCAGATGGACCTCGTGCATCCCGCCGTTGAACAACGCCTTGCCCTCGAGGACACCGAGCGCGTCCTGGATCGCCTGCGACCCGGGCGCGGTCCCCGCCTTCGCGAAATATTGGCTGGAGAGCCAGCGGCGAAAGACGCTCGACCGTGTCGGCCAGACCTCGTGATGCGTGCCGCTCGGGATCAGCACGTACGGCTCGTACCGCGGCGTCGCGAACAACTCGAGCCCGTCGGAGCTCAACGCGAGCTCGGCGAGGATCGTCGCCTGCGACGGCTTGCTCAACGCGCGAGCTCGGGCAGATCGATCAAGTCCTCGATCGCACGCAACTCGACTGCGAGCGACAGTTCGGAGCGGCGGTCTTGCCAGTCCAGCAGCGCCTCGATCCGTTGTCGCCGCTCAAGGCAGCAGCCGACACGCTCACACGTCGCGCAGCCCGCAGGGCGGTGCGCAAAGTCCCAGTCGACGAGGTCGCGCGCGAGAACATTCCGCTCCGCCACGTCTGCCGGTGTCGACCACGGCACCGTCACGCCTCCTCGGCGGCCTTGACGCGGAACTCGTCCTCGTACTTGCGGCCGCAGAACGGGCACGCCGGCTGCATCAGCGAGACAAGCGTTCGGAGCGGAACGACGGTGCTGCCACGCTTCGAGGGCTCCCGGCCGCACGGGCACTCCCAAGCCACAGCTCCATCAGGCGAAGGCATCGCGTTCACGCCGCCTCGGCTGCGTCTCGGAGGTCGACCGCCAGGTCGAGCAACTCGAGCAGACCGGGTTGCGTGTCGAGCCAGTCATTGAGCCTGTCCCACTCCCCCTCGTTCTGGCAATCGGTCAGAAGCTTTGGCTTCCCCTCGAACTCGGGGCGGATCACGACAGCCGGCGGGCATGTGCCGATCGGCGGCGTAGGATGATGCGTGGAGGCCATGTCGGGGGCCCCTTTCCGCCCGGGCGCATCGCAGAGCCGTTCTCATCGATGCGCCTCGGGCGTCGTGTTGTGAAGGCAGGACAAGACCTGCGGGTCTGCGCGTCAACAATTCCGCGCAACTTTCTTCACGCGCCCGGCGCAAAGCCAGCAGCGAAGCGGGATTCAGCCCTTCGGAGGGATCGGGCCGAGCTTGCCTGCGCGGAATTCCGGCGGAATTTCCCGCAGGGTCGCAGCCCGTCGCGCCGCATCCGGGTGCAAGTCGATCCAGGTGACAAGCGGCGAGAGCCGGTCTCGCGGGACGTACGTCAAGTCGGCGCGCCGTTTCGTTTCTCTAGCGAGCCACTTGCGGCTCCGGTCACTGTTCTCGAGCCGGTGCTCGATGATCCACCAGAGCTCGCGCTCCGGGATCCCGAGCTCTTTGGCGCCGCGCTTGTCCCTCGCCGCGATGTCGTCGTCGAGCGGCGGCAGGCGCCCCCAACGCGGGGACAGGAGAACAGCCTTCCCGTTGATTGCTGGCCCATACTTAGCCAGCTCCGCAGGCTGGGGATGCCTCTGGTCGCCGAAGTAGCTAAGGACGATGAGCACCTGGTCGTCCTTCGACTTCTGCGCGTCTATCTGCGGCCGCAATTCCGCCACGTTGCGCCCGTCTGCGATCAAAGCGTCCTCGGTCAGATCCGGGTGGACCTGGGCCAGCCTGGCGCGCCGCTCCCACGGCCGCAGCTCCGACCAGAGATCCACCTAGTGTGGCTCGATCGACCGCAGCACAAGCGCAGCCTAACCCCCATCACCAGCACAGAGAAGGCGCCCGAAGGCGCCCTCCCGTGAGCCAATGCTGTGCTGCGTCGACTCGCCCTTGACCCTACCCGTCGACGGAGCTCATGGCGCGCTGCCTCTCGCGCCAAGCCCGGGCGCGACAAGCCGAGCTGCAGAACTTCTGCGCCTGCCGTGACGCCTCGAACGGCTGACGGCACGACAAGCACACCGCCGGCACCCGCTCCGACCTCACCTTCCCCAGCCTGCTGCGGTCGGCCAACTGGTCACTGCACCACCAGCACTCGGACGGCTCGAGCCACCTGACCACGCCGGCCCCGTCTTCTTTCCCCCGATAACCGAAGCATCTTGAGCAGTACAGCGTGCGCTTCACGATCGCCGCCAATTGTGCGCGACGAACGCGAACGCGGGGAGACAGGGCCGGAAACGGCGCGGGATGTCCGTACTGATCGCTCTAAAGAATCGGGCCTAGCGGATCCAAGGTGCGTATCGGCGTTGCCGCCGGAGTGCGTTGGTGCGGTGTGCGCTGCGCGACAGGTTGCAGCGCAAGTGTGCGGCCCGCAGGTTGCCGTAGTCGGTCGGGTGTCCACCGTCGGCCAATGCGATGACGTGGTCTGCGCTGTTTGCTCCGCCGAGCCCGCACAACCAGCAGATGCCGCCGTCGCGACAGACGATCTCTCGCACGATCTTTTGCCAGCGTCGGCCGCTGATTCGTTTCGCCCTCGGCGGGACGATGATCTTGATTTCGCCTTGGTCCCAGACGGCGACACCGGCCTTTTCAGAACTTTGAGTGCTCATGCTTCTACGTTACGCGATGGCTTGGACGGATCGACGGAGAAGGGCATCGTCGCGCTCGCGTGGCCGAGCACGCAGGACACACGGAGTGGGTCGCGGAGCTCTTCGAGCTCGACGATCAGGTCGGCCGAGAGGACGGGGCAGTCGGGCGTGTGCAGACCTCACCGCCAGGAAAGGGAAGGGCGCGCCGCCGCGGCGCCCCTGTTTCCGTCGTAGCGGCTGCCGCGCAGTAGACCTTGAACCGAACGGAGGCAGCGTCGAGCGCGAACGGCGTCGGAAGCGAGACTGCCGGGGGTCGCGCAGGCGCCTCAGTTTATTGGCGGGGAGCAGCGGTCACGACGACTCGACAGCATGTTCGGAGGAGGCGCTCATCCGCATCTTTCTCATCGTGATCATCGTTCTAGGTCTGCTGAAGTCAGCGTCTCACCGCTCATCCAATGAGAGGAGAAGCTCGTGCCTACCTCAGACGAGATGAAGGGTCGCATCAAAGAGGCCGCCGGCGATCTAACCGACGACAAGGATCTCCAGCGGGAAGGAAAGGTCGATCAGGCATCCGGCAAGGCTAAGGACACGATCGACAAGGCGAGTGACAAGGCGAAGGAAGCGCTCGACCGCGACGACTAGCTCGGGCTTCCCGTCCGTGGAATCAAACGTAGGGGGCGGCGTTACGCCGCCCCCTTTTTCCTTGGCCCACGCCGGCTAGCCGGCGGTTCATGCAACGCGGCTCTGTATCGGCACCCAGTAGCGCTGATGAACTACTCGAGCGCGTAGATCAGGGTGTGCGAGGGCCTTGCGGCTGTCGCGAAATGCCCTCGACCACCTGGCCGGTGTCCTTGTCTTTCCCTTGCAGGGCGACATCGGACTGCGAAACCACGCCGACGAGGCGATCGTCCTCGGCGGTCACGGCCAGACGCCTCACCTGATACTGCGCCATCAGCTTGAGCGCGTCCGAGAGATCGTCGTCGGGACTCACGGTGAGAAGCTCACGCGATGAGATCTCGGACGCCGGCATCCCGCGCGGATCTTTGCCCTTGGCGATCGCACGTACCACGATGTCGCGATCTGTGACGATCCCCACAAGCCGATCGCCTTCGACAAGCGGAACCACTCCCACATCTTCGGTTTCCATCAACGCGGCGACCTCATTCAAAGGCGTCTGAGGCGTCACCGCACGCGGTCTCTGCGTCATGACATCTGCAACTTTGGTGCCCATCTCGCTCCTTTCGGGGTTTCTTCAGTCGTTTCCGCATCATTTCCTTCGAAACCGACGTCAGGAGTAATCACAACTCTGTAGTTGCTGCGGCCATGCGTTCTCGGTCGGGGCAACGGTCCTTCTCAGTACCAGAAGGCGACACGCCGCACACGGCAGTCCGATTCCGTTCCTGCGTCGAGGCTCCCGCGATCAGCTCTTCGCGGCGACTGGGACGAGAAAGCTACCCACGATCAAGCTTCCCCCGACGGCAGGATCGTCAGCCATTCCAAGGCAATCCTGGCTTGGGTGCACGAGCAGACGGAGCAAGGCGAGGCGACGAAGCAAGCCGCCTAAGCACGATCGTCGTGCCGGGTGACAGATCGACTGGAGGCCATGCGCGGTCTGATCGCAGTAGATGGCCAAATGCACCTGCCGGCGGTCTTTCCGATGATGGAGCTGGTGGTTTGGGACGTGCCGATGCGGTGAGGACATAGGTATCCGAGGAAAGGGAGGTAAGGCATGTCGACGCCGACCACCGGTATTTGGACGTACCGCGAAACGATTTTGGCGCAGCGCGACTTCACCGGCTACAAGGTCGAGGCTCGCGATGGAAGCATCGGCAAGATCGACGAGACGAGTAGCGATGTGGGCAGCGCGTACATCATCGTCGACACAGGCCCGTGGATTCTCGGCAAGAAGGTGATGATCCCGGCCGGGGCCGTGCGCGAGATCGATCCGGACACGGAGACGGTCTTCGTAGACCGCACCAAGGACGAGATCAAGAACGCACCCGAATACGACGAGGACCGCTTCGCCGACCAGGGTTACCGCGACCAACTTGGTCGCTACTACGGCGACAGAACGTAGCTCAGCCTCCGCGCAATTCGCGGACACATTCATAAAGGCAACGCGGGGCCGCGCCACGAGGCGTGGCCCCCGTGTGTCACCGTAGGCTGAGTTCAGGCCCTCGCAGATCATGCGTAACGGATTCAGGTCTGCCGTAGTTTTCTTCAGGTGATTTGGCTCGTGATGATCTGCTGCCTGCTCGCGATACCGGGCTTGTTCACGTTCTAGGACTAACCGGCAACACCACGCGGCTGGACGCGTGACGCCGTAGCCACACGGGTGTCCTGGCCGTTGAGAAGAGGAGACGGAAGCAACCCCGAGGAGGCGAGGACGGCATGACGCGCCAGATGTCAGGGCAACAGAGCAAAGAGAGGAAGCGGAACGACAGGCCCGTGCCCGACGAGGCGCCGCTCGAGGAGTCCGCACCTGGGGAGACGGGGCGTTCCGCGCGCGCTGGTCGCCGCCGCCTTACGCGGCATGAGTGGGTGGAGATTGTGAAGCGGGCCAGCAAGGCGATGCTGAACGACAACATGCCGATGATCGCGCAGGCGCTCGCCTTCAGCACCTTCATCGCGATCCCGTCGGTCCTACTGGTCGCGCTCGGCATGTTCACGCTGCTGGCTAGCCCGCAGACGATCGCGACGCTCATGCATCACTTCTGGACGGCGTGATGCCGCAGCAGACGACGGAGCTGCTCGGCAGTAGTCTCACCCGCCTCAACAGCCGCCCCTGCGCCTCGTCGTGATGATCGTCGTGGGTATCGTGCTCGCGCTCTGGTCGACGACCGGCGCGATGACGACCTACATGACTGCGCTCAACATCGCCTACAAGCGCGACGAGACGCGTCCATTTGTGCGCCGCCGGCTGCTTGCCCTCGCGATGGTTGCCTGCATTGGTCTTGCCTTCCTGCTCGTCGCCGTGCTGCTTCTCTTCGGTCCGACGATCGAGCACTACCTCGGCCAAACGCTCGGGGTCGAGAGCATGCTCGGCTATCGTCTGGTGGGCGGCGCAGTGGCCGATCCTGATCGTCGGACTCCTTGCAGCATTCGCGACGCTGCTCTACCTGGCCCCGAACCTTGATCAGCGGCAGTGGACGTTTCTCAGCGTCGGTAGTGCAGCCGCCGTCGTGCGTCTGGCTGATCGTCTCCGGCGGCTTCGCCTTCTACACCGCTCACTTCAGTTCCTACAACAAGACCTGGGGCTCGCTCTCAGCGGTGATCATCATGCTCACCTGGCTCTGGCTGACCGGACTCGCGCTCCTCTTCGGAGGGGAGCTCAACGCCGAGGCCGAGCGCATCCGCGTGCCATCCCGCCCCGACTCCTTCGAGAACGCCTTCAAGTCACCGCAGAACGTGTACCCGCACACCTGAACCGGCTCCGTCGCCACGGAACTTGCAGTCCCGCCACTGAGTCCCGCGCTTGCGGTGTGCCCGGCGGGGGTACCCGTCAGGCGGATCGCGAAGTCGGTTGACGTGGCGAGGCTGTCGGCCTTCTCCGATTCGCGCGCGCATCTGGAGTCCCACGCTCACGCCACGCGGTGCTGGGGCACCCGTAAGGCGATCGCGAAGTCGGTCGACGTGGTGACAGACGCGCGGGCCGCGCAGAAGCATGTTTACCGCGGCGCCGCCGATGACCGACGCATGGGTCACGAACCACGAACATCTTCCTCATCTACACCACGGCGTCGAGGAGCGAGCATCCGTTCCCGCTCGCTTTAGTAATCCGCCAGCAGTGTCCGTGTCTGCTGGGTCGTCCAAACCGTTAGAGATGTGTGAGCACGGCGAGAAGAGCCTTCGTGACGAGCGTGGTGGTTGTCGGCGTCGTCGCCGGCGCATTAGCGCTCTGGCACCTGCGCCTGCTCCTCTTCCTACTCTTGCTGGGGTTCACGCTCGCGGCCGCGATGCGTCCGGGAGTGGAGCGGCTGCACGAGCACGGCGTGCCGCGCGCGGGAGGCGTGATTCTCCACTTCGCCGCGCTGGTCGGTCTCGTTGGCCTCTTCCTCTGGCTCGTCATTCCGAGGGCGATCACGCAGGTCGAGGCGGCGATTGGTGACGCTCCGACCTCGAGCGCGGAACTTCGTGACGCCGCCCGGAACTCGACCGGGATCAAGCATGAGTTCCTCGTCGGCTTGCAGAAGGAGCTGCAGAAGCTTCCCTCGGGCTCGGCGCTCGTCCACCCTGCGCTCACCATCACGAC
The DNA here is from genome assembly GCA_963815965.1 of uncultured Actinomycetes bacterium. Taxonomy (GTDB): domain Bacteria; phylum Actinomycetota; class Thermoleophilia; order Gaiellales; family Gaiellaceae; genus DASVFB01. The sequence continues at coordinate 25,794 of CAWFIT010000014.1, read as the reverse complement.
CAAGGCGCTCGAGGTCCTCGTCGGCATTTTCTTCGTACTCGCGACGGCCGCTTACTGGATCTTCGAGCGTGAGCGTGCCGAGAGCTTGGTGCTCTCGCTGTTACCCAGGAAGCACCGACGCGTCGTCCGCGAGACCTGGAACTTGATCGACGTGAAGCTCGGCGCGTACGTGCGTGGGCAGCTGCTCATGATCACGTTCGTCAGCACCGTCCTGTCGACCGCGTTCGCGCTGATCGGCCTGCCGTTCTGGCTCCTCCTCGGCGTGTTCGCGGGCATCGTCGAGATCGTCCCCGTGATCGGCCCACTCGTTGCCGGCAGCCTCGCCGTCGCCGTCGGGCTCACGATCGACTGGCAGCACGCCGCCTTGGCCGCGGCTGCGGTTTGGGGCCTGCGGCTGCTGCAGGACTACCTGATCGGACCGCATGTCTTCGGTCGGGCGGTTGGCCTCTCTCCGCTGATCGTGCTCGTCACGGTGAGCGCGGTGGCGCTTCTCTTCGGAGGCGTCTACGTGCTGCTTTCAGTGCCGCTCGCAGCTGTTCTGGCCACGCTCGCCGACGTGCTCATCCTCAATCGCGACCCGGCAAAGCAGGAGGTGCCCAGGATCCTCTTCCCCGCGAAAGACGCCGAGACGTGAGCACGCGCCGCTGGTTCGGCGCTTCGCTCTGAACCGTCTCCTCTCTGAACACTCGAAGACCAGGCCGTCGAGCTGATGTACCGCTCACCGGTCGACATCCACGTCGACGAGTGGGTCTACCAGCTCGTCGACCCGTCGAGCGGGTCGAGCGCGCCCGGTGCTCAATCGACAGCCTCACCGACTGCGGCTGGCGGCTGGCTTGCCGACATCTTTTTGGTCCGGCACTCGCGGTTGAGGTCGTGCTCACCACACCGGAGACGCGCTTGCCGGAGGAGTCCTGGGCGTGCGTGTTGGCGTGGTCGCGATCCTGCCGCTCGCCGTCACACGCGACCGGTTCGGTCGGCACCTTGCGCCGCTGCGGGCACAGCCAGCAACTCCCGACCGCTGAGCGCACGCGCGATTCTGACTTTGCAGCGCGTCGCTCAGGGTCGCCGCCGTAGCTGTCGCGCTGCGCCCCTGCTGTGCAAGGTCGTCGCCGTCCTCCAACCGTTTTTCCACCTGTTCCCGCCGGAGCTCTGGGGACCCATCCGCGCGAGATGAGAAACCTTCTCACGCTGAACGCCGTTAATCCACTGACTCTCCAACGTGCCGCACGTTTCGCGCGGTAACGGTGGAGAAGGTTGTGACAACTAAAACGGAGGTTGAGGACGAATGGCGAGCATCCACAAGTTTTCGGACCAAGTCATTGATTACGCGGAACGACTCTCGAATATGGCTGACGCTGCACAAGGCAAAGGCCCCCGGAGAGGGAGCAGCACCGGTACGCGCTGGATGATCCTTCCGGCAGCCGGCGCCGGGCTCTTCGCACTCGTCAAGAGCGACTTCTTCACCCGCCAGGCAAAGGGCGTGGTCGACGAGGCGAAGACGCGCGCGTCCGACCTGCCTGACGATCTGTTGAATCACGTGCGTCAGACATCCCAGAAGTCAAGCCGGACATCGCAGAAGTCAAGTCGGACCGGCTCGCCGCGTACCCGCACGTCCACCGCCAATCGCACGACGGGTTCGGCTCGGAAGAGAAGCTCGGCGCGGAAGCCGAGATCGAGTCGCAGCAAGGCAAGCAGCTCGGCACGTTAACCAGTCGATTGCGGGGCGCGTTTGGCGGGAACGCGCCCCGCGACTGGGGAGCGGCCCTCAGACCAAGACAGACCCGAACCGGCCAGCTCGTTCGACACCTCCTCACCCCGTCAAGGAATAACGCCCCAATACGACGCCGACCAACTGAATCAGTAGAACGAGTCCGAGGGTCAGTTGCCACCTTGCAACACGAGGCGCACCGAACCTGGCAGCGTGAGCACGTGCTCGATCCAAGCTCAGCTCCGCCAGGCTTGGTCGCCCGCCTGGCGGAGTCGTTTCCAGGCCTTCGGAAAGTCGTCGCGCGCTTGGCGGCGGCGATCTTGCTGGCGCTCGATCATCCGCCCCGCCGCGAGGGACGCTTCTGCGCTGCGGGAGCGTGCGGCGAGACCGCGGACCGCGTTCTCGGCGACGATGGCGTCCTGGTGTTCGCCGAGCACGTCCTGGAGTACCTTCGCACGGTCGATGAACCTTTTCGCGGCGCCGCCCGTCGTGGTCGCGGCGAGCTCAGCGGCGTAGCGCGCTCGCTTGCCGCGGACGCGGAACTTGTGCAACTCGCCGGCGCTCGGGTCGGAGCGGAGCCGCCGGTGGCGCTTGCGCAGCTTTCGGAACTCTTTGCGAGCAAGCTGATCCACGCCGACGCCGGCATCTTGAACACGAGGCGCCGTGGCTGCAGCGTCCAGCGCCGCCAGGAGCTGCAAATAGCGCTCGCTGTCGAGCACGCCGAGCAGAGCCCGGCGAGCCTGTTCGTGATCCTCCGCAAGAAGCTCCAGCAGGTGCCGCCCGGAATACGCCTCCGGTGACGGCAGCGACGCGAGCTCCCGCTCGAGGTAAACACTCAGCACGTCGAGGTCGCGGACCGGCGCGAGGTGGTCGCCGAGCCATTCGAGCTCCGCCCGCAGACGGCTCAGCCAACCCGGGTCGAGCATCGGCTTCACGACGCGCAGCACGGCACGCGATCGGCGAACCGCGACGCGCATGGCATGGACGTCCTCGGGCTCCCCGCCGACGCGAACACCCGGATCGTGGCGCAGCAGCTGCTCATGCTGGGCGCGAAGCATTGCGCGCAGATGCGCGACAGCGGAAGCACGCTTCCCGGGCCGCTCCGGTTCGGCCGGGTCGAGAACGCGGCGAAGTTTGGAGCGCCCATCGGTGGCTCGCGCGCCGGCCTTGCGCAAGCGCCGCTCGAGCGCTGCGAGCAGGCGAGGCTCGCCGGTAACGAGCTCGGCTTCGATCTCGTTGAACCGCGTCACGACATGACGCCCCTCGAGCACGTCGACCGCGTCGAGCGTGAGATCAGCGCCGTCGACGCGCCGGCCGCTCCGCCGTGTTCTCAGCGTCGCAGCGGGTCGAAGCCGCCGTTTCTCCAGCGTTGCCCGCAGAATCCCGGCCAGCTCCGGCGGCGGGCCCGCCGGGCCTCCCTCAGCCTCGAGCTCGACACGACTGTCGTCTCGCGGCAGCTTGAGCTGCCAGACGTTCTTACCGTTCTCCATCCGGCGGCGAAGCACGATGCCGAGCCGCAACAGCAGGCCGTCCTCGGTGTCGTAGTAGGTGGACGTGAATGTGCGCGACTCGAGCGGCTCTCCGCCCAGGTCGTCGATCGACAGGTTCCCGTCGGCTTCGAGCTTGAGCTCTCGCTCGATCGTCTTGTCCATGGTCCCTCCCTCGCTCGTCCCCTCTCCGGTAGTTGGTTGCTCCGGGCGTCCTCGCCGGTTGCGAGCTCCTGAAAACACGAGTAGCGACATCGAGGGCCATGAGTACGTTCGGTTCCAATCGGTGTTCGGCGCTCCTTCAACGTCCAAGTCAGGAGCGCACCCGTTGCACGTGGAGGCGCGTTCTCCCCTTGATGGTCATCGTGCTCGTGAGCGTGGACTTGGTCATTCTCGCGGTGATGGTCGGCGGGCTCGTCGCTGCGGGCGACTGGCCCCGGGCTAGTCGTGGCGACCGGGAAGAGCACCCGGTCGTCGATTCACCGTCGAGCCGGCGTGGCCGCAACCGATTTCGCTGAAGCGTCGTTCGTAACGTGATCTGGCTAACGATGATCTGCTGCATGCTCGTGATACCGGCCTTGCTCACGTTTTGGGAGTAGCCGGACCGGTCGCTCGCACTCGCGGCAATCGTCGTGCGTCGATCGATTCGTACCTCCATCAGATCCTCTGCCCGTTCGCCTCATGATCGCTCGGGTTCGGGCGGATTAGGCCGCGAGGCGGCCCTGCTTACCCGGATGGCGTTAGGAGGGCGGCGGGGCTCGGGGAAGCCCGCCGCCCTCCTTGCAGGGAGGTGTTGCTACGACCGATGCAGCCGCAGCAACGAGGGGTTGGGGTGAGGATGCATCTCATCCGGTGAAGATTGCAACGGTCAGCTTTTCGCGTTTGCAGTTAGTTATGCCCGGGTCTTCTACTTAAAACTCGCGCTAGGCCAATGACGCAAATCCGTTTGGAACACCCCTAACCCAGTCCCGTGACCGCCGTGTGCGTTTGCCGATGGGGACGCCGAACTCGCGTGCCGCGAAGAGGGGCAATAGGTGACGACGATGGCTCTCAGCATCGTCGGGCAGGTCGACGTGGTAGGCGACACATCCTGCGGCGTCCACTTGCGCCTCCTGCCGGCACTCCTCGCAGATCATCGAACGGCCTAACGTGCCCTGGCGGCCGTGAGACGCGAATCCTGGGACCGTTTGGAGGCGTTACGCCTGGGTAGCAGCAGCCTCATACCAACAATGAAAGGGGGTCATTCAATGCCGATGGGTCAAGAGCGCACAAAGGAGCAGCTCTACCAGCAAGCGAAGCGGCTGGACATTAAGGGCCGCTCCAAAATGAACAAGGGGCAACTGAAGGCCGCACTGGCAAGACGCGGCCACTGAATCCGACCTGATCTGTCCGACCAGCGTCCGCCGAAGCGGGCGCTGGTCGGTCCTAAGGCGCCCTACGAGCGGTTTGTCCAGCGCATTTTCGCTTCGACGATCCGCCGTGCGGCGGAAGCAGTGTCGATGTGATTCATCGTTCGGTCACCGGGAAAACGTCGCTTAGCGATCGTCTCGGGGGACCTCGTGTCGGGGGCGTCCCGACAGTCGCCACCACGAGATCATGCACGGCGACACCTACCCTTTACGCATGGCGGCGTCTGTCGACGGCGAGTATCTCGCGCGCCTCCAGGCCGTCACCGACGCGGCCCTCTCGCATCTCGAGCTGGACGAGCTGCTCGCTGAGCTGCTCGACCGGATCCATTCGATCCTCGAGGTCGACACCTGCGCCATCCTGCTGCTCGACGAGGCCAGCAACGAGCTCGTTGCGCGCGCCGCAGTAGGCATCGAAGAGGAGGTCGAGCAAGGCGTGCGCATTCCGGTCGGCGGCGGCTTCGCAGGCCGTATCGCCGCCGAACGCCGACCGATCCTCCTCCCGGACGTCGAACGCGCACACGTGCTCAACCCGATCCTGCGCGAGAAAGGCATCAAGACCCTGCTCGGCGTGCCGCTGATCGTGCGCGACACCGTGATCGGCGTCCTCCATGTCGGCACGCTCGTTCCCCGGGACTTCCAAGAGGCCGACATCGAGCTCCTCCGGCTCGCGGGCGAGCGCGCAGCGATGGCGATCGCCCACGCCAACCTGTTCGAGGCCGAGCGAAAGGCGCGCCGATGGCTGGAGCACGTCCAGGCCGTCACGGACGCGGCCCTCTCGCATCTCGAGCTGGACGAGCTGCTCGCTGAGCTGCTCGACCGGATCCATTCGATCCTCGAGGTCGACACCTGCGCCATCCTGCTGCTCGACGAGGCCAGCAACGAGCTCGTTGCGCGCGCCGCAGTAGGCATCGAAGAGGAGGTCGAGCAAGGCGTGCGCATTCCGGTCGGCGGCGGCTTCGCAGGAGGTATCGCCGCCGAGCGCCGACCGATCGTCCTCCCGGACGTCGACCACGCGCACGTGCTCAACCCGATCCTGCGCGAGAAAGGCATCAAGACCCTGCTCGGCGTGCCGCTGATCGTGCGCGAAACCGTGATCGGCGTCCTCCATGTCGGCACGCTCGTTCACCACCACTTCACCCCAGACGACATGCAGCTGCTCGAGCTCGTTGGGCAACGTGTCGCGCTCGCGATCGAGAGGTCGCGGTTGCACGAGGAGACACGGTGGCTCGACGAGTTGAAGCTGAACTTCGTCGCGGTCGCGTCACACGAGCTGCGTACGCCAGCGGCGGCGGTGTACGGCGCGCTTGCGGCTTTGCGCGGGCGCGGGCTCGAGCCGAAGGTGCGTGCGGCGCTCGAGGAGACAGCGTGGAAGGAGTCGGACCGGATGCGCCGGCTGATCGAGCAACTGCTCGATCTCTCGCGCCTCGATGCGCGGTCGGTCCGGGTCAGGCCGGAGCCGATCGTGCTCCGGCGCGTCGTGGAGGAGCTCATCGAGGACGAAGGCGGCAGCGAAGTGCTCGTCGACGTCGACTGGGGCCTCAGCGTCGTCGTCGATCCGCTCGTGATCGAGCGCGTCGTGTCGAACCTACTCGCGAACGCGAGGAGCCACGGCCGGCCGCCGATTCGGGTCTCTGGCGAGCAGCGGAACCGCTATCTCCGGCTCGTAGTGGAAGACGCGGGCGACGGCGTGCCGGAGCCGCTGCGGCCCCGTTTGTTCGAACGCTTCGAACGCGGCACCGCCGGCGAGGGGACCGGACTCGGATTGGCGATCGCCAAGGCATATGCGGTTGCGCACGGCGGCGACCTGCGCCTCGTACCTTCGGAACGCGGCGCTCGGTTCGAGTTGACCCTCCCGCTCGGCTAGCTCACAGCCCGACACATCGAACCCGCGTAGGAGGTTGTCGCGGAACGATTTGCGGGCGTCGCGTTCATTGACTCAGTAAGAACTGGCGACTCGATCTGCGTTCATTACGCCGCGGCGCTCGCTGAGCGTTAGCGCGTTCGATTGGGCCAGTGATGCTTCTATGAAAGTCAAGTGGTCATCGGCGCGTGTTCGAGGAGTCGGTACAGGCTGCGAGCGAGGTAGCGCTTAAGGCAGCGGGTCACCTCGCGTCGGGTCTTGCCTTCTTGGGTGCGTCGGTCGATGTAGGCGATCGTCGGGGGATGTGTGCGACGGCGGGTGACGATGATCTGGTGCAGGGTGCGATTGAGCTTGCGATCGCCGCCGCGGTCGAGCCGGTAACGGATCGTTTGCCCGGAGGAGGCGGGGATCGGGGCGACGCCGGCGAGGCGTGCGAAGGCGGCTTCGCTGACGATGCGTCCGTGGTGTGACCAGGCGAGCACGACCTGCGCCGCGAGCAGCGGACCGATGCCCGGCTCGTCGAGGAGGTGCGGGGCGAGGCTTCGGGTGAGCTGCTCGATCTCGCGAGCGAGTTCGCGCTCTTCCGCGGTCAGCTGCTGGATCCGCCGCGCGAGCGCTTGAGCGCAGCGCGAGCTGGTTGCCGCGGAGCTCGGGGTCGCGGCGGCGATCGGGTCGTGTCGCCGTAAGGCGAGCGAGCAGCCGAGCACGGGTGAGCGGCCGCAGCTCGCTACGCAACGGCTCGGGAGTCGTGACGAGCAACGCACGCAGCTGGCAGAGCGCAGCGGTTCTCGCGATCACGGCCCCCTCCGGGCTGCCATCAACGCGCGCAGCGCCTCTCGCTCGCCGTTGCTTCGCGGCAGTGCAGGCCGCTTCTCGCCGAGCACACTTCTCGCCGCACGGACCGCGTCGAGGGCGTCGGTCTTGCCGCCGGAACGACGTTCCCGGCGGAGCCGGCCGACCTCGAGCACCTGCTCGCCACGCCCGACCAGCAAGCGGGTCAGGCCCGCGCCGAAGGAGGCGGTGCCTTCAATGGCGAACGCACGCCGGCCCGGAGCGTGTTGCTCGGCGAGCCGAAGCGCCTCTGCGTAACCGTCAGCGTCTGCTCTCACGACGGCTTCGAACACGACCACACCGGTGCGTACGTCGACGACCGCGATCGTGTGCGCGTCGCGGTGCGGGTCGACGCCGACCACGTAGTCCAGTTGATCTGCGAGCATCCCGAATCGACCTCCAGCCCAGGTTGGGGGACAAGTACCGGTGCCGGTCTGGGGATGGAACCGCTGGCGGCACGACTGTGATGGGTCACGCCCGCAAAGGGCGGACAGGCTTCTGATCAGGCCAGCAAGCGGACGCCAGGCCGGCGCCGGTCTCTTCGCCAGGACAAATCACTGGAAAGACACCCGCAAGCGGGTCATGCGCGAATTGAGTCACAAGCAAAGAGCACCGGCGCCACCCTGACAACAGCCCCAGACGGGACCCCAACACACTCACAGTGCGGGAATGTCCCCTGAGCCTTACGGGCGACTGCAAGACTCGAGCGGAGTCGAGGGACGCGCCGACTGTGAGAGGAGCAGGTGCAGCGAGCGCGAACCGCATACTGGCAATGGCGATCCAGAACGGCTGACTGATTCCCAGGTGATGGTCGAATGGTGAGCGCCTATCTCTTCGACCAGCGAGAGGGCGAGAGGGTCGAAGACTGGGCCGGGGCTCTCCAGGGCCTGAACAAGAATCAGATCCTCTGGATTGACTTGGTGGATGCCTCCAAGGACGAGACAGTCGACGTCCTCGACGCGCTCGACCTGGGCGCCGCCGCGGAGTTGAAGCTCGGCGATCCCGAGCGACGACCGTGCGTCGAGCAGTTCGAGAGGCACCTGCGGGTGACGGCCGTCGCTGTCTCGGATACAGAGCGCGACCCTGCTCGTGAGAGGATCGTCGTGGACTGTTTCCTTGGTTCCAACTGGATCCTGACCGTCCACGGCGCCGACATCGCTGCACTCGATGACTTTCGAGACGTTGCTGAAGGGAAGGGCGAGGTCGGGCTCCTCGACGCACCGTCGTTTCTCACGACACTCTCGGAGTGGGTCATAACCAGCTACCTCCGTGCCTTCGACGAGATCGAAGAGACCCTCGATGAGATCGACGTGGAGGCAATAGCGCATCTAAGCAAAGACCTGGAAGAACAGCTCGAGCTGCTTGGTGAAGCTCGGCGTCGAGTCGGCCGACTCCGACGGACGCTCGCGCCGCACCGGGAGGTGTTCGCCACGCTGAGCCACTCCGAGTTTGACCCGCTCTCCTCCGAGGCATCGGCGAAGCGGTTCGTTGCACTCACGGCGAGAGTGGACGCTGCGCTCGCCTCCGCACGCGATGTGAGAGATGGGATCGCAAGCTCATTCGACGTCCTGATCGTCGGCACAGAACACCGCACGAACGAGATCGTGAAAGTCCTCACGCTCGCGTCGATCCTGCTGCTCCCCGGCGCACTCCTGGCAGGCATGGCGGGAATGAACGTCAACATCAGCGCACACACTTTCGCCCACTCGCCATTGTTTTGGGTCGTGGTCACCGCCATCATCCTGATCGCGATTGCAACACTCGCCTTCGCACGGCTAAGACGGTGGATCTGAATCTGACGGACACCTCGTGTTCTGGGTCACATGGGGTGGCGCACGCCACCTCCGGGGCGTAACCGTGGCGTGCGCGAGTGTCCTCTCACCGGTCAGTCGGACACGGACTCCACCTTCCACGAGGCGTCCTAAGCGCGCACGTCGTCGGGCACACCGACGATCCGGACTATGCGGAGGCGCCGACCGTCGCCGGTCGCGAACTCGTCGCCCTGCGACCAGTTCGGGACGATGGTCTCGAACTCGCCGAGTTCGTCCCACTCGGCCGAGTAGAGGCGGAAGCGGAAGCCGCTCACTCGACGGGCGCCGTTGGTGCTACCGCTCGAGCCGCTGTGACGCGGCGAGTGGATCGCGGTCCAGTTAGCGTCCGAGCCGTGTGCTCCTGCGAATGCCAAGCCGCGCCTGCATAGCTCTGTCCGCCTGCCCATCTTTCCGCGCGGCCCAGACGAACATCGCGAGGACGACAACCGCGGGCACGAGCACCAAGACCACCAGGATGATTGCAGCCGCAAGCTCCATGCAGACATGATGGCTGACTCGAGCCGTCGGCGGCGTCGACCACACGACTCGAGAGTCTGCGGTCACAACATGGTCACGCTTACCCGGCAAGGCTTTCGGTGAAGATGCTGTCGTGGAGGAAGGGATCCGGTACGTGCGCAACGGCGGTGTCGCGATCGCGTATCAGGTCGTCGGCGAGGGCGAGGTCGATCTCGTGTACGTGCCCGACTTCGTGTCGAATCTCGTCTACGGCTGGGCGAGCCCGCGTTGGCGCGCGTTCTATGAGCGCCTCGCGCGCTCGTTTCGACTGATCCTGTTCGACAAGCGCGGCACCGGCCTCTCCGATCAGGGTCCGCAGTTCGCCGCGCTGGAGACGCGGATGGAGGACCTACGGGCGGTGCTCGACGCGGCTGACGCCTCCAATGTGGTCTTGCTCGGCTCACACGAGGGGTGCGGGATGGCGGCGCTCTACGCCGCCACCTATCCGGAGCGCACGCGAGCGCTCGCACTATTTCATCCCGTCGCAGAGCCCCCTTGGGTCTCGGATCGCGAGAGACTCGAAGGGCTGAATCAACTTCGTGAGCGGTGGGGGACGCAGGAGTTCGCTGACGAGATGCTCGCAAGCAATATGCCGACGCTGTATTCGAACGAGGAGGATCGGCATTGGTTTGCCAACTGGGTACGTCTCGGCGCGACACCAGCGGTTGCCTATGCGCTCAACCGCGCGTTCGTCGAGACCGATCTCAGTGACGTGCTGTCGGCCGTGCGCGTGCCGACGCTCGTGCTCTACCGGTCGACTGGCGCGCAGGCGGCGCTGGCGATGGGCGTCGCCGCGACAATTCCGTCCGCTCGCGCGATGCGCGTTTCGGGCAGCGATTACTCCGGGATCTTCCTCTCGCTCGACATCGTCGACGAGCTCGAGCAGTTGGTTGCGGGGGAGGAAGCGCCGTTCGTCCCCGAGAGCGTCTTGGCGACGATCATGTTCACCGATCTCGTCGCATCCACCGAACGCGCGGCCGAGCTGGGTGACCGAGCCTGGCGCGACCTACTCGCACAGCACGACGCGCTGGTGCGACGGGAGCTGGGCCGCTTCCGCGGCGAGGAGCGCGACACGGCCGGAGACGGCTTCTTCGCGACCTTCGACGGCCCGGCGCGCGCCATTCGCGCAGGCCAGGCGATCATCGCCGGCCTCAGCGCCCTCGGCCTGGAAGCCCGGATCGGTGTTCACGCGGGCGAATGCGAACTGCATGAGGGCAAACTGTCGGGAATCGCGGTCATCATCGGCGCCCGCATCGCCGCCTTGGCGACCGCTGGCGAGGTGATGGTTTCGAGCACCGTCCGCGATCTCGTGCCGGGCTCCGGCCTTATGTTCGACGACCGAGGCCAGCGACAGCTCAAGGGCGTCCCCGGAACCTGGCAGCTCTACGCGGCCAACCGCGAGGCGCCAGGCACGGGCGATCCTTCCTAGTCGGAACTACTTGACGACGAACGAGGTGTGCAGCGAACCGGCCGCGCCGCAAGATATGTCGATCGGCCAGCGACCGGGTGTCGTGCGCGTCCCGACCGTCCACGTCCACAAGACGCGGCCAGCGCGTGCGCGCTGCGCGTACAGGCCGCTGGCGGAGGAGGGACCAGACTTGTAGGTGACGACGATCGCGCAACTCGTCCCGTTCGGGACGGCGACGGTCAGGGTCGCGCGCGAACCGTCCCTGACCGGTGAGGTGAGCGAGACGAGCTTCACCTTCCCCTTCGCCGACGAGGTCGGTACTGGCGTGCCGCTCGCCGTCAGGCAGCGGAACGCGAGGACCGGGTGGATCTCGATCGCGTTCGGGGCCACACCGGTTTGGCCGTGGTAGAAGTCGAAGAAGGCGACGCCGCTCACGCTCGCACGCGCGCAGAGACGCACCTGCGCCCGTGCTCTCGCCATCTGCCGCTGCCGGTACCAGCGTCGCCGGCTTGGAGTCCCAGACTCGCCGTTCGCCGCGTGGGGGGTACCCCGGCCTCGATGATCGGAGTCAGGCGCTCTCGATCCGCGCGTCCGCTCAGTCCAACCCCAGCACTGCCTCGACGAACTCCGTCTTGGCCTCCGTGTAAGCCAGCCGGTCATCGCGGTGCCGGGCGGCCAGCTCCCGTTTCAGCGCGACGTATTCGCGGGCGATGGCCGGCTCGGCACGCAGACGATCACGGAACGCCACTTGCGCATGCAGCTCTGCGCTCGTCGTCGGCGAGACGTACAGGTGGTGACGCTTTTCGTCTTTCGGCCACCAGAAAGCCTCGCGACCCTCGACCCCGAGGTTCCCTCGCGCTCGATATCCGATCGCTGCCAGACGTGCGATCGCCTCGTCGACATCCTCGTCCGACTCGACGACGACGACCATGTCGATCAGGTCCTTGGCCGGAAGGCCGGGCACCGCTGTCGAGCCAACGTGCTCGATCGCGACGGCGATGTCGCCCAGCGCAGCTTGAGCGCGATCACGAAGGCGGACGAACTCCGAGGGCCACGCAGGGTTGTACTCGACGATGACGATGGCGTCACTCATGCGGAACGATCGCCAGTATCGCGGTCGCTAAGCGACAGTGTCGGCCTTGGCAACACCCTGGGCGAGGTTCAAGCCGGCTCACGCGCAGAGTGCGCGAGGCACGCTTGGCCGTGTCTATCTTCTGAAGCTCTTGCGGCCGGTCGCGCTTGCTGGCGTGGCGCCCTGCGGATCAACGTTCAACATCTTTCGCTAGACGCTCGCAACGCTGGGGACGCGCGGTTCAGTTCGTCGCGAGTCGGCCGTGGCGCGCACGCGGCGGCCGGCCTCGTGATTCTGGGCCGCTCGCGCCGCCGGATCGGGACGGAGAACGACCGTCTCGCTCGGCGCATTGGTCAGCATCCAGAGCAGCTCCTTAGGCGTGAAGCCTGGCTCGCGTCCGGCCGGCGCGGGGATGACGATGCGGTCGAAGTGCTCGACGTTCCAGAGTCGTTCGAGGGCGTGGATGGGCGTGCGGCCGCTCTCGATGCGCGCGTCGACGGGGACGCCTGCTCGCGAGGCGGCGTGCTCGACCGCTTCGAGCAGGGGTATCGCCATTGCGCACTCCTGGCTCATCGGCGCTTCGAGCGCGAATTGGAGTGGGATCAGGATCAGGTAGGCCGGGATGAGGGTCGCTTCCTCGGCTCGCGCGATTCGGATCGCGGCGTCGAGGACGGTTGGCTCCAGGTTGCCGCGTGTGAAGGGCACGAGCACGCGTCTCGAGCCGGGCGGAAGCTGGCGTCGGCGGCGGAGCCGGCCGAACAGACGGACAGGGGCGACCAGGGCCCTCATCGCGGCGGCTCGCACTCTGAGGAGGAGCGACCTCACTTCGGCGATTCCCCTTTCAGCGCCCGGTCGGCGACGACGCGGATGTCGATGCCGGGAATCTCGCGCACCATGCGCGAGAGGAGCGAGCCGCCGAAGATCTCGCGGCGGCGACTCTCGTCGGGCGTGCCGACGAAGATGTAGGTCGATCCCCGCTCGTCGGCGACTCGGCGCACCGTTGCGACCAGGTCGTCGCCGTCCTCCTCGAGGAAGTGGATCCCGAGCAGGCTTGCGACGCGGCGGAGGGCAGCGAGCTGGGTCTGCTCCTCTGCCGTCGGCTCGCGGCCCGAGGGTCGCATCCAGAGCGCGTCGATCTCACCGCCGAGCCGCTGCGCCGAGCGCCAGGCGCGGCGGAGGATCCGCTGCGACTTCGGCTGCGGCTCGATCAGCACGAGCAGCCGTTCGGCGACGGCCTGCTGACTGAGCTGCCCGAGAGGTTGGAGTTGACGGCGTGCTTCGACGTCCTCGGCGACCTCGCGCAGCACGAGCTCGCGCAGCGTTGCAAGGTTCTCGTGCGTGAAGAAGTTCTGCAGCGCGACCTCCGCGCGTTCCTTCGAGTAGACCTTGCCGGCGCGCAGCCGCTCCTGCAGCTCCTCGGGCGTGAGGTCGACGAGCACGACCTGGTCGGCCTCGTCGAGGATTCGATCGGGGAACGTCTCGCGGACGCGGATGTCGGTCAGCTCGAAGATCGCGTCGTTGAGGCTCTCGAGGTGCTGGACGTTGACCGTCGAGATGACGTCGATGCCTGCGTCGAGGATCTCCTCGATGTCCTGGTAACGCTTCTCGTTGCGCATCACGGTCGCGTCCGTGTGTGCGAGCTCGTCGACGAGAGCGAGGTCGGGCGCCCGTCTGATGACGGCATCCGCATCCATCTCTTCGAGCTCGAGCCCGCCGTGCTCGGCGCGGAGCCGCGGCACGACCTCGAGGCCTTCGGCGAGCGCGGTGGTCTCCGGCCGGTCGTGCGGCTCGAGGTAGCCGATCACGACGTCACGCCCGTCTGCCTTCGCCTGCTGCCCTTCCTGGAGCATGCGGTAGGTCTTGCCGACGCCGGCGGCCATTCCGAGCAGGATCCGATACTGACCGCGCATTCATGCTCCGAGCAGGTTGTGGATGATCGAGGTCGATCAGCTTGATCCCGACGAACGGCAGGATCACGCCGCCCAGACCGTAGATCAGGAGGTTCCGGCGCAGGAGCGCGGTGGCGCCGATCGCCCGGTACTTGACGCCCTTGAGTGCGAGCGGGACGAGCGCCGGGATGATGAGCGCGTTGAAGATGATTGCGGAGACGATCGCGCTCTTCGGCGTGCCGAGGTGCATGATGTTCAACGACTCGAGCGGTCCGCGCTCGCCCGGCCGCGTCGCGTAGGTGAACGCGAACATCGCCGGCAGGATCGCGAAGTACTTGGCGACGTCGTTGGCGATCGAGAACGTCGTCAGTGCGCCTCGCGTGATGAGCTGCTGCTTGGCGACCTCGACGATCTCGATCAGCTTCGTCGGGTTGTTGTCGAGGTCGACCATGTTGCCGGCCTCCTTGGCGGCCGAGGTGCCGGCGTTCATCGCGACGCCGACGTCCGACTGGGCGAGCGCCGGCGCGTCGTTCGTGCCGTCGCCGGTCATCGCGACCATCCGGCCGCTCGCCTGCTCCTCCTTGATCAGCGCCATCTTCGCCTCGGGCGTCGCCTCGGCGAGGAAGTCGTCGACGCCGCTCTCCTGGGCGATCACGGCGGCGGTGACGCGGTTGTCGCCGGTGATCATCACGGTGCGGATGCCCATCTTGCGCAGCTCGTCGAAGCGCTCGTTCATGCCGCCCTTGACGATGTCCTTCAGGTGGATGACGCCGAGCACGAAGTTGTCCTGCGCCACGACGAGCGGCGTCCCGCCCGAGCGCGCGATCTTGTCCACCTCTGCGTCGAGGCGGCCGGCGGGCGGCCGCCCTGCTCCTCGACGAAGTGCTTCACCGCGTCGGCGGCGCCCTTGCGCAGCTTGTGCCCGTCCATGTCGACGCCGCTCATCCGCGTCGTCGCCGAGAAGGGGATGAACGTCGCCTCGTGCTCGCCGAGCTCGCGGCCGCGCAGGCCGTAGCTGCTCCTTCGCGAGGACGACGATCGAGCGGCCTTCGGGCGTCTCGTCGGCGAGCGAGGAGAGCTGGGCCGCCTCGGCGAGCTCCTGCGGCGAGACGCCGTCGACCGGGATGAACTCGGAGGCCTGGCGGTTTCCGAGCGTGATCGTGCCGGTCTTGTCGAGCAGGAGCACGTCGACGTCGCCGGCGGCCTCGACCGCGCGACCCGACATCGCGAGCACGTTCCGCTGCACCATCCGGTCCATGCCGGCGATGCCGATCGCCGAGAGCAGCGCGCCGATCGTGGTCGGGATCAGCGCCACGAGCAGTGCGATCAGCACCGTCGTCGACTGCGGCGAGCCGGCGTAGATCGCGAACGGCTGCAGCGTGACGACGGCCGCGAGGAACGTGATCGTCAGTCCCGCGAGCAGGATGTTGAGCGCGATCTCGTTCGGCGTCTTTCGCCGCTCGGCACCCTCGACGAGCGCGATCATCCGGTCGAGGAACGACTTGCCCGGCTCCTGCGTGACCCGGATCACGAGCTGGTCGGAGAGGAGCTTCGTTCCGCCGGTGACGGCCGAGCGGTCGCCGCCCGACTCGCGGATCACCGGCGCGGACTCGCCCGTGATCGCCGACTCGTCGACCGAGCCGACGCCCTCGATGATCTCGCCGTCCGCGGGAATGATCTCGCCGGCCGAGACGACGACGACGTCGCCGCGCTGCAGGTCGGGGGCGGGAACGTCCTCGAGCGCGCCGCTCTCGAGGCGTCTGTGGGCGGTCGTCGTCGTGCCGAGTGGCGCGCAACGCGTTCGCCTGCGCCTTGCCGCGGCCCTCCGCGACGGCCTCGGCGAAGTTGGCGAACAGGACGGTCAGCCACAGCCAGAACGCGATCACGCCGACGAACCAGAGCTGTGAGGTGTGCCCGCGCGCCAGCTCGAGGAAGAAGATGAAGGTCGTGATCACGCTGCCGAGCTCGACGATGAACATCACCGGGTTCCGCACCTGGAGGCGCGGGTCGAGCTTCGGGAAGGAGTCGCGTATCGCCGCCGACGACGATGTCGCGCGAGAAGACGCTTGCCGACTTGCGCGCCATTAGGCGGACTGCTCCTTGTCGAGCGCGAGGTTGAGCTCGAGCACGTTCACGCCGGGCTCGCCGAAGAAGCCGAGGCTGCGGTCGTCGGTGTTGTCGTCGATCAACTGCTGGACCGTTGCGAGCGGCAGTTGCCGCACGGACGCGACGCGTCGAGCCTGGAGCTGCGCGTAGGCGGGCGAGATGTCCGGGTCGATGCCCGAGCCGGAGGTCGTGACGGCGTCGACCGGGATGTCGTGGATCGTCATGCCCGGGGTTGTACGGACGTTCGAGCTTGAGGATGGCCGCGGCCTGATCCTTCACGTTCTTCGCCAGATCTGGGTTGGTCGGGCCGAGGTTGGCGAAAGTCGTGCGCGCCCGCGTTGTAGGGCGGCGCCGTGGCCGACGGTCGCTCGTGGAAGTACTGCGGCTTCGTGAACGCCTGAGCGGCGAGCCGCGAACCGACGACTTGGCCGTTGACCTTGACCAGGCTGCCGTCCGCCTGACTCGAGAACGCGAGCTGCGCGAAGCCGGTGAACAACGCCGGTATCGCGAGCCCGAACACGAGCGTCAGCACGATCACGGCGAGGACGGACGACCTGAGCTCGCGCAGCATCAGGACAGTCCCTCGACGATCGGTCCGAGCGTCAGCGCCGGGAAGACCATCAGCCCGGCGGTGAGCACGATTACCCCGACGAGCAGGACGACGAACGTCGGGCCCGTCGGTGCGGAAGGTTCCGGCGGAGACGGGCGCGGTCTTCTTGCCGGCGAGCGAGCCGGCGAACGCGAGCGCGGCGAGCAGCGGCGCGAAGCGGCCGAACAGCAGAGCGACCGTGCCGAGGGAGGCGGAGAAGCTCGTCGCGCCGTAGCCGGCGAAGGCGCTGCCGTTGTTGTTCGACTGCGACGTGTACGCGTACAGGGCTTCGCTGAAGCCGTGGGCGCCCGGGTTGTAGACCGAGGCGAGCCCGGACTTCGTCACCACCGACACTGCGGCCAGGATGAGCACCATCGTCGGCACGAAGAGCGCGCCGATCGCCGCGTACTTCATCTGTCGCGCCTCGATCTTCTTGCCGAGGTATTCGGGCGTACGGCCCACCATCAGTCCCGCGATGAAGACCGCGATGAGGATGTAGAAGAACATCCCGTAGAGGCCGGAGCCGACGCCGCCGAAGATCACCTCGCCGAAGAACATGTTCACGATCGGGACGGCGCCGCCGTATGGCGTGAGCGCGTCGTGGCCGCCGTTGACCGAGCCGTTCGATGCCTCGGTCGTCACGGTCGCCCAGAGGGCCGTGTTGGCGATGCCGAAGCGAACCTCCTTGTCGGACATGTTGCCGCCGCTCTGGCCGTCCCCCTGCGTGATGTTCACGCCGGAGGCGCGGAGGACCTGCGAGCCGTGCTGCTCGGACGGGTACGCGACCGCGATCCCGATCACGAACACGGCGAACATCGCCGCGTAAACCATCAACGCGTGGCGCCGCGCCAGCACCATCCTCCCGAACATGAAGACCTGCGCGGCGGGGATGAGGAGGATCGAGATCGACTCGAGGAAGTTCGTCAAGCCGTTCGGGTTCTCGAACGGGACCGCGGAGTTCGAGTTGTAGAAGCCGCCGCCGTTCGTTCCGAGCTGCTTGATCGCGATCATCAAGCGCGACCGGGCCGCGCGCGATCGTCTGGGCGACTCCCTCGAGCGTTCGCGCGGTCGCATGGCCGCTGAAGGTCTGCGGCACGCCCTGCGAGAGCAGGATCAGCCCGAGAATCAGCGAGAGCGGGAGAAGGATGTAGACGAGCGAGCGGTAGAGGTCGACCCAGAAGTTGCCGAGCTCGGTGACGGAACGGCGGCTGAATCCGCGGATGACGGCGACGAGCACGGCCATCCCGACCGCTGCCGAGACGAACTGCTGCACGGCCAGGCCCGCCATCTGCGACAGGTACGACATCGTGTACTCGCCGCCGTAGTACTGCCAGTTCGTGTTCGTGACGAAGCTCGCGGTCGTGTTCAACGCGATGTGCGACGGCACCGCCGGCAGGTCATCCGGGTTGAGGAACAGGTGCGCCTGCAGGCGCTGGAGCGCGTAGAGGACGCCGAAGAAGAGGATCGTGAACACGATCACGCTCTTCGAGTAGCTCTTCCAGTCCTGCTCGCGGCGTGAGTCCGTGCGCACGAGCCGGTAGAAGCCACCCTCGAGCGCCGAGAGCCAGCGGACGCCGAAACCCGGTGCGTAGACCTTCGCCATGTACAGGCCGAGCGGGTACGCGAGCGCGGTCAGGACGACCGCGTACACGATGATCTGCGCGATGCCCTGACCGCTCACAGGCGCTCACCGCGGAACAACGCGTAGACGAGGTAGGCAAACACGGCAATCGAGATCGCAAGCCCGAGCGCGTTCGCGAGCGACATCAGACCTGCTCCAGGACGTAGAGCAGGGCGAAGATGAAGACGAAACAGGCGATCGCGATAGCAATTGCAGCGAGGTCGAACATCAGTTCCTTCCGTTCCGAAGACGCAGACGAATCGCAAGCAGCTTTGCCGTCGCAGCGTGCTGTGTCGTCGCGGCTGGCTGCAGTTCGTCGTTCCCGCCAGCGGGAATCTGCGTCTGCCTGGCCGCAGGGACGGCGCCCTGCCGCGCATTGAGGGCGTCGATGCACGCGAGCAGCGACGCGTACAGGTCACCTGCGCGCTCGCGCGCGTAGAGCGGACTGTCCGGAGACCTCAGGAGATCTTCGACGAGAACAACTCCGCGCGGCTCGATTGGACGGTCGAATGCGGCGAGCCGCTCGGCGATCTCGTGTATCAGGTCGACGTGCGGGCGCGCTGCGATTCGGTTCAGCGGCGACGCGTTGGGAAGCGTCGAAGGGGAGAGGTCGCGCTCGGTCCGCGCGAGTGCGCGCGCGAGCGATCTGCGGTGGTGCTCGGACACGAGCTCTGCCGAGCGCCAGGAGACGAGAGCGTGGTGGAAGTACGGCCGCCTCCCGCGCCGGAGCTCGCCGTCGGCCTCGCTACGCAGGCCGCTGAGCTCGTGCCGCGCGAGCAGTGCCTGAAGCGCTCCGACGGCGGCGAAGATCGCAGCGAAGACGAGACCGGAGACCGGACGGATCAGGCCGGCCGCTCCAGCTAGGAGCGGCGCCACGCCGAAAGCCGCGAGCGTCAAGCCCGAGCGGAGGGGCCGCGGGATATCGAGGCCGCGGTCGACATCCATGCGAAAGAGATGAGGAACGCCCACGCGTCCAAGCTAGGCGCGGTCGCCTGACAGGCGTCTGAGGATTGCGGCAGTTCGCCTGAAGAAAACCTGACGAAGCTCTAATCGTTCGTGGCGCGGGTTGACGAGGCGGTAGCCGGCGCCCGGCTCCGTCAGCAGGTACCGCGGCCTGGCGCGGTCCGGCTCGATCTTGCGACGCAGCTGCGACACGTTTACATGTAGGAGGTTGGCCGCGTCGTCGTACCCGGGACCCCACACCTCCTGGAGCAGTGTGCGGTGGGTGAGCAGCTTCCCCTCGTTGATCGCGAAGAGGCGGAGCAGGTCGTACTGATGCGGAGTCAGGTGCACCGGCTCGCCGCCGACGCTCACCGCTCGCTTCTGCAGGTCGACGACCAGCTCGCCGATCGTCAGCACCGGCTCGCCTGACGGCGCGGTCCGCCGCAGCACGGCTCGCAGCCGCGCCAGCAGCTCGTCGATCCCGACCGGCTTCGTCACATAGTCGTCGGCGCCCGCGTCGAGCGCAGCGATCTTCTCGCGCTCCTCGCCTACGGCGGAGAGCACGATCACCGGCGCCGAGCTCCACGTGCGGAGCTCGCGAGCCACATCCGTGCCGGTGCCGTCCGGGAGGACGAGGTCGAGGATCACCGCGTCGGGCGGACGCATCGCGGCCGCGGCGAGCGCACCTTGCGCGGTGTCTGCCGTGTCCACGTCGTAGCCCGCGCCGCGGAGGCTCGTCCGCAGTGCGCGCAGGATCTGTTGCTCGTCGTCGACGACGAGCACACGCGCCTTGCTCACACGCGTGCCTCTGCCCGCGCCGCGGGCAGCGCGAGCACGAACGTCGCTCCCTGCCCGCGCCTCGACTCCGCCCAGACGCGGCCGTTGTTCGCCTCGGCGAAGCCGCGTGCGATTGCCAGCCCGAGACCGGCGCCGCGAACGTCGCCGTCCGAGCCGCGCTGAAACGGCTCGAAGATCCGCTCCAGCGTGCCGTCGGCGATTCCAGGGCCGTGGTCGATGACGCGAATCAGCACCTCCGCCGACGTCGTGGTCACCTGCACGCGAACGGGCTCGGATGCGGGCGAGAACTTGAGCGCGTTCTCGATCAGGTTCACCAGGACGCGTTGGATCTGCTGCGCATCGGCGCGGACTGCGGGCGAGTCCTCGGGGAGGATCACCTCGACTCGCCGGCCCGCCTCTCCGAGCTCGTCGAGCGACTGGACGACGAGGTCGTCGACGAGTAGTAGCGCCGGCTCGGGCTGAGCGGCTCCCGCCTGCAGGCGCGACAGGTCGAGCAAGTTCCCGACCAGCCGGTCCAGCCGCCCTGCCTCGCCGTAGATCGTTGCCGCGAGCTCGCTGCGATCTGCGCTGTCGAGCTCGAGGTCGTCGCGCGCTAGTGCGCTCGCGGAGGTGAGGATCGCCATCAACGGCGTGCGTAGGTCGTGACTGACCGCTCGCAACACTGCAGTCTTCACCGCGTCGCTGCGGCGAAGCGCTTCGGCTTCGAGCGCTTCCTGCGCCAGCCGCTCGCGGTCGATCGCGACGCCCAGGAGCGACGCGAGCGCGGGCAGCAGGCGCCGACGGGCGGCCGCGCTCCCTTGCCGCGGTCGTTCCAGATAGATCGTTCCCACACGGCGACCTTCGACAGCAAGCGGATACTGGTCGGCCGAGCCTGCGGCGGCCGCGCCTCCGTCGCCGAGCTCGATTCGCGCGCGCTCCACCTGAAGCGCGCGCGCCGCTTGTGCGGCAATCCGCTCCAGCTCGTCGCTCACCTCCCCTCGCTCGAGCAACGAGGTCGCCACCTCCGCCAGCAGAGCAGACTCCCTCGCCTGCCGTCGCGAGCGCGCGGCGAGCTCGCTCACCACGACGGCCGTCACCAGGAAAACGGCGAGCGCGAGCCAGTTGCGGGAATCCGCGAGCGTGAACGTGTACAGCGGCGGAAGGAAGAGAAAATTGAAGATGGCCATGCTCGCGATCGAGACAGGGATCGCGTAGGCCAGACCCCAGACGATCGCGACGGGCAGAACCGCGAAGATGTAGAGCACGCCGAGGCTCAGCACCGGGACGTGCCCCTTCAGCAACTCGATCGCGCCCGTGACTGCCGCGAGCAGCGCCACGCTGGCGAGCACGCCGCTCAGGCGGCGGTGGAACTCGACGGCTTCCCGCCAGCGACGAACACCGTGACCTGCGGATGTCGCGGCGCGCATGGGCGAACGGGCTTCAGCCGGTCGTTCTGTGTCCATGGCTCAATGATCGCAACGTCGGCCAGTGCAGCAGTCGTGACAGCTTCTCTCGGCGGGGTCTACGCGGGGTCTACGTCTTTGTCGTTCGAGGTCTTCGGCCGCCACCGCGGTCGAGCACGTTCCTTGGATTCATGCGGCTTCGCGCGACTCTCGGCGTCCTGCGACGGCACCTGATCAACCCTCGTAATGAAGGGGTCCGCGGTTCGAATCCGCGCGTCGGCTCTTCGGATCGATGCAGATCGTGTCCCCTGCGAGCCCAGGCCCCGGTGGGCTACTTCTTGCAGGCGGCGGCGATGTCCAGGCGACCGAGCACGGGCTGGAGGACGTAGCAGCCGAAGCTTCCGGAGACGAAGTCGGCCCGAGCCCCGTTCAGGAACGGCGCCCAGGGCGGGTCGTCCCGCATCATTTCCGCGTCGAGCTTAGCCCAGGCCTTGCGGCGAGCCGCACCGGTCATGCGGTCGATGGCGTCCGATCGCCGGTTGTACTTCGGCCGGTCGAAATAGGCGAGGTTCTGGTTTCCCGCCGGCTTGAGGTTGTTGCCGTCCAGGAGTGGGCCGAAGTACGCGCTCGGGTCGGCGTAGTCGACGCTCCAGCGCCCGGTCACGACGTCGAAGGGTTCCCCGCGCGTGCCGGCCTTGCCGAACATCGCTCACCGGTACCGAAGTACTTGATCTCCACGTCGATGCCGAGCCGCTTCATGTTGTACTGGAAGATCTGGGCCCAGGCGGCGAAGAAGGACGGCGCCGTGGCCGCGTAGAGGACGAGCTTCGTCGGCTTGTAACTTGCCTTGGCGAGCAGCTCCCGCGCCCTGGTCAGGCTCTTGCGTCGACGCCGCCGAGCGGGTAGATGTTCGCGTCGCGCGCGATCGCGGGCGGCAGGATCTGGTCGGTGCGCTTCCCGCCCAGGTAGCCCGATGCCCGGACGAGCGCGGGGCGGTCGATCGCCCAGTTGATCGCCTTCGTGAGTGGGATCTGGCCAGGCCCCTTGAAGGCGGGCCGATCGTGGTTGAAGGCGAAGTACCCCGTCGCGAGTGTCGGGTTGAAGAAGAACCGCCCGTCCGGCCGTTGATGCCGTACTTGGCGGCGATGCTCTCTGTACGCCGGCGTCGGAGAGGAACTCGCACCAGTCCAGCTGGTCCTGCTCGACGGCTTGCCGACAGGCCTCCTGCCCCGGTCCGACCGTCAAGACGACATGGTCGACGTTCGCGGGCCGCGACCCGCGGTAGAAGCGGTTGCGCTCGAGCACGACCTGCCGGTTCGGGACGCGCGAGGCTATGTAGTAGGGGCCCGAGCCCAGCGGGTTGTCGATCTCCGTGCAGCGGCGTGTTCGTCGGCGATCGGGCAGAAGAACGGCATCGTCAGGCGGGAGACCAGGTCGGGCACCGGCCTCGTCGTCCGGATCTGCAGCCGGTAGCGGCCGAGCGCCTCGACGCCGGAGATCGTCTGCGCCTTGCCGTCGATGACCGCGTCCGCGCCGACGATGTCGTGCAGGTAGCCGGCGACGCGGGCGAGTGCAGCTTGGGGTTGGCGTCGCGGTTGAAGGCGGCCACGAAGTTTGCCGCCGTGACTGCGCGCGCCCGTGTGGAAGCGGAAGGTCCGCTTCGAGCTGGATCGTCTGCGTCCTCCCGTCCCTCGAGACGTTCGGGAAGCCTTGGCCACCTCGGGGATCGACGATCGCGCCCTGCGGCGCCGGCTTGTCCGGGTAGTTGTAGAGCTTGGCGCAGGTGGCGTACTCGATCATCGACGACCGCGGGTCGTACGCGAGCGCCGGGTCGACGGAGTCGACGTCGAGAATCGAGCTGAGCCGGAGCGTCCCACCCTTCTTCGGGCGGGCCCGGCGGACGCGGCTGCCGCGAGTAGCCGCACCCACGCCGAAGACCGAGGAGGCAGAGCCACGCGCGGTGCGCCACGTTCCGCCCCCTTTCCGCAACCGACGTAGATGGTCGTGCTGAGGTGTATTAGCTCAGGAGCGCGGCTCGCCCGGGCTCGTCCAGACGGCTCCCGTAGGCGGCGACCACTCCGCCCGGGGGCCTGTCCAAGGCTGATCAGCTGCGTGTTTCCGGCTTCCGCGGGTCGACGCGCGAGAGCGTGCCGTCGCGGCTGTTCGCGACCCACGCTGCGCCCTCGCCCACGGCGACGCCACTCGGGCCGTCCCGACAGTGAAGGTCTGATGGATCGCCAGACGACTGCGGATCGAGCTTCGAGAGCGTCTGACCGGAGCTCGCCGCGAACCAGACCGCATTCGGGCCCAATGCTACGGACGCCGTCTTGCTCACAGTCCTGCGAGGCCAATCGACGCCGACCCGAGCACGCTGCCGGTAACAGTGTCGATCTTCGTGATCCGGGACGACCCCGCGACCCAGACCGCGCCGCCTCCGGCCGCGACCGCGAGTGCGTCGAGCCCGTCGATCAGCTTACGCGCGGTACCTCCGCGGGAGGAATTCGCCACACGCCTCCGGCGGCAGTGTCGATCGCCCAGACCGCGCCCCGCCGATGGCAAGCGGCCGGTAGCTGACCGACCACAGGTGATTGGGCTCGCCCTCCATAGGGAATCGTGCGGCGCAGGTCGCCGACGTCCGGCCCGAACTCGAGCACGACCTGCTTCGTGCCACGGAGCACTGCGACCCAGACGGCTCCCTCCCCCGCGGCCAGCCCGAACGGCATGTCGCCCGCACCGACCGCAATCCCAATGTCTTACGCTTATGTGTGTCCGGGTCGATCCTGAGGAGGGTGCTCCCTTTGGGTCGACAACCCAGATGCTGCCCTCGCCGGCCGCGATCAGGTTCGACTTGAAGCCGAGGTCGACGTGTCCACCGACCTTGTTCGATTTGGGTCGATCACGGCGAGCGAGGTGGGTCCGACTTTGATCGAGCTGCCGCCAGTCGCTGAATGCGACGATCGCGACCGGCGAGGACGACTGCGAGGAAGAGGCCGACACTTGCGAGCAGCAGTCGCTTTCTGCGAGACGGAGCCGCGCCGGTACGCAACGGGGGAAACTGCGCAGGAAGTCCGTCGACAACCAACTGCGCGATCGGCTCGGGCTCTGCAAAGTCCTTCAGCCGATAGACCCCGAGGTTCCGCAGAGCCGTCCGGTCGTGATCCGACAAGAGAGCCCGCGCAGAGGAGGACAGCAGCACTTGCCCGCCGTGGGCGGATGCGCAGATCCTGGCAGCGCGGGAGACAGCAAGCCCGACGTACCGGTCGCCCGACACCTCCGGGTCGCCCGAGTGAATGCCCATCCGCACCTTGACCCGCACCCCTTCCGGCCACTCGTGCTTCGCCAGCGCCTGCTGCGCGTCAGCCGCCGCCCGAACGGCACTGCGCGCACGCGCGAAGACCACGAAGAACGACTCCGTCTGCCGATCGACCACGACTCCGCCGTGCTTCGTGAAGATCGCCTCCATCAGACGGCGGTGCTCGGCGACCACATCTTGGTAGCGATCTGCGAGGCCGTGCTGGGGCTGGGTCGAGCCTTCGATGTCCGTGAAGAGGAGGGTGACTGTGCCGTGCGGCAGATCGCTCACAGGGGCGATTGTCACGGTGCGGCGCGGAAAGCGCAAAGACGCCGGGATGCGAACAGCGCTGGCATCATCCTTCATTCGCCGTCCGCCTCAGCCGGAATCTTCCAGCACACGCTCGCCGGGGCCGCCGCGACGCCGCGCATGACAGTGAGTTCGGGAATGTTCCCCGAGCCAGTGAGCTACGTCAGATCAGACACGGCCGGTCGAGCGGTCCACGCACGTCGCAACGTGTATCGCATCGGGTCGCCGCTCACTGGAAATGATCGCATGGCCCGTCGTGAGGAGAGGCCTTTCGCGAGTGTGCTGTCGCCCGAACGCGGTATGGTGGTTCGACGACGCTCGGCTCTCGCCAGTGTCGTCGGCCGACGAATGGCCACGTCGTCAACGTCCGGTGATGGCGACGCGGACCTTTTCCACGGATCGACCGACGAACGAAAAGTCGCAGCGGGCATCCTTGTCTGGTGATCGCGGTCTATGTCCTCGTTACGGTCTCGTCCGTGGTGAGCGTCGTCTTTGTGCTCGCGCTGTTCTTCTGGGCAGCGCGAAAGGACGGCGAAGCAGATCGCGCCGTCCGCGCGCGGAGCGGGCGACGGCGCTGACGCAGCGGCAAAGATGTGGACCTGCGCTTCCGTCACGCGCTTACCGCCGGCGCCATCGAGGGCGGGGTCTACGTCGATGCCGTTTCGGGTCTTCGGCCGCCACCGCGGTCGATCCGATTACTCGGAACCATGCAGCTTCGCACGACTATGAGCGTCCTGCGACAGCAGCTGAGCAACCCTCGTAA
>CAWFIT010000013.1:0-69264 GCA_963815965.1 uncultured Actinomycetes bacterium | reverse complement strand
CGGCCTGGAAGTGCTGATCGTGGCCGACATCGTGCGGACGATCATCGTCGACCCGACCTACCAAAGCGTGGTCGTACTGGGCGTGATCGTCCTCGTCCGGATCCTGCTGAGCTTCGCGCTCGAGGTCGAGATGGACGGCATGTGGCCCTGGAACCGCTGGCGGCGCCAGGCGCCCAACCCGTAGGCCAGTTCGAGGCGCCTCGGTTCACCTGGGTGAACGGCGCTCGAACGTCCCACGAGGGCGGCGGTGCGCGGAAGGCTTGGCGAAAGACCCAGAGAGGAGGAGTCATGGATGGTGACAATCTCGTGCTCGTGGTCGGTGCGTACGCCGATGCGGGTGCGGCGGCCGAGGACTTCAAGGCGCTGAAGGCCGGGCAGGATCCGGCGAGTACAAGGTGGTCGGGGCGGTCGTGATGAATCGCGACGCGAGCGGCAACGTGGACGTGAAGGAGCACGGTGACGGCGCACGTCGCCGGCGGCGCGATGCTCGGCGGCACGGCAGGGCTCGTGGTCGGGCTGTTCGCGCCGCCCCTGCTGGCGGCGACCGCGATCGGCGCCGGGATCGGCGCCGGGATCGGCGCACTGCAGCAAGCGGCACGAGGAGAAGAAGATAGGCGTCGACCTCGAGGAGTACCTGCCGCCGGGATCCTCGGCGGTGGTGGCGGTCGTCGACGACCAGTACGCCGACAAGGTCGAGGCCGCTCTCGTCAACTCGGACAAGAGGATCAACCAGGCGATCGACTCGGGCGACTACCAGGAGCTGCAGAAGGCGATCGCGAAGTCCCAGGACGAGGTGTCGGGCGCAATCACCTCGTAGATCGCGGGAGGAGGGCCGGCACACACGCCGGCCCTCCCGATCCGCCGAAAGGGAATAACGATGAAATCCACTCGCAAACAGAGTCTGATCGCCGTCGCAGCGTCGTTGGCGTTCCTCGCGGCAGGCTGCGGCTCGAGCGGGGGCGGCTCGACAACGACGACGACGAGTGCCTCTGCCACCGACACCTGGGCGAGCGGCGTCTGCTCGTCGATCACGACCTGGCAGGCCGCGATCAAGTCGGCCGCCGGCTCCCTGAAGAGCGATCCGACGAAGACCGGGCTGCAGACGGCGGCCGGCGATGCGAAGTCGGCGACCGAGGCGCTCACGTCTGACCTGAAGGGGCTGGGCAAGCCCGACACCCCGTCCGGGCAGCAGGCGAAGGACTCCCTCGGCCAGCTCTCGACGAGCTTGCAGAAAGGCGTGACCACGATCGAGAGCGCGGTCAACGGGGTTTCCGGCCTGAAAGGCGCGCTCACCGCCGTCCCGACGGTGACGGCCACATTCGCGACGATGAAGACACAGGTCAAGACGACGTTCACCAGCCTCCAGGGGCTCGGCGCGAAGGGCGAGCTGAAGAGCGCGTTCGCCAGCTCGAGCGCCTGCAACTCCTTGACGAGCAGCGGTTCCTGATGCACGGGGAGCCGGCCACCGGGAACGATGGCTTGATCGTCAAGACGACTGATGAACGGGAACAGATCCTCGAGCGCTCGCTGCAGGTGTACAGCGCTCAGGGTTGGCGCATCGAAGCACGATCAGAGTTCCAGGCGACGGTCGCCAAACCTACGGCAGACCGCTACGGGCTGAATGCGTTCCTGACGATCATCACTTTCGGCCTCTGGAAGGTCATCCTTGTACGCAAAGGCGGCCGGAGCGGGGTGAAGCGCCACACGATCACCGTCGATGAGCTCGGCAGCATCGTTGATCAAGCCTCAGGGTCATCCGGCCTTTGAGTCCCTCGGGATCAACGGACCCTCGTCGCAGCGGGATGCAGCGCGAAGGCCATCGTCCTGAGGCAGCCTGATCATAGCCGTCGCCGCTCGATACGCCCTGCGTTCGGTGAGAACCAGTGACGCCCGATCCTGAGGCCGCGCCGGCAGCGGCGCCCGGGAGAGCCGAGGCGCCCGGCACTGGCGGCGGCCGCCTTCCGGCCGTCCTGGACTGGCTGCGTAGCCGGGCAGACAACAGCCTCACCCGGCTGGCGTTGCTTTGGTTTCGCCGCTACCTCGAGGCGAGCCGCAACTCGGGCGCTGCGCTGACGGCCTACTTCACGCTCTCCGCCCTCCCGACCGCGCTTGTGATCGTCGCGTTCTTCAACCTCGCGGACGGCAACGACAACGCGTTCGCCGAGCGCGTGATCAGCCACATGAAGCTCAACGGGACGACTGCGAGCCTCGTCCATGACCTGTTCGGGAGCACCTCCAACAACCTGCTTGCCGCCACGCTCACGATCGTGATCGGCTTCCTGCTCTGGGGGCTCGCGATCGGCCAGATCTACCAGGACCTCTACGCGCGCGTCTGGCGCATCCACGTCGGCGGCGTTGCCGACCAGCTGCTCTTCACGATCTGGTTCTTCGTCACGAGCGGGCTCGTCGCGCTGATGACCGTCTCCACCGCGAATCTCCGCAGCGACGGCTGGCTCGTACTCGTCCCCGTCTGGATCGTGGGCTCGACGATCTTCTGGCTCTGGACACCAAGCTTCCTGCTGCACCGCACGATCCCGCTGCGCTCCCTCCTCCCGGGGGCCCTCCTCGCAGCATTCGTCCTCGGCGGCACGGTCGCCACCTCGCCGCTGTGGATCGGACCCACGATCAACCAGAACGCCAGGGCCTTCGGCTCGTTCGGAGCCGTCCTCGCGCTCTTCGCCTACATCTTCATCGTCATCACCATCTCGATGGCCTGCGCCGTCTTCTCGCCCGTCTGGGCCGAATGGCGGCAAACCGAGCGAAATCGGGGATAGGGGTTCGAGCGTCCCCGTTTAGTTCCAGCTAAGCGGACTCGAATCGGTGGCGGTGCCACACGTCGGCGCTGGCCTCCTCGAGTTGTCGAACCGCGGTGAACCGGTACGCGAGACGGTCGGGGAAATGTGTCCAAGTCTTGCCTCCGCTATGAACCTGCGACGGAACGTCTCGACGCCGAAGGAGCCGTCGCAAGAATGGCAAGGTTCAGCGCGCTCGGGTTCGTTCGCGTTCGCTCCGTCGGGCGAAGACCCTGTCAACAAGCGAGTTGAGCGAACGGGCGCGAACCGGCGCGAACATCGCTGGCTCTTGCAATATAAGAGGTCAGCGGGCGCGCTCACGATCCCGAACCGATCGCCAGAGCTCATGCTGGAGCGTCCCGAGGTGAGCGCACGACTGGGCACGGGGCACCCCTCCCGATTTAGTTGAGCTCGCGGGTCCCTGCTAGGGGCGTCACGGGCGAGGACTCGCGACCGCCTACGGCCACCAGTCGGCGATCGCGGTCGGACTCGGAGCGACCGTCTCGCAAAGCCAGACAATCGGCTCCGTCGGCTGCACCGGATACTGCTTTGGGCCGCACCTCCACTTCGAAGTCCGCGTCAACGGCGAGCCCGTCGACCCGCTGGGCTACCTGTAGCCGAGCGAAGTCTTCGCGGTGCCGCTGCAGCGGCCCGTGACAACAATGGCAACGTTCGCGTTCGCGTTCGCTCGTCCGGCCCGGACGGGAGGACTCGATGGGGGCCGACTGGCGTGACTCGCAGATCAGATACCTCGTCCACTTCGACGACGGGGGAAGCGGGATGCGCCACCGGAGCGAGCCGCTCACGGTCGGCGCGGAGCTAACCGACGGCGGCACGGTCTACCGAGTCGAGCGTGTTGAGCCGCGGCCGAACCCGAACGCGTTCGGGCATGCGTGGGTGACGCTGGTGAATCAGGAGTAATCGCTACTCAGTAGTCGCTGGCTCAACTCCGGGATCGACGTCCTCTGAGTGCCCTATGACCCCGCAAGTCACTGAGTCACTTGCAGGGCGGCTGCGACGCCGTTGTTGACTGCCTTGCCCGGCTGCAGAAACACTTGCAGCAGGAGTACGATCGCCGCGACCGCGACGCCGCCGAGGATTGAGAGCGCGAGTGCTCGCCCGCGTAGACCTGCGTACCAGGCAGCCAGGCCGGCCCAGAAGGTCAGCGAGATGGCCTCAAGCAAGATGAGCACCTGGACAGCGTCGGTGAGGGAGACGTTCGCGAGTCGGAGGACACTCAGGATGGCGAGCGGGGGAATTGCGAGGAGCAGGAACCTCGACTCAAATCGGACCACCGCGAGCCACTCGCTCATCGTCGGGCGTCTGCCGAGGCTCCACCTCCTGAACGAGAGTGTTAGAGAAGACGTGCGCCGTGACTACCGCGATGATCGGGCCGAGCACGATCAGGCACACGTCGAAGAACTTCAACGTCGCCCACCCGTCGTAGACGATCAGCACGGTCACCAAGGTGATCGTCGCGGTGACGATCCGTCCGATGACGGAGGGCTTCGATCTGAGGTCGAACTGGCCGTACAGCATTCGTTTTGATCCTATGCCGCGGCTCTACGGGCAATCTGACTGTGCGGCGGTCGACCGATCCAGCGCCCGCTCGTGTCGCAAACGCGCATCGTTGTTCGGTTTACGCGGCGGCAGCACCCCCGCACGGCGCACCGCGAGTGTGGGACTCCAGATTCGGAGCGCCGATGATCTCGCCACGCCGAAGCTCGTTTGGCCTAGCTCGCATCACGGTCGCTACGTCCGTCTTCACGCCGACAGTGGTCTTTCGGTCTGCGCGAGCCGCGTTGTTACCAGGGTGTTGCCAGGACGGCGTCTTTCGTGCCCACTGCAGCTGCGATCTGACGCGCAAAGCCGCTGTTCAAGAAGGGTGGCGGACGGGACTTGAACCCGCGACCACCGGGACCACAACCCGGGGCTCTACCAACTGAGCTACCGCCACCGCGCGCGCGGACATGGTACCCGGCACCCGCAGGAACGAGAATACGCCAACCATGCCGCTACGCTTGGCGCGGGCGCCGGTAGCTCAGCGGACAGAGCGGCGGCCTTCTAAGCCGCGGGTCGCAGGTTCGAATCCTGCCCGGCGCGTCTCGTGTCTCCGCTGCATACCGCCGCTTTCCGACTCGTTGACAACGTATTCGTTGTCAAACGCCGTGCCCCAGTAGTGCCCTAAACGTCAGCGAAGGTCGCGCACGCGGGCGAGGTGCTGGTGCGAGTGCGTCTCGCGGCCCCGTGACAACTCGGGCCGAGAGGCGATAAAGCGAATCGAGTACTTCATCAGGGGAGGAAGGGGTAAAAAGATGTCTAGAGGGCATCCACGCGTGCGCCGTGCGCTCGGCGTTCCTCGGCGTCGCTGCGGTCGCTCTGGCGGTCGTGCCGGCAGCGTTGGAAGGAAGCGTCAACAACGGATTGAAGGCATTCGTCACGGAGAGCACAGGCGGGCCGCTGACCACGTGTCCCGCCAACGTCTGCGCGACGGGCAACTTGGTTTGGAACTTCATCTACGTCTCGAATGGGAACCGGATCGTCGACGCGAACGACGGCCAGTTCGACAGCCGGGACACGCTTCACAACGCGTTCATCGTCAACAGCGTCGAGCAGCACGTCTTCGTCGACGGCCAGCCGTACGTGAGCGACACGTACTACCCGCCGCCGAACGAGTACCCGCGGAGCTGGGCGGATCACTGGCCCATGACGCTGAAATGCACTCCGCCGCCTGACACCAGCCCATGCACCATCATCGGCACCCCGGCGGTCGTTCCGGGCGAGCAGGCCGCGGTGCTCTTCGCGGGCTGGGACCACGGCGTCGGCGAGCTGAACGGCACGTACGTCTTCAACTACACCGTGCACGGCACGCTCAACGGCGATCCCGTCGAACTCACGGCGAGCTCGAAGCCGATCAAGATGACGGACTGACCCCCGGCGTCGGCAGCCGCAGCCAGCCTCGCTCCACGTGTGGCCGCGGTCTGTCGACCGGGACCTCACGCTCCGCAGACGGCGCAGGTACTCATCGCTCGTCCGCGTGGACTTCGGCGAACTGCGCCTCGAGCGCGTCGAGCCTGCTCGCGATCCCGGCGTGTGCGCCGCCGATCAACGTGCCGTACGACCTCTCGATCATCGTCACCGAGGTGCCCATCACCCTCGCGAGCTCGAAGATGGTGACACCGGCGGCCAATGCGTTCGATGCGAACGTCGAGCGCAGGTCGTAGATGCGCGCAGGTCTCGCGATCCCGGAGGCTTCGACGGCCGGGCCCCAATCGCGACGGCGGAAGTTGTCGAGCCGCAACAGCCCGCCGGCGGGCGCAGGCCACAAGAGCGGCGTGTCGAGCCTCGGCGGCAACGCGTCGAGCGCTGTCGCGGCGCGCCGCGACAGCGGCACCTGGCGGAGGCTCGCGCTCGTCTTCCGAGCTCGACAACCTCGCCGTCGCTGACGGTGCGACGCACGGTCAGTAGCCCTGCGCGACGGTCGACGTCGCGGCGCTCCAATGGCGCCCACTCCTCGGGCCGCAGCCCGGTCGCGGCGACGAACATCGGCATCGTCCGATACGTGTCCGGGAGCTCCGCACCGATCGCGTCGAGCTCGGCCATGGTGTAGACGCGAACCGCGAGCGGGGAAGGGCTCTCCTCGCGCTTTAGTCTCAGCTCCCCAAGGAGACCGGGTTGTCGGGCTAAGCCGGTGATGCCCACGCTAGCCGCCGGCGACAACGAACGCCGACTCAACGATGGGCGCGCCGTAGCGCAGGTTTGGGGCCGACCCGAGAACTGGCAGGACTTCCCAGCGATAATGGCCTGCGACGAATCGGAAGCTGGGCGGAAGCGTAAGGCGTGGTTTCGTCGAACGCGTTTCGTACACTTTGGCGCCGTCCCTGAAGAAGCGGATGAGGTAGCTGTTCGCTTCGGTATCGGCCGGCCATCCGAACACGCGGGAGGGGACGAAGGCCGGCGCCGCCTCTGACGGCGGCGATGAGGGTCTGGCTCGAGCCGGCGGTCGGGGCTTGGTTCGAGGCGAAGCAGTTTGGCTACCCTCGACCGCGGGCGAAGTGGTCGTGGTTCTTGCGGTCGCGGCCGGCGTCTCCCCGGGGGATGCAGCGCGGCTGGCTGTGGCCGCTTTCGAGCGGCCCGGTTTGGCCGGTGAAGGGCTCTGGGAGCGGATGGGACTGTTCGGCGTCGTTGCCCCTGTCCCGCTGGCCTCGTGCAGCGTCGTCTTTAACGGCGCGGGAACCTTTGAGGCCCGTGCGACGTGACGTTCCCTGATCACTACCCCAGTCACCGATGCCGCGACGGCGATAGCAGCCGCTGCCGCCCACCATCGTGTCCTTCTGCGCGGGGTGACCGCTGTCTCGGGTAAAGCGACCGGAACCGCTGCTCGAAGCTCTGAGAGCGCGGGCGGCGCCCGCGAGACAACGACGCTCCTGTCGTCGTAGGGAGGGCGACTTGAAGGGAAGACGGGCAACCGCTCACGGGCCTCGCGCGCGACCTCGGGCGAGGATACGAGGATCAACTCAGGGCTGATCGGGTCCGAGTCCAAGTCGTCCTCGGCATGAGTCTCGATACGGTCGAGGCGAGGGCGGAGCCCGGAACCGAACTCCTCCGGGCGTTCCAAGGCGCCGCCAGCGAGCACAGCGGACGCCTGATTCTCCTCCGATCCACGACGCATCGGCATCACCGAAGTGTGCACGCCGACCGTTGCGCGCACAGACGAAGGCCGGACCCGGCGACGCCACCGTTGCGGCTGGGCGAGCCGACGGACCAGCTTCTCCTCACCAGCATCTGATCTCGTCCCAGCGCTTCGAGGATCAACAACGGCACCGTCATGGCGAGGTCGCGCCGACGCAGCACCGAACCCGTCATCGACATTCGAGTCCATGTGCCGCAAATTGATTTACGAGCCACAGAGAGCGTCGCGGCTCTCCGACCCGCGCTTCGGTCACTGTCCTCAACTGGACATGAGTATAGGTCGGTTAGCAGCTGTCACCCCTCACTCCGAGCCGGAGTCAGGCGTACACGCACGGTTCCCGTTGGACTCTGTCCGACCGTTCGGCTACGAGGGCCTCTCGCTCGCCGCGGTCGCAAACGAAGCCGGCACCACGCGACAGAGTTGTCGCGCGTTCTCACTGAGACTGACGCGTTGCGAGTCGAGGCCGCTCTTCATGCGCTCGCCGCCGGGGAGAGCTGGGACGCCCTGCCGTTGCGGTCGGATCTCGCGCTCGCGACGCTCGAACGATGGGAGGCGGTCGAAGAGGCAATGGATCGCTGGCGCGCTCGGGGTTTGCGCGACGCGCAGGAGGTCACGCACGTTCTTAAGCGACAGCCTAAAACCCGCGGTCTACCAGGGGAATTGAAAGACTGCTTAGCGGCCGTCTAAGCCGCGGGTCGCAGGTTCGAATCCTGCCCGGCGCGTTAGCGGTTCCGGCGGCAAAGTCTTTCCGTCACGCCAGCCGACTTCACGACGCGTCGACGGCCGCTAGGGACCTAGGCGGACGCTTAGACTCGACCAAACTGGCGTAACACCGAGGGCCAAGGAGGGGACGACGATGAAGAAGGCGCTGCAGATCGGGGGAATCGCCGCGGGGTTGGTCTTGATCGGTTTCGGCGTCGCGGCGACCGTGCTGGGCATCAAGGGCGGCAACACCGTGAACTCCAACCTGAGCCAGGAGTTCATCTCCGGCACTCCCGACATGACTCCGAGCGGGATCGAACCCGAGGTCAAGGCAATCCAGGGCGAGCAGCAGAAGATCGCGGCGGCGCAGAAGAAGGCCAATGTCCCCGCCTCGACGTTCACGACGGTTGAAGCGCCAAGCTGCTCGGTCGCAGGCGAGCCGGTCGACGACGGCGACTCAGCGCTCTGCTTCGGCAGGTACATGCGGATCCACGCACTCGCAGCGAGCAGCGGCCTCACTTACTCCCAGATGGGCAGGTACGCAGCGAAGCCCGACGCTCCCGTGCAGTCCACGGACTTCAACGGAGGTACGAACGACCCTGAGTCCGCGCAGACCGACCCCCAGACCGGACAGCCCGTTTCTAACGGGGCGCGCGACCTCTGGATCACCGAGACGTCGCTCACGACAGCGCTCAACCTCGCCTACGCGGGCAGCCAAATCTCCCTGTTCGGGATCGTCGTTGGTATCGCCCTACTGCTCAGCGGGATCGGCTTTCTCATCCTGGCTCTGAGCGGCGCCATCGGGCATGTCCCGTTCAGAAAACCAGCAGATGCTTAAGTAATCGCCGGTCTGGCGTCCTTCCGCTCGCGGCGTTCGCGCAGGTAGTCGGCGATGATGACCTGGACTGCGCCGGCGGCCGGAATCGCCCCGAGTGCCCCGAGAACGCCCGCGACCTCGGCGCCGATCAGCACGGAGATCAGAATCACGAGCGGCGAGAGCGCAACCGTCCGGTGGTACACGAGCGGCTGCAGTACGTGGTTCTCGACCTGCTGGTAGACGACGAAGAAGACCACGACGATGATTCCTGCAGGGATCGAGTGCAGGAACGCGACGGACGCGATGATGATCGCCGCGATCGTCGCTCCGGCGAGCGGGACCAAGTCGAGGATCGCGACGATCAGCCCCAGCGCGACCGCAAAGGGAACACCGAGCGCAAGCAGCACGAAGGTCGTGAGTGTGCCGGCGATGAGACTGATGAGCAGATTGCCCGTCACGTAGCCGCCGATTTGCCGGTAGATGTCGCGTCCGACGCGACGCCAGCGCGGCTGCGACTCCGCCGACATGAGACCGTAGATTCGCTCGACCCAGACCGGGCCTTCCACCAGCATGAAGAAGGTGAGAAAGGTGATCGTGATCGTCCCGAGGACGATGTTGACCACGCCTTTGGTTATCGAGACGGCAGCCCCGGACAATCCCAGCAGACGCTTTGCGCCACCGTTGTTTATCTGCTCCCTGACTTTCTCGACGACGTGGTACTTCGTCTCGAGAAAGCCGAACCGGCCCCTACCCTTCGTCACGTCGTCGATGTAACCCGGAACGGCGTCGACGAACTTGTTCACGTTGTCGACGAGAGTCGGAACGAACAGTGCTGCCACACCGGCGACGCCGAGGAGCACGATCACGAGCGCCACCGACGCCGCAACCCCGCGGCCGAGACCACGTCGCTCCAGCACCTCGACCAGCGGGTTGATCGCGAGCGCGAGGAAGAGCGCGATCAAGATCCAGACGATCACGTGTCGCGCGATCGACACGAGGTGGAGCAACGACCACACCGCGATCGCAAGCCCGAAGATCGCGAGGATCGTGCGCACGCGGAAACGGATGACGCGCTCGGGCACCGATAAGAGCATCCTCGACGCACCGGACGTTCCTCTACGCTTGGTTCCGTGTCCCTCCGGAGCGGCGCGATCGAGCACGAATTGACGCTCCCCGACGGCCGGACGGCACTGCTCCGCGTGGGCATGGCGAACGACGGCTACATCCCGGCCTCCGAAGAGGAGACGGTCGTCGTCGAGCTGCGAATCGGCAGGTTCGCCGTGGCGGCGCTGAACACGGTGCTCGATCCCGACCAGGAGGACGAGGCGGCGGAGCTCTCGCGCGAGCTCGTCGAGGGCCTGCAGTCCGGTCGCATCGAGCCGACAGCGGCTGCGCTCGAGCAGTACGCTGACCGACTCCGATGAGCCAGGCGACACTCCACACGAGCATGGGCGCCATCGGCGTCGAGCTGTTCGACGACCACGCGCCGAAGACCGTGGCGAACTTCAAGAAGCTCGCCGAGGATGGCTTCTACAACGGCGTCATCTTCCACCGCGTCATCCCCGACTTCATGATCCAGGGCGGAGACCCGACCGGGACAGGCTCGGGCGGGCCTGGCTACACCTTCGAGGACGAGTTCAACGACCGCAGCGTCGAGCGCGGTGCGCTCGCGATGGCGAACTCGGGGCCGAACACGAACGGCTCCCAGTTCTTCATCGTCACGGCCGATGCATGCCCATGGCTCGACGGGAAGCACACCGTGTTCGGCCGCGTGACCGAAGGCATGGACGCCGTCGATGCGATCTCGGACGTCGACCGTGACTCGCGCGACAAGCCGCACCAGGACGTCACGATCGAGCGCGTCGAGCTCTTCTAGAGCTCCTTTTCGTACTGGACGTCGATCGGGTTGGGCTCGAACGGAACGACCCGCGTCTCCTCGGTGAGCGTCCAGTCGCGTTTCTCGTAGTACCGCCTGGCGTTCCAGTTCTCCTCGAGCGTCCACAGCTTCGCGCGCGCGCAGCCTCGCGCACGCAGGCGCTCGAGCGCGTGGTCGTGAAGCGCCGTGCCGATGCCTGTGCGCCAATGCGCCGGTACGACGTAGAGGGTGCGCAGGAAGTCGCCGCCGACCGACACAGAGCCGATCGGCTCTCCGGCCGACTCGGCGACGAAGACCTCGACGTTGGGATCGGCGAGCGCCTCCTCCCACGCGGTCCGGATCAAGTCGTCCGGGAAGGGATAGAGGTCTGGCGGAAAGATGTGCGCGAACGCGGCGACGCACGCGCCGCGCTGGATCGCGAGCAGCGTCTCGGCCTCGTCGGCGCGCGCCGCGCGGATCATGCTGCTGCAGGGACGAGCTCGCGGCCGATCAGAGCGACGCTCTCGAGATCGTCGTGGCGCAGGTGCTGCAGCATCACGCCGTCGACGCCGAGCGACGCGAGTCGCTTCAGCCGCTCGGCGACCTCGTCGACCGTGCCGATGATGCCGCCGCGACGCAGTCGCGCCAGCCAGTCGTCGAAGCTCGCCTGGCGCTCTCCGAGCTCGTAGACGCGTTGTGCGCGTTCGGTGAACTCAGCGTGATCTGCGCCGACGATGCAGGTCGTCATGATCGAGAAGCGCAGCGGCTCGCGTCCTTGGCGCTCGCACTCATCGAGCAGTCGACGCCTGCGCTCCACGACCTCGTCGTCGCTCGGGAAGGTCGTGTTGTACTCGTCGGCCCAGCGCACGGCGGGGCCTAGCGTGCCGGAGCGCGCCGCGCCGCCGACGATCAGCGGAGGATGGGGGTCCTGCACCGGCTTCGGCAGCGCGGTGCTGCGCTCGAGGCGGTAGTGACGCCCGTCGAAGTCGAAGCTGTCCTCTGTCCACTGGCGATGGACGATCTCGATCTGCTCGACGAGCATCTCCATTCGCACGCGCATCTCGGGGAAAGAGAAGCCGTAGGCGAGGTGTTCGCGCTCCATCCAGCCGCCGCCGATGCCGAGCTCGACGCGACCGCCCGAGACGTGGTCCACCGTCGCGGCTGCCTTTGCGAGCACCGACGGGTGACGAAACGTCACCGGCGAGACGAGCGACCCGAGCCGCAGCGTCGTCGTCACGGCCGCGAGGGCCGCGAGTGTCGTCCAGCAGTCGAGCGAGCCGCTCGTGCTCGGCGAGTGGAACCCGATGTAGTGATCGGAGCGAAAGAGCGCCTCGACGCCGCTCTCCTCGCACGTGCGTGCGAGCGCGACCCACTGCTCCCAGGTGACGCCTTCCTGCCCTTCGATCATCAGTGCGATGCGCAAGGTGAGAAGCGCCCGACCGGGGTCGAACCGGTGATTAGAGCTTGGAAGGCTCTCGTGTTACCGCTACACCACGGGCGCGCCTCGATAGCGTAGCGCCGTGCACCCGTACGCGTGGCCGGCGGAATCGGACGCGTACGCGCTCGTGCCCGCGCTTTCGCTCGCGTACTACCTCGTCGTCCGTCGGCACCCCGTCGAGCGCTGGCGCATCGTCTGCTTCGCGCTCGCGATGCTTCTCCTCGTCGCGGTGTTCGCGACACCGGTCGAGACCCTCTCGCTGAACTACCTCCTGACCGCGCACTTCCTACAGAACGTCACGGTCGCCGAGTGGGCACCCGCGTTGCTCGTCCTCTCGCTGCCGCCGCAACTCGCTCGACGCGTCCACGTGCCGATGATTCCCGCGCTCGTCCTCTGGCTCGGCACGTACTTCGTCTGGCACGCGCCGGGCGCGTACGACTTCGCGCTGCGCCATCCGCACTCGGCCCTACACCTCGAGCACGCGACATACCTCATTGCCGGCGCAGCGCTCTGGTGGCCGGTCATCCACGGACGTGAGAACTCGGGCGTGAAGGCCGCGTACCTCTTCGCCGCCTTCGTGCTCGCGAGCCCGCTTGGGCTGCTGCTCGCGCTCCTGCCCGACCCGGTCTACGCGTTCTACGAGGCGCGGCCGACCGTGTGGGGTCTCTCGCACATCCTCGACCAGGAGATCGCGGGGACGACGATGGCCGCCGAGCAGGCGATCGTCTTCTTCGCCGCGTTCGCGTACTACTTCACGCGCTTCCTCACCGAGGACGAGGCCGCATCCCGCCCGCCGTCGTCCATGAGCCAGTCGGGACGGCCGGATTCGAACCGACGGCTTCCGCCTCCCAAAGGCGGCGCTCTACCAGGCTGAGCTACGTCCCGTGCGGCTCAGTGTACGCCGCGGTTACTCGGACTCCATCAATGCGCGCAGCTCGCCGAGCTTCTCGCGGCGCAGCTCGTCGCGCTCGCCGCGCTCGATGCGAGCGAGCAGCGCGCGCACGAGCGAAGCGAGCTCGAGCGGATTGAACGGCTTCGTCACATAGTCGACGCCGCCGATGTCGAGGCCGCGGGCGCGGTCGCGGAACTCGGCGCGCGCTGTGAGGAAGATGATCGGAATGTCCTCCGTCGAGCGGTCGTCGAGCAGCTGCTCGGCGACACGCCAGCCGTCGAGCGCCGGCATCATCACGTCGAGAAGGATCACGTCGGGCTTCTCGCGCCGGGCTTCCTCGAGCCCACTCGGCCCGTCGTTCGCCTCGAGCACCTCCATCCCCTCGGCCTCGAGGTTGACGCGGCAGAGCAAGCGGATCGGCGCTTCGTCGTCGATCACGAGCACGCGCGTCACGGTGCCGTCTCCCCTCTCCACGGATTCGGGCGCTATACCCGTGGCTGTTCCTCGTGAATCGCCGTCTCAGACGCGAGCGGAAGGTCGAACGTGAATTGCGATCCCTTGCCTTCTTCGGACTCCACGCTGATGTGCCCTCCCATTGCCATTACGAGACCCTGCGCGATGAAGAGCCCGAGCCCGGTCCCCGACGATGCGTCACCACCACGATAGAACTTCCTAAAGATACGTTCCTGCTCGGATTGTGCGATGCCGACACCTTCGTCTTCGACCGTCACCTCGACGGAATCGTTTCGGCGGCGCGCAGCAACGGTCACCGTCCCGCCGTACGGCGAGAACTTCACGGCGTTGTCGATCAGCGCCGACAAGATCTGGCGCAGCTTGTCGCGATCGGCCTGCGCGGCGAGTGGTGTCTCGGGGAGATCGAGCACGAACCGGTGTCCGTTCGCCGTCGGCGTGTCGACGATCCCCACGACCTCCGAGACGACGGAGCGCACGTCAGTCGGCGCGAGCTCGACCTGAAGATCGCCGGTGTCCAGACGCGCGACATTGAGCAATGAGTCGACGATCGACGTGAGACGCTCCGACTCGGACGCTATGTACCGCAGGAACGTTCGTCGCTCCTCCTCGCCGAAGAGCACGTCCTCGCGCAACAGCGTCTCCGCGAAGCCGTAGATCGAGGTGAGCGGCCCGCGAAGCTCCTGCGACACGGTCGCGACGAACTCGCTCTTCATCTCCTCGACGAGCCGATCGGCCGAGATGTCGCGGAACGCGAAGATGCGTCCTGCGACGGTGCCGACGGGATCGCGCATGACGGCCTCCGTCACGGAGAGCCACACGTCCTCGGTTCCGCGCTGGATCGCGACGAGCCTGCCTTCGGCCGCGGTGAGGCTGCGCTGGAGCACGTCCTCGACCGTCCGCCCGAGCGCGTCTGCCGCTGGGACACCTGTGATCTGCTCGGCCGCGGCGTTCCAGAGGACGACGGAAGAGTCGCGGTCAACAGCCACGATGCCGTCGGCGATGTTCGCCAGGATTGCGTAGCTCCGCTCGCGGTCGAGAGCAACCGAGGTGAACAGCTCCGCATTCGAGAGGGCTGCCGACGTGTTCGCGGCGAGCGCCTCGAGCGCCTCGATCTCCTCGGGCCGCCAGGTGCGCGGGCGGCTCGCATAGAGCGAAACCACGCCGTGCACGGTGCCCTCCGGCCCCACGAGGGGGACTCCGAGGTACGACTCGAATCCGGCGGCGAGCAGGGGATCGGCCTCCGCGTACCGCGCATCGACGGTCGTGTCGGTCACGACGGTCGAGCTCCGCGACTGGAAGATGTCGCCGGCGAGACGTCCGGCCGTCGGCGAGCGGGTCCCGATCAGGTCCTGGACGCCCTCGCCGCTCGCCGCGGTGAGGACAAGCTCGTCGTCGACGAGAACGCGGATCGCGCACGCGTCTGTCCCGAGCATCGAGGTCGCGTGCTGGACGACTTCCTCGAGGACGGTGTCCGGATCGAGCTCCGTCGCGACCAGGCTGCCCATGCGCGCGAGCTGCTGCGCGAGCGCGCGGGCGCTGCGCTCCGACTCGTACAGGTCGCTCCGCTCGAGCGCTCCGCGCACTGCGTGCGCGAGCTGCTGGGCGAGCTCGAGATCGTCGTCGGTGAAGCGATGTTCCTCGGCGAAGCAGACGAGGACGATGCCGCAGCCCTCGCTGCGCGTCGTCTCCAAGGGCACCGCGAGTAGCGCTTCGTACCCCGCCTCGCGCGCGAGCGTCTTCCAGTCGTCGCCGAACCGATCGTCCTTCGAGACTGAAGGCGCGGCGATCATGCGACGTCCTTGCGCGCAGAGCGAGAGGACCTGCGCGGACACCGGAAGCCCCTCGCGAAGACCCGCCGCGAGCGCCGCAGGCAACTCGAAGCCGCCCGCGAGCTCGAGCTCGCCGCCCCGCCGGGGCATCAGCACCGCGGTGAAGTCGCCGCCCAGCGCCTCGCCGGCAGCCTGCGCCGCAGCATCCAGCGTCGCCGTCAGCGACAGTGGCTGACCGAGCACCGTGGCGATGCGAGAGAAGCCGCGCTGCACGCGCGCCTGTCGTGTCCGCTCCTCGTAGGTCTCTGCGTTGCGCAAGGCGAGCGCCGCAAGGGACGCAAAAGCGCCGATCACGTCCGCGTCGCGATCGCCGAACTTGCGCTCGCCGCGAGCGCCGACGCCGAGCACACCACGCGTCTGATTCGACCAGATGACCGGCGCGACGATCGCGTCGGTGAACCCGTGGTACGCCTCGTGCGGCACCGGATCGGGAAGGACGTCGTACTCCGCCGAGATGATCGGCTCGCCGCGGCGGATCGCCTCTGCCGCGACGCCCTGGTCGGCGGTGAACTCGAAGCCGACGAGCTCCTCCGGCAGCCCGTGAACTGCGGCGCAGCGAAGCGTGCGCCGGCGCGGGTCGTACAGGTAGAGGTCTGCCGCGTCGAGGCCGAGCAGCGCAGCGAGCTCGTCCACGAGTCGCCGAAGAACCGTGTCGAGCTCGAGCTCCGACGTGACGTTCTGAGCCGCGCGGAAGAGGCTCTTCTGCAGGCGGAGCTGCTCCTCGTTCTCGCCGAGCAGTCGCGCAACGTGCAACGCGATGCCGGCTTCGCGAGCGACGCCCTCGGCCACGCCCACGTCGGCCGCGGACCAATGCCTCGCCGTCACGCGGTGCAAGGCGAAGACGCCGATCACCTCGTCGAAGGCGACGACGGGCGTGGCGAGCACGGAGCGGCTGCCGATCGCACGAAGGGCGTCGATGCCGCCCAGCGAGGGATCGTCGATCGCTGGCTCCGTCTCGATGTCGTCGACGACGACAGTCCGCCGCTCACGAACCGCGAGGTTCGAGACGGGCAGCCGCGGCGCATGCTTGCCGAGCGGCTCGAGCTCGGGTGTCACCCACTCGGCGGCGACCGGCATCGTCTCTCCCGGCTTGCCCAGCCGGACAAATCCGCGCTGTGCCTCGAGCGCCTGCGCCGTTTCTTCGACTGCAACGCGCAGGACGGAGTCGAGATCGAGGTGCGCTCGGAACCGTCCCCCGATGCGCGCGATCAGGCGCTCGCGCGCAAGAGCATCTGCGAGCGCCGACGACGACCGGAGGCGATCGAGTGCGAGCGCGGCCTCGTTGCCCAGCGACTGGAGCAGCGTGAGCTCCGCCGGCGTGAACGCCCGGCGGTCGGTCACGCTCGCGACGGCCAACACTGCGAGCACCCGGCCTTCGGCCAGGAGAGGCACGAACGCGATGCTCTTCACGCGTGAACGCTCGACGAGTCGCCGACTGACGATCGGCGATGCGTCGGCGTCGAAGACGGCCAGCGGCGCGGCGTCGAACACGGCACTCGCCGTCCCGGAGGGCTCGTTGCGCAGGTCGATGCGAACGTCGTCCCAGGTCTCATCCACGCCTTCGACGCGCGCGACGACTCCATTCGCCTCGGTGAGCTCATCATTGATCAGGACGAGCGAGCCGAACTCGACCCCGAGCAGCTTGGCTGCTTCGTCGATCAGCGTGCGGCCGACCTGATCGGCCGTCTTCGCGTGGACGAGCTCCCGACCGAGTTCGGTCACCGCGCTCAGCTCGCGGTCGAGTGCCGACGTTCGCGCCTCGGCCTCGCGGACTCGCGCGCCGCCGCTCACGAGGTCGGCACGCAGCAGGCGGCCGAAGAAGAGGACCGCGGGCGCGAGGCCGACCAGCATCGCCGCGAACGACAGCCAGAGGTGGCCCGCGACCGGCGTCTGCTGATCGACCACGACCACTCCGTAGATGGCTGCGATCACGGCGATCGCCGGAAAGATCGTGATAACCGTTACATCTCCGGTCGTGACTCGGTCCCGCGAGCGCCAGAGCATGGGCACCATCACCACGGAGACCGCCGCGTAGGCAACGGCGATCACGAAGAGCGGCACCGCGTTGAAGAGCAGGGTTTTTGTCTCGAGGGACATGGTCTGACGCCGGTGATGATAGGCATGGGACTTGTGTCCGTCGAGAGCCGGGGCGGCCCCCGCACGTCCCTTCGTTACAAGGATTCTGGCTTCAAAAGATGGGCCAACCGGCCTATTCACAACCCGGCTACCAGTCGTTAGCGTTCTCGTCACTGGGCGATGCGAACCGCGGCGCGCGTACCTGGCCTAGCCCGCGGTGAGCAACTTGGGAGAGGCCCGTGGCGACGACCCCCCCGAGCCGCGGGCCTCTTCCATATATGCAGCCCCTTCGGCTTGAAGTGCTTTGCACTTCAAGCCAGGGAGACCGTCAGGCGCGCCTTCGGCGCGCGTTTAGCCGCGCCTTCGCGGATCGTTTAGCACGCGGAAAGGCTTGCGCCTACCATGCTCCCGATGGTTAAGCGGGTTTTACTTGCGTCTCCTCGAGGGTTTTGTGCCGGCGTGGAGCGCGCCGTCGAGACGGTCGAGCTGGCGCTCGAGCATTATGGGGCGCCCGTCTACGTTCGGCACCAGATTGTCCACAACGCTCACGTCGTCCGCGATCTCGAGGCTCGCGGCGCGGTTTTCGTCGAGACGGAGACCGAGGTGCCGCCTGGGGCGACGATCGTCTTTTCCGCGCACGGCGTGGCGCCGTCCGTCCACGAACGGTCCGCCGAGCGGAAGCTGAACACGATCGACGCGACCTGCCCGCTCGTGACGAAGGTGCACGTGCAGGCACGGCGCTACGCGGCCGAGGGCTACACCGTCGTGCTCGTCGGACACGCCGGCCACGAGGAGGTCGTGGGCACGATGGGCGAGGCGCCGGACTCGATCGTCCTCGTCGAGTCGGTGGAGGACGTCGAGCGGCTCGAGCGCTCTCCCGATCAGAAGCTCGCGTACATCACGCAGACG
Organism: uncultured Actinomycetes bacterium; assembly: GCA_963815965.1. Classification (GTDB taxonomy): domain Bacteria; phylum Actinomycetota; class Thermoleophilia; order Gaiellales; family Gaiellaceae; genus DASVFB01. Next base: position 50,787 of record CAWFIT010000013.1, on the reverse strand, counting down.
ACGCTCTCGGTCGACGAGACGACGGAGATCATCGGCGCGCTTCGCCGTCGCTTTCCGGACATTCGCGGTCCGAAGAAGGAAGACATCTGTTACGCAACCTCCAACCGCCAGTGGGCCGTGAAGGAGATGATCGAGCACATCGAAGCGCTCCTCGTGATCGGCTCGAAGAACTCGTCCAACTCGAACCGACTGGTCGAGGTCGCCCATGCGGCGGGCGTGAGTGCATACCTCATCGACGACGAGTCGGACATCGACCCTCGGTGGTTCGAAGACGCCGAAACAGTCGGTGTCACGAGCGGGGCCAGCGCGCCGGAGCGGCTCGTCGAGCGGGTGACCGACTGGTTCCGCGCTCGGGGCGTCGAGGACATCTCGGCGTACCGGATGGTCGACGAGGACGTCACCTTCAAGCTCCCTGTCGAGCTGCGCCGCGAGCTGGCACTCGCAGCGAACCAGACGACTTAGCTACGCCTTCTCGAGACGGAGCTCGCCAAGCTCGACGCTGACGGCGAGCGTGTCCTGCTTGATCCGGTCCTCGTACGCGAGCAGGTCCTCGCTCGGGATCCAGAGGCGGACCCGATCCGTCAGCGCGAGGCCGGCCTCGCGCCGCATTGCGTTCAGCTCGTGGATCAGGTCGAGCACGCGCCCCTCGCGCAGCAGCTCGTCGTCGAGCCCGATGTCGAGCGCCACCGTCAGACCGTCGTCCGCCGCGACCGCCCATCCCTCTTTGCCGACGTGCTCGACGAGCACCTCGTCCGGCTCGAGAACGTGGCCGTCCACGCGGAAGCGCCCGCCATCGAGGGTCTCGTAACGGCCCTCCTGCAGAGCTGCGCGGACGTCACGCAGCCCCGGCCCGATCTTCGGCCCCAGCACGGGCAGGTTCGGCTTGACTCGCAGCTCGCTCGCGTCGACGTCGCCGAACTCGACGTTCTTCACCCGGAGCTCCTCCGCGATCTCGTCCGCGTGCCCGACAGCGCGCGTGCCACCCGCTACGACGAGCCTGCGCAACGGCTGCCGCAGCTTCATCCCCGAAGCAGCGCGCGCCTGCCGCCCGAGCTCGACGACGCGCCGCACCTCAGCCACCTCGGCCAGCAGCGTCTCGTCGGGCTCGCTCGCCTCCGGCCAGCCGGCAAGGAACACCGACTCGTCCTCGCCGACGAGGTTCCGCCACAGGTGCTCCGCGAGGAACGGCATCACCGGCGCGATCACTTGCAGCGCGGCGGTGAGCGCGTCCCACAACGAGCGCAGCGCGGTCGCGTCGCCTTCCCAGAAGCGGCGCCGCGAGCGCCGGATGTACCAGTTCGACAGATCGTCGACGAAGCGCTCGAACTCCTCGACGACGCGCGGCGTCCAGTAACGCTCGTACGCATCGGTCGCGTCACGCACGAACGCGGCCGTGCGCGACGCGAGCCAGCGGTCGAGCGGCTTGAGTTCGCCTGCGGGCGCGGCCGAGTCGAAGCCGTCGACGTTCGCGTACGTGATGAAGAACGAGACCGAGTTCCAAAAGGTAAGGAGCCTGCGCTTGACGTCGTCCGCCATGTGGTACCCGAAGCGCAGCGGCTGGCTCGGCTGCTGTTCGCAGAACAACCAGCGCGCAACGTCGGCTCCCATGCGCTCGAGCGCCTCGTTCAGCTCGATCGCATTGCCCCACGACTTGTGCATCGGGCGGCCGTTCTCGTCGTACACCTTCTCGTACGTGAGCACGCTGCGGTACGGCTGCCGCCCGACGAGCGTCACCGCCATGAAGCACTGCGAGTAGAACCACAGCCGGATCTGCTCGCGCATCTCCGAGACCCAGTCGGCCGGGAACCACTTTTCCCAGTAAGCATGGTCGGGTAGGTCGGCGCCTGTCAGCCCGGCAGCGGCGCCGGTCGCGTTGCCGTGCTCGATCCACGTCGGGTTGTTCCAGCCAAGCGTCGAGAAGTGGACGATGCCCGCGTCGAGCCACGCATCGCCGACCTCGACGATGCGTCGCACGTCTTCGCGGCCGCAGGACTCGCAGCGGATCGTGACGTCGTCGATCCACGGACGGTGCAGCTCCTCGAGTCCCTCGATCCCCACGGTCGCGCGCTCCTCGAGCTCGGCGCGCGAACCGATCACGTTGAGCTGCCCGCACCCACACGGATAGAAGGGCAGCGGCAAGCCGAAGTAGCGCTTGCGCGAGATGTTCCAGTCGCCCATGTTGCGCAGCCAGTCGTCCATCCGCTTGCCGTACTGCGGCGGCGTCCACTCGACTGTCGCGTTCGCGTCGAGCATCGGCTGCCGGACCTCGTCGGCAGAGATGAACCAGTCGTCGACGACACGGAAGACGAGCGGCGTCTTGCAGCGCCAGCAGATCGGGTAACGGTGGACGATCGTTCCCTGCACGACCAGCAGGCCGTACTCGCGCAGGTGCTCGATAACGGGTTTCTCGACGTCCGTCGTCGTGAGCCCCTGTAGTTGTCCGTACCCGGGAAGCATCCGCCCCGACTCGTCGATCGGCGTGAGGACGGGCAGGTCGTGGACACGCGACAGCTCGAAGTCTTCAGCGCCGGCACCCGGCGCGATGTGAACGATGCCGGTGCCTTCGTCGAGCGCGACCTCGTCCCACGGGATGACGCGGTGGACGACGCCCTGTTGCGCCGGCAGGTCGTCGAATGGGCCGCGGTAATGCAGCCCCACGAGTTCGCGGCCGCGAACGTGCTCCACGAACGTGTCGTCGGGAAAGACGTCGAACGCAACCCAGTCGCCGTTCTCGCGGCGCCCGTACTCAGCGTCGGGCTTGACGGCCGCGGCGACGTTCGCCGGCAGCGTCCAGGGCGTCGTCGTCCAGACGACGAGCGACTGGCCCTCACGATCCACGAGTGGAAAACGGACAAAGAGCGAGGGATGCTCGAGTTCGACGTAGTTCTCCTCGCCGGCCTGCTCGTGTTGCGAGAGCGACGTGCCGCAGCGCGGGCACCACTGCGTCGCGCGATGACCCTTGTACAGCCAGCCCCTGCGCTGCACCTCCTTGAGGAAGCCCCAGATGTACTCGATGTTCGTGTCGGAGAACGTGTAGTAGTCGTTGTCCCAGTCCATCCACTGGCCGAGCCGCTTCGACTGCTCGGTCTGCATCTCCGAGAAGTGCGCAACTCGCTCCTTGCAGCGCTCGGCGAACTCGGCGAGCCCGTACTCCTCGATGTCGCGCTTGGAGTTCAGTCCCAGCGCCTTCTCGACCTCCACCTCCACCCATAGGCCCTGGCAGTCGAAGCCGTTCTGGTAGCGCTGGTCATAGCCGCGCATCGCCTTGTAACGCTGGAACGCGTCCTTCAGCACCCTGCCGAGGTGCTGCACCCCGGCCGGCCCGTTGGCCGTGATCGGGCCGTCCATGAAGCTGAACGTCGGGCCGCCGCGGTTGCGCTCGACGACGTTCGCAAACGTCCCCTCGCGCTCCCAGAGGTCGAGAATCTCCTTCTCGAGAGTGGGATGATCCGGGACAGCCGGAAGCGGCGCGAAGATCTTCGGCATGCTTTCGATTCTAGAGAGCGGGAACACCAGCCCAGGACACGGCGTTTCAACGACAAGAACCCGAAGAAAGGAACTTGAACCGAATGGCAAGCGACGTTACGGAAACCACGTTCGAAGGCGAAGTGATCGAGGGCTCGAAGGAAACCCCCGTTCTCGTCGACTTCTGGGCCGAATGGTGCGGCCCGTGCCACGCCGTCTCGCCGGTGCTCCAGAAGATCGCCGACGAGCGGGAAGGCGAGCTGAAGCTCGTGAAGGTCAACATCGACGAGAACCAGGAACTCGCAGGGCGCTACGGGATCATGTCGATCCCGACGATGATCCTCTTCAAGGACGGCGAGCCGGCCGCCGCCGCGATCGGCGCGCGACCGAAGGGCGACCTCGAGCGGCTGCTCGGGCTCGCAGAGGCCGAAACCGCCGCATAGCTTTCGAGCGGAGTGCTCCGCACTTCGCTCGAAGCAAACCGGGCAGGCGCGCCTGCGGCGCCCGTGCCCCGTATGCGATTGAGAGGTGGCTGCTCCGCTTTCCGATGTGAGCAGCGCGGCCACGCCGCGCTGCCGTCGGAGCGTTCAACACGAAGCGGGAGCGTCGCAAAAGCTCGTCAGGCTCCGCAGAGTCGCGCCCCGTGACGCGACGCAGGGACGAGGTCGGGGGTTACTGCTCGGTGGTCTCGAGGAAGCTCAGGAATGCCGCATGCTTGCTGAGCAGATCTTCGATCTGCGCGACGCCGGCGCATGCCCAGTCCTCGACCCAGGTTTCGCAGAGGTCGTCCTCGATGTAATGAAGGCCGCGATGATTCACTCAGATCATGATCGGCCAGGAAATGGACTCCGGCAATGGGCCGGGTGGCTCATTTGGAGCGCTCGCCGGGCCTACTGATCGGGTATTACTGCGGTCGTGAGCCCGAGGCACGTACCCGCCACGCAGGCCGAGCTGTCACGCATCGGCCTGCTTGCGGAGCTTCCCGGGGAGCAGCTTGTCGCGCTCGCGAAGCAGATGCGCCGCGAGGAAATCCGCGGCGGCGAGGCGCCGGTCGTGGAGGGCGAGGAGGGCGACCGCTTCTACGTGATCCTCAACGGCGTGTTCGCCGTCTCGAATCTCGGCGCGATGCCGCGGCGGATGCTGCGGCCGGGCGACTACTTCGGCGAGGTGGCGCTGACGATGGACATCCCGCGAACGGCGAACGTGCGCGCCCTCACGCCGAGCACCGTCGCCAGTTGCGACAAGGAGACGTTCGACACATATCTACGCCCGCTGTTCGCGGACGACGGGTAATCAGAGCTGATTCGCGAGCAGCTCGCCAACAGCGGGGGCGAACTTGAAGCCGTGACCGCTGCAGGCCGAGCCGACGACGTAACGGCCGTGCCGCTCGCAGACGAAGCGCTCATCATCGATGTTCGTGTAGATGCACGTCTCCGCTCGGATCGGCGTCGGGTCGAGGTGCGGCAGCCGACGCGCGACCCAGGCTGCGACGGCGTCGACGATCCGCTCGTCGGGCGCTGCGTCGTCCTGGTCGGGATCCGTCGGCCGGCCGCCCTTGTGCCAGCCTGCCTTCACCCCCACGCCGGGCGCGGTCAGCGAGTAGAACTGGCCGTCGAGCTCGTCGATGATCGACGGAATCGGGTCGCCCTCGAAGTAGAGGACGGTCTCGCGCGTCGGAGTTGCGTCCAGCTCGTGGCCCGCCCGGGCCAGGAGTTGCGGCGCCCAGCCGCCGGCGGTGACGACTACGCGGTCGCCCGGCACGTCGTCGAGGGCCTCTACGCGGGCGTGCTCGCGAATCTCCGCGCCGGCTGAACGCGCACCTGCCGCAAACGCCTCCAGTGCCTCGTCCGCGAGCGAGATGCCTGCGTCGGTCGTGAAGACGAGCCGCTCGACGTCGTCGTACGCGACGCCGAATCGTTCGCGCGCTTGCGCCGGCGTCAACTCCTCGTACGCGATGCCGGTGGATTCGAACGCCGCGATTCGCTTGGCGGCGTCCTGCTCCACATCGAGAAGCCCGTGCAGCGAGAGGAGCTGCCGGCCGGACTCGCGCTCGAGTTCGCGCCAGAGCTCATACGCGCGCTGCGCTAGCCGGATCCAGTACTCCTCCGTGTACGAGAGCCGAAAAATGCGCGACGCGCCGTGGCTCGAGCCGCGCGTGTGCTTCAGCTCGAACTGCTCGAACACGGTCACGTCATGGCCCCGCTGCGCGATCGCGCGCGCGGACGCCAGGCCCATGACACCGGCGCCGATGATCGAGACGTTCACGCTTCCTCCAGTATCGCGTCGGAGAACGGCGGCCAGGCTTCCAGCGCCCATTTGTCGAAGGGACGGTCGGTGAGGCACGCGCACGCGATGCCCGCGTCGGGATCGACCCAGAGGAACGTCCCGCTGCCGCCGAAGTGCCCGAACGTCCGCTCGGAGTTGCCCCGGCCGGTCCAGTGCGGCTGCTTCGCATCGCGCAGCTCGACGCCGAGCCCCCAGTCGTTCGGGTCGAAGCGGCCCACGTCCGGTAAGACTCCGCCGAGGCCTGGAAACTGCACCGACGTCGCCTCGGCGAGCGTCTCAGGCGCAACGAGCGCGGGTGCCTGAAACTCGCGCGCGACGGCGAGCAGATCGTCGAGGGTTCCGTGGATGCCGGCGGCGGCCGATTCGCGCAACTCCGCGCGGAGCCCGAGCGGGTCGAAAACGGCCGCGCGCAGGTACTCCTCGAAGGGCATCTCGGACGCGCGCGCGACCGAGTCGGCCAGCTGCTCGAAACCCGTGTTCGAGTAGATGCGCCGGCGGCCGGGCTTCGCGATCGGCTGATCGCCGTCGAAGGGGAGTCCAGACGCGTGGGCGAGGAGATGGCGAACGGTCGAGCCTTCGGGCCCGGCAGCCGCGTCCAGGTCGATCGTCCCTTCCTCCGCGGCGACAAGCGTCGCCAGCGCGACGACGGGCTTCGTCACGGATGCCCAACGGAAGACGACGTCGCGCGGACCATGCGTCGCGACGACGTCGCCGTTGCGGAGGACACCGACCGCCGCTTCGCGCGCGCCCCAGCTCTCGACTTGCCGCAGGGACTCCACGCGGCGCGATACTAGAAGGAATGGCCCGGCGCCTGATCTCTTCCGGTTCGCCGTACGAGCCCGTCGCCGGCTTCTCGCGTGCGGTCGTCGCCGGACGCCACGTGCACGTCGCCGGCACGGCGCCCGTCATGCCCGACGGTGCGCCGCCGCCCGACGACGCATACGAGCAGGCGCGGCGCTGCCTGACGATCGTCGTCGACGCACTCGCCGAGGCGGGCGCGCGCCCGGAGGACGTCGTGCGCACCCGGATGTTCGTCACGTCGGCGGAGCACTGGGAGGGCGTGGCGCGCGCGCACGGCGAGGTCTTCGCAGAGATCCGTCCTGCCGCAACCTGCGTCGTCACGCAGCTCCTCGACCCACGCTGGTTGGTTGAAATCGAAGCCGACGCCATACTCGACCCGTGAAGCAGATCTATCCGGCCTCCATCACGAGCAAGAGCTTCGCCGCGGGCGGCAGCGTGCTGGACCATAAGTTCGGGCAGAGCGAGCCGTACACGCTCGGTGTCGAGGAGGAGTACATGCTCCTCGACCCGGAGACGTTCGACCTCGTCCAGCACGTCGACACGGTGCTCGAGGCGATGGCGGGGCACGAGTTCGCCGCGAACGTCAATCCCGAGCTCATGCAGTCGGTGCTAGAGGTCGCGACGCCGGTGTGCCGCACGCCGAGCGACGTCGAGCGGGCATTGCGCCAGCTCCGCGCGTACGTGACCGGGATCGCTCAGGAGAAGGGCTTGCGCGTCGGATCCGCAGGCACGCATCCGTTCAGCCTCTTCGAGCGTCAGCGCATCACCGCGCGCGACCGCTACCGCAACCTCGTCGACCAGCTTCAGTACGTCGCGCGGCGCGAGCTGATCTTCGGCCTGCACGTTCACGTCGCCGTCTCGGACCCGGACACGGCGATCCAGGTCGTGAACGGGATGCTCCAGCATCTGGCGTCGCTGCTCGCGCTCTCGGCCAGCTCGCCGTTCTGGCGCGGCGAGCCGACCGGCCTCGCATCCTCGCGGCAGATGGTGTTCGCGGCGTTTCCGCGCTCAGGGCCGCCGCCGCGCTTTCGCGACTACGCCGACTACGCGGAGGTCGTCGGCCAGCTCGAGAAGACGGGCTGCATCGCCGACTACACGCACATCTGGTGGGACATCCGGCCGCACCCGCGACTGGGCACGGTCGAGGTCCGCATCTGCGACGCGGTGACGAGGCTCGAGGACGCGATCGCGATCACTGCCTTCGTGCAGTCGCTGGTGAAGCTGTTCTCGGAGCGCCACGAGGCCGGCGAGAAGATCCCGACCTACCACCGTATCCTCACGACCGAGAACAAGTGGCTCGCCGGCCGCTACGGGCTCGAAGCGCCGGTGATGGACCTCGCCACGGGCAAGCGGAACCGTGTCGCCGTGGCGCAGGTGATCCGGCGAACGCTGAAGGAGCTCGAGCCGCATGCGCGCGAGCTCGGCGCCGAGCGGGAGCTCGACGGTGTGCGCGACATCCTCGCTCGCGGGAATGGCTCGGATCGCCAGCTGCGCGTGTTCAACGCGAACCGCGACATCGTCGAGGTCGTGAGCGCGATCGCGAACGCGACCGAGGTCGCGCCCGTGCCTGCCTGACCCATGGCCGCGTTCGTGGTGACGACGATCGAGGACGTCCCCTCCATCGACGACGAGGGAGTGGATTGGAAGCCGATCCAGCATTACTTCCAGCTCACCGCGTTCGGAATGAACGTCTACCGTGCGAAGGAGGCAGGCACGCACATCATCGGCGACCACGACGAGCTCAGCGGCCGCCACGAGGAGGTCTACCTGGTGCTCGACGGGAGGGTGAGGTTCGACGTTGGGGGCGAGTCCTTCACCTGCGACCGCGGAAGCCTTGTCGTCGTCAAGGATCCCGGCGTCAGGAGAGCCGCCGTGGCGGAGACGCCGGACGCAGCCGTGCTCGCGATCGGCAACAGGCAGGCCGAGCGCTTCGAGTCGACGTGGCAGCCTGAGCACTTCGCGGGCGTGCCGACGTACGACGACTAACTGAGGCACCAGTCCCGCTCCGCGAGGACCTGGTCCCGGGTCCTGTCCGTATGGACCTCGTGCGAACTTTCCGTCGTAGAGTCGGCGGGTGGCGGAGCGCGCGTGGATTCGCGGTGCGCAGCGCGGATCGGTCTCGGATCTCGAGGCCCTCTTCCGCGAGCACTGGGCGCGGGCCTACCGCGCCGCGTACCTCGTCGTCCACGACGCCGCCGCGGCCGAGGACATCGCGCAGGAGGCGTTTCTCGCCGCCGTGCGCAACCTCGACCGCTTCGACCGGCGGCGGCCCTTCGGCCCGTGGCTGCACCGGATCGCCGTCAACCGCGCGATCGACTGGGCACGCGCGGCGAAGCTGCGGGCCGAGGCCGAGGAGCAGGACGTCGCTGCGCCCGAACGGGTCGACCCCGACGAGCGGATGCTGCCTGCGCTCGCGTCGCTCGACCCGGACCACCGCGCCGTGATCGTGCTCCGCTACCTCCTCGAGTACACGCCTGGCGAGATCGCCGACCTGCTCGACCTGCCGCGGGGCACCGTCAACTCGCGCCTCCGCCGCGGCCTCGACAAGCTGAAGGAGCGGCTCGAGTGAAGCGCGACCTGCAGCGAGTCGAGATCCCCGGCGAGTACGACGCGCGCCGGCGAACGTGGGAGGTCGTGCGCGCCGCCTATCTCGAGCGTCGGCCCGTCTCGTGGCCGCGCCGCCACGTGCGTTCGCTCGCGCTCACCGCGGCGGTCGTCGCAATCGTCGCGGCCGCTGTCACGCCGCCCGGGCGGTCCGTGGTCAACTCGATCCGCGACGCCGTCGGCCGAGAGAAGGTCGCCGGCGTTCGCAACGCGCAGCGCGAGCTCGTAGCGGCTACCGGCGCCGGGCCGGCTACTCGTCCAGTCGCCGCGCGCCGCGTGGGTCGTCCAGCAGGACGGCTCGCGGCGCCGGCTCGGACCGTACCGCGACGCAGCGTGGTCGCCGCACGGCCTCTTCGTCGCCGGCGTGCTGAACGCCCGTGACCTCGTCGCACTCGAGCCGAACGGGAAGGTGCGCTGGGAGAAGCCCAACAAACGCCGCGTCGCCTTCCCGCGCTGGTCGTTCGAAGGCTTTCGGATCGCGTACTTCGCCGGCTCGACGCTGCGCGTGATCGCCGGCGACGGAACGAACGACCGCGCGGTCGGCCCGGCGAGCTCGAGCGTCGCGCCCGCCTGGCGGCCCGGAACGCACCAGGTCGCGTACGTCGGCACGGGAGGCCTCGCGCGTGTCGTCGATGCCGATGCGCGAACGCTCCTTTGGCAGACGCCGCCGGAGGCGAATGGGATCCGCGCCTTGACGTGGTCCGATGACGGCGCGCGCCTACTCGTGCTCGGAGACCACAGCGTGAGCGTGTACTCCGGGGCGGGACACGTCGTCGGCCGTACGCCGACGCCCGGCGTCGCGGGAACCGCGGCCTTCGCCCCGGGCTCACATCGTTTCGCGCTGACGGCCGGGCCGCAGGTCCTGCTCGTCGACGCGGACACGCTCCGCTTCCCCAGACGCCCGCTGTTCACGGGCGCTCCCGCGCTGAGCGATGCCGTCTGGTCACCCGACGGCGACTGGCTTGCGATCGGCTGGCCCGCTGCCGACCAGTTCGTGTTCGTCCGCGTCGCCGGCATGCCGAAGCTCGACGCGGTGTCGAACGTGTCGCGCCAGTTCCGCTCCCGCACGTTCCCGGGTCTCGCGGGCTGGACGGTTAGCATCGACTGAGTGTCCCTCCAGCAAATGTCCGCCGGCTTCTCGCCCGCGATCACGCGGCGCGCTACTGCGTCCTCAGTCGCGCCGATAGCTACAGCTATCGGCGCTCCCTGTGTCCTTGTATCGCTTGGTGCTCGCGACCGAGAATCGCGACGACATTCACTGAAGGGACACTAGTGAGCCTCGAAGTCGGCGACCTGATCCCGGCGGCCGCCGTCCAGCGTGCTCCCGGCGACGATACGACGTTTGCCGAGCTCGCTGCCGACGGGCCGATCCTGCTCGTCTTCTACCTCTTCGACTGGTCTTCAACCTGAACTGACGAGATGGAGCTCCTGCGTGACAGGAGCCCGGAGTTCGAGGAGGCGGGCGTGCGCGTCTTCGGCATCTCGCGCGACTCGCCGTGGACGCACATTGCGTGGTCGCAAACGCTCGACCTCAACTTTCCGCTGCTCTCGGACTGGAACGCCGACGCGGTGCACGCGTTCGACATCGCGTTCGAGTTTCGTGGGTTGCGCGCCGTCGCGCGGCGCTCGGCGTTCCTCGTCGACCACGGCGGTACGGTCCGCGGTGCATGGCGGTACAAGACGGACGAGGTGCCCGACTTCGACGAGCTGCTTCGAGCCGCGCGGGCTTTGCCGCACTAGCCGCCGAGCTCTACCTCGTTGCGGGCGTGCTCGCGACGTGGCCGGCGGTCGAGCATCTGCGGACGCACTTCCTCGCCGTGCGAGCGACCCCCATCGGCGAGGCGGCGCCGGGAGACTACCTGCAGACGGGCTGGAACCTGTGGCTGTTCGGCCACCAACTCGAGCACGCGAACGCGTTCTGGCACGACCCGTACAGCTTCCGGCCGGAGTTGTCGCCACGCGTGAACTTCCAGGGGCTCGTCTTCGGCCTCCCGTACTGGCCGCTCTTCGCACTCTTCGGTGCCGTGCTCGCGTGGAACCTCTTCACGCTGCTGGCCTACGTCGGAGCGGGCGGCGCGACCTGCGCGTGGCTGCGCTCGCTCGGGCTGCCCCGCGGCGCGGCCCTCGTCGGCGGCCTTGCCTTCGCGCTCGCGCCGTACCGCGTCGCGCAGAGCACCGGGCACCTGCTCGGGCCGATCTCGCTCTTCCTGCCGCTCTCGTTGCTCGCGCTCGAGAAGAGGCGGCCGTTCTTCGCCGGCGCGGCGATCGCAGCGATCCCGCTGTCGGGGCAAGTCAGCCTCGCCGTGGGCGCCGTCCCGTTCTTCGTCGCGTACGCGTTCGTGCGCGGGCGCGGCTTGCTCGACGCTGTTCCCGGGACGGTGTTCGCCGTGGCCGCGGCCGGGCTGGTGCATTACTACGCAATTCGTGGCTCGCTCCACGAGCACGGGCGGTCGCTCGCGGAGGTCGGCCGCTACTCGGCGGACTGGATCGGATTCGTTTCGCGCCACGGCAGCGGCGAGGCGTTCGTCTTCCTCGGCTGGCTGACGCCGCTGCTCGCGCTCGTCGGGCTCGCGTTGCTCCTTCGCGACCGCCGCTACGCCCTCGCCGCGCTCCTCGTCGCCTCGGTCGTCATCCCCGTCGTGATCGCGCTCGGCACGCACTTGCCGACGTACAGCCTCGCTCGCCACGTCGTCCCTGGGTTGAAGGTCGCGCGCGTGCCGGAGAGACTGCTGCCGATCGCGTGCCTCGCGATCGCGGCGCTCGTCGGGTTCGCGTTCGCACGCGCACGGCCGTGGCTCGTCGCCCTCGCGCTCGTGCTCGTGGCGGTCGACCTGCACGTCCGCATCTACCACGCAGCTCCCGCGGACGAAGGAAACGCGGCGTACGCTGCGCTGCGCGAAGCCGGCCCGGGTCGCCTCCTCGAGCTGCCCGTGTTCCTGCCGGACGTGCAGCTGAACAGCACGTACCTCTACTACGACATGTCCGCGCTGAGGCAGCGCCCGGCCGGCTACTCGACGACGGCTCCGCGACCGGCGTTCAGGACTGCGCGACGTCTGCGCCCGCTCACCTGCGGGACCTGGTCCCGGGAGGTGACTCGACTGGGCATCCGCTACGTGGCGGTCCACGACGGGCTCTACGAGCAGTTCTACCCGCGGTGCCTCGGGCGGGCGCAGGCCGCGTTGCGCGGGCACGGCTTCCGTTTGCTTGCGCGGGAAGGGCAGGTGAAAGTCTGGACGAATCGCCCTTGAAGACCGTTCCGAATTCGGGTTCACTGTCGCCATGACCCAGGACACGACAACGCGGGCTCCCGCGGAAAGCCACCGGACGGCACTCGAATGGCTCGGGATCCTCGGACCGATCGCAGGGCTCGCCCTGCTCGTCCTCTTCTTCTCCAAGACGAGCTGGTACCTCGTCTTCAAATCGATCCACGTGCTCGCTGCGATCGTCTGGCTCGGCGGCGGGACGATGATCAGCGTCCTCGCGTGGCAGGCGCAGCGTGCGAAGGACTACGGCCAGCTGCTCCAGATCGGCAGGCAGGCCGAGTGGCTCAGCACGCGCGTCTTTGTCCCGGCGTCGCTACTCGTCCTCGCGATGGGCTTCGTGCTCATGCACAAGGGCGGCTGGGGCTACGACCACTTCTGGACGATCTTCGGCCTCGTCGGCTGGGGCGTGTCGTTCGTCGTCGGCGCGGCCTTCCTCGGCCCCGAAGGTGGGCGGCTCGCGAAGCTCATCGAGACGAAGGGGCCCGAAGATCCGGAGGTGAGCGCGCGACTGAATCGGGTGATCGCGGTCGCGCGCGCGGACGTCGTCCTCGTGCTCCTGATCGCGGCCGACATGGTCGCGAAGCCGTTTTTCAGTTAGCCGAGTCGCGCAACAATCTCGTCGAGCGCCGCCTGCTCGGCCGGGCTGATCTGCTGCCCGTGCTCCTTGTGCGCGGACGCGACCGCCGACGCGAGGTTGGCGACGAATGCCTTGTAGTCGGCGACCTCCTCCGGCGTCGCCTTCTCTCCGAGTAGCGCGACTGCGTCGGCGAGCCGCTGCGAACCCTGCTCGCGGAGCTCCTCCTGCGACTTGTAGCGGTGTCGGTCGAACTCGGGCTTCGCCGAAACGATCTCGTCGAGCAACTCGCTCTCGCCGTGCTGCTTGCGCGCGTCGGCGTACGCTCGCGCGAGCGCGTACGTCTCGCGGAACGTCCCGCCGCCTTCCGCGCCGAGCACGATCATCCCGGCGGTGACCGGTCCCTCCGCGACCAGCTTCCACTGTTCGGCGTCGAAGTCGTTCTTGGTCGTCATGTGCTCCTCCTTGTCGAGTCAGCCCGGTTAGCCAAGCAGATCCACGCGGGACCGGCGCCCGAGTACGCTCTTCGCGTGACCGCACGCGAGGGACGGATGAAGTGGCAAGGTCACGAAACCTGGTACCGCGTCGTGGGCGAGCTCGACGCTTCCTCGCCGCAGACGGCTGTCGTGATCTGTCACGGCGGCCCCGGCGCCGCGCACGACTACTGCGAGCCTATCGCGGACCTGAGCCGGTCCGGCCGAGCATGCGTCCTCTATGACCAGCTCGGTTGCGGCAGCAGCGACCTCTTACCCGATGCCCCTGCCGACTTCTGGACACCACAGCTCTTCAAGGACGAGCTCGTCGAGCTCACCAGACACCTTGGGATCGCCGAGCGGTACGCCGTCGTCGGCCAATCGTGGGGCGGAATGCTTGCCATGGAGCATGCGCTCGACCACCCGGCGGGCCTGCGAGGACTTGTCGTCGCCGACTCGCCGGCGAGCATGACGCTCTGGGTCTCGGAGGCGAACCGCTTGCGCGCTGACCAACCGCAGGACGTGCAGGAGACGCTGACGAGGCACGAGAATGCCGGCACGACCGACGATCCCGAGTACGAGGCGGCCGTCGCGGTCTTCTACGCGCGCCACGTCTGCCGGATCGTGCCGATGCCCGACTGCGTCGTGCGTTCGTTCGCGCAGATCGCCGCCAACCCGACCGTTTACCACGCCATGAACGGCCCGAGCGAGTTCCACGTCGTCGGGTCGCTGAAGACATGGGACATCACCGACCGTCTGCACGAGATCGATAAGCCGACGCTGCTGGTGTCAGGCCGTTACGACGAGGCGACTCCACTGATCGTCGGGGAGATCCACAAACGAATCCCGGGCGCGGAGTGGATCCTTTTCGAGCAGTCGAGTCACATGCCGCACGTGGAGGAGCCCGACGCGTTCCTCGACGCGGTCGAGTCCTTCCTCACCACGATCGACTGAGTCGCGTCTACCGGCGCGCGCGCTCGACGCCGAGGCGGCGCAGCGAATCTTCGAGCGTGGGCACACGCGATCGGATGCGCTCGAAGTCCTGACCGGAGAGCGAAAGGAGCCGCATCGGCGTCCGTGCGACGACGGTGGCCGTCCGCTGCCCCGTGAGCAGGAGCGCAATCTCGCCGAACGTGTCGCTGGGGCCGAGAGTGTCGACTTCCTCGCCGTGGTCGTCCAAGACCTGGGCCGCTCCCTCTTCGATGAAGTAGACGCCGGTTCCGTAGTCGTCGAGCGCGAGGATGGTGTCAGCCGCTCGCACGTCGACCTCGGTTACGGCGGCCGCGAGCTCGTCGAGCTCCGCCGCAGGAAGCTCGGCAAAGTCAAGAAACGCCGCAAGCCGACTGGTATCCACGGCCGTGGATCCTGCCACAGGCAACCGGGCCGCAACGAGGGGTCGGTCGCTTAACCGGAGATCGCTTGGCTCAGTCGAGCAGCCGTTTGACGGCGAGTGCCGCGAGTGATGCTGCGGCGACGAGTGCGAGCAGGTCCGTCGAGGTTGAGATTCGCTTGAACTCCGCGCTGCCGTCTCGCACCTCGATGTAGCCGATCGGGGTAACGGACGCACCGCCGCCTCCACCTCCTCCCGAGCCTTCTTCGCCCTCACTCGAGCCTGAGCCGCCGCCACCGCCAAATCCGAACCGCGCCTTCGCAACCGGAATCACGGTAAGGCCGTCACGCTCGACGGGCTCTCCGAAGACGCTCGACACGTGCGCCTTGTCGCCGACCGTCTGTCCGACTCGCTTGAGCAACTCGTTCACCATCTCCGAGCGCTCTCCTGATTCCACCGCCATTTTGAAGTCTCCTTCCGAGTAAGCGTTGCGCTCCCCTGGTCTTAGCAGGCGGCGCGCGCCAGGGAGACGCGTCCTTCGGCGGCCGCCTCGCGTGGGTGAAGAACCGCCGCGCGCACGGTCGCGTGGATACGGCCGACCTGCGGGGTCGGGAAGTTGTCCGTCTTGCGACGACGGAGGATGAACTCCCGTCCGAACGTCACGGTCAGCGTCGAGCGCGGGTCGATGCGAGTGGCGAGCTTGACGAGGCCCGGGAAGCGGTCGAGGGGGATGTCGGTGCGCACGTTGCGCTCGACCGTTCGCGCGAGCGACTCGAAGTTCCGCAACACGCTCAGCGGGTCGAGTTGGTCCGCCAGCGCGCTCAGGAAGCAGCGTTGCCGCGCCATGCGTGTGTAGTCGTCCGATGCCTTGCGCGACCGCACGTACGCGAGCGCCTCCCAGCCGTTGAAGTGGTACCTGCGGCCCGGATAGACGTCGATCCTCGGCTTCGGTTCCCCCCACGCCGCACGCGTCACCGAGTCGTTGAGCCGTTCCTTCACGTCGATCGTGACGCCGCCGAGCGCATCGACGAGGCCCTCGAAGCCGCGCAAGTTCGCGAGCGCGTAGTAGTCGACGCGCACGCCGAGCAGCCGCGAGACGGCGAACTTGAGCGCGGTCGCCCCGGGGTCGCGCGCGTGCGGAAAGAGATCAGGCTGCGCGCGGGCGTACGAATACAGCCCGTTGATCGGGTCGTGGAAGATCGGCAGGCGACCGCCCACGCGAACGTTGACGAGGTTCCGCGGGATCCCGAACGCGGCGGCGCGTCCTGTCCCGTGCTCGAGCGCGACGAGGATGATCGTGTCGGTGCGGGCACCCCAGTTGCCGGGGCCTTCGTCGGTGCCCATGAGCAGGATCGTCGTCCAGGGACGCTCGGCGGCGGCAGTCTCCAGTACCTGCGGCGAGGCGGCGAGCGGCCGCCCGCGCGGCAGCCGCGGTTCGGGCTCGAGCGCCGGTTGATCGCTGAGGAAGATGCCCTGCGAGGGCAGTACGTCACGCGGCTCCGCGTTCGCGAAGACACGGTCGAGGACGGCGTAGCTGCGAACGGCGAGGTAGCCGGCGGCCGCGTGCGGCGCCACCGTCAGAACGACGAGTGCGGCGACGAACACCGGAGCGGCTGATCGGCCGGCGTCGACGACAGCGAACAAGCGAAGTCCGAGCAGCGCGACGTCCAGGACGAGGATCGCGAGCAGCAGGCGAAGCCCGAGCGTCGGATGCACCAGCGCAACGGCCCCCGACGCCAGCAAGATCGCCGCCGTGAGCGAAAGCAGAACGATTGCGCGGCGGTACGCCCCCACGACGAGCTGGCCGAGCCCCGGTACGAGCATCGAGAGCGTCGCGGCCGCCACCGATCCAGTCTAGGAGACGAGCGTTACGGCGTTATTTCAGCGCACGCGCACCACGAAGGAACAAGGTGGGCTCGCGTTTTGGGCCACGTCGAACGCCTGGTACGTAAAGGTGTACAGGCGCCCCTTGGCAGCACGAAGCTGTCCCTTGTAACTCGCGGTGCCGACGGTGAATCCAACGATGTCGCTTCCCGCGGTCGCCGGATTGTTGCTCGTGATCGACTTGAGCACAGATCCGTTCGCTCCCGAACTGCCGTCGGTGACGAAGACCGTGGCCCAGACGGTGACGAGCTTGTTGTTCCCCGTCAGCGTGGTCGGGATGACGGCGACGGTGCAGGCGGGCGCGCTCTTGTCGATCTTGATTGGGCCGAAGAAGGCAGGCGGGTTCGCGTGGTTGCCCGCAACGTCCGTGCAGTTGCCGATGACGCCGTTGGTCGTCCCGGCGGCGCTCACTGTCACCGGAGGATCGAAACTCGCGACGCCCGACTGGTTCGCGCCGTCGTCCGTGCAGTGGAACGTCACGACGACGTCGTGGTTGGTCCAGCTTCCTGCCGTGTAGGGCAGGGTCGCCCCGCTGTTGTTCGTCGTCGTCGCCGTGGCGGTGGCGACCGGCAGCGTGCGGTCGATGTCGATCCCAGCCGTGGGAGTGCCGAAGGTGACGCTGCTGCTGTTGCCCGCGTAATCGGTACACGTCCCGCTGACGGTCCGATTCTCGGTCGGCCCCTGGACTTGCACGGGTGCGGTGACCGAGACGATCTGGTTGTCGGCCGAGATCGGAGTGCAGGTGAACGTGACGGTCACGGTCCGGCGGACCCAAACTCCCGCGGTGTACGGCGCTCCGCCGGCGATAGTGGCGGCGACGTGGATCGTGGGCGACGTCTTGGTGATGTTGATCCGGTCGAAGGTGGAGGTGGTCTTGTTCCCGGCCGCGTCCGTGCACGTCCCCGTCACCGACTGATTGTTGCCGGAGCTCGTGACCGTGACGCTCAACGGATTGGTCCCACTCGAAGTCGTGGTCGACCCGCTGGTGTATGTCAGCGTCGAGACGCCGGAGTTGCCGTCCGTGCAATCGAACGTGACGGTGACGTCCTGGCCCGTGTTGGTGCCGGGGATGTACGGAATCGTCCCCCCGCCCGACGGTATCGTCGCCGTGGTGGTGACCGACGGCGCGATCGAGTCGATCCACACCTGGCGCGTGTTCGCTGACTCCACGTTGTTAGCGTTGTCGGAGGCGAAGTACGAGATCGTCGTCTTCCCTTGGGCCGTGACCGTCACCGATCTCGACGCACCCGGCACGACGGTCACGGGATTCGTCTGTGCACCGGTTGAGGAGAACGAGATGTTCTTCACGCCCGAGGTGTCGTCCTTCGCGGACAGCGTGATCGAGACCGATCCTCTCGCCCAATCGCCGAACGTGTACGACGCCCCGCCGACGGTTGCGGCCGCGGTCGTCGTGGGAGCGGTGGTGTCCGGCGGGTACGTGTAGCCGTCGACGAGGATCGCTCCCTGCCCGTCGGGGTTCATGACGGCCACGTGCACCGTGCCCGCGGGGGCGGTCGGAATCAACCCGGTGATGGTCGTGGAGTTGACGACCACGGGCGGGCGGGGGGAGGCGGGCGGGGGCAGGGTTGGGCAGTCCGTTTGCCGGGGCGGTTCGGTGGGCTCGAGTTGGAGCAGTTGCTCACCGCCGATGGTCACTGCCGCGGGCGCGACGGCGTTCGTCGACGCCGCACAGGTGTTCGCGAAGCCGGTTCCCTTGATCGTCACCTCTGTCCCGCCCGGACCTGAGGACGGTGTGATGGAGGTGATGGTGGGCCGGGCCGCGGCCGTGAAGACGAAGCCGTCCTCCAGGGTGGCCGACAACGTGCTCGGGTTGTTCTCAGGGTCAGGGTTGACGACCGTCACATCGACCGTCCCGTAGACGCCGGCGGGGGCACGCGCGTCGATCGTCGTGCCGTCGGAGGAGACGCTCGTCACGGTGCCGGAGACGCCTTTGCCGGCCCGACCGAATGTCACTCGGGCGCCACGCGCGAAGTCCGTGCCCGCCAAGTGCACGACCGTGTTGCCGAGGGTGTTCGCCGTGGCCGGTGAGATCGAAGTTAGCGTCGGGGCGCCGGCGGGGCCCGTGTTTGTGAACGTGCTCGTTGCCGTCTGGCCGTCCGGGTTCTTGACGGTGACTGTCTTGGTTCCTCCAGGCGCGCTCGGAACGAGGCCCACGATCGAGATAGGGCTTCGCACAATCGCGTCTGGCGGAACAGGTTCCAAGCAGGTGGAGTCGGGGATGCTGGTCTGGCCGGGCACCACAATTACGGGCACGCACTCCGCGGTCCCGACGGAGACGATCGCCGGAGAGACGGCGTTCGCCGGATCGGTGATGGTCCCGACGGTGCTCGCGAAGCCCGAGCCGACGATGGTGATCTCGGTGCCGCTCTTCCCTGTGCTCGGAGTGATGGAGGTGATCATCGGCGCAGCTGCGGCGTTGAAGGTGAAGGCGGAAGTCAGCGTGTCCGACTGGCCGTCCGGGAGGGTCACCGTCACATCCACTGCGCCGGCAGCGTGTCCCGGGGTTCTCGCCGCGATCGTCGTCGCGTTGAGAGCCGCGGCGCTGGCGGCTGGGGTTCCTCCGAACGAGACGGTCGTCCCGGTGCTGAAGTGATCTCCGGAGATGGTCAGCTGCGTGCCGCCGAGAGATGTTCCCGACGCGACCGAGAGCGTTGTGATGTCCGGGGCGAGCGCAGCGGAGAACGTGAACGCGCCGGTCTTCGTTGCCTTGCCGCCGCCCGGATTCGTCACGACCACGTCGACGATTCCCGCCGCGTGGGCCGGCGTCTTCGCGGTGATCTGCGTCCCGTCCGCCGAGACCACGACGCTCGTGCCCCCGCTCGTGGCGAAGCCGACCTTCGCGTTTGCGAAGAACCCGGCGCCGGTGATCGTTACTGAGGTCCCGCCGAGCGAGGAGCCGGTGGCCGGCGACACCGATGTGATCGACGGCGCCGTGCCCGTATAGCTGTAGTGACCGGCGCTCCCCGATTTGAGGGCACCGTTCTGGCCGTCCGGGTTGACCACGACGACGTTGGTCGCCCCGACGATGCCGGGCGGCGCGGTCACGAGGATGCTCGTCGAGTTGAGGACCGAGACCGGCGTGCCCGTCGAGTCGTCGTCGAGGTTACTCGACCCGTCCGACGGCCCGAACAGGACGTGGGCGCCGGGCTGGAAATGCGTGCCGGTGACGGTGACGTCCGTCCCACCGGTGACCGGGCCCGATGTCGGCGAGACGCTCGTCACGGTCGGCGCAGGGACGTAGTCGAACGGCTTACCGTTGCTCGTCGCCGACTCGCCGCCCGGCAAGGTGACCGTGACGGTCACGTTCTGCGTGCCTGTGCCCGCAGGCGAAACGGCCTTGAGCGACGCGCCGGTCACGTTCGAGACGGACGCGGCCGCCGTAGCGCCGAACTTGACGGCGGTCGTCGCTCCGGTCTGCGTCAGGGCGCTGCCTGTGACGTGGACCGACGTACCGCCGGCCTCCGGGCCGCTCCCCGGCGCGATCTTCGTGATCGCAGGCTTGGCAACGTACGTGAACGTAGTCGTCGCGACCGAGTCGCTTCCTGTTGACGGGTGGAGGCGCACCGTGACGGTGACGCCGCCGGGCGCTGCCGCCAAAGGCGACGTAGCCGTCAGCGACGTATCCGAAGCCGGTGTGACGGTGACCGGCGAGCCGCCGCCGAACACGACCGTGAGGGTGCCGGTTCCCGAGAAGCCGCAACCCGTGATCGTCGCCGCAGTGCCGCCGGTCACGAAGCCGACGGCCGGAGAGATGTCCGTGACGCCGAACCCGCTACAGGGGGCGGCGCTCGAGGAGCTGCCCTGCAGGGCAACGGCGGCGACCAGGATCGCAAGCACGCAGGCCGCCGAGCGTACTCTCGGCGATCTCCATTCCTTGGTCGCGGCCCACATCGGCTGGCGCCCGCGCTCTAACCCACCGCGTGGCGGTAGGCTTCGGCATAGAGCTTGAAGGCGAGCTCGTAGTTCCCGGCGGCCAGCGCGTCGTTACCGTCGGCGAGCTTACCTTGTGCGTCGCCGTTGACCGTCTGTCCGGCGGCGAGCTCGTTGACGACGGTGCTGGTCACGATGTCGCGCACCGTCTCGAGGTAGCCGCCCTGAGAGGCCGGGAGGGCGAAGAGCGCGATCGACGGGCTCGGCGGCTCGGTGAGCGACTCCTCGATTTGGAGCCGCACGCTCAATGTCTGCAAGTGGGCGGTGTTCGCGAGCGCCGTGTCCTGGCGCTCGTCGATCGTGTTCGCGAGGCCGTTCGCGGTACCGCTCGGATTACTGCCGGTATAGGTCGCGTGGTCGGTCGGTGTTCCGATCGAGCTCAAGAGGTCAGCGGCCCGAATCTGGAGGTCCATGCTTGTCAGCTGGATGTGGTTGGTGTTCCCCTGGGCCAGACCGAGGTTGTTGATCACGACGGTGAGCTTCGCGGTAGTGGTGTTGATGACCGTCGCGATGATGTTCAGCGTCGTGTCGATGCCCGCGGCGGCGGTCGTGAGCCGGTCGACGCTGGCCTGCGACGACGCGCGTGCGTACTGACCCGGGTTCGGGTCGAGCGAGCTCTGAACGGGATAGGTGGATACCAGGTCCGCGTTGAACAGGGCGGTCTCGCAGTCGAGCTTCCGGTCCAAGCGGTCCTGCAACCCGATGGCAAGCCCGTTCGCGACTCCGAAGGCGACCCCAGCGACGATGAGGCCGGGAGCGAAGTTGACGCCGTCGGGAAGGCTCGACGCGACCGCGTTGGCCACGCTGGCCGCCTGCGCCGCGGCCCAAGTGCTATAGAAGAGGCCGCGCGGATCCCCGAGGCTGGCGCTGTCCGAGCAGTCCGACAGGAAGCCCGCGGGTGTGGAGGTCGGAGCCGTCGGCCCGGTCTGCGAGAGGTTGTCTCGGAGGACGTTCGGCTGTTCCTCCCACCCCGGACTCAGTCCGAGGATCGACTGCATGGCGTCCAGTTGGACGCTGTTGAGATTGGAGAGATGGCTCTTGGCGAAGGCGATGCTCTTGACGTTGGCCTTGAGATGCGGTGCGACGACTGCCTTCGTCTGCGGGTTCCGCGAGGCTGCCGTGAGAGCGCCCTGAAGGTTCTGCAGGTAAGTGCCCAAGCTTGCGCGGAACTCCTCCTGGGAGGGGCTGGGCGTGCCGGCGAACGCCGATGACGCGAGCGGCAACGCGACCAGGCACGCGACGATGCACGCGGCCACGGCGCACATGGCGGCGGACCGGCGCGACTTCGTCGAGCGACTACCGCCCATCGGTGTATGCCTTCCTGTAGAGCCCGTACGCCGTCTTGTACGTTCCGGCCGTGAAGGCGGCGTTTGCCTGAGTCAGGTCGGACATCGCGTTCGGGCTCGGATTTCCGACGGCAGCCTCTTTGGCGAGCGTCTCGGTCACGATCGACTTCACGACCTCCAGGTAGCCGCCGAACGCGGCGGGGAGCTGGAAGAGGCCGATCGGCGACTCGCCCTGGTTCTTGTCGAGATTCTGCTCGATCTCCATGCGCAACTGGAGCGTCTCGAGCGTGCCAAGGTTGGCGATCAGGCTGTCGGCCTTCTTGAGGATCGTCACCTCGGTGTTCTGGAGAACGGCGACATTCGTCTGCAGCGTCTGAAGATCGATTTGAACGTGGTCGACCCGGATGGTGATGTCGTTCAGGATGTTGTTCAGGGCCGTTACGGCCGTGTCAACTGTGTCCGTTTGCGTGGCGACGGTATTGACCGTGGTCAGGACGGCGTTGATCTTCGCCTGCGAGTTGCCCGCTTTGGCGATCAGCCTGTCGATGCTGAACTGCGTCGACCCCGGGACGATCGTGTCGGAGTTCGCGGGGTCGTGAGGCCAGGTCGTCTCCTGGGTGTTGCTGAAGGCTGTCTCCGCACAGTCGACGGCCACGGCGAGCGTCTGAGCGAGTGCGAGATAGATGCCGTTCGCGATGCCCCAGGCCACCATGATGCCGAGCCTGATACCCGTGGGCGCGTCGATGCCCGGGACCAAGGCGATGACGCCGGGCGCCGCAAGGGCCGCTGCGTTCAAGGCGCTCTGCACCTCGTTCGCGGCGAGGACGGCGATGACCTCGGCGTAAGGGTCTCCGGCGCTGAAGCAGTCGTCGGTGAACGTTCCTTCGCCGTGGATCGCGGCCAACGGGCCGCCCGGCGGCACAGGCGCGCCCTTCGCGGCGCCCCCGGGCCGGCTCGCCCCCGACGCGTCGAACGCCGCAACGGCGGCCGCCAGTACCTTCGGAGCCTGCTGCCAGTTCGGGTCGTGGTTGAGGCTCGCCTGGAGTTGACCGAGCTCGGCCCAGTCGTAGCCGGCGACCTGCTGTTTGGCTGCCGCGACCATCGGCAGCAGGTTCGTTCCCGTCGACGAGAGGCTTTTGGCGATCGCCGGGTTTGCGCGCATCTGAACGACGACACCGCGGAGCCCGTTCAGCATCGTCTGGACGTTTCCTCGGAACTGCTCCCCGGCCAGCGTCGCCGCGCGGGCCTGAACCTGGGGCGACGGCTTGTGAACTCGCGCCGCCGACGCTCCGGAAGCCGTGAACGTGAGCGTCGCTCCCGCGGCTGCAAGAACCATTGCAACGGCTGCGAGCGCTCCAAGCGTCTGCGAAGCACGACCCATCCGCTCGCGACTATTTCGCGAGCGGCGTCAACGGTTCGTTACCGAGTCGTTACCGCAGGCGTGCTCACCCGCTCGAGCCAGCTGTGCACGCGATTCTCGATGTCCGCCGCGGTCCCGACAACGTGGACGACCTCGTCGCGGCCGGCGGAGAGATCGAGGCTCTCCGTGATCCGGGCGCGTACCAACTCGCCGTCCTCCAGCCAGATGCGTAGGAGCAAGACGGCCGAGATCGTCTTCGGCGCCGCAGGCATGTGTACAGGCTATGACGTACGGCGTTACTGAACCGTCAGCGGGCGACGAGATCGTGCGCGATCTCGTCGAAGCGAGGTGACGGCACAAGCCCCAACGGCTGAAGGAGCTGGCAGAATTGCCTGTGGTGAGCGAGCGCTTCGGCGCGATTACCCTCCACGAGGAGCGCGCTTATGAGCATGCGCCGGCTGCTCTCGCGCAAGGGGTCTGCGCGCACGGCCTCCGACGAACAACGGATCGCCGACGCCACTTCGCGGCAAGCCAGGTGCAGCTCACTGAGAGCTTCGAGCGCGCGCACGCGCAGCTCGTGGAAGCGCTCGCGCTCGATCAGCACCCAGTCGTCGTACCAGTCCGGGAGCAGCTCGCCACCGTCGAGCAGGAGCTCGAGCTCCTTCGTGTCGCCGTTCTGGGTGGCGGAGCTCTCCAGGCGGCCGGCCAGCTCGAAAGCCCTCTGGACGTCCACCCCGACGCTCGCGCTCAACTCGAACTCGCTCCCGCACTCGAACACCGACTCGCCGGGGCAGACGGCGCGCAGCCGGAACAGCGCTGTGCGCAAGCTCCCGTAGGCATGCGCCTCGCTCGCGTCGGGCCACAGCGTGAACGCCGCCCTCTGCCGCGGAACGGACCGCCCCTGCAACGCCACGAAGGCAACAAGCCGCTGCGCCGAAGCGGACAAATGCCGCACGGCCCCGTCGCTGCGCAGCGTGAACCCGTCCATAAGGACAAGCTGCGCAGGTTCAACGGCTGCCGGCTCGCTCGCGCGCGCTGCGGTCATCCTCTCCCCTTCAGTTGTCGACGGCATCACCACCACAATCCTTCTCCCGGATCCCCTTCCCCGAGCCCGGGTCCAGCGGAGGACCATGAATGTGGTGGTTCGAACCTACACCGTCTGCGCGCGCATTTCTAGATGCGCCAGCCGCGCAAGATGAGCGACCCGCGCAAACGCGGGCCGCTCCCCCGACGAGAACCCTTCTGCAGGCTGGTCAGAAGCCGCAGTAACGATTCGGCGCGTCGAGATTCGTGCGGAAGGCTCCTCCCACCGGCGCAGTGATCACGCTGATGTCCTGAGCGGGCTGGCCGCTCAGGTTCCGCACGACGTGTCCACTCCCGGTGTCGACGAACGCATTGTTCGGCGAATCCGCCGATACGACGTGTGGCGTGCACGTCGGATCGTCGTACTCGTAATACGTGAGCGTTCCTTTCGTCACCGTGATGAAGATCGGCCCGGGGTGGCTGTGCCAGCCGGTGGTCGATCCCAACGCATAGTCGTGCTGTCGCACGATGATGTCGATCGGCGCTGTGGAATGCGCTCGGAAATCAGCGATAGGCCCGTGTGGATTCGATCGAATGTTGAAGCCGTCGTAGTGTCCACGCGCGAGGATCAGTGGTGCCACCCCGCTCGGACCCTCAGCCTTCGTGACGGCGACAAACGCAGCTAGCGCGACGAGTGCCAGTACCGCAGCCGTTG
This sequence comes from uncultured Actinomycetes bacterium, assembly GCA_963815965.1. GTDB lineage: Bacteria > Actinomycetota > Thermoleophilia > Gaiellales > Gaiellaceae > DASVFB01. The sequence continues at coordinate 25,772 of CAWFIT010000013.1, read as the reverse complement.
CCGTCAGCAAGGATAGGCGTCTCTTCATATCTCCTCCGTCGGATCGTTGAGGGTTCAGAATGGGCAGTTGCCGGGAGCCGGAGTGACGTCCAGCCGCCTTTGCGCACCTGCCGGGATGAGCTGGACGACGGTCGTCTTCGCCACGGCGCCGCTTTCGTCTCGGATGATGTGGACGGCGCCGCCGCCGATGTCGACGAACCCGTTCGTCCCGTTAGCGGAGTACGTGTGCGGCGTGCAGGTCGGATCGTCGCCGTCGTACACGGTCACCGTGCCCTGCGTCACGATCACGAAGCTCGGCCCTGGGTGGGTGTGCCAGCCGCTGCTGGGAACGCACTTGTTGTCGCAGGCGCTCGGATCCCACGTGTTCTGCTGGACGTAGAGATCGGAGTCCCCGTGCGTCTTGATCTTCTCCTGCCAGCCGGGCTCGGCGACGACGTGCGAGTCGACCTGGCCGAACGTGGCCTTCGCCAGCGTCGCGCTACTGAATGCCTGCGACTGCGTCGCCAGGACGTTGCCTGCGTACACGCCAACGCCGACGAGAACGACGACAGTGGCCCAAATCCATTTCCGTCTCATGTCTCCTCCTAGCTCTCGTGTTCTTTACGGATCACTCCGTCGAGGCTAGGAAGCTGCAGCGCGCGGGACTACGGTGCGGGCTGGCGACTGCGTCGGGGGCTGCCCGCCCGACGTGCGGGGTGCTGGGTCCCTTGACGCCGCCCCGTGCGATGACGGACAACTTCGCTAAACGCTTGACGAGGAAGAGAGGTCGATCGCCCTGGAGGCTGGGCACATCGAGGCGCTGAAAGAACCCTCGACGGGCTGCATATCGAGGTGGCGGAGCTGCAGGCGTCCCGGAAGCGGCTCGCATTGGCCGCCGACGCCGAGCGTCGCAGAATCGAGCACGACCTGCACAGCGGCGTGCGGCGGCGCAGACACTCCTCGACGAGATGGTGCCCGCCACGTTCAGCAGGCGCTGGACGAGACTGCGCAACTCGCGCAGCGGGTCTACCCGCCGCTCCTCGAAGCGGGAGGCCTCGCCGTCGCGCTGCGCTCGGCGGCTGCGAGCCTCGGCATCACTGCCTCCGTAGAGGTCGAAGCAGACGCCCGCTACCCGCAGGAGATCGCGGCGGCTGTCTACTGGCTGTCTGGAATCGCTCGAGCACGCGGGCGCCGGCGTACACGCGACGATCGCAGTACGAGACGAGGAGGGAGCGCTCGCCTTCGAGTTCGTCACAGAAGGTGACTACTCAAGCGCAGAACTCGAGCTGCTGCGCGACCGCGTCGAGGCGCTCGGCGGCCGGCTGACGATCCGGTCAGGGCCCGGCCGGAGCAATTGCGTTTGCGGCGTGATTCCGCTCTCGGGATGTCCCTAGCCGCTCTCCGCCAGGTAGAGGATCACGGCCTTGACTCGCTTGTGCACCGCCTCCTCCCATGCGAGCCCGAGCTTGACGAAGATCGAGTGGATCACCTTCTCGACCGACCTCTCGGTCAGGAAGAGCGCGCCTGCGATAGCCGCGTTGTTCTTCCCCTCCGCCATCTCGCGCAGCACGTCGCGCTCGCGAGGGGTCAATTGGCTGAGCGGCGACTCCTCGCCGCGGGCGTTCTCCGCCACCAACGCGTCAACGACCTGCGGGTCGATCATCGACCCGCCCGCTGCGACCGTGCGAATCGCGGCGACGAGCTGCTCGAGATCCTCGACGCGCTCCTTCAGGAGGTATGCACGCCGTGCGCTGCCGCCTTTCACGAGCGCGAGCACATAGCCCGCGTTCGCGTACTGGCTGAGCACGACGACGCCGACCTCGGGATTGGTCTCACGCAGTCGCTCGGCGGCCTGGATCCCCTCGTCAGTGTCGCCCGGAGGCATGCGAATGTCGGTGACGACGACATCCGGCCGCTCAACGTCGACCGCGGCGAGCAGCGAGTCGAGATCGCCGCAGACGGCCGCAACCTCAAGGTCGGGATGGGTCTCGAGGAGGCGCCGGACGCCCTCACGGACGAGGTAATGGTCCTCGGCAAGCACGAGCCGGATCGTCGGCATAGACGGAGGATACGCCGGTGACCCCGCTCGTCTTGATCGTCGACGACAACCGGATGAACCTGAAGCTCGCCCGGGACCTGCTGCGAGCGTCCGGCTTCCGGACGCTCGAGGCGGAGAGCGGCGCCCGGGGGATCGTGCTCGCGACCGAGCATCAACCGGACGTGATTCTGATGGACCTGCGCCTGCCCGACATGCATGGCACCGATGCCGCGCGAACGCTCGCGGACGGGACGCAGACGGCACGAATCCCGATCGTCGCGCTGAGCGCGGTGCCATTCGAAGGCGACGGCGAGTGGCTCCTCGCCGCCGGATTCGCTGGTTATCTCGAGAAGCCGATCAGCGTTCGCGAGTTCCCGGAACAGGTGCGCCGTTACTGCGCGGACGGCGGAGGTTGATCGCTCCCTCGTGGGCGCAGCCTCCGCCGAGTGGTGTGCCAGCACCCCGGCAAAAAGGAAGCGGCCAGGGTAGGCAGCCGGGCTTTCGCGTCGTAAGGTTGGCCACGTGAGCATCGTCACGTGTTCTTTCCGAGCATCCCGCTTTGCGATCGGCGCCATCATCCTCTCGGCTGCCTTGCTCACGGGCTGTGGGCTCGAACGCCAAGAGCTCCGCCGACCAACCCATCAAGCGCGTCGGTCTGATGCACGTCGGGACGGACCACGTTCCCCCATCCCTCGAGACGCTGGAGGCCCGCCTTAAGGAACTGGGCTGGACACAGGGCCAGAACATCAACCTGATCTGGCGGAACCTGGAGCCGGGTCAGGCGGCGGGCCAGGCGCGCGCGTTCGTACGCCAGCGCGTGGACGCCATCGTCGCCTTCGAGGACCAATCCATCTACGCCGCCCAGGACGCGACTGCGGGAATGAAGGATCCGGTGCCCATCGTCTTCCTTCACCCTTCCGACCCGGTCCGGGACGGCCTGGTCAAGAGCCTGGGTCATCCCGGGCGGAAACCTGACGGGCGTCTTCGGCCCACGCGATGTCGTCGCCAAGCAACTGGAGCTCTACGAGCTGCTCGTGCCCGGGCTGCATCGAGTGCTCACGCTCGTCGACCCGAATGACCCGGCGACGAAACGGCTCCTGCCGCAGTACCGGGCTGCCGCGGCACAGCTGCCACGACCGCTCCAGCTGGACATTCGGAACGCGTCGAGTGCGAAGGATCTCAAGCGCATTTTCCGCTCGCTGCGTCCCGGAGAGGTCGACGGCGCCTTTCTGTTGTCGAACGTGCTCGCGCTCAACTTCACGTCTCTGACGATTCGGCTCGCCCAGCGCGCGCACCTACCGGTGCAGGCCCGCCGAAAGGAATGGGTCCAGAAGGGAGCACTCTTCTCGTACGGGGCTGACCTCGGTCCCGATCGGGCGAGCGGGCGCGCGTTACGTCGACAGCATCCTCAGGGGAACGCCGCCGGCCGACCTAGTCCGTCGAGGAGGTCCCGACTGTCGAGCTCGCGATCAACCTCAAGACCGCCGAACGGCTCGGTATCAAGTTCCCGCAGGACATGATCATCCGGGCGCAGAAGGTCTACCGGTAGCCGAGCCACGATGACGGGCGGACGCAGCGTGGAAGCGCCCGCGCGGCCGCACCGACGCCTGATCTGGAAGTACGCCGTGGTCGTGGTGACGCTCGTCGCCGCGGCGATCGTGTCGGTCGGGCTCACCGAGCTCTACTTCTCCTACCAGGACAGCAAGAGAGCTCTGACCCGTGTGGAGCGGGACAAGGCGTCCTCCGCCGCCACCTCCATCGAGCAGCTGATGCAGAAGCTCCTGCTGGAGCTCGACGCCGTCGCCCAGCCGACGATCGAGCGAGGGCGCAGCGGGACTGGCGGAGCGGAATCAAGACTTCCAAGGCTTGCTCGACCGGGACGAGCTCGTCAGCCAGCTGAGCTACCTGGACGCGAGCGGGAAAGAGCAGGTCCGCACCTCACCCCTGGAGTTGGACCGGATCGGCAACGGGACTCGATCTCTCGCGAAGCGCGGAGTTCATCCGTGCGCGGGCGAAGCACCGGTATTTCGGTCGCGTCTACTTCCAGCGCGGCTCGCGGCCCCACATGACGATCTCCGTGGCCGAGCGCGGCGCCGGACGCGGCGTCGTTGTGGCCGAGATCGACCTCAGCTTCGTTCGCGGACGTCATCGACCGGGCGCGCGTCGGAACGACGGGATATGCATACGCCGTCGATTCACGCGGCTTCCTCATTACTCATCCGATCACCAACCTCGTGCTCCAGCACACGAACTTCGCCAAGCTTCCGCAGGTTCGAGCAGCGCTCCGCGGGTCAGCGAAGGCGTCCGCCGATTCGAGCGGGCACGACCAGAATGGGACGAAGGTGCTCAGCGCGTTCCAGACGATCGAGCCAGCTCCGGCTGGCGCGTCTTCGTCGAGGAGCCGCTGAGTGAGGTGCTCGCGCCTCTCAAGGCGGCGATCTGGCGCACCGCGCTGCTGCTCGTCGCCTTCCTCATCCTGGCGATCGCCACCAGCGTCCTGCTTGCCCGCAGGCTCGTCCGGCCGATCGAGTCGATCCAGACTGCGGCTGCGAAGATCGGCTCCGGCTCGCTCAACCAGCGCATCGAGATCCCGAGCAACGACGAGCTCGGGGCGCTCGCCGAGGAGTTCAATCGCATGGCTGCGCAACTCGAGGAGTCGTACTCGAGCCTCGAGCAGAAGGTCCAGGAGCGGACCCAGGAGCTCGCCACGGCACTGAGCGATCTCGACGAGAAGAGCCGCGAGCTCGAGGCTGCGAGCCGGCACAAGTCGGAGTTCCTGGCCAACATGTCGCACGAGCTGCGGACGCCGCTGAACGCGATCCTCGGCTTCTCGCAGGTGCTGCGCGAAAGGCTGTTCGGCGACGTCAACGAGAAGCAGGCGGAGTACCTCGACGACATCCTCACCTCGGCCCACCACCTGCTGGCGCTGATCAACGACATCCTCGACCTGTCCAAGGTCGAAGCCGGGCAGGTCGAGCTCGAGGTTGCGCCGTTCTCGCTCCGGGAGGCTCTCGAGGGCGGCCTGGTGATGGTGCGCGAGCGGGCGACGAGGGACGGCGTCGAGGTCGCGCTCACGCGCGCTTCCGGACGCGGACGTCGTCGACGGGCGACGAGCGCCGGATCAGGCAGGTGATCTTCAACCTCCTCTCGAACGCGGTGAAGTTCACGCCGGCCGGGGGCGCCGTCGACGTGAGTGCGGCGCGCGCCAACGGCGAGGTGCGGGTCTCGGTCGCCGACACCGGGCCGGGCATCGCCGCGGCGGATCACGAACGGATCTTCGAGGAGTTCCAGCAGACCGAGGCGGGCGTCGAGCAACGCGAGGGAACCGGCCTTGGCCTCGCCCTGTCGAAACGGCTGGTCGAGCTGCACGGCGGCCGGATCTGGGTCGACAGCGAGCTCGGCCACGGGAGCACCTTCGTGTTCACGCTGCCCACGGGAGGTGCGTAGCGATGGCCGGCGAGCGGATCCTCGTTGTCGAGGACAACGAGAAGAACATGAAGCTGTTCCGCGACGTCCTCGAGGCGAGCGGGTATCGCACTATGGAGGCGACGACCGGCGGCGCAGGCCGTCGAGCTGGCAATCGAGCACGGACCCGCATCTCGTGCTCATGGATATCCAGCTGCCGGACATCGACGGTGTCGAGGCGCTCGGTCGGCTGCGTGCCAACGCGCGCACCGCGTCGATACCCGTGCTCGCCCTGACCGCACAGGCGATGGAGGGAGACCGCGAACGATTCCTGGCCGCAGGCTTCGACGGCTACGTCTCCAAGCCGGTGAACATCGTCGAGCTCGTCGGCGCGGTGCAGGAGCACTGCGACGGAGACGGTCGATGAGCGGCGACGCCGGAGCCAGGATCCTCGTGGTGGACGACGTCCCCGAGAACGTGCGCCTGCTCGAGGCCGTGCTCGCGCCCCGCGGCTACGACGTGATCTCGGCCGGCGACGGCCTTGCCGGCCTCGAGCTCGCCCAGTCCGAGAAGCCGGACCTTGTGCTGCTCGACGTCGTGATGCCGCAGATGGACGGTTACGCCGTCTGCCGCCGGCTCCGCGATCGCGAGGAGACGGCCGTGCTGCCGGTGATCATGCTCACTGCGAGTGCCGGCCCTGAGAGGACGAAGGGGATCGAGGCTGGTGCGGACGACTTCATTGCAAAGCCGTTCAACCACGACGAGCTGCTCGCGCGAGTCCGGTCGCTGCTCAGGATCAAGCGCTACCACGACACGATCAACGAGCTGAACCGGACGCTCGAAGAACGCGTGCGGACGCAGGTCGAGGAGCTCGAACGGTTGCAGCGTCTGCAGCGATTCCTCTCGCCCCAACTTGCCAAGGCGATCGTCTCGTCGGGGGACGAGTCGATCCTGTCCAGCCATCGTCGGCAGGTCGCAATGTTCTTCGCCGACCTCCGCGGCTGGACGAGCTTCGTCGACTCGGTCGAGCCCGAAGAGCTAATGCGGGTGCTCGGCGAGTTCCACGAGACGATCGGCCGTCTCGTCAGGAGGTTCGACGCGACCGTCGGCTTCATCGAGGGCGATGGAGTCCAGCTCTTCTTCAACGACCCGATCGAGGTCCCCGACGCCGCGCTTCGGGCTTTGCGGCTCGGTTCCGCGCTACGCGAGGAGATGGCCGAGCTGACGCCGCGATGGAGAAAGCGCGGCTACGACCTCGACTTCGGCGCCGGCATAGCGCTTGGCTATGCAACCTGCGGGGAGGTCGGCTTCGAGGGCCGCTCCGACTATGCGGCGATCGGCGCGGTGACGAACCTCGCGTCGCGGCTCGCCGACGAGGCGACGGCCGGGCAGATCCTGATCGAGCAGCGCCTCTATGCCGAGGTCGAGGACGACATTGAGGTGGAGCCGATCGGCGAGGTGACGCTCAAGGGCTTCCAGCGCCCAGTCTCGGCATTCAACGTCGTCGCAGTGCGCGAGACGGCAGCCGAGCTATCTCGGTCGTAGACACGTGCGCGACCGAGCGGCTTAGCCGCGGCTTAGGCAGTACATCTCGAAGTCGAGCTACAGCGTGGTCAGTCCGACGTAATTTTCGGCGAGCGATGTCGCTGCGGCCACGGAACTCGTGAAGTAGCGCAGCTGCGAGAGCTGAAGCTTCGCGTCGAATGGGTCGTCGCCGTCGAGCTTGTGCAGCATCAGCGTCATCCAGTACGAGAAGTGCTCTGCACGCCAGACGCGCCGCAGGCATGTTGCGGAGTACGAATCGAGCGCTGTCGTGCTCCCGGTCGCGCACCAGTCGAGGATCGCCTCCGCGAGCGTACGCACGTCGGCGATCGCAAGGTTCAATCCCTTGGCGCCCGTCGGCGGAACGATGTGCGCCGCGTCGCCGGCGAGGAAGAGCCGGCCGTGCTGCATTGGTTCCGCGACGAAACTGCGCATGCCGGTGATGCCCTTCTCGAGCACTGGCCCCTCATGCAGCGTCCAGCCCTCGAGCGCGCTCCGGCGCTGCAGCTCGTCCCAGATCCGCTCGTCCGGCCATTCGTCGATCGACTCGTCCGCGCCGCACTGGACGTAGTAGCGCGACAACTCCGGCGAGCGCAGCGACAGCAGCGCGAAGCCGCGCTCGTGGTGGACGTACACGAGCTCGTCCATCGACGGCGCGACCGCGGCCAGGATGCCCAGCCAGCCGAACGAGTACTCGCGCTCGAACGTGCTAATCACGCCGGCCGGAATGCTCGGGCGGCAGACGCCGTGGAAGCCGTCGCAGCCGGCGAGGACGTCGCACTCGAGCTCGTGCGCGGCGCCGTCGTGACTGAAGCGGATGCGCGGCCGTTCCGTTTCGATCTCGTCGACGCGGACGTCCTTGACCTCGAACAGCAGCGGCAGGCCGCTCTCGAGTCGCGCGGCAACGAGATCTTTGACGACCTCCGTCTGGCCGTAGATCACCATCGACTTCCCGCCGCTGAGGTCGGTAAGCGGCACGTAATGGCGCTCGCCGTCGAACTGCAGGTTGATGCCGTGGTGGACGATTCCCTCGCGGTCCATGCGCTCGCCGACGCCGGCGTCCCGCAAAAGGTCGACGGTGCCCTGCTCGAGAACGCCCGCGCGGATGCGGTGCTCGACGTATTCGCGACTGCGATTCTCGAGCACGACGCTCTCAATGCCGTTGACCTCGAGCAGGCGCGCGAGCGTGAGCCCGGCGGGGCCGGCGCCGACGATTCCGACCTGCGTTCTCAATCGCCTTCGTCGAGCACGCGTTGGAAAACCTGGAACGCGCTGTTCGCGGCCGGGACGCCGCAGTAGACGGCGGAGTGCAAGAGCACCTCGCCGATCTCCTTCGTCGAGAGACCGTTCCGGCGTGCTCCGCGGATGTGCATCGCGAGCTCGTCGAAGCGGCCGAGCGCGACCAGCGCGGTCAGCGTGATGCAGCTGCGCGTTCGCCGGTCAAGGCCGGGGCGCGACCAGATCTCGCCCCACGCATAGCGGGTGATGAAGTCCTGAAAGTCGGCGGTCTCGTCCGTCGTACGTTCGACCGCTCGATCGACGTGCTCGTCGCCGAGTACCTCCCGGCGGATGCGCATGCCGCGCTCGTGCGCGTCGTCCGTCATCCGAGGTGCGCGCGCAGCGCGTCGTTGAACTCGTTCGGGCGCTCGACATTCGCCATGTGCGCGGCGCGCGGGATCGAGACGAAGCTTGCGTTCGGGATCTCGGCCGCGAGCGCTCGACCTGCTCCGGCGGCGACGTGGGATCCTCCGCGCCTGCGACCGCGAGCGTAGGCGCTTCGATCGCGCCGAGTTCGCCGCGCAGGTCGAACTCGCGCAGGATCTCGCAGTAGCGCACGTATGTCTCCGGCGGCATGGCGAGGAACATCGCGCGAAAGCGTTGCACGTCGCCGAACGCCGGTGTAAACCAGCGCGGCAGAACGACGTCGGCGACCGCTTCCATACCGCGCGCGCGAACGAGCTCGATGCGCTCGTCCCACCCTTGCGCATCGCCGAACCGCGCCGACGTGCACGCGAGCACGAGCCGATCGAGCCGTTCGGGCGCGTCGAGCGCGAGCTGCATGCCGACGGCACCCCCGAGCGAGAGGCCGATGAAGGAAAACCGCTCGCTCTGCACCGTGTCCAACACGCGGCGCGCGAGGTCGCGGACGTCGCGAACCTCGATCATCGGCTCACCGTCGTGACCTGGATGGTCAATGCGCACGACATCGAAGTCGCGCAACGCGTCGGCCTGCGCGTCCCACATCTCGCTGGTCGCACCGAGTGATCCGGAGAGAACGACGGTCCTCATCGACGATAGAACGCGAGCGCGCGGTCGACAAACACCTCCGCGGAGCCGAGATAGTCCTCCGGCTCACGCGCTTCCGGCGCGAACCGCTCGGCTTCCGAAAGCGCCTCTGCGCGCAGGTTCGAGCGCATTCGGTCGACGTCGACCTCGAGGCGCTCCAGCGTTTTACGCAGCGACGCCGCCGCACCACCCGTGTAGGCGAGCGCGTCGGAGAGCGCCTTCCATTCCGCATGCCAGGCGCCGGCCGCACGCTCGTGCTCGTGCTCCAGGTGCAGAAGGACACCGGCCGCTGCCCGGACGTGCTCTGCACAGGCGCGTGTGAGCACCGGGCCAACGGGATTGCGCTTGTGCGGCATCGTGGACGACCTGCCGTCGTCGGGAAGCCGCACCTCGCCGACCTCCGTCTGCGCGAGGAGCTCGAGATCGAGCGCGATCTTCGCGCAAAACCCGGCGGCGACGGCGAGTGACGCGCCGAGCTCGGCGAGCGGGAGACGACGTGTATGCCACGGGACCACCGGCTCGGACAGGTCGAGCTCCTTCGCATACGAGCTGAGCACTTCGATGCCCGTGTCGCCGAGCGCGGCGAGCGTCCCTCCAGCGCCGCCGAGTTGCGCGGGAAGGCGCGCAGCCGCGAGACGCTCGCGCGCGTGCACGACGCCGACGAGCCAGCTCGCGGCCTTTAGGCCGAAGGTCGTCGGCACAGCTTGCTGCAGCAGCGTGCGCGCAGCTGTGATGGTTGCTCGATGCTCGTCGGCGAGCTTGGCGCAGGCAGCGGCGACGCCGTCGAGCTCAGCGAGGATGATCGTCGTCGCGTCGCGTGCGACGAGCGCCGCAGCGGTGTCGAGGATGTCCTGGCTCGTCGCGCCGTGGTGGACGTGCTCCGATCGCTCTCGGAGCCTGCGCACGAGCGGCTCCACGGGATTGCCGGCGCGCCGGCCTTCGCGTGCGAGCTCGCCTACATCCAGACCTTCCACTGTGAAAACGTCGTCCCCGACCGGCTGCGATTGGGCGCGCGCGAGTGCACGCTCGGCGGTGAGCATCGCCCGCAACCACGCGTCGTCGTTGACGGCCGCGCGCAGCTCGTCCGGGACGAACAGCGCGTCAAACGGCAAAGAACACCGTCTGCCGCTCGCCCTGGAGACGAATGTCGAAACGAAGCCCGCCGTCCTCCTGTTCGGCGACGAGCGTCGGCGGCGCCCCGTTCGCCGCGTCGGGGAAGTAGATCCGCGTCAGCTGGTGCTTGAGCAACCCGCGCGCGAAGACGTAGACCTCGAGGTGGGGCACCCCGCCGACGACAAACGAAAAGCGGCCGTCGCCATCGGTGCCACATCGTCCCCAACGGCGGTTCTCGGCGTCCCAGAGCTCGATCACGCCGTCGCTCACCGGTACCTCGTCGCCGTCGAGCAGCTGACCGGTCAGCCGCACGGCGCTCGGTTCTCCCGGCGGAACGAGCTCGTTCTCCGAGCGGCGGCAGAGGCCGATCTCGTAGTAGGGGCCGACCGTCTGCGAGGGTGTGCGCGGCAGCGTCACGTCTCCACCGGGGTTGCGCCGAGGACGATGTCCCACTGGAAGCCGAGCGCCCACTCGGGCGTGGTTGTCTCGAGGTCGAACCGCGCGACGAGGAGCCCGCGCGCCTTCGGGTCGCGCACCGCGTTGAAGATCGGGTCGTACGCGAACAGCGGATCGCCGGGAAAGTACATCTGCGTCACCAGGCGCTGTGTGAAGAGGCGCCCGAAGATCGAGAAGTGAATGTGCGCCGGACGCCACGCGTTCTCGTGGTTTCCCCAGGGATAGGCGCCGGGCTTGACCGTGACGAAGCGGTAGCGGCCCTCGTCGTCGGTCAGGCAGCGCCCGGCGCCGGAGAAGTTCGGGTCCAGCGGCGCGGGATGCCGGTCGACCTCGTGGTGGTAACGGCCTGCGGCGTTCGCCTGCCAGACCTCGACGAGGGCGCCGCGGATCGCGCGCCCGTTCTCGTCGCAGACGCGCCCGGTGACGATGATCCGCTCGCCGAGCGGGTCGCCGGCGTGCTGTCGCGTGAGATCGCTGTCAAGCTCGTCGAGCGCATCGTCGCCGAAGACCGGGCCCTCGAGATCGTGGAGCTCCTCCGGCAGCGAGACGAGCGGCCGGTTCGGCGCGCGCAGCCGCGTCGAGCGATAGCCGGGGTAGTCGAGCTGGACCTCGGGACCGAAGCTCGGGTCGTCGGGTAGGACGATCGGCGTCTGTTCGTCTGTCACTGCCACCCGCTGGATCTTCTCGTCTCGAGCGCGCGCAATGCGGCAAGCTCCTCGTCGGTCGGCGGCGCGGTCTCGTGGACATCGTCGGCGACGCGAAGGTCCCAGCCGGTTGCGCCGGAGACGTCGCCGACCTCCACGCCGGGATGGATCGCGACGAGCGTCAGCTCTCCGGCGCGCGGCTCGAGGATGCCGAGATCGGTGACGACGACGCGCACGTTGTCTCCAACGCTCGTCATGAAGTCGAGCGTCTCGACGAATGCACGGGGCGAGTGGCGAAGCATCACGAAGACATTCTCGACCGACGTGGCGATCTCGGGCGCGCCACCCCCTCCGGGCAGGCGCACCTTCGGCGCGTCGTAGTCGCCGATCACGGTGCTGTTCAAGTTTCCGTGGCGGTCGATCTGGGCGGCGCCGAGGAAGCCGACGCCGATGCGGCGGCCTTGAAGCCAGTACGCGAACATCTCCGGAACGGAGACGACGGCGTCGGCGGTCTCGGCGAGCTCTCCGTCGCCGATGGACAGTGGCAGCGAGGACGGCTTTGCGCCGATCGTGCCGCTCTCGTAGACGAGCACGCAGCCAGGCGCGTGCGTGCGTCGCGCGAGGTTCGCGGCGAGGCTCGGCAGACCGATGCCGACGAAACAGACGGTGTCGTTGTCGAGTCGCCGTGCAGCCTCGACGGCCATCATCTCGTCGGCCGAGTACCCGTTCGTGGTCACGCTGCCGTTGCCGCCACGCCGAGGACGTGCTGCTGCATCCATTCGCGGAAGTGTTCGCGATCGCGGCTGATCGCGTCCCACGCGACGTAGAAATCGTTGTCGCGGTCGTAGTAGCCGTGCGCGTACGACGGATGAGCGCCGCCCGGTGCGAGCGCGACCGCGTCGATCACCCAGCTCGGCAGTACAACCGCACCCGGACGAAGTTCGAGCTCGTCGACGATCTCCTCCACCGTCACGATCGAGCGCGTCGATGCGAGCACGACCTCCTTCTGCACGCCGAGGATTCCCCAGAGCTGCACGTTGCCGCGCCGGTCGGCCTGCTGCGCGTGGACGATGCCGACGTCGGGGCGAAGCGCCGGCACCGCCGCGAGCTGCTCGCCGGTGAACGGGCAGATGATCGGCTCGACGCGGGTTCGTGCCGGCAGGTCGCCGCCGCGATAACCGCGCAGGACGCCGAACGGCAGGTTCGACGCGCCGGCTGCGTACGCGGCCGCCATGCCCGCGTGCGAGTGCTCCTCGAGCTCCAGCGGCCGCGGCCAGCCGTGCTCGACCGCGTCGCGAAAGCGATGCAGCGAGCCGACGCCGGGGTTGCCGCCCCACGAGAAGACGAGCTTGCGCGCGCAGCCCATCCCGATCAGTTGGTCGTAGACGATGTCGGGCGTCATGCGAACGAGCGTGAGGTCGCGCTTGTTGCGACGGATCAATTCGTGGCCGGCGGCGTGCGGGATGAGGTGCGTGAAGCCCTCGAGCGCGACGATGTCGCCGTCACGGACGAGCTCTTCGACGGCGTCCGCGAGCGGAGCGATCAAAACGGGAACGGGTGCGTGCCGCTCTGGATCGTCACCCAGCGCAGCTCGGTGAACTCGTCCATCACCGCCTGCCCTCCGAAGCGTCCCCAGCCGGAGTCCTTGACGCCGCCGAACGGCATCTGCGGCTCGTCGCCGACCGGCTGGTCGTTGACGTGGACGATTCCCGCGTCGACCTGCTGCGCGAGCGCGAAGCCGCGGTCGGGGTCGCTCGTAATGATCCCCGCACTCAATCCGTACGCCGTGGCGTTCGCGCGCTCGACTGCGTCCTCCGGCGTGTCGACCACCTCGATCGCGGCGACCGGGCCGAACGTCTCGACCTTCGCGAACTCGGAGTCCTCCGGGACATCCGCCAGCAGCGTCGCCTGGTAGCACGGCCCGACCGCCTCGCCTCCGGCGAGCACGCGCGCGCCCTTTGCGACGGCGTCGTCGACGCGCGCCTTGACCGTCGCGAGAGCGTCTTCGGTGATCAGGGGGCCGATGATCGTGTCCTGCTCCTTCGGATCGCCGACCTTGAGCGTCTTCGTCTTGGCCGCGAGCCTGTCCACGAACTCGTCCGCGATCGAGCGCTCGACGATGATCTTGCGCGCGGACATGCAGATCTGCCCCTGGTGCAGGAACGCCCCGAACGCGGACGCATTGACGGCGTACTCGAGGTCGGCATCCCCCAGCACGATCAGCGGGTTGTAGCCGCCCAGCTCGAGCACGACTCGCTTCAGATGACGGCCGGCGGCCTCCGCGAGCTTACGTCCGGTGGCCGTTGAACCGGTGAAGTTGATCCTCCGAACCGTGGGATTCGAGACGAGCTCGTCGGCGATCGCTCCGGCCTCGCCCGGCGCGTGCGTGACGATGTTGAGCGCACCCGGCGGCAGCCCGGCCTCGGCGAAGATCTCGCCCCAGATCAGGCCGCCGCTGACCGGCGACCACTCGGACGGCTTCAGAACGACTGTGTTGCCGAGCACGAGCGGCGCCGCGATCGATCGCGCCGAGAGGATGAGCGCGGCATTCCACGGCGCGATCGCGCCGACGACGCCGACCGGCCGGCGCAGGCCCATCGCGAACGTGCCCGGCACGTCGGATGGGATCACCTGTCCGATCGGCGCGTACGCGATCCCGGCTGCCTGGCGGAACAGACCCGGCACGAAGTGCATCTGGAACATGCCGAAGCCGAAGCTGCAACCCGTCTCGCGCGCGAGCAGCCCGACGATCTCTTCCGTCCGGTTCTCGAGCACGTCGGCGGCCTTGAGGAGAATCCGCTGCCGCTCCGCCGGCGGCGCCGCGGACCACGGGCCGGATGCCTCCGCGGCTGCCTCGATCGCGCGCCGCGCGTCCTCGGCACCTGCCGCCGCGACCGTCGCGACGACGTCTCCCGTGTAGGGGTCGCGGTCTTCGAACGTCGTCGCGTCCGCGGCGTCGACCCACTCACCGCCGATGAACTGCCCGTACTCGCGCGTCGCGATCACGTCTCGCCTCCTTCTTCGTCAGCGTCACGGGAACGATAAACTCGCGCATCTGCGGTGTCCACTTGTCAAGACACTGTCCCAACAAGTAAAACATGCGCGTGGCAAGGCCTGAAACGGCGGGGTCGCAGTCGCTCGAGCGCGGGCTTGCAATTCTCGCATCGTTCCGCTCGGCGCAGCCTTTGCTCGGAGTAAGCGACCTCTCGCGCCGGGTCGGTCTCAGCCGGAGCACGACCCACAGGTACGTCGCGACGCTCGCGGCACTCGGCTACCTCCAGCAGGACGTCGATACGAAGAAGTACCGCCTCGGCCCGCGCGTGCTCGACCTCGGCTTCTCGGCGATCAACTCGATGGAGCTCCGCCACGTCGCGGCGCCGCACCTCAAGGCGCTGTCCGAGAAAACCGGCCGCACGGTGAACATGGCGGTGCTCGACGGAACCGAGATCGTCTACATCGAGCGCTGCCGGGCCCCCGACGCGCGCGAGATCGACCTCAACCTCCACGTCGGATCGCGACTGCCGGCGTACTGCACCTCGATGGGCAAGGTGCTGCTGGCATTCCTCCCCGCGGCCGAGCTCGGCACGCTGCTCAACACGCTGACGTTTTCGCGTCGCGGCCCGAACACGATCACCTCGAAGCGCGCACTCCTGAAGGAGCTCGAGCAGGTACGCGCACAGGGCCTGGCCATGAACAACGAGGAGCTCGCGTACGGACTGCGCTCGATCGCTGCGCCCGTGCGCGCGCAGACCGGAGAAGTGGTGGCAGCGATCAACCTCGCGGTGCACCGCTCGCTCGTCTCGATGGACGAGCTCTTCGAGGACCTGGCGCCCGCGCTCGTCCACACGGCCACCGAGATCGCAGCGCACGCCGGCTTCCGGGAAGTGGTGACGTATGGCCGCCGGTGAAGTCGCGACCACCGCGCTCCCGGCCGCGCGCGAGCGCCGCGGCATTCCGGCCGTCGAGCCGATCGTCTTCGTCCTCTCGATCGTGTCGGCGCTCCTCTTCTGGGAGCTGATCTCGCGTACCGGCGTCATCTCGCAGCGCGACCTCCCGGCGATGAGCACGAGCTTCAACGAGCTGTGGTCGATGATGCAGACGAGCCACTTCTGGTGGTCGTTCGCCGACACGGTTCGCGGCTGGTTCGGCGGACTACTGATAGCGGCGGTCCTCGCGATCCCGATCGGCATCGTGCTCGGCTCCAGTGATATCGCGGCGACCGCGTTCCGCGTGCCGATCGAGTTCCTGCGGCCGATCCCGTCGGCGGCTCTGATCCCGGTGCTCTTCCTCACGATCGGAACGAACCTCAAGAGCGAGCTCTTCCTCGCGGCGTTCGGCGCGTTCTGGCCGCTGCTCATCCAGACGATGTACGGCGTCCGCGACGTCGATCCGGTCGCGATCGAGACGGCGAAGTCGTTCGGCGTGGGACGGCTCGAGCGCCTCTACCGGATCACGCTGCCGAGCGCCGCGCCGTACATCGCCACCGGCCTGCGGATCTCGTCCACGGTCGCGTTGATTCTCGCCTTTACGGCCGAGCTCTTCATGGGGACGCCCGGTCTCGGACAGCTCGTGAACTACGCGCAGTCGTACGGCCTCGAGACGCAGCTGTACGCGCTCGCGCTCGCGACCGGGTTCCTCGGCGTCGGGATCCACCTGCTCTTCACGTCACTCGAGCGGCGCGCGCTGCGCTGGCATCCCTCGGAACGAACTGAGGCGACGTGAGTCATCGCCGCGCGCTCAAGGTAACGCTCGAGATCGCCGTGCCGCTCGCGATCCTCGGCGCGTGGCAGGCGTACACGGTTCACCTCGATGACACGAAGTTCCCGCGACTGTCGACGATCCTCGTCGAGTTCCAACAGATGTGGCTCTTCTCCCAGTTCGGCGAGCACGTCGTGCCGAGCCTCGAGCGCATCGGCCTCGGTTTCGCGATCGCCGTTGTCATTGGTATCGCGCTCGGCATCCCGATCGGCCTCTCGCGCTGGGCGCGGCTGTGGGCGATGCCTCACATCGAGTACTGGCGCGCGATGCCTCCGCCCGCCCTGCTGCCGATCTCGATCATCCTCGTCCACTCGATCGGCAACCGCCAGAAGATCGCGTTCATCGCGTTCTTCTGCATCTTCCCGGTTCTGCTGAACACGATCGACGGCGTGCGCGCGATCGACCCGACGATGATGGAGACGGCGCGCTCCTACAAGATCCCGAGGCGCGAGGCGATCCGCCGCATCGTGCTGCCCGCGGCGTCGCCGCAGATCGCGGCCGGCATGCGCACGAGCCTCTCGCTCGCCGTGATCATGATGGTCCTCTCCGAGTACTTCTCGAGCACGAGCGGCGTCGGCTACGTGCTGCTGATCTCGAAGAACACGTTCGAGTTCACGCCGATGTGGGCGGCGATCTTGCTGATCGGCGTGCTCGGCTACCTGCTGAACGTCGTCTTCCTCCTCGCCGAGCGCCGGCTGCTCGCGTGGCACCGCGGCTGGCGCGCGGCCCAAGCCTGATGCTCGAGATCGGCAACCTCGCGAAGACGTACGGCACCGACGAGAAGGCCACGCACGCGCTGCGCGACGTCTCGTTCGTCGTCGAGGACGGCGAGTTCGTCTGCGTCGTCGGTCCGTCCGGCTGCGGGAAGACGACGCTGCTCAAGTGCGTCGCCGGGCTCCTCCGCCCAACGCGCGGCGACGTCATCCTCCGGGGCAAGCGCGTCACCGCGCCGCCGGAGGAGATGGCGCTCGTCTTCCAGGAGTACGGACGCTCGTTGATGCCGTGGGCGTCCGTTCGCAACAACGTGCTGCTGCCGCTCCGCCACAAGTCGCTCGGGCGCGACGAGCGCGGGCGCCTCGTCGAGGAGGCGCTCGAGTCGGTCGGCCTCACGCGGTTCATCGACCACTACCCGTGGCAGCTGTCGGGCGGCATGCAGCAGCGAGTCGCGATCGCGCGTGCGCTCGCCTACCAGCCGACGATCCTGCTCATGGACGAGCCGTTCGCGTCGGTCGACGCCCAGACGCGCGGCGACCTCGAGGACCTCGTGCTGCGCGTGCGCGAGGAGTACGGCATCACGATCCTGTTCGTCACCCACGACATCGACGAGTCGGTGTATCTCGCCGATCGCGTCGTCGTGCTCACGCATGCGCCCACGGAAGTCAAGGAGATCGTGCAGGTCGACCTCGGTCGCCCTCGCGATCAGATCACGACGAAGGAGCTGCCCGAGTTCGTGCAACTGCGCGGGCACGTCTACCGGCTGATCAAACGGGAGCTGCCGGTTCCGGTATGAGACTCGATCGAAAGGAAGGACAGGGATGAGAATAAGGCTGTTCGTGCCAACGATTCTGGTCGCGCTCGCAGCCGCGTTGCTCTTCGGCGGCTCCGCATCGAGCTCGTCCGACAGAACCCTCGCGACGATCAACCTTCGCACGCTGAACATCGCGAACGCACTTCCACTCGATCTCGGCGTCCAGAAGGGGTTCTTCTCGCAGCGCGGGATCGAGATCAACAAGAAGGTGCTGCAGAGCGGCAACGACGTCGTGCTCTCGCTCGCAAACGGCGACGGCGACATCGGCTATCTGGGCTACGTGCCGGCGATGATCGGCCGCGTCCAGGGGATCAAGTTCCAGATGATCTCGGCGAGCGAGGTCGAGGGAACGAGCGTCGACGACAACTGGCAGAACATCATGGTCAAGGGGTCGAGCTCGATCCGCACGCCGCAGGATCTCGCCGGAAAGACGATCGCCGTCAACGCGCTGAAGGGCGTCGGCGAGGTGATGATCAAGGCGGCGTTGAAGAAGGTCGGCGTCGATCCGAACTCGCCCAAGCTGCGTCGCGATCGGATTCGGCGCGATGCGCTCGGCGCTGAACAACGGCCAGATCGACGCCTTCTGGGCGCCCGAGCCGTTCGTCTCCCAGGGCCTCAACATCGACGGCGACCGGATCGTGATGGCGCCCGGGCCGGTGCTCGGCAAGTTCTGGCCGATCGGCGGCTACGGCGCGCTGGACAGCTGGGTGTCGAAGAACCCGCAGCTCGCGAAGTCGTTCCACGAGGCGATCAACGAGTCGCTCGCGTATGCGCAGGCGCATCCGACTGAGATCCGCGCACTGCTGCCGGCGGGGACACAGAACGTGCGCCTGCCGATCTGGAGCCCGGTGGTCGACCGCGCCAAGCTCGTCCAGCTTGCGAAGTACGCGAAGGAGTTCGGCGTGATCGACTCGCTGCCGAACATGACGAGGCTCGTGCCGAGCACCGTGACCGGCGGCAAGGTGCTCCAGGGGACGGTCGGCAACGTGTTCATCACGCTGCGGCTCGACGGGAAGGCCGTGACGACGCTGCCACACGGCAAGTACACGGTCGTCGTCACCGACAACTCGAAGACGACCGGCTTCAAGCTCGCCGGCCCCGGCGTGACGAAGCAGACGAGCGTGAAGGGAACAGGGCGGAGCACGTGGACGCTGACGCTGAAGAAGGGCAAGTACGTCTACAGCTCGATCACGCACCCGAAGCGCAAGCGCACGTTGAAGATCACCTAAGGCCATCTCGCGTGGACGGCGTCCCGGCGAGGGCGCCGTCCACGCCCCTGCAGCGGGCAGAGGCTACGGCGCGAACGTCTGCGTCGGCGCGATCACGACGTCGAGCAGGACCGGCTCGTCGCGCGACGCGAGCGTCGGCACGATCGCGTCGAGCTCGTTCGCGAGCTCGTCGTGCGTCGTGATGCGCCGGCCGGAACAGCCGAAGGCGCGGGCGAGCGCCGCGACGTCGACGTCGAAGCTCGGCCACGGCGCGCTCACCGCCGCGGCGCTCGGCCAGGCGATCCATGATCGCGTAGCCGCCGTTCGACAGGATCACGAAGAGAACGCCGACGCGGTAGTGCGCGGCGCTCCACAGCGCCTGGATTCCGTAGATCGCCGAGCCGTCGCCGACGACCGCGACGACCGGACGCTCGGGAAGCGCCATGCGCACGCCCGTCGCGCCGCCGAGCGCGAAACCGAGGCCGCCCATCGCTGCGCTGAGGAAGCCGAGCGGTTCGCGTGCGGCGAGTCGCTCGTGCAGCTCGGGCCGGTCGACGGGCGCCTCTTCGACGACGACAGCGTCCCGCGGCAGGCGTTCCGCGAGCGCCGCGAGCACGTGGCCCGCGAGCATCGGCTCGCCGTCCGCCGGCGGCGCCGGCGGAGGAGGCACTTCGCGCGGCTCGGGCGGCGCAACGTCGCGCGCGGGGACGCGCAACGTAAGTTCCCGGCAGACCGCCGCCGGCGGCGCGAGCACTGCGAGTTCCGCGGGGCTGCGATGCACCTCGTCGGCGTCGGCGCTGACGACGGCGATCCGCGCCCCGGGCTCCGTGAACCGTCCCGGCGCGTAAGGCGATTGCCGGAAGACCGGCGCGCCGACGACCAGCAGCGCGTCGAACGGCGCAAGCGTCTCGCGCAGGCGCGGCCGGTCGGCTGGGAGAAAGCCTGCGAACAGCGGATGGTCCTGCGGGAAGCCGGCGCGCGCGCCGAACGACTCCTGGAAGACCGGAACGACGAGGCGCTCCGCTAGCTCGACGAGCGCCGCCCATGTCTCGGCGTCGTCGGCGCCGGCTCCGACCACGAGCGCCGGCGACGTCGAGGAGGACAGGAACTCGGCGAGCGCGTCGACTGCGGCCGGATCGACTGCCGCGGCGCGCAGCACGCGACCCGCGGCTGCGTCCTCCCGCGCGTCCTCGGCCGGTGCGTCCCAGTCGTCCATGGGCACGATCACGAGCGCCGGCCCGCGCTGGGTCGCAGCGGCGTGGTACGCGCGCTCGATCGCGCCGGGGACCTCCTGCGGGCGGACGGGCTGCTCGACGGAGACCGGGTACTCGCCGGCAAGCCCGTCGAGCCGGCCGGCCAGGAACGGCTCGAAGACGAGGTGCCGCCGATCCTGCTGCCCGACCAATACGACGAGGGGCGCCTTGTTCACGCGCGCCGTCGCCAGCGCCCCGACCGCATTGCCGAGACCCGCCGTCGTGTGCACGACCGCCAGCGCCGGCTCGCCGCGGCCGATCGCAAACCCGGTCGCCATCGAGACGACCGACCCCTCGTGCAGCGCGAGCACGAACGTCAGGTCGTCCGGCAAGCCCGCGAGAAACGGAACCTCGGTCGAGCCCGGGTTCGAGAAGAGCGTCGTCAGCCCGCGCCGGCGGAAGACGTCGAACGCGGCATCGCGAACGGCTGCCGGCTCAGCCCCAGACTTCCTGTGCCACTTCGACGATCAAGCGCAGTTTCGCCCACTGCTCCTCCTCGCTGAGCACGTTGCCTTCGACCGTCGAGGAGAAGCCACACTGCGGTGAGAGGCAGAGTTGCTCGAACGGCGCGTGCTTCGCGGCCTCCTCGATGCGCCGCTTCAGCGCGTCCTTCGACTCGAGCTCGCCGCGCTTGGTCGTCACCAGACCGAGCACGACGTGCTTGTTCGCCCTTCGGCAAGAACCGAAGTGGCTCGAAACCGCCGGAGCGCTCGTCGTCCCACTCCATGAAGAAGCCGTCCACCTCGAGCTCGTTCAGCAGCGCCTCCGCAACGAAGTCGTAGCTTCCCTCGGCGGCCCACGCCGAGCGGAAGTTGCCGCGGCACATGTGCGTCGTGACGCTCATCCCGGCGGGCCGGTCCGCGAGCGCCTCGTTGATGTGGCGGATGTACTCGACGTGCTGATGCTGCGCATCCCCGCCGATCGACGCGATGTACTCGCGCTGATGCGGATCGTTCATGTAGGCGAGGCTCGTGTCGTCGAACTGGAGGTACGTGCAGCCGAGCTCGCCGAGGCGACGCACTTCGTCGCGGTAGGCGGCGACGAGATCGGCCCAGAACGAGTCGAGGTCCGGATAGACGTCGGGATCGATCGCGGCACGGCCGCCGCGGTAATGGACCATGCTCGGCGAGGGAATCGTCAGCTTCGGGACATTCGCGTTCACCGTCTGCTGCAGAAACTGGAACGCGTCACCGAAGATCGTCTTCGAGACACCGAGCTTCCCGTCGATGTGCAGCGCCGCGGGCGTGAACTCGATGTCGCCCTGCTCGTTGTGAAACTTGACGGCGATGTGCCCGGCTTCCTTCGTGATGCCGTCGAGCTGGTAGATGAAGTCCATGTGCCACGACTCGCGGCGGAACTCGCCGTCGGTCGCGGATTGCAGGCCGATCTCCTCCTGCTTGCGCACGATCTCGCGGATCGCGTCGTCTTCGACTGCACGCAGCGCTGCCGCATCGATGCGACCGTTCGCGAATTCGTCGCGGGCCTTCAGAAGCTGCGGCGGGCGAAGCAGGCTGCCGACATGATCGGCGCGGAACGGCGGCTTCGTCCGCGCGCCCGATGCAACGACGGTCGGCGTCTCTTGCTGCATAACAAGGCTAATTATCCGCGAAGCGGTGCATCAGTAGAGGATGAGGCGCTCGTCGGCGCACAGCGCCTCGCGGAATCTCGAACGGCATGTTCCTCGCGAGATCGTGACCGGAGACGCTCACGGGCGCAACCTCGCACGCCTTCCTCGCGCTCGACCCACATGCGTTAAACGCTTGATTTCTCGGCCCGCGCTGGATCGCGTCATCACGCTGACATCACCGCCAGAAACACGCTGCTCGGCGAGAACTGGCTCAACTTCTTGAGATCAGCGCTGCCCGGAGAGGCAAAGCCGCCCGGGCAGCGCTGGTCGCCGTTACAGATTCGCGTCGAGGAACGCCTGAGCCGGTGCCGAGTCCACTCGGTACTCCAGATTCGGCCCATCGCACCGAGCGCTGAATGTCCACGTATTCAGCGCGACGAGGGTTCCGTCGTGGAACAACGGGCCGCCGGAGTCGCCGAAGCACACGCCCTTCGTGATCTTCAGGAACCGGTCGGGGAAAGCGTCCTGCGCCGGGACGGCGGACACCTGCCGGTAGCTCCGCACACCGTCGAAGACGGTGATCGCCTTGGGTGCGAAGGCGCTGCCGGTGATGAACGCGTCGGTGCCGTAGCCGACGACGGTGAAGGCTGCCGTCTTCAGGTCGAGCCCGTCGAGATAGCCGGGACCGGCGATCGGTGCCGGCGCGATGCCGGCAACGGGCGCATCGAGGAATACAAGTGCGATGTCCTCGTGCGGAGGATCGAGACACAGGTGCTTCGAGTTGCCGATACACGGGCCGGCCGTGAACCACGCCGGATTCACGACGATGTGATCTACCGTCGAATACGGGCCGCCCCCCGCGGGATCGAACGAGATCCGCAGATCGGCAGGGCCGAGGCCGTCCGGCCCGACGTCCTGGAGAAAGTCGGTGCAGTGCGCCGCCGTCAGAACGACGTCGGGGCGCACCAGCGTCCCCGAGCAAAAGTCGAACCAGTCGTTGCCGATGTGCAACTGCAGCACGCCGACGTTCGCGTAGTGGTTGCTCGTGTCGGACGTCCCGCCGATGACCGCTCCGGCGGGAGTGGCGAGGATCAGCACCGCGACGGCTGTCGCTGCCGCCACAAGCCGTCCGTAGTTCTTTGTCGATCGCATTCGTCGTCCTCTCAGTAGTGTGGCCGAGGAGTCGTACTGCGCCTCGTCAACGAGCATGTTCCCGCCCTGTCGCCGAGGATGTCAAGAGGGACGAGACGGCAAGACGGCGGCAAACGCGGCGCGGCGATTCTAGACCGGGAAGGTCCCGGCCGCGAATAAACAGCGCGACTCAACGAGGCGAGCCGCGATCTCTAACATACCGCGTCGAGCCGGGTTAGGAGGATGGTGATGTGCACGGGTTCTCGTAGCGAGAACCCAGTGCGTATCACCTAGTCCTAACCACTAGAGGTATGTAGGGCGAGACTGAGGATGCGGCAAGGCTGACGGGCGAGGGCGGCCAGAAACGCCGAAGCCCGGGAACCGCTTGCGCCCGATCGCGCTGACCAGACGCCAGACTGAACGTGAGGGTGACTATTGCTGGGTCGCCGACCAGTACTGGTTGTTCGAGGTGCAGGAAGTGGATGTCCCGTCGTAGCTGATGTCCACCCTGACCAAGCCGGCGACCCGTTCCTTGTTAGACGTGTTTCGGCCGTGGAAGTGGCCGCTGAAGGTGTAGGTGATGTGCACGGGAGCGCTGCCTTCCAGGCCGGTCTGGGTCACGGTCGTGGAGAATGACCCGTCCGCGTTGATCGGGATCGTGGCAATGGAGAAGTTGTCGTACGGACTCGGGTTGGGACTCGGCGTCGACGGCGCGCAGGAGAGCGCGAGGGTCTGGACCGTGACGTTCTGCAGCTGGGTGCTGTCGGAGGAGACGCCTAGCGACACGCCCCAGCCCTGCGACGTCACGCCGCCGTAGCTGCCCGCCGGCGGCGCGAGCGCCGCCTGGTTGCCCTGGTTCTGCCAGGTCGCCGACCAGTACTGGTTGTTCGAGGTGCAGCTGGTCGAGCTGCCGTCGTATGTCAGGGTCTCCCTGACGACGCCGGCGACCCGCTCGCTATTCGACGTGTTCTGGCCGTGGAAGTGTCCGCTGAAGGTGTAGGTGATGTGCACCGGTGCGTTTCCGATCACCCCGGTGTCGGTCGTCGTTGTCGAGAACGACCCGTCCGCGTTGATCGGGATCGAGGCGATGTAGAAGTTGTCGTACGGACTCGGGTTGGGACTCGGCGTCGACGGCGTGCAGGAGAGCGCGAGGGTCTGGAGCGTGATGTCCTGCAGCTGGGTGCTGTTCGGCGAGACATACAGGGACACGCCCCAGCCCTGCGACGTCACGCCGCCGTAGCTGCCCGCCGGCGGCGCGAGCGCCGCCTGGTTGCCCTGGTTCTGCCAGGTCGCCGACCAGTACTGGTTGTTCGAGGTGCAGCTGGTCGAGCTGCCGTCGTATGTCAGGGTCTCCCTGACGACGCCGGCGACCCGCTCGCTATTCGACGTGTTCTGGCCGTGGAAGTGTCCGCTGAAGGTGTAGGTGATGTGCACCGGTGCGTTTCCGATCACCCCGGTGTCGGTCGTCGTTGTCGAGAACGACCCGTCCGCGTTGATCGGGATCGAGGCGATGTAGAAGTTGTCGTACGGACTCGGGTTGGGACTCGGCGTCGACGGCGTGCAGGAGAGCGCGAGGGTCTGGAGCGTGATGTCCTGCAGCTGGGTGCTGTTCGGCGAGACATACAGGGACACGCCCCAGCCCTGCGACGTCACGCCGCCGTAGCTGCCCGCCGGCGGCGCGAGCGCCGCCTGGTTGCCCTGGCTCTGCCGGGTCGCCGACCAGTATTGATCCCCTGACGTGCAAGACCTGGACGTACCGTCGTAGCTGAGGTCTTCCCTGACCATTCCGCCGACCCGTTCGGTGTTGGAGGTGTTCTGGCCGTGGAAGTGGCCGCTGAAGGTGTAGGTGATGTGCACCGGTGCGTTTCCGATCACCCCGGTGTCGGTCGTCGTTGTCGAGAACGACCCGTCCGCGTTGATCGGGATCGAGGCGATGTAGAAGTTGTCGTACGGACTCGGGTTGGGACTCGGCGTCGACGGCGTGCAGGAGAGCGCGAGGGTCTGGAGCGTGATGTCCTGCAGCTGGGTGCTGTTCGGCGAGACATACAGGGACACGCCCCAGCCCTGCGACGTCACGCCGCCGTAGCTGCCCGCCGGCGGCGCGAGCGCCGCCTGGTTGCCCTGGCTCTCTCGGCTCGCCGTCCACGTCAGCGTGTTCGACGTGCAAGTGGTCGCCGTACCGTCGTAGCTGATGTCCTCCCTGACCGAGCCGGCCACATTCGTTCCCGTGAACTGGCCGCTGAAGGTGTAGGTGACGTGCACGGGCGCATTCCCGATCACCGTGGTCTGGCCGGTCGTACTCGAGAACGATTCGTCCGCGTTGATCGGGATCGAGGCGATGTAGAAGCTGTCGTCCGGACTCGGGTTCGGGCTCGGCGCCGACGGAGTGCACGTGAGCGCGATGGTCTGGAGGTGGATGTCCTGCACCTGGACGCCGCCCGCTGAGACGTACAGCGAGACTCCCCACCCCTGAGACGTCGAACCGACGTAGCTGCCTGGCTGCGGTCCGGTGGCGACAACCCCGAAGGTCACGGTGACCGACTGGTCGGCGCTCATGGTCACGGTGCAGGTTCCGGCGCCGCTGCAGCCGCCGCCCGACCAACCGCTGAAGCTCGAGCCAGATGCCGGGGACGCCGTCAAGGTGACCGTGGAGCCGGCCGTGTAGCTGTGCGAACAGGTGCCCGGACAGGAGATTCCGCTCCCGGTCACGGTCCCGGAGCCGCTCCCCGCAAGCGATACGGTCAGAGTGTGGGTTGGCGGTGGGTTGGCGGCAAACGTTGCGGTGACGGCCTGGTCCGAACTCATCGTCACGGTGCAGGTTCCGGCGCCGCTGCAGCCGCCGCCCGACCAACCGCTGAAGCTCG
>CAWFIT010000012.1:0-150919 GCA_963815965.1 uncultured Actinomycetes bacterium | reverse complement strand
ATTCGACGCCACTCTGTGCACCGCGGCCGTTCGACTTCAGCGGGAACACCTGGCCTCATCCTTCCGCTCGAATCGTCCAGTCGCGTCTGATCGGTCTGCGACCGAGGACGGCTATGCGCTGTTGATCTCCACGCGCCGTCCGACCTGCTGTTCCTTGGCCGCGCTAACCGCTAAGTCAGCCGCGACCATGTCCTCGAGCACGTGGCCCATCGCCTTGTAGAGCGTGATCTGGTCCGGTCCGGTGCGGCCCGGCCGCCGACCGAGCACAACTTCGCCGAGCTCGCCCGCCGATTGCGGGTCGCGTCCCTGGAGTTCTGCGCAGCCCACGGGCGGCGGCGCGAAGGCCGCTTCGCGCAGTTCGACAAAGACAGCGGCGCGGTCGAGGAGCGTGCCCGGGAGCTCCCCGCGTGGAGGCCGGTAACCGACCGAGGAGACATGCGTCCCAGGCTGAACCCAGTCGGACTCGATCACCGGCTCGCCAGCATGCGTGGCGAGCGCGACGACGTCCGAGCTGCGCACGGCCGCCTCGAAGTCTTCGACCGCGTACGCACGCGGGAGGAGCGCGGCAAGAAGCTCGGCGTCAGCCAGACGCAGCGATCCGACACGGATCTCCTCGAACTCGCGGGCGAGAGGAAACGCGCGCAAATGCGATAGCCCCTGAACGCCCGCGCCGAGGATAGTGAGCACCCTCGCATCGGGTCGCGCGAGCAGGCGTACGGACACGGCGGCCGACGCGGCCGTCCGCACGGCAGTGATGTAGGTGCCGTCCATCACCGCCGTGCACGCACCCGTTCGCGCGTCGAACGTGCAGATCAGCGCCAGATGAGACGGAAGCCCGATCTCGAGGTTGTTCTCGAACACCGTCACGACCTTTACGGTCATGTCGGTCCCCGCGCGGTGGCCGGGCATGCTCAGCAGGAACGCCTTGTCCGGCATCGGGATCTCGTTGCGCGCAGGGGCGTTGATCTCACCGGTGCTGAGTTGCGCAAAGCCTCGCTCCAGACCGTCGAGGAGCTGGCGGAGGTCGATCAATTGCTCGACCTCCCGCTCGTTGAGGATCAACGTCTGCACGTTTGCATCCGGAGCCGTAGTGTCGGCGAGCGCAGCGCTCCGGCGGACAACTGTACGCGAGGCGACGCTGGAACGTCAGCGGCGGTTCTTGATCAGTGCAATCGCACATCACCCGCGCTCGCCCGTGCCCGCGCGTCGTTGGCTGGCGACCTGCGCGGTTCGTTTGTAGACCTACAGGGCGAGAACCAGCTCTCCGTCGACTCAACGAGGGAGCGTCGCGAGAGCGTCCAGCGCGGCGCGGCCTGCCGCGCGGCCGGCTTCCACGGCGCGGTCGATCTGATGGAACTCGAACAGCCCGATCCCACGCGTGTCCGGGGTGACGACGACCGTCGCGTGATCGCGCGCCGCTTCGATGGTGGTCGCACTGCCCATCAGCATCGCGCGCAGCACGGTCTCCGGAAGACTGGGCATCCGCGGAGGCCCCGATCGACTCGAGAGGCCTCCGACCGACGCGATGTTGACCGCGAGGATCGGCCCCTCGTCCCCGTCGAGGGAGTGCACCGGGAGATTGTCGAGCACACCTCCGTCGATGTGGAGGGATTCGGTGAGCCGCGCGGGCGGAAAGAGGCCCGGCAGCGAGAGCGACGCGCGCAGCGCCTCCCGGACGAGACCGCGGCGGTGCACGACGGCCGTGTTGTTCAGCATGTCGGTGCTGACGAGCGCGAGCTGGCGCGGCAGCTCCTCGAAGTAGAGGTCATCGAACTGCCGCTGCAGGGCCGCCTCCGCCTTGCGTCCGCGCGCGACCGACACACGCGGCAGCGTGTAGTCGCGGAAGGGACTGCGGCGAACGAACTCCTCGTAGCAGATCGCGTCGACGCCGGCGGCCGTCTGGCCGGATGCGTAGAGGGCGGCGACGACGCCGCCGACGCTGCAGCCGGAGATGCGGTCGACGCTGACACTGTTCGCCTCGAGCTCCTCGAGAACGCCGATCGCCGCGAACGCGCGCGCTCCCCCGCCGGCCAGCACGACGCCGAGCGATCGTCGCGCTAGACGCGCGGCGATCGCACCCACGGCCGCGGCCAGCTCGACGCTGTCTTCACGACAGGCGTAGACGCGGCGCGGATCGACCGCGTCGTGCCACGCGACGAGGCTCTCCCGCGTCGGCGGACTGCCGACGAGCAGCACGTAACCCGTCCGCTCCGGCGTGAGCTCCGTCGGACTGGCGTCGGAGGCCGCGACGATCACCACGCGGTCGGCCTGCCGCAGGCAGAACGCCTGCCACGCAGCCTCGTCGGCCGGCGATGCGGTGAGCACGACGCGCTCGCTCTCGCGCTCGGCCCGGTCGAGGCCGTCGATCGCGACGCGCCCGGGAGAGGCGACCGTCAGGCTTCGGGCGAGCGCCTCAACGAGGAGCCTGGACGCCTCATCGACGAAAGCCGCAGTCGAGGCGCCGAGCACGGCGATCACACGAGGCTCGGCGGCGGCCGGCTCGTCGACGCCTCGGCTGCGCTGCAGCTGCGCGGCGAGAGCCGTGGTCACGCTGCGTTGCGCGTCCACGTCGTGCTCGAGCGCCGCCCGGAACCGGGCTGCGGGAATGCGCAACAGCCTGCTGTCCCGGCGAGCGCGGACTCCGGCCGAGCGCACGCCGCCGGCCAGGACCGCGAGTTCGCCGACGACCTCTTCCGGCACGATCTCGCGCAGCACCGCCTCGCCGCCGATCACGTCGAGCCTTCCTGCGAGCAGGACGTAGAGCGCGTCCGCGGGCCCGCCGGCTTCGAAGAGCCAGCCTCCCGCCGGCAGCGTCACCGGCTCGGCCGCCGCGAGGAGCTCCGTCCTGACCCGGTCGGGCAGCCGCCGGAGGAGCGAGTCTCCGTCGAGCGCCCGCCCACGGCCGCGAGTAGGCGCATCGGTCACGTCCACGCGCGGAGTCAGCACCGGCTCGTCGTGCTCGGCGACGTGTGCGCGTTCGCGACGCAGCAGCGCTGATCCAGCCGCCGCGACGAGGAAGCAAACGACTGAGAGGATCCAGCCGTGACGTGCACGCGTCACGATCGTCGTCGCGTTCGGTGTGCCGACGATCACGACGAGGAGCGCAACGCCGAGCACGCCGCCGAGCTGCCGCGCGCTCGAGACGACCGACGACGCCGTCGCGAAGCGCCCGCCCGGCACCGCCGCGAGCGCCGCACTCCCGAGGATCGGCAGCGTCGCGCCGACGCCGATGCCCGAGAGCACCTGTCCCGGCAACCATTCGCTCCAGAACGCGGGAGTGGTTCCCACCTGCGTCGCGTACCAGACGTAGGCGCCCGCCCAGATCAGCGCGCCGGGAACAGCGATCACGCGGTAGCCGTGCACGTCGGCCATTCGGCCGAGACGGCCCGCGACCGCCGCGGCGACGACCGCGCCGGGAGCCACGGCGAGGCCCGCGAGCAGCAGCGACCAGCCCCACACGTAGTACAGCCAGAGAATGTTGTTCAGCAGGTACGCGTAGAACCCCACGCCGGCGGCGAACGTCGCCGCGTTCGCGACCGCGAAGGAGCGAATCCGCAACAGCTTCGGATCGAGAACCGGAACCGGGTGCCGCCGCGAGCTCTCGACGAACAGGACTGCTGCGATCAGCGCGCCCGCAAACGCCGCGATGACGCCGGCGCTCGCCCATCCCCACGTGCCGCCCTGGACGATCCCGAGCGTGAGCAACGCCACGGCGATCGCCAGCAGCAGCGCGCCGCGCAGATCGGGCAGCGTTCGTCTCCCCGGCGCACGGCTCTCGACGAGGAAGCGCCCTCCAAGCGCGACCGCGCAGATGCCGAGCGGGAGGTTGATCAGGAAGACGAGCCGCCAGTTGTAGGCGTCGACAAGCGCACCGCCGAGCGGAGGACCGAGCCCGGCCGCCGCAGCGGCCGCGGCGCCCCACAGCCCGACCGCATGAGAGCGGCGCTCCGCCGGGAACGCCTCGACCACGAGGGCGAGCGACGCGGGCACGAGCAACGCAGCGCCGGCGGCCTGGACGGCGCGGGCCGCGATCAGGAACGCCAGCGACGGCGCGACCGCGCACAGCACCGACGCGACCGTGAAGAGAACGACTCCCGTCGTGAACATGCGGCGTCTGCCGAACAGGTCGCCGAACCGCCCAGCCGCGACGAGGAACGCGGCGAAGACGATGTTGTAGGCGTTGAGCACCCACGACAGCGAGTCGATCGAGCTTCCCGGGAACGACGAGCGGATGCTGGGAAACGCGACGTTCACGATCGTCGCGTCGAGAAACGCGAGAAATGCGCCGAAGGACGCGACCATGAGCGCGCCGTTGCGGCTGATCCGCCGAACACTCATCTCATCGCTGCCGTTCAGTGCCGCGCCGGAGCAGATCCGGCGTATGAAGCCGCGGGCCCCCGGAAAGGAGCGGCGGCGTCGAACGGGCGCAACCAGGGAAGCGCTGCGCCGAGCCGCGGCAGGGCTGCCTCGACGGCCGCCTCGCCGGCGGCGACAAAGCGGCGACCGTCGCGGAAGTGGCGCAACTTGCCTGCGGGCATCGACCCGAACTCCGGCGTGACGAGAATCGTCGGAATCGAGCCGCCGGAGGTGACGATGCGCGTCTGCACCAGCTCGATCGAGCGCATGATCGCCGCGACCGCCGACGGAACCGGCCCCTCGCCCTCCTCGGAGAACTCGTCGGCCTGCACTCCGCCGCCGTGAACGAGCCTGATGCCGATGACAACGTCGGCTCCCATGCTTGCCGCCACGCTCGCCGGGACGGGGTTGACGATGCCCCCGTCCACGAGCGTGCGGTTGCCGATCCGGACCGCCGGAAAGACGCCCGGCACGGCGCCGCTCGCGAAGATCGCCGCCGCGCTGCTTCCTCGTCGAAGAACCACCTCGTCCTGCGTGTCGACGTCGGTCGCCACGACGGCGATCGGGATCGGCAGGTCTTCGAGCCGTAGGTCGCCGAACTCCCTGCGGGCGAAGCGCCGCATCGCGCCCGTCGAAAGAAGGGACTTCCGGGAGACCGTCGGCCGGAACATGCGCGCACCGAGCCCGTCGAGGAACTCGGCGACGCGGTCGAGATCGCCGAAGCGTGCGTAGAGGGCGGCGACGATCGCCCCGATGCTCGTCCCGGCGAGATAGTCGACCGGAATGCCGTGCCGCTCGAACGCGCGGAGGGCACCGACGTGCGCGTACCCGCGGAGGCTACCCGCTCCGAGCGCGACGCCCACTTCGAGGCCTGCGAGATCGCGCGCGAGCGCTCCCACCGCCGTGCCGACCGCGCCTCGCGCAGGCAGCAGCCCCTGTTCCAGGGCCGCTTCGTCGTCCGCAGACAAAGGAGGTATCGACAGAACGCGCTCCTCGAGCTCGAAGCCGCCGGGGCCGGCGCGGACGCGCCGGTCGCCCAGCGCGAAGTTCGTCCACTCCGACGGGACCTGCAGCAGGACGTGGTCGTACATGCGCACGAGCTCTTCGAGCGTCGCCTCGATCCGGTCGTACGCGAAGTGGCCGTCGAGATCCGCCACCACGAGTTCGGCGCCCGCCACACGCCTGCCGCCAAACGGAGGTTCGGGTGCGACGGTCGCGAGGCTCTCGAGATCAAGCGAAGGATTCCCGAGGACGACGTGCAGAGTCGGGCTCCGTGTATGCCACGCGACGCTGCACGCGAGCGCGAAACCCAACACGTCGGGCGCGCCGGCATCCTCGAGGATCACCAGCCGGCCGGGCTGCTCGTGCACGGCCAGTCGCGTCACCCGAGCAAGCCTCTCGGAGAGCGTCGCCAGTAGGTTTCGCTGCAGCTGAGGCAGTGCGTCGAGTAGCGCTTCCAGCTCGGGTCCATGCAGGACGGCGAGCTCGACGTCCTCGGCAGCGCGAACGGTCGCCGACGCCGCGCTTTGCGTCAGCAGCGACATCTCGCCGATCGACTCGCCGCGGTGGACGGCGCTCACTACATGCTCGACGCCCCTGCGGTCCACGAGGATGACGTCCGCAGTTCCCTCGCAGAGGACGTACATCTCTTCGCGGAACTCACCCTCGGCGACGATCACCGCCCCGGCCGGGAAACGCCGCCGCTCGAGCGTCGCAAGCGCGGCCTCGACGGCGTCGGACGGGACTTCCTCGAAGAACGAGCGCGTGGCCCGCATCCGCATCGTTCAACAGTAAGACAACGCCGCCGCCTCAACAAGGGGCGCGAGCAGTCACTGGTGGACCCGCTGTCGCGTTGCCGACGGCCGAATTCTTGATCCATCAATAACGTTCCAAACGCTGAAGATGATGGAGCGCAAGAAAATTGGCTTCCTCTCGTTCGGCGCCTGGCATCCGGGCGGCGGACTGACGCGCACCGGCGGTGACGCGCTGCGGCAGACGGTGGAGCTTGCGGTTGCAGCCGAAGAGATCGGGATCGACGGGGCGTTTGTCCGCGTCCATCACTTCGCGCGCCAGCTCTCCTCGCCCTTCCCACTCCTCGCGGCGATCGGCGTCAAGACCAGCCGGATCGAGATCGGCACCGGCGTGATCGACATGCGCTATGAGAACCCGCTCTACATGGCCGAGGATGCCGCCGCGGCCGATCTGCTCGCAGGCGGTCGGCTCCAGCTCGGCGTCAGCCGCGGCTCGCCCGAGCCGGCCTGGCGCGGCGCCGAGGCGTTCGGGTACTCGGTCGATCCCAACGAGACACGCGAGAAGACGGCGCTCTTCCTCGCTGCGGCCGCCGGCGCCGGCGTCGTCGCTGCCGACGTCGGCGGCCGACCGGGAACCGCGATGCTCGCCGTCCAGCCGCAGTCGCCGGGCCTCGCCGAACGGATCTGGTGGGGCTCCGGCTCAAGAGAGACCGCCGTCTGGGCGGGCGAGCAAGGCCTGAACCTCATGAGCTCCACGCTCCTCCTCGAGGACACTCAGGTGCCGTTCGACCAACTCCAGGCCGAGCAGATCGAGCTGTTCCGCGAGTCGTGGACGAAAACCGGCCACACCCGGGAGCCGCGCGTCTCGGTCAGCCGCAGCGTCATCCCGATCACCTCCGACCTCGATCGGCGACTCTTCGGTGCCGACGCGAACGAGGACCAGGTCGGCTGGCTCGACGGCTCGATCAGCCGCTTCGGCCGCAGCTACACCGGCGAGCCCGACCGGATCGCCGAGGAACTCTCCAAAGACGCCGCGGTTCAGGCGGCCGACACGATCCTCCTGACCGTGCCCAGCCAACTCGGCGTCGACTACAACACTGCGATGCTCGAGACGATCGCACGCGACGTCGCGCCCGCACTCGGCTGGAGCTCGAAAAACGTATCGGAGCGCGTCGGGTAACCAGAACGGCGGCCCTCGCGGTCGAACCCGGAGAGCGCAGTCGGTTCGGGTTGGGGTCGATCCAGAACGCACGCTGTCCTCATAACGCACCTGCCATCAACAGAGGAGGACGAATGTCCAACCAGGAACAGAGCCGCAAGAGCGGCCTCGTGTTCGGCGCGCGGAACCTCGGCGGCGCGATTATCGACACGCTGATCGCCGACGGCTGGGCGATGGCGGGGGTCGCTCGCTCGACAGCGACCCTGGAGAAGATCGCCAAGTCCGGAGCCCTCGCATTGGAGGCCGATGTGACCGATCAGGCGAGCGTTACCCGAGCGTTGGGCAAGGCGGCGGAAGCTAACAGCCGGATCGACCTCGTAGTCAATGCCGCCGCCGCATACGGTGGGACCCGCACCGGTCCGTTTGGCGGTGGGCCGATCGCGGAGGCGAGCGCAGACGCGTTCGACTCGTGGGCCGCCGCGCCGGCGCGGTCCGCGTTCGCATTCCTCTCCGGGGCAGGGAGCTTCCTCGTCGCGCAGGGCAGCCTCGCAACGATCATCCAGGTGACGGGCGGCTCAGCCCGGCGCGCGATGCCCGGCCGGGGACTCTGGGCGGCGGGCGCATTCGGAGTCCGCGCGATCACACAAGCCGCGGCGCTCGAGCTGCGCCCACGCGGCATCCATGTCGCGCTGCTGATCATCGACGCCGGCATCCAACCCGTGAGCGGCGCACCCCGCCCGGGCGTCGCACCGGAAGCCCTCGCCGACCCCAGCGAGATCGCGGACGCCGTTCGCTTTCTCGCCAATCAAGGAACCCGGGCCGCGACCCATGAGCTCCAACTCACGCCACTTGCAGAAACGTGGGTGCCGTAGGGCAACCCGTAGTGAGCGAGGCGGCGATGGTGCGGTGCGACGCTAGCGCGGGCTCGCCTCGTCGAGCCGCACGGCGATCAGCTTCTGTACCAGCGCTTTTGGCAGCGGCTCGTCGACCGGAAAGTGCAGCGCGCTCTTCGTCATCGTGTAGCCGTGAAGATCGTCTGCCAGCCGCGGAAGAACCGAGCCGCTGAACGGCAAGTAGCTCAAATGCGTCTTAAAGGCAGCGAAACCGGCGACCGTCTTGCCCTGCACACGAAACGCAGGCACACGGTACGAGATCACTTCTTCAGCTTCCGGGATGATCTCGAGAATCGTCCTTCGCAGCGCGTGCAGCGTGCTGCGTTTCGGCTCCTCGACATCCCGCAGATATGCGTCCACATCCGTGGCAGACACCGCCGCCGAGTCTAGGCGACCACCGCGCGAGGCCAGCCTTGGGGGACTCGGCCGGTGAGCCTTGCGGATCAGGATTGGCGCCGGGCTGTACGAGGCCGCTAGCGCTTGATGATGTTGTGGACTTCGAACACTTCGGGCTCGCCCGGGTCGATGCCGAGTTCTGCAAGGATCGGCATCAGGCGAGCACCGAAGGCATCGAGTTGCTCTTTGGAGTCCCAGACCAGGCTGACCTTGTGTTGGTCGCCCGAGCCGAAGCAGAGTTCGTAGTCGAGTCCGTCCGCGGGGGAGACGCCCTCCTCGTCCAGTCGACGCACTACGTGGTCGTACTGCGCTGCCGTCAGCGACGGAGGGGAAAAGCGGATGAGCAAGCTCACGACGATCCTCTCTCTTGGGGTCAACAGCGACCCTAGCGTGAAGCTGCTGTATCGACTAGAACTCGGCGATGCGGATAGCACTCTTCGCGCGCGTCCCGGGCGTGGTCGTGTGGTTGGATGCGCAGCTGCGCGAGCTCGGCCACGAGTGTGTCGGCGTCGTGACGACGGAAGGGCCGCGCGGGCGCTACGGCGACGAGCCGCTGTCGGCGCTGATCGATGTACGGCCGGCGCACCTCGACGTGCTCGTCGCGAGCGGGCCGCAGCGCTTCGCGAAGCTGCTCGGGGCCCTCGAGCCTGACCTGGCGATCAGCGGCGGCTTCCCGGTGCGGATCCCCGAGGACGCACTTGCGGTGCCGCGCCACGGCATCGTCAACGGCCATCCAGCGCTGCTGCCGCGCTACCGCGGGCCGAACCCCATCGGCTGGGCGCTCCGCAACGGCGACAGCGAGCTCGGGTTCACCTTCCACCGGATGGACGCCGACTTCGACACCGGGCGCGTGCTCGCGCAGGGCACCGCGCCGCTCGTCGACGCCGAGCGTGCAGAGGACGTCCTGGAGACGCTGTTCGTGGTCGCGACGTCGCTGCTGCCTCGCGCGCTCGAGCGCGTCGAGGCCGGCGATCCCGGCGACGCCCAGGTCGAGGAGGACGCGAGCTACGCGGGCTTCTTCGAGCCGGAGTACGCCGAGGTCGACTGGACGCGTCCCGCGGAGGAGGTGCGTCGGCAGGTGCAAGCGTGGTGGGTGGCCGCGTCACGTGACGGTGTCCGCGGGCCGCTCGCCGAGCTCGGCGGCGAACGCGTCTACGTGCTGCGGACGCGCCTCGACGCGGCCGAGGGTGGTACGCGCGTCGAGTGCGGCGACGGGCCGATCTGGGTGCTCGAGACGGCACCCGCCCCAGTCGTGCCCGCCGCCTGAGCAGGTCCGAACGTCGCGCGATGACGGAAACTGTTGCAGCGTGGTCGACGGTTCGAGTCCGTCAGAGGGCTTGGCTCAACGGAGTCGTTCCGACCTCTCATGGCCCTCCTTGCGAGGGCCATTCCATCGCCGTTGTCTAGGAGCCGGCGCTGACGCCCTCAAACCGATGGCGGGTTCTGGTAATCGACAAACCCGGACACGGCCGAGCGACGCCTACATTGATCCGCGAGCGCAGTCGGGTCTCTACCGATCGAGTCTTATGACGCCGTAGTAGTGGACGACCGACGGGGCACCCCAGATAACGCCGCTTCCGCTGGCGTTCGAGAAGGTGCCGGTCCCTGAAACGATTCTGAATGTTCCCCAGGCGTGTGCTCCGCAAAGTGGGCCTTGGATGGCGAACCGGAGGGTGCTGCGCTTGTTCTTGACGAGCGTCGCGGTGCGGGTCCCTTTGTAGGTGTGGCAGCCTGGTTCGGGGCCTGGCGTGCGCCGGGAGAACACGGTGATGGTCGTTACCCGACCGTAGGGGTCGATCACGCCGTCGCCGCAGAGTCTCACTCCGCACGGTCGGTCGGAGAAGACGGCGGTGAAAGATTCGGTCTGGGTCGCGGCAGAGGCCGCAATGGCGAGGAGCCCCGCGGGTTATCATCGCCGCCGCGATAATCCGGCGGGCAGCGCAGCGTCATTGGCCGATGGTGTCGCAGTAGGCGTTGCCGATGGCGACCCAGACGGCGTCTCGTGTGGCGGCGATTCCGCACGGTGTCTTCGCTCTGCCGCCCAGCGGAATCGTGCGCACGACCTTGTCGGTCACCGGGTCGACCTCCGAGACCGAGCCCCCGGCGAGCCAGACCGAGCCGGCGCCGACGGCCAGGAAGCTCGCTGGATCCAGGTTCGAAACGTAGGTCCGCTTGACGATGCGATGCGTCTCGGGATCGACTTTGATGAGCTGTTGCTGGTTGCTCTGACCGCAGGTGAGAACCCAGACGCCTCCGGCTCCGGTAGCGACCAATGGCGCCCCGTAGGGCCCCGGATCGTACGGCGGGCCGCAGCTCTCACCTCGCACGAGACGGATCCACTCGGGCTTGGTCGAACCCGCGCTGATGATCGCCAGCCAGCTCCCCCCGGCGTCGTACGCTCCAATCCATGCTGACCCGTACCCGAAGGCAATCGACGTGGTGCTTCGGCGAAGCCTCATCGACGTAGCAACACGATCGCTCTGCATGTCGATCAGTGAGAGCCGGTCGTCCTCGCGGTGAGGCAGACCGGGTGCGGGGTACGTCAAGGGACCGACGATCGCCCATACATAACCGGCTCCGAGCGCTTCGTGGCCGACGCCCGGACCGCGGACACGGATCGTCGCCGTCTTCGATGGGTACAGCGGCCCTGCCGACGTCCCGCCAACGCCTGCTGCGAGGCGCGTCACGATCGGCGTCTTGCTCGAGACCCAGACGTTCCCGGCCATGTCGGCGACGACGTCGTAGGGCTGATGCGGGAAACCGCCTCGCGTCTGCACTCCATGCGTGCGGAGGTCGTAGCGGGAGAGGGTGCGATCGCCGTGGTTCACGGTCCAGATCGCTGTCGGCGTAAATGCGATCGGTCCAGGCTCGACCCCTACGGGTACCACCAACGTCGGCTTGCCGCTGCGAGGATCGAGCCGGACGAGGCTGTTCGGAACGACATGCGGCGTCGCGCGAGCCGACGATGTGGAGAGCGTCGTCGCCGCCGCGGCCGAGGCCGTGAGGACGACAAGCCCTGCGACGGCAAGCTGCCAGCGGCGAGGACGGAACCGCCGCCGTGAGTGCCTCTCGCCGAGTCGCACGGCGATAGCCGGTGTTGGCGGCGGGACAGCCGCGCTCGGCGGAAGTCCGTTCGCTCCTGCGGTGCCCTCCGGCGTCGCGAGGGCTGGGTCGTGGCGGAGGATCGCCTGCTGTATTCGTTGCAGCGCCTCGCTCGGATCGATGCCGAGGTCGTCGACGAGCGTCCGCCGCGCCTCGGCGTATGCGTCGAGCGCCTCCGCTTGCCGGTCGGCGCGGTAGAGGGCAAGCATCTGCTGCGCGCGGAGCCGTTCGCGGAGCGGATGCTCCCCGACGAGTACCTGCAGCTCGCCCACAACGCGCTCGTGACGACCCTGCGCGAGATCGCAGTCGATCCGATCCATCAACGCAGTGAGGCGTAGCTCGTCCAGCCGCGCGACCTCGTCGCGGCCCTGGGACTCGAGCGTGAGTCCGGCCAGGGTTGACCCGCGCCAGAGCGCGAGCGCGTCGCGAAACAGCTGCGCAGCCGCGTCGAGATCACCGGCGGCGGTGCGCTCGCCCGCGTCAGTGACGAAACGTTGCGCTCGCGCCGCGTCGAGCCGGTCGGGCTCGACCGTGATTCGGTAACCCCCCGCTGCGGGCGCGATCGGATCCTCGCCGTTGCGCGCGAGTGTCTTGCGCAGCTTGGACACATAGACACTGACGGCCTTCTTCGCCGTCGGCGGCGGCGACGCGCCCCAGAGGTCGTCTATCAGGCGCTCGCGCGAGACGACCTCGTTCGCGTGCAACAACAAAACCGCGAGGACGACCCTCTCCTTGAGAGTCCCAAGGGGAACCGGCACGCCGTCGTCGAGCACCTCGAGCGGCCCGAGGATCCGAAACTCCACCAGCCGGTTTTACCGCATCAGAAGCGAAGTTCAAAGCCCGCCGCGGGTTCACCGCGACCCGGTCCTAACGTGGTCCTAGCGGCGCTATTGCCACGGCCGTCCACCCTCGTCGGGATGACTCGTCCGCTCCACCCGGCGCACATGGGCACGGTCGCCTACCACGGCGAGGTCTGGACGGATGCGCGCGGCTACGCGACCGTCAGCTTGCCGACGGACGCAGGGCCGCTCGAGCCGCCGCTCGAGTACGAGCTTCGCGACCTCGATCCGCCGAGCACGGCACGGATCACCGCTGCGCTCGAGAACGGTCGTTTCACGGTGGCCACGGACCAGCCGCACGTGAAAGTCGCTTGGCGGATCACGGGTCATCGGCCGGCGGGCCATCCGCCGCTTCGACAAGAGGAGGAGGCATGACCATGAAGAGGACTCTCGCCATCGCGGCGGTCGCCGCTGCGTGCGCGCTTGCTGTGCTGAGCGGTGCCGCACGCGCCACCTACGGAGGCGCGACCAACGGCCGGATCGCCTTCGGCATGAACGTCAACGGCAACACCGACGTCTACACGGCGCTCCCGGGCGGGCAGGATCTGCGCCGCCTCACCACCGACGCCGGCTTCGACGCCTGCGCCGCCTACTCGGCCGACGGCAGGCGGATCGCCTACTGCTCGGGCCAGGGCGGCGGCCCCGTCCAGGTCTGGACGATGAAGCAGAACGGCACCGACAAGCAGCAGGTCACGCACATGAGCGGGGTGGCGATCTTCCCCGACTACTCACCCGACGGGAGCGAGATCGTCTTCGCCGCACAGCCCGCCGGCGCGACCGCGCGCAACATCTACGTCGTCCCCAGCGACGGCGGCACGCCGCAACAGCTGACCACCGTCGGCAACAACGTCTACCCCGCCTTCTCACCCGACGGCAGCAAGATCGTCTTCACCAGCAATCGCACAGGGACCTCGCAGGTCTACGTGATGAACGCCGACGGCTCCGGCCAGACGCAACTCACCTTCGACCCGCAACCCAAAGACCAGGTGCCCGACTGGAGCCCGGACGGCTCCAAGATCGCGTACCTCGCCGACACGCACGGCATCTCCGACGTCGTCAATCCCAGAGCTGGGGCGACATCTGGGTGATGAACGCGAACGGCTCCAACCAGCACCCGATCACCAATGGCGCCACCTACTACGGCACCGCCTGGTCGCCTGACGGCAGCCGTATCGCCACGATGGACATGCCCACACGCACCAACTACACGGTCAACGCCGCGGACGGCAGTGACGCGCAGGCAGTCCACCCGGGCGGGCTCCAGTTCGTCCCCGGCTGGCAGCCGCGCGGCACGGGCGCAGGCGACGACGACGGCTAGAACACCATCGCGTGCTCTGCGAGGGGCGGCCGCACGGCCGCCCCTCGCACCGGCAGATCGTCTCGCTCGGTTGTATCTCGTCGCAGTCTGAAGCGGCATCATGCGACCGTGGCAGTTGAAGAGCGGACGATCCGAGTCTTCGCCGACGGGTTTGCGGGCGAGTTGATCGTTCCGGGCGATGAGGGCTACGACGCGGCGCGCGTCGTCTGGAACGGAATGATCGACCGCCGCCCCGCAATGATCGTGCGACCGACCGGCGCCGCCGACGTCATCACAGCCGTCCACTTCGCGCGCACGGAGGACTTGCGGATCGCGGTGCGCAGCGGCGGACACAGCATTCCGGGCCTGTCGACGTGTGACGACGGGATCGTGATCGACCTCTCGCGCATGCGCAACGTGCGCGTCGATCCGGAGAACCGCACGGCACATGTGAGCGGCGGCGCGCTGCTCGGCGACCTCGACCGCGAGGCACAGGCCTTCGGCCTCGTCTGTCCGGTCGGCGTCATCTCGCACACCGGCGCCGCGGGTCTGACGCTCGGCGGTGGGATGGGACGACTGCAGCGCAAGTTCGGCCTGACGATCGACAATCTGCTGTCGGCCGACGTCGTGACAGCCGATGGTCGGCTCGTGCACGCAAGCGAGGACCAAAACCCAGAACTTTTCTGGGGGCTTCGCGGTGCAGGACCGAACTTCGGGATCGCAACCTCGCTCGAATATCGCCTCCACCCCCTCGGTCGCGTGATCACGCACGGCTCCGTTCTGCACCCCATCGACTGCGTGAGCGAAGTCGCGGCGCTCTTTCGCGACGCAGTCGAGAACGGCCCCGACGAGCTCGGGTTGGGATTCGGCCTCGGCCTCGCCGAGTCCACCGGCGACCCGGTCGCGTTCGTCAACGTGCTGCACTGCGGATCCTTGGCCGACGCGGAACGCGATCTCGCGACGCTGCGTTCGTTCGGGCCATCGGCTGGGTCAATCGAGGCGAAGCCGTATCTGACGACCCAGACGATGAACGACGGGGCGATGGACTGGGGCCAGCGCTTCTACATGAAGAGCGCGTTGCTGGTCGATCTCCGCGACGACCTGATCGACCAGCTTGCGAGGCGCCTTCCGGAGATCCCGGCGGGCGCGCACGGAGAGTTCTCGGTCTGGGCACTGGGGCGTGCAGTTGCCGCGGTGCCCGAAGACGCAACGGCGTACGCGGGGCGCGAGGCGACCTACTGGCTCGCGGCGGAAATCCTCTGGCACGACGACGCGCTGGACGACGTGTGCCGCGAATGGGTCCGCGATGCGATTGCAGACGTCCAGCCGTACGCGACAACGGGGCGCTATGTCAACGACGTCGCCGACACAGGAGAGGACGTCGTTCGCTCCGTCTACGGCAACGCGAAGTACGAGAAGCTGGTCGAACTGAAGCGTGCCTGGGATCCGGACAATGTCTTCCGCCTGAACCAGAACATCCGGCCGTAACGGAACAGTCGAACGGGCTAACGGGCCGCGCGCACGAGCGGCGCGACGTCAGACGCGAGTGCGAGCTCGATGGCCTGATCCCACGTCATCGCTCGTCCTTCGTCGAAGGCCGCGTTCGCTCGCGCCTCGCCGAGCCTGGCGCGGGCTGGAACGAGGTCGCGCTGGCGCCATGCCTCGGATAACGGTGGAGCATGGGATACGCCGAACTCCTTCCATTTTGCGTTGATAGCTCCCTCGAGACGGAGTGCGTCTTCGTCTCGTCCGAGCCCGGCGGCGGTAAAGGCGAGACCGAGGACCTCGATGGTCTGTTGCATCACGTCTCCGATCCGGAGCGTGATTTCGAGGGCCTCCAGCCGGTGCTGCTCAGCGAGGGTGTAGTCGCGCCGGTCCATCGCGCAGTCGCTGAGGTAGTGGTCGCCGCCGACCATGCAGAAGACGTCTTCGCTGTCGCGCGTCGCGGCATGGAGCTCCAGCGCCAGCGGTTCCGCGCGCTCGAACTCACCGGTTGCCACGAGCAGTTGGCAAACACCCGCGATCGACCGGTTGACGATTGCGTGGTGACCGAGACGGCGCGCGAGCTCGAGGTTCTGCTCGAACACGTCAAGCGCCCGCGACTTTTCTCCACACATGTAGAGAGCCCAGCCCAGCCCTTCACCGGCAGCCGCCAACTCCGTCTCATCCCCCAGGTTGAGCCAGAGCTTGACCGCGTGCTCGTGTCGC
This sequence comes from uncultured Actinomycetes bacterium, assembly GCA_963815965.1. Classification (GTDB taxonomy): domain Bacteria; phylum Actinomycetota; class Thermoleophilia; order Gaiellales; family Gaiellaceae; genus DASVFB01. Next base: position 134,918 of record CAWFIT010000012.1, on the reverse strand, counting down.
CTCAGCGAGTTTGTCTCGTCGGTGTCGACATACCCAAGGTAGGTCAGCGCCCGGGCCGTGAGCGGTCCCTCGTCCACGGTTGACGACAGAGCGTCTTCGAGTCTTCGCGCGCCCTCTGCAAAGTGCGATCTCGCCAGCCAGAACCAGCCGAGCGCTCCGGCGAGCTGGAGGGCGCGGAGGGGGTCGCGGTCTTGCAGGTGGTCGAGCGCAGCGCGGAAGTTGTCGTGCTCTGCCTCGAGTCTTCGGACCCAGGTCAGGCCGCGGTCGAACCGCTCTGTGTAGGCGAGCTCGCTGACTGCGAGGTAGTGATCGGCGTGCCGGCGGCGAATGGCATCGCCCTCGCTGCCTCCCTCGAGCAGCTCGTGGGCGTACTCGCGGATCGTCTGCAGCATCCAGAAGCGCTCGCCGCTTCGCCGCAGCAGGCTCTTGTCGTGCAGCGTTTGCAGACCGGCGACGTCGGCGCCGGCAACCTGCTCGGCGGTCTCGAGCGTACAGCCGCCCCGAAAGACACCCATGCTGGCGAAGAGCCGCTGCTCGTCCTCCGCCAGCAGGTCGTACGACCAGGCGATCGTCGCTCGCAATGTCTGCTGGCGCGCGTCGGCGTCGCGACCAGCCCTGAACAGGTCCAGTCGCTGCGAGATCCGTTCGACAATCTGGGCAGGTGTGAGCACACTGACCCGGGCCGCGGCGAGCTCGAGCGCGAGCGGCAGGTTGTCCAGCAGGCCGCACAGCTCGGCAACCGCCTCGTCCGGCTCGATTCGTGCCCGCGCGCAGAACAGCTCGACCGCCTCCGGCTCAGCGAGAGCCGGCACCGGATAGACGATCTCGCCGTCGACCCGCAACAGCTCCCGGCTGGTGACGAGCAACCGCAGGTTCGCACAGGCGCGTAGCAGCGCCGCCAGCTCGACCGCCGAATCGACCACCTGCTCCAGGTTGTCGAGCACGAGCAAGAGCTGCTTCTCGCCGATGTGCGCCGCCAGCTCCTGCTTCGCACCCAGCGTCCGCGCGACCGTGTCGACGACGAGCGCCGGATCCCGGACCGGCGCCAGTCCGACCCAGAACACCCCAGCTCCGAACTCGCTCACCAGCTCCCCCGCCGCCTCGAGCGCCAGCCGCGTCTTCCCCGTCCCACCCGGACCAGCGAGCGTCACCAGGCGCGCCGCCTCGTCCCGAACGAGAGAAACAACCTCCATCACTTCCTGCTCGCGCCCCACGAACGAGGAGAGCGGCACGGGGAGATTCGTGTTCGAGATCGTCCGCAGCGGCGGAAAGCGACCGGAACCGAGTTGGAACAGCGAGACCTGGTCGGCGAAGTCCTTCAACCGGTGACTGCCCAGGTCGAGCACGTCCTCGGCGACCAGCTCGTGTGTCGCGCCCGAGAGCAGCACCTGGCCACCGTGGGCTGCGCTCATGATCCTGGCGGCCTTGTGCACGTCCGGTCCGACGTACTTCGGCGGATCGAGCAGCGGCTCGCCCGTGTGCACGCCGACCCGGATCCGCACCGGCCCCTCGGCAAGCGATGCCATGGCGTGCGCCACCGCCGTCACCGCTGCCGATGCCGACACGAACGCATAGAACAGGCCGTCGCCCGCGTCATCGACCTCGTAGCCCGAGTACGCACCGAAAGCCTCCCGCACCGCCCGACGGTGGTCGGCCAGCGCCTCCTTGAAAGCCTCGGCGCCGAGCTCGTCGAGCAGCGCCGTCGAACCCTCGATGTCCGTGAACACCAACGTCACCGTTCCCGACGGCTGCACCATCACCGATGCATCATCCGCCGTGGGCAACTGCCGCACAACCCGACATCCACGTGCGTTGGCGTGGCCGCTTGTCAACCCAGGTTGCGCGATCCCACCGCGCGGGGTCCGACTCGACGGCTGAAGGAACGCCCGACCGTTACTTCCCGAGCATGACCTCGGTCGCTTTGATGAGGACGGTCACGTTGTCGCCGGCCGCGAGCTGCGCTCGGCTGCGTCGGCGGCCGCGACGATTCGCGTCCCGGTTGCCTTGAACGAGACATACCGCAGCGCCTCTTCGACGAGACAGCGCAATTCGGAGCGTTATGGTTCCCGATCCGGGACTAGGGAGTCGACAAAGGAGGATTACGAATGAAGCGTCTTGCGCGGCCGCGGCGCTCGCTGTGGCTGGTACTTGGGCTCTTGATCGCGGGACTGGCGACAGTCGCCGCGGTTGCCGTCGCAGGGCTTCAGCCTGCGGACCTCACGTTCACGCCGAAATCCGAGGCGCAGATGACGAACATCGACGTCGCTCGGGCGTGGGCAAAGAACTACTACGGCGCTCCAACGGCCGCTGCGGGATCCGGCGCCACCGGGACGTGGAACACGCCGTTGAACCTGCAAAGCAACTACGCGAACGAGGCGCGTTCGGTCGCCGAGAAGGGCGACAACTGGCTGGCTGCACGTTCGAAGGTGCCGAACCGGGCGATCGTGCTCGACGTCGACGACACGACGCTGACGACCTGGAACTACGAGCTCTACAGCAACTGGGACTTCAACCCGACGACAAATGCCCAGTTCGTCGGCCTGACGGGCACCCCACCCGTGTTCACCGGGAACATGTTCCCGGCCACGCCGGGGATGGTCGACATGGTGAGCCACGCCAAGGCCTTGGGTTATTCCATCTTCTGGATCACCGGGCGGGGCGATTCGCAGCACGCCGCGACGATCGCCAACCTGGTGAACGACGCCGCGGCCGGGTTGCCGAATATCGACACCGTGCCCCTTTCCGGGAAGACGGTCCCGGAGATCGACGCCGGTTACGTGACGCCCACGCCGATCGACACCGGCCACGGCGGCTTTACCGATGGCCTGTTCACCAAGCCGCCGGTGGGCTCGTACCCGGCCTACCTCGACAAGCCCGAGTTCTGCGGGCCGTTCATCCACGCCACTCCCGCGGCGTCGTGTCCGACCATCCAGTACAAGTCGGGTACGCGCGCCTACATCGAGTCGCAGGGCTATGACATCGTCGGCGACTTCGGCGACCAGTTCAGCGATCTCGAGGGTGGCTTCGCGGACAAGGTGTTCAAGATGCCGAACCCGAACTACTACCTCCCGTAAGCGAGAAGGCCGACGGAGCGCGGCGACGAGCCGCGCTCCGTCGCGCTCAGATTCAGGAAGCGTCCGCCAGCGAGGTCGTCCAGACGCTGCGACCGTATGTCGCGGCGTAGAGCGTGTCGCTGCCGGCGGGCAGGTCGATGTCGTTGACCGGCACGAGCGGCAGGTTGTCTCCCACCTTGAGCCACGTCTTACCCAGGTTCGTCGTGCGGAAGACGCCGACGTCGGTGGCAATGAAGAGCCACTTCGGCTTCGACGGGTGGCGGATGACGTCGTTCACCGGCGCCTGCGGGATGCGATTGCCGGCGATGTCGACCCACGTGTTGCCGCCGTCGCTCGTCATCACGAGATGCGCGTAGCCGTCTCCCGAACGCCAGCCCGAGAAGCTCGCCCACGCGACCTTCGGGTTGTCCTGGTCCACTGTGATGCGGGTGACCCAGCGGCCGGGGAAGAGGGGGCTCTCGACTTTCTGCCACGTCACGTCCGCCGGATCCGCCATGGCGTTGTGGCTGACCCAGACAAGACCGCTGTCGGTCCCGGCGTACAAGAGATTCGGATCGGCCGGCGTCGTGCCCAACGCCGTGACGTTTCCGAAGCCGGGAGCGCGCGGCTCGGTGCCCTCGGTGATGTCGGGGCTGATCCGCACCCACGTTCGTTGACCGACATCCGTGTTCATCCGATACACGAACTCGCTGGCCCCGAACATGATGCGCGGGTCGGCGGCGAACTCGATCGGCGCGACCCAGTTGGCGCGGTTGCCCGGGATACGCATGTTGAAGCTCGGGGTCCCGTCCTCGAAGCCACGGCAGCCACCGTTCTGCGAGCAGCCGTAGTAGCGGCGGTCGTTGGTCGGGTTGATCCGGTTCATCATTCCGTCGCCGCCGACGAAGCCGAACCAGTCGCCGTTGACGGTGTTGTCGCCGGCCCACGACTTCACAGAGCCGTTGTCCTGCGAACCCGCGTCAACGCGCGCGCCGTCCTGGACGGACACGTCCATCGCATAGAACTGCGTTGTCGGCAGGCGCGCCGTCTTCGTCCACAGCCCGCGGGCCTGCCCGTTCACCAGCGACTGGTAGAAGCCGCCGTCGTTGCCGAGGTACACCTTGCCGGGCGTGAGGGGATCCCAATGGACGCCGTGCTGGTCGGCGTGCACGGCGTTTGACGTCGTCCAGGTGAGGCCGCCGTTGACGCTCTCGGCCAGGTTCACTCCGTCGAGGAACACGTGCAGCGGGTTGACGGGGTCGACGTAGACGCCGCCGAACCACCAGGCGAAGCCGCCGCTGATGTTCTGCAGCGTGCCACCCGACGTGGGCCCGACCGCGGTCCACGTAGCGCCGGCATCCGCGCTGGTGAAGAAGCCGTTGAAGTTACCGCGCGCGGTGCTGGAGATCAGGTACGCGCGGTTCGGGTCGCTGTCGCTGAAGGCGACGCCCATCCGGCCGACGAGGTTGTCCGGCGTCTGCAGCGCGGGGTCCGTCTCGCTCTGCGGCAGTGGGGCGTTCTGGACGTTCGTCCACGTGTGGCCGCCGTCGGTCGAGCGGTAGACGTACGAGTGCGGGCCGTAGATGCGCGACTTCTCGTCGCGGATCTTGTCCCACGTCGTTGCGAGCATGACGTCGGGGTTGCTGTTGTCGATCGCAACGTCGATGGCGCCGGTGGAGGTGCTCTGGGGCACGATCACACGGGTCCATGTGGCCCCGCCGTCCTCGGTCATGAACAGTCCACGGGTCGGTTCGGTGTCGTGTAGCGCGCCCATGACGGCGACGAACACGCGGTCGTCATCGCGCGGGTCGATGACGATCTGGCCGATCGTGTCGCCGTCCTCGAGGCCCATGTTGGTCCACGTCGCGCCGTGGTCGGTGGACTTGTAGATGCCCTTGCCGTAGTACGCCGAGCCGCCACCGTGGTCGGGCTCGCCGGTGCCGGCCCAGACGACGCCCCGGGAGTCGACGGCAACCGCTCCCATCGACTGCGGCAGATAGTTGTCCCACGCGCTCGTCAACGTCGCGCCGCCGTCGCTCGACCGCCAGAGCCCTCCGGAGCCCGTGGCGACGTAGACGACGTCCTGCGTGGTCGGATCCGCGGCGGCGTCGCGGACGCGGCCGCCGATGTTGCTCGGCCCGAGCTCGGTCCACACCTGATCGGTGCTCGGCGAGCCCTTGCTCGCCTTGCCCGCCGCCTTGGACTGCGCGATCGCGGCGTTGACTGCTTCGTCCGGGATCGAGCCGTCGGCGTTGGCCCGCTGGAGGTACATCCATTCCTCGGCCCCGTCCGGCTCGGCCGCGGCGACCGGTAGCGCAGTTCGTGCGTGCGCCGTCCCGTGGCTCTTGATGAAGGCTGCGGCACCGGCAGCCAAGAGGATTACGAACGCCGCCGCGGCGGCAAAAATCGGGACATACTTTTTCTTCTGCATCGCTACCCCCGAGTCGAATGCTGCGCCAGCGCCCCCAATTCCGCCGCGCCGATTGCGCTTCCTGGTGGCATCAGCCCCAGACGTACGCACGGTCGCCGGGTCGGAGGACAGCGGCAATATTCCAAACTGCGACGGCTGCGTGACGGGAGGGCCGTCGCAAGGATCACGTAGTGGTCGAACGTCGTTTCCGCCGATTGGCGGTTGTGGGGATTGCGGTGGCAGCGTTGGTCCTTCTGAGCGCAAAAGTGCTCAACGCGGACGATCCGCGTGACCCGTGTCGGGCGCCGAGCGCCGCTCCTCCGGCCGAGACCGCGCTTATGCCGGCCCGGCTTTCCTTCGACGAAATCGGAATGGTCACGCGCGTCCGCAAAGACGGGCGTTACATCATGGTGCAGGGTGGCACGACCAAGCCAATCGACGAGGTGACGGTGCTGATCCAGGATGCAGTCACCGCCGCCGGCTACCGCCCCGCGGGGATGGACAACGAGGGCTTCGAGGCGGAGGTCTTCTTCACGGCCGGGTCGTACGCCGCAGGGCAGGCGCTCGTGCGGCGGGCCGCTTGCAAAGGTCGGTGGGACATCGACCTCGTCCTGATCGACCGTCATGTCGTGCCCTCGCGCGGAGAGTGACCAAGTGCCTTTGCGTGCCGCCGGGATCTGCGGTCTCCTGGCATTCGTCACTGTCACGGTCGGTTGGATCGCGGGAGATCTCGCGCAGCCCGATGCTTACAGCTCCGCCCATGACGACACCTCCGATCTCGGAGCCATGACCGCGAACGCTGCGTGGATCTACAACCAGATCGGTAACAACCTCACCGGGATCCTCGTCGTGCTGTTCGGTCTCGGCCTCTGGCGCGCGCTCAGCCCCGACCTCGTCGGCCGGATCGGCGCGGTCGCGCTGATGGTGACGGGCGTCGGGGTTTTCTTCGACGGCGTGTTCCGTCTGGACTGCCGCGGGATCGACCGCGGATGCACGAACGACTCGTGGCACGCGTCGGCGCACAAGATGGAAACGCGGATCACTGTGGCCGCGACGCTCCTTGCGCCGCCGATCCTGGCGTTCGCGTTCCGGCGCGCCGCTCGCTGGCGTGACGCGTGGCTGCCGACGATCGCTGCCGTACCGGCAGCGATCGTCATCGGCGTCGTGCTTTCTGCGGTCGGCGACGGTGCAGCGGTTCGCGCAACCACCGCCACGTGGTTCGTCTGGGTGGCGTTGGTCTCTGTGCGCCTAATACGCTTCGGTCGTGATTGAAGAGCTGGAGGCGCGCTTCGAACAGTTGCGCGCCCGGTTCGGCGTTCCGGGAATGAGTTGGGCGCTGATCAATGACGGCGAGATTGCGCACGCCGGCGCGTTGGGCGTTCAGGTCGCCTCAGGGTCTCGCCCAGTGACGAACACGACGAGATTCCAGGCTTGTTCGATCAGCAAACCGGTCGCTGCGTTGGCCATGCTTCGGCTGGTCGACCGCGGGCTCCTCGACCTCGATGCGGACATCAACGACACGCTGACGTCCTGGCGTCTGCCACGAAACAGCGAGTGGCAGCCGGTCGTCACGCTGAGGCACCTCGTCAGCCACTCGGCCGCGCTCACGACATCGGGCTTCCCCGGGTACAAGCGGTCGGCGAAACTGCCGAGCGCGATCGAGATTCTCACGGGCGCGCACCCCGCGAACACGTTCGGCGTGCGTGTCGACACGATCCCGGGAGCGCAGTTCCGCTATTCCGGCGGGGGCACGCTCGCGATGCAGCAACTGCTCGAGGACGCGACGCACACGCCGTTTCCCACGCTGATGCGGGAGCTCGTGCTGGACCCGTTGGGCATGGTCGACAGCGACTACACGCAGCCGCCGCCGGAGGGCGTTCACGACCTGCTGGCGAGCGGGCATGACGAGTTCGGCACCCCGGTCGAGGGCGGCTGGCACGTGTATCCGGAGATGGCGACGGCGGGTCTGTGGACGACGCCAACGGATCTATGCCGCTACGCGCTCGCGGTGCAGGCGGCTTACGCCGGCAGGCGCGGCGCGCTGCTTTCCGAGCCGCTTGCGCGGGAAATGCTGACGCCTCAAGTGACGGCGTCGGATCGGATCGGCGGGCTGTCGGCTGTGGGACTCGGACCGTTCATCGCGGAGGACGGCCCGGCGTCGCGGTTCGGTCACAGCGGCGGCAACGAGGGCTTTCGCTGCCACCTGTTGGCGTACCACGAGGGCGGCATCGGCGCGGGTCTGATGACGAACAGCGACGCAGGCGGCTGGCTGTTGCAACACGCCTACGCTGCGATCGCAGAGGCGTACGCGTGGCCCGAGTACCCAGCGGACATCGTTGAGCCCGACTGGCCCAACGCAGCGACGTTAGCCGCCTGCGCCGGGACGTACCGGCTGCGCGACGGGTTCGAGTTGACGGTCACACCGGCTGGGCACGGGCTGCAGGTGGCCTTCGTCGGACAGGCACCGATCATGTTCGCGTTCGTCGGCCGGACCGACGACGGGGCAATCGAATTCGCATCATCCGTCACCGACACCAGGCTGCGGCTGGAGTCCGAGGAACAAGCCGGCCAGGCAATCACGTTCGTCCAGAACGACCAAGACATCGTCTGCCCTCTCCTCCATGCGGCAGACGTCTAAGCCCATTGACCTCCACCGAGGCGAGGCATACGCTCGAGCGCAGGAAGGGGCGATGACCCGATTCGACGAGGTCTACCGGCGCTCGCTCGAGCAGCCGGAGGAGTTTTGGGCCGAGGCGGCCCGCGCGATCGACTGGGACGTCCCCTGGACGCGCGTGCTCGACGATTCGCGCAGGCCGTTTTACCGCTGGTTCAGCGGCGGTCGACTGAACACCTGTTTCAACGCCCTCGACCGGCACGTCGAGCGCGGGCGGGCCGACCAGCTCGCGCTGATCTACGACTCACCGGTCACGGAGACGACGAGGCTGTTCACATACCGCGAGTTGCGAGACGAGGTCGCGCGATTCGCGGGGGCGCTGGCCGCCCAGGGAGTTGGGCGCGGCGACCGCGTCATCGTCTATATGCCGATGGTCCCGGAGTCGGTCATCGCAATGCTGGCGTGCGCGCGGCTTGGCGCAGTTCATTCCGTCGTCTTCGGAGGCTTCGCAGCGGAGCAGCTCGCGAGCCGGATCGCAGACGCCGAACCAAAGGTGGTGGTGACCGCGTCTTGCGGCATAGAGCCGGGGCGCATGGTCGCGTACAAGCCGTTACTGGACGCCGCTATCGACATGGTCGAGTCGAAGCCCGCGTGCTGCATCGTCCTGCAACGGCCGATGCTCCAGGCCGACCTTCACCCACCGCGCGACCTCGATTGGGAGGAAGCTGTCGCCGGGAGTGAGCCGGCGTCGTGCGTCCCGGTCGAGGCAACGGATCCGCTGTACATCCTCTACACCTCGGGAACGACGGGACAGCCGAAGGGGATCGTGCGCGACAACGGCGGGCATGCCGTGGCACTCGAGTGGACCATGAAACACATCTACGACGTCGCGCCCGGCGAGGTGTACTGGGCCGCCTCGGACGTCGGCTGGGTCGTCGGCCACTCCTACATCGTCTACGGCCCGCTCCTCCACGGCTGCACGACCGTCCTCTACGAAGGCAAGCCGGTGGGCACGCCCGACGCGGGCGCCTTCTGGCGCGTGATCTCGGAGCACGGAGTCTGCACACTCTTCACAGCCCCGACGGCGTTTCGCGCCATCCGCCAGCAGGATCCGGAAGCCGAGCACATCGCTCGCTACGACCTCTCCGGGTTCCGCGCGCTCTTCCTCGCCGGGGAGCGGTGCGACCCGGAGACGCTCATGTGGGCAGAGCGGAAGCTGGGCGTGCCGGTGATCGACCACTGGTGGCAGACGGAAACCGGGTGGGCGATAGCAGCCAACTGCATGGGGATCGAGCATCTGCCGGTTACCCCCGGGTCGCCGACGCGCGCGGTGCCGGGCTGGAACCTGGCGGTGCTCGACAGCGACGGAGTCGAGCTCCGCGCTGGCGAGACGGGCGCGCTCGCCATCAAGCTGCCGATGCCGCCCGGCTCGTCACCCACGCTCTGGAATGCCGACGAGCGCTTCAAAGAGACGTACCTCGATCCATTTCCCGGCTACTACCTGACCGCCGATGCGGGCTTTGTCGACGAAGCCGGCTACGTCTTCGTAATGGCCCGGACGGACGACATCATCAACGTCGCAGGGCACCGGCTCTCGACGGGGGCGATCGAGGAGGTCCTCGCCGCACATCCGGACGTCGCAGAGTGCGCCGTGATCGGCGTTGCCGACGAGCTCAAGGGACAGTTGCCCGTGGGGCTGCTCGTGCTGAAGGCGGGCGTCGAGCATCCTGAAGAGGAAGTCGTACGCGAAGCCGTTCAGCTCGTACGCGATCGCATCGGACCGGTCGCGGCCTTTAAGTCCGCACTTGTGGTGGATCGACTTCCGAAGACGCGCTCGGGCAAGATCTTGCGCGGGACCATGCGCCGGATCGCGGACGATGAGGAGTACGCGGTCCCGGCGACGATCGACGACCCAGCGATCATCGAAGAGATAACGAACGCGCTTCGGCGCATCGGCTTTGCGAGAGGATCGACGACGCCGCCCGTGTGACGGCGCGGGGCTTCCTTAGCGGCGGGCATGAAGATGAGGCTCTACGCCTGGAGCCTGGCCCAGCTGTCCCTGAGGCCGAGCGTGCGGTTGAAGACGAGCCGCTCAGGCGTCGAATCGGGATCCCCGCAGAAATAGCCGAGGCGCTCGAACTGCACGGTCTCGCCAACGGGTAGCTGCGCGAGCGCTGGCTCGACCAGGCAATTCTCGAGCACCGTTTCCGAGTCGGGGTTGATGTCGTCGAAGAGGTCGCCGTCGGCGCCGGGATCCGGGCGGGTGAAGAGGCGGTCATAAAGACGGACTTCGGCACGCACGGCGTGCTCCGACGACAACCAGTGCAGAGTCCCCTTGGGTCGGCGCCCGTCCGGGGAGTCGCCGCCGCGCGTGTCCGGATCGTAGGTGCAGCGGAGCTCGACGATGTCGCCGCTCGCGTCCTTCACCACGTCGGTGCACGTCACGAAGTAGGCGTAGCGGAGTCGCACCTCGCGGCCCGGGGCGAGGCGGAAGAACTTGCTCGGCGGATCTTCCATGAAATCGTCGCGCTCGATCCAGAGCTCGCGCGCGAAAGGCACCTTGCGCGTCCCGGCCGAGGGATCCTCCGGGTTGTTGACGGCCTCCATCTCCTCGACCTGCCCCTCGGGGTAGTTCTCGATCACGAGTCTCAGCGGATGCAGGACCGCAAAGCGTCGCAGCGCCGTCCGGTTGAGCACGTCCCTTACGTCGTGCTCGAGCATCTCGATCTCGACGGCGCTCGCGCCCTTGCCTCCCACACCAACTGCGTCAAGGAACTTGCGCAAGCCCTCGGGCGGGAACCCGCGCCGGCGCAACGCCGAGACGGTGGGCATACGCGGATCGTCCCAGCCTCGGACGTACCCCTCGCTCACGAGCCTGCGCAGGAAGCGCTTCGAGAGCACGGTGTACGTGAGATTGAGGCGGGAGAACTCGTACTGCCGAGGTTGCGAAGGCACCGGCAGGTTCTCGATCAGCCAGTCGTAGAGCGGCCGGTGATCCGCGAACTCGAGCGTGCAAAGCGAGTGGGTGACACCCTCGACGGCGTCGGACTGGCCGTGTGCGAAGTCGTACAGCGGATAGATGCACCACTCGTCGCCGGTCCGCGGGTGCGTCGCGTGCAGGATCCGGTAGAGCACCGGGTCGCGCAGGTTGATGTTGGGCGAGGCCATGTCGATCTTCGCCCTGAGCACTCTCACGCCGTCGGGAAACTCGCCCGCGCGCATGCGCTCGAACAGGTCGAGGCTCTCCTCGATCGAACGGTCGCGCCAGGGGCTGTCCCTGCCGGGCTCGGTGAGCGTGCCGCGGTGCTCGCGGATCTCGTCCGCCGTGAGGTCGTCGACGTAGGCCTTGCCGGCCTTGATCAGGTGAACTGCCCAGTCGTAGAGCTGCTGGAAGTAATCGGACGCGTAGTAGAGATGCTCGCCCCAGTCGAAGCCGAGCCACCGGATGTCTTGCTGGATCGAGTCGATGTACTCCTGTTCTTCCTTGATCGGATTGGTGTCGTCGAAGCGCAAGTGGCAGCGCCCGCCGAACTCCTGGGCGATCCCGAAGTTGAGAGCGATCGCCTTCGGGTGGCCGATGTGGAGGTATCCGTTCGGCTCGGGCGGGAAGCGGGTCACGACATCGGAGACCCTGCCCTCACGCACATCGGCGGCAACGATCTCGCGGATGAAATCGCTTCGCTCGGGAGTGGCTGGACTGTCGGCGCTCACGCCGTTGATACTGGCACGATCTCGCAGGTGAACAGCAGACCCGCCTCGGCTCAGCACCTGCGCGACCTCGCGTTGCTGCGTCGCGTTCGCGACCGGATCGACCGCGAGTACGCTCAGCCGCTGGACGTCGAGGCGCTCGCCCGTGGCGCGCACATGTCGGCCGGGCACCTCAGCCGCCGGTTCCGGCTCGCCTACGGCGAGTCGCCGTACAGCTATCTGATGACGCGGCGCATCGAGCGCGCGATGGCGCTGCTGCGACGTGGCGACCTCAGCGTCACCGAGGTCTGTTTCGCGGTCGGCTGCTCGTCGCTGGGCACCTTCAGCACTCGCTTCACCGAGTTGGTCGGAGTGCCGCCAAGCACCTACCGCCGCGAGGCGCCGCGCGCTATGGCGGGGATGCCGCCGTGCGTCGCGAAGCAAGTGACCAGACCTGTCAGGAATCGAGAAGCGCCGCTCACCGGCCGCGTCTAACGTGACCGCCATGGACATCACCATTCACGCGAGCATGCTTCCGCACGAAGACCCTGACGCATCCGTGGCCTTCTATCGCGACACCCTGGGCTTCGAGGTCCGCGCCGACGTCGAATACGGCGGCCTGCACTGGATCACGGTCGGCCCCGCCGACCAGCCCGGCACGTCCATCGTCCTCTATCCGCCGTCCGCCACTCCCGGCGTCACCGACGAGGAACGCCACACGATCGCGGAGATGATGGCCAAGGGCACATACGCCAGCATCAACCTGGCCACCACCGACCTCGACGGCACCTTCGAGCAACTGCAGGCCGGCGACGCCGAGGTGGTCCAGGAGCCGACTGACCAGCCGTACGGGATCCGCGACTGCGCCTTCCGCGACCCTGCGGGGAACCTGATCCGAATCCAGGAGGTGAGGTGAGCGATGGCCGAGACCAAAAAGAAGGGCACGCGAAAGTCCGACAAGGGATTCACGGCCGAGGAACGCGCCGCGATGAAGGCTCGTGCCCGAGAGCTGAAGGCAGAGGAGCGAGCGAGCAAGAACCGAGCGGAAGGGGAACGCGACGTGCTCGCGGCGATCGCCGAGATGAAGGAATCGGATCGCGCAATGGCCAAGCGGCTCCATGCCATGATCGCGACCACCGCGCCGGCCCTCTGGCCGAAGACCTGGTACGGAATGCCCGCGTACGCAAAGGACGGCAAGGTCGTGTGCTTCTTCAAGAGCGCGGGGAAGTTCAACTCGAGGTACGCGACGTTCGGCTTCGAAGAAGCGGCGAATCTCGACGAAGGCGCCATGTGGACGACCTCCTTCGCGCTGAAGAAGTTGACCGCCGCCGACGAGGCAAAGATCGCCGCGCTCGTGAAGAAAGCGGTGAGCTGAGGACCGAGCGTTGTTTATCAGTGGAGACTCGGCTCGCGGCCCGCGGCGAGCTGCCCGAGGAAGGCGTAGGCACGGTTCGCGCCGAGCGGGTGCATGAAAGGCACTGCGCGGACGTCGCGGTAGGCGCGGGCGAGGGGGCTGCCGTTCAGGTAACCGGAGCCGCCGGAGAGCGCGAGCGCGCGGTCGACGATGCGGACCGCGGCCTCGCCGATGTAGAGCTTGGCGCTCTGGGCTTCCGCGAATAGTTGCGTCAGCTCCTGCAGCGGTTCCGCGCGAGGTCGGGTTGCGCTCGTGGTGCTCGTCGATCAGCGCGGCGGCGCGCGAGAACACCGCGCGGCAGGCGGAGAGATCGACGAAGGTCTGCGCAGCGAGCATCTGCGCGTGCGGGTCGAGACCGTCGCGACGCGCGAGTCCGGCGGCGACGCTCGCGTGCGCACTCTCTGCGATCCCGAGAGCGGCGGCTGCGTGGAAGAGCCCGGCCGCGAGATTCCTCTCCATGTACTGGATGGTGTCCCCGATCGGGAAACCGCCGCGAAGCGCCGACAACGGAAGCCGCACGTTCTCGAACGACACGGAGTGGCTGCCCGAAGCGCGCATGCCGAGCGCGTCCCAGTCGTCATGGACGACCACGCCCGGGGTTCGGCGCGGGACCATCGCGTAGCCGTACCGCTCACGGCCGCCGTCGTCCGTGTAGGTGACGGCGGTGTAGAGGACGTCGGCGGCGGGCGCCATCGTGCAGAACACCTTGTGCCCGGAGACGATCCAGCCCGTCTCGGTGCGCTTCGCCGTCGTCGTCGGGCGCGTGAGATCCTGCCTCAGCTCGCTGCCGGCGGCGACAAAGACGGTGCCGTCTTTCGCGACCTCCTCTAGCGTCTCACCGAAGGCTCCAGCGCGTCGCTCGTCGCCTGCTGCCGTCGCCATTTGCCAACGGCGCGCGACGCTGGACACGAAGACGAGGTGCATGTTCACGCCCAGGGTCAGCGCCGCGTCGCCGCGGGCGAGCCGGCTCGACGCGACGAGCAGGTCGTGAACGGAGGTGACGCCGAGACCGCCGAGCTGCTCGGGGACCGGCGCAGCGAGGTAGCCGCTTTGCTTGACGGCAGCGAAGCTGTCGAAAGGGAAGGTCCCGTCGCGGTCGTGGTCTGCGGCACGCGGGGCGATCTCGTTCGCCAGCGTCTCGGCGAGCGCGACCAGGCGCACGCCGGGGTCGGTTCTGGCTGTCAGCTCGAGAGACATTTGAGCTCCGTTTCAGTCGGTGGGCGTCCCGCGGCACGGTCGCCGAGCGTCCGGTAGCCGCGGCGGTGGTACAGGAGCGGCCTGCCGCTGCATGACGCACGTGCAGCGCGAACACGGCCGAAGAGGATCGTGTGGTCGGCGATCTGAACGGCGTCCGACAGCTCACAATCGAGGTGGGCGAGCGCGCCGGCGACGACCGGGCTGTCGCTGCTCCCGTCGCCAGTGTCGACAAAGGGCTCGAGGAACTTGGCCGCGCCAGGCTCCGAGCCGAGGCGGGCGACCGCGAGCTGCTCCTCGGCGAGGATGCTGACGCCGAAGCTCCGGGTTGCAGTGATCTCACGCGCGCTCGTCGTCTCCGAGCCGAGCGAGACGAGGACCGTCGGCGGCTCGGCGGATACCGAAGCGAACGCGGTGACGGTCATCCCCCAGGGCCTGTCGGCAACCCAGACGGTGACCAGCACGACGCCGCTCGCGAGCGTGCTCATGGCATCGACGAAGTCCGGCGATCAGCGTGGACTCTCGCGTCGGATCGGTGATGAGCTTGAAAGCAGGTGGCATCGGTCTCTTCCTCTGCGGCAAGCGGTTGGCAGCCGCCTGTTCGGAGGCCGCCAACCGCTGTGCGGTCGCGGTCATGCAGTCGCCACGTCCACCGTGACCGGGACGCTGTTCGTGACCATGTCGAAGACGGCCGAGCGCTGCTGTGCGCGCGCGACGATCTCCCGCAACTTCTCCTCGGGCGCGTTGCCCTCGACGCGGAAGGAGACGCGAATCCGCTCGAAGCCGTTGCGGTACTCGTCCGACAGGCCGAGTGCACCCTGTACGTCCATGTCGCCCTCGAGCGTCGACTCCACCTCGGTCAGCTGGACGCCGCGGGCGGCGGCGACGTAGACGAGCGAGGTGGTCAGGCAGGCGGCGAGCGCGTGGAGCAGGTACTCGGCCGGGTTCGGCCCGGTGTCCGTGCCCAGCAGGATCGCCGGCTCGCCGGCGTCGAGCACGAACTCCTCGGCGCGCGAGGTGTCTTCCTGATTGGCGGCGTAGAAGTCGCGGATTGTCGTCCGGTTGTGCGCTCCGTCGATCCAGCGGTTCCGTGCGCGGAACTGGAACCTCGCGAGCGAGGGGTCCGCCTTGATCGCGTCGAGCGTCCCGAACAGCTGCTCGGTGTCGACGCCGTTGCGGATCGCGTCCATGGTCGTGGTCATTCGATCTCCTCCTACTCGTTGTCCGGCTCCATGCCGGTCGGTCGCGAGGTAGGAGACACCCGCGCGGTTGGTCGCCGGTTGAGACGCCGGTAAAGCTGGAGTAACAGCGGATCCGGGTCCGTGCGGGCGTTCGCTTTACCGCGGACCTTCCTCCGTCGCAACCCGCCGTTGACCGGCCGCCTGTCTCCTGAGGCAACCACGAGCCTGGAGGCACGCAATGGGGACAACCAGAGGCGACAAGAACGGCGGGTACCGCGCGGTAAGCATCGCTCTGTTCCTGTGCCTGTTCGCGAGCCAGGCGGCGCTGATCGCGATGTCGCCGGTCCTGGCGGAGGCGGCTGGCGACCTCCACGTGTCGACGGCCGCGGCGGGTCAGTTGCGGACGATCACCGGCCTGGCCGCAGGCATCACGGCACTGATGCTCGGCGCCGTCGCCGGACGCATCGGCCTCGGCCGCCAGCTCCTGGTGGCCTCGCTGGTCTTGGCGCTCGCCTCGATCGCAAGCGCGGCGGCTCCGACCTTCGCGCTGCTGGCCCTCGCCCAGGTGCCGGTGGGCATCGCCGTCGCCGTGCTGACGACGGCGGGAACGCTCGCCGCCGCGGAATGGGTAACGCCCGAACTGCGGACGCGCACTCTGTCCTGGGCGCTTGTCGGCCAGCCCGCCGCCTGGATCGTTGGCATGCCGCTGGTCGGCGCGCTGGGTGAGTGCAGCTGGCGCCTCGGATGGCTGGCACTGCCTCCTGTTGCCGCGGCGTCAGCGGCGATCCTCGTCGCCTCGCGGGCGGGGCAGCCGCCCGCGCAATCGCGACCCGCACGCGCTCGCACGGCCCTCGCCGACCCTACGCTGGCGCGCTGGCTGGCGTCTGAGCTACTCGCCAACGCCGCCTGGGCGGGAACACTCGTCTTCGCAGGTGCGCTCTTCGCCGAGTCGTACGCGACGTCAACCACGTTGACGGGGTGCCTGCTCGCGATCGCGGCGGTCGCTTACGTCGCGGGCAACCTGCTCGGTCGTCGGCTTGTCGGCGATGAGCCACGCCGAGTGCTCGTCCGGCTCGCGGTCCTGCTTGCGCTGACGGACAGCCTCTTCGGCGCGGCGCGCACGGGCATCGCGGCGAGCACGGCTCTCTTCGCCGGCGCGGCGTTCCTGGCCGGGGGACGCGCCCTCGTCGCGAACGCGTTCGCACTTGCGACAGCGCCCGAGATCCGGCCGGCCGTGACGAGCCTCCGCGCGGCGACTATGCAGTTCGGCTACCTCGCGGGCTCGATCGCAGGCGGTGCCGCGCTCACCGTCGGCGGTTACAGCGCGCTTGGCGCCACCATGGGCGCTTTCTTCCTCGGTGCCGCGGCCACCCTCGCCCACGATCCCGACTCGCGACGTGCGGCCGCGCTTACCAGCGCTTTACCGCCGGCTCTATCGACCGGCAACCGCGGTCGCGTCTCCTAGGCGTCGACTCATCCGGCGCCTGGCCGGACAACCAGCAAGGAGGCGAATCACAATGAAGCGCATTCTCGTACTACTTGCGATAGCCACCGTAGGGACGGCGGCGAGCGTAAGCGCAGCTCAGGCGGAGGTCATCACGAACGACATGGCTTCGATCAGCTTCGCTGGGTTCGTACCGTGCGCCAACGGCGGCGCCGGCGAGATCCTCTCCGGCAGGATCGACGTTCACAACCTGATCACCTCGACCGTCAATGACAACAACACCTCGGATCGGTTCCAGTTCCAGCCGCACGGAACCATGGTCGGGGGGATCACCGGCGACGTCTACCGCGTCACGGGCGTCACTCAGGGCACGTCCACCGGGAGCGTCCAGAACGGGCATTACACACTGACGTACGTGAACAACTTCCGGCTGATCGGGCCCGGGCCTGGGAACAACCTCCTCGTCCACGAGACCGCCCACATGACGATCGACGGCGACGACGTGATCGTCCAGCACGACAACCTGAGCATCGAGTGCACGTAGCGTCGGCCGAGGTAGCCCAACCTACGCGAAGAGCCGCCCCGCGGGGCGGCTCTTCGCGTGCATGGCAAAGGGAACCAGCCGACGGCCGGAACGGTGGTAGCTTCAGACACATCTCGAGATGGACTTTCGCCTCCTCGGCCCGCTAGAGGTTCTGCGCGCTGGCGTGCCGGTGCAGATCGCGGCGGGCAAGCAGCGGGCGCTCCTCGCGATCCTGCTCCTGAACGCCAACCACACGGTTTCCCGCGAGCAACTCATCGACGCGCTCTGGGGCGAGACCGTGCCGGACTCGGCGCAGAAGATGGTGCAGATCCACGTGTCGCAGCTGCGGAAGGCGCTGCCGGAGCCGCGGCTGCACACACGCGCGCCCGGCTACTTGCTCGAGGTAGGCGACGACGAACTCGATCTCTCCCGTTTCGAGCACTCGGTCGCCGGCGCCCGGCAGGCGCTCGCGCAGAACAACTCCGAGAAGGCAAGGGAGCTGCTGACCGGCGCGCTTGCGCTCTGGCGCGGGCCGGCCCTCGCCGAGTTCGCTGAACCCTTCGGCAGGCACGAGGGCGGGCGTCTCGAGGAGCTACGCCTGGCCGCAGTCGAATTACGAATCGAGGCGGAGCTCGCGCTTGGGCATCAGCGCGAGGTCGTCGGCGAGCTCGAGACGCTGATTGCCCAACACCCGCTACGCGAGCGTCTTCGCTCCCAGCACATGCTCGCGCTCTACGGATCGGGGCGGCACGCCGAGGCGCTCGCGAGCTACCAGACATTCCGGCGGACGCTCGCCGAGGAGCTCGGGATCGAGCCGTCGGCTTCGCTGCGCGAGCTCGAGCGGCTAATGCTGCAGCAGGACACATCCCTCGAGCTGCCGACAAGCACGGAGGTGCGCGCCACCGCGTCCACGCCAGATGCCGGAGTCGTCAGCACGGCTCCGGTGGGCGAGGTCTCCTACGCGCGAAGCGGCGATATCAGGATCGCCTACCAGGTCGTCGGTGACGGACCGCTCGACCTCGTTCTCGTCCATGGCTGGGTCTGCGCCTTTCAGCCCGGTTGGGAATACCCGAAGCTCGCGGCCTTTTACCGGCGGCTCGCGTCGATGGGTCGACTCATCCTCTTCGACAAGCGCGGCACCGGCCTCTCCGATCGAGTTTCCCCGGAGCGTCTGCCCGACCTGGAAACGCGTATGGACGACGTTCGTGCCGTGCTTGACTCTGTCGGCTCGGAGCGGGCGATCTTGCTGGGTCTCTCCGAAGGAGGAGCGATGTCGACGCTCTTCGCCGCGACCCACCCCGCGCGAGCCGCCGCGCTCGTCCTGATGGGCACCTTCCCGCGTGAGATGCAGGCGCCGGACTACCCCTGGGGCGTGAGCGAAGAGAATCTCCGCCGGCGCCTCGCCCTCCTCGAGGAGGACGACTGGGCAGCGCTTGCGACTAGAGACTGGCTCAGCCGCGTCGCCCCGGACATCGTGCGCGACCCGGCGGCGCTGCGCTGGTACGTGTCGTACGTGGGACGCGGCGCGAGCCCCAGCGCGAGCAAGGCGCTCCGGCTCATGAACGCCGAGATCGACGTCCGCGACCTGCTGCCGACGATCAGCGTCCCGACCCTCGTGCTTCACCGGGCACAGGAAACCTGGCGCGACGGGTCTCGCTTCATGGGCGAGCACATCTCGGGCGCACGCGTGGTCGAGTTGCCGGGAAACGACCACCTCCCCTGGGAGGGAGATCAAAACGCGCTCCTCCTCGAGATCGAACGCTTTCTGACCGGTGTTCAGGAGGAAGTGCAGCCTGACCGCGTGCTCACAACACTTCTGTTCACTGACATCGTCGGATCTACGGAGAAGGCGGCGGAACTCGGCGACAGCGGCTGGAAAGACCTACTCACCAAGCACCATCGCCTCGTGCGCGCCCAGCTCGCTCGTTTTCGCGGGCACGAGGTGGACATGGTCGGCGACGGCGTCTTCGCGACGTTCGACGGCCCGGCGCGCGCGGTCCGGTGCGCCTCGGCGATCGCGGACGGGCTCAAGACGTTGGACCTAGCGGTACGGGCAGGAGTGCACACGGGCGAGGTAGAGCAGGCGGATGGCGGCCTGCGCGGCCTCGCAGTCCACATCGCCGCCCGCATCGCCGCGGTGGCGCAGCCGGGAGAGGTGGTCGTCTCCAGCACGGTCAAGGACATCGTCGCCGGTTCGGGCATCGCCTTTGAGGAGCGCGGCGAGCGGGACCTGGACGGCGTGCCGGGCTCGTGGCGCCTCTTCACGGCCCGGATCTGATCGCGTTTGAGAAGCACAGTAAGGGAGGAAGAAATGAAGGGCATCAGACACTTCCTGCGGGAGTTCACGGCATCGGCCGTCAAGGAACATCTGCGGTCGCAGATCGAGGACGCGGAAGGTCCGCCAGAGTTGACCAAGAACGAGATCGAGCTGGTGCGGTTCATCCGCGAGCGACCTTTCGACTTGTCGGCCAGCCGCCAGTCTTCAAGCGGGAGCGTTGCCGGGTCTTGAACAGCGCAAGTGATCGACCGCCGCCGATGCGAACCGAAGTCGTCGTCTCCGCGGACGGCACGGCGATCGCCCATCGGCCGTCGGGAAGGTGAACCTCGTTAGGTTTTGAGCGGTTCGAGCAGGCGACGCGTTCTGTCTTCGATACGCACGCGACCGGGAGACAGCACGGACCCGTAGACGCCGAACGGAAGCTGCTCGGTCGCTCCCTCCGGCCGATACGAGGCGAGCGTGACGAGCGTTGGTAGGTCGATGACGCCGGTGTCGGGGTCGCGAGAGGTGACCACGCAACGTCCGATGTCACCGTTGATGAGGATCGTCGCCTCGCCGATCCGAACCTCGGTTCCGATCCAGGCATCCTCCTCGTGCGCGTCGACGCCGTCGATCTCGAACAACATCCGGAACCGACGCCCGTCGACCTCGTCGACGGCTCCGGCCTCGTGGCGGAGCCGCTCGAGAGAGGCGCGCGAGACGAGCGAAACCGTGCCGCCCTCCGGCGCCCGGTCGACGGCGCCGTCGTCAGCCCAGAGGAGCTCCAGCGGCCGGCACACGAATTGCGAGATCGCTTGTTGCCACGGGCCGATCACGCGGCGCGACGGTCGCGGGAGCCGATAGAGCTGCGCGTCGACGGGCTCGCCAAGCTCGACGATCCCCTCCACTCGTTCGCCGTCGGGAAATGTGAGTGCGAGACGGTGCGTCTCCTCGTCCCACTCGGGGCGGATGCGCATCATCATCCCGTCTCGCTTGCCTGCGTACAGGGCACCCTGCTCGTCGCGGAGCCAGAAGCGCCGGTCGCCGCTCACACCGCCTTGTTCGAGCATCACCTCGTCCGGGTGGACCAGGCCGAGCGACTTCACCGGCGCAATCGAGATGCGGACGACGCGGCCAGTCACGGTTAAGGGGCTAGACGCTCGCCCGACGAGCTTGGAGCGCTTCGGTGTCGGTCAGTGCGATTCCGAGGCTGCCGAGCTCCGTCTCGCCGCGCGGGGTCAGCCGAAGCGCTCGCGACGACGGTTGTCTAACTGCCCAGCCCGCGTCCAGCACGGCGGAGCAGATTGCTGCGCCCAGAGCACCGGCTAGGTGCTCGCGTCGCTCGGTCCAGTCGATGCAGACGCGAAGAAGCGGCCGGCGCCCGCGCGGGAGGGCCTCGAGGTCCACTCCGAGCTCGCCGAACCACGTTCGCGCGCACCGCCCGAGCGAACAGTCTCGCTCGATCGCGCCCGCCGCGAGCGCCGCGTCCGCGATCGCCACGCCGAGCCGGCCCGCGAGGTGGTCGTAGCACGTCCTTGCGGCGCGGAGCTGTTCGCGGCGCGTCCATGCGCGCAGGCCGTTCGCCTCGCGCTCGTCCGAGAGCTCGGCCAGCGCCTCGTACGCGGCGGCGACCGACGGACCAGCCAACTGGACGAGCCGCTGTCGACCAGTGCGGCGTACCACGACGACGCCTCCGTCCTCGAGTCGGCTCAGGTGCTCGGTGGCCGTCGAGGCCGCGATGCCCGCAGCCCTCGCCAGCGCCCCAACCGCATGCTCGCGGCTGTCCATGAGGACGTCGATCATGGCGACGCGCGATCGATCGGCGAACAGTCCCGCGACGGATGCCGTGCCCAGTCGTGGCATGGCCAGAGCGTACGCGCCCGACGCTTCGGTGCCGGCCGAACGATCGAGCGCGCGCGTGGCGTGTCCGCGGGGTCGTAGCCGCGCCGTCCCGGGAAGACTAGTCTGATATAAGACTATCTGTGGATCGAGACGATCTCGGCTTCCTGCTCGCCAAGGCAACGCAGCACTGGAACGAGCGCTTGCACGAGCGCTTCCGAGCTGCCGGGTGGGGCGAGGTGCGGGCCAGCTACGGCTCGATCCTGGTGCCGCTGTTCGAAGAGGACGGCCTGCGCATGGGCGCGCTCGCGCGGCGCGCGCGACTGAGCAAGCAGACGATGACAACGATGGTGCGCCTCCTCGAACGCGACGGACTGGTGCGGCGCGAGCCCGACCCCGACGACGGGCGCGCGTTTCGCATCGTGCTCACCGAAAAGGCCCGCCGGTTCGAGCCGGTGGCCGAACGCACGCTCGCCGAGCTCGGCGCCCTCGCCCAGGCGCAGCTCGGCGAACGGCGGCTCGCTTCCGTTAGGCAAGGACTCAAGGAGTGGATCGAGACATGAGGCATCACACCGTCACCACCACGCTGGCCACAGCCCCGCACGAGGTGTTCGCGTTCCTCGCCGACGTCGAAAAACTGCCGGAATGGGCGACCGAGTTCGCCCGCGAACTGAGACTCGTCGACGGGCGGCACAAGATCGTGAACGGCCTCGGCGAGTTCTTCTTCGAGATCCACGCCGACCCGGACTCAGGCGTGATCGACATGCTCGCCGGCCCCAGCGACGACGCGCTCCTCTGTTTCCCCACCCGCGTCGTCGCCACCCCGGCAGGCGGCAGCGCTTTCACCTTCACAATGTTCCAGGCCCCGGGACAATCCGACGAGCAGTTCGAAACCCAGCACGCCTCCCTGCTCCGCGAGCTCGAGAACCTGGAGCGACGCTTCGGTTCGGCGAACTAGCTTCGTCCCTTCTGAGCGGTCGCGACGGTGACCGCGACCTCCAGGACGAGCCTGCCGTTTTCGACGTAGGGCTGCCAGCTCGCTACGACGTCGCGCTCGATGAGCCTGCGTCCCTGCTCATCGAGCCGAGCCGCTGCCGCTGCCAGGGGCGTGCTGTGGACGTACTGCCACAGGAACTCCCTCGGCGGCGGCAGGCGGAGCGTCTTCACGGCCGACGACGCGGAAGCGGTCTCGAAGCCGACGTCGCTCACCAGGTCACGTAGCTCGTCCGGTTCGTGGAGGGAGAAGACGGTGCGAACGAACTCGGCGACCTCCGGGCCGAGGTCGCGTTCCAATGTCTCCTCGAGGATGGTGAACAGGGGCGGCGCCGGTCCGCAGACGTTGATCAAGACGCGCCCGCCGGAGACAAGCACGCGCCACATCTCGCGTAGCGCCATCCGCTTGTCTCGGATGAACTGGAGTCCGAGTTGGCAGAGGGCGACGTCGAACCGCTCGTCGGCGAACGGGAGCGATTCAGCCGTTGTCTCGTGCCACTCGATCGTCGCGCCGGGATCGATCGTGCGCGCAACCGCCAGCATCCCGGGATTGACGTCGACGCCGACGACCGTCCCGGCTGGACCGACGCGGTCTGCGGCGAGCCGAGTGACGGCGCCTGTCCCGCAGGCGACGTCCAGGACTCGTTCGCCGGGTGAGAGTGCGGCGAGATCGACGAGGTCTGCTGCCAGCGGGGCTCCGATGACGGGGACGAAGTAGCGCTCGTAGTTCTCGGGTGCATCTCCCCGATACGTCTCGAACGAGATCTGCTGAGTCACCTGCCGTGCCCTCAGGCCTGAGCGCCGGCTTCGATCCGATCGGGCATACCGATCGCGCGCCTCGGGTCGACCTCGAAGTATGCGTTGTCGCTTGCTTCGCCGATCAGCGAGTCGAGGTACTCGCGGACAGCTTCGAGCGAGTCCGCCTCCCAGAGGCAGACCGCCTCAGCGCCGTCGCGACTCGGGCAGAACTGCCGACCGTAGACCCCGGGCGGCGCACCGTCCGCCGCCATTCGCGCGACAGCGAAGAACGCGTCGGCGTCCTTGATCTGGTGCTTCGTGATCACGTACATCATCGCCTCCTTCGATTCGCGGTAACGACGTCGACGCTACGGCGCCGGCGCGCAGTCCGCATCGCGCAAGTCAGCCAACCGTGCGCAAGCGGTGCGGATGGTCATTTCTGACCACGCGGGATCGTCAGAGGAGCTCGTGTGCCGCTGCGAAGGCGCTGGCCGCGCTCCGAGAAGAGACGCCGAGCTTGCCAAAGACGTTCTGCATGTGACGGGCGACCGTGTGCTCGCTGATGACCAAGCGCGTAGCGATCTCGCGGTTGCTGTTTCCGGCTGCGACGAGGCGCAGGACTTCCAGCTCACGCTCGCTGAGCCCGTACGGCTTCGACGCTGATGCTCTCTTGAGGTGCAAGTCCACCGCCGCCACATCCGGCCGGGCCCGCAAGCGCGAGAACACGTCCCGAGCGACTTCGAGCTCCAGCACGGCAGTGTCCTCGTCACCCAGCGCGCGGCACGCCAATCCGACCGAGACACGCACGCGCGCCATCTCATAGGGTGCGCCGAGCTCCTGCCAAATCGACAGGCTCTCCCTCAGAGCGGCCAGCGCGCCGTGCGGGTCATCATCTGCGGAGGCGAGCAACCCACGGGCCCGCCCGGAAGCGGCCCGCAGCATGTCGCTCTGGTGGGCAGCCGCGATCTCCTGCAGTTCGTCACACGCGCCGCGCGCTTCGCCAAGATCCCCCACCGCGAGCATGATCTCGACGCAAGCCTGCAGAAGACCCGCCCGCAACATCGGCTGTGCCGACTCACCTAAGACACGTCGAATCGCGCCGACTGCAGCCCAGGCCTTTCCCTCGGCCAGGCGCAGAGACGCCAGCCCGGGTTGGGGCTCGTGCCCGCACCTGCTCGCGCTCCGGTACGCCTCTTCGGCGGCGGCGAACTCTCCCCGCAGTCGGTGTACTTCGCCCTGTTGGTAGAACGCCCTGCCGCGGGCGAGCTCGTTGAGGGCTCCGGACGTGAAGCGCTCGGCCGCACGTCGCGCCTCGACCAGAGCCTCATCCCAGGCGCCTTGCAGTTGCATGATCTCGGCGCGATGCACGAGACACAGACCGTTGTGCGCGACCATCTCCGGTTGACGCTCGCACCAACGACTCAGAGCCTCGGTCCACTCGCGTGCGTGACGGACCTCGTACACGTCCCGGCAGAACGCGATCGTGTTGCAATAGACGATCCCGGTGACGATCGGTGACAGCTCGCCGGCGAGCGCGACGACGAGCGTCTCGTCCACGAGCCGCAACGCCTCGTCCAGCCGGCCCTGCTTCGCGAGCGCACGCGCCTGATCGTCGCGGGCCAGCCAAACGAGATCGGCATCGCCGAAGCGCTCGCCGATAGCGGCCGCCTTGGCCGCGGTCTCGTAGCCTGCCTCGTAGTCGCCGCTCGCCATCTGCTCGAGCCAGACCGGAATGAGCAAGTATCCGCGCTCGACGCAATCCCGTCCGTCGCTGTCGAGCAACCGCTGCGCGCGGCCGAACCAGCCAGCCGCACGAGCTGTCTGACCGCGGAAGAGCATGTTGTGGCCGATCCACCACGCGCAGCGGATCGCCGGGCGCAAATCTCCCGCCGCGACGTACAGGTCATGTGCGCGCTCGAGACCGGCGACGTAGTCGTCGTCACGGCCGACCATGTACGCCGACCGCGCAAACAACTCGAGATCTCCAGCCGCAAGCGAAGTCGATTGATCGGCGCGCGACAGCGACTCGAACGCATCTGTCCACGCAGACCCTTCATACGCTCGACGTCCACGCTCGAGCTCATCGACCGCGCGCACCATCGCCGCCGCTAACAGTACGACGGATACGCCGAATTCGCCTTCGCCCGACGGCGGCAGAACGGCGGAGGGCGATCGCGTCGCGAGCTTAAGTGGTTGTCTCTCCAGTCGAGGGAACAACGAGCTCGTAGGCGCGCACGGTGCGCTGAGTGCGCGTCACCTCAGCAGCCGATCGCGGCGGAGACGCGGCCGGCCTCTCGCTGCAACGCCGCTGCGGTCGACGCGGGGATCGTCTTGCCCGTCTGCGCGCTCACCGCGTGCTCGAACGCGACCAGTTCCGCGCACGCGTCGGCGTTGAGACCGGCTGCGATCGAGGCCTGGATCGACTTCACCTTGCGTCGTAAGGCTGTTCCCCGGGCCGACGCCTTGCACGGCAGCGAGCAGGTCGAGGACCTCTTCGGCGGCCGGCTTCAGCGGCGCGTCGGTCGTCGTCAGCCGGAGGTCGCGCGACGAGGAGCCGACGGCGATCTGACGATCGCCCCAGGCCGTCTGCCAAGCGTGATCTGCGGCGCTCCAGAACTGGAACGCGCGCGGTGCGATCTCGATCGTCACGTGCTTCGTCTGGCCCGGATCGAGTGACACGCGCTCGAATCCCGCGAGCGCGCGCACGGCCATCGGCACCGGCGGCGAGGCCGGCGAGCCGATGTAGACCTGCGGCACCTCGTCCCCCTTCACCGAGCCTGAGTTCGTCACGTCGAACGACACCGTCATTGCGCCGACGCTCGGCGTCACGATCAGGTTCGAGTACGTGAACTGCGTGTACGAGAGCCCGTGGCCGAAGGGGAAGAGCGGCGCCTTTCCGTGCACGTCGTACCAGCGGTAGCCCTGGAAGATGCCGTTCGCCTCCATGTCGACGGTGCGGTACGTGTGCTGGCCCTGCGTCGCGTTGCTCATGAACACGCCCGGGTAGAGCGGGCAGTTGCCGTCGTTCGCACCGGTGCCCGTGCTGTTGTTCGGGATGACGATCGCGGCCGGGTTGCAGCCGGGATCGTCGGTCGGGAAGCGCGGGCGCGCGGCCCCGCCGTCCGGGAACGTGATCGGCAGCTTGCCGCTGGGCGTCACCGTGCCGATCAGGACGTCCGCGGTCGCGACTCCACCCGCGACGCCCGGATACCACATCTCGAGCACCGACTTCGCACTCGCAAGCCACGGCATGTAGACGGCGTCGCCGGTGTTCAGCACCACGACGATGTTCGGGTTCACGGCTGCGACCGCGGAGATCAGGTCGTCCTGCCAGCCCGGAAGCTCGAGCCCGACGTTCTGGTCGTTGCCGCCGCGGTCCGAGCCCTCGGTGCCGTCGTCGTACGCAAAGATCACAACCTTGTTCGCGTTCTGCGCCGCTGTGACGGCCGCCGCGATCGACCGCGCTTGCCAGTCGGGCGGCACCCATTCGAAGCGGACGGACAGCGGGGTCGTCGCGTTCGCGTATGCGCGCAGGTCGAGGTCGTGCGACTCGCCCGCGGTGAAGGTCGTCGTGAACGCCGCCTGCTGAAGCTCGAGACCGTCGTGCGACTTCGCCGTCTGCGCGAGCCCGTCCCACGCGGCGATCGACGAGCCGCCGATCCCGCCGCCGGCGACGCCGTACGCGCCCATGTTGATCCGGCGCTGCGCCGTCGCCAGGCCGTCGACGAACAGCTGCGCGCTGCTCTGGTTCTTGACGAAGATCTTCAACTGCCACGTTCCTGCCGACGGGGCCGTGAAGTGCGTCGTCCAGCGCCAGGCAGTTCCCGCCGGCAGCGTCGTCGTCTGACTCGTGTAGTCGACTGTCGAGTCGACCTGATCCGGCGCGCACGTTCCCGTGCACGGCCCGGGAGCCGCGGGCGGCGTTGGGACCGTCGTCGAGATCTGCTGGCGCAGCCAGCCGGCTTGCACGCCGTTGGTGGTCGCCGACGACGGCACGACCTCGCCGTCGAGGTCGTAGCCCTGGACGTAGTTCACCGTGCCCGCACCGGCCGCCGCACGAAGCGCGGTGAGTGAATTCGTGATCGGCTCGAACGGCGTCACGTGAGCGCTGCCGCCGCCGCCGACGTACGTCGCCGTCGCGGTCGGGCCCATGACGAGAACGCCGTCGCCCGCGAAATCGGAGCCGCGCAGAGGCAGCGCACCGCCGTCGTTCTTCAACAGCGTCGCGCTCTTCTCGGCGACGTCCTTCGCGATCGCGAAGTCGGGCGCCATCAGAGCCTGCAGGTCCGGACGCGCCGCCACGAGCGGCGTGCAGTTCGCCGCCGCAGCCGTGCATCCGCCGCTCTGCGAGCCGTACGGCGTTCCCTCGAGCAACCGCGCACGGTTCATCGACGTGAGGATGTGGAAGACGGCTCGGTCGAGTGCCGTCGCCCAATCGGCGCCGCTGACGGCGGGAATCGGCGGGTAGTTGCCGTTCACCGCGATCGCGTTCGTCCCGTTCAGGACAGCCTCGGTCAGGGTCTTGCCATTCCCGACGATGCTCTGGGGGAAGCTGGCGCCGGCCGCGAAGACGTTGTTGTTGAACGGTGGATCGGCCAGGTTGCCGGGGTTCGGCTCGTCCCTGATGCCCGCAACGTTCCCGTTCGGCATCGCAGAGTCGACGCCGCCGAGGATGTCGCTGAGCCTGTGCACGGCGCCGAAATCGGTCAGCACCCAGCCGGTGAAGCCGAGCTCCTGGCGCGCGATCGTGTTGAGCAGCAGGTTGTTGCCGCACGAGTAGGTATCGAAGCCCGTGTCCGATTGGCTGATGCGGCTGTACGCGCACATGATCGAGCCCGCGTGCCCCTCCTGGATGCCCTTCTCGAACGCCTGCAGCTCGAGCTCGTGAAGCATCCGCTC
Organism: uncultured Actinomycetes bacterium; assembly: GCA_963815965.1. GTDB lineage: Bacteria > Actinomycetota > Thermoleophilia > Gaiellales > Gaiellaceae > DASVFB01. The sequence continues at coordinate 106,672 of CAWFIT010000012.1, read as the reverse complement.
GTCGAGCTTGATCGCCGTGTTCGTGCGCGCGTTCTCGAAGTCATTCATTGCCATGTGCTTCAACGTCACGATCAGACCCTCGCGCTGAACGCCCCGCGTCTCGTCCGCGACGAGCTCGCCCGCGAGGAACGGATCCTCGCCGAGCGTCTCGAAGTTGCGCCCGGCCGTGACGAACGCGACCTGGTTGATCATCGGCGCGTAAAGCACGTCCTGATTCGTCGCGCGGCCCTCGCGGCCGATCACCACGCCGTACGCGTTCGCCGCAGAGCGGTCGAACGTCGCCGTCAACCCGACCGGCGCCGGAAGGCCCGTCTCCTGGTGACTGAGCCGCACGCCGGCAGGACCGTCCGTCTGCCGAAGCGGCGGGATACCGAGGCTCTTCACGCCGTTGTTGATGCCGGCCTGGCCGACGCAGCCGGCGACGAGCGCCGCCCCGGTCGCACCCGGGTTGATCACCGGGAAGGCGTCCGGCTGGCCGGTGTTGCCGCAGCCGAACTGCGGATCAGTCGTCTCGGCCTGGCCGTGCACGAGCCCGACCTTCTGCGCGAGCGTCAGGTCCGCGACGAGCTGGTGGAGGTTCGCCTCCGTGAGCGTCCCGCAGGCAGGCCCGATCGGTGGGCCGCCGAAGCAGGTGTCGGCCTGCGGCGGCGCCGCTCCCGCCGGTGCGAGGACGATCGCGGCGGCGATTGCAGCAACGGCCGCCGCGCCGAGCGAAGAACGGCTGCGGACGAATCGGGACATCGTGATCCCCCTTGTCACGAGACGGCGACGGGGCGCCTGGGCGCGGTATCAATAACAGACCTGAGCCGGATACTGTTGCGGCCCTGAATTGGCCGGGACGCCGGCACGTCCCGCGGCCCAACTCAGTAGAAAACACTGACCGCGGACGGGCATTCCACCGATGACGCGCGCGTCGCGATCGTGACATGCCTCACAGGCCCAAGGAGGTTGATGACGCTCGGGGTGGCCGCAAAGGAGGAGCAATGAGTTCTGCAACACAGCAACGGATGAAACGCGTCGTCGTCGATCACTTCGGCGGTCCCGAGGTCTTGAAGGTGGTGGAGGCCGACGTTCCCCGGCCGGGTCCGGGCGAGGTTCGTGTCAGGGTTCTTGCCGCCGGCGTGTCGTTCACCGACGCGCAGTTGCGCGCCGGCACGTATCTCGGCGTGCCGAAGCCGCCGTTCACGCCCGGCTACGACCTCGTCGGCGTCGTTGAGGAGCTCGGCCCGGGCTGCACGAGGCTGCGCGAGGGAGACCGAATCGCCGCTCTGACCGTCTGGGGCGCCGATGCGGAGCGCGTCTGCGTGCTGGAGGCGAACGCGGTTGCGGTACCCGAGGAACTCGACCCGGCGGAAGTCGTCAGCCTCGTGCTGACTTACATGACCGCCTATCAGCTGCTTCACCGCACGGCGGAGGTGAAGAGCGGCGAGACGGTGCTCGTGCACGGCGCGGCCGGCAGAGTGGGCACCGCGGTGCTCGAGCTCGGCTCGCTGGCCGGGGTTCGCCTGTATGGGACCTGTTCCGCTCGCGACCGCACCGCGGTCGAGCGGCTCGGCGCTGTAGCGATCGACTACCAACATGAGGACTTCCTGGCCCGCGTGCGCGAGCTCCCCGGGAAAGGCGTCGACGTCGTGCTCGACGGGCTCGGCGGCGCGGTGTCGCTTCGTTCCTTCCGCGCGCTGCGGCCCGGCGGACGGCTCGTCCTCTACGGCCACTCCGCCACGATTGTGCACGGACACAAGAGTTGGCGAGGGTGGGTCGAGTGGTACGCGGCCACCGCGACCGTCGCGCTTTGGGGCTTGCTCTCGCCCCGCCGGCGGGTGTCGGCCTACCGGATCCAGAAGCTGCGCGAGGGACACCAGCTGCTTCCCGTGGGAAGTCGCCACCCGCTTCCAGTGGGTGGAGGTCCCCGGGACCCGGAAGAGTTCCGGGAGGACTTCCTCGCGTTGCTCGAGCTGCTTCGTCGGGGCGAGATCCACCCGGTCGTGGCCGAGCGCATGCCGCTCACCGACGCGCGCCGCGCACACGAGCTGCTCGAGAGCTCGGCGGCGAATGGAAAGCTCGTGCTCGTGCCGTGAGCCGACGACGCTAAGGGACCTGGGAGAGGTTTAGGGGCGACGGCCGAGCCGCCGCCCCTACCGTCAGCGTGTTCAGGGGCAGTGCACCCGCGGATTCCACGGCTGGAACGTCCCGGCCGGGTTCGGGTGCCAGATCCAGACATGGAGCGCCCAGAAGGCCGGGATCCCGAAGCGGTTCCCGTCCGGCGAGAAGAAGAACGGCTGCCCGAAGAGCTCGGGTGGACCCGTGTGCCCGGCGGCCGTCCACGCAGACGCGAAGACGATGTACTCGAGCGCGGCCAGCTTCGGCTGTCCGTTGGCGTTCGGGGCGTAGACGAGCGCCTCGGGCCGGGTCGGATCGAGAACGGCATCGCCGAGGAGCGGTCCATTCGCCCAGTGAACGCCCATAGCGCCGACCGGCTGGTTGTCGATGCAGACGACGCCGAACTTGTCCTTGACCAGGGTGTTCCACCCTGCGTGCTGTGCCTGGTCGAGGTCGTGGAAGCGGGCCGTTGCCTGAGCAGCCACCGCCGTCAACGAATGCTCATCACCGGCCGACGCGAACGAGATCGACGTCAGCAGAATCGTGAGTGCGACCAGCCCGACGAGCGTGGCGCCGAGCGCGATCCGAAAGTGTGCCTTTCGCATGGTTCGAACCTCCTCATCCAACGAAATGGGGATCGAGAACGCGGACCTGGGTGATCCGATCGACCGGCAGTCCGTTACGGGCCGCCGCCCGCCTGATCGCCTCCGGACTGGGCGCCTCGTAGACACAGAACGTCGCCTTGTCGTTCGCGCTGACGTACGACTGCAGCCACGTGACGCCCTCCTCCGCGTTGCAATCGACCACGTTGCGGCACTCGACTGCCCCCGCTGGGTTCGCGGGGATGCCCAACCCGGTGGGAAAAGTGCGTTCGATTACATACCGCGGCATCGCTCCTCCTCGGCTCGCGTTTCTCCTGCCAATCGAGGATGCGGAGTCGGACCCGCCACGGCATCGGTGGGCCTGCCTACATTTCGCGAGCCTGGCTACCTATCTTGGCCGGCGAGGCCGAGCCGCACGGCTCGGGCGCTCGCCTCGGCGCGCGTGCGGACGGCGAGCTTTTGCAGGGTCGTCGCAACGTGGTGGTCGACAGTCCGCTGCGAAACGACGAGGCGATCGGCGATCTGCGAGTTCGTGAGCCCCTCCGCGAGCAGCGCAAGTACCTCCAGTTGGCGCGCCGTCAGACCGGCCGGGTTCGCGCGTGTCGCGGCGCGGGGCCCTCGTGGGAGACCGCGCACCCCACGCTCGCGCAGCCGCCGAGCCACGATCGCCGCAGCCGGGCGAGCGCCCAGCTGTTGCAGTTCGGCGAGCGAACGCCGCAGCGCCTTCTCGTCGTCGGCCGCCGCCAGTGCGAGCGCTGCCTCGTACGGGCAGCCGATCGCGGCCCAGGCGTCGGCCGCCCGCGCCCAGTCACCGGCGAGCTCGAGCGCGTATGGCTCGGCAGCTCCTTCGGGCGCTTTTTCGTCGAGGCCGGCGCGCCGACGCCATTCGGCGAGCTCGCCCGCGAGCCGCCACGAGCTCCGCTCCTCGGCGAGGGACAGGGCATTCTCGGTCGCGGCCGCAACGGCCTCGCGGTCGCCCTCCAGCCAGGCCGCCTCCGCTCTGGCTGCCGCTACCGGGCCGAGACGTGGCAGCTCCCCGGTCGGCTCCGCCAGTCGCCATGCCTCGTCGAGCGCGTCCCATTGCCCGGGATCTCCGCGCCGCGCTCGCACGAGGCCGAGCACGACGAGCGAGATGATCCGGGGATTGATCGAGGTGCGCTGGATGCGAAGCACCGCAGAAGCGGAGTCGGCCGCATCGGCCCAGCGACCCTGGTCGAGCTGCAACCGGGCCCGAAAGGCGAGCAGATAGAGCAGGAAGAGATCGAGACCTCGCTCGCTGCAATACCCGATTCCGGCCTCGAGGTACTTGCTCGCCGCCGCGTGGCGGCGCGCGATGACTGCTGTCTCGGCGAGCAGCACGTATGCCCGCGCGACCTGCTCGGCGAGCCCGTCTCGCCGCGCGATCTCGAGACTCTGCTCGAGCCTCGCGATGCCGCCGACGCCGAGGGTCGCGACGCCGAGCGTGGCGAGTGCGTAGACGGAGATCTCCGTGTCTTCGAGACGGTCCGCAAGCTCGAGCGCGCGAGCGGCCCAGCCGGCAGACTCCTCCGACCTCTGCGCGGCGAGGCAGTTCGACGCGAGGTTCGCGTAGGCCATCGCCAGCTCCCTCCCGAGGGGGAGCGTCTCGAGCAACGCGACGGCTTCGCGCGCCCGACGCTCCGACTCCGCAGTTCGGCCCGGGCACCAGAGGAAATCCGAGAGCCGGCGAAGCACGTCGCCTTCCCTGAGCCGGTCGCCCAGCGCGGTGCGGCATTCGAGCGCTTCTCGGAGCGCTGCAATCCCCTGGTCGTACTCATCGGTCACGTAGCAGGCGCTCGCGCGCAACTCGAGAAGGTCGGCGCGCTCACCGAGCGACAGGCGATGACCGAAGCGGAGAGCACGTGCGTACTGCGCGGCAGCCTCGCGGTAAGCGCCCAGCGAGGCCAGCCCGTGCGGCCGCGGCGGGTGCGAAACGGAGTACCGCGTCTGCGTCCCGAGCCGCCTCCGCATGATGGGCGAGTCGGGCGAGGTCGGGCTCGCCGCTCGGTGGGTCGGCCAGCGCCACGAGCGCGGCCCTGTGCAAGCCGACTCGCCGGTTCGGCGCGACCGAGTCCTCGACTGCCAGACGGGCAAGCTCGTGCCGGAACGCAACGCTCGACGGCTCGGCCGCGAGCATGCCCGATGCGAGACATTCCTGAAGACAGCCGACGTCCTCCGCGAGCGCGTCCAAGAGCCAAAGCTCGGCCTGCGGCGGCACCAGCGCGACCGCCTCGAGCAGCGACCTGGCTGCCGTGCTCAGTCGCGCAACGCGTGCGAGCACGGCATCCCTGACCGTGTCGGGTATCTCGTCGACGCCTGCGGCCAGCGCCTCGACAACGAAGAAGGGGTTGCCTGCGGTCTTGCGGTAAAGCTCGTCCGGATCCACGCCGAGCGGCTGTGCAAGCCGGGCGACCGCCTCGGGAGAGAGACGATCGAGCTTCAACCGCCGCACCGTCGCGCTCGTCGCGAGCTCCCCGAGCACGCGCCGCAACGGGTGGCCCGGGTCGAGCTCATCGTCACGGAAGCTCGCGACGACGAGCACCGGCACCGCCGCGACTCTGCGGGCGAGCAGCTTCAGCACATCGAGCGTGGCCTCGTCCGCCCAGTGCACATCCTCGAGTACGAAAACGGTTCCAGGGTGCGCGCTCAGCTGACGAACGAGCGCCGCCGCAAGCTCGTGCGGCATCGCCCCGTTCGTGACGACTTCCTCGAGCGGCCCACCGGCTTCCTCGGCGACCGAGAGCAGCGGGCCCAGCGGCCGCGGAGTGAACAGCGGATCGCAACCACCCCAGAGGATCGGGGCCGATCCTTCGCGCTCCCTGCAGAACCGTCGTAGGAGCGCGGTCTTTCCGACCCCAGCCTCCCCGCCGACGAGCACGACCCTCCCCCTACCGCTGCGTCTTACCGATGCAAGCGACTCGCAAAGCGCCTCCAATCCGGCGGCGCGCTCGAGCAGCTCCGCCGGAGCGTCAGAGACGGGCCTCTGGGCGGCCTCGCGCATACCCCAATCGTGCACCTACACGTCCGTCGGCGCTAGGCGTCAATCCGGGTATTCGTCCTTCCGCCACGTGCGAGGCTCGACGGGCTGGGCCTTCGGCGCTCGCTCGAGCAGGAAACTGAAGTACGGCGCGACGAACGGGTCGGGCGCCGACACCGTGTACGTGTGGTAGACGGTCCCGTTCTCGCGCGCGAAGGCGATCCAGCTCGGGTTCTCGCGCAGACCGTCCTTCAGCTCAGCCCCGATCTGTCCTGACCACTCCTCGAGCCAGTCGGGCGGATCGTCGATCATTTGCTTCACCTCGGGAATCTGCTGCGCCTGCTCCTCGGCCAGCGCGAGGCCGAAGTCGAAAGCAAAGTCGCTGTTATAGGTGGAGACGTACGGGAACTCCCATCCCATCCGCTGCTTGTAGGCGGTCAGCCGCTCGATCGGCGCCCTCGAGAAGCAGAGCAGCGTCACGTCGCGATGGTTCAGGTGGACGAGTGAGCCGTCGAGACCGTCGGCCAGGCTCGTGCACCCGGGGCAGGCGCCGAGCGTGTAGTCGGGGCCGAACATGACGTTGTAGGCGAGCAGCTGTGAGCGCCCGTCGAAGAGCTCGGCGAGGGACTTCTTGCCGTCTTCGGTGTCGAACTCGTACTGCTTCTCGACCGGGACCCAGGGGAGATCGAGACGCTTTTTCTTGATCTCCTCGTTTCGCTCGGCCTCCTCCGCCTCGAGCTTGGCGAGCTCGCCTCGGGCTGCCTGCCATTGCTCGCGGGTTCCTGTTCTGTGCTCAGGCATCTCGTTCTCCTTCCCTGTTGATTCGGAAATGAGACCTACGGCCACCTGGAAACTCATCGCTTCCGATGAGTTTTCGTCCTCCAGCACGTCTAGACGTGATGAGCACCGGGAAGGAGGCCAGGATGACGCAGAACCTCATCGCTCGCAGCCGAACGACGGTCGTGCTGGTCGCCGGCGCGGTCGTTGCGTGGACAGTCACGGTCGATCGGATGCGCGGGATGGACGCGGGCCCGGGCACCGACCTCGGCGGGCTCGGGTGGTATCTCGGAATCTGGGTGACGATGACCGCCGCGATGATGCTGCCTTCGGCGGCGCCGGCTGCGCGGCACGTCGCACGACTTGCCCCCCGCGTGCCGACACTGCTCTTCACGGCCGGGTACCTGGCGGTCTGGACGGGATACGGCGTCGTGGCCTACGCCCTCTTCCGGCTCGTGACCGCGTTCGACCTGGGCTGGCTCGCGTGGAACCGAGGCGGCCCGTACGTCGCGGGTGGCGTGATCGTCGCCGCGGGGATCTACGAGCTGACGCCGTTGAAGCGGCGCAGCCTCCGTCGCTGCCGCAGCGCACCACACGGCGGGGGCGCTTTGCGGAGCGGTCTCGCGCACGGCCTCGACTGCGTCGGCTGTTCCGGCGCCCTGATGGCGGTGCTGTTCGTCCTCGGTGTGATGAGCCTCTTCTGGATGGCGGTGGTCGCCGTTGCGATCTTCGCGGAAAAGGTCCTGCCACGCGGGCCGCGGCTCGCACCAGTGTTCGCGGTCGCCCTGGTCGTTCTCGGGCTTTCGGTCGCCGTGTCGCCCGCGAGCGTTCCGAGACTGACGGAGCCGGGTGGCGCGCCGTCTATGAAGATGGGAGCGCCGTGAACCTTCCCCCGATCGTCTCCGCGACGGAGTGGCAGGCAGCGCGGGACGCGCTTCTTGCCGACGAAAAGGAAGCCACTCGGGCACGCGACGCGCTCGCCGCCAAGCGTCGCAGGCTGCCGATGGTCCGTATGGACAAGGACTACGTCTTCGGCGGGCCGAACGGCAAGGCGAGCCTGCTCGACCTCTTCGAGGGGCGCAGGCAATTGCTCCTCTACCACTTCATGTTCGGGCCGAACCAGGAGGCGGGCTGCAACGGCTGTTCGATGTTCGTCGACCAGATCGGCCACCTCGCCCACCTCCACGCTCGCGACACGTCCTTCGCGCTCGTGTCCCGCGCCCCGATGACGAAGATCGAGGCGTACCGAAAGCGGATGGGCTGGAAGGTCCCGTGGTACTCGTCGTTCGAGACCGAATTCAACGTCGACTTCGGCGTCGGGCCGGAGACGCCGCAGCCCGACGTCTACCAGGACGGCGAGACGTTCGGCCTCAGCGTATTCCTGCGTGACGGCGACAGCGTCTTTCGCACGTACTTCACGACGACACGGGGCGTCGAGGCGCTCGGAAGCGTGTGGACCTTCCTCGACGTGACACCGCTGGGCCGCCAGGAGGAATGGGAGGACTCACCCGCGGAGTACCCGCAGACGAAGCCGTACGAGTGGTGGCGCCGTCACGACGAATACGAGGGCCCGTAAGCACGAATTAGTCGCACGGGGCGGCTCCGCTGCGATCGTCGCTCGTCGGTCTCACGTCGACGCAACACGGGTTGCGCAAAGATTCCCTGTGACGTCCTGGCCGTTCAGACCGCTCGCGGCAATCGCGCTCGCCACCATCGCCGCGGTCCTCGCGCCACTTGGACCGGCCTCGGCAACCGCTCCGCAGGCTCAGCTCTCCGTCTACTTCCTGCGGGGCGAGCAGCTCGCGCAGGTGAAGCGGCCCGGCGCGACTCCCGCCGAGGCGATGCAACAGCTCGTCACCGGACCGACGCGCGCGGAAATGACGCTTGGCTTTCGCACGTACCTTCCTCGGGGGACACGCGTGCGGTCCGTCAAGGTCTCGCACGGCGTCGCCACGGTCGATCTCAAGGCGCACTTCGGCTCCGTGCGCGACGCGGGCAATCGGCTGGCCGGGCTCTCGCAGATCGTCCGCACGCTCACCGCGCTCCCGGGTACGACCGCGGTCCGGCTCCTGGTGTACGGCAAGCCCCCCGTCGCCGAGTTCCCGCGCATCGCGATGAACCGTCCCGTCACCATGCGCATCCTCCAAACCCCCGACGTACCGGTCCCGAAGCCGCCGGAGGAGAAGCTGCGCGCGCCCGACCCTGCCGTCAAGGCGTTGCAGCGGAGCCTGATCGCACTCGGCTACCTGGTGCGCGGCGACGACGACGGCCGTCTCGGGCCTGCGACCCAGAACGCGGTCCTCGCGTTCCAGAAGTGGGAACGGCTCGGAAGGACAGGACTCCTCGACAAACAAACCAGCGCACGCCTGATGAGCGCCGCACATCCGTCTCCGCTCACGAGAGGCAGTGCCGGCAAGCGCGCGGAGATCCTGATTGACCGCCAGGTGGCGCTCCTGATCGAAGATAACCGGGTCGTGCGGACGATCGCCGTGTCGAGCGGGAAACCGTCGACGCCGACCCCACCCGGCGACTACAGCGTCTACGCGAAGATTCCGCGGTGGTGGTCGGTCCCATTCCGCGAGTGGCTTCCCTGGGCACTCCCGTTCGTCGGTGGCATTGCCTTCCACGAGTTCCAGGACGTGCCGGCGTTCCCCGCCTCCCACGGCTGCGTGCGCCAATCAGTGGCCGTGGCCCGCTGGACATATGAGTTCGCGACGGTCGGCATGCCCGTGAAGGTAATCGCCCGGTCCTGATGGTGACGACGAGTTCGATCCGTCCCGTCGTCCTACGGAACGGCGTCGACATCGAGGATCCGCTGAGGGTCGTGCTCGGCTTCCTAGAGGCGGGCTGGGCGTATGACGTCGGCGACGCTTCGGATCCGGCGTCGTTCGGCGAGTCGGATCTCAGGCTGGCGAACCGCGGCGGCGCGCGCATCTCAGCGGCCGAGATCGCGGCCGTCCTCGAGCGGCGCCGCGCGATCGAGCGAGCCTTACGGGCGGTCGCGCCCGATGCTTCGCTCGCAGGAGCCGCGAGCTCAGTACCGTGGCTGCCGCTGAGGCAGCTCTTCGACTCGTTCGCGGACATCCGAGGGGTCGGCTTCTCGAAGATGACGAAGGCGCTGCACCGAAAGCGCCCGGCGCTGATCCCCATGCTCGACAGCGTCGTCCAGAAGTACCTGGAGAGTGACGACCCCGGAGCGCAGGCTCCGTTCGGAGAGCGCGCGCTCGGGCTCGTACGCGGTTACAAACGCGACCTGGACCGCAATCGGGCGGCGGTGCGAACTGTCCGACGAGAGCTCGCGAGGCGCAGCTACGAGGTCAGCGAGGTGCGAATCCTCGATCTGCTGATCTGGTCCGTCGAGGCCGCGGCATGACTCAGGTCAGCACCATCTTGTCTTCACCGATGGCGACACGGTCAAAGGTCACCTGCGCGTCTTGGAGGAATCCCGCGAAGTCCTCGACGTTCCGGTTGAGGTGAATGAGCGTCAAATCCCCGACGTCGGCCTTGCGTGCAACGCGTGCAGCGTCAGCCGCGGTCGCGTCCTTGTCCGCCGACTTCGGCGCGCTCGAGATCGACCATGCCTCGTGGAGCAGATGTCGGACACCGCGCGCTAGCTCGACGCTGGAGCTCTCGTACGGCGTGTCGGTGATGTATGCAAGCTGATCGTCGACGCGTAGACCAACGCTTGGCTCCCAGTGGCGGGGCTGAGCGCCGGCGCGCACGTCGAACCCACCGATGGACTGTTTCCCCTCGTGCAGCTCCTTCACGGGAGCGTCGCTGACATCGTTCGGAGAGATCGGCGGCCTTCGTAACGACGCCAGGACGTCGGCACTCGCCGTCCCATAGAGCCACGCGCCGGGCGCCCAGATCGTCGTCCTGGTTGCGAGCAACTGCAGGTACGGCAGACCGGCGACGTGATCGAAGTGGAAGTGCGTCAGGACGACGTCGGCGTGCAAGACGCCTTCGAGAAGGTCCGCGTCGGCGAGCAGCCAACGGGCGCCGGTCCCGACATCGAGGATCAGTGCGCGCTCGCGGTCGCGTACCAGCACGCAACTCGTCTCGCGCGCCGAAGACGGCGCGCCACCCCCACTCCCGAGAATCGTCACGCGCACGCGACGAAGGTACCTCGCGCGTTCGAGACGTACCTAGCCGTCCGAGAGCGAGGCGACGCGCTCGAGCTCGGCGACCAAATCGTCGACCGCATAACTGCCCTCGTACTTGGCGCCGTTGACATAGAAGCTCGGCGTGCCGTTGACGCCGCTGCGGACTCCGCTCATGAAGTCTTCGTGAACTCGGTCGGCGGGGACATGCTCGGCCAGGTCGCGGTCGAATCGCGCGACGTCGAGCCCGACCTCCTCGGCATACGCGTGCAGGTCGGGGTCTGTCAGCCGCTGCTGGTTTTCGTAGAGGTGATCGTGCATCTCCCAGAACTTTCCCTGGGTCGCCGCCGCCTCGGCCGCCTCCGCCGCGTGCTCGCTGTGCGGGTGCGAGGTCGTGATAGGAAAGTTGCGGAAGACGAATCGGAGTCGGTCTCCCATTCGCGCCTGAACCTGCTTGATGATCGGATAGGCGGCGCCGCAGTACGGGCACTCGTAGTCGCCGTACTCGAGGAGAGTCACCGGCGCGTCCGCCGGCCCCTGGATGTGGTCCCGCTGCGCACTGACCGGCAGTGTCAGTTCGGAGGCCCACTGTGTCCTCATGAGCTCACCTCCGTTCCGAGGTTTTCGAGGGCGCGAAGGATCCCGTCGGCTCCGGGATTGATCCCGACGGGCGACACATAGCTCCAGCGCACCACCCCGTCGCGGTCGATCACGTAAAGGGCACGTTCGCTCGTGCCGTCCTCGTGCCGGTAGACGCCGTACGTCCTCGCGACCTTTCCCTTGGGCTCGAAGTCGGCGAGCAACGGGAATCGGAGATGTCGATCGTTCGCGAACGCGAGGTGAGACCAGACGCCGTCGACCGAGATCGCCAACAGCTGGGCGTTGAACTTCTGGAACTCCGGTAGCAGTTCCTGGTAGAGCGCCAACTGATCGGAGCAAACGGGGCTCCAGTCCTCTGGGTAGAAGACAAGGATTGTGGGCTGCCCGCGAAAGTCGGACAGCGAGATCTTCTGGTTCGGGGTCGAGGAGAGCGTGAACTCCGGCGCCTGCGTTCCAACCGGCAGGGGTGTCGCTCGTTGCTCCAAAGTCGCGTTCGTCACGGCAAGCAAGGCGTATTAGACCAGCGGCGGCACGCACTCGGCGCGCGGGAGCGCACTGCGGAGGTCTCGTCGTGGACTGATGTCGAGCTTCATGAAGACCTTGTGCAGGTGCCACTCCACGGTGCGCGGGGCCGCACCCAGAGGCAACAGGAGTTACGGTTCCGGCTGCCGTGAGCGTCTTGTCGCGAGAGCTCTATCGGGCGCCCCGTAGCTGGACTGATCAGGCCTACCCGAAACCTCATTTACTTCAACGAAGTCGACGAGGCAAATCACTTCGCGGCCTGGCAGGAGCCGGAACTCGTCACCACCGAGGTTCGCCGCCTCTAGGTCATTGCGTTGATCGGTGTGCCAACAAACGAAGGAGGTCGTCATGAGCACCACCGTCGAGACCGCAACCGAGATCCGGCCGTTCCAGGTCGAGATTGCAAAGGAGAAGATCGACGACCTGCGCCGGCGCATCGCCGCGACGCGCTGGCCCACCAAGGAGCTCGTCGCGGATCGGTCGCAGGGCGTGCAGCTCGCGCCGCTGCGTGAGCTCGCCCGCTACTGGGCCGAGGATTACGACTTCGGGAGGATCGAGACGCGGCTGAACGCGCTGCCGCAGTTCACAACCGAGATCGACGGCGTCGAGATCCACTTCATCCACGTCAAGTCGCAGCACGACGACGCGCTGCCGCTGGTCATGACGCACGGCTGGCCCGGTTCGGTGATCGAGCTGCTGGACTCGGTCGGCCCGCTCACCGACCCGACCGCGCACGGCGGCAGCGCCGAGGACGCGTTCCACCTCGTGCTGCCCTCCCTGCCCGGCTACGGCTTCTCAGGCGAGCCGGCCGAGATTGGCTGGAACGTGGGCCGCATCGCGAAAGCCTGGGCGGAGTTGATGCGCCGCCTCGGCTACGCCCGCTACGTCGCCCAGGGCGGCGACGTCGGCGCGTCGGTCACCGATGCGATGGGCCGCCAGGCACCCGACGGGCTGCTCGGCATCCACACGAACTTGCTCGTGACGATCCTGGCCGGGAGCCCCATGCCCGGGGACACCGAGGAGGAACGTGCCGCGCTCGACGCGATCGCAACGTTCAGGGCGTCCGGGTTCGGCTACTTCCTGGAGATGGCCACGCGGCCGCAGACGATCGGCTACGCCCTGCTCGATTCACCCGTCGCTCTCGCCGCCTGGATGCTCGACCACGACACGGACGCCTACTACAAGATCGCCGGCGCCTTCGGCGGCGGGGAGCCGTCGGGCAATCTCACTCGCGACAACATCCTCGACAACATCACGGCGTACTGGCTGACGGGCACCGGGGCTTCGGCGGCCCGTTCGTACTGGGAGAACGGACAAGCCGCTGCAGCAGCGCAGGCGGCCGGCCAGGCTCCTCCGGAGGTCAAGATCCCGGTCGGCTTCACGACGTTCCCCGGCGAGATCTGGCGGAGCCCGCGCACCTGGGTCGAGGCCGCCTATCCGACGCTCGCGTACTTCAACGAGGTCGACAAGGGCGGCCACTTCGCCGCCTGGGAGGAGCCGGAGCTCTTCGCGACCGAGGTACGAGCGGCATTCAAGGCGCTTCGCTGAAAGGAGATCTGACGAGCTCAACAGAGGTGAAGGAGGGAACAGACCTGGCCGCGTCTCCGACAGATGCCGTCCTCGAACTGGGCGGCGCGAAGTGAGCCTCTTCGGCGGGAGCCGCCACGGCCTGTTGTCCGCAGAGAGCTATCTGCCCGGCTTCGACGGGGCAACCGGCTGGCTCAATTCGGAGCCTCTCACCGCCGAGGGCCTGCGCGGGAAGGTCGTGCTCGCCGACTTCTGGACGTACACCTGCATCAACTGGCTCCGCACGCTCGGCTATGTCCGCGCGTGGGCCGACAAGTACGAGGATCACGGACTGGTCGTGGTCGGCGTCCACACGCCCGAGTTCCCGTTCGAACACGACGACGAGAACGTGCGTTGGGCGGCGAAGAACCTGAACGTCGAGTATCCGATCGCGCTCGACCCCGACTACGCGGTCTGGCGCGCCTTCAGCAACCAGTACTGGCCGGCCGCGTACATCGCCGACGCGGAAGGACGGATCCGCCACCATCAGTTCGGCGAGGGTGGGTACGAAGAGTGCGAACGCGTCATCCAGATGTTGTTGCGCGAGGCCGGGCGCGACGGCATCGCCGACGATCTCGTCTCCGTCGCCGGCGATGGTTTCGAGGCTCAGGCCGACTGGGCGAACCTGCAATCGCCCGAGACGTACCTCGGCTCCGCGCAGGCTCGGAACTTCGCATCTGGTGTTGCGCCGGAGCGGTTGCGGCTGAACCAGTGGACACTCCTGGGAGACTGGACGGTCGGGAGTGGAGCGAGCGTGTTGCACGGAGCCGATGGACGGATCGTCTTTCGCTTTCACGCGCGCGACGTCAATCTCGTCATGGGTCCGCGTACTCGAGGTACGTCCGTGCCGTTTCGAGTGCTCGTCGACGGAGAGCCCCCGGACGATGCTCACGGACTCGACGTCGACGAACAGGGACAGGGAACGTTGACCCAGCAGCGCCTATATCAGTTGATCCGCGAGCGCGGATCGATCACCGACCGTACGTTCGAGATCACGTTCCTCGCTCCCGACGTCGAGGCGTACTGCTTCACGTTCGGCTAGGCCAACCGCGCGCATCGCGGCCACTGTTGGCCCGATCGCCACAGGGTCGTCTTACTCACCGCCCGGTAGCGTCGGATGGTCAGTCGGATAGACGCCGACCGCGAATCCATACACGGTCTCGCCTGACCGCGGTAGCTGGTCGAACTCCGCCACCAGCTCGGCCATACGCTCCCAGAAGTCCGACGCCTGCGCCTCCGAGATGCGGGCGTGGCGGATGAAACCCCACAGCTTGCCGTCACGGTAGGCCCCGGTCGACTCTCGAGCTGCGACCTCGAAGTCGTTGAAGTCGCGAGGCAGGTCGTCGCCGTCCCCGCTCCGCTCGACGCTGACGTAGAACATCCGTGCCGAGCGGCCGTAGAAACGCTCCTCGATCGCTCGCACCCGCCGGGTCCTCACCACCTGCACCAGTCCGGCCTCGGCAAGCACCTTGACGTGGTGGGCAACCGTGCTCTTCGGGCGGTCGACAGCGACCGCGAGCTCGCTCACGGTGGCCGCCCGCTCATGGAGCAGGCCCAGGATCGTGTTGCGGAGGGGATGGCCGAGCGCCTTCACCTGGGAGGCCTCGGTGAGCACGATTCGGTCGGCGAGGTCGTAGTCAGGCGGAGGCGAGTTGACAGCCATGACACGAACAGACTAACATCGCAGAATGTTCCAATTTAATGGATCAAACTTCAGGAGGATCTGAGATGACCGAGGTTGTGCTGTACCACCACGTCCAGGGACTGACCGAGGGAGTCCAGTCGTTCGCCGACGAGTTGCGGCAGGCGGGGCACACCGTCCATACACCAGACCTGTTCGACGGGCGCCGCTTCGACACCATCGAGGAGGGCATGGCGTTCGCGCGCGAAGCGGGGTTCGGCGCGCTGGCCGAGCGCGGCGTGACCGCCGCCGAGGGGACCGGCCCCGACGTCGTCTACGCCGGCTTCTCCTCCGGAGTCATGATCGCCCAGCAACTCGCGCAGACCCGGCCCGGCGCCCGCGGGGCCTTGCTCATGTACTCGTGCCTCCCAGTCTCGGAGTTCGGGGACGCGTGGCCCGAGGGCGTTCCAGTGCAGGTGCACGGCAAGGACGCCGACCCGTTCTTCGCCGAAGATTTCGAGGCCGCGCAGGCGCTCGTCGAGTCGACCGAGCAGCGCCGAGCTGTTCCTCTACCCGGGGGACGAACACCTCTTCGCCGACTCTTCGCTCCCGGCGTACGACGCCGCGGCTGCGGCATTGCTCATCGAGCGCGTGCTGGCTTTCCTCGACACGGTTCAGGCCGACGAGAAGAATTGAAACGACGCGTTCGACAGCCGCTGGGATTGCGCTGCGGGTAGAGCCCTTCACGACTTCGGGATGACGTTCGTCGCGTGTGACCGTTCGCGCGAGCGCTCCGGCGATTGCTGCAACCGTCGCTCCCGCGACCGCGTCCATGATGAAGTGGTTGCCGGTCGCCACGACCACGAACAGGACGAGCGCCGGATAGAGAAGCCCGAGCACGTAAAGCGAGCGGCGCCTGCCGGTGAAGCACGAGGCTCGCGCCGACGATGACCGCGTAGCCGACGTGCATGCTCGGCACGGCTGCGAACGGGTTGTAGAGCGAGCTGATCGAGGCCGTGATCGAGGTCGACGCTGACCGCCGGAGATCGTGTCGGCGATCCCAAGCGCCGGCAGCCGAGGCGGCGCAGTCGGGAACACGACGTAGCCGATTAGCGCGAGCGCGCTGGCGATCAGCAGGGTCGTCCGAACGACCGGGAATGCGCCGGGCCGCCGGCGATGGAGCCAGAGCAGGTACACGCCTGTGACCGATGAGGTGGAGCGTCAGGTAGAGCAGTCCGAGCAGCCCGATCAGTCCGGGAAGCGCGCCGGCCGCGGCCTGAACCTGGCCTTCGACGAACACGTGCAGCGAGCGCTCGAGCGACGCGACGTCATGTGCATGCTCGAAGGGCTGCTCCGCGATCGCCTGCGATCAGGCCGCGCGTCGCCTCGTAAAGCGCGTACAGCGCGAGGACGCCGGTCGCCTCGACGACCAGCGAATGGCGCTCGGCAACCCGGGCCAGCGGCGGTCGGATCCGCGTCAGCCGCGCGTCACGCGGCCTACCTGGACCCCGGTCATTCGGCGTGTCGAACAGCTCGGTGAGCTGGAAGTCGAGCTCCTCGAGCGCCTGCCTCCGCCTTGACCATCCCGGCGGTCACGCGCCTGTGCCAGCCGCGGCCGCAGGCGGTCGAGAGTACCACGCCCGCCAGCCTCCGGGCACGCGCCTCGACTCCGGTCAGCTTCCGCTGTGTGTCGCGTCATCGGCGTGCGCGCTATCCGAGCTTCCGACTCCGCCGGCGGGATGTTCTGGTTCAGGCGGAACAGGTTGTCCGGGTCGTAGCGTCGCTTGACCGCGGCCAGCCGGTCCCACGTCGCGCCCGGGTAGGCCGCGCGCGACCCGCTCCTCGCCCTCGTCGCCGAGGAAGTTCACGTACGCGCCGGCGTCGTCCTGCGCGGAGCGCGTCCGCGAAGCCGTCGACCCAGGCCTCGTGCGCGGGCGCCTCGTCCGGCGTCGTCGTAGACGGCGGCGACGTTGACCATGATCCGCCGCGCGCGGTGGGCGAACGCCGTCGCGTCGGCCGGGACGCGCGCCATCGCGCCGCCGAGCACGCGCAGCTGAGCCACGGCGCATCTGCGCGCGTCGATGCCGCGATCCGCCCGAGGATCGCCGCGGCAGCCGTCCGTCGTCGACCGCGTCGACGAACATCGTCCGCGCAGACCGCGAGCGGGTGGTAGTCGCGGCGTCGTCCGGCGGATACATCTCCGGGTACGGGCATCGGCCGCACCATGTCGGCCAGCGGCTCCGCGAGCGCGCGGAACGGCGCGAGCGCCCGCTCGCCCGCCTCGACGTCGGCCCGGCATACACGAGCATCGCGAGCACACGAGCCGGCCGTGCAGCTCCGGCGGCAGGAACGGCATCGGCGGCGCGGGCATGACGTTGGCGATCGTCGACAGCTCCTCCGGCGCCGCCTCGGCCGCGGCGACGAACGCCGGCGATCGTCGTCCGGCGTCGCGGGCAGGACGAGCATGCCCGCCGACGACCGTGGCCGACTCGGGTGCAGCCGGAACTGGAACCGCGTCACGACGCCGAAGTTGCCGCCGCCGCCGCGGATCGCCCAGAACAGGTCCGGATGGCGTCTCGGCGTCGACGTGCAGCAGCTCGCCGTCGGCGGTGACGACGTCGGCGGCGAGCAGGTTGTCGATCGTCAGGCCGTGCTTGCGCACGAGGTAGCCGATGCCGCCGCCGAGCGTGAGGCCGCCGATGCCGACCGAGCCGGTGTCGCCGAAGCCGATCGCGAGGCCGTGCGCGCCGGCGCGCCGCGTTACCTCGGCCCGCCGTGAGGCCCGCCTCGCCCAGGCGCGTGCGCGCGTCGCGCATCGATCTCGAGCGCCGTCCATGCCAGCGCAGGTCGAGCACGAGCCCGCCTTCGCTCGTGCCGTGGCCGGCGAGGCTGTGCCCGCCGCTCCGCACAGCGAGCTCGACTCCGCTCTCGTGTGCAAGCGACACGACGGACGCCACTGCCGCATCGTCGACGGGCCGAACGATCGCGGCCGGATGCTTGTCGATCTTCGGGTCGAAGACCCTACGCGCAGCCTCGTACGCGGCATCGTCCGGGCCGATGACCTCTCCAGCGAGCTCGAGGCGAAGCCGTCGGAGGTCGAGCCCCGTTTGCAATGTCGTACTCATCGAAATCCCCCTTCATCGATCACCCCGAAAGGGTCGCCGTCGGCGCATGCGCCGCGCAGTAGGGCGCACCCGTTTTCGCGGGTGCGGCTATCCGAACTCGGCTAGGAGCCGAGGAAGCGCAGGACGGCGAGCACGCGGCGGTGGTCCTCGGGGGCCGCGGGCAGGCCGAGCTTCACGAAGATGCTCGTGATGTGCTTCTCGACGGCGCGGGGCGAGATGAAGAGCCGCTGGCCGATCGCGTGGTTCGCGCGGCCCTCGGCCATCAGCTCGAGCACCTCCCGCTCGCGCGGCGAGAGCCGCTCCACCGGGTCGTCGCGGCGGCTGCGGCCGACGAGCTCGGAGACGACGAGCGGGTCGAGCGCCGAGCCGCCCTCGGCGACGCGGCGCACCGCCGCCGGTGAACTCGTCCAGGTCGGAGACGCGGTCCTTGAGCAGGTAGCCGAGGCCCTCGGCGCTCTCGTCGAGCAGCTCGACCGCGTAGGTGTGGGCGACGTGCTGGGAGAGCACGAGCACGCCCGTCCCCGGGTGCTTGGCCCGGATCTCGCGGCGCGGCGCGGATGCCCTCGTCGGTCTGGGTCGGCGGCATGCGGATGTCGACGATCGCGACGTCGGGGTTGTAGCTGCGCACCTTCAGCATCAGCTCGTCGGCGGTCCGGGCCTGGCCGACCACGTCGATGCCCGCCTCCTCGAGCAGGCGCGCGAGCCCCTCGCGAAGCAGCGTCGAGTCGTCGGCGATCACGGCCCGCAGGGCGTCGGTGTGCTCGCGCGCGTTGCGCAGGGGCGGGAAGTCGGCCGGGAGGCCGTCGGCGACGAGCTGGAAGATCCGCTCGGGCTCGCGCAGGCCGCTGAAGTCGTACTCGCCCAGGTCGCGCGTCGGCGAGCGCAGCAGCCGGGCGGCGTCCTGCGAGGCGAGCACCTGGCCGCCGTGGGCCGCCTGGCAGATGCGCGCGGCGCGGTGGACGTCGATCCCGACGTAGCCGCCGCCGGGGGCGCTCGGCGTCGCCGGTGTGCAGGCCGAAGCGCACGCGCACGCTCTCACCCGCAGGCCACGGATGCGCCCCGAACGCCCGCTGCACCGCGCGCGCCGCGGCGGCGGCCGGCTCCGGGTGGTCGAAGACGCAGAAGAGCTCGTCGCCGCGGCAGTCGATCTCGCGCCCGGCGGCGGCGCGACGCCGTGCCGCAGCAGCCCGCGGGCATCGTCGAGCACGGGCGCGTACCCGTCGCGGAGCCGGGCGGCGAGGCCGGTCGAGTCCTCGATGTCGCTGAAGAGGAAGGTGAGCGTCATCGTCCCGTCCCGCCCGCCAGGCTGCGTGCGACACGGCAGCTCGGCGCGGATGCGGGTGCCGCGGCCGGGCGCGCTCTGGATGTCGAGGCGGCCGGCGAGCGTCTCGACGCGGTCGCGCAGGCCGCAGAGGCCGGAGCCGCCGTCCAGGTCGGCGCCGCCGGCGCCGTCGTCTGCGACCTCGATCACGGCGCGTGCCGTCGACGCGCTGCGCGCGCACGCGCGCGGAGCTCGGCGCCGGCGTGCTTGACGATGTTCGCGAGCGCCTCCGAGACGACGTAGTACGCGGCCGCCTCGACCGGCTCGGCAGCCGATCCGGCAGGTCGACGTCGAGCGTGACCGGCAGCGGCGTGCGCGCGGCCAGCACCTCGAGCGCCGCCTCGAGGCCGCGCTCGGTGAGGACGGCCGGGTGGATGCCCTGCGCCAGCTCGCGCAGCTCCGTCAGCGCCTCGGCCAGCTCCTCGGCGGCGAACGCGAGCAGCTCCTCGGCCTCCCCCGGCGCGGTGGCGATCTTGTCCTGGAGCGAGCCGCAGCGCGACGGAGAGCGCGACGAGCCGCTGCTGGGCGCCGTCGTGGAGGTTGCGCTCGATCCGGCGCCGCTCGGCGTCGCCGGCCTCGATGATCCGCAGCCGCGAGGCCGCGAGCTCGTCGCGCGCCTGCGCGCTCGCGACGCCCAGCGCGACCAGCTCGGCGAACGCCTGCAGCCGGCGCTCCGTCCGCGCCGGCTCAGGTCTCGTCTGCCCGCAGGTCGCGACCAGCGCGCCCCACGTCGCCCCGGCGACGCTGATCGGCACGGCGACGCGGATGCGCACCCGTGCTCGCACGCGCCGCGATCTCGCCGGGCACTCCGTCGTAAGTCCGACGCGCGCGGGCAGCCCGGTTCGCAGGACACCCGTCGATGCGAGCCCCTCCTCGGGTCGATGACCGTTCCGACCACGAAGTCGTCGAGCCGGCGCGCCGAACCGCGCGACGATCGTCGCCGTCCTCGCCGCTCTCGAAGCGCAGGAGCACGGCCGACGGAAGCCGCAGCAGCCGCAGACCTCCTCCGTCACGCCTGGAACACCTGCTCCGGGGCGATGTCGGCGGCGACGAGCGTCGCCACGCGCCGCAGCGCCGCCTGCTCGTCGGCGAGGCGGCGCAGCTCCTCCTCGGCCCGCCGCTGCTCGGTGAAGTCGCGCACGATCGTCACGACCTCGCCCCCGCCGCTCGGCACCATCCGGAACTCGAAGTGGCGCGGAACGCCCTCGATCTCGAGCTCGTACTCGAACGACTTCATCGCTCCCGTGTCGAGCGCCTGCGCGATGCACGCGAGCCGTGTCCGCGACTTCCGGCGGCAGGAAGTCGCAGACGTTGGTGCCGATGAGCTCCGCGGCGGGCAGGCAGAGCCGCCGAGGTCGTCGGCCCGGACATCGAGATAGGTGCCGTCGCGGCTGAGGCGGAACACGGGTCGGGGATCGCGTCGAGCAGGACGCTGTTTCGCAGCTCCATCCGCTGCAACGTCTCGAGCGCGCGCTCGTTCGCGAGGGCGAAACCGGCCGCGGCGCTGACCGCGTCGAGGAGCTCGGGGCGCAGTGCGCAGCGCCCGGTCGTGGACGAGGATGCCGACCGGCTCGCCGTGATGCAGGATCGGGGTGGCGACGCGCGCGTCGCCCGGTCGGGAGAGCGAGCGCGCTCTCCGGCCGCGTCGACGTAGCGGTCGTCGGCCGCAGGCGGGCCAGCTCGAGCGCCGGGTCGCCGAGCGCGCGCCGCAGCGCGTCCTCGAGGCCGGGTGCCGCCGTCGCCTCGTGCAGCTCCACGAGCAGGTCGCCGACGGCGGCCCGCGACAGCCGGCCCTGACATGACGCCGAGGAAGGCGGCCGGGAGCGCGAGCGACGCGAGCAGGCCGAGGCCGATGCCGACCACCGCCAGCCGAGAGGAGATCGGCGCGAGCACGAGCCCGACGCGAAGAAGAGCAGCGCGACCCTCCCGCCGAAGCACCGGCGTCAGCTGCCGGCGCGCGGCCGGCGTCGCCGCCCGGGCGCGGCGGACGAGGACGCAGACGACGGCGAGCGCGATGCCGATCGCGATCGCCGCCTCGAGCTCCTCGAGCCCGGTCGCGAGCGTCTGTCGCGTGCGACGAGCGCGACGTTCCGGGGATGGTCGCTGTGCCAGCGGGTGAGCGGGTCGAACAGGACCGCGACCGCCTGCAGCACGAGCACGTCGACGTACGCGGCGACGACGAGCAGGCGGCTGGTGCGCGAGCCGAGCCGGCCCTCCGGAAACGCGAGCAGCGCGTGGACGATCACCGCGAAGACGACGTTGGCGGTGAGCACGCCGATCGTGTAGGGCGAGCGCCCCGTTCGCGTCGTGCAGCGCACCGAGGAGCGACGCGAAGCCGACCGCGGCGAGCAGCAGGCCGAAACGGCCGTATGGCCGCGCCGCAGCGCCAGCAGGCCGGTGCCGACGAAGCCAGGCAGACGACGACCGTCAGCACGGCGTGGCCGACCGGCACCGGCGCGTGGTGCTGACGGCGGTCATGTAGACCGCCGCCGCGGTGGCCGCGAGCGCCGCTGCGGCGAGCCCGAAGACGAGCCACGCCGGCAGCGGGCGCGGCCCATCCCTCGTGCGGGAGTCGCCCGCGCGGTGGCCGCTCGCGGCAGACGTTCGATCACCCGAGCACGCTCTCGAGCGTCCCTCCGGACAGCTCGCCCTTCGTGATGAACCCGTCGCGCCGCTCGCCTCGACCAGCGCCGCCGTAGTGCAGCGGTCGCGGCTCGAGACGAGCACGATCCTGAGCTCGCGGTCACGGGCGAGCAGCCGGGCGGCCACCTCGAAGCCGTCGATGTCCGGGAGCTGGATGTCGAGCAGCACGACCTCGGGCGCGAACTCGCCGGCGAGGCGAGCGCCGTGGCGCCGTCCTCCGCCTCGCCGACGATCTCGAAGCCCTCCGCGGAGGAGCGCACGCGCGCAGCGGCGGAAGCTCTGCGTGGTCGTCCACGACGAGAACCCGCAAAGCCTGCTGCAGCGGTTCCGAGCTCACCGTGCCTATTTCACCCCTCGCCCCGGCGGTGGTCACTCGACCTGAGTCCGCCTCGGCGCGCCGGCCCGCGACGGCACCCGCTCACCACGTCGACGCGCGGCAGCCACCCGAGCCAGCGCGGCAGGTACCAGTTCCAGTCGCCGAGCAGCTTCATCGTCGCCGGCAGCAGGACGCCACGGATGATCGTCGCGTCGATCAGCACGGCGACCGCCAGGCCCACGCCCATCTGCTTGATGTCGAGCGTACGGAGCCTGACGAAGATCGCGAACACCGCGACCATCACCGCGGCGCCCGTGACCGTGCTGGCCGTGGAGGCGATGCCCGCGCGACACGGCCTCGCTCGGTCGGCATGCCGCGATCCACGAGCTCCTTGATGCGGCTGAGGATGAACACGTGGTAGTCCATCGAGAGGCCGAACAGGACCACGAACAGGAACAGCGGCAGCCAGAGTGACGCGCCCCGTTCGAGTGGAAGTCGAGGAGACCCTGGGGGCGGCCGTCCTGGAAGATCCAGACGAGCGCGCCGTAGGCCGCTCCGACCGAGAGCAGGTTGAGCAGCGATCGCCGTCAGCGGGATCACGATCGACCTGAACGTGAACAGCAGCAGCAGGAACGCCAGCCCGAGCACGAACGCGAACACGATCGGCCCGTGCTGCTTGATTCTGCCGGAAGTCGTGGTCACCGGCGGTCGAGCCGGTCACCGCGTCGTCCACGCCGGCGACCTTGCCGAGCGTGGCCGGGATCACCTGCTCGCGCAGCGTCGCCAGCGCCGACATCGACGCCTTGTTCTCGCCGTCGCCCGCCAGCGGGATCTCCACCCGTCTCGACGGTGTGGCCGAGTTCACCTTGGTCTCGATCGGGCTGAACATCTGGTGGCTGGCGAGCGCCCTCGCTCGAGGCTCGCGATCGCCTGGCGCACCTCCGGCGCGCGCACGTCGTCGCGCCGCACCACGACCACGGCCGGGATCTGAGCGCCGGGGAACTGCTTCTGGACCTTCTCGTAGCTCTTCACGATCTGCATGTTCTGCGGCAGGTCGGTGAAGCTCAGCAGCTTCATGTGCATGCCCAGCACCGGCGAGGCCATCACCAGCAGCGCGCCGCCCGCGAGCGCCGCCGAGACGGCGGGGAAGCGCAGCGCGCGGGCGAGCACGGCCCCAGGCCCGCGACTGCGCTCGCCCTTCACGCGCCGAAGCAGGGTGCGCCCAAAGCCTTGTCCACGCGGTCGCCCGAGCTTGCCCAGCACGGCGGGCAGCACGGTCAGCGAGCCGACCATGGCGGCGAAGACCATGATCATCGCGCCGATCCCCATCGAGCTGAAGACCTTGTTGCCGGCGAACAGCATCCCGGCCATCGCGATCATCACGGTCCGCCCGAGATCAGCACCGCGTGGCCCGAGGTGGCGGCCGCACGCGCAGCGCGTCGCGCGGCGTGCGCCGCGCCTGCGCTCCTCGCGCTCGCGCTTGAGGTAGAAGAGCGAGTAGTCCACGCCCACGGCCATGCCGATCAGCAGCATCACCGACTTGGTGGCGTCGGAGGAGTGGAACGAGGTGGCTGGCGCGGCCGCGATGCCGAGCGAGCCGAGCACGCCCGAGAACGCCAGCAGCACCGGCACGCCGGCGGCCACGAACGCGCCGAAGGCGATCAGCAGCACCAGGAACGTGACGGGCACGGACAGCTTCTCGGCGTGCGAGAGTCCTTGTTCACGACCTTGCTCACCTCGTGGTCGGCGCTCGCCTCGCCGAACTCGGCGACGGTGAAGCCGGGGGAGGCCGCTGCAGCTTGGCCACCTGGTCGAGCACGGGCTGGACGCGGGTGTCGGCGCTGTCCGAGGAGCCGCTGATCGAGAACTGCACGAGGGCGGAATGGCGGTCAGCCGAAAGCTGGCCCTCGCGGCCGCGCGCGAGCGGCGAGCGCACGTCGCGGACGGTGGGAAGCGTCTCCAGCTTCGCCACCACGCGGTCCACGGTCGTTTGAAAGCGGGATCGCCGACGTCGCGGGTGCGGCTCTGTACCAGCACGCTCTCGACCGGCATGGTCGTTGAAGCCGGCCTTCGAGAGGATCGCCTCGGCCCGCGCGGTCTCGCCGGTGGCCGTGTCGGCCTGGTTCACCACTCGGCCGCGACCGCGCCCAGCACGACGGCGATCGCCACGAACGCAAGCCACCCGACGGCGGCGGTCTTCCAGTGTGCAGCGCTCCATCTGCCGGCGCGCTCCGCGATGTTGAGTCTCATCTCGCCTCCCTGATCGTGCTCTGCATAACGAGTCCAGGGTGCCGGGCGCCGCGAGGATCGACAATGGTGGCACCCGACCTTCGCGAGGTGCGGTAATCCGTACCTCGGATCAGTCGGCGGTCCGGCGGCGATAGAGCCTCCGTCGCCGGCGGCGCGAACAGCAGACGAGCGGCGCGATTAGCTGTTATTCAGCCAGACCGCAATCAGGTCGCCGTCGTCGAGGCCGAGCTCCGCGTGCAGGTGCGCCTCGCAGAACAGCTCGACCTGGTCGGGCGGATACCCGCGCTCTCCCGGCTCGACGGCCTGAAAGGCGAGTCCGCGGTACCGCCCCGCAACCGTGACAGGTACCAGGAAATACCCCGTCTGGCCGGTTCGCGCCCCCCAATCAGGCGTGATCTCCACAGCAGGCACGTAGCGCCAGCTCGGTCCTCGTTCAAGCGGCCCGGACAGGCGCACGTTGAGGGTGCCGGGCACAAGCGAGAAACCGGAAATCTGCTGCAGCTTCTCCATCACGACGCGGTCCGCCATCAGACCCGCGCCGAGTCCGCGGCCGGGTTCCACGATGCCGCTCAGATCTCGTTGCTCAGCCATTCAGTGCCCGCCGTCTTAGGAAGGATCGCGATCTGCACACCGACGAACTGGCGGTTTGAGTCGAACGTAAAGGCTCGTGTCGGCGTCCGCACGCAGGCGGAGGCTGACCGAGACGCGCCCACGCTGACCCTCGAGGGTGCCGATCAGAGCCTCGTCGACGATCGCCGCCAGCTCCGCCAGGCGGCTCGCGAGCGACGCACGCCACGAATAGTTGGTGATGCTGACGCTCACGTTCACGGCTGTCACCGCCGCGTTCGCGGCTCATTCGACCCTCTGCTACACGCCCCGCCCGTACGGCCAGCGGCGCCGGCCGAAGCCGCGCCAGAAGAACGGCCGGACGACGAACAAGACGAAGAACGGCACCACAAGCCAGGCGGCGCGCCCGTGACTGAAGACGATCGCCGCGACCAGGAACGACAAGAAGACAAACGGCAGGGGCCAGGGACGCCACCCCCGCCTCCCCACCACTCGGCGCGCTTCACGCTCGTCGGCGTGGGCTAACTATTCATCGCCTACGGAGATAGGCCGGGTCTTGTGCTCAAGGGGGCTTTGTCGGCGGGCGGCCAGCGCGCTCCCCCTCGCGCGCGGATACGGGCAGCTGTTTGCACTCGAACCGAACGACAATCCGTAGTCGGGGGCCTCGGCGAGAGAGCGCCGCACTTGCCGTTGTTACCCGGCAGCGCGAGTCACTTCCCCACTTGAACCGGCAGGCGTTCGTCACCAGGCCCGAGCACGAACTGCGACTCGGCCGTCGCGCGATAGAGGCGAACCCGCGCCGGCGGGAGCACGTCCGCCGACACCCAGGCACCCGCGCCGTGACTCTGCGAGCGTGTCGAGTAGGTCGCGATTGCCTCGCCGAGATCTCGGCTGGAGACCTCAGCCGCCACCGCTTCGAGGTACAGCGCCTCGGCGGCGCCGACGGGCACCGTCGAGTCGAAGATCACGATCGCGATCGCCTCGCGGACAGCGATGTTTCGCGAGTGTCGCGCGTCCGGTGACGAGACCCACAGGAACTCCGTCTCCGAGCGCGGTGCGAACCAGACCGGAGAGACCCACGGACGTCCGTCGGCGTCGGCCGTTGCGATCGTCATGTACATGTTCGTCTCGACGATGCGCCGAGCGACGGAAGTGGTCTCGATGTGGTTCATCGCGCTATGAACGGATAGACGGCGAACGCCGCGTCGTCGGCTCGGAGGCCACATCGCTGGCGGCCGAGGCGCGGCCGTTCAGTGAACCGATGAGGTACCAGGCCTCTACCTGGCCCTTCCCCTTGACCGCGATCGTCCCCCGCGGCTCGCACTCGAACTCGTCGGCGAGGAGCTCGTACGTCGCGCGAGTGATCTGGATCCGCCCCGGCGTCCCGTGGGACTCCATGCGACTGGCCATGTTCACCGCGTCACCCCAGAGGTCGTAGAGGAAGCGCTTCCGGCCGATCACGCCGGCCACGACCGGGCCCGAGTTGATGCCGACGCGGAGCTCGAGCGCGAGGTGCCGGACTTCGTCGTGCGAGCGCATCGCCTCGAGCATGTCGAGCGCCATGAGCGCGAGCGCGCGAGCATGGTCCGGGCGTGGTGTCGGAACGCCTCCGGCGACCATGTAGCAGTCCCCGATGGTTTTGATCTTCTCGAGCCCGTACCGCTCCGCGAGCTCGTCGAAGTGACTGAACAGGCGGTCGAGGTAGCCGACCACCTCGGCGGGCGCGAGCTGCTCCGACCAGGGCGTGAAGTCGACCACGTCGGCGAACAGGATCGAAGTCAACTCGAAGTGATCCGCGATCGGCTGGGTCTTGGCCTTCAGCCTGTCGGCGATGGAGCGGGGAAGGATGTTGAGCAGGAGGTCCTCGGCCTTCGCCTGTTCCTGCCGGAGCGCGGCCAGTGCGTCGCGGCGTTGGCCGGCGAACACCGCAAGAAGCGTGAACACGATGGTGCCGCCGACCGCGATGTTCAGGGCCAGCATTGTGCTTGTGAACCAGTTGGGCAGCGGCGCCTGGATCGGGCCGATGAGCTCGCCCGCGATCCCCGAGCCGAGGAACACGACGAGGTATGCGACGTACCAGCGGGCCGCCGACCTGACGTCGCTGAACACGAGTGCCCCGAGTGGGGCGAGAATGCCCCACAGCCCGACGCCGCCGGCGTTGACGAATCCGCCGAGCGGAATCATCGACAGCGTAGGCGCGAGCAGGATGTCGAGCTGGCCGACTCGGAGAAACCGAGGGAAGTCACGCGTCCGCGCGAACACCGCGATCGCACCGACCAGGATGCCGAAGTACACGAGCGGCACTACACCGACCACCGATCCGAACGCGAGATACAGCGCGGCCCACACCGCCGCGACCGGCAGGATCAACACCGAGATCAGGACCAGCAGCGCCTTGCGAGCGCGCAGATCCTCGTCGTCGTGAGGATCCGCGCCGACGAGCGCCAGGCGCGCAGCGACGCGATGCGGCGCCGCTCG
Organism: uncultured Actinomycetes bacterium; assembly: GCA_963815965.1. Taxonomy (GTDB): domain Bacteria; phylum Actinomycetota; class Thermoleophilia; order Gaiellales; family Gaiellaceae; genus DASVFB01. The sequence goes on along the minus strand of CAWFIT010000012.1, from coordinate 79,089 downwards.
GATCCGGTTCAGAAGGTGCATCGCGGAAGACGTTAGCGGCGGATCAACTCACGATCGCCTAGTGAGTCGAGGGCCCGGGCTCAATCGGCGTATTCATCATGGCGGCGCACCCAGAACTGGCTGCGGTCACCCTCGTCGCGTCCCTTCGGAACGAGGTCGAGATAGTTGTAGGCCGCGTTCAGCAGGTCGATTCCACGCGCGTAGGCCGAGTACGTGTGGAAAACGCTCCCGCTCTCGTCCTTGAAGAAGACGCTCATCCCCTCGCGCTCCGAGATGCCGGGACTCAGGGTTCCGTAGTTGTAGATGGGGCTTGTCTGCTCGGCAGGCGCGAACGAGACGCCGTAGTCGAAGTTGAAGTCGGTCTCGGCCGAGGAGACCCAGTTGAAGCTCCAGCCCATCCGCTCCTTGTACGCGGCGAGCTTGCCGAGCGGAGCGCGCGAGACCGCGACGAAGCTCACGTCGCGGGCGTTCAGGTGAACGACGTTCGGATCGAAATTGTCTGCCCAGAAGGAGCAGCTCTTGCAGCCGACGTCGTCATCCGGGTCGAACATGAAGTGGTAGACGACGAGCTGAGTCCGCCCGTCGAAGAGCTCGGCCAACGACTGCTGGCCCTCAGGCCCCTCGAACACGTACGCCTTCTCGACCAGCTCCCAGGGCAGCTCGCGTCGCTGCCGGGAGAGCTCGTCGCGCAGACGGGTGAACTCCTTCTCCTTCGCCAACAACGCCTTGCGCGCCTCGACCCAATCGTCATGCCCGACAATTTCATGCTCGCTCAAGAGTCCTCCTCTCCAATCTCTGCGCCTGCGGCGACGCTCCGGTCGTCCGCCAGCTGCGCCTCGACTGCTTCGTGAACGTTGCCATGGATGTGATCCGCGCCGAGCGCTGCGGCGATTCCGTCGGCGTCGAGAGTCGCGACGACTTGCGGTTTGGCACGGGCAAGGCGCAACGTGACACCGTCGGCTCCGGCGACCTCGCGCAATTCAGCCAGCTTCGCCGCTCCTTGTGAGTCGACGAAGTCGACGCCTTCGAGGTCGAGGACGAGCGCGTGCAATCTCGGCTCGCTCTCCTGAATGACCGAGCGGACGCGGTTGTCGAGCGCTTCGGCGGTGGCAAAGAAGAGGCCGCTGTCGAGCCGCACGACGCCGATTCCCGGGAACGTCTCGTCGCCGGGATGATCGTCCAGTTCCCGGAACACCTGCGTGCCGGCCTCGCGGCCGAGCACCGGCATCCGTGGCGACGTCGCAACGTAGATCAGCCAGGCGAGCGACAGCGCGACTCCGACGGCAACGCCCGCGAGCACGCCCACCGAAAGAACTCCGAGGATGGCGGCGATCGCGATCCAGAAGTCGAATCTCGCAACGCGGTGGAGCCGGCGTATCTCTGGGACGTCGATCATCCCGAACACGACGGCGTCGATGATCACCGCGGCGAGCACCGCCTTCGGAAGGTGCGAGAACACGGGCGCCAGCACGATCAACGTCAACAACACGAGGCCCCCTGTGGTGAGCGACGCGACAGGAGTTCGCGCGCCCGCCGCCTCGTTCAGCGAGCTCGCCGACAGGCTCGTCGAGACGGGCATCCCCTGGAACACGCCGGCGCCGACGTTGGCCATTCCCTGTGCGACCGACTCCTGATTCACGTCGATGCGGTAGCGGTGACGAGTCGCGAAGGCCCTCGCATCACCGGCCGTCTGCGAGAAGCCGATGAGGAGCAACGCCACGGAGGCGATCCCGATGGTCGAGAAATTCGACCGGACGAGATCCCAATCGGGAAGCGCCGGGCTGGGCAAGCCGCGCGGCACGTCGCCGACGAGCGCGACCCCGTGTGCGCCGAGGTCGAACAGGGCCGACGCCAGGAGCCCGCCCACCACCAGGACGAGCGCTCCCGGTACGACAGGCGCGGTGAAACGGAGTCCCAGGATCACCCCGAGCGCGACGACTCCGACGAGCAGAGTGGTCCAGCTGATCTCGTCAAGGCCCTGAATCCACGTAGCGAGCTCCCGCCAGGCGCTGTCGCCGCTCGACGATGTCCCCGTCAGCTTCGGGAGCTCCCCGATCGTCACGTCGATCGCAGCGCCCGCGAGGAACCCGGTGATCACCGCCTTCGAGAGGAACTGCGCGATCCAGCCCATCTTGAACAACGCCATGAGGAGAAAGAGGACGCCGGTGGCGATCGTGATGGCCGCGACGAGCTGCGCCGCCTCCTGGCCACCGAGACTGTTCGCGAGCACTGCGCCCCCCGCCACCGCCGCCAGCGACGAGCTCGGCCCCGTCGAGATCTGCCGCGACGTGCAGAAGAGCGCGTAGATGATCGCTCCGGCGGCCGCAGCGTAGAGCCCGTTCTCCAACGGCACCCCCGCGATGCCCGCGTATCCGAGGTTCTTCGGCACGATCAGCGCGGTCACCGCGATGCCCGCCACCACGTCGCCTCGCAGCCAGCGCCGGTCGTACCGCGGCAGCCACTCGAGCACCGGCAGCAGGCGACCGATGCCTCGGCCCGACCGCTCCGTTCGCGCCGCGTTCACGCGGCGATCATCTCCGATCGGATCGCAACGTGGCACGCTGAGCGACGACGTTCACGTAGACACCGACGTAGCATGGAGCGCCACGTGCCACGTGTAGCTCGCCCCAACCTAATCGAGCGCCGGATGTCGCGCGTCCTGCGCGAGCCACCCTCGGTTCGGACCGCCGCGAGTGTGATCGTCACCGCCACGGCCGTGGTCGTCGTCGTGGGCGGTGTACTGATGCGGATCCTCGACCACTCGGAGTACTCGAACATCTGGGTGGGGATGTGGTGGGCTTTGCAGACCGTCACCACCGTCGGCTACGGCGACGTCACGCCGAAGAATCCCTCCGGCAGAATCATCGCGACGTTCGTCATGTTCGAGGGCATCGCTTTCCTGACGATCATCATCGCGGGGATCACCTCGACCTTCGTGGCGCGTGCTCAGCGCGAACGAGAGACCGAGGGCGGGGGCACGGCCGAAGCAGAGCAACGGATCGAAGCGCGGCTCGACCACCTCGACGAACGGCTCGGACGGCTCGAGGCGACCCTCACGCGAATGAGCAATCAATGAGCGACGAAGGCCACCGCAAACTGGCGGACGCAGCAGGGCGCGCCGCCCTCTTCCCTGCCCGTGCGGCTGCGCGCGCGTGGCGAGGATCCATCGAGGAAGTCATCGACGACGTGCTTTCGTCACCCGAGATCGCCCGCGTGCTCGACCAGGCGCTCGCCGGGCCGCTTCCTGAAGAGTTCGCACGCTCGCTCGTGCGCCACCGCGTGCTCGATCGCATCGTGGCGGAGCTCGCGGAGAGCGGCGAGTTGGAGCGCCTCGTGACCGCCGCTCTCGGGAACCCCAAGACACTCGATCTCACCGACCGGGTGCTGGCGAGCGACGAGACGCAACGCGCTGTGCACCACATCGCCTCGAGCCCCGAACTTCGCGACGCAATCGCGCGCCAGGCGACCGGGCTTGCGGAGGAAGTGGCCGTCAGCGTCCGTGCATCCGCCATACGGCTCGACGATCGCGCCGAGCGAGTAGTGCGCCGACAGGCGCGAACCGCGCCTGCGGTCTACGGCGGGATCGTGACGCGGGCGATCGCGCTGGCGACCGATGCAGCCCTGACGCTCGTTCTCTTCTTGGTGGTCGCAGGCATCGCCGCGCTGATCGGGTCACTGGTTGGCGGCCTGCGCCCGGCGTGGCTGGCCGGCGCGCTGCTCGCCTCCGGATGGGCGCTGATCGCGGGCACGTACTTCGTCCTCTTCTGGAGCTCGGCGGGGCAGACACCCGGGATGCGGCTGCTCCACGTTCGTGTTCACGGCCCGCACGGAAGCTCTCCGTCGATCGGTCGCTCCGTCGTGCGGCTGGTCGGTCTCGTGCTCGCAATCATTCCGCTGTTCGCGGGGTTCATCCCGGTGCTGTTCACCGAGCGACGCCGCGGGCTACCGGACTTCCTTGCGGGTACGGTCGTCCGTTACGACGACGCGCACACGTAAGCTCGAAAGAGATGTCCGCAGACCTCACAATCCATCGCTTCCCGGTCGCGGAGGAAGGCGCTTTCGTCAATGCGTACCTGGTCGAGACCCCATCCGGCGCGGTAGCCATTGACGGGTTGCTGCAGGTGTCAGCCGCCAGGGAGATGCGTGCTTTCATCGACCGCCTTGGCAAGCCGCTCCTGGCCGCGCTTGTGACGCAGTCCCACCCCGACCACTACGCGGGACTCGGCGAGATCGTCGCCGGCACAAACGTTCCGATCTACGCCCCACAGGGAGTGATCGACACGATCACGGCCGACGACCCGATCAAGGATCAGATCGTCGGTCCGATGTTCGGGGACGACTGGCCCGCCAACCGCGTCTTCCCGAATACCGCGATCGGCGATGGGGAGAGCGTGACCTTCGACGACGTGAAGTTCACTGTCGTCGACCTCGGCCCGAGCGAGTCGCCGCACGACAGCCCCTGGATCCTCGGCGACGACGCGACGACGATTTTTCTCGGCGACCAGATCTACGACCACCGGCACTGCTACCTCGCCGACGGCTTCTACACCGAGTGGTTGGCAAACATCGAAAAGCTTCGCGCGCGCTTCCCCGAGGATGCGGTCTTCTACATCGGTCACGGCGGCCCGGTCGGGCCCGAGATGTGGGACTGGCAGCGCGGCTACATCGAGCTCTTCGTCGAGGCCGTATCGAACGCCGACTGGTCCGAGCCTGAGCAGGCGAAGGCGACCGTCGTCGGCCGGATAAAGGAATACGAGCCCTCCGACGAGCTGCAGTTCCTGATGGAGCTCAGTATCGAGCCGATCGCGATCAAGCTCGGGTTGCTCGCCCAAGGGGACTGAGACGACACCGAAACAGGAAAGACGATGACCCATCACGAGGCCGTGAGTCGCGAGGCGTGGACAGCTGCCCGCGAGGAGCTGCTCGCAAGCGAGAAGGAGCACACCCGGTTAGGCGATGAGCTGGCGCGGCGGCGGCGCGAGCTGCCCTGGGTCCGAGTCGAGAAGGAGTACCCCTTCGACACTGACGACGGCACGCGCCCGCTGGCGGAGCTGTTCGACGGCCGCAGTCAGCTGCTCGTCTACCACTTCATGTTCGGCCCGAGCTACGAGGCAGGTTGCCCGACGTGCTCGTCGATGGCCGACACCATCGACGGCGCCCTCCCGCACCTGCACGCGCGCGACGTGACGATGATGTACGTCTCGCAGGCGCCGCTCGAGAAGCTGCAGGCGTACAAGCGGCGGATGGGCTGGAACATGCCCTGGGTCTCGGCGGCACGCAGCGACTTCAACTTCGACCTCGGCTACTCACACACCGAGGAGCAGACGCGCGAGGCGATGGCGCCGATGCTCGAGGCGGGAGCGCCGCCGATCGTCGACCACAACGCCAACGCGAGCGGCACCGATGTCACGGGTTACCTCACCGAGGTCTTTGGCTTCAGCGCATTCGTCCTCGACGATGGCACCGTGTACCAGACCTACGCGACCACGGGCCGCGGCATCGAGTTCCTGATGGGCTACTACGGGATTCTCGACCGGGCGCCGAAAGGGCGGGACGAGGGCGACGCGTGGCAGGTGTGGATCCGCCGCCACGACGAGTACTAAGCGCCGGAGCACCCGGCGCCGGCGTCGAACGCAGCAAGCGCGTCGCAGCGCGACTAGTCCGACGGCTTCGCGAGCCGGCGCGACAGCCGCAGTACGGCTGTGTATACCGAGTCGGGTTACGCGCGACCGCTGCGCCCGCTCGTCCCATCGGCGACGAGCAGCGTCGCGCCGATCGCGCCGCCGAGGTCGCCGAGCTTCGCGAGATGGACCGCGGGCGGACGCTCCGAAACGAAAAGGTGAGGGAGCATCGCGTGTTCGATCTGCTTGGCGTACGGCGCTCCGAGCCGTGTGCCAAGGCCGCCGCCGATGATCACGGCCTCGATGTCGAGGAGGTTGATCGCCGACCCTATTCCCGCGGCGAGCGCTGCAACGGCGCGCTCGACGAGCCGTGTCGCAAGCGGGTCGCGGCGATCAAGAGCACGCGCCCAGACGCCGCTTGTCAAACGGTCGTGTCCTGTGCTTTCCATCAACGTGAAGAGCTCCGTCTTCTGTCCCTTCTCGAGAGCGCGCCGCGCGCGTTCCTCCATCGCCGCGCGGCCGGCGTAGGCCTCGACGCAGCCTCGCCGCCCGCACGGGCACTTGGCTCCGCCCAGGCGGATGACCATGTGACCGAATTCACCGGCTGCACCTCGGCCCAGCCACGGTTTCCCTTCGAGAATCAGTCCGCCTCCGACGCCGGTTCCCCAGAAGACTCCGAGCAGCGACGAGTAGGGGCGGCCGGCCCCGAGCTCGAATTCCGCCTCGACTGCGACCTGCACGTCGTTGCCGATCACCACGGGTGTGCCGAACTCGTTGGACAGAACGTCGCCGAGCGCGAAAGGCTCCTCCCACATCGGAAGATTCCGCGCGTGCGCGACCGTCCCCGCAGCTTCGTCGACAGCACCCGGTGAGCCGACGCCGATGCCGCGGAGCTCCGAAGGATCAACTTGCGCGTTCTTCGCCGCTTCGCGCAGCGTCACGGCCATCTCGGCGACGACTGCCCGTGGACCTCCGTCCCTCGGCGTCGGCCGGCGGGCATCACCCTGCACGCGGTTCTCGTCGTCTACGACAACCGCCTGAACCTTCGTCCCTCCGAGATCGATGCCCCCGCGAACGCCCATGAGGTCAGTCGACCATACGCAGCCGATCCTTACAAGCCGCCTGGCGCCGCCGCGTACTCCTCGTCGGTGACGTGGTCGCCCCACGTTGCGGGATTGCCTGCGTCGTCGACGTCGAGCATCGCGATGTGCGTCATGAACCGGTTCGGCGCGGCGCCGTGCCAGTGATCCTCGCCCGGTTCGAAGAAGACCCGGTCGCCCGGGCGGATCTCCTCGATCGGCCCGCCGCTCCGCTGGCAGAGTCCAATGCCCTCGGTAACCCAGATCGTCTGGCCGTTCGGGTGCGTGTGCCACGCGGTGCGTGCGCCCGGCACGAAGTGGACGCTGCTCGCGTGCAGCCGGGATCCGCCGGACGCCTCCGCGACGGTGTCGATGTAGACGGCGCCGGTGAACCACTCGCTCGGGCCGCGCCTGGTCTCGATGCTGTTTCTCGTGATCTGCATTTGTCGTCCTCTCAGCCTCGGTCGGTTACGTACGCTGCCACGGTAACGCCATGCGTGCAACCGTCATGTACGGCGCCGGCGACGTCCGAATCGAAGACGTTCCCGACGCTCATCTCATCGAAGCGACAGACGCGCTCGTCCGCGTCACCCGCGCCGCGATCTGCGGCAGCGACCTGTGGCCGTACAACCAGATGGAGCACAGCGATCCCGGCCGTCGCATGGGGCACGAGTTCATCGGCGCCGTCGAAGCAGTCGGCGCGGACGTTCGCACCGTCAAGGTCGGCGATCTCGTTGTGGCGCCGTTCTTGTGGTCGGACGGCACGTGCGTCTTCTGTCGACAGGGCTTGCACAGCTCGTGCCTGCATGGTGGCAGGTACGGGTCCGACAACGTCGACGGCGGCCAGGGCGAGGCCGTTCGCGTCCCGCAGGCAGACGGAACGCTTGTCGTGCTTCCTGTCGGCCGAGACGACGCGCTGACGCCGTCGCTGCTCACCCTCTCCGACGTGATGGGCACAGGCCATCACGCCGCGGTCGTCGCGAAGGTCGCACCGGGCTCGACGGTGGCTGTCGTCGGCGACGGCGCCGTCGGCCTCTGTGGTGTCATCGCGGCGAAGCGACTCGGCGCCGAGCAGATCATCCTGCTCGGCCGCCACGCGGACCGGATCGCGCTCGCGCGGGAGTTCGGCGCGACCGACATCGTCAGCGAGCGCGGCGACGAGGCCGTAGAACGGGTGCGCGAACTGACCGGCGGTTACGGCGCACACTCGGTGCTGGAGTGTGTCGGTCTCGAACAGGCTGTGGCGACGGCACTCGCGATCGCCCGTCCCGGCGGTGCCGTCGGCCGCGTCGGGATTCCCCAGGACTGACGCGACGCTCGACCGGAGTCGCGTTCTGGAAGAACGTCAGCGTCGGCGGCGGCCCTGCGCCCGCCCGTGCGTACATCGAGGAGCTTCTCCCCGATGTCCTCGAAGGACGAATCGAGCCTGGCCGCGTCTTCGACCGCCCCGGCTCGCTCGACGACGTGCCGGACGGTTACCGCGCGATGAACGAGCGCGAGTCGATCAAGTTCCTCATCGAGTTCTAGGACTCGGTCTGCGCACCTGTCGGATCGGCCGCGCTCGTTCGCCAGAAGCGCCCGAGCTCGCGCAACATCCCCGGGTACACCACGACGTGCCTGAACGGCGCGATCGCGGCCATGTAGGTGCTCCCGAGCAGACCCGTTCGGCTTCACCAGAACCGCCATCTGGCCGCGATACCCGCCCGACTCGTCCGGGACCCAGCCGACGTGCATGACCCCGTGAACGGTTCGATTCACGATCTCGGCCGCCCACTCGTCCTCGGTCAGGTACAGCGACGTGAAGCGGCGCGCCTCAGGGCCGGATGGGCCGTCGCGCAGGTCTGCCGGCAGCCGCTCGCGGAGCGTCGGCTGCTCCGTGCGACCACCGCTTTCCGCGCGATCCCAGGCGAGCAGCGCGCCGATCTTCCATCGGATCGCGAACAGCGTGCGGACTGCGCCCGAGGAACTTCGCGACGGGTCGAACGAGCCCATCAGCTGCACGAGCCGAGGGAAGTCGTGCGGGCCGCCGGGCGTCGGCAGCGCCCACACGTCCTCGAGCCGGAAGTCGCGGGTCAGCTCATGGATCCGCCACGGCCTCGACGTGTGCGCGCTGTCTGGGAGCCTCATTTGTGGAGCCGGGCCGCTACTCGATCGCGCTCAGGCTGAGCCACGCGGCCAGGTCCTTCAGCTCCGCCTGGACGCCCTTCGTCATCGCGCGCGTGAACTTCACGTCCTCGTGGATTGTGTTGACGCGCAGCACGGAGGCCTTGCGGTCGGCAGCGGCGTCGAGCTTCCCGACCAGCCGGTCGCCGTGGAGGATCGGGAGCGCGAAGTAACCCCAGCGGCGCTTGGCAGCCGGCTTGTACATCTCGAGCGTGTACTCGAAGTCGAAGAGCTCCTGAGCTCGGACGCGGTCGTGCACGAGCCGGTCGAACGGCGACAGCAGCGCCGTCCGTCCCTCGAAGTTGTCGCTCAGTGAGCCCGGGTCGACGCGCCACTCGCCCTTGATGCCCTCGACGACGGCCGGCTCGCCCGCCTCGCCGACGTGCGTGGGCTCCATCGGCATCGCCCTCGTCTTCTGCCGAGCGATGCCGAGCGAGGCGAGCCGCCGCTCGTTCTTCCTGCGCTCAGCCTCTTCGGCGGACGGAATCGCGACGTCGGCCGGGTACACCCGCTCGGGTAGATCCCACAGCCGCTCCCGCCCGACACGTCCTGCGATCGCGACCTCGCCGCGTATCGCCAAGAACTCCAGCATCTGGGTGACGTTGCGGTTGTTCGTCCACCCGCTCGAAGCCCACGGGACCACGCACGTGTCCGGGATGTCGCGCGAGCTCAACGGGCCGGAGCCCTTGAGCACCTTGAGGATGTCGCGCCGGAAACGGTCGTTGTCGCGAAGCCACACACGCGACCGCTCGTAGCTCGGGAACGCGGAAGCACCGGCGAGGTGGAGGCCGACGTCGCTCATCGGCCGCACCATCGCGTCGAGCTCGAAGAGCGTGCGGTCCTGCTCGACGGCGTGCTTGAGATCGTCAGGCCGGTACGCGGAGCCGAGGCGACTCCAAGCGACAAGGTCCGCGCTCGGCGCAATCGCCGCCGTCGGGTCGATCTGCAGCATGGTCAGCTGCTGCACGACCGCAAGGAGATCTGTCGGCCGTGGCGCATCGAGAAGCTGCGCCCGCACCGCGATCCGCCGTGCCTGCTCCCTGGTGAGCTCGAGCACGGACAGGAGGCTACGTCACGCTCGCAGCGCTTCGATCGTCGCTGTGGGAACGATCCCTTCCACCTGGCGCGCCAGCTCTGCGTCCAGCGTCACGAAGGCATCTGCTTGCAGCTTGGTGAGGGCAACGTACTCGGCGTTGTAGGTCTCGGCCCAGCCCAGTTGCTCGGCGAACTTCCAGGCCCGACGCCGCAGCACGGCATCGCCGAGGAGGCGGATCGGCATCGCCCAGATGCCGGCGAGCCGATCGAGAGCGACATCCGGCGGGATCTCGCCGCGGTGCACGGCCTCGTGCAGAGCAGAGAGCGTCTGGGAGCGCAGGAGCGTCGGCGCGAGCAACTCGTGCTCGTCCGAGACCTGGATGTCCTCGCTCGCCAGGTGGAGGACGACGCCGCAATCGACGACAAATCTGGTCACGTCACCTCCACGCTATCGCGGTTGGGGTTTTGGTTGACACGACTCGAACCGTGTGTAAAGGTAAGAGTCATGGCGACAAGAAAGCCGGAGGCGAACGCTCCAGCCGGGTACGACGCGAGCAAGTTCCCGGCCTTCGCCGTCACGGTGGACATCGTCATCCTGACCATGGCCGACGGCATGCTCCACGTGCTCCTCGTCCGGCGCGGCGAGGAGCCGTTCAAGGGCATGTGGGCGATTCCGGGTGGGTTCAAGCGTCCCGACGAGACGCTGGACGAGGCGGCGAGACGCGAGCTCTCAGAAGAGACAGGCGTCGACGTCCCTAGCCTGCTGACTCAGTTCGGCGCTTACGGCGATCCCGGACGGGATCCCGCGCATGAACGTCGTGACCGTCGCGTACCTCGCCGTGCTTCGCGACGTTGGAGCAATCGTCGCCGGCACCGACGCAGCCGACGCCGCGCTCGTCCCTGTCTCGGACATCCTCGAGGAGAGGATCGAGCTCGCGTTCGATCACCAGCGCATCGTCCGCGACGCGATCGAGCGCGTCCGCGTCGAGCTCGAGGTCTCGGGAATCGCGACTGCGTTCGTCGGCACGACCTTCACGATGGCCGAGCTCCGAACCGTGTACGAGGCGATCTGGGGCGTGCAGCTCGACGCGGCGAACTTCCGCCGCAGCATTGTGAGCGAGGACGGCTGGGTGATCCCTACCGGCCGCACTGCTCCCCCAGGGCCGGGCGGCGGAAGGCCGGCCGAGCTGTACCGGGCCGGGCGTGCTTGGAAGCACGGCGTACCTCTCCGCCGCATGAACCGATGAGAGCGGTCGTCCACGATCGGTACGGGCCTCCGGAGGTGCTGCGCGTCGACGACGTCGAGCGGCCCGTGCCGAAGGAGGACGAGGTGCTCGTCAGAGTTCACGCGTCGACGGTGACGCGCGGCGACGCCATGGGCGTGCGCGGCGCGGATTACCGGTTCACGCGGGTCTTCACCGGCATTCGCCGGCCAAGGCGTACGAATCTCGGAACGGAGTTCGCGGGCCGCGTCGAGGAAGTCGGAACGGCTGTGACGGAGTTCCGCGTGGGCGACGATGTGTTCGGCGTCAAGGGCGGCGCGAACGCGGAGTACGTGGCCGTTCGTGAGAGCGGGGCGATCGCACAGAAACCGGCCGGGCTGACGTTCGAGGAGGCGGCGGCCGTCCCGGAGGGAGCGTTGCTCGCGCTGACCTGCTTGAGACCGGCGGATCCGCTGCACGGGAAGAGCGTCCTCGTGTACGGCGCCGCGGGCTCCGTCGGCACGGCGGCGGTCCAGTTGCTTGCCCACCACGTCGAGACCGAGGTGACCGGGGTCTGCGACACGAAAGATGTCGACCTGGTTCGGTCGCTCGGCGCGCGGGAAGCGGTCGATCGGTTGCGCGAGGACTTCACGCAAAACGGCAAGACGTACGACGTGATCTTCGACGCGGTCGGCAAGCACTCGTTCCGCCGCTGCCACCGCTCGCTCAAGCCCGGCGGCATTTACATCTCCATGGATCTCGGGTTCATGTACCACGTGCCGCTGCTCGCGCTCGTCACGCGGTTCGTCGGGAGCAAGCGCGCGACGGTCGGCATCGGCCGCTATCGCAAGGAGGACCTCCTCCTCGTCAGGGAGCTCGTCGAAACGGGCAAGTACCGGCCCGTGATCGACCGGACGTACGAGCTCGACGAGATCGTCGAGGCGGCCCGCTACGTCGAGACCGGCCAGAAGACGGGCAACGTCGTGCTCCGCGTCGGCGAGACCCCCCGTGGCGCCGTCGACGTCTACGCTTAATGCGATGAGCGCGACTCCTCTGACCAGGCCCGGGACGCGTGAGGCGGGCGACACCTCCGAGGGCCCGCTCGATCTGCGCCGAGCGTGGGTCGGTCGCGACGTCAGCTGGCTCGAGTTCAACCAGCGGGTGCTGCACGAGGCGCTGGACGACCGGACGCCGCTTCTCGAGCGTGTGAAGTTCCTCGCGATCTTCTCGTCCAACCTCGACGAGTTCTTCATGAAGCGGATGGCCCTCATCCGGCCCATGACGGACGACACAAGCCTGGCCGCGCAGGAGCGTCGCGAGCTGCTTCTCCGGACGCGGGAGATGATCACGTCGATGTTGGAGCAACAAGCGGAGTGCTACGAGCACGTGCTCCGCCCGCGGCTTGGCGAGCACGGCGTGCACCTCACTGACTGGGAAGACCTCACCACCGAGCAGCGTGAGGAATTGAGCACAGTCTTTGACACCGAGATCTCGGCCGTCCTGACGCCGCTCAGCCTCGACGAAGCACATCCGTTCCCGTACGTGTCGAACCTCTCGACCTCGTGGGCGTTCCGACTCGAGGATCCGGTCACCGGTGAGTCGGTGCTCGTGCGGGTCAAGGTGCCGAGAGAGCTGCCGCAATGGCTGCGCGTACGCACGGGAGTCGCCGCGCCCGAGCGTGTCTTCGTCAGCCTCGACCAGGTGATCGCGGCGAACGCGAATAAGCTCTTCCCGGGAATGGCGGTCGCGCGAGCGAGCCTCTTCCGGGTCTGCCGCGACGCCGAGGTCGAAGTCGACGAAGAGGACGACGGCGTCAGCAAGCGTGCAATCGTCGAGCGGGAGGTGCTCCAGCGGCGCTTCGAGCCGGTCGTCAGGCTCGAGATCCAGCCCGACGCCGATCCGGCAATGGTTGCCGAGCTGCGCGAGCGGTTCGCGCTCATGTCGGAGGACGTCTACGAGATGAGCGCCCTCCTCGACTACACGACGCTGTTCGAGATCGCAGGGCTGGAGCTCGAGCCCCTGCGCGACCCACCGTGGACGCCGCTACCGCCGACCGGGCTCGAGGCGGTCAGCGGGGACATCTTCGCCGCGATCCGAGCCGGCGACATCATGCTCCACCAGCCGTACGACAGCTTCTACGCGGGAGTCGAGCGCTTCATCAGCGAGGCGGCGGACGACCCGTTGACGGTGTCGATCAAGATGACCGTCTACAGAGTCGGCGACGACACGCCGTTCGTGCAGTCGCTGATCCGTGCCGCCGAGGCGGGCAAGCAGGTCGCCTGCGTGATCGAGTTGAACGCACGCTTCGACGAGGAGCGCAACCTGCACTGGTCGCGCGAGCTGGAAAAAGTCGGAGCGCACGTCGTCTTCGGAGTAAGCGGGCTCAAGACACACAGCAAGACCGCGCTCGTGGTTCGCAAAGAGGACAGCGGCATGCGCCGTTATGCCCACATTGCGACCGGCAACTACCACACGCGGACCGCGCGTCTCTACGAAGACGTCGGTCTGCTCACGGTCGACCCGGCGATCACAGGCGACATCGTCACGCTGTTCCACTTCTTGACGGGGCGTTCCCGCACGCCGTCGTTCTCGTCGCTGCTCGTCGCGCCGATGAACATGCGCATGCGATTCATGGAGCTCATCGAGCGCGAGATCCAAAACCACCAAGCCGGGCGGCCCGCACGGATCATCTGCAAGATGAACCAGCTCGAAGACCCCGAGGTCTGCGAAGCCCTCTCACGCGCATCGCAGGCCGGCCTCCGGGTCGACCTGATCGTTCGCGGCCTCTGCTGCCTTGCGCCAGGCGTGCCCGGCCTGACGGAGAACATCCACATTCGCTCGATCATCGGCCGCTTCCTCGAACACTCGCGCATCTTCCACTTCGCAGCAGGCTCCGACGATCCGCTCGACGGCGAGTTCCTGATCGCCTCCGCCGACTGGATGCACCGCAACCTCTCCGAGCGCGTCGAGGCCGCCGCTCCGATTCTCGAACGGCGCCTGCGCGCGCGCCTCTGGGAGATCCTCCAGGTCTGTCTCTCCGACCGTCGCAGCGCCTGGGCCATGCAAGCCGGACGGCAGCTACCGCCAGCTGCAACCCGATCCCGGATTCTGCAGTCGGCTCGGAGGGAACGCACGAGACACTGATGCGGCTCGCGCGCGCCCGGCACGGGCTCTGAGGTAGTTAACTCAGAAGCAGTGTCATGAAGGCGCTGTTTTGACTCGCGCGATAGTCACCGAACGGCCCGCATGGCACGAACCCAGCGCCGGCGTAGAGGGCGCGCGCAGGCGCGAACGCTTCGCCGGCCCCCGTCTCGAGGCTGATGCGACGAACGCCGCGTCCCGCGGCCACTGCGAGCAGTTGATCGAGAATCGCGCGTCCTACTCCGCGCCGCCTCGCTGACGTCGCGGTGTGCATCGATTTCAGCTCCGCGTGATGGGCGTCGAGTTCCTTGATGGCCCCGACCCCGAGTAGCTCGCCGTCGACCCGGAGGCTGAAGAACGTGATCGTGGGATCCAGGAGCCCGTCGAGATCGAGCGCGTGGACATCTTCCGGCGGCGTGACCTTCCGGGCAAAGGCGAGGTGCTGCTCGAGAAGCGAACGGACGTCGTCCCGCCGCGGATCGTCGACCTCGATGACGAAATCGCCCACGACGACTTCATACCAAGGCATCCCCTGCAGCTGGCTCGGGCGGTTAACGTGGCCAATCAGGCGCCGGCGACTCCGACGCGCCGGCGGAGGGATTCGACTTGGCGCTGCAAGCTGCCGCAGACCGCTTCACAGAGCGAGAGGACTTCCTCGTCGACGATCCTGTAGTAGGCGAAGTTTCCCTGCTTGCGCCGCGCGACGATCCCCGCTCGTTGCAGGAGGCCGAGATGCTTCGAGACGTTCTGCTGCGTCGTGCCGATGAGCTCTGTCAGTTCGAGGACCGTCGCCTCGCCGTCGCGCAACTGGTCGAGCAGCTTGATCCGGGTCGGCTCGCTCAACGCGCGGAAGCGATCCGCGATCAGCTCGACCAGGTCATCGCGAAGCGGATGCGGAACGGTCACTCTCGTCTCCATGCTACGAGGTGAGGGCCCCATCGGCCGGGCCCTCACCTGTGGTCTCGGTCGTGTCATGCGTGCGTCGGGCGGGCGTGATGGAAGGCGAATCGAGCTCGGAGGCTGTTCCCGAACAGGCCGTAGCCTGCGAGCAGGATCAGCAGCACGCCCGGGACGATGAAGAAGACGGTGAACAGCCGGAAGTCGGGCAAGCTGTTGACCTGCGCGTAGTTGTCCACGTTCGCCTGCATCGTCGCGACCAGTGGCTCGTAGTGCGATAGGCCGGCGGGCACCTGGCTGAAGATGCCGACGTTCTGCTGCATCGTTCCGAGTAGGCCGCCGAAGTCGCGTTGCATCGCCGGCAGGTTTTGCAGCGTCGCCGCCATCGACGGCAGCTGCGTTGCCAACACCTGCTGGACCTGCGCGGGCGTCATGTGCATCGCCTGTGCGAGTAGCGGCACGAGCTTGGCGGCGTCCGTCTGCATGCCGCCGAAGCCCTTCAGGTACGCCTGGAACTTCGCGAGGTTTGCTGCGCTCATCATCGGCGTGACGGTGCCGAGGGGGACGAAGACCTGGTTGTAGTAGCGAGCCGTCGTCGCCACCTGGTTCGGCTGCATAATCGGCTCGAAACCGCTCATCATCCGCTGACCGGCCGCCGCCTTGCCCGGCAGGCCGAACGCGAACGGGGCGATCACAAGCGCGAGGCCGATCACGAGTACGGCCCACGTCGCCTTGCGGTTCATCGTGACCTCCTTTGTCTCTTCGATCGTCGTCTCGGGCGACTTGGATGCCATCCGCAGCCGCGCTGATCCCGTTACGGACAACTACTCAGCTGCGTAGTTGTCCACGCGGGACTCCGCGGTCCCCCCGATGACGTTTCGGCCCGAGGCGGCGACGCTGTGCGTACACCATGCTCACCGCAACAGCCCGATCGATCGCCGGCACGCTCCGTCAGGAAGTGGTGATCGACGGACAGCACCGGCTGATCACCGACGAGCCCGCGCGCCTCGGCGGCGACGGCAGCGGGCCGGCGCCGCACGAGCTGTTTCCCGCAGCGCTCGCCGCGTGCATCTCGACAACGCTTGTGATGTACGCGCAGACGAAGGAATGGGAGCTCGGCGACGTAATGGTCGAGGTCGACTACGACAACCGGTCCACGCCGCGCAGGTTCGAGATCGCAATCCGACTCGGCGGCGACTTGAGCGAGGCGCAAATCACGCGCCTGGAGAAGATCGCCCGCGCCTGTCCACTTCGCCGCTCGATCGAGGCCGGCATCGAATTCGTCGAGCACCTCGAGTGCGCGAAGCAGCCGGCTCAGCGTCGCGTCGTGGCCGCAGGAGGTACGTCGTGACCAAGAAGCAGGTCGTCATCCTCGGCGCCGGGACGGGTGGCACGATGACCGCCAACCGGCTGTCTCGCCGCTTCGACCCGGAAGAGGCGGAGATCCACGTCGTCGACCGTGACGACCGGCACGTGTACCAGCCGGGTCTGCTCTTCGTCCCCTTCGGCCTCGCTGATGTCAACGAGATCGTGCGGCCGCGTCGGCGCCAGCTGCGAGGCGGCGTCGTGTTCCACCAGAACGAGGTCGCGGAAGTCTGGACCGAGCGCGACGAAGTCCTGCTCGACGACGGAACCGTTCTCAAGTACGACGTGCTCGTCGTCGCCACCGGCGTGCGTCTGCAGCCTGAGGAGACCGAAGGCATGACCGGTGCCGGCTGGAACGAGCGGGTCTTCACCTTCTACGACGCGGAAGGCGCGGCTGCGCTGCAAGGTGGACTCGAGCAGTTCGAGGGTGGCCGCCTGGTCGTGAACATCACCGACATGCCGATCAAGTGCCCGGTCGCACCGATCGAGTTTGCTTTCCTCGCCGACTGGTACCTGCGCGAACGCGGAGTCCGCGCACGCAGCGAGGTCGTGCTCGCGACGCCGCTGGACGGCTGCTTCACCAAGCCGATCGCCTCCGAACATCTGACGTACCTGCTCGGCGAGAAAGAGATCGAGCTGGTGACCGAGTTCAGCGCAGGTGAGATCGACGGGGTCGGCGGCAAGCTCACCTCGTACGACGGCCGCGAACTCGACTTCGACCTGCTCGTCACCGTCCCGCTGCACGGCGGCGCGGCCTACGTCGAGCGCTCACCCGGCCTCGGCGACGCGCTCGGCTTCGTACCGACCGACAAGCACACGCTGCAGACGCCGGCGAAGCCGAACGTGTTCGCGCTCGGCGACGCAACCGACCTGCCCACCTCAAAGGCCGGTTCCGTCACCCACTTCGAGGCGGAGGTGCTCACCGAGAACATCGCCCGCTACTTCGCCGATCAGGAGCTCGACGCCGGCTACGACGGACATGCGAACTGTTTCATCGAGACCGGCTTCCGCAAGGCGCTGCTGATCGACTTCAACTACGAGACGGAGCCGCTGCCCGGCCATTTCCCAAGCGTGTTCGGGCTGCCGCTGCTGCGCGAGTCCAGGCTCAACCACCTTGGCAAGCTCGCGTTCCAGTGGGCCTACTGGCACGCGCTCCTGCCCGGGCGCGACATCCCCGGCATCGGAACGACGATGCCGACCGCAGGCAAGAAACTCACTCCGATTCACGCCTGAAAGGAGGACAAGATGACCATGACGCTGATCGCCGATGCACCGGTCGACGTCGATCCCGAGGGCTTCCTGACCGACCCCGGGCAGTGGAACGAGCACATCGCCGAGGCGATCGCTGCAGAGAACGGCATCCCCGCGCTGACCGACCGGCACTGGCTCGTCGTGCGCTTCATGCGCGACCGCTACCTCTCGACGGGCACGGCTCCGTCGATCCGCTCGCTCGGCAAGGAGTCCGGCGTCCCCGTGAAAGAGCTCTACCAACTCTTCCCCAAGGGACCGGCCAAGCTCGCCGCCAAGATCGGCGGCATCCCCAAGCCCAAGGGCTGCATCTAGGAAGGAGCGACCATGATCGAGCTACTGGAACAGCCGAAGACCATCGTCTCCGAGCCGGAGACGATCGAGAAGGTCGCGATCGTGATCTCCAAGGGCTCGCTCGAGGGGATCTATCCCGGCCTGATCATGGCCAACGGTGCGCGGATGGAAGGGATCGAAGCCGATCTCTTCTTCACCTTCTTCGGTCTCGAGGCGATCCGCAGGGATCGCTACGAGAAGATCAAGGTCGCCACCGTCGGCAACCCCGGTATGCACCTGCCGACGTGGATCGGCGCGATCCCGGGCTTCTCCGCGCTTGCTACGTGGATGATGAAGCGCCACATGGAGGAGATCGACGTCCCGCCCATCCCCGAATTCATCGAGCTCGTCGCCGACTCCGGAGTCCACCTCTACGCATGCAAGGCGAGCGTCGACATGTTCGGCCTCACGATGGAGGACTTCGTACCCCAGGTCGACGAGATCATCAGCGTCGGCGAGTTCTACGAGAAAGGCGCGGGCGGCCAGATCATCTTCACGTAGAAACGGTCACGTCCCGGCCGACGGGGTGAGTCCCGCCGCCGCCGACGGCGGAGGCTCCTTGCGCACGCGCTTCCACACGGCGTCGAGGACGACCGCCAGAACAGCGATCGCGACGATGGCCGCGAATGTCTCCGGTGCGTTACGGAGCGTGTCGATCCCGAAGAAGACGAGCACGACTGCGGTCGCCGCCATCCCGACCAGGACGACCGGTCCGCTGGCGCCCGTCGACGACCGCAGCCGGTAGCCGGCCATGCCGACGAGCAGGAAGATCACGAGCGAGCAGGCGCTGCCGACGGAAGCGATAGCGGAGAGATCAACGAGGTTGGCGACGACGAGCACGATCGAAGCGGTGATCAGCAAGCCGGCCTTCGGGCCAAGTCGCGAGCCGCGTCCGAAGAACGGTGGGAACTGTCCGACTTCGGCGAGCATCGCCGTCAGGCCCCCGGAGGCGTAGAGCGTCGCGTTCACCGACGATGCCGTCGCAAGCAGTGCGGCGACGGCCATGATCGTGAAGCCGGCATCGCCGAGCGTCGGCCGCGCCGCCTCGGCAATCGCGGTCTCGCCGTAGCCGACGACCTCGGTGACGGTGAGCGTGCCGAAGACGCCGATCGCGATCAGGACGTACGTGACCGAGGTGACACCGAGTGCCAGGTACATCGCCTTCGGTAGCTCGCGCGCAGGGTCGCGTAAATCTCCGACCGCGAACGTGATGACGCTGAAGCCGAGGTAGGCGAAGAAGGTGAGAGCGACGCTCGCGATGATGTCCGAGACCGACGGATACCCGCTGAACGCGAGGAGGTGCGGGTCGATGTTGACGAGGGTCGCGACGATGAAGACGGCGAAGACGGCCAGCAGGACAACAACGATCAGCGACTGGGCGCGATCGACGAAACGAGCGCCGATCAGGTTGATCCCGGCCATCGCGACGATGATCGCCGAGGTGAAGACGTTGTCCCAGCCGGCCGCTGCGTCGTTACCGATGAAGAGCGAGGTCGCATAGCTTCCGAAGGCGACCGCCACCATCGAGCAGACGATCACGATCGCCGCGAAGTAACCGAGCCAGGAGGAGATCCCGACCAGCCGCCCGTTCCCGAACCCTTGGAGCAGGTACGCGATCAGCCCGCCGGACGACTGATAGCGGACGCCCAGCTTGACGACGTTGTAGCCGAGCAGCGCGGCAACGATGCCCGCAAGCAGGAACGAGAGCCAGACCGCCGACCCAGCGACATCTCCGGCCTCGCCGAGCAGCGCGAAGATACCGGCGCCGACCATCGCGCCAATGCCAAGGAAGGCCGCGCCGCGGACACTCATGTCACGCGGAGATATACAGCATCGAGAATTCGGCCTCCCGGCCGGCTAATGCGCCCGAGAGGCCGAATCGATCCGAGGTTCGCCTAGGCCTCCATCGCTGGGCTGTCGCTCCAACGCACGATCAGGGCGTAGAGCACGACGAGCGTCAGCGTGATTCCGGTGAGCGCCCACAAAGGGTACGCGGAGTTACCGACGAAGCCGAGTTGGCTGATCAGGCTGAGGCACGCCACAACGATCGTGAACCAGCGTGCCCAAGTCGCTCCTGAGAGAAGCCCGAAGCCGGCCAGGCAGACGACGATCCCCACGAGCAACGTGATCCAGCCCCACGTCGTGAGGTTGAAGACGATGATCTGGTTCGGGGTTATGGCGTAGTAGTTATCGCGGATGATCGCGATCAGGCCCTGGAAAACGTCGATCCCGCCGATGAGGACCATCAGGATGCCCGCGAAGGCGATCCAACCCGTCCAGCTGCTGTTCCTTGTTGACATTCCTGCCTCCTTTCCCTGCCTCTATTCTTCGCTGCCGCGGTGAACCCTGCGTCCGTCAGACCGCCGATGCGGCTCAACTGCGCCGAGAAGAACTCGAGCGCTTTTCGTGTCTTCGTCTCCTGCTCGCCTCCGAGGTCGACACCGCGCGTGTTCAGAAAGGCCCTTGTCTCCGCGGCGACTTCGAACGCCTCCGACGGGGCACATTTGGTCGAGAGCTCGAGAATCCGCGAGTTGTCCGGATACAGCCACATCTCGGCGACGAGCTTGCGGCCGTACTCCTTCGGCACGAACCTCAGCTTGAGCACGAAGATCGGGCCGAGAACCGACAGATCGTCGAGCGCGAGGCCCTCCGGGGCGTGCTCCGCGTAGAAGGCCCGTTGCGCCTTGGAGAACAGGCCGCTGAGCGGCCCCCTGCCTGCGACTGCCTCTCGAACGCTCTTCGCCGGCGTCCCCTTCATCGATGCCGAGCAGACGAACCCTCCGGGCATCGCGTCCACCTCGACTCCGAAACCAGGAACACTCCGCACACGGCCGGGGAGCTTGGAACGGACGGCCGGGCGGAGCTTCACCACCGAGTCGTCACCTTTCTTCTGTACGCGTCGGGCGCGAACCACGACGCCTTTCGCGTTCAGCGCCAGGTCCGGCGTGTCCAAGAAGAACACCTGGCGGATCT
This sequence comes from uncultured Actinomycetes bacterium, assembly GCA_963815965.1. Classification (GTDB taxonomy): domain Bacteria; phylum Actinomycetota; class Thermoleophilia; order Gaiellales; family Gaiellaceae; genus DASVFB01. Next base: position 58,032 of record CAWFIT010000012.1, on the reverse strand, counting down.
GCGCTTCCAAGGGATCCATGTCCAGCGCCATGACGGTCGAGCGGTGGTCGGACTCAGGGACGGTGAGCTTCAGCTCGACCGTGTCGGAGTCCTTGATCAACGCGAGGAGCTCCGCCACATCGTCGTCGGAAAGACGCGGTCCCTTCTCACGTGTTGCACTCATTTGTTGCCCTCCCTTGCTCGCCCTAGTGGGCTCGTAGCCTAGATGGCATTGTCAGGTTGTGGAAACGCGGCAACGGATCGACGTCGCGCAGGTGCTGATCGAACGCTGACGGGAAGGTGCTGATCGTCCACACCCTGATCCCGGACAGCAACATCGATCGTTGGGGCCTACCCGGCGGCGGCCGCGAAGCGGGAGAAACCCTGGTCGAGGCGGCAGCACGTGAAGCCCGCGAGGAGACAGGACTCGACGTCGAGATCGGCGAGCTGCTCGCCCTGGGCGAGTGGATACACGGGACGCACGACCTGTTCGCCGTTTTCCGCGCTCGCGCCGATGGGGACCCACGCCCGCAGGCGGGCGAGGCAGTCGTGGCGTGCCGTTGGATCTCGCTAGATGAGGCGGATGCGCTGATGCCGTGGTATCCAGGCGGCGTCCGCGCTCTGCTCGAAGGCCGCGTCGGCTACTACATCGACCGAAGCTCCACGTGACGCTTCGCTTCGTTTAGCGTGCCGAACGTGGGCATCGTCGTCATCTTGATCGCGATCGTTCTCGCCTTGCTGCTGGCGGGGGCGCTTGTCGGGCTCGTGTTCGAGCTCCTGTGGCTCGTACTCACCGGCCTGATCATCGGCGCGCTGGGGCGACTCGTGCTTCCGGGCCAGCAGCAGATCAGTCTGCTCGCGACGGCGTTCGTCGGAATCGCGGCGAGCCTGCTCGGAGGGATCCTCGCGGACATCTTCAACGCCGGCTGGCTGATCCAGTTCCTCGTCGCGGTCGCCCTCGCCGCGATCGGCATCACGATCTTCGCGTCCGCCGAGCGCGACCGTGGAAGCTCGGCGTACTAGAGGTTCGGCAGACTCCCCTCCGTGTAGCGACCTTCCTTCGACTTCGAGAACGGGGCGTAAGCCTCGCGACCCGACGAGGTCTCCTTGTCCACGCCGGCGCTGTGCTTCCGTGCGACCTCCGAGACCGGGTACAGCAGCTCCTCGTTCTCAGGCCGCCTGCCCACCATCAAGATCGACGCACGGGCCGTTGCCGGCGCCAACGAAGACGTGCTCGGTCCAGGGAGGAGAGTGGACGAAGTCCCACTGCTTGAGCGGCCGCTCCTCACCTTCGATGAGCAAGAGGCATTCGCCCGAGAGCACGAGGAAGTCTTCCTGGGCGTTCTCGCCGTGGTACATGCAGTTCGGTTCGCCCGGCTGGAGGACTTGCGATGTTGATCCCGAACTGAGAGAAGCCGGTGTCCCCCTCGAAGACGACCGCGGAGCCGAACGTGTCGTGATACCACCAGCGCGCCTCGCGCGCGTTGACGACGAACCAGCCGTCACCCTCGGGCACCAGGCCGTTCTCTGTCTCGACGAGCCGTGCTTCATCAACCATTCGCGACCTCGCTTTCCGTTGCGCAGACCAACCGAGTTCACCCGTTCCGTACGATGGACCGCCGTACCGGCGTCTATGGATCGGGCGGTGATGCGAACAGTAATCGCCGGGTGCGCCGCGGGGCTCGTCGTCGTCATGGCGGCTGGATGCGGCGGCGGCGAAGGCATCGCGGTCACAACCGGGGTCACGGCGACCCGCCCGACGGTGACGCGCACGACACCGACGCTGACGACTCCGACGGTAGCCACCGAGACGACGCAAACGACGACGCCGATAGACACGACGACGCGACCCGCCGCGCCGCCGGCCACGGTCACCGAGACTGTTGCGAACACCACGACAAGGGCGGTCACCGTGACGAGGACCGAGACCCAGAGAGAAACCCAGACTGTGACCGTTGAAGCACCGCCCTCGACGACCGTCTCATCCACGTCGACGACGACGACCACGGGAGTGAATCCTGCGGCTGCGGCTGCGGCCGGAGCAGCCGCCGCGTCGAACAACGCGGCATCGGAGAGCAGTACCGACTGGGGATGGGTCGCGTTCGGGATCCTCGCCGTGGCGGTGCTGTCCGGCGGCATCGTCTGGTGGATACGACGACGGCGGTCTTCCGCCAGTGCGGCCTGACGCTTTCAGAGGAAAGGCGAGAGGGCTGCGAACGCCAATGCTCTGGCCCGCTCTTTCGTACCGGTTAGCCGCCGCCCCGGTGCCGAGACCTCTTCGGCCGGAACGCTGAACCGCTCGTCGAACTGAGACGCGACATCCTTCGAGCTGACGAGGAGGTCGATCTCGAAGAAGCGCTTCAAGCTCCAGGCTTCGAGATTGCACGTTCCTGCGAGCAGCTCCTCGCCGTCGCGCACGAATGCCTTCGCGTGCAGCATCGTCGGGTACTCGAGAATGCGAACGCCTGCGTCCAGCAACGCCGCGTGGTGGAACTGCTGCGCAGCGGCGCAAGCCCAGTTGTTCGCGTTCGCGGGGACGAACAGCCGGACACGAACTCCGCGGCGGGCGGCATGCTCGATCCGCTTGATCATCCCGCGGTCGGTGACGTAGGGGTTGACGACGTCGAGTGTCTCGGTCGCGCTTTCGAGCAGGCGCGCGATCGCATCGGTGATCGGCCGATACCTCCCGGGAGCGTTGTGCAGCACTCGAGCGGGAACCGCGCCTCCTTCTAGCGCTGGAAAAAGCTCGTCCAGCTCGGCGGCCGGAACGGTTCCTCCGAGCCAGCGAAGGCTGGCGAGAAAGACGAGCTGGAGCTGGGCGACGACAGGGCCCGTGACGCGCAGGAACAAGTCGTGGAAGCGACCGTCCTGGAAGTGGTCCTCGATTCCCGCACCGCCGACCCAGCCGATCCGGCCGTCGACGACGACGACCTTGCGATGGTCGATGTGACCGAGCCCGCCCAGGTTCCAGCTCAGGGGCGCATCAGTTCCGAGCGGTGCTACGGGCGCGCGCAACCGCGTCGCGCGTGTCGAGCAAACCTGGATGCCTGCCGCAACGAGACGGTCATAGAACTCGCGTGTGGACCGTTCGGGGTCCGAGCCGTTCCGGTCCACGACGAGCCGGACGGGGACGCCTTCCGCAGCCTTCGTCACGAGCGTCTCCGCGAACTCGTCTCCAACGAGACCCGGGCGGAAGCCGAACTGGTTGATGTGCACCGAGGACGACGCACCTCGAATGTCGTCGAGCATTGGCGGGTAGAAGCTCGCCCCCTCGACGAGCACCTCCGCCGACAACGCGCTGCTTTCGGAGAATGCGAGTGCAAGGTCTCCGCGCGCGACCTGCGAGGCGTCGAGGAGCGCCCGTGCGTGCTCTTTGATCGAGGGTTCGGAAACCGCGATCGGCATCGAGGCAGGCTATAGACGTCAGTGTGCGACGAGCAGCTTCAAGGCGACGAGTACGACACCGAGGCCGACGTTGATAGTGACGACCGAAGCCGTCCCGAGCAACCCGAGGCGCTCGACGCGCGCGAAGACAACTCCCTGCACGGCGAGCACGGCCAGGCCGAGTACGAAAGCTGCCCACACGGCAGCACGCGTCGAGATCAGCCCGACGGCTCCGAGCAGCAGCGCGGCGACCGGCGGAACCGCGGCCTCGACGAGCGAGCCCTCTCGGCGCGCGATGTGCCCAAGCTCCGCGAGCGCGAGATGTTGCTCGCGCGCGACGACCAGCGCGACCGCGTGCGAATACACGTGTGCGAGCCAGAAGACGACACAGGTGATTACGATCAGCGCGGCGATCTTGCCGGCGTCGTGCGGATAAGCCTTGGCCCCGGCGACGAGTACCGCAAGGACGACGATGGTGCCGTAGATGAAACCGCCGAGCCGCTCCCCCAACGCGTAGCGACCGACACTGCTCATACCGTGACGCTGACCGGCGAGGTCGCAATCCAGACGGCAGTGGCAAGGAAGAGCACGCAGCCGATTGACAGCATCGCGATACGCAAGTTCGGTGACTTCAACTTCACGCTCATGCCCGCGAAGAACAACGACGACGCGAAGAGCACGACGCCCAGTACGTAGTTCGAAGCGCGCTGGACGTCTCGACGCACCTGGGCGGCGAAGAGCTCCGCTTGCGCGTCAAGCCGCTCGGCCTCGGCCTGCGCCGCGAGCTGGTATTGCGGCATGGCGAACGGCGTCAGCGGCGCTTTCGGGTTCTTGAGCGGCGTGGTGGCGATCCACGCATTGACTGCGGGCTTGAACTCCTTGCGGAAGCGCTTGAAGTAGAAGTCAGTCAGCTGATGCTGCTGCTGCGCATAGGCGTTGACCCACTGTGTGAAGGTCGCGACGTCGATTTCTGTCTGGGTGTTTGCAAGGCCGGCCGCCTTGGTCGACGCGATACGCAGCGCGTTCGCACGACTGCCCGCCTTCACCTGCTCGCCGTTCCACCTCGTCGATTGATAACCGCTCCACGCCGTTGCGACGGTCGCGAGGGCGAGGAGCACAGTCGCGACGAGTTCGACCCAGTTGTGACCCGCATGGGGTTCCGTCACCCCGCGGGCCTCCCGAGCGCGTCGCACGGGACATGCACCTGGACGCCGACCGTGCCGAGAGCCTCGTCGATCATCTCTAGCGAACGGTTCATCGCGACCGGTTTGAGCCCGCCGACGCCTGAGTGGAATGGATTGTCGAGCCCGTTGAGCAGGAGCAGCAATACGGTCAAGACGGAGACGACCGAGCCGATCAACATGCCTTGCACCACGGGGCGCTCGCCGCGGTCGGCGAAGAACAGCATGAAGATGAAGACGACTGCGGAAATGAAGAACAGCGCGATCCAGAGCGTGGCGGGGATTACGCCGGCGGCGCCGTGGATGCGATCGCGACGCGCCTCCTCCCGTGACGACGTCTGATCGAGCCACTTGTCGTAGGCAGATTGCTGGGTCGCCGTCCGCGGCTGCACAGTCTGCAGCGTGCGAAACATCCTCACGCTCCACGGGTTGATTGCGTTTCCCTGTGTGCCGGCTTGCATTCGAGCCCACTCGCCGTTGACGACCGATCGCCCGTAGCACACGAGCTCGCCGGTGAGCTCACCGGCGACGGGCCGGGGGAAGAACTGCGCATTCTCGACCTGCTGCACGAGGACGAGAGCCTCCTGCTCGGCGCCGCTGCGCGATTGGTCGTAGCTCTCGAAGGCGAGGAAGATAATGAATCCGAGCAACACCGAGAAGCCGGTTGCCAGCACGCCGAAGACGCCGGCCGCGCGATCGCCGTCCTCGAAGTAGCCGCCTTCAGGCGCCCGCCGGCGCACGAGCAGCATCGTCGTGACCGCGACCGAAGTCGTAGCCAAGATGATGAGGATCGCCCAGACGATGTTCAGAGAGCCGAGCATGACGCCTGCGCCGGTCGGTCTTCCTCATGCCGATGGCATGAAAACAGAGCGACTACTCCAGTCGGCGCGACACGCACTGAACGCGGGCGCGGGCGGGGCCCTGCGGCCCCGCCCGGCGTCTTGAATGTGGCAACGAAAACGCCTACGACTTGCGCGAGTAGCCCGACGCAGTCATGAACGCGTCCGCCATCGCGCGGTACCCCCCGTCGGTCGGATGCGGATCGCCCTTCGAGCAGTAGTAGGTGATCTTGCAGAGACGAGCCTGCTGCGCACCGATATTCCCCGACGCGTTCAGCGCCGCGAACATGTTCGCGACCCGGACGCGCGACGCCGCTGCGGCTCGTGCGATCGCCGCGTCGACCGAGCGGTAGAGCGGCTCGGTTTTCGCGAGTCGATCCGCCTCGGGGTTCCAGGCCCCTGCAACGATGATCTCCGCGTTCGGCGCGCCGGCCCGGAGCTGCCGCAGGATCGAGGCGAAGCGCGTCGCGAACGAGGCGATCGCCGCAGGTGCGTGCTTGCCTTTCTGTGACAGCGGAGCCAGGTCGCCGCCCCACAGCGTCAGGGTTACCGGACTTACCTCTCCGGGATGAGCCCGCAGGAACGACAGCGCCGTCTTGAGCTGCGATCCGCGAAAAGTGTCGTGCAGCTTGAAGCCGTCGGCGAGCCCGTCGCAGCCGCCGCGCGTGAACGTGACACTGGACTCGCCGGGACAGCCGTAGTTGACGACCTGGATGTTCGACGAGAGCTTTCGCAGTCGCGCGGCGAAGACGTCGGTGTAGCCGGTGTCGAAGTCCGACGGTCGAGCGCCCGGCTTCGCCTTGTTCGGCTGGAAGCCGTAGGCCATCGAATCGCCGAGGGACAGGTAATAGCTCTGGGGCGACTGGTACACGGGTCGCGGCCCGGCTGCCGAAGCTGTCAGCACCATCGCGAACAGAAACAGCCCGACGCCGGCGATGAGAGTGAGGGATCCTCTTGTCTGCATGTCGACTCCTTGTCGTGGGTTAAGGAGTCAAGCGTCGCTCTCTCGAGCGTCCGGCACGATCCCCCGGCCCGGCCGACGTTCGTTGCGCTAAGGGAACAATTTCTGACCGTTCGGCAAGGGTCAGCCGGACTGGGCCACTCCGAGCACGTCTGCGCGATACGGCGTCCCCGCCGGCAGGTAGAGCTTCCACTCCTCGCGCGTCAGGTTCCGGCCTGCGATCGCGCACGCGCGCCGGCGCCAGACGGCGGGATCGACGTCCCACAACATCGCACGCGTCCCGACTCCCGCGACGGCCAGCAGCTTGCCGTCCGGGCTGAACGCGTTCCGCAGCCCCAGGAACTGCGGAAACTCGATTGACGAAGCGGCCGAGTCGGGCCTCGGGCTCGCGACCAGCTCGTCGCCGTAGCCGAGACCTGTGGCCGGGTCCCACAGCCTGGTCGCGCCGAACAGCGTGGTCGTCGCGAGGAACGAGCCCGACGGGTCGAAAGCCGTCCCGGTGATCGGGCCGGTGTGCCCGGCGAGGGGCGGGAAGGCCGGGCGCTGATCGGCCACGCGCCACACGCGCACCGGTCCGATCGCTCCGCCGCCGGCGACGAGCTCGCCGCTCGGATCGAACGCGACGCTCAGGACGCCGTCGTCCGATCACCCTCATCGGCTTGCCGTGACGTTTCTGGGTGGCCACGTCCCACAGATCGAGCCGCCCTTTATAGCTGCCGGTCGCCAGCAGCGTCCCGTCCGGGTTGAAGGCCACGGAAAGCACCGATCCGGCGCCGGGCTTGATTGCCCGCCCCACCCGACTGCTGGTGTCGACGTCCCAGAGCTGCACCTCGCCCTGCCGGCGCTGGACGTTGAAACCCGCCCGCGCCGTTGCGGTCGACGGCGATCGCCAGGAGCCGACCGATCGGGGCTGAAGGCCAACTGCCAGACCGCACCGTGCCCGACGTCCAGCGGGCGACCGACGACCGCCCCGCTCTGCGCATCGAACAACTGGACCGTGCCGTCGATCGTTCCGACGGCGAGGTACTTCCCATCGGCGTCGAAGGCGACGGCGGTGACGACCGAAGGGCCTGCGATCCGGTACGCCTGCCGTCGTGTCGTCGGCGTCGTACACCGTCGTGCCGCCGTCGAACCGCCCGGCGGCGAGCCGCTTGCCGTCGGGGCTGAAAGCCACGTCGGTCGTCAAGTCGGTCGGTCCGCCGAGCGGCCGGCCGATCGCCTGCTCTCCGTCCACGTTCCAGACGACCGCCGAACGCAGGTGCGAGCTCGCGAGGGTCCGTGCCGTCGGGGCTGAACGTCGACGTCGTTGCCCGGACTCGTGTCGGCCGCGAGCGGCGAGCCGTACGGCGCGCCGGTCTTCGGCGTCCCACACGAACACCGGCCCTTCGAACGAAGCCAGCGGCCAAGAGCCGTCCGTCCGGACTGAGGTCCAGCGAGCCGGCAGGCTGATTGCCGACCGATAGCGGCGGGCGGATCGGTCGTCCTGTTGCGGATGTCGACGAAGGACACCGAGCCGTAGTCGTCGCTCGCGATCATCGTCCGGCCATCCGGGGCGAAGATCGCCGCGCTCGACGTCCGCGCTCCCGATCGCGCAGCGGCGTTCCGACCCGGCGGCCTGTGGCGACCTCCCAGATCCCGACTGTCCCGGGAGCGCCGGGGACGGCGATCCGCTTCGAGTCCGGGCTGAAGGAGACCGACTGCGCACCGCCCGTCCCCGGCGGTTTGGCGATGATCGGCCGGCCGATCGACACGACCTGCTCGCGGCATCCCACAGCGTGACGTGGTTCGTCTCCTGTGCCGCCCGCGGCGATGACCCTGCCGTCGGGGCTGTACCGAACGAAGGCGAGCGCGGGCTCGCGAGATGTCGCCGCCGCCGGATCAGTCAGCTCCCGCACCTTCTTCCTTGTCGCCACGTCCCACAGTTCGACGCGGCCCTCTCCGCCCGCGATCGCCAGCGTCCGCCCGTCGGGGCTGAAGTCGACCCACTCCCAGCCGCCCTGCGACGATCGCAGGGGCGGCCCGACTGGACGCCAAGTCGCCGTGTCCCAGAGCGTCGTCCCCGTCTGCGTCGCAGTCGCCAGGAGCTTTCCGTCGGGACTGAACGCGTCGCCTCGACCGGCGAGTCGAAGCCCTGAAGCCACGCGCGGATCCGCGAGCCGTGCTCGAGTGCGCCGAGCAGCGCGCCGCGCGCGTCGACCGAGTCGTCGAGGCGGTCGCCCTCGAGCGCGAGCAGCAGCCCAAGGTCGGGATGCTTCGCAGCAACCTCGCGCGACTGCGCGGCGAGGCGTCCCGCCTGGGCGACGGTCGCCGTGTGCCTTGCCCGCCCACGCTGAACTAGGGCAAAGGATCCTGCGATCAACGCCGCCACCAGCGCCGCCGCGACGGCGGCGAGCAGGACACGGAGTCGACGCGCACGGCGCCGCGCGTCCGTCAGCTCGCGCGCCTGCGCATCGTTGCTCGCGTCGAGGAACTCGCGTTCGACGCGCGAGAGATCACCCGGCAACTCCAAGGCGGCCGCCAGGCGCGGGCCACGGTAGAGGTCGGCGTCGTTGCGGCCCGTGTCGTCCCAGGTGCGCGCAGCGGTCGTCAGCTGACGAAGGGTGCGGAGCCCCTCCCGGTCATCGGCCAGCCATCCGCGCAGCCTCGGCCACTCGCGGATCAGCGCCTCGTGCGCGATCTCGGCCGAGTCGTCGCCCACCACCAAGAGGCGCGCAGCTGCCAACTGCTCCAGCACCGCGGCCGCCTGCCCGCCCTCCTCGGGGAGCAGCTCCGCGAGTGGAACTCGCCGGCGCGTGTCTTCGGTCGTCTCTCCCAGCGCGGTGAGCCGAAGGAACAACCGCCGGACGAGCAGCTGCTCCTGCGGACTGCAGGCCAGGAACACCCTTTCGGCCGACTGGGCGATCGCCCCGCGCACGCCGCCGGCGGCGCGGTAGCCCGCAGTCGTGAGGACTCGACCATCCCGCCGGCCCCACGACTCGTACAGCGCGTGCGAAAGCAGTGGGAGGCCGCCAGGCTCGCCCTCGACGTCGGCCAGCATTGCGTCGACAAGACCGGCCTCGAGGCGAAGTCCGCCCGCCCGGGCCGGCCCTTCTATCGCCCGGCGCAGCTCCTCGCTGCGCATGGGCCCCAGCAGATGCTGGTGCTCGGCAACCGCAGCGGCGAGGCGAGGATGCACGGCGCAGCGCCCGTAGAAGTCCGCCCGGAGCGCGATGACAACCGCCGAGGTCGCCTCGCGCAGGTCCATCAAGTCGTCGAGGAAGCGAGCTCGAGCGGATTCGTCCGGGCAGAGCGTGAACACCTCCTCGAACTGGTCGACGATCAGCAGTGCAGGGGCGCCGGCCGCAAGGGCACGCTCCAACTCGGCGGCCGGGTTTGTGCCGGGGGTGATCACCACGACCTGTCCTTCACGCACTCGGCGGTATGCCGGGACGAGCCCGGCGCGGACGAGGGACGACTTCCCGCTTCCCGACGCGCCGACGACGGCCATGAAGCCACCGTCGAGGATCCGCTCGAGGATCGACGTCACGACCTCCTCTCGTCCGAAGAAGAGGTCACCGTCCTCCGCCGCGAAGGCGATCAGCCCGCGGTAGGGACAGGTCGCGGCGCGGGGCGGGATCGACAGGCCAGGCGCAACGAGCGCCCAGCCCGCTGGCACCTCGGCGAGGCCGATCTCCGGCGGCAGCCGCCCATCGACGCTCGCCGCTGTCGGGTCGTCGATCAGGACCTGTCCGGGCTCGGTGAGGTTGAAGAGTTGAGTCGCAGCGGCTGCGGACTTTCCGCGGTAGGTCCCGGCGAGGGGCTCCGCCTGCTCCGTGACCGCGGCGACCCGCGAGCCGAGCCGCGTCGCGAGCTCGCGTGCGGCGTCGAAGCCGTCCTGGGCAGACGCGAACGCCGCAAGCACCGGCTCGTCGCTCGGCGGGTGCGACGCAGTAGCCGCGGTGTGCGCGAGCGACCTCGTCCACCGAAGCTTCGCGCGTCGTCGGCCAGCACGAGGGTGACGGTCCCTCTCGGGAGGTCCGCGCCCCACCATCGGCGCAGCCTCGCGACGAAGGCGGACGCCGATGCATCGCGACGCAGCGGATCGGTTGCGAGGTTCGCACGCACGATCCGCTCGAGCGCGGGGATCCGCTCGCGTTCGATCGCGCCCCAGCTCGGCGGGCCGTCGGTGGGGGGCTCGCCGGTGAGCAGCGTCAGCGCGGTGGCTGTGAACGAGTAGACGTCCGACGCGGCGGTCGGTCTCGCGCCCGCTGCGACCTCGGGTGCCACGTAGCCGGCGGTGCCCGCTCGGCGCAAGTCGTCCGTGGGCGTGGACGACAGTCCGAAGTCGACGACGACGATCCGGCCCGACGAGGTGAGGATCAGGTTTGCCGGCTTGACGTCACCGTGCACGACCGGAGGGTTGTGGCTGTGCAGGTGCTCGAGCGCCTCGGCTACCTGTTCGAGGTAGTCGATCGCGAGTGCAGGCTCTAGTCCAGGGTGGCCTTCGAGCTCGAGCAAGGCCTCGAGGTCCGCGCCCTCGATCCAGTCCATCGCGATGACGTAGCGGTCGTCGACGAAGAAGTCCTCGCGCACCAGCGGTAGCCCCGGATGCGGTGAAAGAGAAAGGAGAAGCCGCGCCTCGGAAAGCAGATGTGTGCGCGAAACCTCGTCGGCTACGGGTCGGACCTTTAGCGCGACGTGGCGACCGTGGAGGTGATCGAGCGCGCGGAGGACCTCGCCCTCGCCGCCCCTCCCCACTACTTCGAGCGGCTCGTACCGCTCGCGGAGGAGCTCGGTTCTCATCCCGATCAGCCGCCGCCGTGCAGGTCGCCGAGCTTGACGGCGCCGCGGCTGACCGCTGCATTTGCGAGCTGGACGCGTTTGCGCTCGCCCTGCGTGCCCACGTCGAACTTGACGTACAGGCGCGACAGGTGCTGCTTCACCGCGGCCTCGGACACGACGAGCTCCCCGGCGATCACCCGGATCGACGCCGGCTCGGTGAACGCATCGCCGGTGAGCAGCGGGCGGCACAGGGCCAGGAGCACGTCGCGCTCGCGCTCAGTGAGCGGCGGCGGCGGCGCGATTGCGGCCGTCTCCTTTCCTCCGGCCGGGCCGTGGAACAGCAAGCGAAGCCGCCCGAGGACGATCTCGTCGCCGGTGTGCAGCGGTCGCTCGCCGATGATCCGCCCTCCGTTCACGAAGGTGCCGTTGCGAGAGCCGAGGTCGCGGACACACCAGTTGGCGCCGAATCGCTCGAACACGGCATGCACACGCGAGACGCCGTCTGCGTCGACGACGACGTCGTTCGACTCCAGGGTTCCGACAGTCATCCGCTCCGAGTCCAGTACTCGAAGCTCGCGACCGCTTCGGCCCCACACTTCGACGTAGCTGGTCACCGCAAGCCTCCAGGCTAGGAGGCGGCAGGGGCGCCGTCAACAACCGTCGGCGCCCGGCCCTCTGCCTCGAGGCGTGGCAACCACTCCAGCCAACTCGGCAGATACCAGTTCCAGCGGCCGAGGAGCTTCATCGCGCTGGGCAGGATGACGGAGCGAATCACCGTCGCGTCGATCAGCAATGCGACAGCGACGCCAAACCCCATCTGCTGGAACATGATCAGGTCGCCCATCGCGAAGCCGAGGAAGACGGCGACGATGATCAACGCGGCGCCGGTAATGATTCGTGCCGTCGCTGCGACGCCGTGTAGGACGGCGTCGGTGGAATCGCCACTGCCGTCGTACCGCTCGCGGATCCGACTGAGCAAGAACACCTGGTAGTCCATCGAGAGCCCGAACAGCACCGAGAAGAGGAAGAGCGGCACCCAGGCCTCGATCGTGTCGGCTTGCGAGAAGCCAAGGAGACCCGCGCCAATCCCGTGCTCGAATACCAGCACGAGCAAGCCGTAGGCCGCCCCGACCGAGAGCAGGTTGAGAAGCACGGCCGTGCCTGCGATGACGACCGAACGGAAGACGACAGTCAGCAATACGAACGTCAGGCCGAGCACGAGCAGGAAGACATACGGCGCCGGGTTGGAGACCGAGTCGAGGTAGTCCACCGTCTCGGCCGTGTCTCCGCCGACCAACACCAGCGCGGCTGTCTTCTCGAACTCGCGCGGTAACACGTCGCTCCGCAGTTGACGCACCGCCGAGATCGCCTCGGTCCCCTGGGAGTCGCCACGCACGGGAACCTGGAGCACCTTGATCTGTCCGTCATGCGAACGGAGAACGACTCCCCGGCCGGCGAAACGGCGATCCGCCGCGAGTTCCGACCGGAGGCGCCCGAGCGCCGAGGTGACCTGCGGATCGGACGCGTGGTCGACGACGACAAGGACCGGATCGGTCGTCGCCCGCGGAAAGTAGCGCTGAAGCGCGACGAAGCCGCTTTTCGACTCGAACCGATCCGGCAGCGTCGACACGCCGTTCGAGCCGACGTTGAGGCCGAGCACCGGTACTGCCAACGCGAGCAGCGCGGTCGTCGCCACGATCAGGCTGAGAGCGGGACGGCTGAGCACGCGCTCGACGATGGCACGCCAGAATTTCCCTTCCGGGTTGGTGCGCTCGAGTGAAGCGCGGCCGACGAACGGAAGGCGCAGCGCGTTGACGCGATCGCCGAGTAGCCCGAGGAGCGCCGGCAAAAGCGTCAGCGCGGCGACGACGGAGACGACACCAACGAGGATCGCGCCGAGCGCGAGGCTGCGCATCACGTTGTTCGGCACGATCAACATCCCGCACATCGCGACGACGAACGCCGTCCCGCTTACGAGCACTGCGCGGCTCGCCGTCGCGCCGGCACCGCCGATCGCGTCGAACTGCTCGCGTCCTACCCCACGTTCTTCTCGATAGCGGGAGACGACGAACAACGAGTAGTCGATGCCGAGTGCCAGCCCCATGCCGGTCAGCATGTTGAAAATGAAAACCGAGAGGTGGAACGGCTGCGAGAGCACGGCAACCAGGCCGAGCGCGACGATGATCGAGATGATCGCCATCAGCAGAGGAACGAGCCCCGCGACGATCGCGCCGAAGACGAGGATCAGGATGACGAGCGCGGCAGGGATTCCGAACTGGAGCTCCCCCGATTTCAGATCGTGCTGCGAGAGCTCGTTGAAGTCATTGTCGATCGTCTGATTGCCGGTCACGGCGACGTCGAATGCGGCGTTTCGGTCAGCGCGCGCAGCGACGTCCTCGACTGGGCCCGCGTCGCCGGTGTCGGGAATGAAGAGCGGGATCAACATCGCGTGCCGATCGCGCGAGATCTGCGTCTTGTCGTGGGTGATGTAGTAGACGCGCGCGTTCGCCACGCCGCCGGTGGCACGGCCTTCAGCGATGAGCTTGGCGACGAACGCGCGGTACTGCGGGTCGTCCACCGTGTACCGCGTCGAGTTGATGACCACGAGGTCGCTCGTCGCCCGGGACGGATCGGGCGGAAAGCCCTCCGCGATCAACGCGCTTGCGCGTTGCGACTCGGGGTTGTTGGTCGGGTGGCCTTCCGTCGTCAGGTCGCCGAGCAGGAATGCGAGCGCAGCCACGGCAAGCACGACGGCGACGATCCAGCCACCGATCGCGCGCCATGGGTGATTGCTGCACGCGCGCGCCAAGCGTTCGGTCATGTCACGAGTGTGCCTAGGCGGCAGTGCCGATGTCCAGATCTACGCCGCGAGCTCGCGTTCGAGGGGCACTCGAAATCGAGGAATGACGCTGACTCCGCCAAGCCATGCCTCGAGCCGCGCCGCCTCAGCTTCGACCTGTGCAGTGGCGTCCGCGCCCACGTCCTCGAGCAACTGGAACGCGACCCGGCCGTCCTTGCGCCCTGCCCATCCGCCCACGATGCGTCCGTTCCACCAGACGGTCGGTCCCGCGTTCCCGGATCTGTCGAACAGCGCCGGGCCGTGCTCGCCGAGGTACCAGCCGCGCTCCTTCCAGCCCATCACCGTAGGGTCGAGCGCGGGCAGCAGCGCAACCCAGGGCTCGGGTGACGGCGCGACGTCGACGTCGTCCGGCATGACGAAGCCGGGCGTCCCGTCGAGGTCGACTTCGACGGCGCCGATCGCTGCGAGCGTTGTGCGCGTCTGCGACAGGGTCCAGCCGGTCCACCACTTCAGGTCGGTGACCGTGGCGGGGCCGAACGACGTGAGCCAACGTCCCGCGAGCGTTTCGCGCGCCTCCTCTTCGTCGAGCCGCGGCAGAGGACGCGGGAACCATGACGCCGCCGGCACCCAACGCCACTGGCTGCTTGTCCACGCTCCGCGCGGGCGACCGCGCACGATCCGACCCTCCGCCGCGAGCAGAAAGAGCACCCACGTCGTCATGCTCGTATTGCCTGCCCACTTCGTGCCTTCGCCGAACGACAGCTTCTTCCGCAGGAGCGGCACATCCTTGGACAGCTCCGATGCGTACGCCTCGCCGCGAGCCTCGAGCGCCTCCATCGTCATGGCCATGACCTTGGCCAGCCACGTTGCGCCGTTCTTGGCGATGCCGCCCTCTTCGATCAGCTTCGCATAGCGGCGACGCTGCGACGACGCGACTGCTTCCGTGCAACTCGCGTGCACGACGGCCGCCAACTCGAGGGGCAGGACGAACATCGTCCGCCGCATGCCGATCATCCGGAGGACGGTTCGCTCCTCGTAGAGCACGCGCTCGATCTCCGCGTGCGACCCATCCCGAAGACGCGCCCGGGCGGCCAGGAACACGGTCGCCGGGTCGGTGGCATGCAGCCCGACCAGGCCACCGGCCAACTCGACGAGGTCGGTCGCGGCCGAGCCACGCTCCAGAGAGTGACGTCGCCCGAGTCGGGCGCGTCGCTCCTCAACTGAGATCCTCCGCACGGTCACGCCTCAACTTAACTTGCGCAAGCTGTTCTATACCTGGTATACATACTCGGTATGCTCACCTCGGAGACCAGCTCGTGAGCGTCCCCCACGCCCTCCTTGCCCTGCTCAGCGAAGGGCCGAAGTACGGCCTGCGCCTGCAGAACGAGTTCGAGGCGCGGACGGGCGAGGTCTGGCCGCTGAACGTCGGCCAGGTCTACACGACGCTTCAGCGCCTCGAGCGCGACGGGCTCGTCGAAACGGACGACGGCGAGGGCGAGCGCTCGCGAAAGCGGTACAGGATCACCCCCGCCGGCGCCGAGGAGCTACGCGAATGGCTGCGCACGCCGCCCGACCTCGTGCCCCCTCCGCGCGACGAGCTCGTGATCAAGGTGCTCGTCGCGCTGCAGATCCCGGGGATCGACGTCCACGAGATCCTGCAAGACCACCGCCGTCACACGATCGAGGTCATGCAGCGCTACACGCAGGTGAAGGCGACGGCCGCGGAGAACGACGTGCCGCTCGCGCTCGTCGCCGATGCCGAGCTCTTCCGGCTCGAGGCGATCGTCCGCTGGCTCGATGCCGCCGACGTCCGCCTGAAGCAGCGGCCCTCTCCCACACCGGTCGAGGTGGCCGACCTGACTTTCGAACCAACCCAGCCGATGGAGGTCTCGCAATGAGCAGCGCACTCGAACTACGCCAGGTATCGAAGGTCTACGGCTCCGGGCCGACCGAGGTGCATGCGCTCCGCGACGTCAACCTCTCGGTCGAGCGCGGCGAGCTCGTCGCGATCATGGGACCTAGCGGTTCCGGCAAGAGCACGCTCCTGACGATCGCCGGCAGCCTCGAGCAGCCAACCAGCTGGTGAGGTGCTTGTGGACGGCGTCGATCTCGCGAGCGTCTCGCGCTCGGATCAGGCGAGGATGCGACGCCGGTCGATCGGCTACGTCTTCCAGGACTTCAACCTGCTCCCGGGTCTGACGGCGGTCGAGAACGTCGCCCTGCCACTCGAGCTCGACGGCGTCCGCGCCAAAGCCGCACGGACGACGGGACTGAAAGCGATGGAGGAGCTCGACGTCGACGAGCGCGCCGATCGCTACCCGGACGAGCTGTCCGGCGGCGAGCGCCAGCGCGTCGCGATCGCGCGTGCGATCGTCGGCGAGCGCGGACTGCTGCTCGCCGACGAGCCGACCGGCGCGCTCGATTCCGTGAACGGCGAGGCGGTCATGCGCCTCCTGCGCGCGGCCGCGCATCGCGGCGTCGCAGGTGTCGTCGTCACCCATGAGGCGCACCTCGCGTCCTGGGCCGACCGCGTCGTCTTCCTGCGCGACGGCCATCGTCGTCGACCAGACGGTCTCGCCTCCCGGCCCCGAGTCACTCCTCGCTAGCGTCCGATGAGTGCTGTCGCTCATCCGTCGACGCTGACCGGGCCGCGAAACGGCGGCGTCGCCGCCCGCCGCGCCGTCACCCGGTGGGCCCGGCGCATGTTCCGGCGGGAATGGCGGCAGCAGCTCCTGGTCGTGACGCTCCTCACCGTCGCCGTCGCGGCCGCGATCGGCAGCATCACGCTCGTCTACAACACAAGCTCTGCGGTCAACTCCGAGTTCGGCTCGGCCAATACCGTGCTCGAGTTCGACGGCACCGATCCGCGCAAGCTCGAGGCCGGACTCGCCACCGCCAAGAAGTCGTTCGGAACGACGGACGTCATCGGCCACCGCTCGGTTGCCGTCCCCGGCAGCGTCGACAAGGTGGACTTCCGCGCGCAGGATCCGAACGGCGCGTACGGCGGCGAGCTCCTCGCGCTTCGCCGCGGCCGCTACCCGGAGGGCCGCGGCGAGGTCGCCGTCACGGACGGGGTGGCGAAGCTGCTGCGGCTCGACCTCGGATCGACCTTGGCGCTCGACGGTGTTCGGCGGACTGTCGTCGGCATCGTCGAGAATCCACGCAAGCTCAGCGACGAGTTCGCACTCGTATCGCCCTCGTTCGCGAGCGCGCCGGACCACGTCTCGGTTCTGGTCGACGCGAACGACGCATCTCTTCGCTCCTTCTACGACTCCATCGACCAAGACCGCTCTGGCTTTGCGGGGATGATGAGGATCGGCAACGACGGACCGCCGGACACGTTGGCGATGTTCTCCGTGGCCACCGTCTTCCTCCTCCTGGCCTCGCTCATCGCCGCCGCAGGCTTCGCAGTCATCGCGCAGCGACGGCTTCGTCACCTCGGCATGCTCGCTGCGATCGGTGCGACGCAGAAGCATCTCCGCCTCGTGCTCATCGCCAACGGCGCCATCGTCGGGGCGATCGCCGCACTCTGCGGGACGCTCGTCGGCCTCGCGCTGTGGGTCGCTGTTCGCCCCGATGCTCGAGTCTGCTGTCGACCATCGCGTCGACCGGCTCAGCCTTCCGTGGCTGCTGATCGCGCTGACCGTCCTCCTCGCACTCTTCGGGGCGATCGCCGCCGCCTGGTGGCCAGGGCGAACGGTCGCTCGGCTCCCCGTCACGCTCGCGCTCTCGGGGCGGCCGCCCAAGCCGAGGCCCGCACGCCACTCGGCGATCGCGGCTGCCGCGCTGATCGCGGTCGGCATCGGCTGTCTCGCACTGTCGAACCGAGACAGGCCGCCGCTCATCGTCGCCGGGATCGTGGCGACGATCGTCGGCTGCCTGCTCCTCGGCCCGCTGGCGATCCGCGTCTTCTCCGGCCTCGCTGGGCGAGTCTCGATCGCACCCCGATTGGCACTCCGAGACCTCGTTCGCTATCAGGCCCGTTCCGGAGCGGCGCTCGCCGCAGTCACCCTCGCCCTCGGCATCGCAGCGACGGTCGTCATCATCGCCTCTGCCGAGGCGGCGAAGAAAGCGGCCGAGCCGGCCAACCTGTCCGACCGACAGATGCGGGTCTACCTCGGCCCACCGGACGCTCGGGAGCTCACCCCGACGGACGCACCCGCTCAGCTCGAACGCCTGACCGCCGCGCGTCCGGCGGGTCGCCGCCCAACTCGACGGGGCAACCGTGATCCCGCTTCGCAAGGCCGTCCAACCCGGCGCAGCTGCCTTCGTCCTCGGCAACACGCGAGTGTTTGCGCCGGTCGAGCTCAGCGAGGCAATTCGACTCTCCCGAGGGGCAGAAGCAGTACCGCGCCGAATCGGCGCTCTATGTCGCCACGCCGGCGGTGCTCAGCTACCTCGGAATCGATCCCGACACGGTCGATCCCGGCACGGACTTCCTCGCCGACCGCAGCGTCCGGGCCGATGGGTTCTACATCCCGAGCATGAGGAAGCGGGCGGGGACGGTGCTCGCCGTCACGAACGTCCAGAAGATCGACGTCGGGCACCACTTGTTCGGCTCGGACAGCGCGCGAACGCCGCCGACGTTCATCACCCTCAACGGTCTCCGCCGTCACGGCTGGAACCAGATCCCGGCCGGCTGGCTCGTCGAGTCGAGCCGGCCCTTGACGAGCGAGCAGATCGCGGACGCGCGAAACGTCGCGGCGAACGCCGGTCTCACAGTCGAGGTCCGGCACGGAAAGCCCTCCTTCGCGAAGACGATGGCCATCGCGACGGGCGCGGGCGCCCTCCTGGCGCTCGCCATCCTCGCGATGACGGTCGGACTGATCCGCAGCGAGAGCGCCGGTGACCTCCGCACCCTGACGGCGACCGGAGCGACCTCGGGTATTCGCCGCAGGCTGACGGCCACGACCGCCGGCGCACTCGCCTTCCTGGGCGCGCTCCTCGGCGTTGCCGGCGCCTACGTCGTCCTTTCGGCGACGTATTACGACGACCTCGGCTACCTGCGCGACGTGCCGGTCCTCTACCTCGTCCTCGCGGTGATCGGCGTCCCGCTCGCCGCCACCGCGGCCGGCTGGCTCCTCGCCGGCCGCGAGCCGCGCGGAATCGCCAGAGCCGTCATCGAGTAGCGCTCTCGGTACGTCTAGTCGTAAACGCGGACCGTTCGAATGCTGAGCGCCAGCATGATCGCCCCCGAAACGACGACGACCAGGAAACCGAGGCCGATCGTCTCCCAGGCGAGGTCGACGAGGATCAGCGACCGCATCGCCTCCATCAAGTAGGTGACGGGGTTGAAGGTGGCGGCGATCTCCATCGGCCGCGTCAGGAGGTCGCGCGGGACGAAGTTGGGCGTCAGGAACAGGAGCGGAAAGAAGATGAGGCCCGCCGAGTTCGTTGCGGCGGCGCTGCGCGTCTTCAGCGCGATCACCTGCATGTAACCCGAGTAGACGACGGCCCAGAGCGCGGTCAAGAGGACCAGCAAGACGTAGCCGAGCACCCCGCTCGCGATCGTGATCCCGAACAACAGACCGAGCAGCACGAGCACGCTCGCGATCAGAAGCGTCTTGATGCCTTCGGCGATCAATCGGCCGACGACGATCGCGCTGCGAGGCACGGGCGTCGCCCTGAGCTTGTCGAAGTAGCCGCCCTCGATCTCCTCGACGAGGAACAGCGCCGCGCTGCCGAACGAGGCCGCGAGCAGCATCGAGCTCGGCAGCTGGAAGGCTCCGTAGCCCTGTCCGTGCAAGAAGTCGGTCGTCGACCCGGGAAAGATCTTCGCCGCCTGGCCGACGTTGACGACGAGAAAGAAGAGCGGAATGAACAGCGTCGGCACGATCGCCTCCGGCGTCCGCATCCCCTCCACGAGTGCGCGCCGTGCGAGCACCCATGCGTATGTCATCTCGACACCTCCTGCACCTCGCCGGCCTCGTGCGTCCTGATGCGGCCCGTTGCGTCGAGGAACACGTCGTCGAGCGTCGCCTCGCGCGTCAGGCGCAGCCGCTCGCGCACCTCGGCCTTGAGGCTTGCGGGGGTGCCCTCGCGCACGATCCGACCGTCGTCGATGATCGCCAGCCGGTCGCAGAGCTGGTCCGCCTCCTCCAGGTACTGCGTCGTCAGGAAGATCGTCGTGCCCCGCTCGTTGATCCGGCGCAGCTCGTCCCAGACGGTCAGTCGGCTCGCGGGGTCGAGGCCCGTCGTCGGCTCGTCGAGGAAGAGCACCTCCGGCTCGTGCACGAGCGCTGACGCAAGGTCGAGGCGCCGCTTCATCCCGCCCGAGTAACCCTTGATCGGGCGATCGGCCGCGTCGCTGAGCTCCACGAGCTCGAGCAGCTGAACCGCGCGCGCACCCGCCTCGCTCGCCGATAGATCGAACAGGCGACCCTGAAGGACGAGCAGCTCTCGCCCAGTCTGGCGCGGGTCGAGACCTGCCTCCTGGAGCGCGACGCCGATCCGGCGCCGCACGTCGTCGGGCTCGCGTGCGACGTCGAGGCCCGAGACGCGAGCGGTGCCGGACGTGAGCGAGAGCAGCGTCGTCAGCATCCGCACGGTCGTCGACTTGCCCGCCCCGTTCGGGCCGAGAAAGCCGAACACCTCACCGGCGTCGACATGCAAATCGACACCCCGGACGGCGTCGACTGTGCCCGCCCGGCTGCGGTACGTCTTGACCAACCCCGCGGCCTCCACCGCGCCGGCCGCGTGCCGACCCGAATGCGTCGTCTCCCCCACCTCCGCCCTCACGCTACCGAGTCCGTCGACTCACTAGGCGTTCTCAGCGACGACCTCCGGTGTCGGTTCGCGACGGCTGAGCAACAAGGCCCTGCTCGCCCAGCCCGGCATCCACCAGTTCGCGTCGCCGAGGAGCCGCATCAGCGCGGGCACGAGGAGCGCACGGATCACCGTTGCGTCGAAGATGATTCCCGCCGCGAGGCCGATCGCGAACAGCTTGATCTCGTAGCCGGGGCTCGAGGAGAGCACGAGGAATGCGAACATGAGAATCAGCGCCGCGCTCGTCACGAGCTTGCCGGTGCGCGCGAGACCGAGCTCGATCGCTTTCTCGGTCGAGCCGGTCTCGTCGTACGCCTCGCGCATGCGCGAGAGCATGAACACCTCGTAATCCATCGAGAGCCCGAATAGGAAGGCGAAGATCATCAACGGAATCCACGCGGTGATCGCGTGCGTCGCATCGATGTTCCAGAGCGAGGACCCGTGCCCGTCTTGGAAGATGAACACGATGATCCCGAACGCTGCGGCGAGCGAGACGAGGTTGAGCACGACCGCCTTGATCGGCAGAACAATCGAGCGGAACGCACGCGCCAGCAGGATCAAGGTCAGCACGAGCACGAACGCGAGCACGTACGGGAAGTTGCCGTAGAGCGCGTGCACGAAGTCGCGGTCGACCGCCGCGGGGCCGCCGAGCGTTCCGTCGGAGCCGGCGAGCGTCCTGTTAACGCGGTCGATGACACTTTGAATGCCCGGGGCTGAGCCGTCGATCGCGGGGAACGCCTCCACGAGCGAGGCGGATCCGCGTTGCCACGTCGGCGGAGCGGTCGCCCCGACGACGCCCGGCACGTCGCGCAGCTTGGCCGCGACCGACTCCGCGTTGCCGCCGTCCTCCACGAGAACGTCGAGCGGCTTCATCACGCCCGGGCTGATGCCGGCGTCGGCGAGCATCTGCCGGCCTTCAATCGCCGTGCCGCTGCCGGGGAAGTTCTTCAGCTGGGCCTCGTTCGGGTTCAACTGCAGGCCGTAGAAGACGAGCACGCCGACGATGGTGATCCCGATCGCGGCGACCGCCACCGGCCGCCGAAGCACGAAGCGCGCCCAGCGACCCCAGGCTCCGTCTTCCGGATGACCGCGGTCGACGAGCCGCTTCGGTAGGAGACGCACGCTGTTGATCCGCGCGCCGAGCGCAGCGAGCATGGCGGGCAGCAGCGTGATCGCCGCGAGCACCGAGACGGCGGGGATCAGCATGCCGCCGATGCCCATCGAACGGATGAACGGCAGCGGTAGTACGAGCATCGAGAGCAGACCGACAGCGACCGTCGACCCGGAGACGATCACGGCGCGACCGGCGTGCGTCATCGTCTCGACGATCGCGCTCTCGACGTCCGCGCCTTCGCGCAACTCGTCGCGGAAGCGGAAGATCATCAGCAACGCGTAGTCGATCGCGACGCCGAGGCCGACGAGGGCGATCAGGAACTGCACGATGATCGAGACGTTCGTGAGGTACGTCAGGCCCCAGACGAGCGTGAACGTGTTGAGGATCGCCGCCACCGCGACGACGAGCGGCATCAGCACAGCCGGCAGCGTCCCGAAGACGAACAGCAGGATCACCAGCGCGCCAATGCCGCCAATCATGGCCTCGAGCAGGACGCTCGAACCGCCGTTGTCGCCGTGCGTGCTGGCCTCCTCGAGCGGATCGTGGCCGGTCACCTCGACAGTCGTCCCGGCGGGAAGACCCGCCGCCGCAGCTTTCCGCAGGCGCTTGGCGCCGCTCTTCGCATCGAACGTCGCCGGACCTGCCGGGTGCACCTCCATGAAGGTCGTGTGGCGGTCACGGGAAACGAACATCGAGCTTCCGGTCGAGAAGTAGGAGCTCGTGAGCGCACGCGGCATCGTCGCCGCGGCGCGCTGCATCGCTCGCTTGATCGCGTCGCTCTTCGTCGCGTCACCGTTCGTGTGGAAGACGACGACGTCGGGCGGCCGTACGCCGACGCCAAACGTGTGGAGCGTTCGTTGGTTCGCCTCGTAGGCCGACTTGCCCGGGATCGAGAAGCTCTGGTACCAGCGCTCCGACACGCGGCCGGCGGCAAAGCCGCCGAACAGCGTGAGGACCACCCAGGCCGCGATCACCCACCACCGGTGCCGCGTGACGAAGTGTGCGAGGCGAGCGAGCCGCCCCTCGTTGTTTTCCTGGTTCATGCTGACTTCCCCCAATTCGGTTGGCTTGCTCTGATGAGACTGCTCGACGCGTCGAAGTTCATCGCGGGCGGACCATCAGATCGAGCGTTGGTAGGTGTTGAAGGTTTCCCCCATCGGTTGTATAATTCGACTGACGAAAGGTTTAGCACACAGATAGTTCGAATGTCAAAACGTTCGCGCAATGAATTGATTCTCGAGTTCATCGACGCCGTCCGGGCCTCCCAGACCGCGGTGGACATGCTCGACGAGGCCGTCGGCGAGTACCTCGGCCTACACCGAACCGACATGCGGTGCCTCGACATCCTCGACCGGGCAGGCCCGATGCCCGCCGGCCAGCTCGCTGAGCAGGCGCGCGTCAGCCCGGCGGCGATCACGGCGGTGCTCGACCGCCTGGAAAAGAGAGGCCTTGCCCGTCGCGTTCGCGACACGGAGGACCGCCGGCGCGTGCTCGTCGAGGTGACCGAGAAGATGCGCAAGGGGGCGGCAGAGCTCTACGGCCCCCCCGAGGAAGCAGGGCAAGGTCTCGCGATGTACACGGACGAGCAGCTCGAGTTCCTGATCGAGTTCCTGCGCAGAGATGTCGCTTTCCAGGAAGACCGGATGCGTCGCCTCGAGGAGCTGAAGACTCGAGCCACGACCGACGAAACGCCGACCGCCGGGTGACGGATCTCGTACTTGGGCGGTGCTATTCCTGCCGCGCTGCGCGAACCGCTTCGAGTCGCGCGAGACTCGCCGCCGGCCACAGAGACTTCGAGTCGTAATACACCTCGAACGCGGGCGTCGACTCGGGGAGCGTGACCCAGGGCAGCTTCGACCGCGTGTAGATGTGGACGTCGGGCACGACGCTCGAGGGGTCGTCGAGCGTGCCGCCGCGGACGAACTGCACGCCCGGGAAGCCGTAATGGCTGAACACAGCCACCTGGCAGCTTCGACAACGGAAGATCTGCTGCGTGCTGCCGTCGTCGCGCGGCACGTCGACCTGCTGCGGCTCTCCCGCGAGCAGCTCGACGCGATCGCTTTCGATCAGCAGGTTGATGACGAACGCGCTGCCGGTCTGCCGCTGACAGTTCAGGCAATGACAGCAGTGGATGAAGAGCGGCTCGGACGTCAGCCGGTAGCGAACTTCCCCGCAGGAGCACCCACCCTCACGCCCGCCGCTCATTGTCGTCACTTTAACGAGCGCGGGTTTCGCGTTAGCGTCCGGCTGTGAGCGACCAGCATGTACAGCGGGAGCAACGCGTCACGTCCCTCGAGCTCTTTTTCGACCTGGTCTTTGTGTTCGCGTTGACGCAAGTTACCACCGTGTTCTCGGACGACCCGACGTGGGGCGGTGTCGCGCACGGCCTCCTGATTCTCAGCGCACTCTGGTGGGGGTGGGCAGCCTATGCCTGGTTGACCAACACCGTCGATCCCGACCAGGGCGCGGTCTGGGGCGCGATAGTGATTGCGATGGCGGCGATGTTCGTCGCCGCGTTGGCCGTCCCCGAGGCGTTCGGCAACGAAGGTGTCGTGTTCGGAATCGCGTTCCTGATCGTGAATGTCATGTATCTCGCGCTGTACGCGCTGGGAGCGCGAGGCGACCGCGACCTGCTGCGGGCGATTCTACGCAGCGCCCCGTGGGCCCTCTCCGGCGCGGCGCTGATCATGGCGGCCGGGTTCGTCAACGGCGACCTCAAGCCGGTGCTCTGGCTGGCCGCGTTGGCAGTGGGCTTGTTCGGACCGCTGGTCGGTGGACTGAGCGGCTGGCGCGTGCAGCCCGCGCACTTCGCCGAACGTCACGGGCTGATCGTGATCATCGCCATCGGCGAGTCGCTCGTCGCGATCGGAATCGGTGCGAGAGGCGTCGGACTGGGCATCGGCGTGATCGTCGCCGCAGTGCTCGGGCTACTGGTGGCGACCGCGTTCTGGTTGGCGTATTTCGACTTCTTCACCATTCGCGGGGAGCAGCTGCTCACCGACCGCAGCGGCGCCGATCGCGTCGCTCTCGCGCGCGACATCTATACCTATCTTCATCTGCCGATGGTGGCCGGCATCGTGCTCTTCGCGTTCGCGATGAAGCCGACGCTCGCGCACGTAAGCGCGGAGCTCGACACGGTTCCGGCCTTTGCACTCTGTGTGGGGCCTGCGCTCTACCTGTCTGCATACGTGGCGTTGCGCGTGCGCATCTCGCGCACGCTCGGCCGCGGCCGCGTGCTCGCTGCCCTGGCATGCGTGTTGCTGTGGCCCGTGGCGACGGTCGTGCCGGCACTCGTCGCGCTCGCGCTCGTGACCGCAGTCTGGGTCGTGCTGCATGCGTACGAGCTCATCTGGTGGCGCGAGGCGCGCGCGGAGGCGCGCGCGATGCGCCTGCCTGCCTCAGCCTCCTGATTCAGGCGACACGCGTGCGCCGTTCCCAGAGCGTCGCACCGAGCACGGCCGAGGCGACTACGAGTCTGCTGATCAGGTAGAGGGCGAAGAGCAGCGCGGCGGCTGCGCCGAGCACGCCGTACGTTCCCTGCTTCGCAATCGAATACGGGGCAATGGCATATGAGATGACCGCCTGGAGCACCTCGGCGCCCAAAGCGAAGAACAGCGCACCCGGGATCAGTGCCTTCCAGTCGGCGCCCCGGTGCGGCAGGCGCATCGTGATCAGAAGCCAGACGCCCGCGAACGGCACGATGGCGCCGAGGCTCACGAGCACGCCCGGGGCGGTCGACCACGCGCGCGCGGCATTCGCCGTTGTCGTAATCACGGGGAAGCAGAGAAGCAACGCGAGGAGCCTCAGCGTTTCGACGAGCGTCGCTCTCCGCGCCGATGCCCGGACGTCGGTCCACACGAGGCGGTGAGCAGCGATCAGCGCGCGCAGAACGCCTCGCGTCGTGTAGACGAGCACCGGAATACCGATGAGCAGCGCGTACCAGCGGCCCGATCCCTCAGCCGCGTCGGCGACCGACGTCGAGACCAGTCCGGAGAGGCCGAGCGACCCCGCGGCGCGGCCCGGCGATTCGGATGAGGCATCCGCCGCGATCCCGAGCCCGGCAACGGCGACGAGCGCCAGCGGTAGCAGCCAGATGAAGAGCCGGTAGGCAAGCGCGCCCGCGATGATCCCGCCGCCGACCTCGCCGTCGCGATCGACCATCTCGAACGCGGCATCGACGGAACCGTGACGCTGTCGTTCGTCCTGTGCCCTTACCCTGACCCGCTCCGCGCGCGCGTCGGCGGCTGCGATCCACGTCCGGCTTCTCGAGATCCGTGAACGAGCCACGGTCGAAATTCTGGCCTGAAACGCGAGGTTTAGCTATCGCGGCTCGGCTGCAGCAGACCGAGCCGGTACGCGCGAACCACAGCCTCGAGCCGTGAGTGCACGCCGAGCTGGCTGAGGATGCCGCGGATGTGGTTCCTCGCGGTCTCCTCTGCGATTCCGAGTTGCCTCGCGATGACGCGTGTTCCCAGACCTTCGGCAAGCAGCGCAAGCGCCTCGAACTGGCGGCCGGTGAGCTCGGGTATCTCGGCCGATCCGTTCGACCGTGGCGCGCCGCCACTTCCCGCGCCGGCGGGGTAGGCGACGCCGAAAACACCCGTGATCTCCCCCCGCTCCCAAAAGGGAACGGAGGACACGATTACCGGCAGACGCCGGCCGTTGCGTGACACCAACGTCACGCTGTATTTGGTCGACGCCGCGTCGCCGACAAGCTTCATCTCGAAATTGAAGCGCGCGACGTCAAGATCCTCGGGCGCGATCGCCGGGCCGAAGGGCTCTCCCACGCGATCGCCGATGATCTCTGTTGCGCCGCGGTTGAGCCAGCGGATCCGGCCGTCCCGGCCGATCACTGCCGACGGCACGGCCACCGCTTCGAGTGCGGGGGTTACGTCGACGTCTGGCTCGTTGTGCGTCATGGCTGTCTCGACCTCGTTAGGAGAGCGATCGCCGCTCTGCGACCAGAAATTCTTCCCGCGGCGAGAGCGTGCCGCCCTGACCCATTTGCGTCATCTTCGTGCGAGCGGCTGGATTGACCCATCCGGGTCAGGCGAGCAGATTCACGAACCGCGATCTTGTCTGCATGTCAGCGCACGACGATCTCAGCGAGACGGTCGTCTTCGAGGTCCTGAATCGCACGCGAGCCGAATGGCTCTGCCGGCGACTGGGATCCCGCTGGCTCGCGGCGATGTCCGAGGATGACGAGGGGACCGTCGTTGCCGTGGGGTTGCGACCTGAGGAGGGCGACCTCGCCGCCCTCCTCCGGGTCGTCGAGGAATGGGTTGCCGACTCCGGGCTCGGCGCGATCCGCTATCACCTCGACGGCCGCGCGTACGTCCTGGACTCCTGGGTTGCGACGTCGCAACCCGTCGCTGCCTGACCCAACAGCGTTCGCGCACGACAAGCGTTGGTGCGCGTTATGGTTGCCCGATGCTGGTCCGGGTGCTCATTCAGTGGGGACTGACGGCGCTGGCGTTCGGCATCACGAGCTGGCTGTTGCCCGGCATGACCGTGAACGGCGGGATCGGCGCGTACCTGTGGGTTTCGCTTCTGTTCGGCGCGGTGAACGTCGTTGTCGGAACCATCCTGCGCATCCTCACGCTCCCGTTGATCGCGATCACGCTGGGGCTGATCCTGATCTTCGTCAACGCGATCGTTCTCGAGATCACGGACGCGCTGACAAGCCATCTGGACATCGACGACTTCTTCTGGACGGCGATCTGGGCGTCGATCATCCTGTCGCTCGTCTCGGTGACGATCAATTTCTTCATCTGGCTCGCGCGCGGCGAGGACTAGCAACTAGCCGACTAGTGGAAACGGGACGAGCCGCGTCCCGGTCGCCTTGAAGGTTGCGAACGCCGAGCCGCCCCGCTCGAGCTCGAGCTTGTCGGCGGAGGACGCTGTGACCTCGGCGGTGATCGGCCCGATGCGGACACGCACTCGGTTGCCGACCCTCACCACGGAGCGGATCTCGCCCTCGATCAGGTTCATCGCCGAATCCTCCTGGTGCAGGCGCCCGACCGAGACCTCCCACGGGTAGACGACGACGCCGACCTCGCCTTCGCGCCACTCGGTGGAGTAGACGAGCTCGCCCGACTCGAGGTGCACGAGCGTCATGTCGTTGTCGAGCCTGCGCGCGTTGCCGCGCAGCAGGTTCGCGCCGGTGAACGAGGCGACGAACGCGTCCGTGGGGTGATCCACGAGCTCGCTCGACGTTGCGAACTGGCGCAGCTTGCCGTCGACGATCACGCCGACCTGGTCCGCGAGCGCCGCGGCGTCCTCGAAGTCGTGCGTGACGAGGATGGTCGGCAGCGCGAGCTCGCGCAAGAGCTCCTGAAGCTCGGCGCGCACCGTCCCCTTGGTGTGCGCGTCGAGCGCGGACAGCGGCTCGTCGAGCAGGATCGCGCCCGGCCGGCGCGCGAGCGAACGCGCGAGCGCAACGCGCTGGCGCTCGCCGCCCGAAAGCGCGGCCGGTCGCGCATCGGCGAGATGCGAGATGCGGAAGCGTTCGAGAAACTCGTCGGCACGCTCCTTTCCGGCGTACGCGACGTTCTGGCGCACGGTCAGGTGCGGGAAGAGCGCGTACTCCTGGAAGACGAGCCCGACACGGCGCTCGTCCGGCTTGCGGAAGACCTTGCGCTCGCTGTCCAACCAGACGTCGTCGCCGAGCGCGATGTGGCCGCGCCGCGGACGGGCGAGGCCGGCGATCGCCCGCAGCACCGACGTCTTGCCCGCACCCGACGGCCCGACGAGGGCGACGGTGCGGTCGACGTCGAGCGCTAGCTCCAGCTCAAACGAGCGAAGAGGGAGGGTGAAGTCTGCTCTGAGGGTTGCCATAGCGAGACGAGCTTCAGTGCGAGCAACAGCGCGGCGCTGATCAGGACGAGCAGCGCGCTGATCGCGAGGGTGACGTCGAAGTCGACTTCGAACTCGGCGTAGATCGCGAGCGGCAGCGTCTGCGTCACCTTCTGCAGGCTGCCGGCGAACATGATCGTCGCGCCGAACTCGCCGAGACCGCGCGCGAACGCGAGCGCCTCTCCTGCGACGAGGCCGCCGCCGGCGAGCGGGAGCACGACGCGGAAGAACGTGCGGACAGGCCCTGCGCCGAGCGTGCGCGACGCGGCGACGAGGTTCGGGTCGATCGCCTCGAAGGCGGCGATCGCCTGCCGGATGTAGAGCGGACTGGCGACAAAAGCGACGGCGAGCGTGACGGCGGTCTGCGTGAACGGGATGGTGATCCCGAATGACTCGAGGGTCGAACCGAGCAAGCCGAAGCGGCCGAAGGTCGCAAGTAGGGCGATCCCCGCGACAGCGGGCGGAAGCACGAGCGGCAGCTCGACGAACGTGATGCACAGCGCTCGTCCGGGGAAGCGCCGGGTCGCAAGGAGATACGCGGTCGGCGTGCCGAACAGCAGCACGAGCGCCTGCGCGATCAGAGTCGTCTTGAAGCTCACGATCAGAGCGTCCGTGACTACCGGGTTCGAGAGCTGGGCGATCAGCTGCCCGGGAGGGACTCGGAAGAAGATCGCGAGCACCGGCAGCGCCAGGAACGCCAGCGTGATCCCGGCGGCGGTGAAGTACGCGACGGCGAGTAGCGCTCTGCGCATGCCTACTTCCGTGGCAGCGGCAGGAAGCCCGCGGCGAGCAGCTTCTTCTGGCCGGCCCTGCTCAAGACCTCGGCGATGAACTTCTTCGCCGCGGTCTTATGCGTGCTCGAGGACACGACCGCCATCGAGTACGTGACCTTCGGCTGCGCCCACGCTGGGATCTTGATGACGTTCACCTTCCCCGGCACCGTCTTCGCATCGGTCGAGTAGACGAAGCCGGCGTCGGCCTCGCCGAGAGCGACCTTCGCGAGCACGCCGCGCACGTCTGACTCTTCGCTGACGACGTTCAAAAGCACGCTCGTCAACCCCATCTGCTTCAGCACCTGCCTCGTGTAGCTGCCGACGGGGACCGTCGCGGCGGCAATCACGAGCTTCACGCCCCGCTTCTTGAGGTCGTAGACGCTGTGGATGCCGGCGGGGTTCGAGGACGGCACGACGAGCACGAGCCGGTTGCGCGTGAACACCACCGGCTTCAGCACGAGCTTCTTCGCGTACAGCTGGTTGGGGATCGTCGTGTTCGCGGACGCGAAGACGTCCGCGGGAGCTCCCTGCGCGATCTGCGCGGCGAGAGTGCTCGACGCGCCGAAGGAGTACTTAGGACCTGAGTCGATCCGCGGGAAAACGTCGGTGAGCGACGCGGCCGCGTAAACCGTGATCCCGGTGACGCGCGCGTCGGCCGCCGTTGCGCCGGTCACGAGCGAGCCGGCGAGCGCGGCCGCGAGGAGGAGTTGCACTATGCGTCTCATCGCTCGACCATGACGGACGTCGCCTTGATGACCGCGACGATGTGGTCGCCGCGCTTGATCCCCAGCTCCCTGACCGAGTCGGCAGTGACGATCGCGGTCAGGACGGCCGGCTCGGTGACGACCACCTCGACCTGCGCCATCAGGCCCTCGACCTTGACCTCCCGCACGGTCCCGCTGAAGCGGTTGCGCGCGCTGACCTGGTGCTCGGCGCGGGCGCCGCCCCGCAGCCGCTCGATCTCCTTCGCGGACACGGTGCGCCGGTTGCTTGCATCGCGACGCGTCTTGATCCTGCCCTGGCTGTCCCAGCGGCGCAGCGTGTCGAGACTGATCCCGAGCATGCGTGCCGCGTCACTTGCGCTGTAGTACTCCCGCGGCATCCCTCACCTTTCCTTAGCTCGTGTACGCATCGAGTGCATTCGACGCCTCCTCGATCGTGAGCGCTTCGGGGAACGAGAGCTCGAACGGCGTGCCGCCCGCGAGTTGCGTGAGGATGCCCAGATGCTCGGCCTCGCTCGCGGCGATGCGGGCCAGCGGTTGCTTGAGCGCGCTCGTTTGTAATACGCCGACCGCACCGAGATACGCGCCGAGAAAGGTCGTCTCCAACGTGACGCCGAGCTTCGCGATCGCCGTTCTCGACGCGAAGGTCCCCTTCGGATACGAGAAGTCGAAGTCGGCGGCCACCGCCGGCGTCTGGCCCGCGCCCGAGAGGATCCCGGCGACCGACTTGTAGTGCTCGCGCTCGTTGAATCGAGCGCGTCTCAGGGACAGCCTGGGCCCTCCCGTCGAACCGCTTCGACGCGACCGCGCGCGCGTAGAAGTCGGCGCCGAGAAGCTCCGCTGCGACGAGCAGCCGTGCATAGGCGAGATCGTCATCCGGGATCGCGTCGGCGGATGCCGTCCCGGCGAGGAGCCCGGTCGCCGAGCCGGCCGTCAGCAGGGCGGCTCCCACCTTGAAGCCTCGAGAGACGATTTGAGCCCTGCTCAGTGTGACGGTCACTTGCCGGCGCCCTCCCGATTTTGCCTGTGAAATGCCTATGAAAGCTGCCTGGGCGGCAACGTTATCAGCGATCATCCCCTGCGGGTGATGCGCCCACTCCCCGAAGACCTAATCTTCGAGGCATGTGTCGCTGGCTCGCATACTCGGGATCGCCCGTCCTCATCGAAGAGCTGCTTTACAAGCCCAAGAACTCCCTAATCGTCCAGAGCCTCCACTCGCAGCTCGGCGCTGAGGAGACGAACGGTGACGGCTTCGGCGTCGGCTGGTACGGGGCGCAGGACACACCGGCCGTCTTCCACAGCATCGAGCCCGCCTGGAACGACCGGAACCTTCACGAGCTCTCCCGCCACGTCATGTCGCCGCTCGTCTTCGCGCACATCCGCGCCTCGACCGGCTCGCCGGTGCAGCAGACCAACTGCCACCCGTTCCGCCACGGACGCTGGCTCTGGATGCACAACGGCTTCATCGGCGGCTTCGACAAGGTGAAGCGCGATCTCACGTTCGAGGTCGATCCGTCGCTCTACCCCGAGATCGAGGGGACGACCGACACCGAGGTGTTCTTCCACCTCGCACTCACCTACGGCCTCGAGGACGATCCGCCGTCGGCAGTCGAGCGCGCGGTCGGCTTCATCGAGGAGACTGGCAAGCGCCACGGCGTCGAGCAGCCCATCCAGATGACGGTCGCGACCACCGACGGCGAGCGCGTGTGGGGGTTCCGGTACTCGAGCGCGGGCAAGTCGCGTTCGCTCTTCTTCAGCACCGACGTGAAGAGGCTTCGTGCGGAACACCCGGAGATTGCGATTCTGGAGATTCTCTCCGACGAGGCAAGACTCATCGTGTCGGAACCGCTCGGCGATCTCGCCGGCGCCTGGAACGAGGTTCCGGAGTCGAGCTACGGCGTCATCCAACCGGGGGAGGACGCGCTCCTCCCGTTCACCCCGGGAGTCCCCGCGAAGCCGGTGACGGTGCTCGCGGACGCGCCCCGCGCGTTCCACCTACTCGCCAAGCCGACAGGCGCGGTCTGCAACCTCGACTGCTCCTACTGCTTCTTTCTCTCGAAGGAGATGCTGTACCCCGGCTCGCGGTTCCGGATGGCGGACGAGCTGCTCGAGGCGTACGTCCGTCAGCTGATCGAGGCGCACGCGACCGTGCCCGAGGTGGCGATCGCGTGGCAGGGCGGCGAGCCGACTCTGATGGGAGTCGAGTTCTTCCGCCGCTCCGTGGAGCTCGCCAACGGCTTCCTCCAGCCTGGGCAGCGCGCCGCGTACACGATCCAGACGAACGCAACGCTGCTCGACGAGGAGTGGGCGGAGTTCTTCAAGGAGAACGACTTCCTCGTCGGTGTCTCGATCGACGGGCCGAGGGAGCTGCACGACGCCTACCGCGTGAACAAGGGCGGCAAGGGCTCGTTCGACCAGGTTATGCGCGGGCTCGAATTCCTGCGAGCGGCGGGCACCGAGTGGAACGCGCTCACGACCATCCACGACGCAAACGCGGGCCACGGGCTCGAGGTGTACCGCTTCCTCCGCGACGAGTGCGGCGCGCGCTTCGTCCAGTTCATTCCGATCATCGAGCGGGTTGCGGAGACGGACGAGGACGGCACCGTACCCTGGACGTCGTGGCGCGACCGGCCCCTCTACGTCCAGGAGGGAGAGCGCGTCACGGGCCGCTCGGTCACCGCCGAGCAGTACGGACGCTTCTTGATCGACGTGTTCGAGGAGTGGGTACGACGCGACGTCGGTGAGGTGTACGTGCAGATGTTCGACGTCGCGCTCGCGAACTGGGTCGGCGAGCCGCCCAGCCTGTGCGTGCACTCCGAGACGTGCGGGCTCGCGCTCGCGCTCGAGCACACGGGAGACCTCTACTCTTGCGACCACTTCGTCGAGCCGCGGTACAAGCTCGGGAACATCAAGGAGAAGCACATGCTCGAGCTCGTCGCCTCCCCGCAACAGCGACAGTTCGGGCTCGACAAGCGAGAGACGCTGCCGCGCTACTGCCTCGAGTGCGACGTCCGCTTCGCGTGCCACGGCGGCTGCCCGAAGGACCGCTTCATAACGACGCCCGACGGGGAGCCCGGCCTCAACTACCTCTGTGCCGGCTTCAAGGACTTCTTCCACCACGTCGACCGGCCGATGCGGATCATGGCTTCGCTGCTCGCCGAGAACCGGGCGCCGTCCGAGATCGTCCGGCTCTACGAGCTAGAAGACGCGAAGCGCGGGCGAAACGAGCCCTGCACCTGCGGCAGCGGCCGCAAGTGGAAGCATTGCCACGGCGCGGAGCCTAGGGCTTTCTGAAGTCCCGGTCCACGTCGACGCGGTCGTAGCTCTCGGCGCCGATTCCGTGCTGCGGGTTGACGTACTCGTCCTCGGTCTGGAATTGGGCGTTGGCCGCGCGTTCCTCGTCGCTCAACGGGTGGTCCTCTTGCCACTGCGCGGGCTTCCACCAGCGCCTGAGCCTGTCGGTCAATTTCATGTGTGCATCACCTTTCTCAACTAGGGACGAGGTGTTCCTGGCGCCCAACGGCGACCGCCTCGAGCCGCGAGTGCACGCCGAGCGTGCGCAGGATGTGGCGAATGTGGTTGCGAACGGTCTCGATGCTCAGGTTCAGCTCGCGCGCGATCTGGTGGGTCGAACGACCATGCTCGAGCAGTCGCAGCACTTCGGTCTGCCGCGGTGTCAGGTGCGGATGCGCGGGCCGCGGCGGGGCCTCTTCGACATCGGAGATCTGGCCGAACACACCGATGACGTGACCGCCGCTGATGAGCGGAACCGAGCTCAGGTCGACGCCCAGCCGGTCGCCGTCCGCACCAATCAGAACGACCTGGGAGTCCCTCGCCCCGTGTGGGCCTGCGATGTTGCGCGCGAAGACCTCCCGCGCGCGTCGTGTCTCCTCGGGCGCGACCACCGACGTGAACTGCCGCCCCCGGACGTCCCCTACGAGGCGCCGCGCGCAACTGTTGAGCCAGCGGATGATCCCGTGCTGGTCGATGACGTAGCTCGGCACGTTGATCGCCTCGAGGGCATCCTCGATGTCTCCGCCGATCGATTCCAGACCAGCCACGAGTCATATTGTGCGCCAATCGCGGCGCCCGGCTTCACCTAACTTGGATGAAGGCGGGCAGGTCGCTCGTGAAGCCGGCTTCGAGGATGTAGGCGCGGCAGTCGAGCCAGTACCGAATCGCGCCCAGCGAGCGCGCGGCCACCCAGGCCTCCACCCGACGCAGAAGCGGCGCGAGGTCGCCGTCACCGTCCAAAGCCAGGAAAGCCGTCACCACCGCCACACCGAGGTCCTCGTGGATCGAGCACGCCCAATAGTCCTCCAGGTGCTTCGTGAGCTCTGTTGCCAAGTCGAGATCGGGCAGCTCGAAGACGAGCATGTCGCTGAATCCGGAGTCGTGGTTCACGCATGCAGGCTCGCGTACGCGAGGCGCACCCGCCCTGACACAGGTGTGTCATTCGATCAACGAGTAGTCCAGATCGGATGATGTGCCGGTGCGGCCGTGGCGGCAGTGTCGTGGAGCCAACGAAGTAAGGAGACAACAATGTGGTTTTGGATCGGCGGCGGTGGGATTCTCTACCTGGTCCTGATCTTCACGGTCGGCTTCATGACGATCCGGAAGGGCCACTGGGTCATGTTCATCCTCGGGATCTTCATGCCATTGTTCTGGCTGATCGGCGCCATCATGCGGCCGACGCAGCGGGCCGAGGCGATGATGTAACCGAGGAGGAGCGAACGCCCGGACGTCGGGCAGCCGGCGCGTGACAAACGTGAGCGAGGGCCAGTCGGGAGGATCGCGGATTGCCCGGATCCTGCGCTGGCCCGTCGCGATCGCGATCAAGCTCGGCCGCGTATTGCCGGAGGCGATGCAGCGGTTCTTCGCAGATCGCTGCACGCAGCAAGCGGCGGGAATCGCGTATCGCGTGCTCTTCTCGATCGCACCACTCGCGATCGTTCTCGTCTCGATCTTCGGGCTCGTTCTGCAGGACGACTCCGTCCGCGAGAACGTCGTGAACACGATCGTCGATTGGCTGCCCGTCTCTCCGAGCGGGACGAAAGACGTCGAGGACGCGATCACGTCGATTGCGACTCCGGTGAGCGCCGTCGGGCTGATCAGCCTCGTCCTCTTCGCGTGGGCCGCGTCCGGGATGATGACCGCGATCCGGCAGGGTCTCGAGACGGCAATGCACGTGACCGAGTCGCGGCCGATGGCGCGCGGAAAGCTCGTCGACCTTCTGCTCATCATGAGCGCCGCGGTGCTCGTCCTCGTGACGGCCGGTCTCACCTTGCTGGCCAAGTTCCTGCAGAGCTCGTCGGGAAGCGTCGCCAACGCAACAGGCCTTCCCGCGGGAAGGCTCGTGGCGCTGCTCCTACACGGAGGCGTGTTGGTCCTCTCGGTCGTCGTCGTGCTGCTCCTCTACAGGTTCGTCCCCGCGCGCGGGCTCAGCCTGCGCGACGGGCTCGCCGGCGCGATCGTCACCGGCCTTCTCCTGCAACTGGTCGCGCTCGCGTCGGCGTGGACCTACGAGCGGGCGACCCGGCTCAGCGTCGTCTACGGATCACTTACCGCGGCGCTCGTCTTCCTCTACTCGATCTACCTCTACTCCGCCGCATTGCTGCTCGGCGCCGAGGTCGCTGCGGGCTGGGCCGCGCCGCCGCCGACCGAGGCGGCCCCGCCGATCCGCACGCAGGTGAAGGACGGCGTTCTCGGCCTCTTCGTCCGACCGAAGAAATGACCCAAACGGACTAGGGCCAAAGATGTCTGGTCGGGAGACACTGCAGAAGTGCTTCCCCAGCCAGATCCCGAGGTCGTGCGCAACGCGCAACGCGGGGACGCCACGGCGTTTTCCGAGCTCGTCCGCGCGTACGAGGAGCCTGTGTTCAACTACGTCAATCGTCTGGTCGGCGATCGTGGCCTGGCCGAGGACTTGACGCAGGAGGTCTTCCTCCGCGTCCACCAGAGCCTTCCGGGTTTCTCGTTCCGCTCGAAGTTCACGACGTGGCTCTTCCAGGTGACCAAGAACCGCGTGTTCGACGAGTTCCGAGCGCGTGAGCGCCGACCCAAGACGGTCGAGCTCGATTCGGTCCGTCCGCTCGTCGCGGATGCGGTCGAGCCGTTCGAGACGGTCGAGGCGCTCTGGCGCGCAATCGAGCGCCTGGACGTCGACCTGAAGACGCCGCTTCTGCTCCGCGATGTCGTCGGACTTTCCTACAGCGAGATCGAAGACTGTCTCGAGATCAGCATGCCGCTCGTGAAATGGCGGATCTTCAAGGCCCGCGAGGGCGTCCGGCTCGCGCTCGACCGCGAGGGGATCCGTCCAGGCCGCAGAGCCGAACTAGGCCGCGCCGCTTCGGCCTGAGCAGACGTTCGGGGGCCGGGCCCTGCGGTGCCCGGCACCGACGGTCATGCGACCTGGGCTATGCCGACGCCCCGCCCGGTGGGAGGATGTCGAGGTCGTGTCGGTTGAACCGCTCGAGAGACAGCTTCAGGCCCTGGGCGCGGACATCCACGGGTCCCTTCAGACCGTCCCGGTCCCGATGTACGTCCTCGACCGCAGGGGAACCGTGCTCTGGCTCAACGACGCGGCAAGCGCCATGATGCCGGGCGCCGTCGGCCGCCGATTCACCGACGTCGTCGCTGCGGATCATCTCCACCGTGCCCGCCGGATGTTCGCCCTCCGCATCCTCGGTCAGGCGCCGTTCACCGATCACGAGACGGCGATCACGACGCCTGCAGGCGAGCGCCACGAGGTAGAGATCAGCTCGGTCCCGCTGAAGAAGGGGCATCAGGTCGTCGGCGTCTTCGGCGTCATCCGCAGCGACCGAGTCGTTGCTCGACCTGCGCCTCCGCGGGAGCTTCGACCCGCGCCCGAGTTGACCCCCCGCCAGCAGGAGGCTCTGCAACTGCTGGGCCGCGGACTGACCACGGCGCAGATGGCGGAAGAGATGGGCGTGTCGATCGAGACCGTGCGGAACCACGTGCGGGCGCTGCTCTCGCAGCTCGGAGCCCAATCTCGCCTCGAGGCTGTCTTGCGCGCGAACTCGGCCGGGTTGCTCACGGAGCCGATGGCACCCACAGGTTGACCCATTTGGGTCAAGACGCGGCACCCCGTCGCATCGCAAGATGTCTCGGGACGTCCTGACGGCCTTGGACTCTCCCCCAGTCTGGCCGCTCGAATTCCCACTCGGCGCGATCCGCTCCCCCCGTGGGTCGCGCCGAGACCCCCACTTTACGGGAGCCTCGTCAGACCGCTGCTGCCGCTGCCGGAATCGTCGCGGTGATGCATGTGCCGCGTCCGGGCGGGCTGTCGACCTCGAACTTGCCGCCGATCGCCTCGATCCGGTCGCGAAGCCCCTCGAGACCCGAGCCGACGCTCTCCGCCGCGCCGCCGATTCCGTCATCGACGATCTCGACCTCGATCATGTCGCGAACGGCGACGCACCGCACTCGGATACGGGACGCGTGCGCGTACTTTTGTGCGTTGGCAATAGCTTCGACGATGACGTAGTACGCCGCTGCCTCGGTTGCTCCGGCGAACCGCCTCGAAGGCATCTCGACGACATCCACATGAACGGTCGACCGCGCAGCAACCATTGAGGTCGCCTTCGCGAGGCCGAACGTCGTCAGCGCCGACGGGTGAAT
This sequence comes from uncultured Actinomycetes bacterium, assembly GCA_963815965.1. GTDB lineage: Bacteria > Actinomycetota > Thermoleophilia > Gaiellales > Gaiellaceae > DASVFB01. Next base: position 20,257 of record CAWFIT010000012.1, on the reverse strand, counting down.
GCCGTGGGCAAGCTCCCGCAGTTCGTCGATCGCAAGCTGAAGCTCCTCCTCGGCTCCCGCAAGGAGCGCGGCGCCGCGCTCGGGGGATCGCTGCAACTCGTTGCCGGCTTCGTGCAGCCGGAAGGCGAGCGCCGTCAGGCGCTGCTGGGCGCCGTCGTGGAGGTTGCGCTCGAGCCGGCGCCGTTCCGCGTAGGACGCGTCAACGAGACGGGCGCGGGAGGCTCTCAGCCCGGCTGCGAACGACTCGCGCTCTGAGACGACGGCGGCCAGGCACAGCGTCGACAACGCAGCCACGCCGATGAAGAGCTGCGTGATCAAGACGCTGCGCGTGATCGAGTGGTAGTAGAAGGGCCCCAGGTAGTTGGTGGTGTTCCACACGGTGAGACCGGCAGTCACCGCGACGGCGAGCGTGCCGCCACGCGCTCCGAAGCGGAGCGCGGCCCAGAGGAGAACCGGAAACAGAACGTACGTCAGCGGACGGTCGCTGCTCATGACCAGCTCGCTCAGCGCGATGACCGTCGCGAGGAGAAGGAGAGCCTCGCGCGGCCGTCCGATTCGCCAGTCGTGCACCCGCGGGCGGTACCACGCGAGCGCGAGCGGCACGACGACCAGGGCGCCGGTCGCATCGCCCAGCCACCAGGTGCGCCATACGGTCGGAATCGCGTGGCTGGTGATCACGCCGCCGAGTCGAAGCGAGAGCGACCCGACCGTCGCGCTGACTGCAGTGCCGACGACGATCGAAATCAGCATGCACCCGACGCCCCAGATGCTCGCGAGCGGCGACCTGTTGCGAACGAGACGGCGGAGCAGCGCAACCGCCACGAGCACCTCGAGCAGATTCCCGCACGTCTGGCCAAGGGCAGCGCCGAGCGGTAGTGCCCCGTAGTCGTTGGCCAGAAGGTCGCCGATGAGCACTCCCGGCCAGAAACGCAGGCCGCCCAGGAAGAGGAAGGCCATCCCGATCCCGACGGGAAGCCAGACGATCGCCGCCACCGGTCCCGCGAACTCGAGCAGGTAACTGACTTTCGCGGCGCCGTAGTAGGCGCCGGCCAGCACGACGACTCCGAGCACGTAACGGAGTCGCCCCTCGTGGACGACCCAGAACGGACGGCGGCCGACTGCCTCCGATGGAACGGCGATCTCAGACATGGCTCGTCACATGATCCCTCCGACTGGGTCTTGGTCGAAAGCCAGGCCGGAAACGTCAAGCCTGGATCGAGGAGTCTATCGGGCGGCTCTGTGCCTCACAAACCGCGGCCGTGCCCGTTGAGGGGGCCGTCATGGACGAGCGGTCCCTGCGTCGCGATGCTCTGCGTCGGCCCCCGCGACGAGCCGTTCGAGCAGGTTGATCCCGACACGCCCCGGGGCGCCGAGCACGCCGAGGATCTCCTTGAGCAACGTCTCCATGTCGCGCTCGGCGGCGTGGGCGACCCTGTGCCCCGCCTCGGTGAGGATCTGCCGCTCGCGCTCGCGCGCCTCCTGGCCAAGCTCGTGGCGGAGCTCTTTCGCCGTCGTGCGAACCGCCTGCTCGGCGAGATCGCGCTCGACGAGCGCATCCGAAAGCGCCCCTTCGTGGGATCCCTGCCGGAGCCGTCGCACCAGGCGTCGCGGATGGTCGACGCTAATGGCGAGCAGCGAGATCGCCATCCACGCGGCCGCGACGATCAGCGCCGCCGTCCAGGGCTTGAACGCAACGTCGAGGCCCTGGAACGCGGCCCAGCTCAGAGCACCGAGCGTGAGAAACAGCGCAACCGCGGCGGCGAGCGCGGCCGCAATCTCGATCGCCAGTTGTCGGATCTCCGGAGCTCGCTGCACGGCCGCGAGCTCGAGATCCTTGCGCACGAGCACCGAGAGGTGGTGGGCGAGGTCGCCCACCAACGCGTCCCGCGTCGCCCGCGCCTCGGTTGATTCTTCGGCGCTCACCGTGCGATCAAACGTTCTGCCAGCTCAGCAAAACGGTCCCCGGGTCAGGTAACCATCGGCTCTTGGCTGCTCGACCTCACGATCATGTAGTTGAGGACGCCGCATCTGTTCGACCTTTCTGTCGAATCGGTATTTAGCGGTGCGTTCGCGTTCTGGACCGACGATCCTCCCGTCGCCGCGGAATGCGTTCATCCGCATGGGATGACCCGGCGCGGCGTTCGGGATTCGACACTGCTCGTGTGATCCTGCTGCTCGCGATCCTGCTCGTCATCGTCGCGTCGATCGCGTCGCCGTGGGGCCTCATCGTGATCCTCGTCGCGTGCGTCCTCGAGGTGGGCGAGATCGCTTTCCTGCGACGCTGGGCACGACGACTCGATCGACGAACGAAGAAGACGACCGGCGCGGAGGGAATGATCGGAGCGCCGGCCGAGGTCGTCGAAGCGTGCCGTCCGATCGGAACGGTCCACATCAACGGTGAGCTATGGCAGGCGCGCTGCGACGCAGGCGCCGACGCAGGCCAGACGGTTCACGTTCAGTCCGTCGACGGCCTGATGCTCGTCGTCGCTTAGTGGCGACGGAGAAGAGCGAACGGTTCATCTCGATCCTCGACGGGATCCGGCCCTACCAGCGCGCGTGGCTGTCGAAGGACATCGTCGCCGGGATCACGCTCGCTGCGCTCGCGATTCCCGAGGTGATGGGCTACACGAAGATCGCCGGCACGCCCGTGGTCACCGGGCTGTACACGATCCTCATCCCGATCGCGGTCTACGCCCTCTTCGGCTCTTCACGACACCTCGTCGTCGGCGGCGATTCGGCGACCGCCGCGATCATGTACGCCGGGCTCGCCGGTCTCGGGATCGCAGGCCTCCAGCCCTACACGCCGGAGTGGCTGTCATTCGCGAGCCTGAGCGCACTGATCACTGCCGCGTTCCTCTTGCTTGCCCGCCTCGCGCGCCTTGGTTTCCTCGCAGACTTCCTCTCGCGGACCGTGCTCGTCGGCTTCCTCACAGGTGTCGGCATTCAGGTTGCAATGGGCCAGGTCGGCGGCATGCTCGGCATTCCCCCGCCGGACGTGCCTACCGACGCGCTCAGCGGCACCGTGCGCACGTTCTTGCTGACGCTCGAGGACATCGGCGAGGCGTCGTGGCAGACGGCGCTGGTCTCGGCCGCGGTCCTCGCAATCCTCATCGGCTTCGGCCGCTGGGTGAAGCAGATCCCGGGCGGGCTCGTCGCCGTCGTGGGTGCAATCGCTGTCAGTTGGATCTTCGACCTCTCGAGCCATGGCGTCTCGGACCTGGGGCCGGTGCCAAGCGGACTGCCGCACATCGGTTTCCCGGAGGGAGTGGGCTGGGACGACATCCCCAAGCTGCTCGGCGTCTCGGGGTCGATGTTCGTCGTAATCCTCGCGCAGAGCGCCGCGACTTCGCGGGCTTACGCGGTGAAGTACTCGGAGAAGTTCAACGAGCAAACCGATCTCGTCGGACTCGGGTTGGCAAACATCGGCGCCGGCCTCAGCAGCACGTTCCCCGTCAACGGAAGCCCGACCAAGACGGAGATGGTCGACGAAGCGAAGAGCCACACGCAGGTTGCACAGCTGACGACTGCGGTCGTCGTCGCGATCGTGCTGCTCTTTCTCACGAAGCCGCTGCAGTACCTCCCCAACGCGGTGCTCTCATCGGTCGTCTTCCTGATCGGCCTGAAGCTCGTCAAGATCGCCGGCATGCGCGAGATCGCGCGTCTGCGCAAGGACGAGTTCGTCGTCGCCGCTCTCACCGCGTTCGTCGTCGTCGTGGTCGGCGTCGAGGAGGGGATCATCCTCGCGATCCTCCTGTCGCTCATCCTGCACGTGCGCCGCCACTACGCGCCGATCGATGTCGTGCTCACGTGGGACGATCGCGGTCACGTTCGACCGGCGAGGCCGGCACCCGGCGTGAGAACCAAGCCGGGCCTCACGGTCTACCGCTTCGGCGCCGGCATCTTCTACGCGAACGCCGAGCGTCTGAGCGAGGAGGTGCTCACGCTCGCGGGGGGTGACGACCCGCCGCGTTGGCTCGTCATCGACATGGCAAGCGTCGACGACGTCGACTTCACCGGCGGTAAGACGCTGCTCGAGGTCGCCGACCAGCTCGAGAAGCGCGGCGTCGTCCTCGTCCTCGCCGAGCTCCGGGACAACGTCCGCAACGAACTCGAACGCTACGGGCTCCTCGAGAAGATCGGCGAGAACCGGACCTACGAGAGCGTCCAGGAAGCCGTCGCCGACTTCGACGCGAAGGTCGGCTCGCCCGCGGGCTAGCCCGGCTGCTCGAGCGGCGCGGGCCCGTTCGTGCTGGGGTCGGGCGGTGGAGACGGCTGCACTTCGAACCGTGTCCGGAGCGACTTCCACGGCTTCCCGGCGATCCTCTTGTACGCGGCGCGAGCCTCCGGCTCGAGCTCGGCGGCGCGGCGCCGGTAGCGCTCGGCGATCTCGCCCATCGCGAACGCAGTCGGCGGAGCGAGCCGATCGTCGCCCGCCGCTGCGAGGTCACGGAGGCGCTCGATCGCGACGACGGCGTCGTGGTGCTCGCCGAGGATGTCCTGCAGCACGGTCAACCGCTTGACGATCGGTTTGGCGTCCTCCGGGTACAGATCCCCGAGAAACTCGAGCGTGTACCGGAGACGTTTCCCCCTGATACGTAGGCGGTGGTAGTCGTCCGGCGGCGAATCGGCACCGATGCGGCGGGCGGCCTTGCGGAACGAGGCGAAGCGGCCGAGGACGAGATCCGGCGCAGCCTGTCGCGCGCCGACGGACCACGGCCCTGCTCCGCGCCGTGGCCGCGCGCGAAGTGCGCGGCCGAAGCGGTTGACGAACGACTCGTAGCGCCGCGAGTCGAGAGCCGCGAGCAACTCGACGCGGGCAACGGCGCGCTCCTCAGCGAGCAGCGACCGGAGCGCGTGCAACGGTTTGCGGTCCGGTTCGGGGACCCTCGCCTGCCACTCCTCGAGCTCCTCCACCTGGACGTCCAGATCGCGGACGGCCCCGAGGACACCTCCGATCCACCTCAGCTCCTCGCGCAGGTTGAGCACCGATGGCGCGAGCACGTCGCCGAACAGCGACACCGCCGCGCGCAAGCGACGAGAGGCCACACGCATGTCGTGCAACTCCTCGACGTCGTCGCCCAGTCGGGTTCCGGGCTCCCGCGCCAGGAACGTTTCGAAGTGGCGGCGCAGCACGTTCAGTGCAAGCGCGCCGATCGTCCCATCAGGATCGATCGGCGTGAGGCCGAAGCGCTCGGGTTGCGGTGCGCGCAAGTCGACGGCGAGGAGACCCGCCTCGTACTTGCTCAGCTCGGCGTGCTGCAGCGCACAGGCGATTCGCAGGCCCTCGACGAACGGCACGAACGCGTTGATCGCGCTCGCCGGCACCTCGACCTCGACGCGCCGAAGGCGTGCCGGAGCCGATCCGTCGCCCGGTTGGATCCGCGTCTCGTCGAGCGCCACCTCACCGGGAGCGACGCCCCCGGCGGAGACGGAAAAGGTGTGCCGGTTCGTTCGCACCTCGAAGAGGCGCAGGAGCTGTTTGCGGCCGGCGACTGCGCGAACGCGCTCTCCGACGGGCCCATCTGAACGCTGGAGCGCGTCAACGTCGACGTCGTCGAGGTGCTGCGCGACCTCTCGCCGGTCGCGAAGCCCGGGCACCTCGCTCGCACCTGATCCGAGCGCCTTGAGCGTCGCCTCGCCGTGCCTGCGTCGGTTCACACGCCTGATACGCAGCGAGTAACCGGCGCGGTAGAACCGCTGGTCTTCGGTATCCAGATAGAGGTCGACCTGGTTCGCGCTTCCCGCCGGCGCGACACGGAACTCCTCTGCGCCGCTGCGGCCGTCGTGGTCGTCGAGCCAACGCAGCACGGGCCGCAGGTCGAGAGCGTCGAACTGCCACTCGGTCTCTGCGGTGTCGACGCCCGCCGCGGGAATGCGCAACGCCTGGCCGCCCGAATTCATGTGGTCTTTCTAGCGCGTTTTCGCGCGCTTGGCGGCACGCGCCATCAGCGTCTCCTGCGCCGAGACCGGCTTCGCGCCCTTCGCCGGCTCGGTGCGGTGCCAGACGCCGTCGCTGTCGAGCTGCCACGAGAAGCGGGTGTCTGCAAGAAGCGCCTTGAACACGAAGCCGAGGTCAGCACGCAGGCGCGAGTCCTCGACGGGCGCCAGCACCTCGACACGTCGATCGAGATTGCGCGGCATCAGATCGGCGCTGCCGATCCAAATCGATGCTTGCTCACCGGCCTGGAAGGAGAAGATGCGACTGTGCTCGAGGAAACGGCCGAGCACGCTGCGCACGGTGATTCGCTCGCTCAGTCCGGGGACGCCCGGACGGAGCGTGCAGATCCCGCGCGTGATGATCTCGACGGTCGCGCCGGCGGATGAAGCCGCGTACAGTGCGTCCACGATCTCCGGATCACCGAGCGCGTTCACCTTGATACGGATGCGCGCGGTCTCGCCCATGCGCGCAGCTTTTGCGACGCCTTCGATCTCGTGCATGATTCCGTCGCGGAGGAACCACGGTCCGACGAGCAGCTTGCGGAACGCGCCCGGCGTCGCCAAGCCGGTGACGGCGTTGAAGACGTCTGCGACGTCGGCCGCGATTTCCTCGTTGGCCGTGAGCAGCCCGAGATCCTCGTAGCTCGTCGCGTGCGTCGCGTGGTAGTTGCCGGTGCCGATGTGGACGTAGCGCCGAACGGCGCCGCGCTCGCGGCGCCCGAGCAGCGTGAGCTTCGCGTGAACCTTGAGGTTGGGCACGCCGAAGACGACGTCGACGCCGGCGCGCTCGAGAGCCCGAGACCATTCGATGTTCCGACGTTCGTCGAAGCGAGCGGTGAGCTCGACGAGGCACACAGCCTGCTTGCCTTCCTCGGCCGCCTTGACGAGCGACGACAGGGTGCGCGACGGATCCCCAGTCCGGTAGACCGTTCCCTTCAGCATCGCCACCTTCGGGTCGCGCGCGGACGCGACGAACGCTTCGACGCTGGTCTTGAACGCGTCGTAGGGATGATGGACGAGCAAGTCGCGCCGACGGATTCGCGTCAACAGGCTGTTCGGCGACCGCGTGATGAACGGCCGTCGAGTCACCGGCCGCCACGAGCGGTCCTTCAACTCGGGGCGGTCCACCGACGCGAGCCCCACCAGCGCGTCGAGACCGAGCGGCGACCGCCGACGGTAGACCTGGTCGGGCGCGATCTGCAGCTCGCGCGTCAGGACGTCGAGAACCTCGGCTGGAGCGTCGTGACGGACCTCAAGGCGGACGACTGCGCCGAAGCGGCGCTGCGCGCAGCTGGAGCTCGACAGCCTCGAGGAGGTCGTCGGCATCGTCCGAGAGCGCGAAGTCGGCATCTCGCGTCACCCGAAAGACGGTCATCGCCTCGACCGTCCCGCCGACCACGTCGTCGAGGAACTGAACGATCAGGTCTTCGACCAGGACGCGCGTGCCTCGCGACCCTACGCCCACGAACCGGGGCACGCCGTCGGGGACGTTGACACGAACGAAACGCTGCTCGCTCCGTCGCAGCGTCGATCACGATCGCGGCGATGTTCAGCGCGAGCGACGAGACGTACGGGAACGGCGCCGCCGGACCAACCGCGATCGGAGTCAGCAGCGGCGCGATCTCACGATCGAACCGCTTGGTCAGGGCGCGCCGCTCGCGCGGCGTGCACTCGTCGACCGATACGATGCGGATGCTTTCGGCCGCAAGCGCCGGCCGAAGGACGTCGAGCCACAGCGCGTCCTGATCCGCCTGTAGGGCCAGCACACGCTTTCGCGCCTCCTTGAGAGTCTGCCTTCGCCGTGCGTCCATCGGGCGACGGGCGCTCGACCCTGGACTCGACCTGTTCGCGGGTGCCGGCCATCCGCACCGCGAAGAACTCGTCGAGGTTCGTCGAGGCGATCCCGCACAGCTTCACGCGTTCGAGCAACGGGACGCCGGGGTCTGCCGCGAGCTCGAGCACCCGCCGGTCGAAGTCGAGCCACGACAGCTCGCGGTTGAGGAACCGATCGGCCGGCGGTGCAGCCGGAGCCGCCTCGCGCAATGTGCGAAGCAGAGAGTCGCGTGCAGCCGAGACCGCTATATCCCCTCCTCCGCCGTGATTCGGCCGTCACGAACAGCCTTGACGACCACGTTGTAGTCGTGCTCGTTGAGGTCCGCGTACGCCGCAGCGAAGTCGGCGAGCGCCCGCTCGAAGACGTCGCCTTTGCCCAGGTAGGAGGCAATTGCGATGCGATCGCCCGAGCGCGCGTGCGCGCGTGCGATCGTCCAGCCGCACATCTGCGCGTACAGCTGGAGACCCAGAGGGCGCATCGTCTCGAGGTCGGCAGATGCCTTCCAGTCCCAGAGCTGCCGGATGTAGAAGTCGCGCGAAACCCCGTCGAGCCCGCGCGGATTGCGGATCCAGCCGAGGAAGATGTCGCTCGCCGCCTGCATCAGGCGCTGCCCCTCGACGACGCGCTGTCCGTGGTTGCGGAACTTGCTCTTGCCGAGGATCGGCTCGAGCACCGAGCTCTGCGCCTCCTTGACCTGCAGGAAGAGCGGGTCCTCGTCGTCGCGTCCGAGCATGAGAAGGATCCAGGCTCGCGCGCCGACGCTCCCGACGCCGACCACCTTGCGCGCGATATCGACGACGCGGAAGCTCTCGGCGAGCACGCGGCGATCGCCTTGCAACGAGCGCCGGTAGATCCGGAACAACTCGCGGATCTCCTCCGCGAGCGCTTCCCGCGTCGTTCCCTCGGCAAGCTCCGCGAGCGGCACGATCAGAGGCGGGTCGGAGACGATCCTGACTTCGCCGTCGACGACGGTCGTCAGCTTGTTGAAGGCCTTCATGCTGTCCTTCGTCCGCGCCTTCGCCAGCCCTTGCTCGACATTCTTCTCCTGCCTCTTCGCCTTCGCCATCCGCAGCTTGGCGAGGATCTCGTCGGCGGTGAGCCGTGCGTACCAGACGTCGAGGTTGCTCATCGACGCGAACTCGCGCATCGCCTCGCGATACGAGCGACCGACGGCGAGCACGGCATCGCGGCGTTGAGCGTCCGTGAAGTCACGGTCGCGACCTGCGATCTCGAAGCTCGCGGCGAGGCGCTTGACGTCCCACTCGAAAGGCCCGCGGTGCGTCTCGTCGAAGTCGTTGAGATCGAAGACGACTGTGCGGTCGGGGGAGCCGAACCCTCCGAAATTCGACAGGTGCGCGTCGCCGCAGAGCTGCGCGTTCAGACCTGAGCGCGCGTTGGCCCCGAGGTCGTGGGCCATTATCTTCGCCGCGCCGCGGTAGAACGTGAAGGGCGAGACCAGCATCCGTCCGTAACGGATCGGAACGAGCTCGGGAACCCGCGTGGCGTCCTGCTCCTGAAGCAACGCGAGCGGGTCGCGATCCGACGGAAGCTCGAGCGCTGCATGGAGCGCGCGTGGAGTCTTCGCGCGGGCCGCCTTTCCGAGCGCCGCCCGCTCGGCAGTCGTCAGGTGAACGACCTTCGCGGGCGGCCGGGCGGCGGCTTCGGTTTCCTGCAACTCCTCTGTACTGGCGGTCATGTCGATTCTCCCTTCGGAATGCCCGCGGGTCGCGTGGGCGGGCCGGGTCGGCTGAGCCACCTCACCGGCGGAGACATCGTGGACAGGCTCGCCCGTTCACCCTACGTTCACATCCTTCCTTACGGGATGAACCGTTGTCCAGATCATCCCGGGTCAGTTGTCTGGGTCATCCCGGATGAACGTTGTCCAGCGTCATCCCGACGGGATAATGAGCGCGCCCGCCCGTCCGGTATCCATTTCAGCACGCGGAGGCGAGGTCTGGCGGCGGTGTTAGGTTCGTGGTCGACCCGATCCGATTGCAGATGAGCGTCGCAGCCCCCACCGCCCCAACCGAGTCGAAGAAGCGCCCCGCGTGGGAGCGCCTGCTGTTCCTCGCGGTGCTGATCCTCGTGATCGGCGCCGCGGCCAACCTGCTCGGCTGGGACATCAGGGGCTGGTTCTCGGACCTCTGGGACACGCTGACCGAGATCTCGATCGAGTACATCATCGCCGGGGTCGCGCTGAAGACCGTGCAGACGACCCTGACGGCGTTCGGCTGGTACTCGATCCTCAAGTTCGCGTATCCCGGGGAGGTGCGCTGGCTCGACATCCTCGCTTGCTACGCGGCGTCGGTCGCGCTCAACGGCATCCTGCCGGCCAACATCGGCACGCTCGTCCTGCTCATCATGTTCACGAGCATCATCGCCAGCGCGACCTTCGCTGCGATCCTCGGCGGCTACGCCGTCCAGAAGATCTTCTACACGCTGATCGGCATCTTCGTCTACCTCTATCTCTTCCTGTCCGTCAGCGGCTCCTTCGACATCAAGTTCGCGTTCGTCCATGAGCATGCGTGGGCGACGATCATCATGCTCGTAGGCGGCGCCTTTCTCATCTTTCTCCTCGCGCGCCGCATCTGGCCCAGGGTCTTGAAGTGGTGGGATCAGGCCAAGGACGGCGGAGCGATCCTCGCGCATCCGCGGGCGTACCTCGGCCGCGTCTTTCTGCCGTCGTTCCTGAGCTGGGTCGCCAGCCTCGGAGTGATGGCGGTCTTCCTCGCGGCGTACGACATCCCCGTCAGCTTCAACACGCTGATGCGGATCTCCGGCGGCAACTCGATTGCGAATGTGACCTCCGTGACACCCGGCGGGGCCGGCGTCACTCAGGCGTTCAACGTCGCGTCCCTCAGCGGGATCGCGACCCCGACGGAAGCCACCGCCTACTCCGTCGCGCAGCAGCTGGTCACGACGTCGTGGAACATCATCTTCGCGATCGTGATGGTCGTCTGGGCATTCGGCTGGACCGGCGGGAAGAGGCTCGTGTCGACGTCGTACGCCGACGCGAAGGTGAAGGCCGACGAGCAGAAGGCGGCTCGCGCGGCGAGGAAGGAAGCGAAGCGCTCGGCGAAGGACCAGCCCGAGCATGCCTAGCGCCCGGCCGCGATCGGCCTGAGAGACATGGGATGGATCGACGCCGAGCTCGCGCTGACCGCGTTGGCCGCAATGCTTTCCCCGACGACGCTCACGTTCTCCGTGCTCGTGCTCGTCCTCGGCGACCGGCCCTTGCGCACCGGGACGTGGTTCTATCTCGGCGCCTTGACGGCGACCCTGGGGATCGGAGTCGTCGCTGCCTTCGTGCTCGGCGACGCCGCGGCGTCTTCCGACCCGTCGAGCCCGAAGACCTGGGTCGCGGTCGTCGACATCGCCGCGGCGGTGTTCCTCCTCGCTCTGGTCGTACGTGTGATGCGGCGGCCTCCCAATCCTCAGAAGACGGCCGGCATGATCGACCAGATCTCGAAAGTGACGCAACTCGCCTGTGATCGCGATCGTCGGCGCCGGCGCCGCGCTCGCCAATCCGGGCGCGTTCATCCCGATCGCGCTCAAGGACATCTCGGAGATGGACCCGAGTGCCACCGAGTACATCGTGGACTGGGTGTTCTTCTCGCTCGTGTCGCTGCTCCCGCTCGCGATCGCGCTCGTGCTGCTGCTCGTCGCGCGCGAGTGGACGACCCGAATCCTTGGCTCGGCGCGTGTCTGGCTCGAGCTGCACGCCCGGACGATCGCGGCCGTGATCGTCGTGCTGCTGGCGCTATCGCTGCTCCGGAACGGCATCAGCGGGCTGACGAGCTAGGAGCCTCATCCCAAGCGGGTGATGCCCCTGCCGTGTGGCGGACGGAGAATCGCAACGACCGACCAAGAACGCGTTACAGAGAGGAGCAGCATGGCGATTGGACCGGTTCAACTCCTTGTTCTGGGCTTCGAGCACCCGAAGTTCCACGGCGAGATCATCGCCGAGCTCGAGCGGCTGAGAGAGAGCGACACGGTACGCGTGATCGACTCGCTGGCCGTCTACAAGGACGCCGAGGGGGAGCTCGAGGTGGAACACCTCAGCAACCTGTCGAAGGACGAGGCGATCGAGCTCGGCACCGTGATCGGCGCCTTGATTGGCCTCGGCATCGAAGGCGAGGAAGGAATGAAGGCGGGTGCCGTCGTCGGTGCAGAGCAGGCAGAGGCCGAAGGCATCCACCCGGTCTCGGCGGACGAGGATGTCTGGGACGTGCTCGAGGACATCCCCAACGACACGGCCGCAGCGCTCATCCTGCTGGAGCACCAGTGGGCGGTACCGCTCCGCGACGCGATCGCGCGCGCCGGCGGCTTCCGCATCAGCGACGGCTTCATCAGCCCGCTCGACCTGGTCGCGATCGGCCTTCACTCGGCCGAGGAGGCGCAGGAGCTTCATGCGATGGAGAAGGCGACCGCGCCGACGGCATCGTGACCACAGCAAATCGACAATTGGAGGCAGACAGATGATTGGCGGTCGCAGAGTCGCGCGGCGCACGAGCCGTCGCACGGCGCGGCGCGTGTCCCGGCGCTAAGAGGCTCTCACATGATGACGTTCGTTGATCCGGACGCACTCGGCGAGTGCGATGCAAGGACGCAGGGAGGCTCGATAGTCGTAACTATCGAGCCGACTGAGGACGCGGCAGCGCGCCGCCGAGTGCGTCCGGGCGACACAATCGCTCATCGTGTGAGAGCCTCTTAAGCGTTGCATCGGTACGTCGTAACAGTCGAGGGGCTGCCACTCGATGAGGTCGAGGAGATCGAGTTGCCCCGCCTGCCGGTGGAAGGCGACACGATCACCACGAACTTCGGCGTGTGCGTCGTCACGCGGACCGAGCCCGTTGCCGAAGGGAGCCAGTTCGAGGGCCGGATCGTGTGCCGAATGCCCGGGTGAGGCCCCGCGCGAGTCGAGCGCGGCGACGCGTTACGACGGGGTGATGCCCCAGGCGCTCGCGAATGACGAGCCCGGCTCGAGCCGGGCCAGAGACTCGCCGGTCCGAAACGCATTCGGCGGGCAGGTCATCGGCTCGACGGCGAGGCTGCGACGGGCGACATCGGGAAGCGGATCGCCGCTGAAGAGCATCAGGTAGCCGTACGCCTCGTCGACCCAGAGCGTGAGCCCCATGCCCGGCTGGCCGGCGAGCTCGACCCGCGCACGGCCGTCCTGGTCGCGCTTGAGGTCGGTGAAGGCGTGGTCGAGCTTCGTCGAGCCGATCGGCCTCGGCCGACGGAAGTCGTACTCCGTCCCCTCGACGGGCGCACTGCCGATGGGCAGCCCTCGGTCGTCCGAGTGCAGCACGGTCCGCCCTGGGGCACGGAGCAGCACCGCGTCGACCGTCTCCGTCCCGACGGTGAGATACGGATGGGCGCCGCTACCGTAAGGACAGGCCTCGTCGCCAATGTTCGTGGCGGTTGTCCGCACATGGAGCCCGCTCGTCGAGAGCGCATATTCGACGGAGAGGGCAAGGGTGAACGGATACCCCGGCTGCGGCCGGAGCACGTGCTCCATCACCACGCGGTGCGGCTCGCGTTCGCCAACCGTCCAATCGGCCGCGCGGACTAGGCCGTGGATCGCGTTCCGCCTCTCCGGCTCGTTGAGCGGGAGCTGGTGGCGCTGCCCGTCGAACTCGTAGCTTCCGTCCTCCAGCCGGTTCGGCCACGGGATGAGGATCTGACCCCGACCCGAAGGGCTCGGTTCGCCGACTGGGTACCCGTCGAGCAGCTCCCGCCCGTGCGCCGAATACAAGCGGAGTCCTCCGCCCAAGCTGTCGACGGTCGCCCGCTGGTCGTTGCCTGCGATCTCGATCGGCTCACCCGGACCCGGCGTCATCTTTCGCGCCGCCTAGAGACCCATGTGAGCGGCGATGCGACCGTCGCGTACGGCATCCTGCACGGTTTTGTAGTCCCGCTCGTTCTGGTCCGCGTACGCCTCGGAGAACGAGGCCATCGCCTGGTCGAAGGTATTGCCCTTGCCGAGGTACGCGCTCATCGCGATCGCGTCACCAGAGCGCGCGTGCGCCCTCGCGAGCGTCCAGCCGCACACTTCCCCGTAGACCTCGAGAAGATGTGGCGGCATCAGCTCGACGTGCGCCGAGCTCTTCGCGTCCCACAACTGGCGGACGTAGTAGTCGCGCTCCACGCCGTCCTCGGCCAGGGTACGTTCCCAGCCGAGCAGCACGTCGCTCGCAGCCTGCATCATGCGCTGACCTTCGACAACACGCTGTCCGTGCTGCGCGAACTCACTCTTCCCGAGGAACGGCTCGAGCACCGAAGGCTCGGCTTCCTTGAACTGGAGGAAGAGCGGGTCGCTCGCGTCGCGCCCCTGGAGGAACAAGATCCAGGCGCGTTCGCCGACACTGCCGACGCCGACGACCTTCCGCGCGGCGTGCACGTAGCGGTAGCGCTCCAGGAGCTTGCGCCGGTCGTGCGGTAGCGACTGCCGGTACGTGCGGAGGAAGTGCTGCATCGACTCGACCAGCCCGAGGTGATCCCCCTCCGGCAGGACTTCCTCGATCGGGACAATCAGCGGCGGGTCGCTGATGATGCGGTGCTCGCCGTCGACGAGGTAGGTCAACTTGTTGAGCGCACGGATGTTGTCTTTCGTGTGCCTGTTCGCCATGTCGCGGTCGAATTGCTTCAGCTCCTTGGCCGTAACTTCCCTCGACCAGCGTTTCATGACGTTTGTCATGTCGAGCCGCGTGTACCAGATCTCGATGTCTCGCATTGCCGCAAATCCGGCCATCGCCTCTCGGTATGAGCGCACGGTCGCCAAGACTGCTTGGCGACGCGTCACATCGTCGAAGCCACGATCTCTGCCTGCGACCTCGAAGCTTGCGGCCATGCGCTTCACGTCCCATTCGAACGGCCCCGGCAGCGTCTCGTCGAAGTCGTTCACGCTGAACACGATTGTCCGGTTGGGCGCGGCGAAGCTCCCGAAGTTCGAGAGATGGGCGTCGCCGCACAGTTGGGCGTGCAGGCCCGTGCGCGGCATGACCGCCAGATCGGCCGCCATCAGGTAGGCGCCACCGCGGTAGAACGCAAACGCCGAGGTCAGCATGCGCCCGTAACGGATGGGCACGAGTTCCTGCACGCGCGATCGAGCCTGCTCCTCGAGCAGGGCGACCGGGTCGCGCCGGTTCGACGGCGGATCCCAGTCGGCGTGGGTCGAGCGCGGCACCTCAGCCCGCTCTGCCTTGCCCCGCGCAACGCGCTCCGCCGGGGTGAAGTGCGGAACGACGTGTGCCTTCGACCCCGTGCTTGCCCGCTTCGGGCGTTTCTGCGCTGTGCTGACGTCAGTCATGAAACTCACTCCTCTTTGCTCAATCCCGGGGTTAAGTCACGGGGCGTTGGCACGACGCGACAGCGCGCGCTGCCGCGCTTGGCTTTCAGAGAATGCTCCGCCCTCTGCCGGCGCTCGTCGTCATCCGAAGGGGGTGAAGGCCTCGGGAGTACACTCGACCCGTGCTGCGGGGACTCCTTGACAGCGTGCCGCTTGCGGCGATCATCGTCGTGGCTGTCGGCTTCACGTTCGCAGTCGTCGCGCTGGCCGTGCGGGTGATCCGGCGCACGGTGCCGGCGACACGGGACGCCGCGCCGCCGGTATTTACGTGCGGGGCGTGGCCGACAAAGAATGCCTCAGATGCACAAGGGCCACGACAGCGGCCGCGATCGCAATCGTGGTCGTCGTGTCGCTCGTGGTGCTCGCCGACCTCACGTACCCGTTCTCGGGCGACGTGGCTATCGCTCCCGACGACTTCAAGACGGGCGCGCTGCAACAGTTCTTCGGCCCGCGGTGAAAGAGCTGCTCTCAGCCTGGACAGATCTGCGCCTTCGTTGACGGCGTTCGTGTTCTCCCTTGAGTGACGGCGGCCGGAGTCGGTCACCCACCGCCGTCGCTGTGGATGCAGCGGCGAGGCACCTGACGAGGCGTTGACGAACGCCTGCGCCGCCGAGGAGAATCACCGTAAGCGACGCGGCGAGAGCCAAAGGAGGCGGTCATGGCTCAGGTGGAACCTGGTGGATCCAGGGTGCTGGCATATTTCGATCGGGAGATCGTTGACGCGCTGGAGGACTTCAACGATCCCAGCCGGGAGTGGCGCAGGCTCTTCTCGGAGTTGCTGGGAACCTTCTTCCTCGTTCTCGTCGCTGCGGGCGGCGGCATGATGGGGCAGGCTTTCCCCGACACGATCAGCCGGACGGCCGCCGTGGTCGCGCCGGGGCTGATGGTGATGGCGATCATCATGTTCATGGGCAAGGTGTCGGGCGCCCATCTGAACCCTGCGGTCAGCATCGCGTTCTCGCTGCGCGGTGACTTCCCCTGGCGTCGTGTTCCCGGGTATGTCGTTATCCAGTTGGTCGGCGCGACGCTCGCTTGCCTTTTCCTGCGGTGGGTGATCGACGTCTCGGCAACGTACGGCTCGAACTATCCCGCCTCGGGCTTCTCGGCCGGAGACGCGTTCCTCATGGAGACGGTGCTGACACTGGGTCTCGTCAGCGTCATTCTCGGCACGGCATCGGGGGCGCAGAACATCGGGATTTTCGGCGCGATCGGAGTCGGCGCCTACATCGCTCTCGCGGGCTTGTGGGGCAGCCCGATCTCGGGCGCCTCGATGAACCCAGCCCGCACCTTCGGCCCCGACCTCGTCGGCACCGACTTCACGAGCTACTGGGTCTACGTCGCCGGGCCGATCCTCGGCGCGACATTGGCTGTCGGCTCGGCCTGGATTCTCCGCGGCGCCGGCGGCGGCCGTGCCGGTTCCGCCGCAGCACAGGGCGACATCAGCACGGAGGTCGAACATCCCGACAAGGCCTGAGGCAAAGAGCCGACTTTGCTCCTCCGGCGGTCAGGCCGCCGTCCGCGCAGGCGCTCGACTCACTTCGACAGGGAGCTTGAAGAACACATCTTCCGAGCGCGCGGCAAACGGCGCGATCTCGCCCACGCCACGCAGCTCGAACCACTCGCACACGCCTGTCAGGAGCCTTTCCGGAACCGATGCGCCGGAGGTAAGCCCAACGGTCGTCACGCCTTCGAGCCACTTTTCGTCGATCTCGCTCTCGTCCTCGATCATGTGGGCGGCGACCCCTGCCGCTTGCGCCGTCTCGACGAGCCGCGTGGAGTTCGAGCTGTTGGCCGAGCCGATCACGAGCAGCACGTCGATCTCGGAGAGCATCTCCTTGACCGCCAGCTGGCGATTCGTGGTCGCGTAACAGATGTCTTCCTTCCGCGGGCCGACGATCGCCGGAAAGCGTTCGCGCAGCGCGGCAAGGATCTCCGCGGTCTCGTCGACGGAGAGGGTGGTCTGTGTCACGTACGCGATGCGCTCCGGATCGGGTACCTCGACGACGCGCGCCTGTTCGAGCGTCTCGACGAGCACGACCGCACCGGGCGCCTGGCCCGCCGTGCCGACGACCTCGTCGTGACCGGCATGCCCGACAAGGATCACGCAGTAGCCGGCGTCGGCGAAGCGCCGCACCTGAACGTGCACCTTCGTCACGAGCGGGCACGTGGCGTCGATCGTTGCCAGGTTCCGGTCGGAAGCCTCGCGGTGGACCTCGGGCGCGACGCCGTGCGCCGCGAGGATGAGCCTTCCCTCCCGAGGTACGTCGGCCGTCGACTCGACGAAGATCGCGCCGCGTGCTTCGAGGTCGCGCACCACGTGCGTGTTGTGGACGATCTGCTTGCGCACGTAGACGGGTGGCCCGTAGATGTCGAGGGCGCGTTCGACGGTCTCGACGGCTCGCTCGACTCCGGCGCAAAAGCCGCGGTGAGACGCGACGATGACGCGCTTCACCATCGCGTACCGTGCAGCGACGCAGCTTCGAGTGCCCCCACGACTCGATCCAAGCAAGCGAGGTCGCGACAGGCATCATCCGTCTGGGATGACGCCTGAGCGCGCTCGTGCTGGTCTCGTTGACACGGTGGCGAAGTCACCTGATTCCGCGTGGCCGGTCGAGAGCCGGACGTTCGACGTAGCCGGACTGAACATGCACGCGCGCGTGCTCGGGGAAGGAGCACCTGTCGTGCTCGTGCACGGGTGCGGCGTTTCGGGCACGTACATGCTCCCGCTGGCGCAGTCGCTCGCGTCGTCCTTCACCGTGTTCGTCCCGGACATGCCCGGGTGCGGGCGCAGTCAGCGGCCGCCGTCGCCGCTGGGCATCTCCGAGCTCGCCGACGCTCTCGCGGACTGGCTCGACGCGGCCGGGCTCGAGCGTCCCGCGCTCGTGGCGAACTCGATGGGCTGCCAGGTCGTTACGCAGCTCGCGGTGCGCCGGCCGGATCGGACCGGACCGCTGGTGCTCGTCGGTCCGACGGTGGATCCGCAGCGGCCAACGACGCGACACCAGCTCCTCGCCGGACTTCGCGAGACATGGCGGGAACCTCCGGCGCTGGTCGCGCTCGCTGCGCGCGACGAAGCCAGGTTCGGGGTCGGAGCGCTGCTGACGACCCTGCGGTCGGCGATCGCCGACCGGATCGAGGAGCGCCTGCCCCTGATCGCGCAACCGACCGTCGTCGTGCGCGGCGAGCGTGACCAGTTCGTCGGACAGCGGTGGGCCGAGCAGGCCGCGGCGCTCTTACCGCAGGGCCGCCTCGTCGTCCTCGCCGGGCAGCCCCACGCCGCCCACTACACCCGGCCCGATCTCGTCGCGGCCATCGTCCGCGACCTCCTCGTCGAGGAAGGCGAGCAGACAGGAAGCGAGCTCCCGGGGCGACTCCCACATCGGCACGTGCCCGCAGTGGAGGCGTACGAGGCGGGAACGGGGTAGGACGCGCTGCCATTCCGCCGCAATCCGCGGCGGGAGCAGTCGGTCGTTCTCGCCCCACACGATCAGCGTGCCGGCGCGAATGGACGCGAGCTCGACCGTCAGGTCTCGGTGGGAGGCGAAGACGGCGCCTCGGAGCAGACTGAACGGACCGGCGTGAAGCGCGTCGCCCACGACCGTCGGTAACCGTTCCCTCAGGTCGTAGAGCGTCCCCGTGAGCCGCGCGCCGCGACTGAACACGGACGTACCGCACGGAATGCCGGCGGGTGCAACGAGCGCGAGCCGGCTCGCGCGCTCCGGTTGCTCCGCCGCCAGCTCGGCCGCTATCAACCCGCCGAGCGAATGGCCGATGAGATCGACACGCTCGAGCTCGGCGGCGTCGAGCCAGCTTGCGAACCACCGCGTCAACTCGCCTGCAGGCAATCGACGCCCGAGCCGCGGCAGCTCGGGCAGGTACACGCGGTGACGCTCCGTCAAGGGCTCGAGCATCGGCTGCCACCACCGCCACGAACCGGAGAGCCCGTGAACGAGGACGACGGGCGTGCCCTCGCCGGCGACGCGATACTCGGTCGGCGTCCCGTCGACGACGAGCTCCCGGACGTCCACGAGCATCAGTTTGGCAGCCGCGCGCAGGGATTCGTACACATGGGATGATGCGTCGGGCGTCCTTCAAGTCGACGCTGACGGACGGCATTCGGTACCCCAACCGCTGAAGCACGAGGAGGCGATGATGTCCACAGATCCCATGTCCGCTCTGGAGCGTCCGGGGTGGCTCACGTTTTCCGCCGTCGTTCTGTTCGCCGTCGGCTGCATGAGAATCCTCTCGGCGCTCTACTACTTCGCGGACAGCGCGAGAGTGAACAACCTGAGCGCCGGCGCATTCGGCGACAACATCTTTCTCTGGGGCCTGTGGGATCTCGGGATCGCGGTGCTCGCGCTCTGGGCCGGCTACTCACTGCTCGGCGGCAACACCTTCGGGCGCGTCATCGGCTACGCCTGGGGTGTGCTGGTGATCGTGCAGAGCTTCATGATCATCTCGTACGCGCCCTGGTTCGGCTTTGGGTCGCTCCTGATCGCAATGCTGGTGATCTTCGCCCTCTCCGCGACGTCGGAGTGGAAGCAGTCGCCCAGCACGATGGCCTGACCCGATCTCGAGCCGCTCGGCGCGCGCGATGCGCGCCGAGCGGCTCGTTAGCATCACCCGTCGCAAGGGTCTCGACCCAGTCTCGACGCGACGATGAGCGACACCGAGCCCAAACCGAAGGCAGAGCGGCTGCCTTTCGTCGATCGCCAGGTTCGACGGATCGCCAACGCGCGATCGGTGACAGTCGGCCTGGCCGTCGTGTTCCTGGCGCTGGCGCTCATCGGGGCAATCGTCATGCGCTTCGTCGACGAGCACGACTTCCCCACGCTCGGGCTGGCCGCCTGGTGGTCGCTGCAGACGGTCACGACCGTCGGGTACGGCGACATCGTGCCGACGACCGACGTCGGCCGGATCGTCGGCGGCATCGAGCTCGTGGTCGGCGTGTCCTTCATCGCGTTCCTCACCGCCGGAGTGACGAGCACCGTGATCGAGCGCGGGCAAGCAGCGCGGCGAGCGGCGGAGCTCGCGCGGAAGCAGCAGGACGTGCAGACGATCGTCGAGGCGATCACCAGCACACGAAACGCGATCGCGGATGTCGATAAGCGTCTCGAGCGAATCGAGTCGCGACT
>CAWFIT010000011.1:0-93086 GCA_963815965.1 uncultured Actinomycetes bacterium | reverse complement strand
TTTTGTGCCTTTCAAACCACTAACCGTCGTCTTCAACTTCGGCGGGACGGTGCACCAGCTGAATCTGCCGGCGCCGCCTGCCGGGAACTTCCCGAACCGGTTCATTCAGGGGCTCTTCGTCGAGCCGAATCATCCGGAGCACGTGTATGCCGCCTTCAGCGGGTTCTCCCGGCGCTGGACGAGCACGTTCTCCGCCGGTGAGGGCCACGTCTTCGAGTCGACTAACGGGGGCGCGACCTGGACAGACATCAGCGCCAATCTGCCCGACGCGCCGGCCGACGATGTCGTGCTGACGCAAAGCGGCCGCCTCGTTCTGGCCAGCGACATCGGCGTGATGATCTCCTCAGGCCCGCACGGAGGGACGTGGACGCGTCTCGGGACGAACCTTCCGAACGCGTCGGTGAACGACCTCCAGCTGAGCCCGAACGGCAGTTACATGATCGCGGCCACCCACGGTCGCGGCCTCTGGACAATCCCGACGCCGTAACGAATAGCGGCATGTGGTGTGCGGCCCCGCTGGGCGGGGCCGCCGCCGCGTTTCACTGTCGTCCAGATTGCACGCTGCGCGCCCGCCGGCGGTGCGGCGTAGCGGGATCCGACGGAAAACCGACGAGGGCCGTGCGGCCCGCCGACGCAACGCGACCGGCATGCCGCCTCCCCGCCGGCGCCGCTGCTGCGGATGATCGCAACGTCATCGGCATTCCGCCGAATCAGCAACTCGAAGAGGGGAGTAAGGAGATGAACACAGGATTCAAGCGCCGCCTTGGAGGTCGTAAGACGCAGGCGGTTTTGGCGCTCTGTCTGGCGCTCGTCGCGGCAATGGTCGCGACTGGGTCGGCGTCGGCCGCCCCCGCCAGCAACACGCAGACCGTCTCGGTGCAGAGCAAGGAGGCGAGCCTCGGCGGCTTCAAGCTGGAGGCCCCGCTCGTGATCGTTGACCCGATCCTTCCGGTGCCGATCGTGCTCACCGATCTCACTGTGAGCGCGAAGGCGACGTGGAGCGGCGATCTCACGACCAAGCTCGCCTGGAACGACGACAAGGTCCGGCAGGGAGCCGACCTGCAGGTTGCGCGCCTTGCGACGCAGACGAGCGGGACGATGCACTTCAAGTGGCAGCTCTCGGGGGAGATCGAGGGGATCGACTTCGGGCCCACGACGATCGACAAGGACAACGTGACCTGCGACCCGAAGCTTTCGGGCGGTGGGTTCGAGTGCGAGACGGACTCGCCGGGCCTGGCCCTGCCGGGTGCGGTTCCCTCGCCCATTGGCTTCTTCGTGGTCAAGATCTTCATCGGCGCGAAGTTCGACGTCACGCCGGAGGGCGCCGTCGTCACACGTGGCATGTCCATCGGCGGGAACAGTGCCGCCGGGCCGGACGACCTGTCGCTCACCGACACCGCGCAGAGCGAGACGCTGTCCGTGCCGTGCACGGTCAAGGCCGGAGACGCAGTCCAGTACGGGCTCGATCCGTACCACTGGACGCCTGCGTCCACCGGCACCGAGCAGGTGAAGTTCAAGCTGGTCGAGGCACTGGATCCGTTCGGCTTCACGGAGCTCTTCAAGATCGTCGACGGCGGAGTCGGCACGGCGATCGTGACGAACCCGAACTTCGACCTCACCGGCGCGGGGTTCAACACGCCGATGGGCTCGTTGCTTGCGAACAACATCAAGCCGACGATCGCCCCGCTCGGCACGTTCTCCGGGCAGGAGGGCAGCGCGATCTCGTTCTCCGCGAACGTCAGCTCGCAGTGCCCGATCGACTCCGCCGTGTGGGAGTTCTCGAACGGCACGAAGTCCTTCGGGATGAACCCGCAGCGGACGTTCGCCGACAACGGCGTCCACGACGGCCAGCTGACAGTTACCGACGTCACTGGGCTGTCGACGACGCAGAGCTTCACGGTCGACGTCTCGAACGTGAAGCCGTCCGTCAACGCCGGCCCGGACACGACTGCCGACTGGGGCCGCGACGTGCAGCTGAACGGCCAGGCGACCGACCCCGGCTCGAACGACCAGGCGACGCTGCAATACACCTGGACGTTCGGCGACGGCTCGCCGAGCGCAACGGGCGGCCCGAGCGTCGCGCACGCGTACGCGACGCCCGGCGACTACACAGCGACGCTGCAGGTCTGCGACAAGGACGGCGGCTGCGACACCGACTCGTTGATCGTGCACGTGACCAAGCGCGACACGACGCTCGGCTACACGGGTCCGCTGTTCTCCGCACCGTCGAAGACGGTCGCCGTGACCGCCACGCTCGTGGACGAGTACGGTCAGCCCGTCGTCGGCAAGAAAGTCAACTTCCAGCTAGGAAGCCAGACCGCCGTCGGCACGACCGACGCGACGGGGAAGGCGTCCGCGAACATCAAGCTCACCCTGAAGCCCGGGTCGTACGCGCTCAGCGCAACGTTCCCGGCGGGCGATGCGAAGTACAACGCCTCCGGTGACACGGGCCTGACCTTCGTCATCGGCAACAAGTAAGTAGTCGATACACCGAACTCGCTCGAGGTGCGGGCGGGCCGTGAGGCCCGCCCGCACGTGCGAGAAGGCTCCTTCTTGCTAGCCGGTTATGAACGGAGGTAGCGACACGTGTCGGACGCACGAGGCGTTGAGCCCCGTCGCGCTATCGCGTGTCGACGAAGCGCGCGATGAGCTTCTGGACGCAGTCGTACTCGAGCGTGCCGTGCCCGGCGCCGGGCACGACGATCAGGTGTCCGCGCGGGAAGAGCCGACGCCAGCCGCGCAGGTTTGCCGTGGGGTCGAGCGGGTCGGCCCCGCCGGCCAGCAGCAGCGTGGGCACGCGCACGACTCGAAGGCTGTGCGGCGTCGGTTGGGACGCGTCCCTTCGGGACGACGGGGCAGGCGTGGCGGAAGAGCCGGGCACGAGCAACCGCCGCCTGGGCGAGGTAGCTCCCCCTCCCGGCGCGCGCGGTCGCCGCTGGGTCGAAAGCCGCCCACGGCTCGGAGCAGACGATCGTCCAGAAAGGGACGAGCCGCGCGAGCGCCTCGAGGTTCGAGCCGCCGAGCCGCTCGGCGTATGTCGTCGCGAGCGTCGTGTAGTCGCCGTGCGCAGCGGCGTTCACCGCGAACGGAATGATCGCGGCGTCCTCGGCCGTCTCGGATAGCCAGTCCACCGTCCAGGCGATGTCGTTGGGGCGCAGCAGCACCTTGCCGGTGGGGAGGGCGACGAGGCGCGGCGGGCGTGCGAGCAGTTGGTCGAGCTGTCGCCTCGGATGCGGATAGGCGCGTGCGCAGGCGGGCGCAGCCGCGCAGCGCGCGAGTTGCGCGTCGAGAGCCCGTTCCGCGTTGCGAGCGGAGACGTCGTAGATCCGGACATCCGGGAGCGAGCCGCCGTCGAGAACGACGCTGCGTACGGACTCGGGGTATCGGCGCACGTACGCCTGCGCGAGCGTGGCGCCGTAGGAGCCACCGAAGAGATCGATCTTCCCGTACCCGAGCGTGCGACGCACGATCTCCAGGTCGTCTGCGGCCACACTCGTCGTGTAGAGCCGCGGATCTGCGTCGAGCCGGGCGAGACACCGTCGGAGATAACCGGTCACTGCCGTCGCGTCCGTTCCGCGCACGTATCCGTTGGGGCAGGCAAGACGGCGCGAGCCGCCCGTGCCACGCTGGTCGACCATGACGAGATCACGGTTTCGCTGTACCCGCGCGAAGAGGGCGTTCACTCGTATCGCAGCTGCGGTCGCCGCGCCACCCGGCCCGCCTTCGAGATAGAACAGCGCGCCGGCCGCGGGCCGCTTCGTCGCCGGCAACACCGCGATTCGCAGGGAGATCATCGGGCCGTTCGGCTTACGCGGATCCTCCGCGACGCGCAGGTGGGCGCACCAGCCGTTGACATAGCCGCCGTACGTGCACGACGCAAAATGCGGTTGACCGCTCGGCGAGCGCCACGGCTCGGAACGCCCGGAGAGCCAGAACACAAGGCCGAGCGCGGCGACGGTGGAGACCGCGAGCAGCGGCCAGATCCAACGCGGCAGGCTGCGGCGGGGCGGCCGCCGATCTTCGCCCCAACGACGCAGAAGAGGGTTGTCCGAGCCGTCACTCATTGCTGACGCGCGCCGCATTGGGAATAGACGCCGGCTGCGGGTGTCTTCCAGTGGGACGACAGACAACCACGCGGAGAGGAAACCATGACCATGACCAGACTGACTCACTTCACACTTCTCGCGATCGCCGTTCTCGTCCTGGTGGTCGCCTTCGCCGCGGAGGCCGGTGCCGCGAGTGGGCGCGGAGCGGCCGTCAAGGTTGCGCAACGCAGCCTCGGCCGGATCCTCGTCGACTCGCACGGCAGGACGCTCTACCTGTCGACGCACGACAAACGACGCGTGAGCAGCTGCAACGGCGCCTGCGCGCGCAACTGGCCGCCGTTCACCACGCACGGCAAGCCGAGGGCCATCTCCGGTGCCCGCAGCGCGCTCCTGGGCACGACCCGCCGCAAGGACGGTCGGATTCAGGTCACCTACCACGCCCACCCGCTCTATTACTTCGCCGGCGACAAGCGGGCCGGCCAGACCCGGGGCGAAGGCCTCAGCGCTTTCGGCGGCAGGTGGTACGCGGTCTCGGCCGCCGGAGCGGCGGTGCGGAAGCCCAAGCCCGCGACGTTCAAGTACGCGACGCTCGCACACGGTGTGCTGGCGGTCAAAGGCACGGAAGCGGCCGACACGATCGCGCTACGCCTGAAGGCCGGAACGCCGGGCGTTCTGCAGGTCGACGTCGGCGACAACGGGTCCGCCGACGCAAGCTTCGAGCGCGCGTCGATCGCGCGGATCACTGTCGATGCCAGGGGAGGCGACGACCTCCTGCGTGTCGACGAGCGCAACGGAGTCTTCACGACCACGATTCCGACGACAATCGACGGCGGTTCCGGTAACGACACGATCGCCGGCGGCTCGGGAGCCGAGACGCTTCTAGGCGGCGGACGGGAACGATTCGCTCGACGGGAACGCGGGCCGCGACACGGCGTTCCTCGGCGCAGGCGACGACACGTTCGTCTGGGATGCGGGTGACGGCAGCGACACCGTCGAAGGTCAGGACGGCACGGACGTGTTGCGCTTCAACGGCGCCGACGCGGCCGAGCGGATCGACCTGTCGGCGAACGGCAACCGGTTGAGGCTCTTCCGCGACGTCGGCGCGATCACGATGGACACGGCCGGCGTCGAGCGGGTCGACGTCAACGCGCTCGGCGGCGCCGATGTGTTGTCCGTCAACGATTTGTCGGGAACAGGCGTCGGCGCCGTGAACCTCGACGCGGGCGCCGGTGACGGTCAATCCGACCAGGTGATCGTCGGCGGCACGAACGGCGACGACGCGATCAACGTCGACGGGGACGCGTCTTCACTCGCGGTCTCAGGACTCGCGGCCCGCGTGGCGATTCAGCATCAAGAGCCGAGCGATCAGCTCGCCGTCGACGGTCTCGGCGGCAACGATCGGATCTCGGCGGCGGCCCTTGCCGCGCAGATCACGCTGACCCTTGACGGCGGCGCCGGAGACGACACGCTCGCCGGCGCAAAAGGAATTGAGACGTTGCGCGGCGGCGACGGGAACGATTCGCTCGACGGGAACGGTGGAAACGACCTGGCGCTCCTGGGCGCGGGGGACGACACCTTCGTGTGGGATCCCGGCGACGGGAGCGACACGGTCGAGGGCCAGGACGGCTCCGACACGATGCGTTTCAACGGCGCCGTCGCGGCCGAGCGGATCGACCTGTCGGCGAACGGCAGCCGTCTCAAGCTCTTCCGTGACGTCGGCGCGATCACTATGGACACAGCCGGTGTCGAGCGGGTCGACGTCAACACGCTCGGCGGCGCGGACGTCGTCACCACCAACGATCTCAGCGGGACCGGCGTCACGGCTGTGAACGTCGACCTCGCAGGCGCCCTCGGCGGAACGGCCGGCGACGGTCAGGCCGATCGGGTGATCGTCAACGCGACCAACGGCGACGACACGGTCAATGTCGACGGAGACGCAAATGCCGTGAAGGTCGACGGTCTCGCCGCAAGCATTCAGATCTTGCATCAGGAAGCGGCGAGTGATCGGCTCGAGCTCAACACGCTCGCAGGCGCCGACACGGTGAACGCAGCCGGCCTGGCCGCCGGAGCGATCCAGTTCGTCGTGGACGGCGGTGCCGGAAACGACACGCTCGCCGGGGGCAAGGGAGTCGAGACGCTGCTGGGCGGCGACGGGAACGACTCGCTCGACGGAAACGGTGGCAACGACGCCGCGTTCCTCGGCGCGGGTGACGACACGTTCGTCTGGGATCCCGGCGACGGCAGCGACACGGTCGAGGGCCAGGACGGCGCCGACACGCTCCGCTTCAACGGCGCAGACGTGGCCGAGCGGTTCGGCCTGTCCCCGAATGGCAACCGGTTCAGGCTCGTCCGCGACCCCGGCCGCATCACGATGGACACCGCCGGCGTCGAACGGCTCGACGTCAACACGCTCGGCGGCGCCGACGTCTTCGGAGCCAACGACCTGAGTGAAACCGGCCTCACCGAAGTGAATCTCGACCTCGGCGGCGACGGCGAGGCCGACCGAGTCTCTGTCGACGGAACGGACGGTAGCGACGCGATCGAGGTCGCCGGGGCTGCAACCGCAGTCAGCGTCACGGGCCTTTCGGCTCGCGTGACGATCCAGCACCAGGAGGCCGACGATCAACTCGCGGTCGCCGGTCTTGGCGGCAACGACAGCATCGCCGCACCCAACCTCGCCGCGGGGGCGATCGCCCTCACCCTCGACGGCGGCGCCGGAGACGACGAGCTCTTCGGCGGGCTCGGCAACGATCACCTGCTCGGCGGCGACGGGGATGATGTGGTCTCCGGCTTCAAAGGCGACGATCAAGCGTCGCTCGGCGCCGGCGACGACAGCTTCGAATGGGATCCCGGCGACGGCAGCGACGTCGTCGACGGCCAAGACGGAGTCGACACGTTGAACTTCATCGGCGCCAATGTGGCCGAGCAGGTCGAACTGTCAGCGGACGGAAACCACGTGCTGTTCAAACGTGACGTCGCCAATGTGACGATGGACACTGTCGGGCTCGAACAGATCGACTTCGCAGCGCTCGCCGGCGCCGACACCGTCACGGTCAACGACCTCACCGGCACGGACCTGCCCCGCTTGGACGTCGACCTCGGCGGTGGCGACGGGGAGACCGATCGAGTCATCCTCAACGCCACAGACGGCGACGACACGATCGGCGTCCGCGGAAACGCAGAGGCCGTGAAGACCGGCGTTACCTCGTCGGTCGTGATCCTCAACCAGGAGCCCGCCAGAGATCGGCTCGAGATCAACACGCTCGGCGGGACGGACACCGTGACCACTGACGACCTCGCCCCGGGTGCCATTCAGCTCCTCGTGGACGGCCTGCCGGTCTCCTAGCCGGTCGCTCATCCTCTGGAGGCTGGGGTGTCGAAGCCACCGGCCTCCAGAGGAGGTCACTGGGCGTAGAGGCAGGACGGCGTGACACCTTGTTACGATCGCGCGGTCGTCGTCGAGGGAGGGAACGATGAGGGTGATGGTGGTCGGTGCGGTCGCGACAGCGGCGATCGCGTTCTTTGGTGCCACTGCACAGGCGGGCCGGCAGCCGGCGGCGCGTGCCTCGCACAATGCTGCGTTGCTCGCGAACGTGAAGGTGACAGCGAAGGAGTTCAAGTTCATCCTGAGCACGAAGAAGGCGAGGCGCGGCGTGGTGGTCTTCAAGGTTACGAACGTCGGCGCACTTCAACACGACTTCCAGATCAAGGGCCGGAAAACGAGGCTCCTCTCGCACGGTAAGTCGGCCACCCTGCGCGTTACGTTCCTGCGCAAGGGCACCTACCCGTACAAGTGCACGGTTGCCGGCCACGCGGCGGCTGGAATGAAGGGCGTCTTCACCATCACCTGAACGTCCGCGACGTCTGCGCGCACCTGCCCGGTCTCGTTGCGCTGGCCCGGGCAAGGCTTGCCCGGCTCGGCCGGACGTTGAGCCCGACCGAACGCTCGCAGTACCTGCGGTAAGCAAGCGCGCGCAATTCCATCGACCGCCTATCTCACGTCCATGGATCGGCTGGCCGCCCGCGGCGACACTTGAGACACCGAATGAAGAACTCAACCGCAAAGAGGGAGCAGGCCATGTCGATCCGTCCTTTCACCAGACCATCGTTCGTCGTTCTCACCGTGGTTGCCGTTGTTACAGGTGTCGCAGCCGCGGTCTTCGCGTCGTTGGCTTTCGGGAACGGCGTCAGAACCGTCGCCGTCAAGCCGTGCGGCGACCGCAGCTTCGGGCAAATCGAGTCGCTCGAGCGCAGCGGCGACCACTACACGCTGCGGTTCGATCCGGCCTTTTTCACGAGCGGCATCACCGCCAACGCCGCGGCCGCAGAGGACGGCGCAGTCCCGGCGGGTCAGCCGGTTCCGAACGACAACTACGTCGTGGACGAGAGCCATCGCCTCCTGACCTACATCGTTCCGGAGTCGGCCGCCGTCACCGTCCTCACCCGCGGTGGGCCCGGGGCGCTGGGCCAGACTCCGACTACGGTCTCCGAGCTGGAGCGGATCGTGAACGG
Source organism: uncultured Actinomycetes bacterium (assembly GCA_963815965.1). GTDB lineage: Bacteria > Actinomycetota > Thermoleophilia > Gaiellales > Gaiellaceae > DASVFB01. The sequence goes on along the minus strand of CAWFIT010000011.1, from coordinate 84,528 downwards.
CGGATCCGACGTCGCGTTGTTCGAGCCGCTCAACTCCGGTGTCTGGATTCGCGTCCACGTCGACACCGTCTGCTCACTCGACCAGCAGTATCGCCCGTAGACGAAGCCCTGCCCTCGCGAGGAGACAGAGGTGGCAGAACTGCGCGGCGGCGCCTGGCTAGACGAACTGTGAGCCACGCGGGATACTTGGTTGTAGTGATCGTGGACCGGATCACCGTGCCGATTGCGGCTACCTAGATGACCGCAGACGCCGACCGCTTCGCGGAGCTCGCCGAGGTGCGCCGCCGCCTGGCCGAGCTCGAAGCTTCCGAGGCGGAGCATCGGCAAGGCGAGCACGTGCAGTCCGCGCTCTATCGCATCGCCGAGCTCGCGAGCACGGCTCGGGACATGCATGACTTCTACCGGGCCGTGCACGGCGTCGTCGGCGAGCTGATGAACGCGAACAACTTCTACATCGCGCTCTACGACGACGAGCGACAGCTGATCAACTACCCCTACTGGGTAGACGAGGTCGACGAAGACTGGGCCGACCCGAACGAATGGGTCGAGTTCGGCCACCGTCAGGCGCGGGGGTTGACTGGTTACTTACTGCGGACTGGGCAGCCGCTGCTGCTCCCATACGATCGGCTGACGGCGTTGATCGAGCAGGGCGAAGTCGAGCCGCTCGGCGTCGCCAACGAGGAGTCGACCTGGCTCGGCGTTCCGCTCAAGGCCCAGGAGCAGATCGTGGGCGTGCTCGTCGTCCAGTCGTACACGAAGGACGTTCAGTACAACGAGCAGGACAAGGACTTGCTTGCGTTCGTAGGGCAGCACGTCGGCACTGCGCTCTCCCGCGCCCGTGCGATCGAGGAAACGCGGCAGCGGAACGCGGAGTTGGCGCTGATCAACAGCGTCCAGGAGGCGCTCGCCGGCGAGCTCGAGCTGCAGGCGATCTACGACGTGGTCGGCGACAAGATCCGCGACATCTTCGACGCGCAGGTCGTCGATATCGCGGTTCACGACGAGGTGTCCGGGTTGTTGCACTTCCCGTACTCGATCGAGCGCGGCGTGCACTACCCGGAGGCAACAATCGAGTTGATCGGCTTCAGGCGCCGGGTGATCGAGACGCGCGAGTCGCTCCTGATCAACGAAGACCTCGAGGAGGCCGCGAAGCGATACGGAAACCCGTTGCTGTCGGGCGAAATGCCGAAGTCCGTCCTCTACGTTCCGTTGGTCGCCGGCGGCAAAGCCCCTGGCGTGATCTCGCTGCAGAACATCGATCGGGAGCACGCGTTCAGCGCATCCGACCGGCAGCTGCTAGAGACGCTGGCGCAGAGCCTGAGCGTCGCGCTCGAGAACGCGCGTCTGGTGCACGAGACGCGCCAGCGCAACGCCGAGCTGGCGCTGATCAACAGCGTCCAGCAAGGACTTGCGGGCGAGTTAGAGATGCAGGCGATCTACGACGTCGTCGGCGACAAGATCCAGGAGATCTTCGACGCCCAGGTCGTCGACATCGGCATCTTCGACTTCGACGCTGGGCTCGTGCGCTACCCGTACACGATTGAGCGTGGCGTCCGCTTCCCGGACGAGTCGGCGCCGATCACCCTCTCGCCCGCCACGCAACAGATGTTCGAGACGAAGGCACACGTGTTGATCAACGACGTGCCGACATGGGAGCGGGAGCGTGGCGCACAGATCCCCGTGCTCTCCGGCGAAGCGCCGCTCGCCATGCTCGTCATGCCGCTGACGTCCGGGGACGAGGTCCGGGGTCGCATCTCGTTGCAGAACCTCGACCGGACGAACGTGTTCACGGAGAGCGACGTCCGCCTGTTGACCACGCTCGCCGGCAGCCTCAGCGTCGCGCTCGAGAACGCGCGGCTGGTGCACGAGACGCGGCAGCGGAACGCCGAGCTGGCGCTGATCAACAGCGTGCAGCAGGCGATCGCGGGTGAGCTCGACCCGCAGGCGATCTACGACCTCGTGGGGGGCAAGCTGCAAGAGGTGTTCGACGCCCAGGTCGTCAGCATCTCGATCCTGGACGAGGCAACTGGGCTGCTGCAGTTCCCGTACGTGATCGAGCGCGGCGAGCGCCTTGAGGAGGAGCCGATCCCGCTGATCGGCTTTCGCAAGCACGTGATCGAGACACGCGAGCCGTTGATGCTCGAGGAGAGCACGCCCGAGGTGGCGCAGCAGTACGGCAACCCGTACGTCTTGAGTGGCGAGCCGATCAAATCGGCCCTATTCGTTCCCCTGGTCGTCGGCGGCCGCGCGACGGGCGTCATCTCCCTTCAGAACGTCGACCGAACGCATGCCTTCACCGATTCCGACCAGCGGCTCCTGACGACGCTCTGCGGCAGCCTGAGCGTCGCGCTCGAGAACGCCCGACTGGTGCACGAGACGCGGCAGCGCAACGCCGAGCTCGCGCTGATCAACAGCGTCCAGGACTCGATCGCCGGCGAGCTCGACCCGCAGGCGATCTACGACCTGGTGGGCGAGAAGCTCCGCGAGGTCTTCGACCCACAGGCCATCGGCATCGCCGTCCACGACGAGGACGCCGGGCTCCTGCGCTTCGTGTACCAGATCGAGCGCGGCGTCCACTACCCGAACGTGACGCTGTCCGTGATCGGCTTCCGGAAGCACGTGCTGGATACCCGCGAGCCGCTCGTCATCCTCGAGAACATGGACGCGGCGCTCGTCGAGTACGGGAACCCGGAGACGGTCGCCGGCGAGCCTTCCCACGGCTCCGCCATGTTCCAGCCGCTCGTCGTCGGGGGGCGGGCGACGGGCGTGCTCGACATCCACAACCTCGACCGCGAGCACGCGTTCAGCGAGTCCGATCAACGACTGCTCGCAACGATTGCGGGCAGTCTCGGCGTCGCGCTCGAGAACGCGCAGCTGATCCACGAGACGCGCCAGCGCGTCTCCGAGCTCGCGACCGTGAACAGCGTCGGCCAGGCGCTCGCGACGCAGCTCGAGCTGGCCGCACTGATCGAGCTCGTCGGCGAGCGTGTCCGCGAGACGTTCGACGCCGACATCGCCTACGTGGCGTTGCACGACGAGGAGGCCGGCCAGATCGACTTCGTCTACTACTACGAAACCGGCGAGCGGCGGCCCGAGCCTCCGCTGAAGTACGGAGAGGGACTCACTTCGCAGATCCTCTTAGCGCGCGAGCCGCTCCTGTTCAATCGGGAAGAGGAGTACGAGGGGCGAGGGTCGGTCGGAACACCTTCGAAGTCCTATCTCGGTGTGCCGATCTTTGCCGGCGACAAGGCAATTGGCGTGCTCAGCGTGCAGAGCATCCGCGAGGAGGGACGGTTCGACGAGCCGGACGTGCGCCTACTCGCCACGATCGCGTCCAACGTCGGCGTCGCGATCCAGAACGCGCGCCTGTTCGCGGAGATCGAGCGGCAACGTCAGCACTTCGAGTCGCTCGTCGAGATCAGTCCGGTCGCCGTCGTCGTCATGGACGCCGACGAGCACGTCACCGGTTGGAATCCGTCCGCGGCGGAGTTGTTCGGATACACGGCGGAGGAGGCGGTCGGCCGTCCGGTCGATGAGCTCGTTTTCAGCGAGGACACTCGAGGAGAGGGGCGTGAGGTTACGCATGAAGCGCTCACGAACGGACGGGCTCACCGGATCACGAGGCGGTGGCGGAAGGACGGGACGGCGGTCGACGTCGAGCTCATGCTCGTCCCGTTGCTCCTTGACGACGCGCGCCTCGGCTTCCTAGGGATCTATCACGACATCACGGAGCTGCAGCGGGCCCGCGAGGAGGCGGAAGCCGCGACGCAGGCAAAGAGCGCCTTCCTCGCCACGATGAGCCACGAGATCAGGACGCCGATGAACGCCGTGATCGGTATGACCGGTCTCCTGCTCGGCACCGAACTGACGGCGGAGCAGCGTGACTTCGCCGAGGTCGTCCGCTCGAGCGGCGACGCCCTGCTGCACGTCATCGACGACATTCTCGATTACTCGAAGATCGAGGCCGGGCAAGCTCGAGCTCGAGCGAGCGCCGTTCGACCTCCGCGAGTGCGTCGAGGGCGCGCTCGACATCGTCGCGCCGCGAGCCTCGCAGAAGGAGATCGAGCTCGGCTGCCTGATCGACGACGGTGTTCCGGCGGGAGTCGTCGGTGACGTCGCCCGGCTTGCGCCAGGTGCTGCTGAACCTGCTCTCGAACGCGGTGAAGTTCACGGAGAAGGGCGAGGTCGTCGTCGACGTCGGCTCCGAGCCGGTCCGGCTCGGCCTCGCACCGTGTGCGGCTTGCTGTACGCGACACCGGCATCGGCATCCCGCAGGACCGGATGGACCGGCTGTTCACCTCCTTCAGCCAGGTCGATGCCTCGACGACCCGCCGCTACGGGGGCACCGGGCTCGGTCTCGCGATCTCGAAGCGTCTTGTGGAGCTGATGGGCGGGACGATGTCGGTCGAGAGCGAGGAAGGCGCAGGTTCGACATTCCAGATCGAGCTCAGGGTCCAGGAAGCGGAGGTCCCGGCGCGGGTCGATGACGGCCTGCCTCGGCTCGCGGGCCGGCGCCTCCTCGTGGTCGACGACAACGCTACGAACCGCGAGATCGTGACCCGTCAGGCGCGAACGTGGGGGATGGAACCCGTCGCGGTGGATGGCCCACTGGCGGCGCTCGCGTTGATCACCTCGGGCGAGTCGTTCGACGTCGCCGTGCTCGACATGTTGATGCCCGACATGGACGGGCTCGCACTTGCGCGCGAGATCAGGCATCACCGAAACGCACGCGAGCTTCCGCTGATTCTCCTCACGTCGGTTGGCCGCCTGCCGCAGGCGGGCGCGGCACCGGAGTTCAGCGCGCAGCTCGCGAAGCCGATCAAGGCGTCGCAGCTCTACAACACGCTGCTGGCGGTGCTCTCGCAGCAGGCGGATGAACCGCAGGTTGCCGAGCCCGTTGCTGTCGACGGCGATGAGCCTGCGGTGGCGTCGTCGCTGCGCATCCTGCTCGCCGAGGACAACGCGGTGAACCAGAAGGTCGCGCTGGCACTCCTTCACCGTCTCGGCTACGGCGCCGACGTGGCGTGGAACGGCCTCGAGGCGCTCGCGGCGCTCGAGCGGCGGCAGTACGACGTCGTCCTCATGGACGTTCAGATGCCGGAGCTGGACGGCCTCGATGCATCGCGTCGCATCTGCGAGCGCTGGCCTCCGGAGGCGCGCCCGCGCATCATCGCCATGACCGCGAACGCCTTGCTCGAGGACCGCGAAGCGTGCTTCGCCGCCGGGATGGACGACTACCTCGCGAAGCCGGTTCGGCCCGACCAGCTGGCCGCGGCGCTGAGCCGTTCCCGGCCGCTCGGCGACCACGGCCGGTCGAGCGGCGTGAATGGCGCGTTGACCCTCGAAGCGAGCGCGCTCGAGAGCCTACGCGAGCTCGGCGGCGACGAGTTCCTCAGCGAAGTAGTCGTCACGTTCCTCGCCGACGCGCCGTCCTTGATGGCATCGCTGAGAGCCGCGCTCGAGCGCGGCGAAGCCGGTGAGGTGCGGCGAGCGGCTCACACGCTGAAGTCGAACGGTCAGACGTTCGGCGCCCCCGGCTTCTCGGAGCTCTGCCGCGAGCTCGAGGAACGAGCGAAGAGCGGCGAGCTCGACGGCGCCGGCGAGCTCGCGGACCGGATCGACCACGAGTATGTCGCGCTCGTGGAAGCCCTCGCGCCGCTCAGGCTCGAGCCAGCGTCGTGAACGCCGTCTCTCCATCCGGAACGATTCTGATCGTGGACGACAACCCGGTGAACCGGCTCCTGCTCGGCCGCGGCGTAGAACAGCAGGGCCACACAGTCGTGTTTGCGGAACACGGCCGCGAGGCGCTCGAGTTGCTGCGCGAGCGGGACTTCGACCTGATCTTGCTCGACGTGGAGATGCCCGAGCTCGACGGCTACCAGGTCCTGGCCGAGCTGCAGGTCGATCCGCATCTCCGCGACATACCCGTGCTCATGACGTCGGCGCTCGACGAGCTGGACAGCGTGGTCAAGTGCATCGAAATGGGGGCAGAGGACTACCTGACCAAACCGATCAATTCGGTCCTGCTGCGGGCGCGTATCGGTGCGAGCCTCGAGAAAAAGCGTCTTCGCGATCAGCAGCGGGAGCTGATCAGCAAGTTCGCCACGACGGAGGTGGCCGAGGATCTGCTGATGTCAGGCTTCTCGCTCGGCGGCAAGCGTGCGGACGTCTCCGCGATGTTCTGCGACATCCGCTCGTTCACGACGATTGCCGAAGCGAGAGATCCTGCCGAAACGATCGAGTTGCTGAACGACTACTACACCCTGATGATGGACGCGATCGGCCGCGAAGGCGGGATCGTGAACCAGATGATCGGCGACGGCTTGATGGCGATTTTCGGCGCGCCGCTACCGCGAGAGGACCATCACGAGGCCGCGGTGCTCGCCGCACGGCAGATGGTCGAGTTGATCCGTCTGTTCAACGATGAGCAGGCGGCGCGGGACAAGGCCCAGATCGAGATCGGCATCGGCATCGCGTCTGGACAGGTCGTCGCCGGCTATACGGGCACGCAGCACCGCGCGACCTACACCTGCGTGGGCGACACGGTCAACCTCGCCGCTCGTCTCGAGTCGCACACGAAGGTGGTGGAACGGCCGATCCTGATCGACGAGAACACGCGGCGCGCCCTCCGCGACGGAATTGCGGTCGAGCCACAGGGAGAACTGCTCATGAAGGGCAAGACCCAGCCCGTCAACGTGTACGCGGTGCACACCGACTCACTCGTCGCGGGAGCGCGTTGAGCTATTAGACGTAAGCCTCCGGTGTCAACCCGGAAGCACGGCCCGAAGGCCCGCGTCGACACAGGCGCGGTCGTCGTCGCCGCTCGCGCCGCTCGCCCCGGCTGCGCCCAGCACGCTCTCGCCGCTCCGGATCAGCACTGAGCCTGGGCCTGGAATGAGTGGCAGCCGGACGAGTCCGCTGACCGCGTCGAAGAATCCTTCGTGGGACGCGCGACTGGCGGCGAGCTGTTCGCCGTCGCGGTGCCACAACGCTGTGCCGGCTGCTTTCGCTTCGGCGATCTGCGCTGACAGCGGGAACGCGCCGTCCATGCGGCCGAGCGCGACGAGGAGTCCGCCCTCGTCGACGACGGCGACCGCGACCTTCCAGCCGTTGGTGACTGCGTGGTCATGCGCGGCTGCGATAAGGCTGTGGGCCTGCGCGAGGCTCAACGGCATTGTCGCCAACCATTATCCGTGAGCGTCGAGCCGTGCGCGCGCTGTAGCCTGCGAGATCTGTGCGTTCGGAGAGGCGCAGGGTGGTGGTGACCGGGCTGGGGATGGTGAGCCCGCTTGGGAACAGCGTCGAGGAGACGTGGGCGGCGCTGATCGCGGGCAAGTCTGGCGCCGGCCCGATCACGCGTTTCGACGCGACGGGCTTTCCCGTGCGCTTCGCCTGTGAGGTGAAGGGTCTCGACGTGACGAAGTACGTGGATCCCAGGGCTTCTCGCCGCATGGATCGGTGCACGCATCTCGCGCTCGCCGCTGCGCGTCAGGCTGAGTCCGATTCCGCCCTCGACGTGCAGGCGGTCGCTGAGCGTGTCGGCGTCGCGGTTGGCACAGCTATGGGCGGCGTGGAGTCGTTCGAGGAGTCGGTCGCGCAACTGAACGATCGAGGCCCGGAGAGGCTCAGCCCGTTCCGAATCGTGCAGATCATTCCGAACCTCTCGGCGGGCTGGGTTTCGATCGAGCTCGGCACGCGCGGGCCGTTGCTGTCGCAGTCGACCGCCTGCGCCGCCTCGAACATGGCGATCGGCGATGGTCTGGACGCGATTCGGCTCGGTCGCGCCGACGTGATGTTCTGCGGCGGCACGGAGGCGCCCGTGACGAAGATCGGGATCGCAGGCTTCGCCTCGATGCGGGCGACGTCGCGCCGCAACGACGACCCCGTGCGCGCCTCGCGGCCGTTCGACGGCGAGCGCGACGGGTTCGTCATGGGCGAGGCCGCAGCGATGATCGTGCTCGAAGAGCTCGAGCACGCGCTGGCACGCGACGCGAACATCTACGCCGAGCTGCTCGGCTACGGGCTCTCATCCGACGCCGGCCACGTCTCCGATCCGGATCCGACCGGAGCGAACCCGGCGCGCGCGATGCGGATGGCGTTCGCGGACGCAGGCATCGAGGCCGAGGACATCGGCTACGTGAACGCGCACGGAACCTCGACGCCGGCAGGTGACGCGGGCGAGACGAGAGTGTTGAAGCTCGCGCTCGGTCTCGAGAAGGCGTACCGGACGCCCGTCTCGTCCACCAAGGGTGCGACAGGCCACCCGCTCGGCGCGGCCGGCGCGGTCGAGGCGATCTTCACGATCCTGGCGCTGCACCGCGGTGTTCTGCCGCCGACGATCAATCAGACGACGCCGGATCCCGACTGCGACCTCGACTTCATCGCGAACGAGGCGCGTTCCGAGCAGGCCGAGAACGCGGTCTCGAACTCGTTCGGCTTCGGCGGGCACAACAGCTGCCTCGTGCTTCGGCGCTGGAGCGGTTAGCCGGCAGACGGCGCGTCAGACCGCCTGAAGTCCCCGGCGTGAAAGCGGTGCAGAGCGATGAGACTCCACAGCGCTTCCACCGAGCCGAAGGGGATGCTGCCGATCAGGAAGCCGTAGGCGCTCGACAGCGCGCACGCGATCGCGAAGAGCGCGACGAACGCGCGATGCCGTTTCTCGAGCGCGTAGGTCAGGGCCATCAGCGCGACACTCGCGGCGCCGAACAGGGTCAATGCGTCCCGTCTTCGCGTCAGCCGGCTGGAATTGCAGTCGTGAACATCCCGTGCAGCGCGACGACCCCTTCGCCCTCCGATCGCGCCGCCATGACGAGCGCACCGTCCTCACGTTCGACACTCCAGTCCGCCCAACTGCAGCATTCATTCTCGACGGCGACGAGTGCCTGCAGCTCGACCGCGACTGCCGGGTGGTCCTTGAAGGTGATGCGCAAGCCGTCCTCGGTCTGTTCGCGTGCGATTCCGAAGTGCTCGCCGAGGTTCAGCCAGCGGTCGCGCTGCGACTTCAAGTCCGTGTCGTTCAGCGTGCACGCGACCAGCTCCGACAGTTCATGAGCTGTGGTGGTCTTGGTGGTCATCGTCCGCTCCTTCCGTTCGATCGTTTGCGTGCACCTTGCTTGTTAAAGTCGGCTTGATGTCAAGGGTCGAGCACGACGATCCGGAGTCGCTGTCGATCGGCGAGGTTGCGCGATTGAGCGGAAAGGCTGCGTCGGCGATCCGCTACTACGAGGAGGTCGGCCTCGTCGACGCACCCGAGCGGATCAGCGGCCGCCGTCGCTATCCGCGTACGGTCGTTCGGACGCTCGCAGTGATCGAGACGGCGCAGCGGGCAGGGCTCAGCCTCGACGAGATCCGCCTGCTACTTCGGGCGACCCCGTCGGATCATGCGGCGACGCAGCGGCTGCGTGCCGTAGCCGAAGAGAAGCTGCCCATGCTCCGGCAGGCGATCGAGCGCGCAGAGATCGTTCGTCGTTGGCTCGAGGACGCAGCGGAGTGTTGCTGCCCGACGCTCGACGACTGTCCGCTGTTCGACGAGCCCGAGCTCCTGCCGGAGCGCAAACTCGTGCTCCGTTAGCTCTTCACGGCCGTGGCTGCTCGGTCGACTACGAGACCCTGGCCGCATAGAGGGCGACGGTCTCGGCTGCCGCAGCCGCGATTCGCTCGCGCAGCTCGCGCGGAGCGAGCACCTCCGCCTGCGCTCCGTAGGCGAGCAGGCTGTGGACGGCGTGATCGAGCTCCGTCGTACTGCGCGATCACGGTCGGCCGCTCGCCGTCCTCGACGATCCGCGCTCCGCGGATGTAGCGGACCTGGTTGCGGGGGAGGCGAACCGTGACGTCGACTCGCGCTCTGCTCCGCTCGAACGCCTCGGAGCGGCGGGCCCAGGCGGCCGCTAGGTCGAACTCCCGGGGGCGGTTGCACGGCTCGCCGCGCTCCCTGGCCGAGACGATCCGCGATACGCGATAGACACGCTCCTCGCCGCGGCGCTGCGCGAGCAGGTACCAGACGCCGGCCTTGAGGATGAGCCCGAGCGGGTCGAGGCGGCGCGAGACGACGGCCGCGCCCTCCCGGTAGCGCATGTCGAGCCGGTGCCCGCGCCAGAGCGCTCCCGCGATCTCCGGAAGGTGGGGGACGCGGTCCTCTTCGCGAAACCAGCCCCGCGTGTCGACGTGGAAGAGGCGCGCGGCTCGCCCGGCCCGCTCCTGCAGCTCCGCGGGCAACGAGGCGAGGAGCTTCAGCCGCGCCGCGGCCAGCTCACGGCCGAGCCCGAGCTCCGCTGCGGGCCCGACGAAGAGCGCCTCCGCCTCGGCGGCGGCGAGCCCGGTCAGCTTCGTCCGGTAGCCGCGCTCGAGCCGGTAGCCGCCTGCCGGTCCTCGCACGGAGACGATCGGCACGCCTGCCGCGGCGAGTGCCTGCGCGTCGCGCTGCACCGTCCGCTCCGAGACCTCGAGCCGCTCGGCGAGCTCCACGGCGTTGAGCTGACCGCGCGTCTGCAGCACGAGCAGGAACGAGACGAGACGGCTTGCGCGCACTCGGCAAAACTATTTCATGAACACGACAGAAGATGTCGGGAATGATCGCTAGCCTCCCCGCCGCCAACACGAACGGAGGGAGAACTCATGTCAGTGCAGCCGGTTCCCGACGCGTTCCACACGCTCACCCCGTACCTGGCCGTCGACGGCGCCGCCAAGGCGATCGACTTCTACAAGAAAGCGTTCGGAGCCAAGGAGCGGATGCGTATGGAAGGGCCGGACGGCAAGATAGGCCATGCCGAGGTCGAGATCGGCGACTCGGTCGTCATGCTCGCCGATCCCTTCCCCCACGCGTCGATCACGCCGCCGAGCGAGGTGGGCTCCACGACCGCGAGCATCTGCATGTACGTCGAGGACGTCGATGCCGTCGTGGCGAAGGCGGTCGCCGAGGGCGCCACGATCACGGAGGAGCTCGAGGACAAGTTCTGGGGCGACCGCTTCGGAACGATCACGGACCCGTTCGGCCATGTCTGGTCGATCGGGACGCACGTCGAGGACGTTCCGCAGGAGGAGATGGCCGAACGCGCCAAGGCGGCGATGGCGGCGGTGAGCGGCTGAGGCTCGGCATGGCCGCCTTCCTCGTCACCGTGCGCCGCTCGGGCCCGCAGTGGGATCCGTCGCGGCCGAGAGGTCACGCTTTCATGCGTGCGCGACGCCGGAGCCGTTCGCTTCGAGTGGCGAGTGGACCCCTGACGTTGCAGCAGATGCCGCCGACCGACCCCGACGGCGCGCGGCCTTGAATAGTCGTCGCTGGGCGCGATCGCGGGTTGCTCGATCGAGCATCGCCGCGGCCGCGGTCGCGAAGACATCGTCGGCGTACGTCGCATTGAAGTCGACCGCGCCGTTGACTTCGAGGACGTAGCTGCGGCCGCTCTCGTCGCGGGCGATGTCGACGCCGGCAAGGTCGAGCCCGAGCGCGGCGACCGCCCGGCGCGCGAGCGCGCGCGCAGCGGGCGGCGCATTGACGCGCCGGCGGACGGCGCCCAGAGCGACGTTCGTCCGCCATTCGCCCGGCATGGCACGGCGCTCGACCGCGCCGACCACGTCGCCGCCGGCCACGAGGAGGCGCAGGTCGCGGCCCGTCGGCTCCACCAGTGATTGCACGAGAGCGCCTTGGCGACGGAACCATCGCCGGCGCCCGAGCCAGTCGAGCCGAGCCCGCAGCTCGCCTTCGTCGCGACAGAGGTAGACGTCACGGCCCCAGCTGCCAAAGCGAGGCTTGACGACGTACGGGGGAGGAAACGATGGAACCGAGACCTCGCAGACGTGTGCCGTTCGCGGTTGCGCGACTCCAGCTCTGCCGAGGAGCAGCGCGGTCGACAGCTTGTCATGGGCGGCGTAGAGCGCGAGCGGACCGTTCAGGACCTGCACCCCCTGACGCTCTAGCCGTCGCAAGCCCCAAAGCCCGGGCTCGATCCCGTCGAGCGTCGGCAAGACGTCGAGGCGCGCGATCGCGAGATCGCCCCGCTGAAGGTCGGGTGGCGCGGCAGACTCCGCGAGCTGTGCGTTCTGCCCAAGCTGGGCAAAGGCCGCGGCCAGTCCGCAATTCGTCTCCGTCGGCCTTCCGAAGATGACGAGCGAGCGGTAGCGGTCTCTGAGGCGCCGTGAGCGCACCGCCTCGCTCTCGCGCCCTTCGATCGTGAGCTCGACCTCGGCGACTGCCATTACGCGAGTTCAGCAGCCGCGATTAAGACCAGCCTGAGAATTTGAGCGGCGCTTGAACAGTCTTCGCGGGTGAAGACGTCCTGTCGAGCTCGAGCGTGCCCGCAACGGTAGCCTCGGAGCCGTGTTCGACCACGTCGGGATCGCGGTGTCCGACCTCGCCGCCTCCGAGCGCTTCTACCGCACCGTGCTGTCGGTGCTCGGGGTCGAGCCGACCCACGCGGACGCCGAGCTGGTCGAGTGGGCCGACTTCGACATCGGCCCGACGGACCGCGAGCACCCCGTGACGCGCGGGCTCCACGTCGGCTTTCGCGCGCCGGACCGCGCGCACGTCGACGCCTTTTGGCAGGCGGGCGTCGACGCCGGCCACCCGGACGACGGCGCCCCGGGCCCGCGCGACGCAGTACGGGCCGACGTACTACGGCGGCTTCCTGCTCGACCCGGACGGCAACAGCGTCGAGGCCGTCCATGGCAAGCGCAGGCAGCCGGTCTCGGAGGGCTGCATCGACCACCTGTGGATCCGCGTCCGCGACCTCCAGGCGTCGCGGCGCTTCTACGCGACGATCGCGCCGCACGCCGGCATCGCGCTCGGCGACGACGAGCCGGCCCGCGTCCAGTTCGCCGGCCCGGACTACAGCTTCTCCCTGATCGACGACGAGCGGCCGCTGACCGAGCACGTCCACCTCGCCTTCCCCGCCGCCGACGACGCGACCGTGCGCGCGTTCCACGCGGCCGCGCTCGCCGCGGGCTACGCGGACCACGGCGCGCCCGGGGAGCGCGCGATCTACCACCCCGGCTACTACGGCGCCTTCGTCCTCGACCCCGACGGGCACAACGTCGAGGTCGTCAACCACAACCGCTGAGCCTCTTTAGGCACCCAACCTGACACCCACTTCGATGCCCTCGCGGAAGATGATGTCGAGCCAAACGGCCGCGTTCCGGTTGTACTCGTCACGCACGGACGCGCGCTGTCCCGTCAGGACGCGGTCCCAGGTCAAGGCTCTGCAGAGCGCCCCGAGCACGTAACCACGGTCGAAGAGCTCGGATAGCTCCCGCGGCGAACCGAAGGACGTCCACGGCTCTAGGTAAACGGATCGAAGTCGGCGCATCTCCCTGCCGTTCGGCTTGAGTCTCCGCCGGAACGCGATGTCGCGGAGCGTGTTGACGAGCCCGGCGAACGGGTGGGAGACAGTCGCCTCGCCCCAATCGAGAAGGCGCGCCCGCCCGTCGCGCACGAAGACGTTGCTCTCATGGAACTCCTCGTGGATCAGCGTTGCCGGCAGCGGCGAGGCGAGTGCGTCGGTCAGAGACTCGAGCGCGGGCGCGAGCGCTTGAAGCCGCTTGATGTCCAAGCTGTTGTGACGTCCGACGCGCTCTACCAAGCCCGAATAGGCCGCCAAGACCATCGCGGGCCGCTTGTCGGGAGTTCCGAGCGCAACCAGTTCCTGCGCGTCTTTGGCGAGCTCGATTTGCAGCTCCGCGTAGAGCGGGAGCAGCTCATCCCAAGATGGTGCTGGCTCTCCGCGTTTCACGACGGTGCGCAGCTGCGGCCCCGCATCTCGCGTCAGCGTCCAGGTTCCCTCGGTCATGAGCACCTCCGGTGTGAAGGCTGGACGCCGCCGAGAGACGGCTACGGTCAGCGCAGGCTCGAAAGCGAGCGAGGGCGCCGGCTCCTTGAACCAAACGTCCCCGGCGCTGGTTGCGACTCGAGCGACCGCCGCCCAGGGACGCGTACGAACGAGTTCGAGCTTCCGCTGCGGCTCCAACCCAAGGCGGTGGAGTTCGATCTCGACCCACGACTCGACGCGGTCGAACCAGCCAGGCTCCTCCCATGGCAGCAGCTGCGGCTCATCTATCACTGCCCGCCGCGAGTCTGGGGCATCGATTGCTTCGTCGGCGGTCACGCGCGCATGATGGCCGACATGCTTCGCGTTGCGTCGATCGCTCCCAGTGGGCGAAGGGCGCCGTGAGGCCGCGTTCAGCGTTTGCAGGGACGTGCCAGGAACCGGTCGCTAAGAGACCGGTTCCCGGCACTTGAGCTCAGGTGACGACGAGGCCGGTCGGTGCGGCGCCGGCGGGGCCGGGCGTTGGCGACGAGGCGAGCTCGGTAAGGGTGCCGCCGTCGACGGAGAAGCCGCTGATCGAGTCGGATCCAGCATTCACGACCCAGAGCGTCGAGCCGTCCGGGGCGAGCCGGGCGTCCTCCGCTCCGCGGGGGGAGCCGTTCAGCGGCGTGCTTCCGAGTAGCGTCAGCGAGCCGTTCGTTGCGATCGAGTAGCTCGAGACGGTCGAGACCGCCGTGTTGACCGCGAACAGGAAGCGGCCGTCGTGGCTGATCTCCACCCAACAGGGTGCGGTCTGATTGTTCGGGAACGGCGAGGTGCCGATCGAGGCGAGCGTCCCATCCGCTGCAGCGGAGAACGCCGACACGCTGCCATTCCCCGGGCCGTCGTGCGCGTTCGAGACGAACAACTGCGTCGGGTTCGTCGGACGGAACTCGCTGCCGAACGGGCCCAGTCCCTGCGCGACGAACGGGGACCCGGAGGCTGCAGTGAGAAGGCCGTCCGCGCCGACGGTGAAGCTGTCGATCAGGGAGGTGTTCACGCGCGTGCCGACGAGCTTGCTGCCGTCGCCGCTGAAGAGAACGTCTCCGGGCTGGGAGTCCGGAGGAAGCGACACCGTCGAGCCGGAGATAGCGCGAAGGTGACCGCCACCGTTCAGGATGAACCCGGTGTAGTTCGTGACGTCGGCACCGGCGTTCGCGACGTACACGAGGTCGCCGTACACGGCGATACTCACCGGCGTGTCCCCGTTGGACGAGACGACGTCGGCGATCTGGAGCGAACCGCTCGGCTTGATGCGAAGCACCGAGATCTGATCGCTACCGGCGTCGACGGCGAGCAAATAACGCCCGTCCGCGCTCCGCTGCAGCGAGCCCTGCGAAGCGACACCGTTTCCGGTGCCGGCCCCGCCGATCGCGAACGGCGACCCGGGAAGCGGCGTCAAGGTTCCGTCCTGATGGCGGTCGTAGCCGGCGACTGTGTTCACCCCGGCCGTGTTGTCGTTGACGTAGAGCTGTCCAACGACACCGGACGACGATGCCCCGCCGGCAGTCGCAGCGGCCGCCAGCGCCGCCGTGGCGAGCACGACCATCACAGCGAAGAGATGCCTGACCGTTCCGAGCGTTCTGCGTGTTTCGTGCACTCTTGACCTCCTGGCTAGGTGACGCCCGCGGCGGCTCCGCGGACACCCGGCCTCGTCTCGGAACGCGTGGATTCGTTACATGTGCACGGGCGGGGATTAGCGCCTCGCTCTGGGTTCGGACGACGGACCTGGCGAAGAATCCGGCGTCACATGAGCGTCGCGGTCCAGTCCGGCCGCTCCAACGCGCCGGTCAGTAAGACCGCGATCCGCTCGCCCGGCACCGAGTGGCGCTGGACGGCAGCGACGCCGGCGGCGCCCGAGGGCTCGACCAGGACACCAATCGTGTCGGCGATCAGCGCCATTGCGGCGCGGATGTCGTCGTCGTCGACGAGCACGATGTCGTCGACGAGCGCCCGCAGCCGCTCGAGGCTGGCGGCAATCGGCTCGCTGATCGCCAATCCGCCCGCGATCGTCGTCGGCGGGTCGCTGCGGATGGGGCGGCCGGCGTCGATGCTCAGCCTCATCGCAGGCGCGCCGCTCGCGCACACGCCGACTACGTGCGTGCTCGGCGATTGCGCTTTCAGCCAGCACGCGATGCCGCTGATCAGTGCGCCGTCGCCGACCTGGACGACGACCGTGTCGAGCGTCCCGGTACGAAGAAGCTCGACACCGATCGTGCCGTGCCCTTCTGCGACCGCCGCAGGCTCGCCGTCGGAGACGAGCCGGCATCCAGACTCCCTGTCGACGAAATCCCTGGCGGCGGCATGAACTGCGTCGGGGCCGCCGTCAACGGCCGTCACGTTCGCCCCGAGCGCACGCATGCGCCTGAGCTTGCCGGCGTAGGCCGACGCGCCCGCGAAAATCTCGACGGGGTGGCCGTGCCGGCGCCCGGCATAGGCGAGCCCGATGCCCCAGTTACCGGCCGTCGCGGTGACCAGGCGCTCGTCGCGGCGCTCAAGCGCACCGACGAAGTAGTCGGCGCCGCGGCCTTTGAAGCTTCCGATCGGGCTGACGTTCTCCATCTTGACGACGGTCTCACGCCCGAGTGCCTCGGAGAGCATCGGGTCGGAGAACTGCGGTGTGTTCAGCAGCGGCGGGTCGATCACCCTCGCCGCTTCCTCGATTCGCTCCAGCGACAAGTCCATTGCCAAGAAGCTCTAACAAATGAGCGGTTCAGGGGCAGGCGTAAGATCCACGCCCATGAACGTTGTCGTTTCCAATTTAAAAGGAGGCGTCGGGAAGACGACGACAGCTCTCTATCTTTCTGCGGCTGCGGTGGCGAGGGGACACGATCCGGTGGTGGTCGTGGACGCCGACCGCCAGGCTTCCTTGGCTGAATGGCTGGAGGAGCGGCCCGTCGAGGGCGTGACGATCGTCGAAGCACCGTCCGAACGCACATTGGCTCGAGCGATGAACAGTCATGAGGGCCTGGCAATCGTCGACACACCGCCTGGCGACGAGCGACTCGTGCAGTCGGCGCTGGGCTTAGCCGACGCGGTCGTCATCCCGACGCGAGCCGGAGGAGTCGAATTCTCGCGCGTGGTCGCGACGCTCGACCTAATCCCTGCGAGGACGCCGCGCGGGGTTGTCATTTGCTCCGCACGGTTCGGTACGAACGACCTCGATGAGACGATCGCGTGGTGGAGAGCAGAAGAGATCCCGGTTTGGGGGGTGGTTCCGGAACGTGTTGGCATCGCGGCTGGTCCTGAGGCACGCCTCAACCGGGATGGACTCGTCGAATACGACAAAGTTCTGCGCCGCGCCCTGGGCAGACGACGCTAACGGGGGCCCGCGAAGCGACCTAGCGTCAGGAACGACAAGGTGACGCTGCGCGCTTGCCGCACCTCGCCCGCCTTGCCGATCGCGACCTCGCAGAAGTCGCAGTGGACCGAATTTCCGCACCCCACGCGATCGACTCGACCGCCGCGGCGACGGAGCACTCCGCGTCTTGGACGTCACGCATCGTCCGTTTCCTCACCGGCACGACCTTACTCGGCACGCCAGCGTCGGTTTTAGTATCGGGCACGTCCAGAGCCTCGAGGGAAGGGAGTTCTACCGATGCAGTCGCATGCCGCTCTCGCCGGGTCGGGCCGGCGCCTCACCGTGGTCATCGCAGCTGTCGTCGCGGTCCTCGTGGGCGGAGCCGGCGCTGCGCCCGCGAAGCCGCCCGCGCCGCAACCCGACTTCGGCCCCAACGTCCTGATCTTCGACCCGAGCATGACGACGGGCCAGATCCAGTCGCAGGTCGACGCCATCGCGGCGCAGCAGGTGCCGAACCAGTTCGGGCCGCAGCGTTACGCGTTGCTGTTCAAGCCGGGCACCTACGGCACCGCGCAGAACCCGCTGAACTTCCAGGTCGGCTACTACACGAGCGTCGCCGGCCTGGGCCTCTCGCCGAACGACGTCCACGTCAACGGGTCGATCTACGTCCGCAACCAGTGCGACGCCGGCGGCTGCGTCGCGCTGACCAACTTCTGGCGCTCGCTTTCCAACCTGACGATCGACGTCGACACGCCGAACTTCGGCTGCTACAACGGCGAGTTCTGGGCCGTCTCGCAGGCCGCGCCGATGCGGCGCGTCCACGTCAACGGGTTCGCGACGTTGATGGACTACTGCACCCCCCCGTCGTTCGCGAGCGGCGGCTTCATCGCCGACTCGCGCTTCGACGGCAGCACCATCGTCAACGGTTCCCAGCAGCAGTGGCTTGTCCGGAACAGCACGATTGACAGCTGGACGAACGGCGTGTGGAACCAGGTGTTCTCGGGCGTCGCCGGCGCGCCGGCGCAATGCTTCCCTGCGAGCGCGGCATGCGGCGGCCCGTACACGACGCTGGCGACGAGCCCCGTCACCCGTGACGCGCCGTACCTCTACGTCGACGCGAACGGGAACTACGACGTCTTCGTTCCCGCAGCGCAGCACAACTCGTCGGGCGCCGCCTGGGAAAGTGGCACGACACCCGGCACGTCGATCCCGATCAAGGACTTCTTCATCGCGAGGCCGTCGGACGACGTGAAAACGATCAACAAGGAGCTCGCGCGCGGCCAGAACGTGATCTTCACGCCCGGCGTCTACCACATCGACAAGACGCTCAAGGTGAAGCGGCCGGACACGGTCGTGCTCGGCCTCGGGTTCCCCACGCTCGTGCCGACGCACGGCGTCGTCACCATGAAGGTCGCCGACGTGGCGGGCATGAAGCTCTCCGGCCTGCTGTTCGACGCAGGAGAGGTGAACTCGCGGGTGTTGCTCGAGGTCGGCCCGAAGCACGCGCACAAAAGCGACGCGTCGGATCCGACGTCGCTACAGGACGTCTTCTTCCGCATCGGCGGCGCGACACCCGGCAAGGCGACGACGAGCCTCGTCGTGAACAGCGACAACGTCCTCCTCGACGACATCTGGGCCTGGCGCGCCGATCACGGAAACGGCGTCGGCTGGACGGCGAACACCGCCGACACAGGCGTGATCGTGAACGGCGACGGCGTCACCGCTTACGGCCTCTTCGTCGAGCACTACCAGAAGTACGAGGTGATCTGGAACGGCGAGAACGGACGCGTCGTGTTCTTCCAGAACGAGATGCCGTACGACCCCCCGAACCAGGCCGCGTGGATGGAGGCGCCGGGAGTGCCCGGGTGGGCCGCGTTCAAGGTCGGCGACGATGTCTCCAGCTTCAGCGGCTGGGGCATGGGCAGCTACAGCTTCTTCAACCAGGGCGTCGACATCTTCGCCGCGAACGCGTTCGAGGTTCCGGCGACGCTGCCTGCCGGGAGCCTGCGTGACCTGCTCACGATCTTCCTCGACCCGAGCCATGGGAAGGGAGGCATCCTCAACGTCGTCAACGACACCGGCGGGTCGTCGACGATCGCGAACCCGGACGTCCCGGTCACTGTGGTCAGCTACCCGTGAACTGAGGGAGGAGGCGGACCACCGCCTCCTCCCACGATCTCGCGTCGGGCCGGCAAAAGACTCGATCGATACCGGCTATCGTCCAGCCGCATTTGGGGTCAACACACAGGGAGGGAGAGAGTGAGAAGGACGAAGATCTTGGGCATCCTTGCGCTCGCGCTTGGACTGTTCGCAATCGTCGTGGTCGCTCCTGCGACCGCGGCTCGGCGAACGGCCGCGCCGAGCGTGCAACAGCTGTTCTCGTATTGCAATCCGCTCGCATCGCGGGGGTCGGAGCTGTTCTCCAGTTACAGCCGGCTGACGCCCGCAGTTCTGGGCCGTGGCGGCGACGCGCGTGAGCCCGCGCTGGGCGAGGTCATCCAGGATCTGCCCACCTCGGCAAAGGGAAAGGCGGGCAAGGGGTTCCAGGCGACCGTGCCTGTCTACTTCCATGTGATTAGCGATGGCGCGATCGGCAACGTCTCCGCGAAGGCGATCGCGGATCAGATCCGCGTGCTCAATCTCGGCTTCGGAGGATTTTACAGCGGCGCCGACAGCGGCTTTACATTCGAGCTGGCCGGTGTCACTCGCACGGACAACGCCGCCTGGTTCAACGCCGGGCCGTCGACGCGTGAGGAGCGCGACATGAAGCGGGCCCTGCACCAGGGCGGCGCGAACGCGCTCAACCTCTACTCGGCCACGGCTGGAGTGTACTTGGGTTGGGCGTATCTCCCGTCGATCGTCGACCAGAACGGCCACTCATACCTCGACGGAATCGTCTTCGACTGGGAGTCGATGCTCGGCACGTCGACGACGTACGCGGGACGTTACGACCTGGGGTTCACAGTTGTTCACGAGGCCCGCCATTGGCTAAACCTCGAGCACACATTCTACGGTGGCTGCAACGCCCACGGCGATTACGTGGACGACACGCCAGCTGAGCTCACCCCGACGTCCGGTTGTCCGCCTGACGGGACGAAGGACACATGCGCCGACCCTGGCTTCGATCCGATCCACAACTACATGGATTACTCGTACGACGAGTGCTACAACGAGTTCACTACCGGGCAGGTTCAGCGTGAGCAGGACGCGTGGCTCTACTACAGAGCGGGCGCCTAGTCCGAACGAGCGCGGTGGAACCAGCAGCTCGCGTGGCGCTAACCGCGCGAGCTGCCGAGGTTGCTACCACCTGACTTGTTGGTTGCGTGGCGCCCCAGCTTGTTTTGAGCGGAGGGGGAGGGATTTTGAACCCTCGAAGGCGCAGCTTCATCAGTTCCGCCGGGAGCGTTGACACAGCGGCGACGGCGCGCCTAGCATCGGCCGGTAGAAGAGCGATTCCAGCGTCCGAGGGGGGTTCAGATGTTCTCTCGCAGCGGCATTCGGCCCGCCGTCGCGGCTTGCGCGACGGCGGCACTCGTCGTGGTGGCCGGTGCGTCGGCGAAGCAGCCGGGAAGCCACGATCAAATCAGCTACCACGGCTGGGCGACGGCCGCCGACTTCGCGTCTGGGACGTTTGACGGCGCCCAACCGTCCGTCGTCGGTGACGGAGCAATCACGTTCGGGACGGCCGCAGGGACGTTCGCCTACGACGATCCGTTCGACTCAACGACGCAGACCACGAGCTACGACTACGACACGTGGACATCGCCGGTATATGCCGCAGCGTTTGCGCTCACCGAGCTTGTGTCGAGCTGGACCGCCGACACGCCGTCGGGCAGCTGGATCCAGGTCGAGATGCACGGCACCACGACCGCCGGCACGACGACGAAGTGGTACGTCATGGGCCGCTGGACATCGCAGATGCCGTCGGAGGCGAGCGGCGACATCCACCGCACCTCGCTCGGCGGCCAGGGCGACGGCGACGGCACGATCGCGATCGACACCTTCTTCGCGGCCAAGGGCGTCGAGCTTGCGAGCTACCAACTCCGCGTCACGCTCTACCGCCGACATGGGTCGAGCGCAGCTCCGACCGTCCGTTCGGTCGGAGCAATCGCGTCAGCGCTGCCGGACGACAAGTCGGTCGCTGCCGGTCCGCTCGGCGGAGCCGAGGGGATAACGCTCGACGTGCCGCAGTACTCCCAGGAGGTGCATCACGGCGAGTACCCGGACTTCGACGGCGGCGGCGAGGCTTGGTGCAGCCCCACGTCCACCGAGATGGTCGTCGAGTACTGGGGCGACAAGCCGACCGCGTCCGACCTGACCGGCATTCCGTACGCCGACGCGAGCGTCGACTACGCGGCGATGCACACCTTCGACTGGCACTACAGCGGCGCGGGGAACTGGCCGTTCAACATCGGCTACGCTGGCTCATTCGGGCTCGAGGGCGAGGTCGTGCAGCTTCGGTCGCTGACCGAGGCGGAGCAGTTCATCAAGCACGGCATGCCACTCGTTGTCTCCGTCGCGTTCAAGAAGAACGAGCTCGACAACAGCGGTTACAGCACGAACGGGCATCTGATGGTGATCCGCGGGTTCACCGCGAGTGGCGACGTGATCGTCAACGATCCCGCCTCCCGCTTGATCGCCAGCGACGCCGCCGTCGAGAACGTCTTCGACCGGCAGCAGTTCGCCGACGTGTGGCTCCCGACCTCTCGCAGCGGCGGCGTCGCCTACGTCATCCACCCCGCCGGCACGCCCCTGCCGCCGAACACGCCTGGCCTGCCGACGAACTGGTGAGCGGGGTCGCCAAAGTCGAGGCACTCCGAGCTGACCTCCGAGGGTTGGTCTGCTGTCCGCAGGCGCAAACCTGCTTAGAGAGCGGGTTTGCGCTGTAAGAGTGGAGGGGAGGGATTGAACCCTTGTCGGAGTAACCGCCCGAAACGGTTTTTGAGACCTATCAGGCGGACGAAAGCGGGACACGCCGAGGCGCCTGGAGCAGCCGAAGTCCCGCTTAGTGGTGCGGGTTTCGGCTTAGTTGAGCGGAGGGGGAGGGATTTGAACCCTCGTCGGACCTAACGGCCCGAAACGGTTTTCGAGACTCTTGTTCTCTGGACAGAGATCGGAACCCATTCCACGGGCGTAAGGCGTCGACGTTTCGCGGAATTGAGCGGTAGCCACGACTCGTCCCGAACACCAAGCATTGAGACGGGAGGGCAATTCTTGGGATCTGTATTCACGAAGCGAATGTCCCGGCCGAATCGAACCAGCACGCGGTTTGAATAAGCCGCTGAGCTTATAAAGAGCGAGGCCCTCGCTTTGTTGAACGTTCAGTCGGTGGCGCGTGTGTTTGCCGCCAGGTTCGAGCAGGTTGGCGGCTTGATGTTTGTGGCCGAGTAGAAGGGGGCCGTAGCGGTCGAGGGTGATCGTGATGGAGGCGCGGATTCCTCTAGGCAGAGCGGTGTTGTCGTCTTACGCTTGCGGCGGTATGGCAGAGCAGCCTCGCGGCACCGTCAGTTTCTTCTTCAGCGACATTGAAGGGTCGACGCGGCTGCTCGCCGAACTCGGCGCAGAGCGCTACGCGCAAGTTCTACGCGAGCATCACCGATTGCTACGCGGGGCCTTCTCCCGCTACCAGGGTTACGAGGTCGGGCCGCTGAGCACGAGTGGCCCGTGCCGCCGCTCGAACGCTCCGACGCAGTCGACCTGTTCAAGCAGCGCGTGCGCGCACTCGGCGTCGACCCCGGCGCGAACGGTGCGGCCGCCGAGCTCTGCGCCCATCTGGACGATCTGCCGCTGGCGCTGGAGCTGGCCGCCGCGCGCACGAAGCTGTTCTCGCCGGAGCAGCTTCTGGCGCGACTCGGGCAGCGCCTCGACTTGCTTAAAGGCGGGCGGGACGTCGACCCGCGTCAGCAGACGTTGCGCGCGACCATCCAGTGGTCCTACGACCTGCTGACGGCCGAGGAGCAGACGCTGTTCGCGCGCTTGGCCGTGTTCACGGGTGGCTGCACCGTCGAGGCTGCGGAAGCGGTTTGCGACGGGGACCCCGAGACGCTGGCGTCGTTGCTCGACAAGAGCCTGCTGCGCAGACGCGGCGACCGCTTCTGGATGCTCGAGACGATTCGCGAGTTCGCGGCGGAGCGGCTCGAGCAGTTGGCGAATCGCGACGCGATACGACGCGCGCTCGCCGAGTGGTGTGTTCGCCTCGCCGAGCCGCTTTGGGATCCGGTCAGGGAGGGTGACGCCGTCGCCACGGCGACGATCGACGCCGAACTCGACAATTGTCGCAGCGTCCTCGACTGGGCAGTCGAGCATTCGGAGCCGAGATTCGTCCTCAAGCTCGTCTCGGCCCTCGGGTTCTTCTGGGTCTCACGCGGATACACGCGCGAGAGCTTGCATTGGGCCGAGCGGGCCGCCGAGGCGGCCGAACGCGTTCCGGCGGCAGAGGCGGCTCGCGGCTTGATCGAGGTGAGCGAGATCACCCGCTTCTTCGGCGATCCGCAGCGGAGCATGCAAATGAAGTACGACCTCGTGCCGCTACTGGACGGCCTGGGCGAGGAGCGATTGGCCGCTGCGACGCTCGCTGACCTCGCCCAAATGGTGGCCGATCTCCGCGACTTCTCCGAGGCGCGGCGGCTTGCCGACGATGCCCTCGCCAGGCGCCGCGTGCTCGGTCACCTCGGCGGTATCGCCCACGCCGTCTACGCGCGGGCGCTCGTCGAGTTCGCTGCAGGCAACTTCACGGCGGCACGCGACCTGTTCGAAGAAGCACTGCCCCTAGCTGAGAAATCAGGATGGGCAATCGACGCAGCCGAAGCCGTCGGGATGATCGGCGAGTGTGCGCGTCGCTGTGGCGATGTCGCCGGTGGGAAGAAGCATCTCCGGCAAGCCATGAGCCTTCTTCGAGACCTCGGCCAGCGGTTGGCCTGGCCCGAGATGCTCCAGGAGGCCGCTGCTCTAGCGGAGCGGCCCCGCACGGCTGCACGCATCCTCGCGGCATCCGACCGACTGCTCAGCGAACTCGGAATGGCTCGCTGGGATCCCACGGACTACGAGCACACGCTGGCCACGACGAAAAAACGGCTCGGCGAAGACGCCTTCGATCTAGCGTGGCGCGAAGGGCTCTCCCTGACCGAGGACGAGGCAATCGACCTTGCGCTTCGATCGCTACAACAGGATGCGCAATGATCCCGCTGTAGCGGCGTGTGGTGACGGTGTGCGCGCATTTCTGTTGGCATCACTCGCCTGGCCCACGGCCGTTGCGCAACGACGACCGCCCGACTCGCGATGGGCCGAATGGAACCAGCGAATGCTTGAGTGGCGCAGTTCTACGCCCTCGTGGCGACGTCGGTGTCCTCAACTGCGCACCCCTATTTCAATAGCACGAGAGTTTCGTTCGAGAGGAATGCGTGGGGCGTGCGCGAGGAGGATACTCCTCACTGGAAATCCGCACCAAGCACGCGTGCCTTAGCACGCGAACTCCTCGTCAGTGAGCACGCCGCGGGCAATAAGCGCGGCCAGTCGCTCGCGTTCGTGCGATGGGCCTGAGGCTAGTTTGCTCTCCCGTTCGCGGGTTTGCGCACCCCACGGCTCCCCGGCCAGCGGAGCTCGAGTCCTCGTCCGGTGGCGGCCCTGGCACGGGCTGCTTGACGCCAACAGTCGCTGCAGGCACGGTCACCCGGTGCGAACCATCATCCTGCTACGCCATGGGAAGTCGAGCTGGTCGGATTCGACACTTGCTGACATCGACCGCCCGCTCGCGCCGCGAGGCGAACGCGCCTCGAGGAGCATCGCTAGGTACATTCGTCGTAAGAGGATCCGTCCCGCGCTCGTCCTCTGCTCGCCCTCACTTCGCACCCGCCAAACGCTCGACGCGATCGAGCCTTCGCTCGCCAAGCGCTGCTCGGTCGAGCTCGTGCCGCAGCTCTACGCCGCCTCGGAACACGAACTGCTCGAACGACTCCAGGCTCTTCCCGAGTCCGTCAGTTCGGCAATGCTCATCGGTCACAACCCGGGCCTACACAACCTCGCGCTTGTCCTCGCTTCGCGGGGGGCTGACCTGCCCCGGCTCGAGGAGAAGTTCCCGACCGGTGCGCTTGCGACGCTCGCCGTCCACATCGACAGCTGGACCGCTCTACGCCCCGGCGAGGCAGAGCTCGTCGATTACGTTGTACCCAGGCAGCTGGACTGAGCTCCAACGACACACGGGCGAGGAGGTACGTGTGACGACCGACAAATCGGGGCGCACGAGTGCCGGCATCCTGCTCTGGCGCAGCCGGAAGGGCCGCCTGGAGGTGCTCCTGGCCCATCAGGGCGGACCTTTCTGGGTCAAGAAGGACATGGGCCACTGGACGATTCCCAAGGGCGAGGTTGAGCCCGGTGAGGAGTTCGTAGCGGTGGCTCGGCGAGAGTTCGCGGAAGAAACCGGACACGAAGCCCCCAACCACCCGCTCACCGATCTTGGACAGATCACCCAGAAGTCGGGCAAGCTCGTGCTGGGGTGGGCAGTTCAGGGAGACCTCGACTCATCGACCGCCGTGAGCAACACCTACGAAATGGAGTGGCCACCGCATTCAGGCATCGTCCAGACATTCCCCGAGATCGACCGCGTCGAATGGTTCGATCTCGACGAGGCACGCCGAAGGCTGAAGGCAGCGCAGGTTCCCTTCCTCGATCGGCTTCAGGCGACCCTTGCACGCGACCACACATGACCGATCCTTAGTGCTGATTTTGATGGCGCGTCCCGGCAGGAGTGCGGTCTCGGGCAGGAGCGCCATAGAGCAGCCGGGCGGCCCGTCCGTAGAACGGCCGCGACCGCTTCATGGTGACAGCCGATTCGCGACCATCGGTCAGGAGGATGCGGGTGCCGAATCAAGGGAAATCCCCGACGATATTCGCTTGCGCCTATGGATTTGACCGTGTATTCTCTCGGCTTCTATTTTCTGGAAAGGAGGCGAAGACAACGTGATCGAACTCAGTACACATCGTCGTAGCGCCGTCTTCGCCTCGGCCTTCGTGGCCGTGCACGCGGAGTGGCGTAACGGCGGATTCAACCCTCGCGAAGCCCTCGCCTGGAGGCGCTCCGGCTAGCCGACAGCGTCAAGCGAAGTCCAGCGAGGGCGACCCAGACGGGTCGCTTTCGTCGTTTCTGAGCCAAGACTGCAGTTCGTAGCCCGAAAGGAGGACGCAAGTGGAACTCGGTAATGCGGTATAGCCCGAATCGATTCCGACTTGGAGTGACAGTTGATCCGCGCTTACGCGGAAGCAATAAGCCCTTAGAAATATAGGGCCCGCGGTAGCCATCTCTATTTGGGGCGACTGCGCATCGTCCCTCCTCTTTGCCGGGACTCGATTCGGGCGATTCCCAGTCGAGACCAAGAGGCGAGAGGAGGTGAGAAGCTTGTATCCGAACAATCCTGACTTCTACCGTCAGTGTCATCGAGAACGGATGGCGCAGCTGCGGGCGGACTACCAACGCCCACCTGCGCGGCACCGGAGGAACCCGTTTGCGCGGTTGATGCCCTACGCGCGGTCTGTGTTCTCTCGTGTGCATTCCCGTCGACGCGCACCTGCACGCGCATGACGGTGCCACTCGCTCCCCAGAGCCGCGCGTCTCTCGAATCGGCTACTAACCGATCCGAAGGAGGCGCGTGGCTCTGGGCTAATTGCTTGTCCGATGCTTCAGCTCGGTGGCCGCATTGGGGAGAGGGCCACGCAAGCGAGGCGAGTGTGGCTAGGCGCATTGGCCTCTTAGGCTGCGGCATTTCTTCGCGGTCAGCTTGATCGGAGAGGCGAGGGCGGGCGCCAAGCCTCGAAACCTCCCAAGAAGCCGCGCGCACCCTGGAATCGTCGCGAGCAAACGGCACGACTGCGCCGCTCGGTTCGGCGGTTTACTTTGAGGCGACACATCACTAGCTCTGACAGCGCCCACAGAGCAAGTCCGATGACCCTTGCTGCGCGATAGGCCGCGCGATGGTCCGCTCGCGCCGGTGCGCCGGCCACTGGCGCGAACCGTCGTCCGGCGTGATTGATCGGACCGGCCGACGATCCCGCTCAGGGAGCGGGATTCGGCTCAGTGAGCGGAGGGGGAGGGATTTGAACCCTCGTCGGACCTAACGGCCCGAAACGGTTTTCGAGACCGCCGCATTCGACCGCTCTGCCACCCCTCCCGACCGACCCGCGGCGGGGTCAGAGGCGGAGAAGGAGGGATTCGAACCCTCGAAGGAGGTATGAACCCCCTTAACGCCTTAGCAGGGCGCTGCCTTCAGCCACTCGGCCACTTCTCCAGGACGTTTTGCGCGTACAGGGTAACCCATTCCCTCGCGCCGTTTTCCGGCGTCCAAAGCGCGACATTCCGACGGGATCGTCCGCCTTCGAGGTCTAGCCTTCCTCGCGTGAGCGGCGCGTCCTTTCGTCGATGACGTCGTCGGCAAGCAATCTCGTACGTGGCCGCGAGATCGTCCGCAACGCGGAGCTTCGGCGCGATGCGCTTCCGAGCGTCGTCGTGTTCGTTGTGCTTGTCGGCCTGGCCCTCGAGAACGGCGGCTTCTTCCCCCGCGCGTGGACGACGGCTTCGGTCGCACTGCTCTGGGTGGCGGCGCTCGTGCTCCTGCTTGCCGCGCGCGTCGAGTTGAACTGGCCTGAACGCATATGGATTGGACTGCTCGCCGGGCTCCTCGCCTGGACCGCCCTCTCGACCGCGTGGTCGGTCAATCACACTGAGTCGGTTCTTGACGCGCGGCGCGACCTTCTGTATCTCGCCGCTGTCGTCGCGGTTCTTCTTCTCGCGACGCGCCGTTCAGGAGACGACCTTTTGACGGCCGTCTGGGCGGCCATCGTCGTCGTTGTTACCTACGCGCTCGTCCGGTACCTGTTCGAGCCGGGGCTTCGCGGAGGTTTCCAGGAGAACCTTCTTTTCAGGCCGCTCGGATATGCCAACGCCCTGGGAATCTTCACCGGACTCGGGGCGATCCTGTCGATTGCGTTTGCGGTTCGCGCGCCGCGTGCGGCGGTCCGCGTGATTGCGGCCGTGGCGATCGCTCCCCTCGTCGCTGCCCTCTACCTCACATCCAGTCGCGCGAGCGCGTTGGCCGTTGGGCTCGGCCTCGCGGTGATGGTCGCCATCGATCGCAACCGCCGGCAACTCGCCGGAGCACTAATCGTTTTTGCTCCGGTCGCCGCCGCCGTCGCTGCTGCAGCGGCTCACTCGCGACTCGATGATCCGGCGACCATCGGCGGGGAGGCGGCGCGGCAGGGCCGCCTTCTCGCGCTGTGGATCGTCCTCGGCGGCGTGGCGCTCGCGCTTGCTCTTGCGTTCGTCGAGAAGGCGGGATCGTGGGTTGGTCGACTTCCCTGGCGCTCGCGCGGGTTTGTCGTCGGGAGCGCGCTCGCAGCGCTTGTCGGCGTCGCCTTCTTCACGATCCGATGGGGAGGGCCGTTCTTCACCACCGGCTACCGCCCCGCGTATTGGCACGTTGCCTGGCACGAGTATGCGGCTCACCCATGGCTCGGCTCGGGAGCCGGGACCTTCGGCGACTACTGGCAGCGCCATGGCAACCAGGCGATCGCGGGTGGCGCCCTCGACGCACACAACCTGTATCTCGAGACGCTGGCAGAGCTAGGCCCGATCGGGCTCGCGCTACTCGTTGCGCTGCTCGGGCTGCCGCTGGTGACAGCGCTTCGTGTCCGTTGGCATCCTCTCGCCTCGGCTGCAACGGGTGCCTACGTCGCGTTCTTGTCGCATGCCGCGCTCGACTGGGACTGGGAGATGCCCGTGGTGACTCTTGCCGGCCTCGTCTGCGGGTCGGCGCTCGTCGTTTTCAACCGCGAGGACGCTGGGACGCGGCTCCTTTCCGCGCGGTCGCGTGGCGCGCGCCCTCGCTTTGACGCTCGGCCTCGCGTTGTTTGCGCTGGTCGCCCAGTTCGTGTCCGGGCTCGGAGCGTCCGGGCCGTAAAAGCACGAGAGCCCCGCGATGC
Source organism: uncultured Actinomycetes bacterium (assembly GCA_963815965.1). GTDB lineage: Bacteria > Actinomycetota > Thermoleophilia > Gaiellales > Gaiellaceae > DASVFB01. The sequence goes on along the minus strand of CAWFIT010000011.1, from coordinate 55,467 downwards.
GGGGCTCTCAGGTACTTCACGTGGTGCGTTGACTTACTTGCCGTGGCCCTTGCCCGGGTTGCCGGGGTTACCCCTGGCTTCCGTTCTGCCCCTGGCTCGGGGTGCTCGGATGGCTCGGGGCGCTCGGGTGGCTCGGGGCGCTCGGGTGGCTCGGATGGCTCGGATGGCTCGGATGGCTCGGATGGCTTCCGTTGTGCCCGCTCTTCCCGTGCTTGGCCTTGTTGGGCCGCGGGCACGCACCCAGAGTGTCGCCGTGACGCTGGTGCGCCTTCCAAGCCTTGTTGCTGATCGAGATCGTCACCGTCGGGTGCTTTTTCGAGTGCGTGTGGTGGCAGATCGTGATCTTGTACTGAATCTGCGCGGGGCTACCGGTCTGCGCAAGGCCGGTCCCTCCGAACACTGCCAGCGGGACAAGCAGGCCGACAGACACGATCGCGGCGGCGGCAACCCGCAGTGGCGTCAATCTCCTGAAACCGCTCTCTCTGCTCACGTGGATTCTCCTCAACTAGATGACGTCTATTTCTTACCGATGCCGCATATCGGCAAAACCTGCGCTCCGCTCAACCGGTTCCTAGACTCGATTCGCTGCAGAAAACGGCTGCCAGAGCCAACGGCGAGACTAACCCGATGAGGGTAGGCCGCCACGAAGTGCGTATTTCGAACCCTGACAAGGTCTTTTTTCCTCAGCGCGACCTGGCGAAAGTCGACCTCGTCGGCTACTACCTCGACGTCGCCGCATGCGCGCTCCCGCATCTGCGGCGACGTCCGTTCCACATGAAGCGCTACCCCAACGGCGTCGAGGGCGACTTCTTCCACCAGAAGCGCGTCCCGCCGCACCCGGATTACGTCGGCGAGCAGTTCGTGCAGTTTCCAAGTGGACACAGCACAGTCTTTGCGGTGGTCGACAACGCCGCCGCACTCGCCTGGGTGATCAACCTCGGCTGCATCGAGCTCCACACGTGGCACTCCCGCATTGACGACATCGAGCGCCCCGACTACCTGCTGATCGACCTCGACCCGACGGTCGACGGCCAGTGGCCGCACGTGCGCGAGATCGCGCTCGTCGTAAGAGACGTCATGAACGACCTCGGGCTCGAGTCGTATCCGAAGACGTCCGGGGCGACAGGTCTGCACATCCTTGCGCCGATCAAGCCGGAGCTGCGCTTTCCCGACGTGCGGAGATTCGCGAAGGCGCTCGCCGAGGACGTCGAGCGGCGCGTCGCCGACCAGGACGTCGCGACCACGACGTGGCGTGTCGCGGACCGCACGGGCGTCTTCGTCGACTTCGGGCAGAACGCACGCGACCGGACGATCGCCTCCGCGTACTCGGTGCGGCCCACCGCCGGATGCGCGTGTCTCGGCGCCGCTTCGGTGGGACGAGGTTGCCGGCGTCGAGCCGGAGGCGTTCACCGTCGAAACGATGCGCGCGCGGATCGCCGAGGTCGGCGACCCGATGCGTGGGATGTGGCGGCGCCGCCCGTCGCTCGTCAGCCGCTTCGCGAAGCTTGGGCTAGAAGCTCCTCAACCGTAGGATCGCCGCGCCGGCGCTTCGGGCGTGCCTGCTCCCACGTGCAATCCGCTGCGTTCTTGTCCGGCCGGAAGCGCAACAGCTTCGTCCCGTGCCTGAAGCGATTCCCCTGCACCTTGTCGTAGCGAACCTCGACGACGAGCTCGGGCCGGACCGCCGCCTCCTCGAGCTCGCCGGTGCCCCAGCGGTTCGGCTCCGAGAAGCGCCGCTCCGGCGCGTCCTTCAGAAGCGGCCGCACCTGCGCGGCGACCTCGTCATGCGCGCGCGCCGCGACAGCGCACGAACCGACGTAGTCCAGCCCGCCGTCGTCGCGGTAGAGGCCGAGCAGCAGCGTTGCGATCTTCTCGCCTTCCTTCTTCCAGCGCAGTCCGACGACGACGCAGTCGGCGGTCTTCTCCTCCTTGACCTTGACCACGCCGTCGCGCGAGCCGGGGAGGTAGGGGACACCGAGCTTCTTCGCGACGACGCCGTCGAGCCCCATCGACTCGAAGCGGTCGAGCCACGCGCGCGCATCCGCGATGTCGGTCGTGCTCGGCGATGTGCGAAATCCGTCGAGCGCCTCGACGCGCGCGCGGCGCTCCTCCAGCGGCTGCTTCCAGACCGGCTCGCCGTCCCAGAGCAGGACGTCGAAGACGACGAACTGGGCCGGGATCTCGGCGGAGAGCTTGCGCACGCGCGACTCGGCGGGATGCAGGCGCATCTGCATCGAGTCGAAGTCGAGCGCTCCGTCGCGCGCGATCACGATCTCGCCGTCGAGGGCGGAGTGGGGCGGCAGCAGGTCGCCGAGCGGGCGCAGCTCGGGGAAGTAGCGCAGCAGCGGACGCTCGTTGCGCGACCACAGCGCGAGCTCGCCGCCGTCGTTCTCGAGGACTCCGCGAAACCCATCCCACTTCGGCTCGTACTGCCAGCCGTCACCTTCCGGCAGGGTGCGGACTAGCTGTGCCTCCATCGGTGGGAACGGAACGTTTGGGCCGGGCACGCCCGACGAACGCTACAGAGAGGTGAACCGCGGGGTCTCGGCGGCTCTTCGAGTCAATTCAGCCAGGGTGCGAGGAAGAGCTCGATCTCACGGCATCCGCGTGGGCGCTCGAGCGTTGCGCGCACGACCTTTCCCTCGACAACGACGAGGGTTGGCATGGTCGTGATCCCGAAACGTTCCACGAGGTCTGGCCGATCCTCCTGGGCGACGCGGTAGAGCTTGAACGTCTCGTGGTTCTGTCGTCGCTGCAGAACCTGAGCAAGGAATCCCTCGACGCGCCGGCAGGCGCCGGACACGCTCGAGTGAAAGAAGACCAGTCCGGGCTGGACGCCGGCGCGCACGGACGCGGCGGCTGAAGCCATCTGTTACCTCCTTCGTGGACCCACCCGTCGAGGTCGGACACGCTTCGGTCGGTACCCGGCGCTATACCTTCACAAACCTAGGCGTGTCTAAGCTGAGCGTCTCGTGCGCAGGGTCGTCGTCACCGGGCTCGGTGCGGTCACGCCGCTCGGCAACGACGCGCCGTCGACATGGCAAGCGGCGCTCGCAGGGCAGAGCGGGATCGACTGGATCAACTCCTTCGACGCGAGCGGGTTCCCCGTGCGCATCGCCGCGGAGGTGAAGGACTTCGATCCCGCGAGCGTGGTGCCGCCGAAGGAGGCGCGCCGGCTGGAGCGGAACGTCGTGCTTGCGGTGGCTGCTGCGCAGGAGGCGGTTGCTGACGCGCGTCTGGACGGCTTCGACCCAACGCGCGTCGGGATCGTTCTCGGCTCCGCGATCGGCGGAGTCACCGGGCTGCTGGAGCAGGGAGACGTGCTACGCGAGCGCGGCTCGGATCGCGTGTCGCCGTTCTTTCTGCAGAACGTCCTCGTCGACTCGGCGAGCGGGCAAGTGGCGATCACGCTCGGCATCCGCGGCCCGAACTACGCCGTCGTCTCGGCCTGCGCGACCGGCTCGCACGCGGTCGGCGAGGCCGCGGAGCTGATCAAGCGCGGCGACGCGGATGTCGTCCTCGCGGGCGGCACAGAGGCCTGCATGCACCCGCTGATCCTCGCCGGGTTCTGCGCGATGCGCGGGCTCGCGGTCGAGGACGAGCATCCACCGCACGCGTCGCGGCCATTCGACGCGACGCGCGCAGGCTTCGTGATGGGCGAGGGTGCGTGCGTGCTCCTGCTCGAGGACCTCGACGCCGCCCGTGCGCGCGGCGCGACGATCTACGCCGAGGTGCTCGGCTACGGCGCGTCGAACGACGCGCACCACATGGCGCAGCCGGATCCCGAGTCCGTCGGCGTCTCGGAGATGATGCGCGCGGCGTTGCGGCGAGCCGACGTCGCGCCCGAGCGCGTGGGCTACATCAACGCCCACGGGACGTCGACGCCGCTCGGCGACGCGGCCGAGACGCGCGCGATCAAGGACGTCTTCGGTGCGCACGCGTACGAGCTCACGGTGTCGTCGACGAAGTCGATGACTGGGCATTGCTTCGGCGCCGCCGGGGCGATCGAGGCCATGATGTGCGTTCTTGCTGTGAAGGAAGGGATCATCCCGCCGACGATCAACTACCAGCACCCGGATCCGGAATGCGATCTCGACTACGTGCCGAACGAAGCACGCCGCGCGCAGGTGGACGTTGCGCTGTCGAACGCGATGGGGCTCGGCGGGCACAACGGGTGCGTGTTGCTTGGGAGGTACGAAACGTGAACCTGGTCGATCCGAAGGCCGACGCGTACGCAGAAGCGCACACGACTCCGAGCGGCGAGCTGTACGAGCGCCTCGCGGCGGAGACGCACGAGAAGACGTCGATACCGCAGATGATGGTCGGCGAGGTCGAGGGCCGTTTCCTCGAGTTCCTCGTGCGGCTGGTGGGCGCAAAGCGAGTGCTCGAGCTAGGAACCTTCACGGGCTACTCGTCGTTGTCGATGGCGCGCGGTCTGTCCGACGGCGGTCACGTGATCTCGTGCGACGTCAACCCGGAGACGACTGCGATCGCGCAGCGCTACGCCGAGGAGGCTGGGTTGGCCGACCGCATCGAGTACCGGCTCGGTCCGGGCATCGAGACGATCGCCCAGCTCGAGGGCCCGTTCGACCTCGTCTTCATCGACGCCGAAAAGTCTGGCTACATCGACTACTACGAGGCGGTGCTGCCGAAGCTCGCCGACGGCGGCCTCATCATCGCCGACAACGCGCTGCGCGACGGACAGGTGCTCGCGGAGGATACGGCCGAGGTGATGCACGCATTCAACGAGCGCGTTCGGAACGATTCCCGCGTCCAGTGCGTGCTCTTGACCGTGCGCGACGGGATGCTGCTGATCATGAAGCGCTGACGCGCTCAGGCGTCAGCTCGTCGAGCGAGTGCAGGACGACGTCGGCGAGCGCGAGCACGTCCTGGCTCGGCGGGTAACGCGGGTTCGGGATCGCGATCACGCGCATGCCGGCTGCGCGTGCCGAACGAATCCCGTTCGCGGAATCCTCGACGGCGGCGCAGCTGGTGGGGTCGATGCCGAGCAGTCGCGCGGCCTCGAGGTAGACGTCGGGTGCCGGCTTGCCGTGCTCGACTTCCTCTGAGGACACGGTCGCGCGGAAGAGATGCGCGATGCCCGCGAGCTCGAGCACCGTGTCGATCACCTCGCGGTTCGACGACGATGCGAGGCCTAGCGGCCATCGCGCCGCCAGTCGCTCGACTGCCTCGACGACCCCTGGCATGAGCGGCAGCGACTCCCGGTAGCGCGCGAGTAGACGCCGCACGACCTCCCGGTTGATCTCCCCGGGCGGCTCGGCGAGCCCGATCACGTCGTGCATGTATCGGGACCACTCGGTCGAGCTCATTCCCATCATGTCCGCCTGGGCGCGCTCGTGCCAACGGCCGCCGCGCTCGCGCGCGAGTTGCTCGCGTACCTCGTCCCACAGCTGCTCCGAGTCGATAAGGACGCCGTCCATGTCCAGAACGACGGCTGTGATGGCCGAAGACACAACGATCACACGGCGTGATAGCCGTGCTCGCGATAGGCGAGCGCAGGGCCCGGTTCGCCTTGTTCGAGCGCAACGACCTCGCCGACGAAGATCGTGTGGTCCCCCGTTGGATGTTCGGCCCAGATTCGGCACTCGATCCAGGCCAGCGCGTCGGCCAGCAGCGGTGCGCCTGTGACGCCGTCCCGCATAGCCACGCCGTCCCACAAAACAATCGGCGGCGCGCCGCGGGCGAAATGCGCGGCCACGTGCGCCTGGTCGCCGCGCAGGATCGAGACGCCGAACGTACCCGCACTTCGCAGCAGTTCGTGCAAACCGAGCTCTCGCCCGATCGACATGCCTACGAGAGGTGGGTCGAGCGACAGCGAGACGAGGGAGCCGACGGTGACGGCGAGGCGGTCACCGTGCGCGTCTGTGCTCACGACACAGACCCCTGCGGGGAACAGTCGCATGAGCGAACGCAGCTCCTCGCCGGTCGGCACGGAGACAACGCTAACGGTCAGACGAATGCCTGCACGAGCAGCGCGATCCCCGCGACGACGAGGATGCCCGCGATCGCGCGCTTCAGCTGCGCCTCCGGGAGACGGCCGGTGAGCCGAGCACCGAGCAACGCCCCGGGGACGGACGCCGCTGCGCCGACGGCAAGCAGCGTCCAGTCGACGCCGCCCGGCAGGTGTCCGAAGACGCCGGCGGCGCCGACGAAGAAGCCGACCGTGACGTTCGTTCCGATTGCGGCGGCGAGCGGCTCGCCCATCCGCAGCATCGCGGGCAGGCGCAGCGAGCCGAGGATCAGGCCGACGAAGCCGCCGAGCAGGCCGATGCCGCCGCCGATCAGCACGGTTTCCGAAGGAGTCATCCGCCGTGAAGGCGCGGGCTGTCGGGGCCGCAGCAGGTCGACCGCCATGAGCAGAAGGACGACCCCGATTGTCGCGAGGAAGGCCTCCTGCGGAACCTTCCCAGACAGGTACCCGCCCACGATCGCGCCCACCATCGAAGGCGGTGTCAGCCAGGCGACGAGTCGCCAGTCGATGCGCCCAGCGCGGATGTGCGCGACCGCCGCCGTCAGCGCAGAGACCCCCGAGATGCCGATGTTCGCGCCTGCGCCGGCCGCTGGGTTCGTGGCGACGAGGACGATCAGCGGCAGCCTGATGTTCCCGAGCACGAGCCCGACAGCGCCACCTGCGACCGCGACGAGGAAGCACCACGCGGCGACGAGCGCGAGCTCCACGTTGAAGACGCTAACGGAGACGCAGTATTCTTGAACCGATGCCCATGACCCCGGCATTACGCCCTCGCTTGCGCGGCGTGTCGCATCTCTCGATGTTTCCGGTCGCAGCCGGCCTCGCGATTCCGCTGGCGTTCGTCGGAAACAGCGACGCGGCGCTCGTCTCGGCGATCGTGTTCGGCGCAGCGGTCACCGCGATGTTCGCGGTGAGCGGCTTCTACCACGTGATCACGTGGCGGCCCGCAGTGCGCCGCTGGCTCGCGCGCCTCGACCACGCCACCGTGTACGGGCTGATCGCGGCGACGTATACGCCCTTCGGCCTGCTCGTTCTCGACGGCGCGTGGCAGGTCACGATGCTCGCGATCGTCTGGAGCGGCGCGGCCGTCGCGATCCTCGTCAAGCTGTTCTGGGTCGGCGCACCGAAGTGGCTGTCGGCGTCGCTCGCGCTCGCACTCGGTTGGGCGAGCATTGCCGCGATGCCGGAGATCACCGAGCGAATCGGCGTGGACGGACTTCTCTTCGTCGCCGCCGGCGGGCTGCTCTACACGGCCGGCGCCATCGTGTACGCGCTGGGCCGTCCGAATCCGTCGCCGGCCGTCTTCGGATACCACGAGCTGTTCCATGCACTCGTGATCGCCGCCGTCGGTCTGCAGTACGCGGCGGTCGCGTTCTACGTGCTACCCGGGAGGTAGAAGCGGCGGGGTTGGGATTCGAACCCACGGACGGCTTGCGCCGTCAACGGTTTACAAGACCGCCGGGATACCGGGATTTGCAGCGACTTCGCCCGCTGTGCGCCAGTTGATGCGCCAGTTCTCAGTCGAGGTGCGGGCTCTCCCATCGCCGACTGCCCGTCGTGGGATCGCGGTACGGATTCTCAGACCGAGCGAGAGGGGTCAACTCGAAGAGCGCAAACGCGACGAGTCCGAGCACCGCCACGACGAAGGCCATCACGATGATGACGAAGAAGATCGTCATTGTGTCCTCCTTTGCTGGAGACGATCATCCGTTCGGTCGCCAGCTCCATCGGGGAACACACTGATCCGGCGTCGGTGTCGACCCCGAATGTCGATCAGCAGACGCTTGAGGAACGGCGGTCGAGATAGGCGTCGAGCAGCGTCGTCGCCTCCGCGATCGAACCGGGCAGCAGATGCCCGTACCGGTCGAGCGTGATCGTGATGCTCGCGTGACCCAAGAACTCACTCAGAGCCTTGACGTTCACGCCTGCGGCGATCATCACCGACGCTGCTGTGTGCCTCGCCGCGTGGAGGCCGATTGGCTCCAACTTCGCCTCGGCCCAGCCGGCACGGGCGCGAGCGACGACGGCGTCGTAGTCGAACACCTTCACGGCGGTCTCACCGAACACGAGCGCCTCAGGTCGGACGGTCGCTCACCAACGCGAGTTCGCGCAGGATCTTCCGCAGCACCGCCGCGATCGGGACGCGGCGACGGCCGCGCGTGACTTCGGCTCGACATACTCGCGAGCCGTGGGATCGTATGACCGCTCGACATGCAGCTCCCCGGGGTGAGCCAGCGCTTGCCGGGTGATCCGTGGGCGCTCAGAGGGTTGCCGGCGATCGGAGGTCGCGGCTCAATCGGCGGGGGCGATCGCGGGCACACGGCCTGGTCACGGCATCACGTAGAAATTCGGGGGGCGACTCCTCTGCCTTCGGGGAGAAGGGCAAGCTGAGGAGCTGTGACTGCGAGGCCGTTGCGGCCGCGGTCTCAACCGTGCCCCCCGAATCAATCGAAGTTCCCACGTCGTGGACGGGAAGTAATAGGGGGAACTACGTATCGGGTCAGTATCGGTATCGAGTTCGGAATGCGGAACGTGCGAGGATCGCAGCCGGTGTTCAAGTACCTGCTCCAGCTGCCTGACGGCCAGCCGCCCAATCCGGCGATGCTCGTGACCGCCGTTCGTCGAACCGGTGTAGCCGACTCAAGACGCTGAGAACGCCTGTAACGCCACACGAGCAACCGGGCCAAGGGCTCTAATCGCCGGGAAACGTCGCCGGTCCCGTGCGCCAGTTCCATCGGAAAATGGCGCACGAACACGGACGAACACGGACGCCGTGTGTGCACGAATCGTGCACACCGCAAACCCGCATGGTTGAGCCAGAAACGGCCTGGTTGAGCGGCGGGGGTGGGATTCGAACCCACGGACGGCTTGCGCCGTCAACGGTTTTCAAGACCGCACCGTTCGGCCGCTCCGGCACCCCGCCGAACGACGATCGTAGCCAAGTGACGAAGCGTCACCTGGTCACGCGGGCTGGGGCGCCGAAGCGCTGCAACGCGTCCGGCACTTCGCCCTGGAAGTTCTCGAGCAACGCGAGCAGCCACCGGTCCGTCACCGCGGTTCCGTTCAACGTGTGCGGCGTCTCGAGAGCCTTGTCACCCGCGCGGTAGCGAATCTTCGAACGTCGCGCCTGGTAGTCCGTCGTGTTCGAGCACGAGGTCAGCTCGCGATAGCGATCTTGCGACGGGAACCAGCCTTCGATGTCGTAGCGCTTCGCCGCCGCAGCCGAGAGGTCGCCCGCCGCCGTGTTGACGACGCGATACGGGATCCCGAGCTCCTGCATGAGCGACTCCTCGATTGCGAGCATGCGCTTGTGCTCGTCCCACGACTTGTCCGGCTCGGTGTACACGACCATCTCGACCTTCTGGAACTGGTGCACACGGAACATCCCGCGCGTGTCGCGGCCCGCCGCGCCGGACTCGCGCCGGAAGCAGGACGAGAACGCGCAGAAATGGATCGGAAGCGCGTCGAGGATCTCGTCCATGTGCATCGCGACGAGCGGCACCTCCGACGTGCCGACGAGGTAAAGACCGTCGGCCGGAATCTCGTAGTAGTCGCTCTTGTCCGACGGGAAGAAACCCGTGCCATACATCGCGTCCTCGCGGACGAGCACGGGCGGAATGACGGTCGTGAAGCCTTCGCGCTGTAGCCGGTCGAGGGCGAACCGGTACAACGCGAGCGCGACGAGAGCGGTGTCGCCGACGAGGAAACCGAAGCGCGAGCCGGATACCTTCGCTGCGCGCTCCAGCTCGAAGCGGCCGATCTCCGTGTGCTCCTTCGGCTCCGCGAGCTGCGGCGGCTCCCCCCAGCGCTTGATCTCGACTCCGTCCTCCTCCGTCATTCCGTCCGCGGCGGACTCGTGCGGCGGATTCGGCACCTTCGCGAGCGCCGCGTCGCGCTCCGCCTCGGCGGCGGCGAGCTCGACCTCGAGCTCGCTCAGCCGCGCCTTGCGCGCCTTCAGCTCCTCGAGCTGCTCCGGCGTCGGCTTTCCCTGCACTTTCTGTTGCGCGCGCAGCTCGTCGACCTGCGGCACGAGCTCACGCCAGCGCGCGTCTGCCGCCATCAGCGCATCGAAGGACTCGGCCGCGCCGCGCCGCGCGAGGGCTGCGCGAAAGCGTGCGGGATCGTGGCGTGCGGCGTGGATGTCGATCATCGCGCCAAGAATGCCTCAATCACCTGTGCGACACCTTCTTCTTCTGCGGAGGGACACACGAAGTTGGCGCGCTTCTTTACGAGTGGATGTGCGTTCTCGACGGCGACGGCGTAGCCCGCCCAGTCGATCAGCTCCAGGTCGTTCTCGCCGTCGCCGAACGCAACCGTGCTTGCAGGCGTGAAGCCGAGCCGGTCGGCGACGAACTGCAGACCGGATCCCTTCGAGACATCGGGATGCGCGAGCTCGAGGAAGAACGGCAGCGACTTGGCGATGAAGAGCCTGCCGTCGAACTGCGCGCGCAGTTCAGTGCCAAGCTCGTCCAACCGGCCGGGGTCGCCGACGACCACGAGCTTCGTCGGCGGTCGTTCGAGCCAGTCGAGCAGCGGCCCCACGACGCGCAGCTCGATGTGCTGGAAGCTCGCGTACTGCTCTGCCTCCGGGGTGAGGCGCGCGACGTACAGCTGGTCGTCGACGTAACAGTTCAGCCCGTAGCCCGCGGTCTGGATCGCCTCGATCCCCTCGCGTGCGAGCTCGAGCGGGATCGGCACGTGGCGGAGGAACGCACCCGTCGCCGGATCCGCGACGACCGCGCCCTGGTAGCAGACGACCGGCTCGGGACCGGTCAGGTAGCGGCGCACGGCCTGGAACATGCGCCCGGTTACGACGATCACGTGCAGCCCGCGTTCGCGTGCCGCGGCGAGCGCGGCGCGAGTGCGCGGGCGCAGCACGTAGTCCTCCGCGATCAGCGTGCGGTCGAGGTCGCACGCGATCGTGTCGACGTGCGCGGGGAAGTCGCCGGGGAGCCTCAGGAGGACTGCGTCAGGAAAGCGACCAGATCGTTGAGCTGCGCGTCCGTCAGCGTGCCCTTGAACGCCGGCATAACGCCCTTCGGGAATCCGGCCACGACGTACGCGTTCGGGTCGACGACCGACTCATGCGTGTACGCCTCGAGCGACCCTCGGTTCGCCTTCGTCGCGTCGGCCGCGAGTTTGTCGAGATCCGGACCGACCTTGCCCGAAGACCCCGCGGGCTTGAACGTGTGGCAGCCGCCGCAGCCGTTCGCGTCGTAGATGGTCTTGCCCGCCGCAGCGCCTGCCGGCCCCTGTGCGACCGTGCCGACAATCGTCTCCGGGGTAGGAGTGACCACCGTGCCGCCGCCGCAGCCGGCGAGCGTCAACGCGAGCGCGGCAAGAGGAAGGAGACGGCGCATCCGCGGCGCGAGTCTAACGGACACGAGATCGCTCCAACGCGAGGAGCGAGATCGCGCCGAGCGCTCCCCAGAGCGCGACGTCCTGCGGCGTGTCGTTGACGATGAACGAGACGACGATCGCGAGGAGCATCGCATCGACGAGCGGAGGGCGCGGGCGAACGAGCGCGACGAGAACCAGCAGCGCGACTCCAGAGGCGAACATGATGAAGGCGCCGACGCTGTGGGTCGCGCCGTCGTAGGACACGCGCCAACGGTGGGCCAGGTCGCCTGGCAGGCCGCCGCCGATCGCATGCGTGACGTGGCTCGAGCCGCCCGTAGTGGCGTCGAGCGCGACGAGCAGCAGGCCGCCTGCGAGGACCACCGCGACGGCGACCGCCACGCGCCGCGGCGTGATCCGCCCGAACCTGCGGAGCGCGAGCATCGCGTAGCCGGCGGCGTAGGTGACGAGACCGCCGCCGTCCGCGCCCGCCTTGCTCCAGCCGACCGCGACGAGTGCAAGCGGCGCGACGACCAGGCCTCCCGCCAGCGCGGGCGCGAGCAGCATCGTCTCCACCTGATTCGTCACGCCGTAGAAGCGATGACCGCCGTCGGGATGCGGGCCGATCGTCGCGAGCGCGTTCGTCACAGGCCATTGCCAGAGGACGAGCAGCGCGCCGGCGAAGACGACAACGAGCAGTGGGACGAAGGCTCGTCGCGAGACGCCTGCGACAAGCGCGAGCGCGAGCGCGCCGAAACCGATCGCGAGGGACGAGCGCCAGGCGAGTCCGAGCGCGATGGCCGCCGGCGCATACAGAACGGCGGCGCGTGCGAGCACGCGCGAGCGTATGACGGCGGCGAGGAGGGCCAGCAGGCCGAGGATGACGCCGACCGCGGCGCTCGCCCGTGCGCGTGCTTCGTGCGCCTCCCGCAGGTCGGCCTTCAACTCGGCGACGTGCGCGGCCGCTCTCGGATCGGCCCTCACCGTCAATTCGCTCCGCAGTGTCTTCGCCGCGACCAGCCCAGGGATATGCGTGTTCGGGTCGATCACGATCCCCTCGCCGGGCAGTTGGATCGTGTGCAAGCCGGGCGCCACGAGGCCTACCGCGGCTGTAGCCCTGTCGTTAAGCGCCCAGAGCACCAGCACCGGCGAAAGTACAATGAGGAGCGTCACCTTCAAGGAGAGCGATTTTCGATGAAACGCAAGGCTTATGGACGCGACCGCGGGCTCACGCTGCGGATGTTCGCGACGACGGCGATGCTGGGACTGCTTTACGTCACGTTCGCCGTCGTGCTGTTCTCGGTCCTGAACGTCGGGCTCGTCCCGTTGATCCTGATCATCTTCGGCATCGCGTTCTTCCAGTACTTCACGTCCGACAAGCTCGCGCTTCGCGCCGCAGGTGCGAAGGTGATCGAGCGCGCCGACGCGCCGCAGCTCTTCGACACGGTCGAGCGGCTTGCAGCGATGGCCGAGCTGCCGATGCCGCGCGTCGCTATCGTCGACACAGACGTCCCCAACGCCTTCGCGACGGGGCGGAATCCCAAGCACGCCGTCGTCGCCGTGACGACCGGGCTGATGCGGCGGCTCGACCAGGGCGAGATCGAGGGCGTCCTCGCGCACGAGCTCACGCACGTCAAGAACCGTGACGTGCGCACGATGACGTTCGCGAGCTTCTTCGCGATGCTGGCGGCGCTGATCACCCGCTTCGCGTTCTACGGCAGCCTTTTCGGCGGCGGCCGCGACCGCGACAGCAACGGACCGCCGATCTGGCTGATTCTGCTCGTCGTCTCGTGGCTCACGTACATCATCAGCTGGGTCCTCATCCGCACGATCTCGCGTTACCGCGAGTACGCGGCCGACCGCGGCGCAGCGGTGATCACCGGGGCGCCCGAGTATCTGATGAGCGCCCTGCAGAAGATCTCGAGCCAGATCGCGCTTATTCCTCAGCGCGACCTGCGCGAGGTCTCCGGCATGAACGCGTTCTTCATCATCCCGGCGTCCGTGAAGGAGAAGACCTCGGAGTTGTTCATGGATCACCCGCCGCTCGAGAAGCGGCTCGCGGCGCTCGCGGAGATCGCCCGCGAGATGGGCCGGCCAGTCGCGTAGCGAGTGGCGCTGAAGAATCCGTTCGGGCGGCGGAAGCGCGCAGCCTCCGTCGCCCGCGACCGTCTGTTCGCGCTGTCGACCGCGCGGGTCACTCTCGAGGTCGAGCTCGGACTTCGCACCGCAGGCGTCGCCGCCGTCGTCTTCAAGCCGATGTCGGCCGGAGAGTTCGTCCGCGCCGCGAGCGATCTCGAGCAGCTGCTCGACGCGGTGAGCGCAGACGCCGGCTCGAAGATCGAGCGCACGACCGACTCGTTCGGTTTCGAGTGGCTGATCGTGCGCGACGACGACCTCGAGGATCTCGTCACCGCGGCGAACCTCGTCGCCTCCGAGCTGGCCAACGCGGGCTTCGACAAGCAGCTACTCGCGGCGCCGTTCCGATTCTCCGGCGGCAAGAATCCCGTCTACTTCGTCTACGGCTTCAAGACCAAGTCGTTCTGGCCCTTCGTCCCGGCGGGCGACGGGCAGGAGCGCGACAACGCGGAAGAGCTCGAGCTCAAGGCGAAGCTCGAGAAGGAGCTTCCGATCGAGCCGGACCTGACGAAGTGGCTAGCGCTGTACGACGCGCCAATCTAAACGGCGCGCAAATCGAGTGATTACTGATTCTCCGCCTTGTCCTCCGAGGGCACGGCGTGGATCGGCGGTGAGTCTTCTCCGCCGGCGAGCTGCTTCTGCTCCTCGCCTGGGCTGACCTCGTGCTTCAGCTGCGCGAGCTCGGACTCGACCTGTGACTGCGACGCCATTTGCGCGAGCTCGCGGTCGAGCTGCGTCTGGTCGGAGGTGAAGTCCTCCAGCGTGCCCGACGCGATCAGCTCGTCCATCGCTCCCGCACGCGCCTGCATCTCCTCCGTCTTCGTCCGCGCGCGCTCGATCGCCGCGCCTGCGTCGGCCATCTTGCCGCCGATTCCCGTCGCGGCCTCGCCGATCCGCACCTGCGCCTCGGCGGCCGAGTACTGCGCCTTCATCACTTCCTTCTGCGAGCGGAACGACTCGATCCGCGCGGACAGCTCCTTCTCGTTCGCGGAGAGCTTCTCCTGCTGCTCCTCGAGTTGCTGGACCTGGGTGTCGAGCCCCTGCAGCTGCTGCTGCACGCCCGACTTCCGCTCGAGGGCCTGCCGCGCAAGATCCTCGCGCCCGGCGCCGACCGCCTGCCGCGCCTGCGTCTCGAGCTTGACGACGCTCTGCTCGAGCGTCGTCTGCTGCATCTGCAGCCGCTTCTTCGCGGTGACGACGTCCGCGATCCCGCGCTTAATGTTCTGGAGCAGCGTCACCTGCTGCTCGTACGAGTAGTCCAGCGTCTCCGTCGGGTCCTCGGCCCGGTCGAGCGCCTTCGACACTTTCGCTCCGAAGATCATCCTGAATCGCTGCCACAAGCTCGCCATCGGTCCTCCTCGCGCGGTTACGTGCCAAGTAGCCTAGCCCCCGTGCACATGGCACGCGCCCTGCCTCTCCTCGTGGCGCTGCTCGTCGTACCTGCGGCCTCGGCGACGCCAAACGGGCCAGGCGGCACCACGCGAGCAGCCGTGACAATCCCCCTCGCGCCGGCGTTCGCGCCGCTAGACCTCGTTCCGCCCGCGGGAGCCGACTGGGCGACGAACGGCGGCGACTACGGGCAGACGCGCTACTCCAGCCTGAAGGAGGTCACGAAGGCGAACGTGCGCCGGCTCAAGCTGAAGTGGCACGTCCACCTCAACGGCTCAGGCGCGGGATCGAAGTACAAGGGCGAGGGGACGCCGCTCGTCTACGAGGGGATCATGTACATGGTCACCGGCGCCGGCGACGTGTTCGCGCTCGACGCGACGGACGGGACCATCCTCTGGCAGTACGACGCCGGGTTGCCGCAGGCGATGAACACGGTGTGCTGCGGCTGGGTGAACCGGGGGCTCGCGCTCGGCGACGGCAAGGTCTACGTCGCGAGACTCGACGCGACGCTCGTCGCGCTCGCTCAGGGGACCGGTCGGGTCGTCTGGAGCGTTTCGAACGGCAACTGGCAGGACGGATACACGATGACGATGGCGCCGCTCTACTACAACGGGCTCGTCATCGTCGGCGTCTCCGGCGGTGAGTTCGGCGCGCGCGGATACGTCACCGCCTACGACGCGCGAAACGGGCGCCTCGTCTGGCGGTTCTACACGATCCCGTCTCCCGGCGAGCCCGGGGCGGCGACGTGGCCGCCGAACGACGAGTGGAAGACTGGTGGCGCGCCCGTGTGGAACACCCCGAGCGTCGACCCGAAGACAGGGCTCTTGTACTTCACGACGGGGAACGCGTATCCGTGGTCCAGCCGTGGGCCCGGCGACAACCTGTTCACGGCGTCGTTCGTGGCGCTCAACCCGATGACGGGTGCGTATGCGTGGCACTACCAGGTCGTCCACCACGACATCTGGGACTACGACTGCTCCTCGAACACGGTGCTGTTCGCGCGGGGAATCGCCGGCCGCGTGCGGAAGGTCGTCGCCGAGCCGTGCAAGACCGGTTGGGTGTATGAGCTCGATCGTCGCAACGGGAATCCCGTTGTCCCGATCGAGGAGAAGCCGGTGCCGCAGAGCGCGTTCCAGCACACCTCGCCAACGCAGCCGATCCCGGCGGGAGACAGCTTCTCCGAGCAGTGCGCTCAGCCGAGCGCGTTCCCGCCGCGGGCCGCCGACGGCTGGCCCTTCCGCTTCGGCTGCATCTTCATGCCGTTCGACCAGCGACGCTTTACCGCCACCGCACCAGGTGCGGGCGGCGGCAACACCTGGAGCCCGCCCTCGTACAACCCGAAGACGGGCAATCTCTACGTCTGCTCACGGGACATGCAATCCGCCTACAAGGCGGTCGGCACCATCTCGGGCTCGCCGCCACCGGGCAGGTCCTATCTCGGGGTCGAGATGTCGTTTCCGGACGTCAAGGGAATCATCCCCGGCGCCCTGACCGCGATGAACATGTCGAGCAACAGGATCGCGTGGAGGCACCGCTACACGAAGACGGCGTTCAACCAGACCGACGCTTCGTGCGAAAGCGGGTCGCTGACGACGGCGGGCGGGCTCGTGTTCGTCGGACTACCACAGGGCATGTACCACGGCCTCGTCGCGTACAACGCCGCGACAGGCGCCAAGCTCTGGCGCTTTCACACGGACGCCGGTGTCGGGGCTCCGCCGATGACGTACAGCGTCGGCGGTCAGCAGTACGTCGCGGTGTACGCCGGCGGTCGCGCGACCCGCGGCATCCCCGTCGTCAAGGGCGACGACGTCTACGCCTTCACGCTCCGCTGAGCGGCGCTCGCTCTAAGAGCTGTCTAAGACCTTCGTAAAGAAAGCGGTCGTTCTCAGAGAGTTCACAGAAACGCCTGCGACGGTTGCTCCGTGACGATGAACGGCAACGGCAGCCCGGAGCAGCGCATCCTCGTCGTCGACGACGAGCAGTCGATCGTCGACGCGGTCGCTACGGCTCTTCGCTACGAGGGGTATCAGGTCGAAGAGGCGTACAACGGTCGCGACGCACTCGACGCCGTCGCGCGCTTCGAGCCGGACCTCGTCGTGCTCGATTGGATGCTCCCGGACATAGAAGGCATTCAGGTCGGGCGCCGCTTGCGCGACCAGGGCTTCAAAACCGCCGTGCTGTTCCTCACGGCGAAGGACGCGACGGAGAACAAGGTCGAGGCGTTGCGCGCCGGTGGCGACGACTACGTCACCAAACCGTTCAGCCTCGCCGAGATAGTCGCGCGGATCCAGGCGATCCTGCGGCGCACTGCGGGCGTTCTGCCGGGAGACGTTCTTCGCTTCGCCGACCTCGTCCTCGACGAGCGGCGCCACGAAGTCCACCGCGGCGAGACACCGATCTCGCTCACTGCGACCGAATTCTCACTCCTCCGCTACTTCATGCTGAACCCGCGCCGCGTTCTGTCGAAGGGACAGATCCTCCAGAACGTTTGGCGCTACGACTTCGGTGGGAACTCGAACGTCGTCGAGACGTACGTGAGCTACCTGCGGCGGAAGCTTCACGCCGCCGGCCCGCCGTTGATCAAGACCGTCAGGCAGGCGGGATACATGCTCGAAGCCGGAAAGCCGTAGTGCTCCTTCCGATAATGGTCTCGCGTTTCTGGCGACAGCACGAGCTCGCCAGGCAAGGACGCAGGGAGGCCCGATATGCGGACATATCGGGCCGACTGAGGACGCCGCATGGTGGGCTCGTGCTCCGCCAGGGGCGCACTGACTATTGCCGGAAGGGGCACTAAATGTTTGCGCGGTTGTCGCTGCGCACGCGGCTCGTGCTCGGGGTGCTCGTCCTCGCTGGGGCAGGGCTCGCCGTCGCGGACGCGGCGACCTACACGTCCTTGCGTTCCTTCCTGATCCAGCGTGTCGACAACACACTCGAGGCGGATCATCCGCAGAGCTACGGCCACGGCGGCCCGCACGACGCCGGGGGAGGCCCCGGCGGCTTCAACCGGTCGTTCACGCAGTACCGCACGCACGACGGCACGACGATCCTCGCGTCGTACGAGCCGCAGGGCCCTCCCGGCTCGACGGCGACCTCGCCGCCGCAACTGCCCGGCACGATCTCGATGAAGGGCGCGTCACAGAAGGGCTTCGACATCGTGCGTTACTTCACGGTCTCGGCGCAGGACGGCGGCGACCGCTACCGCGTTCGCGCGGCCTTCGAGCAAGACGACGACACGATGGTCGTTACGGCGCTCTCGCTGCACGACGTGGACGGAACGCTGCACCGCCTGCTGATGATCGAGCTGCTCGTGACCGGCCTCGTGCTCGCTGCCCTGGGAGCGATCGGCGTGTGGGTCGTCAGCCTGGGTCTTCGTCCACTGCGCGCGATCGAGAAGACCGCGGGCGCGATCGCCTCCGGCGACCTATCCAAGCGCGTCGAGCGTGCGGAGGAGCGAACGGAGGTCGGACGTCTCGGCCTCGCGCTCAACGCGATGCTCAGTCAGATCGAAACCGCGTTCAACGCGCGCGAGGCATCCGAGCGGAAGCTGCGGCGTTTCGTCGCCGACGCATCGCACGAGCTGCGCACGCCGCTCGCCGCCGTGCGTGCGTACGCCGAGCTGTTCACGCGCGGCGCCGATCGCCGGCCCGACGACCTCGCGCGCGCGATGACGGGAATCACCCGCGAGTCGGAACGGATGAGCCTGCTCGTGCAGGATCTCCTGCTCCTCGCGCGGCTCGACGAGGGTCGTCCGCTCGAGCGCGAGCCGGTCCCCCTCGACGAGGTGGTGAGCGAAGCCGTCGACACGGCGAGGATGGTCGAGCCCGCGCGCCCGATCGAGCTCGACACCGACGACGCTGTCGTGCTCGGCGATCACGACCGCCTCAGGCAGATCGTCGACAACCTGCTGAGCAACGTCCGTGCGCACACGCCGCCGGGAACGCCGGTGCATGTCACCGTTGGCCACGTCAACGGCGACGCGCTGATCGAGGTGCAGGACGCCGGTCCCGGGCTGAGCGAGAAGAGCCTCGAGCGCGTGTTCGAGCGTTTCTACCGCGCGGACCAATCACGGTCTCGCGCGAGCGGGGGCGTGGGGCTTGGTCTTTCGATCGTCGCTGCCGTCGCGGAAGCGCACGGCGGCACCGTTGCGGTGCGATCGGAAGTTGGCAAGGGCGCGACGTTCCGGATCGCGCTACCGCTTCTGAACGGAAGCAACTCCGGCTTCCGACGGTAACGCCTGTTCGACGAGGGGAGGCTCCCGCGCGGGCCCTCCCGTCAGCCGGCGCGGACGGCGGTCTCGGCCCGGTTGCTCCACGCAAGGTGGCCGAGCGCGGGCGAGTCGTTGTGGCCCTTTTCGTTCGGGAAGGCAACAGTCGCTGAGCCGCGCGGCAGAAGCGTGCTCGGCAGCACGATCACCGCGTTGTCCGAGCTCATGCGTCCGCGATCCTGGAGGTTGTCGCGGAAGAACCATGACGGCGCGAAGTGCGACGGTGTGCTCTGCCTGTAACCGGCGCTGCAGCGCACGACGGCGCCGTGGCCTCGGTCGGTGAAGAAGCCGTGCCGATCGCCTCTCGGGTGGAACCTGAGCTCGACCGTGTTATCGGCTCTGCCTCGATTGAGCGTCGCCGTGACGCGCGACTTGACCTTTGCGCCGCTGTAGCGGCACGTCGTGAGTGCGTCGCCCTTCTTGTTCCTGTAGGTCCCGGTCCATGACGCGATGAGCGTCGTCGTGCTCGTGGCGGCGAGCATGCGGTGCTTGGGATCCCTGAGAGCACTCGGCGCGACTTGGAATGTGAGTGCGCCGTGCCAGCGGTACCGGAGCGAGACTCGGCCTGTCTCCTTACTGTCGTTGAGTTTCCAGAACGCCTTGCCGCTGCCGTAGAGCGTGATCGTGACCGTACGGCGAGCCTGCGCCGAGCCTTCGGCGGGCGACACGAGGAGGACCGACGCGAGCGCGCAGAGCAACGCGCCGTGAGTGACCAAACGCACGCGCATATCGTAGGGATGCCAACGACGTGGGAGGTACACCGTGGCGGTCAGGCTTCATCGCTGCAGTTACGAGTGGAACAAGCTCAGCGGACATCCGTGCTGGCGCGTCGAGAAGGCGCTCAAGGATGCGAGTATCGACTACGAGCTCGCGCCGGAGCCGTGGTTCGGCGCACGCCCCACGATGGTCGAGCACACCGGGCAGAAGCGTTTCCCGGCGATCGAGTTCGAGGACGGCAGCTGGTATCGCGAGGAGTCGAAAGACATGGTTGCGGCGATCAGCACCGGCCGGCTGAACGAGATGCGCGGCAAGACGCCCGCGACGCAAACGGCCGCCTAAGGCGCGGCTACACTGTCCTCCCTCGCGGGGCTATAGCTCAGTTGGGAGAGCGCCTGGATCGCACCCAGGAGGTCGCGGGGTTCGAGTCCCCGTAGCTCCATTTAAGAAAGCCCCGCTAGACGGGGCTTTCTGTTGCTAGGGCGGGAAACGGCGCGCTCCTCGTGGTCACAGAATGGTCACAGCTAGACGGGCTCGACGGTGAAGATCGCGCGCACATCCTGCTCGACGAGCTCCGCGCGCGGGAAGTCGTCGATCGCGATCACGCGGAACTGCTTGCCGCGCTCGACCGTCATCACGTCGCCGACCCCCACGTCGGCACGGCCGTCACGAGCATCGCCGGGTCGTGCGGCTCGCCGTCAGGCAGACGAAGCAGGTAGCGGAACAAAGCCGTGATGATCTCCGACGCGTCGGAGATGATTCTTTACTCGCCGACTTCGCATTCCTGGCTAAGGACGTTGTTGCGAGCATCGCTCTCGGCGTTGTAAGCCTTGACGAGCCGAACGTCGCGGCGGTAAAGAGCGTAGTACCGTTTCAAGACGGAGTCAGGCGGGCCGCCGTTGGGGTACAGGTGTTTGATCTTTTTCACCTCGCGCTTCTCCTCGCGCTCCACATGCTGGATCGTTAGCTCGATCCGCCCTAGCGTGATGTCTGCCGACTTAAGCTTGTTCTCAGCGGATTCAGGACACTTGTATTTCGGACCGTCCCCGCTCTTTATCGTCACGGTTTGCACGTGGCCACTCGTGTCCTTGATCTTGACAGTGGCGTCGCCATCGTTGTTGTAGACGACGCTCCCCACCCCGCCGATCAGCCCGAGGCCGGCGAGTCCTGCCGCAAACTGCCGAATCACTCGTAGATCGTGTCACCCGCTGGCGCGAATCCCATCACCAAGATGGGTAGTCAACCCTGGACGATCGGTGCATTTCACAACGAGCAGGAAGCGGAACACGAGCGCGATCTTCACACGCACCCAGCCATCAACCGTCTGCTTGCGCGCAACCGACCGCGGAGCGGCAGAGCGGTCACCCGATGGGCGACCGCCCTCGGCGCTCGATCCCTACGGCTCCAACCCCGCGCAGAATCCCGCTACGTTGCTCTGTGCGCCCCTGTCCGGGCTAAGCAGGAACGACACGCCCAGGTGGTCGACGAAGTTCGACCATCCGTTGCGGTCGGTTGCCGAGGAATAATTTTGGCGACTCCGCGGTATATGAGGATTAGACGCGGAGCCAGGTGAGGGCAAGCAAGTGCCCTAGCCGACGTGGGAGGTGTCTAGCCGCCAAGCCGGTTTGCCTGGCTCCGCAACTCCACTCTGTCATTCCGATCGGCGAGTTACTAGAACCAATCGGGTCAATTTGCAGCACGGCTCATGTCAAGGTTCATGCCGAAGCTGTAGGTCGGGATCGACGTCGCATGATCGATTCTTCGTACGCGCTCCTCAGCATCCCGCGACCGCGCTGCGTGGCGCTCGAGTGAGATGATGACGCCGGTAGCCACGAGGAGCGCGACGTGTGAGCGCGGATGGAAGTCGAGTGGCAGACGGCAGGGCATCCGGCTCTGAAGTCCGGGTTCGAGTCCCGGCATCCGCTTCGGCCGCACGCGCTCGCGAGCGAGGCCGAGCCCCAGCCGTCGCAAAAACACGGCCGCGCGCCTCCGACCCTGCGGCCATAATTCAAGGAGTGCACGAGACCCTCGAGCCGAGCGGCGCCGTCGCCGAGATGCTGGCGAAGGATGGCACTCTCGACGACATCCTCTCGGGCCGCGGCCTGCGATTCGACCCGGCGCCCGTCGCGCCTGCGCCTGAACCGGCGGGGCCGACGTTCGTCATTCCGCGTCCTGATTGGGATGCTGAACAACGTGAAAGGCTCGAGCGCGAACGCCTTGAGCGCGAGGCGCAAACCGCCGCGGAGCGTGAAGCGATCCTCGCCAGCCTCCCGCCGAGCGCGAAGTCTCTCGAACCCGTGCCGGCGCCCCGGCGTCGGAGGCTGATCCCGAATCTCGGACAGCGGCCATGAGCGAGCCCGTAACGATCTGGGGGCGAGCCTCGACCATCCGCGGGCTCGCCTGCGAACGCTCCGCAACCGGCCGCATCATCGGCGGACACTCCTACGATGACCTCGCCCTCGAGCTCCCAGACGACGGTGTCCCCGTCGACCTCGACCACGACGGCGAACCGCTCGGCCGGCTGATCTACGGCGAGATCGCCAAGGGCGGCGGCGTCGACGTCGTCGCCGTGCTCGACAACGACCGCATCCAACAGGTCGAACACGACGTGTTCTTCTCGCCGCTGTTGATGATGATCGGCGACGGCGTCAACGAGCGCAGCTACATCGCCCGCCGAGCCCGAGCTGCTCGCGCTCGCGCTGACCCTCTCCCCGCTGACGCTCTCCGCGCAACCAGTGCACTGGCGAACAGGCGACGTCCGCGAGCGACGGGACATCTTCACATGGCCGGGCTCGTGGCGAACCGAGACGCCGCTGCTCGCACGATGCGCCGACTACCTCCGCGGGGGCCTGCGCGGCGAGAACCGTTGCAGCACCCGGCTCATCGACCGACGCCACGGCGACGGCTACCCCTGGCCGAAGGCGGACGGCCGACTCGAACTGCGACGGCCAAAGGGCGAGCTCGAGCACGGCCCACCCGGCCGCATTCTCAGCGTTCGCTGACCGAGGGGTCGAGCGATGCGCGGTAGCCCTTACTCAACAGCCAGATGGCAGAAGCTACGCCGCTACATCCTCGAGCGAGACGGCTGGATCTGCCAAGTCCAAAAGCCGGGCTGCACCATGCGCGCAACAACCTGTGACCACATCTACCCGGCCAGCACCCACCCCGAACTATTCTGGGCCGAACAGAACTTGCGCGCCGCGTGCCGGAAGTGCAACTACAGCAGCGGCTCCCGCATCGCGCACGCGAACACACGCGCGACGATCCAGCGGCTCCGCGATCTCGTCGAGCAACAAGACCAACGCATCGTCGAGCTGCTCGAGAAGCTCGCCCAGTACGAGAACGGCGGCCAGCCCGTGACACACCGCGCGCCCGTGGCGATCCGCTAGACCACCGTTGTCTAACCGGGCGTCTCGCTGCCCCGCAGGGTGAGCCACCCCCGGTCGTTTTTTGACAGCGGCGGCTCACATCCCGCGCCCTTCTAGAAAAATCCCTCCCCCGGAGGTCGCGTTCGTCCGCAATCGGCGGCGATCGGCGGGTCGCTCGTGCGATCGCCTGTTCTCGCCCTTTGATGGGTCGGGTCAGGGGCGAGTCGACGCAGCACAGCATTGGCTCACGGGAGGGCGCCTTCGGGCGCCTTCTCTGTAGCTGGCGACGGATTAGGCTGCATCCGTGCTGCTGTCGACCCGTCCTTTGTAGATGCCGGCGTCCGACTGGCTCTCCGCGGACCAGATCGCGGCGCTCGAGGCTGATTACGGGTCGTCCGCCGGAGCCTTGTTGATGTTGCTTGCCCGTCCAGATGTCGGTGACGAGCTGTATGCGCTCGGCGTGCAAGATTTGTCGAGTTTCGGCGGGCCGGACGTGTATGTGCCGCCTGAGCGCGAGCGGCTCGTCTGGGAGATCGTCCAGACGCAGCTCCTCGGCGCCACCAGAACACGGATAAGTGAGAGACGCGGGCCGGGTCGGCGTGGAACTGACTATGTCGGCGCGGGCGTCGAGGACGTCGTCCGTCGCGCTCACGCAGCTCAGATGGACGATGACTACCTCGGCAGGACACTGCGAGATCGGATCGCCAGCGACGCGAAGGTAACTCCCTACGAGGTCGACCTGATCTTCGAGTTGATCACCGACGGCAAGCTCGCCGATGGCGGCCAGAAGGGGTGGCTGACAATTAACGGCCATTTGTCGCCTACCCC
The DNA here is from genome assembly GCA_963815965.1 of uncultured Actinomycetes bacterium. GTDB lineage: Bacteria > Actinomycetota > Thermoleophilia > Gaiellales > Gaiellaceae > DASVFB01. The sequence goes on along the minus strand of CAWFIT010000011.1, from coordinate 31,436 downwards.
CGCCTACATCAACCTGCACGAACTGAAAACGGCTTCGTAGACCCGGAAACTCGGCTGGCGGCGAGGTCGCTGGCCGATTTGCTGGACAGCCATTTTCCGGCTACCGCACCTTCTGAGGCTCATATCCCATCCCCGCGGTCGAGTGGAGGCTCGGCCGCGGGGCCCGACCTTGAGGAGGTTCGGATGAATGGTACGACAGCGACCGAAAGGGTCGTTCTCGCCCTTCCAGAAGTAGCGTCCGCCGCGGAACATGCGTCGTGAGCGGCTGGGACGAGCTGCTCCGCGAGCTCGACGACGACCAGGCCGACGACGACGGCAACGAATGGGGCGTCAAGCGCGCGCTCGATGTCGGTACGACCCTGACCGGCTGGTGGCGCGGCCAGGAGGAATGGCAGGGCGACTACGGACTGACGCCCGTCTACCTGATGACCGAAGAGGACGGGACAGAGGTCTTCTTCTTCGGCGGGCGCAAGCAGCTCGACAAGAGGATCGCCTCCGCGGCGCCGAGCCACGGCGACCGTGTCGCGGTCCGACGACTCGAGGACGCGCCGGCCGAGGAGGGTCGTAGCCCTGCCTGGCGTGTGCGCGTCGCCGTGCGTTCGGGTGACGGCACGATCCCCGTCGCGCGCGCGTCCGAGAACGACGCCGCCGAGGACTCGGATGGCATCCCTTCTAGCGCGGACGCCTACGGCGTCTTTTACAGCCGGCTCGCGCTCGCGCTCGCCTGGACGGCGACGAACACCGGCCCCGACGCGAAGGCGTGCAGGGAGAGCGGCTCCGGGTCGTGGAAGCAAGCCCGGCCGCTCTCCCCGGAGCCGGGCGCGGCCGCCGGCTTCTTTACCAGGAAGCTCGCGAGCAGGAACCCCGTCACACCGGCGGTCGTCAACAAGCTCGTCCTCTTCGACTTCGACGGCGCGCCGCTCGAGGAGCTCGCCGCGAAGTACGAGCTCGTCCTGCCGGACGACGCCTGGCGCGTGCGCACAGCGCGCGGAACACACGGGTACGTGAGTGCTCCGCCCGGTTGCCCCGGCCTGAAGGTCGAGCTGACACCGGAGCGCGTCACCGTGATCTCGGACGGCTACCTGCTCAGTCCTCCCGGGCGTCACCCGTCCGGCCTCGTGTACGCGTTCGAGAACGTCGACGTCGAGACCGAGGACGCTCGTCCTCCTACGCTCGACGTGACCTTGCTCGAGCGGCTGCGCGAGCTCGCCGGCGGCGGCCGCGCGCATGTCGCGGAACTGCTCGACAGCGGCGAGCCGATCGATCCCGGCGACCGGCATGCGGCGCTGATGCATCACGCGAGGCGGCTGCGCGGAGAAGGTCTCGGGGCGAAGGCGATCCGGGCGGCGCTCGAGGAGTTGAGCGAGCGCTTCGTCGAGCCGACGGGCCGCGCCGGTGAGATCAGCGGCGTCGTCCGCTGGGTGATGGGCAAGGAGGCGCCGCCGCCGCTCGACCCGGTCGACGTCGAGCTGCTCCAGTTGCTCGACGAGCTCCCTGGCTCGCCGCCGGTCATCGCCACCCCCGTCGAAGCCGAAGCCGGCGAAGCGGAAGCATGCGATTGGGCGGCGACCGGTCACCCTGATCGCCGCCGAGCCCGTCGAGTGGCTGATCGACGGCGTCGTCCCCGTGGGGACGCTCACGCTCGTCGCCGGCGTGGGCGGGTTGGGGAAGTCCGCGCTCCTGCTCGCCTGGGCGAGCGAGATCACCGTCGCCGGTGAGAACGTGCTGATCGTCAGCTACGAGGACGCGGCCGCGCAGGTGATCCGGCCGCGCTTCGAAGCGACCGGCGGCGATCTCGCGCGCCTGTTCGTGCTCGAGCTCGAGGGGGACGGCGGCGAGATCTCGTTCCCGACCGATCTGCCGGAGCTCGAGCGGCACGTGCAGGAGACGGGCGCGCGCGCGCTGCTCATCGACCCGGTGTCGGCGGCGATCGACTTGAAGCTCGACGCGCACAGAGATCAGGACGTGCGCGTCGTGCTCGGACAGCTCGCGCGACTGGCGGAACGCTCGCGGCTCTCGGTGATCGAGAACGCGCATCTGAACAAGGCGCCTTCGAGCGACCCGTACCTGCGCATCAACGGCTCGACGGCGTTCTATAACGCGGCGCGCTCGGTGCTGACGGTGACGCGTGACCCGGCCGACCCGGACTGGTCGCGGCTGGTCGCGCATCACAAGTCGAACTACGGGGCGGTCGCGGACGTGCAGCGCTGGCGCGTCGAGCCGGTCTCGATCTTCAGCGAGAGCGGACCGATCGAGACGATGAAGTTGGAGTTCGTCGAGATCGCGGAGGGTGTGTTGCGCGAGGACGTGCTGGCGCCGGCGACGATCGAGAAGACCGACGCGGCGATGCTCTTCCTCGAGGACGCGCTCGCCGACGGCGACTGGCACGACTCGGCCGGACTGAAGACGCTTGCCGCGGCCGGGATGATCTCGGAGCGGACGCTGAAGCGCGCCGCGCAGGAGCTCGAGGTCGAGCATGAGCGGCGCGGGTTCCCGGCGACGACCTGGTGGCGGCTGCAGTCGGGCCAACCCCTCTCCCTAGAATTTGGCCCAACTGGAGAAACCGCATGAACAAGCGGCTCCAGTCCAGTCGGGCCGAATCTGTGAGAGAGGGCGTGGCCCAACTGCGGAGGGTGTTTTGAGCGGGCGTTCGCAGTGGCACCGCTTCGTCGAACGGCGTCGTCGCGAGCTCCACGACGCCTACCCGTGCGCTTCGCCGACGCGCCGACGCATCTGCCCGAAGCACCGGTCACGGGTCGGGCCCGTGACCGGCATCTGCAAACCGTGTCGCGACGAGCTGTACGAGCAACTCGCCGCGGAATACACCGCCGCCCAAGAGGGGCGGCAGGAGAGGAGAGCATCATGACCAACAGCAAGAACACCGCGCCCGACTGGTGGGCCGTCACACAGGCCGCCCAGGGGCTCGGCATCAACACCCGCCGTCTCGTCGCCACGCAGGACGGCGACCGGGCGCTCGAGTGGGCGCTGCGGATGAGCCACGAGCACAGCGGCGTCACAGCTCTCTCGTATTTCGAGTTGGCGGTGATGCTCGGTCACCGTGACCCGAAGGTCACCGCCGGGGCGCGCCTAGAGTGGAGCGATCTGCTCCGCGCGGTCGAGAAGCTCGCCGGGACCATCAAGGTCAAGGCGGCCGCGGAGAAGGCGGCCGCGGACAAGGCGGCGGCCGAGGCGAAAGCTGCGGCCGAGAAGACGGCAGCGGAGGAAAAGGCGGCTGAGGCTCCGAGCAACACACCGCCGGTGAAGGAGAAGGAGGCGGTGCCCGATGCCGTCTGACGTCGCCGAGATCGTCGACGAGGACGAACTGCTCCCCGTCGTGTACGAGAAGCCGGCCACGCCGGGACTGTTCGGCACTGACGACCCGGAGCTCGTCGTCGTCAAGGCGGCCGACGTGTCGAAGGCGCTCGCGCGCGTCGTCCGTGACCGCAAGCTGTTCGCGAACATCAACGGCAAGGACTACGTCCTGATCGGCGGCTGGACCCTGCTCGGCTCGATGCTCGGGGTGTTCCCGGTCGTCATCTGGTCGCGCAAGCCCGAGGACGGCTGGGAGGCGCGCGTCGAGGCACGCACCCGGGACGGCGCGGTCGTCGGCGCCGCCGAGAGCGAGTGTCTGCGGTCCGAGCGGAAGTGGGCGAGGGCCGACGACTACGCGATCCGCTCGATGGCGCAAACACGGGCGACGGCGAAGGCGCTCAGGTTGCCGCTCGGGTTCGTGTTCGAGCTCGAGGGGTTCGAGGGCACCCCAGCCGACGAGATCCCCACCGGCGACGACGTACGTCGCGACGACCGTCGTGCGCGCGACGACGAGCAGCGTGCGCGCGCGCGCGATCCGATCCCCGACGAGATCAAACCGACCGACGAGCATAAGGCCGAGCTCGTCACGCTCGTCCGCTCGCTGAAGCGGATCGACCCGGACACCGACTGGGCGGTCCGCTGCCGTGAGATCGCCGGCGTCCCGGGGAACATGCTCACCCGCGTCGGTGCCGACGCGGTGATCGAGAAGTTGCGGGCCGAGCTGAGGCGCTTCTCGGACGAGGTGAGGTCATGACCGAGCGTCGTGACGAGCTCGAGTACGAGGATCTCGAAGAGACGTTCTCTGCGTTGCGCGACTACCTGCTCGCAAGCGACGTTGTAGCCGTGGCCGAGAGCGACCAGGCGGATGCCTGCGAAGTGATAGCGAGCCTGTTCGCCGTCGTCCGGCATGCCGCCTTGTCGATGCGCGGGTTCGCGCTCGTTCTTCGCCGGCAACCCGCGACGGCCGAGGGGATGGCGCGCGGACTGGACGAGCTCGCGGCCGCGCTCGAGGAGCTCGTACTCGGGCAGCCAAACGCGGCGTGAGCAACGCCGACGAGCTCGCCCGGCTCTTCGAGCGTCTCGTCGCCGACCAGGTCGAGCCGCTCGAACATCGGGTGACCGACCTCGAGCGCGACAACACGCCGCGCTGGTTGACGCTCGAGCAGGCGGCAGCCCGGCTCGGCTGTTCACCGGACGCGGTACGAATGCGCGTCAGGCGTGGGCGGCTCGAGTCGAAGCGGCAGGGGCGTCGGCTCTACGTGAGCGCCGAGGCTGTGGACGCGTTGAACTGAAACTGTCAGACCCCTTGACACATCTCCCGGATTAGTAGACACTGCAAAGTGTCAGGCACTCTTACACCGGGAGGAAACATGGCGAAACAAAACGAGTCGTGGTACAGCTCGACGAAGCTCCCTGTCGTACGCGTCGGGGTTGGCCCAGTTGATGAACGAGTGGATTCTCCAGCATCGGTACTCGCTGCGCTCGAGCTCAATGGCGACCGTCGAGCGAGAGCGCAGGCCGATGTTCGCGCGGCCCGCGATGAATTGCGCGACCTGCTCAAGCAGGGACAAAAGCTCGGACTCGGCGTCTCGCGGATGTGTCGCACTACCCATCTCAGTAGGGATACGGCGCATCGTCTTCTGCGGGAGAAGAGGCCGTCCGCCAAACGCACGAAGAAAGCCTGAGACCCCAAATGAATCGGCATGGTGCGACAACACGTAAGCCTGTTTACAGCGGCAACCGTCGCGTGCCCGGTCTGCTCGAGCGTACGCTCGCGAACGGGGCGACTGTTTACGAAGCGCGGCTGCGGCTCGGCGGAAACGTTCGCCGCGTCCGGCTCGAGGCGGCGACGAAGACCGACGCGATCGCCGAACTGCGGGCGCTCCAGGTCGACTTCGACCGCGGCGACCAGCACAAGTCCGGGGTCGGCGCGACGGTCGACGAGCTCGCCGCCGACTACATCGCGCACCTCAACGCTCGCGTCGGCGACACCGACCCGCGGCGTCGGCGTTCGCCGCGCACGGTCGCGCACTACAGCGAGCAGCTGCGGCTGCACGTCCGGCCCACGCTCGGCTCGAGGCTCGCCGCGGACCTGGCCGCCGCGGACGTGCGACGGCTACTCGACGTGCTCGCGGCGAAGAAGCTCTCCCCGCGCAGCCGGACAGGGCTGCTCGGGATTCTGAGCGGGCTGCTCGCCTACGGCGTCAAGCAGGGCGTCGTCGAGCGGAACGTCGTTCGCGACCTGGACCGCGACGACCGTCCCGGCGCCGCTCGCAAGAGCGAGCCGCGCTACCTGACGCCGGACGAGCTCGAGCGGCTGCTCGCCGCGATGGGCGACACGTTCCGCCCGGTTGCGGCGACGTGCGCTCTCGCCGGGCTGCGGCTCTCGGAGGCGCTCGGCCTGCGCTGGCGCGATGTCGACCTGAAGGCCGCGACGCTCAACGTGACCGCGCAACTCGGCCAGGACGGCGTGCGCGTGCCGCTGAAGACCGCCGCGTCCGCGGCCAGCGTGGCGATGCTGCCGGCGCTGGTCGACGAGGTGCGTGCGCACCGCTCGCGCGTCGCGAGTCAGTCGCTCGCGCGGCTACGGCCGGACGCGCTCGTCTTCACGACCGCGCGCGGGAAGCCGCACGGCCGCAGGAACGTGCTCCGCGCTGTCTACGCCGCCGGTGACGCGGCGAAGCTGAACGGCGAAGGCCGTGAGCGCGTCGGCGTTCACGACCTCCGCCATTCGTTCGTCGCGATCGCGCTCGCCGGTGGGCTGACGCTCCCCGAGGCCGCGGCTGCGGCGCGTCACGCCAACCCGCGCGTGACCGCGACCGTCTACGCGGGACTGACCGACCAGGCGCGCGAGCAACTCGGCGCGAAGCTTCTGCAAGCGTTCGTTGGCGAGTAGGAGGGAACATGTTTCGTCGTCTGAACTCGGCGTGGTTCGTGGTGCCGATCTGGCTCCACGTGCCGCTCCGCGATCTGGGTGCGCTGGGTTTCGTGATCTTGCTGCCGATAGCGCTCGTACTCGGCGCGGGGTGGACGCTCTACGCCGTCGGTATTGCGTATCTCGTCGTCTGGGCCGCGTGGACACGGCGCAACCTCCGATTCTTCATTGATGAGCGAACGGAGGATCGGGTCGTTACGCGAGTTGAGCGTGTTCGAAGGCGTGCCAAACCGGAGTGACGTCGCGCGTGGTCACAGTGGTCACACTCGACGTTCGCTCGCGTTCGCTCGGCACCGAACACCGCAGGCGGTTTCCGCGTAACGGAGCCGTTTAGCGAACGGGCGCGAACGGGCGCGAACGGTTGCCCACATATCGCACCCAGGAGGTCGCCGGTTCGAGTCCGGCTAGCTCCATCGCAACGCGATCGCGCTGGGTTACACGGCCCAGGCGGGAGGCACGGTGAGGCCTCCCGCCGTTCGGCCGCGGAGAGTGGCGTAGCTTCTCCGTGATCTGTGCTCGTCGTGTCAGCTGCCGCCGATGACCGGCGCGACCATCGTGGGAGGCGCATCGGGTGAGAAAGCCGAGGTCACGTCGACGAGCGTTCCGCTCGCGATCGCAGCCGTCACCTGCGATGCCGTGGTGATCGGGTGACTGGCGAGGTCGATGCTCCCAGGGCTTGCCTCGACGAGCAGGACGAGAGTCCAGGCGCCCGTATAGCCGGGATCGCCCGGCGCAACCGAGAGCACGTGGTCATGCCGGAACGCCGTGGGGTCGCCGTCGCAGTGGTCTTGGGTTGCCGTCTGGTCGAAGATGACGTACAGGGGGCGGGTTGGCCGGTTGATCCCTGACAGGTCGGGGCCGAGTCCGAAGCAGCCGAGCACGCCGCCGTTCGGCTTCGCGCTGAACAGCGACGGCTGTAGGAACGCGACCTGATGGCCGTCGTACCAGCTGGGCTCGATCCGTATGCTCCCGCCGCTTCCAGCGCCCGCCGTCCCGGCGGCGATCACAGCTCCCAACACGGCGACTGCGGCGATGGCGATGCGATGACGCGTCTGTTTCATCTCTCCGTCTCCTCTCAACGATTGGACGAAGCAGCACGCTAAGGCGGCAGGCTTTGCGCTCGCTTAGAGGGTGCTTAGCGAATGCTTTGTGACCGAGGCTACGCCTCGCCCAGCGCTTCCTCGTTCGCGATCCGGCGCGTCCGATCGACATCTATCCGAACCTCGTCGACGTCCCCTTCGGCCTTCGCCTCTTGCGTGAACCGCTTCTTGAGGACGGCGGTCTCCTCGGTCAGTCGATGAGCTTCGAGCCGGTCTCTCTCGCGTAGCGCGGCCGCCACTTCCTCGTAGGCCGCGCCTGTGATGAGCAGGTGCGACACCTTCATCACCAGCGCCACGAGATCGAGACAGACGAACAGCCCGAGGACGAAGAGGATGTACTTCGTGACCTCAGGGTGTTGCTTCTGGATCGCCGACAGCGCCTCGGCCCGCGCCAGGAGGTCCCGGTCGCCCTGAAGAGCAGAGACGCGGTTGTGGATTTCGTTCGCTTCGTCTGTCTTCCAGGCGGCGATGTTCGTCCTGAGCCCGGCGATCGTCTTTTGGTCTTCAGGTCGCGCGCGCTCGAGAGTGGCTCGTGCGCTGCTCGCCTGCCGCGCGTAGTAGCGGCACCAGTGCCCGCAGCCGGGAAGATGCGTGTGTGAGCACGACGGCTCGTTGCCTTCGCAGCCGCTGAGGCGGGTGAACTTGCTCACGCGGTTCTGCAGCGTCGTCTCCTTGTCCTCGATCGCTGCGATCTGTGCGTTCGCCGTCTTGATCTTCGGTTCGTAGAACGCGATCGCCGCGGTCCTGGCTTGTTTCTGCCGCACGGTGATGGAGTGAGACAGCTGATTGTCGATCGACGGACTGAAGATGAACTGCACCATCGGCAAGCCGAGGACGAGCGCGAGCATCACGGACAGCGCCGCGCGCGGCACCGCGAGCGCCAGGTTCGCCTTGCGGCCGGTCCCGAAGCTCTTGTAGATGAGGCGGTCGATGATGCAGATGACGACGGTCCAGGCGATCCCGAGCCACAGCACGTTGGTAACGGGGACGTCCCACCACCCGCTTGCTGCGACCGCGACGGCGAACCCGGTGACGCAGGCCATTGCAAAGATCACCATCCCCTGTGCTTCCAGGAAGCTCCGCTCGCTCGGGACGAGCGCGAGGACGCGTTCGTCGGCGCCGGCCAACCAGGTCCAGATGCGTGTGCGCACACGCCGGGCCCTCGGGCGGGGGGATGAGAGTCGAGTCGACATCGAGGGCGTACTCATCGCGCTCGTCCTTCGACGATGGGGAGGCCTCATTCGATGGTCGAACTCACGATTCGCTTACAAATCTGCGCGGGTCCGACGGGGGCGTCGCAGGTAGTCTGGCGGCGCGGGATGCGCCGGTCGCGACACAAAGACGATCCTTTTTGTCCTCTGCTCGTGGTATCGCGCGTCGCCGCCTCAGACGGCCGGCGGCGCCTCGAGCACCACGGGCTGGATCGTCTTTGCCGCGTACCCGGATCAGGCGCGTACCCCTCAGCTGTTCCGGATCCAGACGACCGGCGACGGCCTCCAGCAGCTGACGCCGGCCAGTTGCCGGCGAGCGCCCCGTCATTCTCTCCCCATGGGCAGCAGATCGCGTTCGCGCGGCTCGGCTCCGGAATCTTCACCTTGAAAATCGACGGGAGCGGCCTGCGCAGACTCACCTCCGGAAAGCGGGACACCTACCCCGTCTGGTCGCCGGACGGCAAGCGCATCGCGTTCGTCCGGGCGCACCGAGCCCTGTGGCGCCTCTACGTCATGTCTGCATCGGGCACCAAGCCGCGGTTGCTTGCCCAAGCACCGCCCGCGGGTCGGCCGACGTGGACTCCTGACGGCAAGGCGATCCTCATCCCCGCATCAGGAGATCTCGTCAAGGTGGATTCCCGGATCGGGAAAGATTCTGACCTACTACGGAATGACACTCGACATTCAGACCACGCAGACCGCGACGCTGTCGCCCAATCGCAAGAAGATCGCGTACGTCGGGCCTCGCGTCAGCACAGGCCCCCCCGATTGCGGGGAGGGGCGGTGCCCTCAGTACGGCCTTTACCTGGCCAACGTTCCGAAGCCACATGCCGCTCGGCGTATCTTCAACGACACAGGCCCCGCGGGGTGGTCGCCGGACGGGAAGACTCTGGTCTTCGTGGCCCGAGGGGCGCTGACGCTCTATGCGATCGCCAGCAAGGCGACGACGACGATCCCCACGGGCACGCATGTCGCCACGGGTGACTCATCTCCTGCCTGGCAACCGCACTGATCGCGACCGCGGCGCGGCCAGCCCGCCGTTCAGAAGATCGTGAAGATGCCCTTCATGCCGGGCTTCGTCCGGTCGGCGGGAAGCGGGGCGAGGTATGGAAGCTTGCCGCGGAAGTCGAGGAAGTAGATGAGGATGCTTTGCTCGCTCGGCTTGAGAGCCTTGGTGAACCCGGTCTGCGTTCCCGTTCCGCGTCGTTCGTGACCGAGCTTGAATGTGTGGGGCTTCGCGCCGCGGTTGATGAGGATGAACCGCGCCATGGTACCCCGCTGCGCGCGCTTCGGGGTCATGCCGATCTTCGAATCCGTGATCATGACCTTGATGGTCACGACCGGAGGTGGCGCCGTCGTCGCAGGTCGCAGGACCGAGCTCTGAGCCGCCGGCGCGAGCGCAACCGCGAGTGCCGCTGCGAGCGCGAAAAGGCTCAACTTCACGTTCTGTAGCCTAGCAACGCCTGTGTCTTCAAGACCGACACGGGGCGCGCGCGTTGCGGTGGCCGCCGTCTTCGCGGTGCTCCTCTCCGGTTGCGGCGCGCAGGACCGCGACACCACGTGGAAGCTCCCCAACGGTGGTCTCGGGGGCACGCGCGCCGCAACAGGATCGACCATCGACGCCGGTAACGTCGCGAAGCTCGAGGCCCGCTGGCGATTCGGGTTGACGGCCGCACCGACGTTCTCCGGCATCTTCGCGTCGACGCCGATCGCCGACGCCCAGACCGTCTACGTGCAGGACCTCCGGAGCAATGTCTACGCGATCGACCGCGCGGACGGGACGTTGCGCTGGGCGCACAGGTATCACGCCTCGAACGACGGGCCGAACGGGCTCGCCGTCGACGACCGACGCGTCTACGGCGCGACGGACTCGGACGCCTTCTCACTCTCGGTCGCCACCGGCAAGGAGCTCTGGCGCCGTCACCTCACGAGCGCGCGCGAGCAGTTCGTCGACGTCGCCCCAGTCGTCTGGAACGGCCTCGTCTTCGTGAGCACCGTCGGCTACGCGCCCTTCGGGCGCGGAGCGATCTACGCGCTCGACGCGGCGACCGGCGTCGTTCGCTGGAAGTTCGTAACGATCGAGAAGCGCTGGCGCTATCCACTCGAGGCGGGCGGCGGCGGGCTCTGGTACCCGGTCTCGGTGGACGTTAACGGCAGGCTCTACGCCGGAAACTCGAATCCCTCGCCGTGGGGCGGCTCGCCCGAACGGCCGAACGGTGCCGCGTTCCCCGGTCCGGCCCGGTACACCGACTCGCTGATCGTGCTCGACGCGCGCACCGGCAAGCTGCTCTGGTATGACCAGGTCACGCCGCACGACATCCGCGATTACGACTTCGAAGCGACGCCGATTCTCGCCACGGTTGGAGGTTCCGACCTCGTCTTCGGGGCGGGCAAGGGAGGACGGGTAATCGCGTGGGACCGCGCCACCCGCCGCCGCCGCTGGACCGCCTTGGTCGGATTGCACCGAAACGACGTCGGCCCGCTACCGCGGCGCCGCGTGACCGTCTGCCCGGGGCTGCTCGGCGGCGTCGAGACGCCGATGGCCTACGCGGACGGCCGTCTCTTCGTGCCCGTTGTCGACCTGTGCGGCAGGGGCAGTGCGACCACCTCGCAAAAGCTGTCCACCGTCGATCCGTCACGGGGGAGAGGACGACTCGTCGCGATCGACGCCGCGACCGGGCACGTTCTGTGGGAGCGGCTCCTGCCCTCGCCTAACTTCGGCTGCGCGACGGTGTCGAATGACCTCGTCTTCACGTCGACGTTCGACGGTTCGGTGTATGCGTTCGCGGTCGCCGACGGGAAGCCCGTCTGGCACGCACGGATGCGGGCAGGCATGAACGCGTGCCCGGCTGTGCTGGACGATCTGGTGCTCTTCGGCGCCGGAATCCGGCTCAGAAAGGAAGCGACGCCGGAGGTCGTGGCGTTCGGCCTGCCCTGATGCCTATCTGTGCCAGACGACCTTGAACGGGTTCGACGTCCGCAGGATTTTTCCCGTTCCCTTTTCCCGCAACGTGACGCGGTAGAAGACCGTCCCGAACCGATTTCCGGCCACGGCGTTGCTCAACACCGCGTGAAGCGTCGGCACCGGGGAGAGGCCCGACCCGCTTCCAGCCGACGGTACGGTGCTGCTCCAGGCGCAACTGCGTTCCCTCCGGAAGCCGCTCGTCGGAGCTTTGCAGGCATGCGGGAGTCAACGTCGGCGGTTCACCCCAGACCGCGCAGACGGAAAAGCTGACCGGAATGCCTCCTCGCTTGAGCTTGAGCCTCAGCGCGCGCCGCCACGGCCCGTCGATGCCGGTTCGCCCGCCCAGCGTGATCGTGGCGACGGCGGCCGTCGTGGCACGGAAACCACCGGTTGGGCTGACGCTTGCGCCGGACACGACTGGCGCAAGGAGTGCGAGCAATGCCGCCAGAGGAGCGAAAAGGAGGCGCCGCATGTCGCGCACTTTAGCGGCACTCCCCCGGGTCCAAAACCGGAGATTGTTGACTTGTAAATGTCCGGCCGCCGCGGATATAGTTCCGCCGTCTAGCCGCTTCAGCACCAACCCTGGGAGGAGATCGGATGCGTAGGGTTGCCTTGCTCGCATTGGCGTCCTGCCTGCTCGTCGGAGCAGTGATCGGGGCGACAGTCACCAAATCTGAGGCGGCTCCGGCCGCGAAACGCGCGATCACGCCCGCGCCGGCCTTCACGGCCGCCGAGCTGAACGCCCCCGCCGGGAACAACTGGCTGACCCACATGGGCAACCTTCCCGGCTGGCGCTACTCGTCGTTGACACAGATCAACAAGTCGAACGTCGCCACCCTCAAAGAGGCGTGGCACATCAACCTCGGGACGTGTCCGGTCGGCACGAAGAACGCGTCGTGCGGCTCTCTCGAGGCCAACGCTGTCGTTTACGAGGGCACCTACTACTACACGACGCCGAAGGGCGAGACCTTCGCACTGGACGCCACGACGGGCCAGCAGCTCTGGAAGTACACGCCCACGTACGAGGCCGGCTTCGTCCCCGCGGGCGGCACACCGCCGGCCGGACGGCAGCCGGGCGTGGCGATTGGTGAGGGCAAGGTCTTCAACGGTACGCGCGACGGCTACGTCATCGCGCTCGACCAGCAGACCGGCCAGCAGGTCTGGAAGACCGAGGTCGGCCCGTGGCGCAAGGGCAGCAAGGTCTCGGCCGCTCCGATCTACGCCAACGGCATCGTGCTCGTCGGCGACTCGACAGGTGACAACGGCGGCATCAGCGCGTCGATGCATGCCTACGACGCCTCAAACGGCCGCGAGCTGTGGACCTGGACGGTCGTCCCCGCAGAGGGTGCACCCGGCGGCGACACGTGGCCCAAGGGCGATCCGCAGGGCCGCCATTACGCCGGTGGCTCGATGTGGGAGTCGCCGGTCGTCGACACCCAGCGCGGTCTCGCGATCTTCGGGACGGGCAACCCGAATCCGTGGAACTCGCGCGGCCCGGGGAAGAACCTCTGGACGGACTCGATCGTCGCGCTGAACCTCTACACGGGTCAGCTGGTGTGGGGCTACCAGACCACCCACCACGACCTCTGGGACTCGGACCTGCCGAACAACGGCGTCGCGTTCGACGGCGGTAAGTACAAGATCCCCACAAAGGTCACGGTGAAGGTCAAGTACAAGAAGCGCATCAAGGTGCACGGCAAGCTCAAGACCGTCATCCGGACAAAGAAGGTCACGCGGACGAAGCTCGTCCTCAAGACGCGTCCCGGTCGTCGCCTTCGTGAACAAGCAGGGCATGACCTTCATCCTCGATCGCGAGACCGGCAAGCCGCTGCTCCCGATTCCTGAGGAGAAGGTGCCCGTCAGCACCGCACCCGAGGTGAACAGCTGGCCGACGCAGCCGATTCCGAAGGCCGACAACGTGCTGTTCAACAAGCTCGACAGCCACAGACGGCCCTGCACGGACGGCAACGTCTCGCAGACCAACGACTACGTGCCGTACGCAACGGCGACGGCGCCCGACGGCAAGCCGTACAAGATCGGGTGCGCGTACGACCCGTACGACACGACCCAGTACGTCGTCATGCCGTTCGAGATGATGGACTGGCCGGCGAGCTCGTACAGCCCGGAGAACAAGACGTTCATCACGTGCGGCGTGTCGGATCGTGCGACTGCGTTCGAGCAGATCCCGCGGGCCTCGCAGGTCGTGGGCGCGTTCGGCGGGTACGGCTCCGCACGCCTCGGCGTGGGTGACACGTCGACCGCCAACGGCGGCAACTTCTCCGCGCTGAACGTCGAGACGGGCAAGCTCGCCTGGCACCAGCACTGGCCCGCCCCGTGCTACAGCGGTTCGATGAACACCGCAAGCGGCATCACGTTCATCGGCTGGCTCGGCGTGGGCAACGCGCAGGACGGCAAGGGCTTCCTCGAGGCGCAGGACACGGCGACGGGGCAGTCGCTCTGGAAGTCGCCGCTGATGACCGCGCCGGTCGGTGCGGCGCCGGTCACCTACATGGTCAACGGCAAGCAGTACGTGTCGGTCGCGGTCGGTGGCCAGAGCCACAACGACGTCTCGCGGCCGCTCGGGCTCACCAACCACGGCACGGCTTGCGCGACGACTCCATCTACACGTTCGTGCTGCCGTAAGGAACTGACAATCGAATTCCGGGGGCGGCCTCACGGCCGCCTCCGGCGTCTTTACCTACACATAACGGACCGCACGTTTTGCTCTGGTACCGTCGGGCAGGCCTGAAATTTAGGTCACTCAAGGGAGGTTTTCGTTGCAACGAGTTCGCATTGCGCTCGCACTCCTTGTAGTCGGGGCCGTGGGGGTCGCGGCACCGTTCGCGATTGCGGCGATCAGCGCGGGGTCTTCGTCCTCCAAGATCGTGACGATCAAGGTCACGGCGACCGAGTTCAAGTTTGTGATGTCCAAGAGATCGGTTCCCAAGGGAACGACTGTGATCTTCAAAGTCACGAACAAGGGCAAGATCCAGCACGACTTCAAGATCGGCACCAAGAAGACGAAACTGCTCAACCCGGGGCAGTCGGTCACCTTGAAAGTCGTTTTCAGCAAGAAGGGAAACATCGCCTACCTCTGCACGGTCAAGGGGCACGCCACCCTCGGGATGAAGGGGAAGTTCGGCGTCGGCGTGACACCACCGGTCACCACGGTCCATACGACCACGACCGCGACGACCGCGACGACCACGACGACCGGCACGACGACGACCACGCCGGTGACGTGCACGAGTCCGACGTCGACGGTCAACGTCAGCATGACCGAGTACAAGTTCACCCTCGACAAGTCATCGGTTCCGGCCGGCTGCATCCAGTTCACGATCAAGAACGACGGCCAGGTGCAGCACAACTTCTCGCTGAACGGCATCAAGGCGGGGACGATCATGGCGCCGGGGGGCACGGAGACGTGGGCCGTGCAGCTCACCGCCGGTTCGAAGAACTACACGTGTGACGTGCCGTTCCACGACAGCTTCGGCATGAACGGCACACTCACCGTCACGTAAGTCGATGCTGCGTTCCGGGCGGGGCGTGAGCCTCGCCCGGGGCGTCAGCCTGCGGGCTTCATGATGCGAAGGGTCGGTCCGTCCTGGAGCGGGAAGTACACGAGGTGCGTGCTCGAGTCGACCGCGACCGTATGCGCCTCGGGCGCGAGGAACGCCTGTCCGAGCTTCTCCAGCGTGCGGCCGCGCTCGGCGAAGACGGCGACGTTTCCGCTTTCCGCCGAGACGTAGAGCCTGCGCAGCGACTGGTCGAAGGCGAGCACGTCCGGACTGTCGCCGACGTCGGACCGTGCCGGTGATCTTCATCCGGCCGAGGTCGAGCGTCAGCAGCTTCGCGTTCTCGTCGCAAGTCGACGAAGGCGAGGCGTCGCGGTGCGTCGACGAGCAGGCCGTGCGGATGGTCGCAGCCGGGTAGCGAGACGCGGCGGATGACGCGGTTCGTACGCGTGCTGATCACGGCGACCTCGTCGCGCGACTGGACGTCGACGAGCACGCGACCGGAGACGGGGTCGTACTGCACATTGCCGGCCTCGCCGCCGAGCGGCACGGCGCCGATGCGGCGACCGCCCGCACCGAACACGATCTCGGCGCTCCCTGACTCGTCGGACACGTAGATGCGGTGGTCGGCGGAGTCGTACGCGATCCCGTCCGGGTACTCGCCGGCAGGGGCACGCGACACGACCTTGTTCGTCCGCGCGTCGATAGTCACGAGCTGGCGATCGTTGGTCGCCGACGCGAACACGCGGTGGAGCGACGGCACGACGAGGACGCCGTGCGCTCCGGGCGCCGGGATCGTCTTCACGACTCGGCGCGCCTTCGTGTCGAAGACGATCACGAGCCCGCCGCCGAGGTGCGAGATGTAGAGCCGGTGCCGCTTGGAGTCGATGCTTGCGTAGTCGAGGCGCGAGCTCCCGCCCGGGAGCGGACGCGTGGCGACGGTCCTCAGCGGCAGGGATGCGCCGCCGAGTCCGAGCGCGCTCGCCGCCGCGATCAACATCACTCGGCTCATCGCCGACAGTGTGCCTGCCGCGTTTGCCGCGTAACCGTCGGCTACCAGAGTCACTTATCCACCTTCCTCCGCGTGTACTTCTCGATGTGGGTTAGATTCGCCTCGATATTTGCGGACGTCGAAAAGGGAGACACGTCATGAGAGGAAGAGGAAGTTTGGGCGCGCTTGCTGCGCTAGCCACGATCGTCGTGGTGGCCGCGGCGTTCACGTCCGCGGCTCAGGGCACTCACGCGAAGAAGGGCCCTCATCCACCGACCGCCGGGAGCTGTCAGCTCGGCGACAAGGGAAACATCAAGCACGTCATCTACCTCCAGTTCGACAACGTGCACTTCCTGCGCGACAACCCGAACGTCCCGTCGGACCTGGAGCAGATGCCGCACCTGTTGAGCTTCCTCAAGGACAACGGGACGTTCGACACGAACGACCACACCATTTTGATCTCGCATACCGGCGGCGGGATCCTGAGCTCGCTGACCGGTCTCTATCCCGACCGGCACGGCCAGGCCGTCTCGAACGCGTACGGCTACCACACACCGACGGAGGGTCGGGTTCTCGTCCTCGTTCAAGTACTGGACCGACTTCACGGACGGCGGAAATCCGGTGCCTCCGCCGACGCCGTCGGCGGACACGAACTACAACATGGTCAACAACGACTCGGCATCGCTCGGCGGCACCGGAGCGGTGCGCAATGCGCCGGCGCCGTGGGTGCCGTTCGCGCGCGCGGGCTGTGACTTCGGCAGCGTCGGCGCCGCGAATACGGTGCTCGAGAACAACACTGCACAGGTCTTCCGCGGCGGCCCGACTGTTTCCACTGCGGCGACCATCGTCGGCGCGACAAGCATCAACGTCGCCAACCGCGGCGGCTTCGCGGTAGGACAGACGATCACCATCGACCAGGACGCGAACGCCGAGACCGCGGTGATCGCGTCCGGAACCGGCTCCGGCGCCGGGACGCTCAACCTCACAGCCGGCCTCGCAAAGGCGCACGCGAGCGGCGTCACCGTCTACGGGCCGCACGCGACCGATCCGACGGGTGACATGACGCGGGTCTTCGGCGAGGGCTCGCCCGAGTGGAACGAGGGCTTCGACTCGCAGGTGTCTCCGGCGGGAACCGCACGCCGCAACAAGGCGCAGACCGACTTCGTCGGCATCGCCGTCCATTGCGGTAACGCCGGCACGTCGATCTGCGCCGGCAACCCGAACGCGAAGGCAGACTCGCTTCCCGATGAGGCCCAGCCGGGCGGCGGAGGCACGCAACGGCTACCAGGGCTTCAAGGGGCTGTTCGGCGCCTACTCCGTGAACCGCGCGATCAACAACGGGAACGGGTGCGTCGACGACACGAACGGCCCCGGGCATCCCATTACCGACCAGTTCAACCAGTGCGGCTTCCCCGGCTTCGATGGGATGTTCCCGCGCAACACGCTCGGTGAGGTCGCGCAGATGCAGGAGGCCGGCATCCCGGTGACCTTCGGGTACCTCTCGGATGCACACGACGGGCACGGCCTGGCCGGCGAGATCCATCACGCGTACGGCCCGGGAGAGCAGGGCTACGTCGATCAGCTGAAGTCGTACGACGAGGCGTTCGCACAGTTCTTCGACCGAATGCAGAGCGACGGGATCACGAAGGAGAACTCGCTCTTCGTCGTCACCGTCGAGGAGGGCGACCACTTCGGAGGCACCAAGCCGGACGACCCGACGTGCGACGGAGTTCACAAAGCGTGCACGTACGCGAACGTGAGCGAGGTCAACGGCGACCTGAAGCGGCTCGTGGCGACGTACAACGCGAACCATGGCACGACGGCCACGACGGACTTCAGCGTCCACAGCGACCTTGCGCCGAACGTCTACATCAACGGCAATCCGGCGCGCGCGACAGCCGAAGGCGCGCGATCTCGAGAAGGCCATGTCGGACATCACGGTGACGAACCCGTACTCGAGCAGCAGCAGAAGCTCTTCGTCGCGATGGCAGACCCGGTCGAGGAGCAGCTATTGCATATGGTCACCGCCGACCCGCAGAGGACGCCGACGTTCACGCCGTTCGCCCAAGGCGACTACTTCCTCAGCGCGTCGTCCACGACGCCGTGCCCGGGGAATGACCCGAACGCGTGCCTCACGACTGCAGTTACGAACCCGAACTCGTCGTTCGCCTGGAACCACGGCGGCATCCAGCCGGAGATCCGCACCACGTGGATCGGCTGGGTCGGGCCGGGAATCGAGAAGAAGCATGAGACCGACAAGGTGTGGACCGACCACACGGACATCCGGCCGACGATGCTCACGCTGCTCGGGCTGAAGGACGACTACGTGTCCGACGGCCGTGTCGTGACCGAGTTCCTGAAGGGCGGCGCGTTGCCGCAGTCGCTCAATGCGCACCACGAGACGGTCGAGCAGCTCGGCGCGATCTGGAAGCAGATCAACGCGTCCTTCGGCCAGTTCTCGATGGACACGCTCTGTGCGTCGACCGGAGCGCTTGCGAGCAACACGGCCGGCGACACGACGTACACGAACACCGAGAACGCGCTGGCGGCGCTGGGCTCCCAGCGTGACGCGCTCGCGGGTCAGATCCGGGCTGCGCTCTGGAACGCGGAGTTCGGAGGCCAATAGATCGACGAGCAGCAGGCAAAGGCCTGGATCGAGCAAGGCGAGGACCTGCTCAAGCAGGCGAGCGATCTCGCCGCACAGTTCTAAGCGAACGACAGGTGGCCCCTCCTCGTGGAGGGGCCACCATTCTTCTTACCGAGCGAGCGCCGACAGTCGGTTGCACGAGCCGCCGCGAACCAAGTAGGTTCCTCGCGACGGTTTATCAGGGGAAGCCGAGAGGAGAGGTCCATGAAGAAACGCCGCCGCGTGCTCGCGCCTGCGTTCTGTGGCGCGGCAGCACTTGCAATTGTCATGACGATCGGGGCCGCCAGCGCGGTCGCCAAGAAGGACGGCACGGCCTGGTCGACAAGGTCGTGATGTTCGCGTCCGACGGCATGCGTCCGGATCTGATGGAGAAGTACGCCAAGGCCGGCTCCATGCCGACCTACAAGGAGTTGATGAAGCACGGGGTCACGGGCGACAACGGCATGGTTCAGGCCTTCCCCCCGAACACCGGCGTCGGCTGGTACACGATTGCGACCGGCACCTACCCGAGCGAGCACGGCTCGACGAACAACACCTTCCACCGCGGCGGTGACTCGTTCGCGAACTCGGACGTCGTTCTCCGGAGCGGGCGTCCTCCAGGCCGACACGATCGCGTGCGCGGCCGAGCGGGCCGGCAAGAAGGTGGCCTCAGATCGACTGGGTCGGCGGCATCGCCTCCGAGCCTCAACGGCCCGACCGTGGACTTCGCGACCTTCTACTCCAACCGCGGTGTCCTCGTCGGCCAGGCCGAACCCGGTCGAGCAGGCGGGAGCCGCCGCTCTTCGGCGTCGATCTACCCGGTCGGCGCGGTCGCCTACGCGAGCGGCTGGACTGGACGTGCCGACCGGCGACCCGGCGGCGACGCCGAAGGAGACGACCTGGACGATCCCGTCGGGTTCGCGGCGCAGAACCCGAACCGGACCTACAACGTCTACTTCTACGACAGCGTCGTCGGCAGGGAGTGAAGTACGACCACGCCATCGTCAGCCCGGTCGGCAAGACCGGCGCCAGCCCGTCGATCGACCTGACGGTCGGCGACTTCCTGCCGATCAAGCTCACGGGCGCGAACGGCCTCATCGGCACTCGGGCCGGCCAGACGGTCGGCCACTACGTGAAGCTGATCTCGGTCGCGCCGGACCTGAGCAACTACAAGCTCTACTTACCTCGCTCGCGCGCGCTCGCGACATGCGGGACGCCGTGCTGCACGGCCTTCCGGCATCCAGCGCAGGCGAGGACCAGCTCGAGGAGGAAATCGCCGACGACCTGCTCCCGTGGGCCGCGGCCGACTTCGCCCCCGAGGAGGCCGGCGTCGTCGACGAGGACACCTACGTTCAGCAGGGCCGCGACCTCGAGCGGGCGTACAGCCTCCAGGTCATCAACTACATCCTCGGCACGCTGCAGACCAACACCGACCTCGCGATGGTCGGCTACCCGTTCACGGACGAGGTCTCGCACCAGTTCATGGGCCTCGTCTCGCCGACGGATGCCGGACGGCGTCCCGAACCCGTGCTACGACGTCAACGCCGAAGTTCGACGACCTCACGTGCACCGGCCGCGGCACCGCCGACCGCGTCGCGATCCGCGAGGGCTACATCCGCAGCGCGTACGAGGACGCGGACGAGAAGCTCGGGTCACGCGCGAGCTGATCGGCGGCAACCCGACGACGTTCGCCGCTCCGACCACGGCTTCGCGCCGCAGTCGCTACGCCGTCAACGCACAACAAGGTGCTGCTCGACGACCGTGCTACGGTCCGGCGGCGGCGCCGCCTGCACGCGAGCGGCGCCAGCGACGGCTCAACTGCACGCGAACTGCCGCGGCAACGCCTCGTCACCGCGGCCGCGACGGCGCCACGTCTCGACGACCTCACCAAGGCGTGCTGGGCCGGCGGGACGATCCAGATCTACGTCAAGCCGACGCTGCCGAGCCGGCGCTCACGCTACGCGGCCGTCCGCGCGGCGGTCAAGGACGCGTTCCAGAACGCTCACCGACCCGGCGAACCCGGGCAAGCAGGTGATGCTGCAAGATCATGGACAAGGAGGAGTTGCGCAATGTCGACGGCTCCGACTCGCTGCATCCGAACCGCAGCGGCGACGTCGTCGTCGTGCTCGATGCCGCCGTACCAGTCCGACGCGGGGACGGCGGACCAGGCGATCGCGCTGTCGCACTTCTTCGGCCAGCACGGCTACCTGCCGAACTACGTCGACCTGAAGAACAACATCAACATGCACGCGACGTTCGTCATGGGCGGGCCCGGGCATCAAGCACAAGGACAACGTCAAGGACCTCCGCGCGATCGACGTTGCGCCGACGATCGCCTTCCTGATGGACATCCCGGGCCCGCAGAACGCGCGCGGGCGGATCCTCTACGACCTCGTCGAGCACACCGAGGACCTGCAGGAGGTGACGATCCTCGACATCAGCGACTACCACGGCCAGCTGATCCCGCTGGCGGAGGCGTCCGACACCGCTCGGCGCCGACCTTCGGCGATCGGCGGCTCGGCTTCCTCAAGCCGTGGTTCGAGGTCTACGAGGCCGAGGCGGCGCTGACGCGACAAGCACGCCGGCGTGATCGAGATGGCGGCCGGCGACTCCGTCGGTGCGACGCCGCCGATCTCGACGTTCTTCGAGCGACAAGCCGACGATCGAGATCATGAACATGATCGGGATCGACATCGACGGGCTCGGCAACCACAACTTCGACCACGGCGCGGACTTCCTGCGGACGCAGCTGATCCCGCTGGCGAACTTCCCGTTCGTCTCGGCGAACGTCGTCGACGCGAACGGCAACACGCCGAAGGAGTGGTCGCCGTCGCACGTGTTCAAGTTCCCGGACGGCGTGCAAGGTCGGCATCGTCGGCTTCTCGAACGACGACATCCCGTCGCTCACGAAGCCCGGCGCGCTCGACCCGTTCCACGTCGCGAACTCGACTGGACGCGATCAACGCCGAGGCGGCGAGACTCGCCAAGAGGGTCGACGCCGTCGTCGCGATCGGCCATCTCGGCGCGACCGGCGGCACGCTGACGGCGCCGACCGGGCCGCTGATCGAGCTCGCGGACGACGTGGCGAACGTCGACGCCGTGATCGGCGACCACACCGATCAGCAGGTGCTGACGACGCGGCCGAACGGCGTGCTCGTGACCGAGAACCGCAGCAAGGGCATCCGTTCACCCGGGTCCGGCTCGTGATCGGCCCGGGTAAGGACGGCGTCGTCTACAAGACGGCGGACTTCCACAAGCCGTGGGACATCGGCGTCACGCCCGACCCGGAGATCCAGGCGAAGATCGACGACCTGAACGCCCAGCTCGCGCCGATCTTCAACACGGTCATCGGCAAGTCGACGGTCGCGATCCCGCGGGCCGACTCGTGCGCGGCGCGACCGGACGTCGACGGCCGGGCTGCGAGTCGCTGATCGGCGACATCGTGACCGACGCGATCGCTCGACCTACAGCGACGGACTTCGCGATCACGAACTCGGGCGGCCTCCGCGCCGACCTGACGTGCCCGGCGGTGCGACCACCAGCCGGCGACTTCTGCCCGGCGTCCTCTACCCGGTGCCGCCGCCGGCCAGTTCCCGATCACGCGCGGCCAGGTGCTCGGCGTGCTGCCGTTCGGGAACCTGTCGGCGACGCTGACGATCAACGGCGCGGAGCTCAAGGACTACCTCGAGACGGCGGTCTCGTCGCTGCCGGCGACGGGCAACGGGCCGCTTCGGGCAGGTCTCGGGCCTCTGCTTCACGTTCAACATCGAGGGCACGCCGGCCATCGTTCGCGGCGAACGGCGATCGTGGTCCCCGGTACGGGTAACCGCGTCACGTGCGCCGTCCGGCAGGCGGCCGACGGAACTGCACCGGGGCGGCGGTCAGCTTCTCGAGCGGCGTCAACTACACGCTGACGACGAACGACTTCACCGCCGGCGGCGGCGACGGCTACCCGAACAACCGGAGCCGGATCACGACGCAGGACATCCTCGACCAGGATCTCGCGGACTACCTGGCCGCGGTTCCGGGCGGGGTCGTGAGCCCGGTCATCCAGCACCGGATCCACTGCACGGATCCGAACCCGGGCAGCGGTGTCAATTGCCCGGTCGGGTCGCCGTAGATCGAACTGAGCTAGAGGGCCCGCCGCCTCGCGCGGCGGGCCCTCGACCGCCAGTGCGAGCGCGGTTGCGACGACGGCCGAGGCGCCGGCCGCGGCCGCGACGATCCACCACGCTCGAGCGTCTCGCCCGGCTTCTCCGGCGGCGGCGCCCAGCCGAGAAAGCCCTTGATCAGGAACCGCTTCCCGTCGGCCGTCGCAGGGATCGCCCAGCGGAAGATGAGGTGCGATACGTCCGGAGCCTGCGGTGACGACCGGGGGTGGGCTGCTGCCCGTCCAGCACGATCCGGTGGTCATGCCACGCGTAGCCCGTTCCGTTGGAAACCTTGCGCCACTTCGGCATAACGGCGGAGCCTGCGGCTGCGGGCACGGGCTGCGAGTGGTTCAGGTACGTCGTGGGCGAGCGCATGTTCTCCTGGACGCCGCCCGGCGTGAAGCGCAGGTACGGCTCCCCGGCGCGACCGAGAACGACGATGTTCTTGCCGCTGTAGTTGCTCAGGTTCATCGTGTTGTTGCTGCCGAAGACGTTGACGGTCACGCCGAGAACGAGGGGCTGGAGGTTGGAGAAGGTCGACATGTAGCCGGTGGACCTCGTTCCGCCGTGCGCCCAGGCAGAAGGCGCGCCGGCGAGCGCCGCAAGGCAACCAGGGCGGGAGTCAGACGGAGCAGTGCGTGCGTCCTCAGGAAGCGGTCTCTGTCTTGCGGGCAAGCGCGCGGCCCGTGACGAGCGGCCTGACGAGTGGCAGCGATTGCGGTAGCTCGCTGCGTTCGACCTCGACGACGTCGAACGGCCCGGCCTCGATGCGCTCGAGCGTCGCGCGGTTGGGGTGGCAGCCGTCGGCGAGCACCATCCAAGGGCGCTCGAGCCGGTCCTGCCACTTCGCGCGCTCTTGATCCTCCCAGCGGACGTGCTCGACGAAGATCAGTTGGCCACCGGGGCGGAGCACGCGATGGATCTCCGCGAGAGCGCGGTCGGCGTCGTCGACCGAGCAGAGGACGAGCGTGGAGACGACTGTGTCGAACGAGGCGTCCTCGAACGGCAGTGCCTCCGCCGGCGCCTGCCGAACGGTGACGGGAAGCGCGCTCGTTGCCGCACGACGCCGCGCCCGCTCGAGCATGCCGGGCGCCGGCTCGGTGACGACGAGCTCCTCGATCGTGCTCGGGTAGTAGGGCAGGTTGAACCCCGTGCCCCCGCCGATCTCCAGCACACGGCCCTGCGCATGCGCGAGCGCCTTGCGCCTGTACTCGGCGAAATGCATCTCCATCCGGCCTCCGAAGAAGTCGTAGAGGGCGGGACGGATTCGGTCGCGTAGGAGCGCCATGTGAGGTGATTGTCGCGTCCGCGACCCTGGGTATGCTTTCCGGCCTGTTCTCCGAGGGCCGCGTCGCCACATTCCTGTTCGCGCTCGTGACGGCCGCGCTCGTGGCCGCCTCGCCGATCGCGGCCTCGCACCGCAGCACCGGCGCCGCCCCGATCGTGATTTGGGTGAGCAGCGCGGAGCAGGCGTCGATCGCGAAGAGCGCGACCACGTGGGGCAAGTCGCCGGTGACGATCTCCGTTCACGACTTCGCCTCGATCCGCAACGAGCTCGCGACGGTCGCGCCGGCGAACGCGCCGGACGTGATCGTCGGCCAGAACGACTGGCTCGGCGGGCTCGTCGGGAGCGGGCTCCTGCTGCCGCTCTATCCGAGCACGGCGGTCAAGAGGCAGTTTCCCCAGTACACGCTCGATGCGTTCTCGTACGGCATCGCGCTGAAGAAGCTCTACGGCGCGCCGTACGCGTTCGACAACGTCGCCCTCGTCGTGAACACCGGCCTTGTGAAGCTGCCGCGGACGTTCGCGGAGCTGGAGCGACGAGCGCTCGCGTTCAAGAAGCGGAAGACGGGCAACCTCGGCATCGCGGTGCCGCAGGCCTCTCCCGAGGACGCCGCGCTGTACATGCACCCGTTCTTCGCGGGTCTAGGCGGCTACATCTTCGGCAAGAACAAGGTCGGTCTGCTCGATGCTTCCGACATCGGCGTCGCGAACAGGACGTTCGTGTCGAACAGCCCGCTGATCGACAGGTGGAACCGTGAGCGGCTCATCAACTCGAAGCTCGACTACAACGCGGCGAAGAGCGCGTTCCTGAACAAGCAGGCTGCGTTCTGGATCACCGGGCCGTGGGAGGCTGCCGCGCTGAAGGCTAGTGGGCTCAAGATCAAGGTGATCCAGGTGCCGAAGATCAAGCTCGCGTCTGTGCCGTTCCTGCGGGTCGAAGGGCTGATGGTCACGAAGTACGCCGCGGCTCACGGCCTCGACACGCTCGCGCGCGACTTCGTCGCGAGCTTCATGCTCACGCCGAGCGCGCAGCTCGATCTCGCGCACGGCAATGCCCGGATCCCGGCGAACTCGCGAGCGGCCGCGGACTACAAGGACACGATCGAGTCGAAGTTCGGCAGAGCCGGCCTCGGCGGCGTTCCCGTGCCCAACCTGCCGCAGATGAGCTCGGTGTGGACCGACCTCGGCCTGGCATGGACGAAGTCGACGCAGGGAGTGGGGGCGACGAGGGCGCAAGTTGCCTTCAAGAACGCGGCGAAGATCATCCGCGAGAAGATCGGCTGACGCTTCTCCTAGTACGAGGTCTTGCGCATCGCGCGTGCGAAGCGCGCGCGCTCCTTTCTCGCTTCCGACCGCGCGCGGCCGTCCTGCTTCCGCGCGAGCCGCTCGAGTTCGCGCTGCAGCTTGCGCCAGCTCTCGAACCGCTCCACATCGAGCGTCCCTTCGGCGAGAGCCGCGCGCACTGCGCAGCCGGGCTCGCGGCCGTGCGAGCAGTCGGCGAAGCGGCATTGCCCTGCGAGCGACTCGAGATCCTGGAACGCAGCCTCCATCCCCGAGTCGGCATCCCACAGCTGCAGTTCGCGCATGCCCGGCGTGTCGAGCATCATCCCGCCGTCGGGTAGCGGTACCAGCTGCCGGTGTGACGTCGTGTGCCGGCCGCGACCGTCCTCGCGGATCTCCTGTACGGCGAGCAGCTCCGTGCC
This sequence comes from uncultured Actinomycetes bacterium, assembly GCA_963815965.1. GTDB lineage: Bacteria > Actinomycetota > Thermoleophilia > Gaiellales > Gaiellaceae > DASVFB01. The sequence continues at coordinate 5,643 of CAWFIT010000011.1, read as the reverse complement.
GACGAGCGCGTTCACGAGTGTCGACTTGCCAACGCCGGACGATCCGAGCAGCGCAGCAGTGCGTCCGGCCGGGACGTACGAGCGCACGGTGTCGACGCCGTCGCCGTGCGGCGCGCTGACGGCGTGGACGGGCACCCCGAACGCGACGGACTCGACTTCGTACACGCGTGATTCGACGTCGTCGCAGAGATCGGCCTTGGTCAGCAGGACGACGGGCTGGGCGCCGCTCTCCCAAGCGAGCGTCAGGTAGCGCTCGATGCGTCTGACGTTGAAGTTCAGATCGAGGCCGCTCACGACGAACGCGACGTCGACGTTCGCCGCGACGACCTGCGGCTTTGTCTCCGCCCAGGCGACCTTGCGCACGAACGCGCTGCGCCGCGGCAGGACAGCGTGAATCGTCGCGCGGCCTTCGTCGGCGCGCGACGCGACGGCGACCCAGTCGCCGACGGCGGGATGCTCGTCGCCGTGGCGCAGCCTGCCGGTGAGCTCGGCGCGGAGCTCGCCGTGCTGCGTGTAGACGACGTATTCGCTTCGGTGCTCCACGGCCACGCGCGCGGGCGCGAGGCCGTCGTGCTCGAAAGGCTGGAACTCGTCGGCGAACGACGCGTCCCAACCCAGGGACTCGAGGTGCAAGTGATTTCCTCCTGAAGAGTCGGTTTCCGGGATGGGCGCTAAGAGCGCACGGAGGTGCCGGCAAGGACAGTCATATGTTCAGCACCTCCCTTCGTCGCGGAAAACCTTGGCGGAGGATACACGCAGGTCAGGAGAAAGTCACTAGCGGCTTCGAGATCAGCGCCTCTCCTTGCCTGCACGCATGGTCGGGGCAGGCGAAGCGGCCGTCGGTGACGAGCGCGAGCGTGCGGCCGAACCAGCGCTCGCAGTCGGGTCTCGCGCCGTGCGGCATTCGCGCGCACAGCGAGAACAACGCACGCTGCCGCGCGGGGCTGCGCTCGAATGCCTGCACCGCGACGCCGCGCAGGCATGCGCTCGCGTCCCGTGCGGCGAGGCGCGCGCAGATGCGCGTCTGCGTCAGCGGATCCTCGGGGATCGACAGCGCCGCAGCGCTGACGCATCCGTAGCGCTGCAGCCGCTGCAACCCGGCGCAGGCGGTGCGGATCGATCGTGCGCTGTCCACGATCGGTCCGGTCGCCTGCTCGACGAAGTAGCGGAACCAGCAGGGACGCACGTACCACAGGTGTCCGTTGCAGAGGAAGCGCGGCGAGACGCCGTTGGAGCGGCGCACCGTTCCGTCCGCACCTCGTAGCGAGATCCAGTAGTCGTGGAAGGCACCCTGCGCGCAGTCCGGCGCCTGCTCGCCGAGCTTGCGGCACGCCACGACCGACTCACGCAGGCGGCCGTGATACGCGCGCATGAGCGCATGGCCGATGCCGTGAACGCACGTGTACGAGCGATAGCGCGTCGGGAGGCGCATGCATTGCGCGAGCGCAGAGCGTCCGCCGCTGATGATGATCTGCGGCCCGAGGTACATCACGAGGCCCATGCCGAAGCCCGCGGAGCAGGTCGGGTCGTTCGAGCGCGGGATGTAGTCCATCAGCCGCGCCAGCGTGACGTGGTGCTCGGCGCCGTAACGGCGGCCCACCTCGTGCATGAGCCCATGGCACATGCCCTCGAGCGACGTTCCCGCCGTGCGCGCCCGGCCGTCGATGCGGGGCAGCTCCGCCGCCGGGTTGTGCGACTTGTCGATGTCCTGCAGGAGCAGGCGCACGTAGCAGCGCCACTGCGCGTCCAGGCGTGCGATCTGATCGCACTGCCAGAGCCACGGACGCGACTCGTTCGCAGATGCTGCGGGCACGGCGATCGCGAGCAGCGCCGCGAATACCAGCAGAAGCTTCACGCCGAAATGGTAGGTGGTCGGAGTACCGCGAACTGATCGGTCACCGCGAGCTCGCGCGAGCGGAAGCGAAAGACCGTCGCGGGGCGGCCGCCGTGCGGGCCGGGCGGCCGGCGCTCGCCCGTGTCCTCGAGGAGCTCGCGCCGGACGAGCACGCGCTGCAGGTTGGTGGCCGAGACCTCGTGCCCGAGCGCGGCCGCGTAGAGCTCCCTCAGCTCCGAGATGGTGAACGTGGGCGGTGCGAGGGCGAAGCCGAGATTCGTGTACGAGAGCTTGGCGCGCAACCGCTCGCGCCCGGCGAGCACGATCTCGCCGTGGTCGAACGCCATGCGCGGTAAGCGGTCGACGGGGTGCCAGGCCGTGTCTTCGGGCACGGCCGGGTCGACGTCTGCCGGCACGAGCCCCAGGTAAGCCGTCGCGAGCTGGCGCTCGGCCGGGTGCCTGGCCGGCGCGCTCCAGGTCCCGAGCTGCTCGAGGTGCGAGAGCTCGCGGACGTCGACCTTCGCGGCAAGGTGTCGCCTGATCGAGTCCTCCAACGTCTCGGTGGGCTCGAGGTAGCCCCCGGGGAGGGCCCACGCGCCCGCTTGGGGCTCACGCGCGCGCTCCCAGACCAGCACCTGAGGCTCCGAGCCGCGAACTCGCAGGACGGCGGCCAGGGCAACGTGGGTAGAATGGTCGGAGGTTTTCAACTGTGAGTCGGAAACTTACACCAGGGTACGACCTTGTCATCGTGGGCAGCGGCGTCGCGGGCTTGTACGGCGCGCTCTGCGCCGCCGCCGAGGGCCGAGTTCTGATCGTCTCGAAGGGGCCGGTGCTGACCTCGTCGAGCTGGCTCGCGCAGGGAGGGATTGCCGCCGCGACCGCCGAAGGCGACGTGCCCGAGCTCCACGCCGCGGACACGCTCGCCGCAGGACGCGGCCTCTGCCGCGAGAGCGCGGTGCGGGCGCTGACGGCCGAGGCGCCGGCGCGCATCGTCGACCTCGTCGATCTCGGTGTCCGCTTCGACGACGAGCTCGGGCTCGAAGGCGGTCACTCCCGACGGCGCGTGCACAGCGTCGGCGGTGCGCAGACCGGACGCGAGATCTCCCAGGTCCTCGCACGAGCGGTGCTCGCGCATCCGCGCATCGACGTTAGCGAGCGCGAGCGTGCGCTCGAGCTCTGGATGTCCGACGGGCGATGCGTTGGCCTCGTCACCGACACCCGTGCCGTTAGCGCACGCGCGGTGATGCTCGCAACCGGGGGATACGCGGCGCTCTGGAATCGCACAACGAATCCCGCGGGGTCCGTCGGCGAGGGCATCGAGATGGCGTTTCGCGCGGGCGCTGCCGTCGCGGATCTCGAGTTCGTTCAGTTCCATCCGACGGCGCTTGCGGGCTCGTCACTGTTGCTGTCGGAGGCACTCCGCGGCGACGGCGCGCTGCTCGTCGACGCGCAGGGTGACCGTTTCGTCGAGGAACTCGCGCCGCGCGACGTCGTCGCCCGTGCCGTCGCCGCGCAGCGTCACGCGATGCTCGACCTGCGGCTGATCGACCGCTCGCGGTTCCCCGCGCTCATGGAGCGCATCATCGACGCCGGGTTTCACCCGGAGACGGAGCCCGTTCCGGTCGCTGCGGCGGCGCACTACACCATGGGCGGCGTCGTGACGGATCTCGACGGCGCGACCGACGTGCCGGCCCTCTACGCCGCCGGCGAGTGCGCCTGCACGGGAGTCCACGGGGCGAACCGCCTCGCGTCGAACTCGATGCTCGAGTGTCTCGTCTTCGGCCGCCGCGCCGCACTTGCAGCGCTCGAAGAGCCACGTCTCAGGGACAGTCCCTCGGACGTGCCCGTTTTCAACGAGGCGCCGGTGGCTGTGACACCCGACTTGCGCGAGGCGCTCTGGGAGGACGCGGGTCTACTTCGCAACGCGAGCCGGCTCGAGCGGCTGACCTCGTCGCCCTCACCTGCTCACGTCGCTCGTCGCACGCTGCGCACTCGCGCGTGAGGAGAGTCGCGGCGGTCACTTCCGCGAGGATTTCCCGACCGAGAGCGCTGCGTTCGACGGGACTGCACACCGTCCTGCGACCGACGGCGCGAGCCGGAGCTCGAGCCGTGGAGCTGACGGCTGTCGACATTCGCGGCTTCCTCGCCGAGGACCTCGGCGACGGCGATCTCACGACCGACTCCGTCGTGCCGGCGGAGGCACGGCTCGACGTCACGCTGTTGCTGAAGGAGGAAGGCGTCGTCTGCGGGCTCGATGTCGCGGAGGCCGTGTTCCGCGAGCTGGACCCAGAGCGTCGCGTTCGAGCGCGTGGCGCAGCGACGGCGATGTTGCACAAGGGCGCGGTTGCCCGTGTCTCGGGCAACGCGCGCGCGCTGCTCACCGGCGAGCGAACGGCGCTCAACCTCCTCGGTCGCCTCTCCGGCATCGCCACGCTCACGCGTCGTTACGTCGACGCCGTCGACGGGACCGGCGCGACGATCCTCGACACCCGCAAGACGACGCCCGGCCTGCGCGCGCTCGAGAAGCTCGCCGTCCGCACCGGCGGCGGCACGAACCACCGCTTCGGGCTGTTCGACGCAGTTCTCATCAAGGACAACCACCTGCGCCTCGGCGGCGGCGTAGCGTCGGCGGTGCGCCGTGCGGCCGCGACAGGATTTCCGGTCGAGGTCGAGTGCGAGACGCTCGAAGACGTGCGCGCGGCGCTCGATGCGGGTGCAGACACGCTTCTGCTCGACAACATGGCCCCGCGCGAACTGCGCGACGCCGTCGCGCTCGTCGCCGGCCGCGCGAAGACCGAGGCTTCCGGCGGCGTGACGCTCGACACCGTTCGCGCGATCGCCGAGACCGGCGTCGACTACATCTCGGTCGGCGCGCTCACACACGGAGCGCGCTCACTCGACGTTTCCATGGAGGTTCGATGACGACCGCTGAGATCGCAGTCATGCACGACGAGGTTAAGGCGCTTGCGCGCGAGCGCGGCGCGGTCATCCTCGCGCACAACTACCAGGTGCCGGAGGTGCAGGACGTCGCCGACTACGTGGGCGACTCGCTCGGCCTCTCGCGGCAGGCGGCGGCGACCGACGCAGAGGCGATCGTGTTCTGCGGCGTCCACTTCATGGCCGAGACGGCGAAGATCCTCTCGCCGGAGAAGACCGTGCTGATCCCCGACCTCGACGCCGGCTGCTCGCTCGCGTCCTCGATCACCGCGGAGCAGTTGCGGCAGTGGAAGTCCGAGAATCCAGGCGCAGTCGTCGTCTCGTACGTGAACACGACCGCCGACGTGAAGGCGGAGACCGACTACTGCTGCACGTCCGGCAACGCGAAGGCCGTGATCGAGGCGATTCCGCGCGACAAAGAGATTCTCTTCCTGCCCGACATGTACCTCGGGCTCTGGCTCGAGAAGGTGACGGGGCGCAAGCTGAACATCTGGCTCGGCGAATGCCACGTCCACGCAGGCATCCGCCCCGAGGACATCGAGCGCTGGCAGGCCGAGGCGCCCGACGCCGAGCTGCTCGTGCACCCCGAGTGCGGCTGCGCGTCACAGGCGATGGCCTTCGGCAACGAGCGAACGCACATCCTCTCGACCGAGGGGATGATCAACTTCGCGAAGCAGTCGCCGAAGCCTCGGATGCTCGTTGCGACCGAGATCGGGATCATCCACAGGCTCGAGAAGGAAGCGCCGGGCAAGCGCTTCGAGCCCGTGAACCGCAATGCGTTCTGCAAGTACATGAAGATGATCACGCTCGAGAAGCTGCGCGACTCGCTGCGCGACTGGAAGTACGCCGTCGAGGTCGAGCCGGAGATCGCC
>CAWFIT010000010.1:0-44436 GCA_963815965.1 uncultured Actinomycetes bacterium | reverse complement strand
TTCGTTTGTCTAGAGCGTGTGGAGAGGCACCTCGTAGAACTCAACGGAGGCGCGGCTGCCGGCGTTGCCAGGCCCCGCGTTCATCACCTCGTCGCCTTTCGCATCGCCTCCTCGCTGTCGAACAGCGTCACCCCGAGCATTCCTCCCGACTCATGATCGACCAGCAGCAGGAACTTCGCGTCCGCCAGCTCGGGCGGAAACGCCCCCGCGTCGAGGGCAGAGCGAAGTCTCTGAGCCTCGAATCAATGTCTGCCGGGTCCCCTCGAACCTCGCCACGCGCGCCCACATTTCAGCTAACCGAGTCGCGGAAGACGACGGCCTCCCCGGCGATGGCGGACGATTCCTCGATCGGCACGATCGGATTCGTCTTGAAACGCAACCACGGCGCCCACGGGGCCGTGGTGTGGGCGAGCGCGGCAGCGCTCTCAGCCTCAATCAGCGCCACACCACCTCGCCATCAGCGAAGCCGTAGGCCCCCTTGAACTCGGCTCCCGCTGGTGGCTGCCATTGCGAGAAGACGCCAAGCGACCTGCGAATGCCATCCTCGCTCGTATCGATGAACTCCCAAGTGACGTGAAAGAGCACGGCCGCTTCCTTTCCTGACGCTGACGGGCACGACGAACCACCCGGCAGCCGAATGTACTCCTTAGCTCACGGCGAGCCAAACGACATGACCTTTCGCAGCGCCAGTGTTCGGGAATGTCCCCCGAGGATCAGGTCAGCGGTCGGCGCGAGTGTCTAGCTCGAGCTTCGCTTCCATTGCCGCCTGGGCGAAGCTGTCCAACGCGAGCGCGACGTCTTGGCTCGGCCCCGGCTCGGCCTCGACATTTCGATCGAGGAAGGTGTTGATTGCCTCCGAATGCGCCTCCGGCGCTTCGCTGAGTTCCCGAAGTTCTTCGTCGGACGCCTGCTCAAGCCGAACTTCGGCAGCTCACCCGCCGGCATTCGAATCCGTCGCTTACGTCCCGTCGAACCAAAGATCGAAAAGAGAAAACGTGTCGGTCGTCGGCGCGACGTAACCGAGGCGCGCGGAGACGGGAGGTCTCGCGTGAGTTCCTCGAGCTCTCCGCTGGTGCGCGCGAGGTACGTAGCTGCCATCCGCTCGGTAAATTCTTCGAGGGTCAGGCGTCCTTCGATGGAGTGCTCGCGCAGCCGTTCAACTATCCGCCCGCGGTCGGAATCCGATGCGCGGAGATCCAGCGGTTCACTCATCTGATCTCCATTCTCCAGATCCCGCGGGCAAGCCTCGTGGTCACCAGGGCTATGTGAGCATCGCGCCGCTCCGGATCGGCGATCTCGCCTGGCTCGTCGTGATGCGTGACGCGACAATCCCGATACTTGGGCCATGCGCGCCTCGCGCGAGGAGCGACCTTCTTACGCGGCCGGACGACGTTCGAGGGCCTCGAGTAGCTTTGCCGCAATCGCGTCGAACGCGCCGGCCTGCCAGTGTCACTGCCGCAACCCTCCGGGAGTAGCGGGACCCGGCCAAGCAGTGCTAGACCCTCCGCCCAGAGCGACCGCTCATCGGCCACAGGTGGAAAAACGTCGATCCGCTCGCCGCAGTGCGGGCACTCAAGGCCACTCATGTTCTCGATGCCGCCCAGAACGGGGACATCGCCCTCACGCCAGAAATCAAGGAACTTCCTGCCGTCGAGGTGGGCTACGTCCTGGGGCCCGACAACGATCACACCGCCGTCGAGGGATACCACACCAAGCAGCTGCTGCTGAAGATCCGCGGTCCCAGGCGGCAAGTCGACCAATAGGACATCCGGACCGCCCCAGTCAACATCACGCACAAGCTGCCCCAGCGCAGCGGCCAACAGCGGCGCAGGCATCGCCAGCGCCTGTTGCTCGGCGAGAAGAAACCCACCGGACATGATGCGCGAGTTGCTCGCTCGACGGGCTCCAGGTGAATGCGGTTCTTGCGCCGGAGCTGCCACTGCCGCGCCACTTCCTTTCGACTGATGCCGACCATGAGGGGGATGTCGGGCCCATAGAGATCCGCGTCGAGCAAGCCCACACTCAAGCCGCGGCGACTGAATGCGAGCGCAACGTGCAGCGAGACGGTGGACTTACCCGACGCCCCCTTTTACCGCTTCCTCAACCGCAATCACGACACGTGCGGGCCGGGTCACTGGGGACAGCCACCCGCGCATCCTAATGGGTTGCCCGCCACCGTCTAGAAGTGGCACTGGGCCGGTTGCGTCCAGAGCTTCCTGGAAGGGCACCAAGCCAAACCAAACGACGATCCAACGCCGCTGAGCAGGTCTGAGGCTGCGGGGGAGGCTGTCCGGCTGGCTGAGCCCTTGATGATGTTGTGCACCGTGGAGACCTGTGGCTGGCCGGGATCGGCCCCCAGCGCCCCCATGATCGGCAACAGCGTTCCCCGAAGGCTTCGAACGCTTCCTGGGAATCCCAGACTTCGAACACCTGAATCTCGCCGTGGGTCTCGAGGGCGACGTGGTAGAGCCTGCCCGCCGGGGCACCGGCGCCAGCCGCTTCTAGCCGGCTGACCGCCTCGTCGTACAGCGCCGGCGTGAGCGAGCCGGGGTTGAAGTAGAAACCGAGAGCCATATCTTGCTGTCCTTTCTGCGGTTTTCAGGTTCGAGGCGCAGCCTTTCACTTCGCGGCTCTGGTTTGGTACACCGCGAGCAGTGCGCTGAACTGCGCGACCGTCGGTGGAAGGGCCCGAGAGCGGTTGATCTCGGCCAACGCGCACCCTCAGTGGTTGGCGCCGACCGCGTCGTTGACAGGCATCTGCGGCCTGAAGTAGGTCTTGCCGGTCTGCGTCGCGGCGGAGAGCTGGTCGATCTCCTGCCATGTCCCCTGGAGCGCATCGGTGTCAAATCGCCTTCGGTTGGAACTGCGCAGGGTTCGGCGCAAGACGTGTCGCCGGGTCAGACCGTCACCGTTCAGCTCGGCTCGTCGGACAAGATGTTCGCCGGACGCTTCCGCTACCAGTTTCAGGTGGACACCGAGTAGTGACCCGGCGTGCGAACGAAAGGAAGCTATAAAGCCCGGCTCGCGGTTGTCGCTGTAGTTGTTCTGTCACTCGTCGCCGCGGGCGTGGCCGGAGCAGTAATCCGCGATGTAATCACGCCTCGCTCGCTCGCCCGTTCGCGTGGTGCTAGCAATGAATGATCTGACACGTCGGTAAGCCATCGGTCGGCGAGTTCCGCCAGTAACTGTGCACATAGGTTCCATCGCGTCGGAAGGCGTGCGCGAACTGATCTCCGGGGAGGTCGTTTCGACCTGCCCCTATGACTGCAGGACGAAAGCGGGAGCGGCACTTCAACGAGCCCTGCGGTAGGGTCGAGCAGTCCATCCTCACAGGAGGTGCGCGGTGCTGTTCCACACCACGTGGGAGTTCACCAACACTAGCGAGGACGCCATCCAGCGGAATCTCGCCTTCTTCTCGCAGTGGAAGCCACCCGACGGCTTCGAGTTCAAGGGCTTCTGGGGATACGCAGACGGCTCGGGAGGCGTTGCGATCGTCGAGACAGACAGCGCCGCGACGATCGCCAAGGCGACTGCTCCGTTCACGCCGTGGCTGCGATTCAACACCAGCCCGATCCTTCCCGTAGAGGAAGCCTCGGCAATCGCTGGCGAAGCCGCGGCTGCGCGCGCTTCCTTCAGCGGCTAGGTCGGAGGCCCAGTCGACAATCACGACTCGAAGGTGACGAGCGAGACCGAGCTGAACTTCGACAAGAACACGAGAGCGTCGTTCGGCACGGATCCCTGGGTGCCGTCGCACTGACGGCGTGGTGATGACGCGCGGAAGTGCATCCCGCGCGCGGCTCACGGCTACGGCGGGTTGTGCGCCGTCCGGTAAGTCCAAGCGGGGACCACCGCTTCCACGTTACGCGCACAGAAGTAGCTGCCCCTACCCCCACGACGCGATCGAGCGCCACGGGACCCCAACTTTCTCCAGCAGGTGATGCCCGGCGACGAGGTTGTCTCGAGCTCGTAGTCGTCGCGCGTGAACAAGAAGAGGGCCGACGGGGAGTGGCACCCCCTGACGCTGGGACTTCGGCGCTCGCGGTACTCACCGTGATTCCAGTACGGCCGCGGCCGCGTCGCACCCGGCTCGGAGCGCCCAAGGCAGGTCCGCTCCAGCCGCGAGGGCGACGAGGAACCCGCCGGCGAACGCGTCGCCCGCGCCGAGCGTGGCGTCCCGCTCGATCGGCCGCACCGCCGCGTGTACGACGTCTTCGCCGGTCGCAGCCAGCGCGCCGACGCTGCCGAGCTTGACGCAGACGACGTCGTAGCGCCGCGCGAGCGCGAGCGCAGCGTCTTCGGCATCGAGCCCGGTCAGGGCGCGTGCCTCCTCGGCGTTCGCCAGCAGCACGCCGACTGTCGCCGTCGCCTCCAGGAAGCGATCGACGCCGAACGCCGCGACGAGGCGGGCCGAGCCGACATCCACGGCGAGCCACCCCGTCCGCGCGCGCTCGATCGCGGCTCGCGCGGCGGCTTCCGGACCTCGCTGCAGGAGCGCGTAGCCGGAGACCAGGACGGCCCGCGCGTCGAGGGTCGCAGGCAGATCGTCCGGCGCGAGCCGGGCGCTCGCTCCGGGATCGGCGACGATCGACGTACCGCCCACGACAACGACGCAGCCGGTAGGCGCATCCGCGTCGAACGCCAGCAACGGCTCGACGCCGCCCGCGGCAAGCGAATCCGCCACCAGCCTGCCGGCGGCGTCTGCGCCGACCCGGCCGATGACTGCGGCGCGCGCCTCGAGACGCGCCGCCGCGTGCGCCGCGTTCGCGGCGGACCCGCCCGCACGAAGCTCGATGCGGCCGTGCACGCGGGTACCGGCAACGGGTGCCGGAAGTGTCCCGTCGAGCATCACGTCGCCGACGGCGATCAGGTCATACGGCACTCGGCGCAGGTTAATCTGATGGCGTGATCGCGAAAGCGCCGTTCGGGAGCACCGGCCACGAGAGCACGCGCACGATCTTCGGTGCTGCAGCGCTCGGCTCGCTCAGTCAGGCCGAGGCCGACCCCACGCTCGAGCTGCTGCTCGAGCACGGCGTCAATCACATCGACACCGCTGCGTCGTACGGCGACTCGGAGTTGCGGCTCGCCCCGTGGCTGAGCGCAACACCGCGACCGGTTCTTCCTCGCGACGAAGACCGGGCAGCGAGACCGCGCCGGGGCGCGCGAGGAGATTCGCCGCTCGCTCGACCGGCTCGGCGTCGATCGCGTCGACCTGCTCCAGCTCCACAACCTCGTCGACGTGATCGAGTGGGAGACTGCGCTGCGCGAAGGCGGCGCGCTCGAAGCGGCCGTCGAGGCACGCGACGAAGGTCTCGTCCGCTTCATCGGCGTCACCGGCCACGGCCTGACGGTGGCGAGGATGCACCGTCGCAGCCTCGACCGATTCCCGTTCGACTCGGTGCTTCTCCCCTACAGCTACGTCCAGATGCGCGACGAGCAGTACGCCGCCGACTTCGAGGCACTCGCCGCCGTCTGTGCCGATCGGGGCGTCGCGATGCAGACGATCAAGGCGATCACGCTCGCGCCGTGGGACGGCCGAGAGCAGACCGCCGCGACGTGGTACGAGCCGCTGCGCGAGCAGAGCGACATCGACCTGGCCGTGCACTGGGTGCTCGGCCGGCCGGGCGTCTTCCTCAACACCGTCGGCGACGTCGCGCTGCTGCCGAAGGTGCTCGACGCTGCGAGCCGCTTCGCATCCCGGCCGACGGACGAGACGATGGACGAGCTCGCCGCGAGCCGGAACCTCGTGCCGCTCTTCTCCTAACCGAGCCAGCGCTTCAACGTCTCGCGCTCGCGCGGCAGCGCGACCTCGGGCTCGGCCAGCTCGGGATGCCAGCGCTTCTCCCACTCGACGGTCAACCAGCCGTCGTAGCCGGCCGCGCGGAGAGCGGCGAGGCTCTCACGCACCGGAACGTCCCCTGACACGCCGGGCTGCAGCGTTGCCTGACGAGGAACTTCGAGCGCTGGTTGGCAGCCTGCTCGCAAGCATGCGGGACGCTTAGCTCGAGGTTTCGGGGGCACTCCAGTCCTCGGCGCGATTGTCCTCTTCGCCGCAATGGCCGGCGGGGAACGTGACTGAAAATCGTGAGCGGACCTGGACTTGGAGAACGGCGTTTCCCGGTTGGCGATTTCCCACAATTTCACACGGGCCCAACTACGTCGATTCGTAATCCGCGCGGATGCGACGACGCCGGCGGTCGCGTCGTGAGCTCCTCGGCTTCCTCCTTCAGATCAAGCGTCGAGGATAACTCCTTCCCAGGGGGCGAGCTCTCGGCCGTCGAATCGAGCTGGCTCGTCGGCGAGGTTGAGCGCGACCACCACCGAGTCACCGCGACGGTAGGCCCACACGCCGACTGGCGCGGACAGGCTCTCATACGCGCCCTCGACGAGGTCGGGGCTGGATCGGCGCCGCGCGATTAGCTCGCGCGTGAAGGCGAGAATCGAATCTGGCTCGTTCCGTTGCTGCGCAACCGTCGTCCCTCCGCCGACGGGGAGCCAGGGGTCGGTCCAGGCGTCGTTCCACGGCATCGGTGTCCGGGCGCCGTCACGGCCGCCGATATCGCGGACTGCATCGCCGGGTATGTCGATCTGCGGCAGGCCGATCTCGTCGCCGTAGTAGAGGACCGGCGTGCCCCGAAGGGTGAGCAGCGCGAGCAGCGCACAGCGGACCTTGCGCTCGTCGCCACCGCACATGCGGGTCGGGAAGCGAGCCATGTCGTGGTTCGACAGCGTCCAGGCTGGCCACCCTCGCCTGGGAAGCAGCGTCTCGGATGATTCGACTACGTGGCGTAAGTGACCCGTTTCAAGCGGCGACAACGCGAACGGGAAGTTGAACGCGAGGTGGAGCTGGTCCTCCCCGCTCCCGTAGAAGCCGGCGAGGCGCTCGAGATCCATCACCCACGTCTCACCGAGAAGGATGCGTGGGTCCTCGTACGCGTCGACGACGCTCCGCCACCGCCGTAACACCGCGAATGTCTCGTCCAGGTCGACGACGACGCCGATGTCGCTGGACTCCGGCCGGTCGCGGAATTCGCGGTCCTTGCCGATGCAGTGGATCACGTCCATGCGGAAGCCGTCGACGCCGCGCTCGAGCCAGAAGCGCAGCGTTGCGTGCATCGCCGCCACGACCTCCGGGTTCGCCCAGTTCAGATCCGGTTGCTCGGGCAGGAACAGGTGCAGATACCACTGTTTTGTGTCGGTGTCCCAGGTCCACGCCGGGCCGCGCGTGAAGGCGGCGCGCCAGTTGTTCGGCGGCCGCTCCGGAGAGCCGTCGCGCCAGATGTACCAGTCGCGCTTCGCCGCGGCCCGCGAGCGGCGCGCCTCCTGGAACCAGGGATGCTGGTCGCTCGTGTGGTTGGGCACCCAATCGACGATCAGGCGCAGCCCGCGCGCGTGCGCCTCGGCGAGCAGGCGGTCGAAGTCGGCAAGCGAGCCGAACAAGGGATCCACGTCGCAGTAGTCGGAGACGTCGTAGCCATAGTCCTTCATCGGCGAGCGGAAGAACGGGGAGATCCACAGCGCGTCGATGCCGAGCCAGACGAGGTGATCGAGCTTGCGCCGGATGCCCTCGAGATCGCCCACGCCATCGCCGCTCGTGTCGAGAAAGCTGCGCGGATAGATCTGGTAGAAGACGGCGGTCTGCCACCAGGGTTGCATCCCGAGACGCTACCGCGTTCGGCGCGGATCGTGTCCTGCTAGCGGAGCACTTCGCGGCGCGCGGAGCCGATGTTGCGAGCCTGGGGACCGGCACCGTGGACTTCTCGTCCATCTCCTGGCGGCCGTGTCTTAAGAAGTGCGCATAGGCATCCTGCCGTCGCGGTCGCTCTCGTAAACGGACACACGTTCCGGATGAGCGTCTAGCGCGGCGGCCCAGAGGGCCCGCGGCTCAGATCGGCCGCGGGCCGCGTGAGCCGTTGCTATGACTTCAGGAACTGGGCCATGCCGGCCCCGAGCGCGGTGATGTTGCCGCCGCGGGCCCCTGGGGCTGTTGGATTTGCAGGCTTCTGAGGCGTTCCCCACTCGAATGCTGTTGGGGCGATCTGCATCCAGAACTTGCGGTCCACGGGAACGCCCATCTTGTCGTTTAGCGGCGAAAAGTCGACGCTGCGGGGCCGTCTGCCTGTAGTCGCCGATATGCGTCGCCGAGACCGCGCAGCATCGACAGCGACAGGATCATCGACTTCTTCTTCTCGCTTAGCCGCCGCGAGTCGGCGTACTCGGGTGTGCCCTTGCTGATCTCAGTCAGCAGCGGAAACGCGGGGACGAGGTCCTTGAGAAACGCCGACACCTTGTCGAGGATCGCACTCTCATCAGCTTCCTTCTCGTCCTGTCTGCCGTAGCGGCTCCCGATGCCCTTGTCGACGGCGTGGACGATCTTGGCGACACCGTCGGCTTTTATCCAGTAGGGACGAGCCGCTTCGGTTCCGAACTCCGTCTTGTCGAAGAACAGCGGGTGCTCTTCGATGAGCCTTCGTGCGACCCGGTTGACGACCTTCGATTGGTCGAACCACGTTTTGACCTCGCCGCCGATCCCAAGTTGGTTCTGCGCCACGTCGGCGAAGAGTTGCGTCCACTCGAGCTCGGAGGTGATCGGGAGAATCTCGACGGTCACAGGCAGGTTGTAGAGCGCGTCGTAGGAAGCAGTCAGCTTCTCTAGCTGCTCCATGTGCCTGGCCAAGAAGCTTCCGGAGTCCAGACACATAGCCCTGATCCGCTGTCTGTGGCCGCCCCGGGGACTTCGCCGGCCACAACAACTCAATCAAACGGTCCGTCGAAATCGGACGGTTCACATGCAGGAGCAGCAGCGCCAGAACTGCCCGCTGTTTCGCCTGGCTGACCATTTGCCGCTCTGCTCCAACCCAGACCTCAAGTGGGCCGAGCAATCGGTAGTCGAGTGCCGGTAGCTCCATGGGCCGCTGAACCTCCTTCTCGCGAAGCTAACAGCCTCACCAACCGAAGAAAAGCAAGCGATTAGCAGATCTCGGGCCCTGCCCCTGCTCTGGGCTGCCTGAGCGATCAAAGCGGCCTCTAGCAGCGGCACACGGGCTCGCCAGCCGCCGATCTAGCGCCCTTCTAGCCCCGATCTAGCGGCCGACTCGATTCTGCACGCACCAGGTCGCACTCGGCGACCAGAACAAGAAAGGGAGGTACAGCATGACGACTCGTGTGCTCGTTCTGCTTGCGACTCTATCGCCCGTCGCCGCTTTCCTCGGCGGCCAGCGATGGCCGTAAGCCACACCCGACCAACGGCAACGTCAACCTCACGATCAAGGGAGAAAAGATGTACCTCAAGCGCAAACTAAATAGGGCCAGCTTCGCGAGCATCGCAGTGACTGCGGTCATCGCTGCCGCTGCTCTCACTGCAACGTCCGCAAGCGCATCAGTTGGTCAGATCGGTCCGTTTCAGGTCTCTGATCCATGGGTGTATTGCAGCATGAGTTTCTCCGGCACCAGTTTCTGGGACACGCTGAGAGTTACAGCGCCGAAGGTGTACGCGATGCCCGGCTACACACAGCAACGGGTCGGCTGGGAGATCCGTGCGTTTAGGGTCCAAAGCGACGGCAGCCTCCAGTACGTCACTACCGTTTACGGTAACGGTGGCTACCCGGCATGGGCCACGCCAACGACAGCTGCGAACCTCGGCGGCCAGATCTCGCTGAGCGCAGCGAATCTCTTCGGCTCTGGCCGAATCAAGATCGCTCTCGACATCTTCTGGTTCGACGCGGCTGGACAGTCATTGGGGACGTTCACAGGCGTGTATGCGAACTACTACGAGAACATGAACGGCAGCTGGATTTCAAGAGCGAACTGCCAGCTCTAGTCCTGTACGGCAACCATCCCCCGAGGCCCGGGAATCCGGGCCTCGGGCACGACTACAGCCGAAGGGACTGGTGAAGGCGACTGAGCCCACCTTGGCCGCGCGCAACGTTCCCTGCGCGGCTTTCTGCGCTTTCTTGTAGAAACGTCAGTCGGAAACGGTCGTTCAGCGCGCCAGGATCAACGTCGGCTAGGTTCGGACGGCGGGCGGGTCATCGGCGTCTCCCGTCGGCGTCTCCGAGCTGGAGGTGTCGCGTGAAGTGCCAAACAAAGACCGTATTCGGCTGTCCGTCGGGTTCGTTCTCAGCGGAGATCGCCTCTGCGATGGCGTGACGACATTGGGATTCGAGCGGTCGAGTAGGCCAGGGGATCGTCCTGTTCGACGAGACGGATGCTCTGTTCGAGAGAAGCGCGGCGAGGTACGGGACGGCTACGACCGGTACGCGAACATGAAGATCAACTACCTCCTTCCTCGGGAGATGCCTGGGCCGCTCCATCGGTCAACCTGAAACCGGGCACGCCCGTACCCCCGCGAAAGCTCAGGCCGGGCGGGACCCAAATCCGGCGTCGCTCGACGAGGACTGGCCGGACGTTCTAGCCGCCTTGCGGGCCGGGATCAGGGAAGGCAAGCCAGCCGAGCGGGCCCGGGCCGGGATCGCTTACGTTCAGCTCGTCTACGGGCGCCAGCTGCAACAGGCGGAGGCTGAGCGACCTACCGATGGAGGTGCGCTCGACGTAGCCAGCATGACAAGGGACGAGCGCGAAGCGTTGAAGCGCAGGCTGATAGCCGAGCACCCAGACGCGGCGCGTGCGCTTGGCTTGGCTACCTAGCTGCGCAGTTGCGAAAACGGACGTATCCGCAACCGTGCTGACCGCGGCCACGCCCGGCGGGGAGGGGGTGTCCTAAGGCGGCAAGCCCGTACCCTCGCGAAGAGGCTCGGACCGCGGGGACCCGATCCGCCGGCGTTCGAGTGAGAGGACGGCAAACGCTCGCTACGATCGGGCGCATCGTCGCCGAGTGGGATGAACTTGTGGCCCCCTGGCCCGAGGTGTTCTCCCTGATGTGGGAGGGGTACTTAGCTGGGACGATCCCCGTTGGAGCTGTTGTCGTGGACGAGACAAGCGAAGTCGTCAGCCGCGCGCGGAACCGCACCTTTGACGACCCTCGCGACGGACACTTGGGTGGCTCGCGGTTAGCCCATGCCGAACTGAACGCTCTTGTTGCGCTGACATCAGAGCGAACCTACGAGGGCTTCACCCTCTACACCACCCTGGAGCCATGTCATCTCTGCCTGTCAGCGGCGATCTCGGTGCGTATCGGCAGCCTGCGCTACGCGGCGCCAGATCCACAAGCTGGCGCCGTTGGAAAGCTCGTCCCGAGTAGGGATCATGCAGCCCACCCTCTGAACGTCGAGGGGCCACTTCCTGGCGCGCCCGGCCGTCTGGCTGAGCTACTGCATCTGGCGCACTGCCTCTGGCGCAGCCCGGACGGAGGCGTGGCAAGTTTCTATCGGAGCTTCAGGCCCGACCTCGTCGCCGCCGCACAGACGCTTCCAGCCCTGGACTCCGGCGCGACCCTCACGGATGCTTTCGCTGCACTTAACCGGTAGCACGGTGGCCGCCCGACCTGTCGGGTCTCCCTATGGCGGCATCCCCCGTACCCCCGTAATGACCTTGCGCGTGTGTGGGACCCAAACCCCCTGCGCAGGCCCGGCGCGAGACGCTCCGCGACAAGCTGGCGCGCAAACTCGAGGAGCACGCCGACGAAGTTGTCGCTGCCTACTTAGCCGGGATCAGGTCCGATGACCCGAACCGGGCTTACCGAGCGGCGGATGCCTGGATCTCGCGGGTTCATGGTCGGCCAAAGGAAACGGTCGAGAACGTCACCGTGCCCGATGATCCGCTCGACATAGCAGCCATGAGCCGCGAGGAGCGCGACGCTCTCAAGCGTAGGCTGATAGCTGAGAACCCAGAGGTGGCAGCGTCACTAGGGCTTGAGCTAGTCGGCTAGTCGTTGCGGAAACGAGCGAATACGCAACCACGCTCGACGATCTAGTCGTTTAGGCGACGCCTTGGTGCCGGCGCGCGGATCGGTCGCCGCTGTCGCGCCGACCCCGGGAGACGGCGCGCCCTCCGGCCCCGTCCATCTGAACAGCGCGACGATCGAGCAGCTCGAAGCCCTTCCCGGAGTCGGCCCGGTCACTACTGAGTAGCGGTAATACCTGACTAGCTGGATCCCACCTCGGCTTCGCGTTGGGATGAAGTGTCGGCCAGCTTCGGCCGAGGAGTGGACGACTGAGCTACGTTCGCGACCAGGCGGTGAGATCGGAGGAGGCGACGGCGAAGCTCGCGCTGGCGGTCACGTCATCGATCAAGCACTGCGCGAGCGTGTCAGCCTCGATCTCATCCGGCTCTTCGAGGCCGCGTTCCTCGATCGCGGGCAGCAGCGTTTCCACGGCGCCCGCGAGTCGCTGCACGGCGTCGCCGCAATTCGCGCCGACGCCGATGATCGCGCTCATCTGCATCGAGGTTGCAGGGAGGCCGGCCGCGGCGAATGTCGAGGGCAGCTTGCTTCCGAAATTGGTATCCGCGCCGCCGGCCTCGAGCGCCTGAACGACGAGACTGCAGCAGCGATCCCAGAGAGCGACGGGCGGATAGGAGCGGTAGCCAGTCCAATCGCACTCGTGGAACGCGACCGTGCCGCCGGGACGTAAATGGGAGCAAAGTCGCCGAAGCATCGCGGAAGGCTCCGGCTGGAACAGAAGCACGAGCCGACCGACGACGGCATCGAATTGGTCTGTAAAGGTGAGCTCCGTGGGATCGCCCTCCACGAACGAGACGTTCGCGAGCGATGCCTGCTCCGCCCGCTGGCGCGCGACCGCAACCGCCGCCGGTGCCCGGTCGACGCCGACGACGGAGCCCGTATCGCCGACGAGCTCCGCGACGAGGAACGCCACATCGCCGACACCCGTCCCGACGTCGAGGACGCGCATCCCGCTTGTCACGCCGGCGTCGACGAGGAGTCGCCGGGTCACCGGGTTGAGCAATGAGGCCTGAAAGGCCAAGCGCCGCAGCTCGACCTCCGAGTGGCCGAACACGTACGGGGCGGGCTCAGGATCGCGTCCGGCCACACCGACAGTCTCCGCCCGCGCCGCCGCCTACCGCAAGCGCTCTCGAACGTCCCAACAGAGCCGCAGGGGCTCGCCCGCCGCTCGTAAGGGTCTTCGTCCAGTAACTACTGAGCCGTCTTTATCCCCGGGATAGGGATCAGATCTGGACGAACTCTGGCTCCAGCGCCGCAAACGTGCTCTCGAACGCGCGCCGGATTCCCCGCTCGAGCAGTAACCGGTCAAAGAGGGCGACCCCGCCGCCGCGCGGCTCGTACTCGACGACGAGTCGGTACACGAATCCCTCGCCGTCGGGCTCGAAGTGGCGCTCGTGTGAAGCCTCAGGCAGACCCGGCTGCTTGCTGGTGTAGGTCACGCGCCGGTTCGGCTCGAACGCCGTGATCGTCATCGTCAGCTCGCGTTCGCGCCCCAGCAAACGAGTCGTCAGGCGGGCGTGTCACCGACCGCCGCCCAGCTCGAGCCGTCCCCGAGACGCACATAACCTGGCCAGAACTTCGACCAGTTCGCCGTGTCTGTGATGAAGGCGAAGCCGCGCTCGACGGGAACGTCGTACCGGTGAGCGGCTTCGACTCGCTTCACGTGCCAGACACTATTCGAACTTGGGCTCGCACCTCAGTAACTACTGAGCTCAGCCGCTGCAAGCGGCCCTTTCGGCCGAACCATCCAGCTGGTCCCAAGAGAGGTTTGTCGTGTCGACGTTGACCATCACGACGGCGACCCGGCTTCCGTTCGGGCGTGCGACGGCGACGCTGCGATAGCCATTGAAATCGCCTTCATGGCCGAATGCACGCCCGCAGGGCGTGTCGAACCGCATCAGCCCGAGGCCATAATTCATTGCGGGCGGCGTGACGGTTCGCATCGCTGTCACCAGATCGGCGCGGAGGACGCGTCCCGATAGCAGCCGCGCGTAGAACGTCGTCATGTCGTCGGCGTTCGAGACGATCGCGCCGGCTGCCCACAACCACGACGGATTGAGGACGGGCGTAATGTCCCACAGTCCGTTTACGCCCGGAAGGGTCGCGTCGCCGACGTACGCGTGTACGAGACCGCTGGCGTCGACTCCGGTCGGAAACGACGTTTCTCCGAGACCGAGCGGCTGGAAGATCCGGTCTCGTAGCTCGTCGCCGACGCTCCGACCGGTCGCCGCCTCGATGACAAGGCCGAGCAAAACGTAGTTCGTGTTGGCGTAATGCCAGCCCGTCCCGGCCGTGAAGTACGGCGTATGCGCGGCGGAGAGGGCGATCAGCTCTTTCGGGACCCAGATCCGCTGCGGGTCGGCGAGTACGTCGGCACCCACTCTGCACCCTCCGAGTAGTTGAAGAGACCACTCGTGTGGTTGAGAAGCTCGCGCAGCGTGATCGCCGCGCCGTTCGGCACGATCCTAGGTAGCCAATGCTCGATGGTGTCGTCGAGACTGAGCTTGCCCTCCGCCGCGAGCTCGAGGACGACCGTCGCCACGAAGGACTTCGTGATGCTGGCGACACGGAACCGATCCCTCGCCCGCAGCACGACGCGTGGTTGTCGCTGCGAGACCCCGGCGGCTGCCGGCGGACGCGCGTCCGCGTTCGTACTTCCGCAAGCGCGCCCGGAGCACCCTCCCGAACGAGAAGCTTGACAATGCGCTGGAGGACCGGCGTCGCCTTCGCGGACGTGCCCGGCGTAAGGACGTGCGCGGAAGCGGGCGACACGCAGCAGAGCGCAATCAGAGCGCCGGCAATGAGGAAGGCGCACGAGCCCAGCCGGAGCCGCATAGTCCAAAGTGTGCTCCTCGCCGGGACCGCTGACAAGGTCGCATTCCATCCCTAGGGGCGCGCCCGCAGGGAGACGCGGGCGCGGGTTGCTTCCGAGCCGGCTTCGGGGTCGTTGTCGGTGTGGACCCAACGGGAACACGGGAAACGATCCATCCAATCGCCCGTGCCCATCGGTACAACCGAGGTCTGGATCGCGACAAGGACGGCATCGCCTGCGAGAAGCGATGAAGCTTCGGGAAAGGACCCTCACGCGCCGCCTTAGCGTGATGTTGCTATCCGCGCAGCAGCAAGAGCGCGGCACCGCCGATGGGCACGACGACGAACGTCGTGCCGGGGGCCGTTGAGTTCGTGGCCCGGGGTCGTCGCTTCAGGGCGAGTCGCGCCCGCCGCTCGAGCCGCCGTGGGGCGCGCCGAGCGGCGAGGGCTAGACGTCGATTCCGTAGACGTGTCGAACGCGCCAGAGCTTCGCGTAGACGGCTCCCGTCGTCTTCCCTTCACGTCGCGCGAGTTCCTGAGCCGGCGTGACGCCGGGATCGCGTTCGTGTTCGAGTTGGCAGAGCTGGTAGCTCCGCACGAACGATTCGTATTCGTCGCGCAGGCTGCGGTGCTGGTCCGGCCGGGGCGGTCGTAGGGCGGCGAGGTCAGCTCGTCGATGTCGATCTCCGGAGGCTTGCCGCCGGTAGGACCGAACAGCGACGCCGCCACATACGGAACGAGCGCCTTCGCGACCTTTGCGAGCCTACCGAGCCTCAACTTCTTCTCGACGTCGCTTACCGAGAGCGTCCCGCCGTCGTTCCGTGCCGCTTCGATCGAGAGCGGTTGGTACGCCATCCTGCGGTCGTCGGGCTACAGGAGCACGGTGACGTCGTAGGGGGCGTCGCGGAGTGTGAATCGCACCTCGATCTGGACATCTCGGCCTCCTTGCCGTGGTGTGCCTCTCTGTGCTATACAACTATACAACTATTTCGTTTATTCCGCAAGGAGATGAGCTATGACGCTTCCCCACCCGCTGCCCGATGACCTGGTCGAGCTGATCGCCCGCCGTTTTCGCGCGATCGCCGAGCCGATGCGGATCAGACTGCTCGACCGGCTTCGCGACGGCGAGGCCACCGTCGGCGAGCTCGCCGACGCGGTCGGCGCCTCACAGCAGAACGTCTCCAAGCACCTGGCTGTCTTGGCCGACGCCGGCATCCTCGGACGGCGCAAGGAGGGCAACCACGTCCACTACCGGATCGTCGACGAGGGCGTGCTCACGCTCTGCGAAGACGTCTGCGGCTCCGTCCAGCAGCAACTGCGCAGCCTGAACGAGCTCGTCAGCGGTGCGAGCCGGTGACGGTCGACACACCCATCCGCGTCTCGGCACCCGCGCCCGAGCAGCCGAAGGCGGTCGGCCCGATCGGCAGGCTGGGCCGCTGGGCCGCCGATCACGTCCACGCCGTCGCGATCGCCTGGGCGATCCTCGCCGTGGCGCTCGGTGTCTTCGCGCCGAAGGTCGAGACCGCGCTCTCAGGGGCCGGCTGGCAGGCGAACGGCTCCGAGTCTGTCCAGGCACGCGCGCTCATCCAGCGGAATTTCGGCGGCCTTTCCAGTTCGGCGTTGATGGTCGTCGTCCACTCGCAGCAGCTCACCACGCGCGACGGCGGCTTCCGCCAGACGGTCGCTCGCGTCGAGCGAGTTCTGCGCGGGAACTCCCACGTCCGCTCGCTCGTGCCGCCGCGCGCGGGCTCGAGCATCTCGGCCGACGGGCACACCGCGGTCGTGATGGCAGGCGCCAACGGGGATCCGACCGCGATGGTCGCCGCCGCCGACGCGCTCAAGTCGAAGCTGAAGGCCACCGGCACCGCCGCGGTCAGCGTCTCGCTTACCGGTGCCTCCGGGATGTGGAGCGACTTCAACACCGCCAACCGCAACGCGATGCTGAAGTCGGAGCTCCTCTCCTGGCCGGTGACGATGGCGATCCTCGTGCTCGCATTCGGCTCGCTCGTCGCCGCCGGGCTGCCGCTCTTGCTGACGATCCTCGGCCTCGTCGCCTCCGCCGGCCTGCTCGCGCTGCTCACGCACGGCTTCGAGATCTCGATCTGGGCGATGAACTTCGCGCTCATGTTCGCGCTCGCACTCGGGATCGACTACGCACTCTTCATCGTCCACCGCTTCCGCGGCGCCTTCTTCGGCTCCAAACTCTCTGCACGCGACGCCGTCGCGGTGACGATGGACACCGCCGGCAAGGCCGTGCTCTTCTCCGGCCTGACCGTCTTGATCTCGCTCTCCGCGGTGATGCTCGTGCCCAGCCCCGCCTTCCGCTCGATGGCGCTCGGGATCATGCTCAGCGTCCTCTTCGTGCTCGCCGCGACCCTGACCCTGCTGCCGGCGGTGCTCGCGAAACTCGGCCCGAAGGTGGACGCGCTCCCGCTCAGGTGGGTGCACTCGGGCGAGCACCGCTCCGCACGCTTCGCTCGCTGGGGCGAGCGGCTCTGGCGCCACCCCCACCTCTACGGGCCCGCTGCAACCCTAATCCTCGTCCTGCTCGCGCTCCCGATCATCGGACTCAAAACCGGCATGCCCTCGATCAAGGTCGTCCCCAGCCATGACGGCTCCAGGGTCGGCTACACCCAGGTACAGCAGGCCTTCGGCGCGGGCGCCCCCGGCGCGCTCCAGATTGTCGCTCCACAGCGCGACGCGGCCGCCGCGTCGGCCGTCGCCCGCCGCGATCCCCGCATCGCCCGCGTCTCGCCCGCCCAGCCCGGCGGGAACCGACTCGCGCTGATCCAGGCCGTTCCGACGACGGATCCCTCGAACCCGGCGACCGGGCGCACGATCGACGACCTCCGCACCGCGTTGCCGGCCGGCGCGCTCGTCGGCGGCGCCGCCGCCGAGAACCACGACCTCGAGCGTGCACTCGCCGCCAGGACGCCGCTCGTGATCGGGGTCGTGCTCGCGCTCGGCTTCCTGCTCCTCCTGGTCGCGCTGCAGGCGCCCCTGATCGCGGCGCTCGGCGTCGTCACCAACCTGCTCGCCACCGGCGCTGCCTTCGGGGTCGCGCGGCTGATCTTCCAAGACGGCCACGGCGCAGGGCTGCTCGGCTTCGAGTCCCAGGGCTTCCTCGATGCCTGGGGGCCGGTCTTCTTCTTCGCGATGATCTTCGCGATCTCGATGGACTACACCGTCTTCCTGCTCTCCTCGGCCAAGGAACACTTCGACCGCTCCGGCGATCCCCGCGAGGCGACGATCGGCGCGCTCGCCCACTCCGGCCGCGTCATCTTCGCCGCCGCCGCCGTCATGGTCGCCGTCTTCTTCACCTTCGCCCTCTCCGGACCACTCCCACCCAAGGAGATGGGCGTCATCCTCGGCATCGCCGTCTTCCTCGACGCGATGCTCGTCCGCTTGGTCCTGATCCCGACCCTGCTTCGTGTCTTCGGCCGCCACGCCTGGGCGCTGCCGCGCTGGCTCGACCGGATCCTGCCCGACGTCAGGTTCGGCCACGGCCAGGAAGCGGCGGGGCTCGGCGTCGAGCTCGTGCCGGCACGTGAGCCGACGCCCAATCCCTAAGGAGGGGGCCAGTGCGACTCTTCAAGCGCCCGAACCAGATTGAGCCGACGCGCGCGGCGGCACTGCTCGAGCGCGGCCAGGTGGTCGTGCTCGACGTGCGCGAGACGATCGAATGGAAAGCGGGGCGGATCCCCGGGGCGCTGCATATCCCGCTCGCGCACCTCCCCTCTCGACGGGGCGAGCTTCCCCGTGATCAGACGATCGTCACCGTCTGCCGCAGCGGCCACCGCAGCGGCCTCGCGGCCCGCGGGCTGCGACACGCCGGCTACCGCGTCGAGAACCTCGACGGCGGCATGAAGGCCTGGGCCCGCGCGCGCCTGCCGCTCGACCCGCCCGGCGGCCGGGTGCTCTGAGCCCGGCGAGCCGGGCGCTGCTCGCCCCGCCCGTCGGCCCAGGCTCAGGCGTTGCAGGAGCGCTCGACGACGGCATTCAGGCGCTGCTTGATCTCGGCGGCGACCGGGGCGAGTTGATCGTTGTCGACGATCGAGAGCATCCGCTCGGGGTCGATCGCGGAGATCTGAGTCTCACCCTCCCGCTCGTAGACGACCACGTTGCAGGGCAGCAGCACGCCGAGGTCGGGCTCTGCCTGCAGCGCCTGGTGAGCGAGCGCAGGGTTGCACGCACCGAGGATCACGTACGGGTCTCCCTCCACGCCCAGCTTCTCTTGCATCGTCGCTTGCACGTCGATCTCGCACAGCACCCCGAACCCCTCCGCCTTGAGCTCGGCTCGGACGTGCTCGACGGCCTCGCCGAATGGGAGCGGCGTCGTGCGCGTCAGCGTGTAGCCAGTGGCGAGCACCCGCATTCCTCCTCCAGGTAGCGGCGGCGCGCTTTGGCCGCCTTGGCTCGGTGGGCCTCGGCCTGCTCGGACTCGCCGTAGTGGCGCTCGAGATAGGCGAGAATGTCCCTCTCGCCGACAAGCGCCGCGCCATCCTCGGCCAGCAGCGTCGGCACGGTGTCGGAGCCGCTCCGGGCGAACAGGACCGTTCGCTCCTCCCGCTCGACCGGCACCTGATGGTTGAGGTAGTCGAGCCCGAGCTCGGTCAGCCGCTGGCGGATCCGCCGTGAAGCGGGACACCACTCGGTCTGGAACAGCTCGAGCATGATCAGACGCTCCGCGCACCAGCGACGACCTGGCCGAGCGATTCGAGTTGCCGCTCGAGGCTGCCGCAAACCGTCTCGCAGAGCTCGAAGACGCCCTCGTCGACGATCGCGTAGAAGGCGAAGTTCCCCTGTTTGCGGCGCGCAACGATGCCGGCGCGGCGAAGCACAGCGAGGTGCTTGGAGACGTTCTGCGGCGTCGTCCCGATCGCGGCCGTGAGGTCGAGCACGCTTGCCTCACCCTCACGGAGCCGGTCGAGCAGCCTGATCCGCACCGGCTCGCTCAATGCGCCGAAGCGCGCTGCGATCAACTCGACCAGGTCGGCCGAAAGCGGATGCGAGACGGTCATCCTCGTCTCCTCGTGCGGGAACGCCCTCACCGGTATCTAGTGACCTCCTTCTCCCTGGATCCTCGTCCCGACCCGCATACGCCACATCCGCAGCAGCGCTGATCCCCGCTGCCGACAACTACTCAACCGCGTAGTTGCCCGCAGCCCGATTCCGCGCTCCCGCCGATGGCCCCAGCAGCAGCGCGCGTCCCTCTGTTGTCCGTTTTGCAATCTGACAACATCACGCGGGTACGAGACGGGTACAACAGGTTGAGCACGCGGGGACACGCGCGGACATCAGCGACACAGAGCGACTGACGATTTGCAGGGAAAACGTTCCCGCCGATGCCCTACCGTATCCGCCAATACCGACCCAGAACCTCCATGGTAAGGAGGGGGTCGACGGTTCGAGTCCGTCAGAGGGCTTCGCCGAAATACCTGCAAATGTCCGGTTTAGCTTGCCTGGGTCGAAAACGCCTGTCACACGCGGGCACTCGCGGGCTCTAGCTGCGGTTCCCTCGGCGCTCTGACAAACGAATCAACTTCGCTTGAGCAAGCCGTTCCGTGCCCTGTTGACCCCCTCTCCGACGGGAGTCGGAACGGTCTGACGCCGAGTTCGACGATGCAGGGGCAGCCGCGAGCCGCGTCAGCAGCCCTGGCGTGACCGAATTCGTCCACGCGGGCTTGCCGCGCACGAGCCGCCCTCGACAGATGTGGAGCGACGCGAAATGATGGTGGCGTGCCACGCAAGCTCCCGAGTGGAGTGGTGACGCTCCTCTTCACGGACATCGAGGGGTCGACGCGGCTGCTGCACGAGCTCGGCGACGGGTACGGCGATGCACTCGACCATCACCGCCAAGTCGTGCGCGCGGCCTGTGCGGCCCACGACGGTGTCGAGGTCGATACGCAGGGTGACGCATTCTTCATGGCGTTCGCGCGGGTGTCGGACGCGGCTGCCGCGGCCGCGGACGCCCAGCGTGGCCTGGCCAATGGGCCGGTCCGCGTCCGGATGGGGCTCCACACCGGCGAGCCGCGTGTAACCGAGGAGGGATACGTCGGAATCGACGTGCACAGAGGCGCGCGCATCGCAGCCGTCGGCCACGGCGGCCAGGTACTGCTCTCGCAGACAACTCGCGCGCTCGTCGACCACGAGGCACGCGACCTCGGCGCGCACCGGCTCAAGGACCTCAGCGCGCCCGAGCGCATCTACCAACTCGAGATCGAGGGTCTGCCGCGCGAGTTCCCGCTGCTGAAGACGGTCGAGGCCGGTATGAAGAACCTCCCGCTGCCGCGGACGTCGTTCGTCGGCCGGGCGTCGGAGCTGGAAGCGATCGACCGGTTGCTGGAGGACCCCGACTGCCGCTTGCTCACGCTCGTGGGGCCGGGCGGGGCGGGCAAGACCAGGCTCGCCCTCGAGGCCGCCGCCCGCCGGGTCGACCGCTACCCGCACGGCGTCCACTTCGTCCCGCTCGCCTCCGTCTCTTCGCCGGACTTCCTCGCGCCCGCCCTCGCCGACTCGATCCAGTTCTCCGTCGACGGCGCGCACAGCGGCTTCTCGGCGCAGGAGCAGCTGCTGGACTACCTCAGCGAGCGCTCGACGTTGCTCGTGCTCGACAACTTCGAGCATCTCGTCGAGGGGTCCGGGCTTCTGGGCGAGGTGATCGAGCGCGCCCCACACGTTGAGCTCCTGGCGACGTCGCGGGAGCGGCTGAACGTCCAGAGCGAGTGGGTGTTCGACGTCGAGGGCCTCGGTCTCGCGGAGAACGGAAACGGCAGCGCCTCGGCGGTGCGCCTGTTCGTCGAGCGAGCGAAACAGGTCGCACCGGGCTTCGCTCTCGACGATACAACGGAGGCGCTTCGCATCTGCCGGCTCGTCGACGGCATGCCGCTCGGCATCGAGCTCGCCGCCTCATGGGTGTCCGTGCTCTCCTGCGCCGAGATCGCGGACGAGATCGAAGGCAACATCGACTTCCTGGCCACGTCGACGCGGGACGTTCCGGAACGGCACCGCAGCCTGCGAGCGGCCATCGACCAGTCGTGGCGCCTGCTCACCGACGAGCAGCGCAGCGCGTTCTCGCGCCTGTCCGTGTTCCGCGGCAGCTTCGACCGCGACGCCGCGGTCGCGGTCACGGGCGCCGACCTGCGCCTCCTCTCCGAGCTCGTCGCGAAGTCGCTCGTGCGCCGTCCGGACTTCGGCCGTTTCGAGCTGCACGAGCTGCTGCGCCAGTACGCGCGCGAGCAGCTGGCGGCGTCACCTGCCGACGAGACGGACGCCCGCGACCGGCACGCGCGTCACTACTCGGCGATGCTCCTGGAACGGCAGGCGGCGCTGATGGGCCCGGAGGTGACGGCCGCGCGAGACGAGCTGCGCGGCGAGCTGGACAACCTGCGCGCGGCGGTCGAGTGGATCCTGGTCGAGGACGGGGAGTCGACAGCGCTAGCGGCGCTCGAAGCGTTCTACACGTTCTTGTGGATGCACAGCTGGTTCGAAGGGGCCGAGACGCTCGAGCGGCTCGCGCGCACGGCCGGCTTCGACTCCGACGATCCGGGAAGCGCGAGCGCCGTCGCGTTGGCGGCAGCGGCGTGCCGGATCGCGATCGGCGCGCGACTCGGACACGACCCAGCGGCGGAGGAGCTCGCCCTCCGATGCGTGCCCATCCTGCGGGCGCGGAAGCTGGAGCGAGACGTTGCACGCTGTCTGTGCGCGCTCGGCATCGGAGCGGTGTATCGGGACGTCTTCCCGGAGGCGGTCGCGTTCCTCGAGGAGGGAATCGAGATCACGAGAACGACCGGCGACACACTCACCGAGCCCGGAGCGCTGATGGACCTCGGTTTCGCCCGTCTTCTGATGGACGACCTCGACGCGGCACGCGACGCATTCGAGGCCGCGAATGTCCTCTGCGACAAGCTCGGGAACCCGCTCTTACGCGCGTACGGTACGAGCAAGCTGGGCCTCCTCGCCGACGCCGAGGAGCGCTACGGCGACGCGCTTCGACTGCACCTGGCCGCGAACGAATTGTTCGCGTCCGTCGGCGAGGTCGGGGGAGCGGGTTACGCGCTCAGCCGCGCGAGTTCGAGCGCGTTCGGGCTGGGCGACTACCCCGAGGCCTTGCGGCTCGGACGCGCCGGCTACGACGCCTTCTCCGAGAGCAACCACCGCTGGGGACTGATCACGGCCCTCTGCCGCATCGGCTTCGCCGCGCTCACACTCGGAGACGGCGCCGAGGCGCGCCAGCGCTTCGGCGAGGCGCTCGATCGAGCACACAGCGCGCAGGCCGTCTCGCTCGAGCTCCTCGCGCTGAGCGGGATCGGCGCGTGCCTCGCGGAAGAACCCGCCGAACAAGAGCGCGCCGCCGTGCTCCTCACGTTCGCGATTGGCCACGAGCAACTCCCCCCGTCCTACGCCTTCGCCGCCCGCCCGGCCCTCGATCGGCTCGAGGCAGAGCTGATGCCCGAGCGGCTCGCCGCGGCCCGCGAGGCCGCGGGCGCCACGACGTTGGAGGAACTCAGCAGTAGCCTCAACGGGAAGAGATGACGGCTGTGACTGCGCAGCTCGATCGCCAGCTCGTCGCAGTGATGTTCACCGACGTGGTCGGCTACACGGCGCTGATGCAGACGGACGAGCGCGTGGCAATCGACAAACGCGACCGGTATATGCGTGCGGTCCAGGGCCGCCACGACGACTTCGGCGGCACGATCGTCCAGCGCCTCGGGGACGGCAGCATGAGCATGTTCCCGAGCTCCCTCGCGGCGGTTTCCGCCGCCGTTGCGATCCAGCGGGAGCTCACCGCGCACGACGTCCCCGTTCGCATCGGCGTCCACGTGGGCGAGGTGATCGTCGAGCCCGAGCGGCTCACCGGCGACGCCGTGAACATCGCCGCCCGGATCGAGTCCTTCGCGGTGCCCGGCGGCGTGATGTTGTCCGACTCCGCGTACGACCAGATCAAGAACCGGAACGACTTCGGCGTCGTCCGCTTGGGCCGGTTCAAGCTCAAGAACGTCGGGCGTCCGTTCGAGCTCTATGCGGTCGCGGCCGACGGCCTCGTGGTGCCCGACTCGGAAGCGCTGGAGGGCAAGGGCGAACGTTTCGCCAGCCTGCCGAGCAACCTCCCCGACCCGGCCACGCCGTTGGTCGGTCGAGACGACGACCTGGCGTCACTCGTCGGGCTCGTGCGCGAGCATCGGCTCGTCACGATCGCAGGCCCAGGCGGTGTCGGGAAGACGCGTGTCGTGGTCGAGCTCGGCCGCACGCTCTCTCCCGAGTTCCTCGACGGGGTCGCGTTCGTCGCCCTCGCCGACGTCACCGACCCCGCGCAGTTTGTCCCTGCACTCGCGGACGCGCTGGACGTGAAGGAGGCGGAGGGACGCACGCTCGCAGAGGGCATCGCCGTGTTGATCGGCGACAAGAGGGCGCTCTTGCTCTTGGACAACCTCGAGCAAATCGTCGCGTCGGCCGCGCCGGAAGTCGCACGCCTGATCGAGCGCTGTCCGGGGCTGCGCGTCGTGACGACGAGCAGGACACCGCTGCGGATCTCCGCCGAACGCGAATGCGCGCTCGCCCCACTCGAGCTTTCGCCGGCGATCGTGCTCTTCGTCGGGCGCGCGCAGGCGGTGCGAGGCTTGTTCGAGCTCACGCCGAAGAACGAGGCGGACGTCACGGCAATCTGCGAGCGCCTGGACGGCCTGCCGCTTGCGCTCGAGCTCGCTGCCGCGCGGCTGCGGCTCCTGTCTCCGGAAGCGCTGCTCGAGCGCCTCGACCACGCCCTCGAGGTGCTCAGATCCGGCTCCCGCGACACGCCCGAGCGGCAGCAGACGCTGCGCGCCACGATCGACTGGAGCCACTCGCTCCTCGGCGAATCGGAGCAGCGCCTGTTCCGGCGCATGGCCGTCTTCGCGGGAGGGTGTGCGTTCGCAGACGTCGAGGCCGTCTGCGCTGACTCCGGCGAGAGCGTGCTCGACGAGCTCGAGTCGCTCGTCGACAAGGCGCTCGTCCAGGCGGACGTCCATGCTGACCGGCTGCGGATGCTGCAGACGATCGGCGAGTTCGCCCGCGAGCGGCTCGAGGCCGCGGGCGAGACGCGCGAGGCCGCGCTGAGGCACGCTCACCGATACGCGGAGGTCGGCCGGGAAATCCGCGACGGCATCGAGGGCAGCGATCAGGTCGGGTCGCTCGAACGCGGCATCGCCGAGGAGGGCAACCTCCAAGCGGCGCTGGACACGCTCCTGGCGGCGGCGCGATCCGGCGACGCGGCTGCCTGCGAAGAGGGCCTGCAGATGTGCGGCGACCTATGGCTTTACTGGCACGTCCGCGGCAAGAACGTCACCGCCCGAGAGTACGCCTCGTCGTTCCTCGACGCCGACACCGGGCGCTCTCCCACGGTCGCGCGCGCGGGCGCGCTTGTCACGGCGGGACTCGCGTCGGACATGCTCGGTCAGTTCGAGCGTGCGAACGACGAGTGGGCCGAGGCGTACCGCATCGCCGTGGAGTGCGAAGCCGGTCGCGAACTCTGCCTTGCCGCGCTCTGCCGGGGCATCGGGCTGATCGAGGTCGATCTCGACGCAGGGCTCAAATGCACGAGCGAGAGTGTCGAGACGTGCCGCGCCCTTGGCTTTACCTGGGGCGAGGCATTTGCGTCGACATTCGACGGCATTCTCAACGCCGCCGCGGGCGACGTCGACACCGCGCAGACGAGGTACTCCCAGGCGCTCGAGACCCAGCGGCGGATCGGCGACGAGGAAGGA
This sequence comes from uncultured Actinomycetes bacterium, assembly GCA_963815965.1. Taxonomy (GTDB): domain Bacteria; phylum Actinomycetota; class Thermoleophilia; order Gaiellales; family Gaiellaceae; genus DASVFB01. The sequence goes on along the minus strand of CAWFIT010000010.1, from coordinate 19,026 downwards.
GCGGGCGTCTCGCTCGGCGGGCTCGCGCAGCTCGCGTCGGGTCGAGGTGACCTCGCCGGCGCACTCGACCTCTACCGGCAGTCGCTCGCCGCGTTCGAAGCGATCGGCGACCGAGCCGAGGAAGCCCGGATCCTGTCCGAGACGGCCTGGACGCACATCCGAAACTACGACCCTACGCTCGCGCGCCGGTCCTTCCTCGACGCCGTGCACGCTTACACCGACGTCGCGAGCGACCGTGGAGTCGGGCTCTCGCTGATCGGCCTCGCCGCCGTCGAGGCGATCGAAAACAGGCCGGAGAACGCCGTACAGATCGCGGCCGCGGCTGAGATCTACGCCCAGGAGGAAGGCATCGTCAACGTCTACTCCGGCGAGACAATCGAGCGCGACTTCGTCGACCAGGCACGTGCAGCGCTCTCGGCCGAAGACCTCGCCCGAGCCACAGAGATCGGCAGCAAGCTCACGATCAAGGAAGCACTCGACGTGGCCAGGATCCCCGAGACAGCTTCGGTCTGAAGAACGTCTTTAGATCGTTGTTCGTCTGTGGGAGGATCAGTCGATGAAGGGATCCAACATCGGTTTCGCTCTGTACCGCCGGGGTGAGGAGGCCGGCACGCTCGACGCACGGTGGTCGTACGAGAACGCATGGGGCGGCTCGGGTCACGCGACCGGCGGCCCTGAGGAGGGTTTCGCCGGGCGGTACCACATCCGCTACTTCCACGAGAACGGGGAGTTCTCCGACGAGTACGACCTCGAGATCGAGAGGACGGGCGAGCTCTATGAAGCGACGTGGCTGCTGGACGGAGAAGTCAGCGCGGTCGGCGTCGGTATGGAGGTCGGAGACCGTCTCGCTGTCGGATGGCGCAGGGTCGGTGACTAGCGCGCGACAGCCGAACGGCGCGGCGCTCTCCGTTTCGGGCGGAGGTCATCACAATCTGCCGTGCGGCCGTTCTCCTTGCGCCATCGAGGCACGCACACCGGAACGCGGTCCGATGCCGCCTACGGGCAAGAGCACGCGGACGGATTCCGTCTACGTCATGCAGTTCGAAGACGGCACGCTCAAGCACTTGACCAAGATGTGGAACGCGGGCTGGTCAATGAAAGAACTCGGCTGGCCTGACCTCGAGCAGCCGCAAAGCAAGAATCAGCCGGCGACACAGCAATCGGACCTGTCAAGCCGGAGCGAACCCGACACCCGCAGCAGCGTAGGCGTAGACAAGCTCCGCGGCGCGAGCATCCTCTCGTCTGAGCGTGTCGGTGCGTCATCAGAGCCGAGGGAACACTGAGGGAACGTCCGCCCGGACACGCGCGTCCACGCGCGACTACTCCTCTTCGGGCGATTCCTCCGGCTTCCGGGATTTTCGTGCCCGCGGCTTCCCGCGCATGCCCTCCATTCCGGTCTCGTCGTTCGATGGTAAGGAGGGGGTCGACGGTTCGAGTCCGTCAGAGGGCTTCACAAGAGGCCAGCAAATGGCCTTTCTTGGCCGGAGAGCGTGCGACCTTGCTGCGTCGCTCACCCGATCTGTCCCCAAGACCTGTCCCCAGCGACGCGCGGTCTCGTGGTTCTTGGCTCTAACAGACGCATCCAAGGCCACCGAGCACCTCCACGAGGAGGTGGGGCGCCAGGGTCTCGCGAGGAGCAAATCAACCGAACGAGCTCCACTCACCTGGTACGCCTGATCGTTCTGGGCAGCGGTACATGATGCGTTGATGCGACAGGACCTGCCCGGGGGAACGGTGACGTTCCTGTTCACGGATATCGAGGGGTCGACGCGCCTGTTGCGGCAGCTCGGGCCGGAGCGCTATGCCGAGGCGCTGGCCGATCACCGTCGCGTGCTCCGGGACGCGTTCGTCGCTGAGGGGGGTGTGGAGGTCGATACCCAGGGGGATGCGTTCTTCGTCGCTTTCCCGACCGCTGCTGGGGCCGCCGCCTCGGCAAGGGTGGGGCAGTGGACGCTCGCGTCGGGTCCGATCGCGGTCCGGATGGGCCTGCACACGGGAACCCCGACCGTGGCTGCTGAGGGCTACGTCGGGATCGACGTCCATCGCGCTGCCCGGGTCGCCGCGCTCGCCCACGGCGGTCAGGTGATCGTCTCAGCCTCGGCCGCGGCACTGCTCGAGGATGAGCCGCTCCGGGATCTCGGACGTCACCGACTCAAGGACTTCGACGCTCCAACCCGGCTGTTCCAGCTCGGCGTCGCCGACTTCCCGCCTCTACGAACGCCGGGGGCTGTTGACCTTCCCACCCCGGCGACTCGCTTCCTCGGGCGCGAGCGCGAGCTCTTCGAGGCTGCCACCGTCTGGCTCGACCGCGACCCGCGCGTGCTGACGATCATCGGTCCCGGCGGCACGGGCAAGACGCGGTTTTCGATCGAGCTCGCCCGGTTCCTGGCCGAAGAGGCGGACGGGGGCACGGTCTTCGTACCGCTCGCCCCCGTTCGCGACGCAACACTGGTCGTGCCCCTGATCGCAGAGCGCCTGGGCGCCTCCGGCGACAGTCCCGTCGCGATCGCGACGCGGATCGGTGAGAAGCAAACCCATGTCCTCCTCGACAACCTCGAGCAGCTCTTGCCCGACGCAGCCCGGCCGCTTGCCGAGCTGCTTGCTGCTGCCCCGACGCTTCGGATCGTGGCGACGAGCCGTGAGCCGCTGCGGATAGCCGGTGAGTCCGAGCTCGACCTGCCACCGATGGACGAGAGTGACGCTGTCACGCTGTTCATCGAGCGGGCGCAGGCTGTCCGGCCGGACGTCGGTGACTCGCACGCGGTGCACGAGTTAATCCGCCGTCTCGATGGGCTCCCGCTCGCGATCGAGCTGGCCGCGGCACGGGTCAAGCTCCTCGGCCCCGAGCAGCTGCTCGAGCGGATCGGGCAGCGGCTCGACCTGCTCAAGGGCGGCCGCGACGCCGACGAGCGCCACGCCACGCTGCGCACCACGATCGCCTGGAGTTACGACCTCCTCGACGACTACGAACAGCAGCTGTTCGCCCAGCTCGCCGTCTTCCGCGGCGGTTCGACTCTGGAGGCGGCCGAAGCGGTCTGTGGCTCGAACCTCGACACGCTTGCGTCGCTGCTCGACAAGAGCCTCGTCCGCCGCCGCCCCGATGCGAACGGGGACGAGCGTTTCTGGATGCTCGAGACGATCCGCGAGTTCGCACGGGAGCGCCTGGACGCCTCGGGTGAGGAGGATCCCCTACGCCGGCTCCAGATCGAGTGGCTGCTCGATCTCGCCGATCGCGCGGGCACGCGCGCGACTGTCGGCGTCCCCGGCAAGTGGGATGTCGATCTCGTCGCGACCGAGATCGACAACGTCCGCGCCGTGCTCGACTGGGCGGCCGAGCACGACCCCGCGCGTGGCCTCGCCCTGGCCGCGTCGCTCGAGGGATTCTGGCTCGTTCGCGAACCCAGCGAGGGCGCGTCACGTCTCGAGCCACTGCTCGCACGAACCCCGGACGCCGAACCGGAACTGCGCGGCCACGCACTTCGGGCACTCGCAGGTGCGCTCGGCCTCTGCGGCGAATACGAAAGGGCCGCGTCCTCGTACCGGCAGAGCCTCGAGCTCTTCGTCGCAAGCGGCAACGAGATCCAGACGGCGAACCTCCGCTACCGCGTCGCTGGACACATGGTGACGATGGGCGAAACGGCCACCGCCTGGCCACTGCTCGAGGATTCACTCCGTACATTTCGGCAGCTCGGCCTGCCTCGCGGCGAGGCCCAGGTACTCGGATACCTCGCCGAGAAGCCCCACGGAGAGGGCGATCTCGCGCGCGCGATCGAACTCGCCCTTGAGAGCGCCGCGATCGCCCACGAGATTGGCTGGGCATGGTGGGAGAGCGGACAGCTCGCTGGTGCCGCCGAATTCGAGCGCGAGCGCGGAGATCTCGATGCCGCCGAAGGTCATGCGCTCCGCTGCCTCGAGCTCTCCCTGAGCCTCGGTGACCGTCGGCGCGCAGTGCTTACGGCGGCCAAGCTTGCCGTCATCGCCGCAGAACGCGGGGACGACGAGCGGGCCGGCCGTCTCTGGGGGGCGATCGAGAGCGAACACGCGTCCAGGCCCGTCCGACAGTGGGAGAACGACCGCGAGGAACTCGAAGCCCTCGTCCTCGGCGCGGATGGACCCGAGTTCGCTCGGGCGCGCACGGAGGGCCGGCTGCTCTCAATTGCCGAGGCGGCCGGCCTCGACGCGCGCTAGCTGGTTCCGACCTGCGTCGCAAAGCCCCGCGACGGGACAGCGCAGACGCCGTCGCCATAGACAAGGGCCAGGCGTAGCCGAGTCTCAGAGGCCGCGGATCCAGTCCGCGAAGCCGGCGTCCGGCGCGTGGACGTTGAGCACGCGCGCCCGACCGGAGCCGCCGTTGCGGAAGCCGTGCCTCGCGCCGGGCGGCGCCGAGAGCCACGTGCCCGGCCCCGCGCGCACGGCCTCGTCGCCGACGGTGAACTCCACCTCGCCGTCGAGCACGAAGAACGAGTCAGCGTGATCATCGTGCTCGTGCGGATCGACGTGGAAACTCTCGTCGAACGCGATGTCGAGGGCGGAGAACCGAGGCTCGTCGCCGAGGATCGAGATCGTCCGGTTCGAGCGCTCGTAACGCTCGCCGCCGCCAGGCCGAACGATCACGGCGTCGTCGGCGCTACGGCCGCCGCCTTCCGGCGGGGGAAGCATGTCGAAGCTCTCGCGGTCACCGCGCATCCACCCCAGGAAGCCGGTGCTCGGCGCGTGGAAGTTGAGCCAGCGCGCCGTGGCGTCGCTGTCGTTGTCGAACCCGTGGATCAGCTTCGGCGGCACCATCACGAACGTCCCGGCGCTCGCGCGCACGACGTCGAGATCCGGGCCGACGACGAACGACAACTCGCCCTCAACGACGTAGAACGCATCGACGTGCTCGAGGTGGATGTGGGGACTCGCCCCGCGCTCGCCGCCCTCGGAGCGCGCATAGCTCGCGTCGAGCAACTCGTGCTCGAACAGCACGCGTACCTCGCGGCGCGGCCGTTCGACGATCGCCTCGCCGTCCTCCGCGACGAGCAACACCGGATCCATCGCCGTGAGCCTACGCGCGATGCCCGCGACCAGCGGCCGTAGCGTTCTACTCATGCTCCTCCCCGCTGTGGTGATTGCGTGTCACAGCTCTATGCCGAGCGCCGGTCACTGCTGCATCCTTGGATCGTGCGTAGGGTCGGCGTACAAGGGCGGGCAACCGTGATCGATGGCTTCGGGGCGTAGTTCGTAGTGCCACGGTTCGTTGCTGTAGATCTGGCACAGCCCGTACTCGGCGCCGTGCTCGGACAGCCACGCGGTGGCATCAGGGTGCCCGATGTCGACCGCGTCCCCCGACACGTGAGCAGACGCGTTCGGGGTGGCCACCCATCGGGCAGCTTCCTTTTCTGAGCCGTACTCCGAGACCGCGTCACGGAGTAGTTGTTCCTGATACTCCGGGGAACGCCAGCCGCTATCGACGAAGAACTCGACGCCGTCGCCTGCGGCATCCCTTGCCGCCTGGCGCAGTGCACCGAGGAGAGCTGGATCAAGGTTGGCTACGCCCGGAATCCCGTCGTCAAAGATCGACGTGCCGTCGGGGACGACACCGTCAGCCTCGCCAAGCGCACCACGGTGCTCACTGCGAAGGACGTCGATGGGTGATGCGTGCGTCGAGGACGAGGACGAGGACGCCAGCAACTCCGAGCCGAGGGCGGCGGCGATCGCCACGGTGACGACTAGCAGGCCGGCGACACGGATCCTGCGAATCCGAATCCGACGGGTCGTTGTTCGTGCTCGCTTGCTGTAGGTCATGCCTCCAGTCAAGGCAGCGCGGTGTTGCCAGCACGTTTCTGGTTTTCGATATGCCGACGACATGCGCCAGCTCGTAGCATCGGGGCATGCGTGTGTTGCTCGTTGAGGACGAGCCCTATATGGCGGAGGCCATCCGCGATGGCCTACGCCTGGAAGCGATCGCGGCCGACATCGCAGGCGACGGCGACACCGCTCTGGAGCTGCTGAGCGTCAACGCCTACGACATCGCCGTCCTCGACCGAGACATTCCCGGACCTTCCGGTGACGAGATCGCCAACAGCATCGTCGCCTCCGGCAGCGGCATGCCGATCCTCATGCTCACCGCTGCCGACCGGCTCGACGACAAGGCCACCGGGTTCGAGCTCGGCGCCGACGACTACCTCACGAAGCCGTTCGCGCTCCAAGAACTCGTGCTCCGTCTCAGAGCGCTCGACCGCAGGCGCGCCCACCACAGGCCACCCGTGCGAGAGATCGCAGGCCTGCGGCTGGATCCGTTTCGCCGAGAGGTCTACCGCGATGGCCGCTACGTCGCGCTGACCAGGAAGCAGTTCGCGGTGCTCGAAGTCCTCGTCGCTGCCGAAGGCGGAGTCGTCGGCGCCGAAGAACTCCTGGCGCGAGCATGGGATGAGAACGCCGACCCCTTCACCAACGCAGTGCGCATCACGGTCTCGGCACTGCGCAAACGGCTCGGCGACCCCTGGATCATCGCCACCGTGGCCGGCGTCGGATACCGCATCATCACTCAACCAGACACCGGGCGTGAGGGAGAAGAGCGTGGATAGAGCCCCTGGTCTGAGTGTTCGCCTCAAACTCACCCTCAGCTACGCCGGCTTCCTCATGCTCGCCGGTGGCGTGCTGCTCGCCGCCGGGTACTTCTCTCTTTCGCGTGGTGTGCACCCTGGTGTGATTTTTATTGTGCGCAGCCACGCCGACCTCGTGCGCAATTTCGCTCCGATCGCGGCCATCGTGATGGGGTTCCTGTTGGTATTCGGTCTGCTGGGAGGGTGGCTTCTCGCCGGCCGCATGCTCGCTCCCCTGACGCGCATCACCGACGCCACACGCGCGGCCGCGAACGGATCGCTCTCCCACCGAATCCAGCTAGAGGGCCGCAGAGATGAGTTCCGCGAACTCGCCGACAGCTTCGACACCATGCTCGCGCGGCTCGAAGCACACATCGCCGAGCAACAGAGATTCGCAGCCAACGCCTCCCACGAACTGCGCACCCCACTGGCGATCACGCAAACACTTCTCGACGCGGCCCGCAACGATCCCAACCGCGACACCGGCGAACTCGACGCACGCCTCCGCGCCGTCAACACCCGAGCGATCGACCTCACCGAAGCACTGCTCCTACTCAGCCGCGCCGACCAACGATCCTTCACCACAGAGCACATCGACCTGTCCCTCATAGCCGAAGAAGCCACCGAAACGCTCCTTCCGCTCGCAGAAAAACGCGGCATCACCATCGAGACCTCCGGCGACATGACCCCCACCATCGGCTCACACGCGCTCCTCCTGCAACTGAGCACGAACCTCGTACACAACGCGATCGTCCACAACCTGCCCGACCAGGGCACCGTCTGGGTCACGACCAGCGTTCACCCCGAGCGTGCGGTGCTCACCGTCGAGAACACCGGCCACAAGCTCACCCCACAGTCAGTTGCCACGCTTGCCGAGCCGTTTCTTCGCGGCACCGAACGCATACGCACCGACCATGCAGGTGTCGGCCTCGGCCTGGCAATCGTCAAAAGCATCGCCCAAGCACACGACGGAACCCTCACCCTCACCCCCCGGGCCGCCGGCGGGCTCCGCGTCACGGTGCAACTACCCGCCGCCCCACTGCACCCACGAGGCGTTAGCCGGGAAGCGAACGGCTTGGGGACAGGTCTTGGGGACAGATTAGGCGCATAGATCCTCGGAAAACAAGGCGGGAAGCCGGCCTCCTCGAACCCTCTGCTGAGACGAGATCCTCCACCAGGCTGTGAGAGCGCATATGGGCGTAGGCTCGAGAAATATGAAAGATGGCGCAGCCACCGAGCAGCTCCTCGAACGGAGCGAGGAGCTGGCGCGCATCGAGTCGGCGCTGGCCGAGGCTCGCTCGGGACGGGGCACGTTCGTGGTGGTCGAAGGGCCGGCCGGGATTGGCAAGACGGCGCTGCTTGCGGCGGCGCGGACCGCTGCGGCAGACGGCGGAATGCGCGTGCTGCGGGCACGGGGGACCGAGCTGGAGCGCGATTTCGCCTTCGGAGTGGTACGCCAGTTGTTCGAGCCGGCGTTGGCCGAAGCGTCGGAGCTCGAGCGCGCCGACCTGCTGCAAGCCGCTGCGGGCGTGGCCGCGGGACTCCTTGGGCTGCCAGGGGCACCTCCTACGGGTGTCCCGCCCACGACGGGCGTCGATCCCTCGTTCGCGGTCCTCCACGGTCTCTACTGGCTGTGCGCGAACCTGACCGCTGTGGGTCCGCTTTGCGTGGTCGTCGACGACGCGCACTGGGCAGACGCCGCGTCCCTGCGTTACCTGGCCTTCCTGCTCACGCGCCTCGATGAGCTGGACGCGGCGCTCGTCGTGGCGACCCACCCGCGGGAGGCGGGCACCGATGCCGAGCTGCTTGCGACGGTGACAAGCGATCCCTCCGCCGATGTGATCCGTCTTCCTCCGCTGACCAGCGCAGCCGTCGCCTTGCTCGTCGAGTCGAGGCTCGCTGGGGTTCCGGATCCGGTCTTCGTCGACGCCTGTCTGCGCGCAACCCGCGGGACGCCCTTCCTGATGCGCGTGCTTGTGGATGCGCTGAGCGAAGGAGATATCGCTCCGACCGCCGAGGCCGCGCGTCAGGTCGAGAGGATTGGGGCACGAACGGTCGGTCGCTCGATTCGCCTCAGGCTCCGCCGGCTGCCCGAGCATGCGGGCCGGCTCGCGCGGGCGCTGGCGATCCTCGAGGAGGGCGACGTTCTCCAAGCGGCGCGACTCGCGGGCCTCGAAGAGGCCGAGGCGGCCGGAGCAGCCGAAGTGCTGACGGCCGCGGGGATCCTCGAGCCCGGCCGGCCGCTGACGTTCGTACATCCGATGGTCCGCAGCGGTATCTACTCGGAGCTCTCTGGAGCCGAGCGCGCACAAGGCCACCGCCGTGCCGCGCGACTGCTCGCCGAGCAAGCAGGCGCCTCCGCGCGCGTCGCCCAACACCTACTGGTCAGCGAGCCGGCCGGCGATGGCTGGGTCGTCGAGCGGCTGCTCGAGGCCGCCCGCGCAGCGCGGCAGCAGGGCGCTCCCGAGTCGGAAGCCGTCTTCCTGCGTCGATTGCTCGCCGAACCACCGCCGCCGGGCGAGCGGTCGGGATTACTGCTCGACCTCGGAATGGCCGAGGCGAGCGCCGGGCTCCCCGGTTGGCCCGACCACTTGCAGCAGGCCGTGGACGCTACGCCGAACACCGCACTCGCCGCTGAGGCAGCGATGGTTCTGGCGCATGCGCTCAGCCGCGCCCAGCACTACACGGAGGCGGTCGAAGTTCTCGATCGCGCGGCATCGGCGCTCGATCCCGGTCACGCCGAGCTCGCGCTCCAGCTCGAGGCTGCGGCTGTCTTGCCCGCGCTGAACGACCCCGTGACCGCACCCTCAGCGCCCCTTCGCCGCGAGAGGTTTCGCGAGCGTGCGGCGAGCGATCCTGCGTCGCCACCCGAGGTATTGGCCTCAGCCGCGTTCGTCTCCATCCTTACGAACGAGCCCGCCGAGACCGGCGCCGACCTCGCGACCCGAGCGCTTTTGGCCCACGACAGCGCGGGACCCCTCTCGGACAGCAGGCCCTGGTTCTCGTTCGCAGCATGGTTTTCGCATGCCACGTTCGCGCTTCTCTTGGCCGAACGGTATGCGCAGTTGCTGCCGCTACTCGATGCCTCGATCGCGGAGGCGCGGGTGACCGGAGACGGTGGTCGGCTCGCCGTTGGCCTGCGCGATCGAGGCTGGCTTGCGCTGCGACGCGGCGATCTGAGCGCCGCCGAAGGAGATGCCCGAACGGCGCTTGCCGCGAGCGAGCTTCCCGCACCACCGATGTACCGCGTCATGAACGGCACTCTGCTCATCAAGGTGCTCGTCGATCAGGGCAAGCTCGACGACGCAGAGCAGGCGCTCATGCCGCTCGATCCCGAAGCTGACAGCGGATTCGCCACGGCCTGGGGTCTTCGCTTCGCCCGCGGACGTCTGCGGGTCGCGCAAGGACGAGTCGCCGAAGGGCTGGAGGACCTCCTCGGCCTTGGCGTAGATCTGACGCAAGCGATCGTCACCTGCCCGAGTTACCTCCCCTGGCGCTCGGAGGCGGCGCTCGCCCAGCTCGCGCTCGGCGATCGCGAGTCAGCCGACCGCCTCGCAGAAGAGGAGCTCGAGCTCGCCCGGGCATTCGGCGCCCCGCGTGCGCTGGGCGTGGCGAAGCGTGCCGCAGGCGTCGTGGCCGGGGGTGACCGTGGGGCGCTTCTGCTCCGCGAGGCGATCGAGGCATTCGAGCGTGGCGATGCGCGCCTCGAGAGAGCGCGTGCCCTCGCCGATCTCGGTGCCCTGCTCCGGCGGCGCAATCGGCGAACCGAGGCGCGAGAACTCCTTCGCGAGTCACTCGACGCCGCCCACCGCTCGGGCGCCAAGCCGATCGCGGAGCGGGCCGATACCGAGCTTCGCGCAACCGGCGCACGCCCGCGTCGGGTCGTCCTCACGGGGCTCGACTCGCTGACGGCCAGCGAGCGCCGCGTCGCCGAGCTCGCCAGCCAAGGCCTGACCAACCGCGAGATCGCACAGACTCTGTTCATCACCGCACGCACGGTCGAGGGTCACCTCACGAGCGTCTTTCGCAAACTCATGCTCGACTCCCGCGACGAGCTTCCTGCCGCGCTAGCGCTATTCAGCGGCGTGCCCGTCCCCGCCTAGCGTCCCGACGGTCTCCGAGGTGGAGCGCGCTGTCGGGCGCTCGCCACCCGCTCTCGGGCAGGCGCGCCTGCCCGAGGACGACTGCAAAGACAGGGGGGTCGCAACGGTGCGAATGCGCGTCCGCCGTCTCCACGATCGCCAAGAGAAGCCAACCCGGCATCGCGATCAAGGAGGAGTAAGTGCAATCCGTATTCGAATCCATCATCAGCAGGAGGCGCGAACGCAATGGCCGACGCGGAGCGATCGTCCTCGCGGCAGCGCTCGCAGTGTTCCTCGCCGCCGTCATGTTCTCGTCATCCCCGGCCTACGGAGCACCGGAGGCCAAGCCGCCGGCCACGAAGGCGGCGAAGAAGAAGCCGAAGGTCAATGCGAGCATCCGCCACGGCCAGCTCAACGTCCTCGGCACGGCGAAAAGCGACAAGATCACGCTGCGGCTGAAGCCGCGCTCCAAATCTCGGCTCCAGGTGGACGTCGGCAGCAACGGCTCCGCCGAGTTCACCTTCAAGCGCTCGGCCTTCAACCGGATCGTCGTTCACGGCGCATCCGGCGCCGACGCGCTCTCGATCAACGAGAGCTACGGCGTGTTCACCGGCAGCGAGGCGACCAGCCTCTTCGGTGACAACGGCAACGACCTGCTGCGCAGCGGCTCCGCAGCTGAGCGGCTGTTCGGCGGCAGCGGCAACGACAGAATCGACGGCAAGCGGGGCAACGACCTGATCGAGGGCGGCGCGGGCAGTGACCTGGTCGTCTTCAACGGGTCGAACGCCGCCGAGAAGTTCGAGTTCTCGGCCATCCGAAGCCGGCTGAGGTTCGTCGGCGCAGGCACGATGAACATCGCGGGCGTCGAGCAATTCGACCTTCGGGCCTCCGGCGGCGCGGACAACGTCGTCGTCAACGACCTCACGGGTGCCGGACTCCGCCAGCTCAATGCCGACCTGGCGAACGACGGGGCTGCAGACGTCGTCGATATCAGGGGCTCGTCGGCTGCAAACGACCTCCGGGTCAGCGGCGGCATCTCGATCGGCGGCATCGGGGCGGTGGTGAACGTTCTCGGGGCGCAGGCCGCGAACGACAAGTTGAACCTCGACCCCGGTGCGGGCAGCGACCGCGTCACGGTCGAGGGCACGCCTGGAAACGACACGATCGGCGTCGCAGCATCGGCGACCGCCCCCCACATCGCCGTCTCCGGCGGTCCGGGCGGCATTCCGATCGACGTGGTCAACGCGGAGGCGCTGGCCGTCGAGTCCGTCGCCGGAAACGACACGCTCAACGCCGGGCTCGGGCTTGCCGCGCTCACCCAGCTGACGCTGGACGGTGGAGCCGGCAACGACGCCATCAACGGCGGCGATGGAGGCGAGAGCCTCATCGGCGGTGACGGCAACGACACGATCGACGGAAACGGGGGCGCCGACGTCGCCCTGATGGGCGCCGGCGACGACTCGTTCACGTGGGACCCCGGCGACGGCAGCGACAAGGTGGAGGGCGAGGCCGGCAGCGACACGATGGTCTTCAACGGCGCCGCAGCCGCGGAGAACTTCGACTTCTCCGCCAATGGCAACCGCCTCAGGTTCTTCCGCACTCAGGGCGCCATCACAATGGACACCGCCGGCGTCGAACGGGTCGACCTCCACGCGCTCGGCGGCATCGACAACACCGTCGTGAACGACCTGTCCGCGACCGACGTCAAGAACGTCGTGCTCGACCTCGCCGCCGATGGAGCGGTCGACACGACCACGATCAACGGCACCGGCGGCAACGACACGATCACGATCACGCCCAACGCCGGTGCGGTCGACGTGACCGGGTTGGCCGCGGCCGTGAAGATCGAGCACTCGGAGGCCGCGAACGACCTCCTGAACGTCAACGGACTCGACGGCAACGACACAATCTCCGGCACGGTCGGCCTGGCAGCATTGATCAAGGTCGCGATCGACGGCGGCGCCGGGAACGACACGATTAACGGCGGCGACGGCGCCGAAGCCCTGACCGGCGGCGACGGCAACGACACGATCGACGGCAACGGCGGCAACGACATCGCCCTGATGGGCACCGGCGACGACACCTTCATCTGGGATCCGGGCGACGGGAGCGACACCGTCGAGGGCCAGGACGGTGTCGACACGATGCTCTTCAACGGCGCCGCCGTCGCCGAGCGGGTCGACCTGTCGGCGAACGGAAACCGCCTCAGTTTCCTCCGCGACCCCGGCAGAATCACGATGGACACCGCCGGTGTGGAACGGGTCGACTTCGCTGCCCTCGGCGGCGTCGACGACGTCACCGTCGACGACCTGAGCGGAACCGACGTCAGCGATGTGAACGTCGACCTCGCAGGCACGCTCGGCGGCGTCACCGGCGACGGCGAGCCCGACAGCGTGGTCGTCACCGCCACCAACGGCGACGACACGATCAACGTCAGCGGAGACGCCTCCGGTGTCGCCGTCTCCGTCCAGCCGGCGTTGGTGACGATCCAGCACCAGGAGCCGGCGAACGACGCGTTGACCGCCGACGGCCTTGGCGGCAACGACAGCATCTCGGCAGCCGCCCTCGCAGCGCAGGCGATCGCCCTCACCCTCGAGGGCGGCGCAGGCGACGACACGATTGCCGGCGGCCAGGGGATCGAGACGCTGCTCGGCAGTGACGGGAGCGACTCGATCGACGGCAACGGCGGCAACGACGTCGCGTTCATGGGCGACGGCGACGACACGTTCGTCTGGGATCCGGGCGACGGGAGCGACGTCGTCGAGGGCCAGGACGGTCTCGACACGATGCTCTTCAACGGCGCCGCCGGCGCAGAGCAGGTCGACCTGTCGGCGAACGGCAGCCGCCTCGAGTTCTTCCGTACCCAGGGCAACATCACGATGGACACCGCCGGTGTGGAGCTGATCGACTTCAACGCCCTCGCCGGCGCCGACCTCGTCACCGTCAACGACCTGACCGGAACCGATGTCCACAGCGTGAACCTCGACCTCGCCGGCACCCCGGGCGGCGCTACCGGCGACGGCCAGGCCGACCGCGTCGTCGTCAACGCGACCAACGGCGACGACTCGATCACGGTCCGTGGCGACGCGGGCGCTGTGGCGGTGAAAGGCCTCGTCCCGGCGATCGGGATCCTGCACCCGGAGGCCGCGAACGACCGGCTCGAGATCAACACCCTCGACGGCACAGACATCGTCGACGCCACAGGCCTGGCCGCCGGTGCGATCCAGCTCTTCGTGGACGGCGTGCTCGCCCCGTAGAGGAACTCACCCACAAGCGACCTGCGGGGCCTCCGTCCCGGAGGCCCCGCGGGCCATCGAGCCTGGCGGGGCCTCCCTCCCGGAGGCCCCGCAGGCCATCGGCGCTTGCGCCGACGAAGGTGGGGCGCGGAGGCGCGGTTAGACTCGATCCCGTGCAGAGCATCGGCGGCCCGTCGGGGTTGAGGCTGTCCGAGCTGCTGGGCGTACTCTCGTTCGGGGCGGACCTCGGGATGGGTCAGCCGATGGAGCATGTTCTCCGGCAGTGTCTAATCGCGCTCGGGCTCGCAGAGCGGATCGGTCTCAACGCCGAGGACCAGGAGGCGGTGTTCTTCGCCTCGCTTGTGGCTTGGGTGGGCTGCCACGTCGACGCGTACGAGCAGGCCAAATGGTTCGGCGACGAGGCGGCGCTCAAGGGCGACTTCCGCAAAGTTGACTTCGCTACCCCGACCGCCGGCCCGCTCTTCATGCTCGGGCACCTCGGAGGCGGCTTGCCGCTGAGCCGGCGTGTCGGGCTTGCCTCTTCGTTCCTCGGCGAGGGACGGCGGGCCGCCGGCTCGATGCTGGAAAACCACTGGCGCGCCTCGGACGACCTGATGGAGCGCTTCGGGCTCGACCGGCTCGTTCGCGACACCGTCGAACAGAGCTTCGAGCGCTGGGACGGGCGAGGCGTGCCGAAGGGATTGAAAGGCCAGGAGATCCTCCTCACGTCGAGGCTCGTGAACCTGACCGACGTCGTCGAGGTGTTCCACCATGCGCAGGGCGTGGAGGCGGCGGTGTCGGTCGCCCGAGCCCGAGCGGGCACGCAGTTCGACCCGGATCTGGTCGACACGTTCGCCGGCGTCGCCGACGAACTCTTCGAGGAACTCGACGGCGTCGAGGCATGGCAGGCATTGCTTTCTGCCCCCCAGGCATCGCGGCATTGGCTCGCCGGCCCACAGCTCGACGCGGCGGTTGAGGTCGTAGCCGACTTCGTCGACGTCAAGTCTCCGTACACGATCGGACACTCCAGGGGAGTGGCGCGCCTCGCCGCTGCTGCGAGCTCGGCCTATGGTCTCGACCCTGTCGAGCAGGCACAGCTCCGGCGTGCGGCACTCGTCCACGATCTCGGCAGGCTCGGGGTGCCGAATAGCATCTGGGACAAGCGGGGGCCGCTCACCCCGTCGGAACTCGAACGAGTCCGGCTGCATCCCTACCTCACGGAAAGGATGCTCGCGTCATCGTCCGCGCTCGCGCCTCTTGCCGCAGTCGCGGTTCAGCATCACGAACGTCTCGACGGCTCCGGATATCCGCGCGGGCTGACCGGTGCCGACATCACGCCGCCCGGACGGCTTCTAGCCGCGGCAGACAGCTATCACGCGAGGCTCGAACCCCGCCCGCACAGGCCCGCCATGACCCGCGAAGAAGCGGCGTCCGAGCTGCGCGGGGACGTGCGGGCCGGTCGGATCGACGGCGATGCGGCCGAGGCCGTGCTGGCGGCGGCAGGCCACCGCACGCCGAAACGTCGCGAGTGGCCGGCGGGCCTAACGTCACGCGAGGTCGACATCCTGCGGCTGCTCGCCAGAGGCATGTCGAACAAACAGATCGCCGCCGAGCTCGTGATCTCGCCCAAGACGACGAACACGCACGTCGAGCACATTTACCGCAAGCTCGGCGTCACCAACCGCGCGCTGGCCAGCCTCTTCGCCGCCAGGCACGGACTCATCACGGTCGCCGACGCGAACGCGACTTAAATCGGGCAAACGCCCGATTCCGGGTGCACGCCGAAGCCCTACGTTCTGCAGGTCTGAACGTCGAGCAAGGAGATGATCATGCCCGTATTGACCATTCATGAGCAGGCACCGGCGATCGACACGCTTTCGGTCACCGGTCATCGAATCGACCTCGCGGCGTTCCGCGGCGAGCGGAAGGTACTCGTCAAGTTCCACCGCTTCAGCGGCTGCCCGATCGCACAGGCCCACCTTCACGAGCTGATCGAGCATCAGAACCAGCTCAGCGCAGCCGGCGTCGAGACGATCGTGATCCTGCACAACACAAGAGAGAAGGTCGCCGGCGCCTTCCCGGAATCGCCGGGGTTGCACCTGGTCGCCGACCCACACAAAACCCTCTATCGCTCCTACGGCGCGGCGTTCTTGTGGCGCAAGCTGCTCTCCCCCGCCACCTGGCGCGCGACCATCGCCTCGATCGCCCACGGATACCTACCACGGTTCACCCGCTTCCAAGGCGGAATCGTCGGCGTCCCCTCCGACTTCCTCGTCGACGAGAACGGACTGATCGCCGCTCTCCACTACGGCTGCCACTATGGCGACTCGTGGAGCGTCGCCGACGTGCTCGAGCACGCGGCAACCGCGACCAAGGCGGCTCCCGCCGACACGAGCGCAGCTACTCCCGAGGAAGTATCCGTCGGAGTTGCGTGAGCGCGCGGACCGGCCGCTCGATCAGCTCCTCGGCGCGCTCGAAGTCGCGGGCGTTCCCGCTTCGTCGCGGCCCTCCGCGGGTCGACCGCCACGTTCTCGTCAACCGCGCGCGAGTGCAGGGCTTTCTCATCTTTGACCATGTCCAGCGCTACCCCGAGGCACCGCGGGACTCGAGAGCTGGGTGCCCAACGGACAGATCCGCTATCGGGAGGACATCCTCGACGGAATCGAGCAGGCAATCGATCCGGGTCGGCTGTTGATGCGCATCGGGGAACGGGCATATGCTCGCGCCCTCGGTGCGGCGATCCCGCAGCACCATGGACGAAAAGGAGAAGCGATGCCGACAGTCATCGGGCACCACGACGTGAAGGACACCGAGCACTGGCTTGCCTCGCCGAAACGCGAAGAGGTGTTCGGCCCGCTGGGGGTCACCGACATCCGCACGTTCGTCAGTCCTGACGACCCGAAGAGGGTCGCGGTTCTGATGGACATTCCCGACATGGATGCCGTGATGAGCTTCATGCAGACGCAGGAAGCTGCAGACGCGATGGCGTACGACGGCGTCCTCCCCGAGACGCTCGTCCTTCTTGTCGAGCAACGACCCGCGTAGACGCAAGGCGAGTCGGGAGTGGGGTCGCACGCGACCACCTCCGAAGCGAAGGAACTTCTCGATGCCAGCTGATCGAGTTTGCCCCAACGAAGGTGGACGACCGCTCGGTTGTCCCCCGCGGAAATATCGGTCTGTGTGGGCGACGATCTCCGATCGTCGACATGGTCGAGAACCCCGGGGCCGCAGGGCGGCACGATCCAGGAGTTGATCGCCACTGCGGCTGGCCGGGCGGCGCTGCCATAGCCCGTCGCTCTGGCGTCGTTCCGGGACCACTCGCCCACGCGGCTGCCTCGCTCATGGGTGACGCGGGGATCCTGCCGAGGGACCGCCGGTTAGGTGAGGGTCAGCCCGCCATCGACGACGACGACCTGGCCGGTCGCAAACGGAGTGCGAGCGAGTGAGACGACAACGTCAGCGACGTCTTCGGGCGTCGCCGCACGACCAAGCGGAGTACGCGCGATGACCGCCTCGTTCGCCTCCCAGCCCTCCGTCCAGGGTGTATCCACTAGTCCCGGCGCGACCGCGTTCACCCGCACATCGGGAGCAAGTGCCTGCGCAAGAGTCCGCGTCAGGTGGTGCAGCGCCGCCTTCGAGACGGCGTACGGCAGCGAGCTCCCAGCCGCGATGATCCCAGCGACCGATCCCACGTTGACGATCGCCCCCCTGGCCTCGCGCAGCGCAGGCGCCGCCGCACGGCTGAGGTACCAGGGCCCCATCAGGTTCACGCCGAGGATCCGCTGCCATAACTCCTCGTCGGCGCCCTCGAGGTCCGCAAACGGGACGCGCCTGGTCGTGCCCGCGTTGTTGACGACGACATCCACACGTCCGAACCGCTCGAGCGTGGTCGCGACCAGCCGTCGTGCGTCATCCTCGCGGGAGACGTCGGCTTGGACGTACACGGCCTCCGGAAGCGAGCGGGCGAGCATCTCGCCCTCCTCGACTGAGCGCGACGAGTTGACGATGACCCTCGCGCCGTCGCTCGCGAACTGTTCTGCGACCGCCCGGCCGATACCACTTGACGACCCCGTGACCACGACGACCTCGCTCAAGCAGGCCGATCCTACTGCGCGGCACCGCGGGTACGAGACGGTACGGGAGCTCGAGCACACATGGGCACGCGCGGGGCCGAACCGCCTGATGACGCGTCGGTCCGTGCGCCGTACGAGAGCACCATTCGCGCACATCCCTGAATCGTTTGCTGTCCTGGCAACTTCGCATCCAGCACCGATCCCGCTTGAGCCTCCCTGAAGCGCCCGCCCGCACCCCCTGTCATCTGCAACTGCGAATGTCAGCGCACGTTTGCAGACTTGACAAGACTCACACAGCTCGCCCGGCTGTAGCCGGCCGCGGCCGGTCGTAGCCGTTCGACGTGAACCCGCGAGCGCGGGCTGCAAGCCTCCGAGCTCGAGCCTGCAACCGGCTTCGGACCGGCGGTCATGACGCCGTCAAGGGCGACGAGCGGGGGGCGGCTGGCTCGCTGCGAGGCGGCCGGCTTGGAGCGTTTCTGGAGCGGCCAGACCTACGGTCGCAGGCATGGCCTGGACGCAGCTTCGACGCTCCTCCTCGCCGCGCCGTGGCGTCATCGGCTCCGGCACCAAGCCTGTCCGACCTCATGGCCGAGGTCGCTTCGAAGCCTGGCGGCGTGCAGAGCATTCGGTCGGCGAAGGGCTGAAGTGGGGGCGGAAGGTCAAGCTGAAGAGGCTTCTCCTCAGCGGAGTGGCCGGGGCCATGGCGATCGGCGCGTGGGCGGCGGCGAATGGGTCCGCCTCCGCGGGAGCGTCGACGCTCGAACCGAGCTCGCTCGCGCGCGCTCAGACGATTCGCGCGCAGCTCGACGCCCGTTACCGGGTCCTACGCAGCCGCGGACTCACCGTCACCGAGGCGACCTCGACCGGCGTCGTCGACTCGTTCGCGCTCTTGACGCCAGATCTGCTGGAGACGCGCTTGCTCCCGGCCGACAACGGGATCTATTACGCGATCTGCCCGGTGCGTGCTACCTGTCCGTATCCGTCCCGCCGATTCGCCCGTCCGGCGGCGGAGCTCGTTCCCCGCCGGCTGGCGCTCGAGCTCGCGCTCCGC
>CAWFIT010000009.1:0-43079 GCA_963815965.1 uncultured Actinomycetes bacterium | reverse complement strand
CGCAGAAGTTCTGCAGCTCGGCGTGTCGTGCCCGCGCTTGGCGGCTGAAGGCGGCGGCGGTTTCGCCGGATTAAACGCTCTCCTACGAAGAGTTAACCGGGTCGCCAGCGCAGACAACGTCCCACGATCGGTACCCCACCCCCGGCCTATGGCAAGGCACGATGACGGAGGGGGCGGGACTTCGATCACGGTGTGTGCGATGCGCTGGCTACCCCGCTATTCAGCCGCCACGGTACGGCGAGGATGGAGCACCAGCCATAGCCTGAACGGGTCAATTGCGTGGCGGCCGGCCGAGTTCGCTGGTGACGCTGCGATCTTGGCGCGTGAGCCCTCGCTCACATCGGACTACTAGGCTTGCGGCATGAAGATCTTCAATCTCAACGCAGACGAGTGGGATCGCACGGAAGAGCGCGAGGGCTGGCGCTTCAAGGACGCCTGGGTCGGCGCGCACACCGACGCCGAGCTGATCGGCGCGAGCATGTACGAGGTCGAGCCGGGTAACAAGCAGGGGCCATTTCACACCCACCACGCGAACGAGGAATGGGCGATCGTCCTCCGCGGCGAGCCGACGCTGCGCACGCACGAGGGCGAGCAGCAGCTGCGCCAGGGCGACGTCGTCGCGTTCCCGCGCGGCAAGGAGGGCGCGCACCAGATCCGCAACGACACGGACGCGCCCGTCCGCGTCCTCATGCTCTCCACGCTGATCGCGCCGGACATCGTCGAGTACCTCGACACCGGCAAGATCGGCGCGCGGAGCGTCGCCGGCGAGCGGATCATCTTCGCTCGCCCGGGGCCCGAGCTCGAATATTGGGAGGACGAGGACTAGTAGCGGCGTACTCCCTCAGGGGAGGCCGAAGCGGGCGACAGGTGCCGTAACGCTTCTCGCGTGTTCGTCTACGGCGCCGGAGCTGTCATGCGCTCCAACCGTCCCCAGTGCGTGGCCTGGCCGTTCTTCCCGCGGTCGGTCTCCCTGGGCGGCACGTGAGTGCGCTGCTGTTGATTGCTCGGTGGTGTTCACGCCGGCGACGTCAACGCAGCGGTTCCATGCGGATCGATGCCGGAAACGGACGCATCGCCGGTTGAAGTCGGCGGCGTCATCCTGATCGCGCTCTAGACTTCGCATCAGTAGTCGGTGCTCTGTGGCGGGGCGCAGGCGGGTGTGTAACTCATCTCGGGAGGCCCGCGCAAGCGGGTCTCCGCGTTGAAGGGCGTCGTCCACCGCGCTCTCTAGACTCGCGCGAGATGGTTTACGCCACCGTCAAGACTGCCCAGTGTCCGCTTCGCGTGAAGTAGTCGGCAAAGTTCACGAGAAGGCAGGCTTCTCGGTGCTACGGCTACGGACGGCCTGGAGCGTGCCTGTGATTCGCTCGGCACGTCCGCGACCGCATGCGCGAGCTCCGCGTTCGCGTCAGATCACGAGGTCGCGTCGTGTCGCGACATCACGCACTTCGCGCGGCTCGCCTCGACGATCAGACGACCCTGAACCTGAACATGTAGCTCGCCGACGGTTCGCGACCGTCCGCATGCTCCTCGACGCCTTCGTCGTCGAGTCGGCGGCCGACCTCGACCCGGCCAAGTGTCACGTGCTGCTGGACATCGTTGCCGGCCGGCTGGGCCACGACTACCTGGCGCGGATCGGTCTGCTCAGGCAGGACAACGATGATGGCGATGAGGCCGCGGCGTGAGCTTCGCTGAAACGTGGGTCGAGCGTGTCTGGGGCGACCGCAACGGGTACTTCTTCTTCGCCTTCGGCGTCGGCGGCCACTTCGACGAGCGCGACAAGTACACGTTCGAGAAGTGGCAGGAACGCTACGGCCGCTGGCCCGACGACCACGAGCGGTTCCTCGACGAGGCGCTCGAGCGCTCCGACCTTGACGACGTCTACGTCGCGCCTTACCTGCGCTCGAACACCAGCCGCAAGAAAGGCAGTGCGCTCCCCTCCGACCTGCTCTACGCCGACGTCGACCAGTTGACGCCGCGACCTGAATGGCTTCGAGTCGCTGCTGATCGGCCCCGGCGGTCTGCTCGTCCACTCGGGCGAGGGACGGCACGTCTATCTCGGACTGCCTGGCGAGCACGAGGCGGCCGATCTCGAACGGTTGAACCGGCAGCTCGCGCACTCGCTGCATGCGGACGCCGGCTGGGCCGAGAACAAGGTGCTCAGGCTGCCCGGCACCTGGAACCACAAAGGGCGCGCCCGCGGCGGCGACTCGCTGCCGGTGCGGATCCTCACGGGCAATCGGGCGGAGCAGGGACTGGGCGCCCGACGAGTTGGCCGATCTGCTCGGGCCGCCGCCCGAGTCGGCGATACGCGTCTCGCCCATCGAAGCGGTACTGCCCGAGAGCATCCCGGAGCACCTGCTCGCCCGGCTGCGGGAACCGCTGGACGACCGCTCCAAGCAGACCTACGGCTTCGTGAGCGCCTGCCTCGACGCGGGCCTCTCCGACGCCGAGACGCTCGCTCTGACGCTCGAACACGAGCCGACGCGGGCGAAGTACGGCAACCGTGCGACCGCCGAGATCGAGCGTGTGATCGCGAAGCACCGCGGCGTCCGCGACTTCGCCCCCGACTTCGCCCCGACTTCGCCCCGGAGGTCCTCGAAACGACCTCGCCCCGCGCCCCCTCCTCCTACGGAGGGGGGCGAGGTCGTGACCTCGCCCCGCGACCTCGCCCCGGAGTTTTCTTCGTGGGCGCCCGTGGACATCGTCGCGAAGGCCGCGCGACCGCCGGAATCACCGCAGATCATCGAGCTGTTTTACCCCGGCTTGAACCACCTCGTGTCCGGTGAGAGCGAGGCGCTCAAGACCTGGCTCCTCGCGATCGCCGCGTCCGTCGAGCTCGCCGCTGGCCGCGGCGTCCTTTGGGTCGACGGAGACGACGTCGGCAGCGGTGCGCTGCTCGAGCGGCTGCGACTGCTCGGCGTCGACGACGACGCGATCGCTCGCCGCTTCGCCTACGTACTCCCCGACGAGAAGCTCGACGAGGACCGGCGCGCCGACATGCTCGAGGTCGTGCGCTCGCGCGCTTGCAGACTGTCGGTCCTCGACGGCTTCAACCCGCTGCTGAATCTGCACGGCCTCAACCCGGACTCGGGCACCGACGTCGAAACGTTCTACCGGCTGATCGACCCGATTCGGAAGGCGCCGGTCGCCGTTGTGCTCTCGGACAATGTCGTCAAGGCGCGCGAGGCGCGCGGCGCCTGGGCGATCGGGAGCGAACGGAAGAAGTCGAAGGCCGAGGTCCACCTCGGCATGAAACGGCTCGCGCCGCTCGTCAGGGGCGGAACGGGCAAGGCGCGGATCGACGTGCACAAAGACCGCCCCGGCTACCTGACGCGGCCGACCCCGGGCGTGCTCGTACTGGCGCCCGGGGAGGACGGGTACTCATGGCGACTCGAACCGGACCAGAGCCGCGGCGACGAGGGCGAGTTCCGACCGACGGAGCTGATGGAGCGGGTCAGCCGTTGTCTCGAGATCCGGGGAGAGCCGGTCTCCCGGAACCAGATCGAGGAGGAGGTTGCGGGCAAGCGCGATTACGTGCGCGTCGCAATCGACCGGCTCGTCGCGGAGGACTACGCGAGCGAAGTCGAAGGGCCGCGCAAGGCACGGCTCGTGCGGCTCGAGCGTCCCTTCCGCAAGGACGATGGCAGCGAGGACGGAGCCGCCACGTGACTGAGCGGCTTCCCGAGCTGCTCGACGCGAAGGGCTTGCAGGCCGAGCTCGGCGTGAAGAGAGCGACGGCGGAGGCGATCATGCGCAGGCTGCCCGTCGTCCAGATCGAGGGCCTCCGGAAGATCTTTGTTCGTCGCGACGACGTGCGTCGTTACCTCGACTCCCGCACGTTCAACAAGGACGAGGTCCCGGTGTGATTGCCGGGGCGGGAGGAAGTGTCGAGCTACCCACCGCCCCGGACGGTGGTAGCGTAGTGCTTGTCGAGCTACCCGCAAGGAGGAAGTTCATGTCTGTGTTCATCACCCGTCGCGAGACGAGCAGCGGCCGCCGCTACGTCGTCCGGTATCGCCTCGGCGGCCGCGCCTACCCGATCGTTCACGCCGGTTCTTTCGGCACCGAACGGGAAGCGCGGATCCGGCGCGACCTGGTCGGCGGCGAGATCGCCGCAGGTCGCAACCCGGCCGATCTCCTGCGGGCGATGATGACGGCGCCGCAGAGGCGCACGTTCGCCCAGTGGGCGGAGTCGTACCGGACGAGCCGCGTCGACATCAGCGAAGAGACGCGCAAGAACACGCGCTCGCACGTCCTGGCGATGATCCCGGCGTTCGGCAAGCGTGACCCGGCGACGATCACTCCCGCCGATGTGCAGGAGTGGATCGCTTCGCTGACGCTGAAACCATCGAGCACACGGCGGTACGTCGCGACGTTGCGGGCGATCCTCGACTTCGCCGGCGTCGAACCGAACCCGGCCAGGCATCAGAACGTGCGCCTGCCGCGTGAGGAGACGCAGATTGTTGAGCCTCCGTCCGCGGCCGACGTCGACACGATCATCGCCAACGTCCCGGCGCGCTGGCGGCTACCGCTCCGGGTGCTCGAGCAGAGCGGGATGCGCGTCGGCGAGCTCCACGCGCTCGAGTGGCGTGACGTCGACCTGACCGGGCTTCGGTTCCGCGTCCGAAACGGCAAGACCGCTACGGCGCGTAGATGGGTTGCGGTGCCGGAGTGGCTGATGATGGAGGTCGCGGAGACGACGCCGCCGGACGACCGGACAGCGGAGAGGCGCGTCTTCGCGGGCTTCACCCCGGATGTCGCGAAGAACGTCATGGCGAGGGCGTGCAAGGCCGCGGGTATCGCCCACTACCATCCGCACGATCTTCGGCACCGCTACGCGAGCGTGAAGGTCGCCGAGGGTGTGCCGGTGACGCAGGTTGCGGCGCAGCTCGGGCACTCGCGGAAGTCGCTGACGCTCGATACCTATGCTCATGTCCTCGTGGGCGACGAAAAACCGTTGATATGGGCCAGAGGCCGAGGCTTGCGCTAACGGCCTCGACTGACGATCAGGTCGATTTTCGAGCGGGCCGGCAGCACCTTCCCAGGCCGCCGGCTTTGGGAAATGACGACGCCCGTCTTGCGCTTGCGCGAGTAGGCGTGGGCGACCCTGCCCGTGCGGCAATGCCTCTTCGCGATCGTCGCCATCGCCGCCGATAACCGCTTCCCGACGACGTTCGGCACCGTGCACTGCGTTGGCGCGATCGAGAAGGTGCGCAAGACGTCGGGCGCGGCGTTGTAGGTGGCGTCGCCGGCTGCGAAGCTGTGATCGTGCACGATCCGACGCCTGTTAGATGCACGATCGCGCCGGTAGCGTGCTCTTCCGCGCGCTGCGAAGGAGACCGGTAGCCCCGAGGATGCTTTCGCGCTGACGGCGAAGTCGGGGTCGCCGTAGTGCTTGTTGGCGAGCGGGCCGAACGTGATCGTCTGATCCCTGAGTGCGACCAGCGCCAGGCTATGACCGGCGCCGGCGGAGATCGCGGTCACCCCGGAGAGGCCGGCCGGCACTTTGCACTGCCCCAAGTCGACCCCGGGCCCGCAGCCCCAGGCGATGACCGTGCCGTCGCTCTTCAGGGCGAGGCTCTGGGCGTTGCCGGCGGCGATCGCGGTGACGCCGGAGAGCCCGCTGGGAACGCTGCACTGTCCATGGTCGAAGCCGGCACAGCCCCAGGCGACGACGGTTCCGTCGCTCTTCAGGGCGAGGCTCTGGGCGTTGCCGGCGGCGATCGCGGTCACCCCGGAGAGGCCGGCCGGGAGGTTGCACTGCCCTCGTGCGCCGTCGTCGCCGCCGCAGCCCCAGGCGACGACGGTTCCGTCGCTCCTTCAGCGCGAGGCTGTGATGGCCGCCGGCGGCGATCGCAGTCACCACGGAGAGGCCGCTCGGCACGCTGCACTGGCCGAAGTCGATCCATGCGAGGCAGCCCCAGGCGACGACGGTGCCGTCGCCCTTCAATGCCAGGCTCTGTTGGCGCTGGCGGAGATCGCGGTCACGCCGGACAGGCCGCCGGCACGCTGCACGTGCCCGAAGTCGAGAGCCGCCGCCACAGCCCCAGGCGACGACGGTGCCGTCGCCCTTCAGGGCGAGGCTCTGGCCGTTGCCGGCGGCGATCGCGGTCACGCCGGAGAGCCCGCTCGGAACGCTGCATTGCCCGTAGTCGGGGAAGGCGGCGGCGCAGCCCCAGGCGACGACGGTGCCGTCGCGTTTCAAGGCCAGGCTCTGACCGTCGCTGGTCGCGATCGCGGTCACCCCGGCAAGGCCGCCCGGCACGTTGCACTGCCCCGGAGAAGCCCCCGCTTCCGCAGCCCCAGACGACGAGCCTCCCGGCAGCCGCGGCCTGTGCGGCACCGGACGTGAAGAGCAGCCCAACGCTCAGCACGGCCAACGCGCAGACCCGGAGGAACAGCCTCGGTTCAGTCGACAACTTGTTCTCGTCCCTTCCCTTTGATTCTCCTCCCTCCCGCAACCGACTACAAGCAGGCTTGCCGCGCGTCCCGCTCGCCCGTCGCCTGCTCCCGAAGGGACCCCTCACGCTGCGGGAAAGCTCAGGCGACTTTCTAACTGTTTACGACCTCATCCTGCTGCAGTGTGGTCTCGGTGTGGTTCCGATGTCACGGAGTGGTCCTCAAACCCTCTCTATGACTAAAACGGCGCTTCCCTGCCCGCAACCGGATCATCGCCGGTCTTTGCGCCGCCACCGCGGTCGTCGAGGCGCGCGAGCGTAGCGGTGCGCTCATCACGGCCGACCTCGCGCTCGAGGAAGGACGAGACGTACTCGCGGTGCCCGGCGAGATCACGTCCACGCTCTCGAGAGGAACGAATGCGCTGCTGAAGCTCGGCGCAACGCCCTGCACTTCGGCGCAGGACGTGCTCGAGCTCTTCGGGATCGAGGAGCCGCCGTACGCTGCTGTGTCCGTTGGCGAGACGGCCGCCGCGGTGCTCGCAGCCCTGCCCGCCGCAGCCGACGACGTTGTGCGTGCGACGGGGCTCGACGCACAGGCGGTAGCGGTTGCGCTCGCGGAGCTCGAGTTGGCCGGGCTCGCAAGCGAGGGCGACGGCCTCTACCGAGCAGCCGTCGTTCCTGCGTGACGGCGACGTAGCATCGGTCCCGTGTCGTCCTGGTGGCTGACGGAGGAGGCCCCGCCGGACTTCGGCGCCGTCGAGGTGGCGCAGCCGGACGTCGAGATCGTCGGCGCCGGCATCACCGGCATCTCCGCTGCGCTGACGCTCGCCGAAGCCGGGAAGCGCGTCCGCATTCACGATGCGCGTGGGGTCGCGGACGGCGCAAGCGGCCGCAACGGCGGCTTCGCGTTGCGCGGCGGGGCGATGCCGTACGACCACGCGCGCAAGTCGCTGGGCGCTGAACGCGCTGCGGACCTCTGGCGGTTGACCGAAGATCGTCTTGACCGGCTCGCCGTGCTCGGCGGCGACGCGATCCGGCGGACCGGCAGCCTCCGTCTCGCCGCGGACGATGAAGAACGGGACGAGATCCGCGCCGAGTTCGAAGCGCTGGGCGAAGACGGCTTCGAGGCGGAGTGGCATCCCGACCCCGTTCGCGGACGCTTTCCCGCGGGGATCTTCCATCCGGGCGACGCGGCGACGCAACCGGTGCGCTTGGTTCGCCGGCTGGCTCTGCTGGCAGGGGAGGCCGGGGTCGCGATCGTCGAGCACCATCGAGTCGAATCGCTCGACGAGTTCGAGGCGGAGCACGTGCTCGTCGCGACCGACGGCTACCCGAGCGGGCTGCTCGGCCCGCTCGAAGGGGTGATCGTCCCGACACGTGGACAGGTGATCGCGACGGAGCCGATTCCCGAGCTTCTCTTCCGGTGCCCGCACTACGCCCGCCACGGATTCGACTACTGGCAGCAGACACCCGAAGGTCGAATCATCGCCGGCGGCTTCCGCGATCTCGAGCTCGAGTCGGAGTTCACGGCGGACGAGCTGATCACACCGGCGATCCAAGGCGCTCTCGATTCGTTTGTCGCAGACCTAGTCCCGCATCAGATCCTGATCACGCATCGCTGGGCCGGCATCTTCGGGTCGGTGCCCGACTTGCTGCCGGTCGTCGGACGGGTGCCCGGCTCCGAGCGCGCGTGGGTTGCAGGCGGCTACTCGGGCCACGGCAACGTGCTCGGATTCGCCTGCGGCGATCTCGTGGCGAAGGCGATCCTTGGCGACGAGCATCCGCTGCTCGGCACGTTCGACCCCGAGCGGCTGCTGCGTCGCGATTAGAGCTCGAGCGTCGGGAGATCCAGCTCGTCAGCGCGTTCCAGCGCGGCGAGCGCGACGGCGAGATCCTGGATCGCGAGGCCCGTCGAGTCGAAAGCGGTGATCTCGTCTTCGCTGCGCCGGCCCTCCGCGGTTCCGGCGAGCACGTCGCCGAGCTGCGTCACGTCGTCGCGCGTGACGCGACCGGCCTCGACCGCATGCGCGAGATCGCCGTTGTGAGACGCCTGTTCCCAATCGTCGGAGAACATGCGCACGCGCGCCATCTCCTCGACGGCGATCTCCGCTTTGCCCGGGCCGTCCGCGCCCATGAGGCTTACGTGCTGGCCCGTTCGTAGGGATCCCTCCGGGAACACGATCTCCCGCCCGGGCGTCACGGTGACGACGACGTCGGCGGCAAGCGCCTCCTCGCGCGAGACGACCTCAGCACCGAACTCGGCGGCGGCCTCGCGCGCTCGCTCGGCATCGACGTCGTGCAGTAAGACGCGCCGGCCGCGCGCAACGAACGTCTGAACGACGGCGCGCCCGTTGACGCCGGCGCCGATCACCGCAGCCGGGCCGTCCCGGCCGAGCGTCTCCGCGGCGAGCACCGCGGCCGCGCCCGTCCGCAAGGCGGTCACTGCCCCTGCGTCGAGCACCGCTACAAGCATCCCGTTCGACGCATCCGAAAGGAGCACAAGGCCCGTGACCGTCGGCAACCCCAGCGCCGGGTTGCCCGGGAACGAGGTAACCCATTTCAGAAGTGCGTGGCCGGCGCCGAGCGCCGGCATCGCGCGGAAGTCACCCGCAGGGTACGCCGGGACGTAGACCTTCGGCGGCATCGTCCAATCGCCACGGGCGTACGCGACGAAGGCGTCGCGGACGGCTTGGACCGCGCGCTCGGGCGAGACCGCAGCCTCGACTTGCGCGCGGCTGAAGACGGGGACGGCCATCGCCGCCAGCGTAGTCTCCGGCCGGTGGCTGCGATCGAGATCCGCGACCTGCGCGTCGTGCGCGGCGGTAACGTGGTGCTCCCGGGTCTCACGGCCGAAGTCGAGGCCGGATCGGTCACAGGACTGCTCGGTCCGAGCGGCAGCGGCAAGTCCACGCTGATCCGCGCGGTCGTCGGCGTGCAGATCGTCGCCGCCGGAAACGTGCTCGTGCTCGGCGAGCCTGCGGGATCTGCACAACTCCGCCGGCGCGTCGCGTACGTCACGCAGGCGCCTTCGGTCTACGCCGATCTCACGGTTCGCGAGAACCTTCGCTACTTCGCGCGCGTCCTCGGCCTGCCGCGGGAGCGCGTGGAGGATCCGATCACGACGGTCGGCCTCGAGGACGAAGCGGATCGGGTCGTGCAGAAGCTCTCAGGTGGCCAGCGGGCGCGTGCTTCTCTCGCGACTGCGCTGCTCGGCGAGCCCGAGGTGCTCGTCCTCGACGAGCCCACGGTCGGCCAGGATCCCGTTCTCCGCCGCGACCTCTGGAACTCGTTCCACAGCCTCGCGGACGACGGTGCAACGCTCCTCGTCTCGAGTCACGTGATGGACGAGGCCAATCGCTGCGACCGGCTTCTGCTCCTGCGCGGCGGCGAGGTCCTCGCGACCGGCACGCCCGATGAGTTGCGCGAGCGAACGGGCACTCGCGACCTCGACAAAGCGTTTCTGAAGTTGGTCGAGCAGGCACGCGGATGACCGTCACTGCGACGCTGGCAACGACGCTCCGCGTGCTCACTCAGCTACGCCGCGATCCGCGCACGATCGCGCTGATCATTGGCGTTCCGTGCCTACTCGTCACGCTGATCCGCTATGTGTTCGACGCGCAGCCCGAGGTGTTCGACCGCATCGGCGGTCCGATGCTCGGCCTCTTTCCGTTCATCACCATGTTCATCGTCACGTCGATCACGATGCTGCGGGAGCGCGTGACCGGGACGCTCGAACGACTGATGACGCTTCCGCTTGCGAAGCTGGACATCCTCCTCGGCTACGCGATCGCCTTCGCGTTGCTCGCCGTCGTCCAGTCGACGGTCGTGTCGCTGCTCGCGTTCGGACTGCTCGACCTCCACGTGCAGGGATCGCAGTTGCTGGTGATTGCGCTCGCAGTGGGCAACGCGATTCTCGGGATGGCGCTCGGGCTCTTCGCGAGCGCGTTCGCCCGCACCGAGTTTCAGGCCGTGCAGTTCATGCCGGCGATCGTCTTTCCGCAAGTCTTGCTCTGCGGATTGTTCGTCGCGCGGGATCAGATGGCGCACTTGCTCGAGCTGATCTCATACGTGTTTCCGCTGACGTACGCATACGACGCGCTCTCGCGTGTCACGCAGGGTCGCGGGCTCGGCGCCTGGTTCGTGATCGACCTCTGCGTCGTGGTCGGGTCGACGCTTCTGGCGCTCGCTCTCGGCGCCGCCACACTGCGCAGGCGAACCGCCTAAAGTGGCGAACATGGCGGTCACCACGCCGCACTGGGAAGAGATGTTCGCGGAGCGAACGCGCGCCGAGGTCGGCGACGGCATCGCGCAGGTGCTCGCGTTCCTCGCAGTGCCCGACCTGATCTCGTTCGCGGGCGGCTTTCCCGACCCACTCACGTTCCCGCGCGAGCGGACGCAAGCGCTCGTCACTGAGTTCGCCGCTACGGGTGAGACCTCGGCGTTCCAGTACGCCCCGACGCGCGGCCTCGCAGGCCCGCTCGACGCGCTCGCCTCGAGAATCGAAACGCTCC
This sequence comes from uncultured Actinomycetes bacterium, assembly GCA_963815965.1. Taxonomy (GTDB): domain Bacteria; phylum Actinomycetota; class Thermoleophilia; order Gaiellales; family Gaiellaceae; genus DASVFB01. The sequence goes on along the minus strand of CAWFIT010000009.1, from coordinate 32,167 downwards.
AGGGCCGCCGGCCGGCCGTGGACGAGTTGATGATCACGAGCGGTGCGATCGAGGCGCTCGAGCTCGTGGGCAAGGCCTTCCTGGAGCGCGGGGACACGGTCGTCGTCGAGGCGCCCACGTACCTCGGCGCGATCATGGCGTTCCGCAGCTTCGAGACGCACGTCGTCGCGGTTCCGATCGACGACGACGGGCTCGACGTGGACGAGCTGGGCCGCAGCCTCGCGGCAGGTCTGCGTCCGAAGCTCGCGTACAGCATCCCGGATAACCAGAATCCGGCCGGGGTAACGCTCTCTGCCGAGCGGCGCGGCGCGCTGGTCGAGCTCGCGCACCGTTACGGATTCCCGATCGTCGAGGACGTTGCGTACCGCGAGCTCGACTTCGAGGCAGAAGATGCACTTCCCAGCCTGTGGAGCCTCGCCCCGGACGTCGTCGTGCAGGCCGGCACGACGTCGAAGACGTTCTTCCCCGGCTTGCGTCTCGGTTGGGCGACCGCTCCGGCGGAGATCTCACGCCACCTCGTCTCGGCGAAGCAGATCACCGATCAGTGCGCCGGCGCGCTGGGCCAGCGCCTCTTCGAGGAATACGTCCGTCGTGGCTGGATCGACGAGCAGCTCGCCGAATCGCGCGCGCTTTACGCGCGCAAGTGCGAGCGGCTTCTGGAGGCGCTCGAGCGCCACATGCCGGTGGGCACCCGCTGGACACACCCGCGAGGCGGCTTCTTCACGTGGCTGACACTGCCGGCCGGAGTCGACTCGCCGGACCTCGCTGCTCGCGCCGCCGAGCACGGCGTTGGCGTCGTCCCGGGGACGCTGTTCTTCGCGGACGGCCGCGGTGGCGACAGCGTGCGCCTGTCGTTCAGCATGGTCGACGAATCGCAGATCGACGACGGTATCGAGCGGCTCGCTTCGCTCGTGGCTAGATGCTCTTGACGGCCTGGATCAGGTTCTGGACGGACTCCTTGGCGTCGCCGAAGAGCATGGCCGTCTTTGGCTCCGTGTAGAGCTCGTTGTCGATCCCCGCGAAGCCTGGTCGCATGGAGCGCTTGAGCACGATGACCTGTTGCGCCTGGTCGACGTTGAGGATCGGCATCCCGTAGATCGGGCTTGCCGGGTTGTTGCGCGCGGCCGGGTTCGTCACGTCGTTGGCGCCGATCACGAGCGCGACGTCGGTGCGCGGAAAGTCGGGATTGATCTCGTCCATCTCCTTCAGCTGGTCGTACGGCACGTTCGCTTCTGCGAGAAGCACGTTCATGTGGCCGGGCATCCGGCCGGCTACGGGATGGATCGCGTACTTGACGTCGATGCCCTTCGCTTCGAGCAACTCCGCGAGCTGCCGGACCTCGTGCTGGGCTTGCGCGACGGCGAGGCCGTAGCCGGGGACGACGACGACGCGCTGCGCGTAGGCGAGCATCACGGCGACGTCGTCCGCGGTCGTCGAGCGCACCGAGGCTCCGTCCGCACCGGCCGCAGCCGCGGCAGGCCCTGCGACGACCTTGCCGAACGCGCCGAAGAGGACGTTCGCGATCGAGCGGTTCATTGCGCGCCCCATGAGCATGGTCAGCAGCGTCCCGGAAGCGCCGACGAGCGCGCCGCTCACGATCAGGATGTTCGAGTGCAGGACGAATCCGGTCGCGGCAGCGGCCAGCCCCGTGAATGCGTTCAACAGGGAGATCACGACCGGCATGTCCGCGCCGCCGATCGGGAGCACGAACAGAACCCCGAAGAGGGCGGCCAGCCCGACCATCGCCACCAGCGCCCAGAAGCGGACGTCGACCATTGCCCATGTTCCGACGCCGATCGCTCCGACGAAGACTGCGGCGTTGACGAACTGCGTGCCGGGATAGGTGATCGGCCGCCCCGAGATGAGCTCCTGGAGCTTTCCGAACGCGACCATCGAACCTGCGAACGAGATCGAGCCGATGAGCGCTGAGAACACGGTCGCGACCCCGCGCTCCACCCCGACGTGCCCGACGTTCGCCCAGACTCCGTGGAACTCGACGACCGAGATGAGCGCCGCTGCGCCGCCGCCCACGCCGTTGAACAGCGCGACCATCTGCGGCATCGCCGTCATCTTCACCGTGCGCGCGCCGACGACCCCGATCACGGTTCCTACGATTCCGCCGGCGAGCATGATCCACCAGCCGGTGACCACCTCCTCTTTGAAGAGCGTGACGATGATCGCAACGAGCATTCCGATCGCGCCGATCTGATTGCCGAGGCGCGCGTGCCGCGGCGACGAGAGGAAGTGCAGCGCGAGGATGAACGCCGCCATCGGAATCAGGTAGAGCAGGTTCGCGGTGTTCTGACTCACGGCGCGTCGCGGCGCTTCTTGAACATCTCGAGCATGCGGTCGGTGACGACGAAGCCGCCGACGACGTTCGCCGTCGCGAGGACGATCGCGACGAAGCAGACGATCTTCATGAAAAGTCCGGGGTGGTGTGCGCCGGTGACGATGATCGCGCCGACGATCACGATGCCGTGGATCGCGTTGGTGCCGGACATCAGTGGCGTGTGCAGCAGCGTCGGCACCTTCGAGATCACCTCGAAGCCGAGGAAGATCGCGAGCATCAGGATCGTCAGCTCGGTCACAAACTGTGCACTCACGCAGCAACCTCCTGTTTTCCGGCGACGCACGCGCCGCTGACGATCTCGTCGGACCAGTCGAGCTTCAGCTCGCCTTCCGCGACCAAAAGCTGCAGCAACGCGGTGACGTTGCGCGAGTAGAGCTGGCTCGCGTGGTACGGCATGGTCGAGGCAAGGTTCGTCAGGCCGACGATCGTCACGTCGTGCTCGACGGTGATCTCGCCGGGCGTCGTCAGCTCGCAGTTCCCGCCGGCCTCTGACGCAAGATCGACGATCACGGAGCCAGGGCGCATCGCCTCGACCGCCGACGCCGGAATCAGCCGCGGCGCCGGCCGGCCCGGCACGAGCGCCGTGGTGACGACCGCGTCGAACTCGGCGATCCGATCGGCCAGCTCCAGTTGCTGCTGCGCCTGCTGTTCAGGCGTGAGCTCCTTCGCATAGCCGCCCTCCGTCTCCTCACCGCGAACGGACAGCTCGAGGAACGTTGCGCCGAGCGACTCGACCTGCTCCTTGACGACCGGGCGCACATCGAAGCCCGTGACGACGGCGCCGAGGCGCCGCGCAGTCGCGATCGCCTGCAGCCCGGCGACGCCGGCGCCGAGCACGAGTACCTTGGCCGGCGCCACCGTTCCCGCAGCGGTCATCAGCATCGGAAAGAAGCGCGGAAGCTGCTCGGCCGCGAGCAGCGCCGCCTTGTAGCCGGCGACGGTGGCCTGTGACGAGAGCGCGTCGAGCGGCTGCGCGCGCGTGATGCGCGGGATCGACTCCATCGCGAACGCCGTGACGCCGCGCGTTCGAAGGCGCTCGATCCCCTCGGGATCCGAGAGCGGTGCGAGGAACCCGATCAGCACCGCGCCCTCTCGCAGCGCCGCGACTTCGTCGACCGACGGCGGCGCGACCTTGACGACGACGTCCGCAGCGAACGCCGAGTCGACGAGTTCCGCGCCGGCGCCGCGGTAAGCCTCGTCCAGGAAAGACGCCTCGTGACCGGCGCCGCGCTCGACCGCGACCTCGAGCCCCTGCTGCGTCAGCTTCGGAACCGACTCGGGAACGAGCGCAACGCGCCGTTCGCCGGCAGCAGTCTCCCGAGGAACGCCGACCCTCATCCGCGGGTGAGTCTAACGACGTCGTGCGAGACTTCTCGCGTGACCAAGCTCGTCGCTCTGGTTGCAGGCGCATTCGCACTGGCCACCGGAGGCGCAGCGCAGAACCTGCCCTCACCGGCGCACGTTGTGGTGATCGTGCTCGAGAACAAGTATGCATCGCAGATCAACGCGCGAAGCGCGCCGGCCTTGACCTCGCTCGGCCTGCGTTATGCGCGACTCACGAACTACTTCGCGGTCACGCATCCAAGCTTGCCGAACTACCTCGCGCTCGTCTCCGGCTCGACACACGGGATCACGAACGACTGCACAGCCTGCAGTGTCGACGGCCAGTCGATTGGCGACCAGCTCACAGGTGCAGGCCAAAGCTGGGCGGCCTATGCGGAGGGGTTTCCGTCCGGCCCACGCTTTGCGAAGAAGCACGTGCCGTTTCTGTACTTCGCGGGCGGGGCTACTCATGTTCTGCCGCTCTCGCGTTTCGACTCGCATCGCCTTCCTGACTTCGCCTTCGTCGTTCCGAACCTTTGTCACGACATGCACGACTGCTCGGTCGATGTCGGGGATGCGTGGCTGAGTCGCTTCGTCGCGCCGTTGCTCGCCGTGCGGGACACCGTCGTGTTCGTGGTGTTCGACGAGGGATTGCGCGGCAACCACGTTGCCGCGTTCGCGCTCGGGACGGCGGTGCGGCCGCACTCGGTCTTCACGGGCCGTGTCGGCCACTACGGCCTGCTGCGGACGATCGAAGACATGTTCGGCCTGACTCGCCTGGGCGCCGCGAAGACCGCCCGCCCGATCGCCGGCATCTGGCGCTAGGAGACGCGGCTTACAGCGTTGACCAGACTTCGAGCTTCGTCTTCGTCCGCGCTACCACCTCGTCCGTGAACTCCGACGTCGATGCGTGGCCCTGCAGGTCGGCCGTGCGGATGCCCTGCGCGACGGCCTCGAGGCACGCCTCGCGGATCGCTCGGCCGGCCATCTGTGCCGCCGCTGCGTCGCCGTGCGAGAGCAGCGCGGCGCCTGCAAGGATCATCGCCATCGGATTCGCGACGTTCTTTCCCTCGAGCGCAGGCGCGGTTCCGTGCGCAGCCTCCGCCATCAACGCGTCGGGCTCGAAGTCGTCGTCGAACGCGACGAGCAGCGACTCGGAGCCCGCGATCGAGCCGAAGAGCGGCAGCACGAGGTCAGAGAGGATGTCGCCGTCGCGGTTGAGCGCCGGGATCACCATCGGGTCGCCGGTGGACGCGATCAGCAACGCAAACGTCGCGTCGATCAGCTGGGGCTCGTACACAACGTCCGGATGCCGCGCCGCGGCCGCGTCCATCTCCTCTTTGAGCATCCCCTCGTAGACCGGGCTCACCGTGTACTTCGGGCCGCCGAACACCTTCGCGCCGGTCCGCCCGGCCTGCCTAAACGCGAACTCCGCGACGGAGTGGCAGATCCGCCGCTCTATTCGCTCCGTGCGGAAGGCGAGTTCGTCATCGCCCGCGCCCTCTCGCCACTCGTGTGCGCCGTAGGCGTCGCCAACCGCCATGCGGACGATCGAGATCGGTGCGTGCACGCCGCCGAGCGGAACGACGCCGGGGATGCGGCGCCCCGTGCGCACGATTACGCGCCCGCCGATCTCCTCGCGCAGGATCCGGTTCGGCGAGCCGACGTCGCCATGTCCCTCCGGCGTGATCGTGGCCGCCTTCAGCCCGAGCCCGTGCTTGCGAATCGCTTGCGCCGCCTCGTGCACGACTGTGTTCTGCGTCGCGCGCCGGTTCTCCAGCGACAGGTCGAACCTCGGGAACTCGAGCTCGAGCCCGATCACGTCCGGCCGGAGCACACGGAGTGCTTCCTCGAGCAGTTCCTGCCCGGTCTGGTCGCCCTCGAGCACCGCGATCGCGTTCGCATCCATCGGCGCCGCGATTATGAATGCCTGTCACGTGGGAGAGAGGTAGCCGTGTCGCGAAGCCAAGCAGAAGCGCGTCATCTCCTCGGTGATGCGAAAGGTCGGCGAGCGACTCGGGAATACACCCACAGTTGCGCGAAACTCCTACGTCTCACCTGCAGTGGTCGAGCAGTATCTCGAAGGCCGAACGATCGAAGATTTCCGGCCGCGGAATTTGCGTATCGTCACTGCACGCGATATCGGCCTCGACCAGGAGGAACAGGCGACACTGTCATTGCTCCGTTCGTGGCGGATACGCGAGGCGCGCGAAGCAGCATAGAATTCGGAAGTAATTACGCACCAGAGGAGGAATTCGTGGCCAGGAAGACCGTGCTCGTTTGCGACAACTGTGGCAAGGAAGTCGACGAGGGGAAAGGTGCAATTCTGCGCCTGACATACACAGACGCCCGTCGGGGCGCGAAGCAGGCCGACCTCTGCGACGACTGCGCAGGGAAGATGCCGGGCGCGCCGGCCGCACGCCGAGGCCGGCGGCCGAAGACGGCCGCACCTGCCGTGTAGTCACCCAACCTTTTCCACGCTCTCAGCACAAAGCGCGCTCAGGAGTCGTCGGGACCCAGGTCTAGGATGGCTCGGTGGGGCTCAGCCTCATCGCAGGGCCTGCAAACGCGGGCAAAGTCGCGCTTCTGCTGGAGCGGTATCTGGCCGTCCTCGACCGCGGCCCGATCCTCATCGTCCCGAACCGGTCGGACGTCGAGCGCGTCGAGCGGGATCTGCTCGCGCGCAGCGGCGCGCTGCTCGGCGGCTCGATCGGGACGTTCGACGACGTCTTCGGGCGGATCGTCCGCGGAAGCAGCGACGCGCGGCCGGTCCTGCCCGACGCCCAGCGCAGCCTGCTCGTCCGCCGGATCGTCGGCGACGCGGCGCTGAACGGGCTCGGGCGCTCTGCGCGCTTCGCAGGTTTCGCCGACTCGCTCGCGACGACGTTCGCCGAGCTCGAGTCCGGCCTGCTCGAGCCGGAGGCGCTCGAGGGCGACCTCGCCCGCCTCTTCGCCGCCTATCGCGCGGAGCTCAACCGCCTCGGCCGGTGGGATCGCGACGCGCTGCGCCGGCACGCGGTCGAGCGACTGCAGTCGGACTTCGAGGCGTGGCACGGCGAGCCCGTCTTCGCCTACGGCTTCGAGGACCTGACCGGCGCCGAGTGGGAGCTGCTCCGCGCGCTCGCCGGCCGCACCGACGTCACCGTTTCGATGCCGTACGAACAGGGCCGGACGGCGTTCGAGTCGCTCCGGCCGACGATGGACGACCTGAGCGCGCTCGCGGACGGTCGGATCGACGTTCTGCGGCACCTCGGACCCGAGTTCGCCGGTCCCGCGCTCGCGCACCTCGAGCGAACGCTATTCGTCGACGACATCGGCGAACAGCCGCCGCGCCGGCGGCGCGGTGCGCTTCTTCGAAGGCGCCGGCACGCGCGCGACGCTAGAGCTCGTCGGCCAGGAGGTGCTCGACTCTGATCCGCGGCGGGACGGCATCCGGAGCAGATCGCGATCGTCTGTCCCGGCGCTCGAGCGCTGGCGCGCGCCGCTCGAGACCGGGTTCGGCGCGCTCGGCGTCCCGGTCGCGATCGCCGCGTGGTCGCGGCTGCCGCAGACGCCGTTCGGCCGCGCGCTGCTCGGCCTGCTCCGCTTCGTCTGGCTCGGCGGCGGCCGCCGCGAGCTCTACGGCTTCCTGCGTACGCCGTACTCCGGCGTGCCGCGAGCGAAGGCGGACTTCCTCGAGGGGCGCCTCCGCGGACGCGCGATCAACGCGCACGACCGCGTCGAGGCCGAGACGCTTGCGCTGCACGGCAATCCGTTCCCGGTCGTCAAGGAGCTGCGCGAAGCGCCGACGCCGCTCGAAGGTCTGCGTGCGACCGCCGCGCGCATGCTCCGCCACGCTTACGGCACGCAGCATCCGCCGACGAGCGAGGACGCACGCCGCGACCTGCGCGCGTACGAAGCGGTGACGCGGTTGATCGCCGAGCTCGAGGGCTGGGTCGAGCTCGGCGGCACGCTCACCGCCGACGAGATCGTCGAGCGCGCTCGAACGCACGACCGTCCGCGGCGCCGACGGACGCGAGCGCGGACGCGTCGCGGTGCTCGACCTCCTGCGCGCGCGCACGCGCAGCTTCGAGGTCGTCTTCGTGCTCGGGCTCGAAGAGGGGACGTTCCCGCGGCGGACTCCGGCCACGCCGTTCCTCGACGACGACGCGCGCCGCGCGCTCGGTTCGGCGCGGCTCGTGAAGCCCGACCAGGTCGCGCGCGACCGCTACCTCTTCTACACCGCGTGCACGCGCGCGACGCGGCGCCTCTACCTCGTGCGCGAGGCGGCGAGCGACGAGGGCGTGCCGCGCGAGCCGAGCCCGTTCTGGGACGAGGTCGTGCGGCTCTTCTCGCCGGAGGACGTGCGCCACGCGACGACGCGCCGCCCGCTCTCGGCGCTGACGTGGCCGCTCGAAGCGGCGCCGACCGAACGTGAGCGGCTGCGCGCGCTGGCGGCGCTCGCGGCCCACGACGAGCCGGAGGCGACCGGGCTCGCGCTCGCGAACGGCTGGGACCGCCGCCTCGACCGTGCGCTGCAGGCGTTCCGCCGGCCGACGCTGCTGCGCCATCCGCTCGTCCTCGAGTACCTCGGCGAGCGGACGAGCTTCAACGTGACGGAGCTCGAACGTTTCTCCGACTGCTCGTCCGCGTGGTTCGTCGACCGGCTGCTCGATCCGAGGACGATCGACGCGGATGTCGATCCGAAGCTGCGCGGCTCGGTCGCGCACAGCGCGCTGCACAAGTTCTTCAGCGGCATCCCGAAGGAGCTCGGCGTCGAGCGCCTCGACGAGACGCACCTCGATCGCGCGCTGCCGTTCCTGCGCAGCTGCCTCGACCAGGCCGTGAACGGCGTGCGCATGGAGCTGACGGAGCTTCAGCGGCAGGAGCTCGACCAGTCGTTGTGGCGCGACCTCGAGGCGTTCGTACGCATGGAGGCCGTGTCGAAGCTCTCGCTCGTCCCGCAGCGCTTCGAGGTGTCGTTCGGCCGCGAGCGCTCGACCTTCGGCGGGCTCGACCTCGGCGAGGGTCTGTCGCTCTCCGGGAAGATCGACCGCGTCGACCTCGAGACGTTCGGCGCCCGGGGGATCGTGCAGGACTACAAGTCCGGCCGCAAAGCGCACTCGGCCCAGGAGATCGCGCAGGAGCAGCGCCTGCAGATCCCGCTCTACATGCTCGTCCTCCGCGACCTCGTCGGGATCGAGCCGCTCGGCGGTCTCTACCGGCCCCTCGCCGGCGAGCGAAAGCCTCGCGGGCTCTTGCGAGCCAGCGCGAAGGAGGAGCTGCCCGGCTACACGCGCACCGACTACCTCGACGACGAGGAGTTCTGGGCGAGGCTCGAGACCGCGCGCGGCGATGCGCGGACGCTCGCGCAGCGGATCCGGGAGGGCGACGTGCGCCACGATCCGCGCGGCGGCTCGTGCCCGCCCTGGTGCGATCTCTGGCGTGTCTGCAGGGTGGCCCGCGCATGAACCGGGAGCAGCAGGCAGCCGTCGACGCGACGGGGCTCGTCTTCGTCTCGGCGGGTGCGGGCACCGGCAAGACGATGGTGCTCGTCGAGCGCTTCGTGCGCGCGGTCTGCGACGACGGGTTGGACGTCGCCTCGGTGCTCGTCATCACGTACACGAAGCGCACCGCGGGCGAATTGCGTTCGCGCATCCGCTCGCGGCTGCTCGAGCTCGGCCGCGCCGATCTCGCGCGCGAGCTCGACGGTGCGTGGATCTCGACGATCCACGGCTTCTGCAACCGGCTGCTGAAGACGTATCCGCTGGCCGCGGGGCTCGATCCGCGCTTCCGCGAGCTCGACGAGGCGCAGGGGTCGGTGCTTCGCGGCGAGGCATTCGAGACCGCCCTGGCCGAGTTCTGCTCCGAGGGCGAGCCCGAGCGCCTGCGGCTGCTCGCAACCTACGGCGCGACCGGCCTGCGCCGGATGCTGACGGGCGTGTACGCGACGCTGCGGTCAGCGGGCCGCGAGCTCGTGCTCGAGCTCGACGAGCGGCCGAGCCTGACCGACGCCGTCACGCGTCTCGAGGACGCCGCGCGCTGTCTTGCCGAAGACGACGCCGCGACGGACGCCCAGCGCGCCGCCGCGTTGCAAGCACAAGCGCTCGCGCAGGACGACCCGGAGGCGGACCGTCTGCTCGACCTCAGCGGGCTGCGGGCGCGTGGCGAGCGCGCCGCGTCGTACGCCGAGGCGCTGGCCGCGGTCGAACAGGCGGCGCTCGACGACGTCGCCGCGCGCGACCGCGAGCTCCTCCAGGATCTCCTGATCCGCTTCGCGGCGCAGTACCAGGCGGCGAAGGACCGCGAGTCGATGCTCGACTTCGAGGACCTGCAGCTCCGCGCGCGCGATCTCCTGCAGACGAACGACGACGTGCGCGCACGGGAGCAGCTCCGCTTCACGTCGATCATGGTCGACGAGTTCCAGGACACGAACCGCCTGCAGTGCGAGCTGATCGACCTGATGAGCGCGCACGCCGACGTGTTCTTCGTCGGGGACGAGTTCCAGTCGATCTACGGGTTCCGCCACGCGGACGTGCAGGTCTTCCGCGAGCGTCGGGCTGCGGCGCCGCAGGTGCTGCCGCTGACCGAGAACTACCGCTCCCGGCCGGAGGTGCTCGCAGTCGTGAACGAGCTCTTCGCCGGTGAGTTCGGCAACGAGTTCCAGCCGTTGCATTCTTCGGGCGAGTTCCCCGATCCCGTCTTCGGTTCGCCGGCCGAACTGCTTGTCACCGACAAGTCGTCGTACTCCGGCACAGACGTGCACTGGCGTCGCGCCGAAGCGAGGCACATCGCGAAGCGCGTCAAGGAGCTTGTCGACAACGGCGACGCCGAGCCGGGCGAGATCGTGCTGCTCTTCGCCGCGGGCACGAACGCGGAGTGGTACGAGGAAGAGCTGCGCAGGTCGGGGCTGCGCACGTATCGGTCGACGGGGAGGAGCTATTTCGGCCAGCAGCAGGTGGTCGACCTGCTCGCGTACCTCCGGCTTCTGCACAACCGCTACGACGACGAGGCGCTGCTCACCGTGCTCGCGTCGCCGTTCGTCGGCGCGTCCAATGACGCGCTCGTGCTCATTCGTCGCGCCGCGAGCAAGCGGCCGATCTTCACCGGCATCGAGAAGTCGTTGCCCGCACAGCTCTCCGAGCGCGACACCCGTCTGCTCCGTGCCTTCCGGCAGCGGTTCGACCGTCTCGGCGACGCGTCCACGAAGCTGTCGCTCGAGCTGCTCTGCGAGCGCATCGTCGCCGAGCACGACTACGACCTCGCCGTCCTCGCGCACTGGGACGGTCGCCGACGCTACGCCAACCTTCGCAAGCTCGCGCGCCTCGCACGTTCCTACGAGGAGCTGCGCGGTACCGACATCGAAGGCTTCGTCCGCTTCGTCGCGGAACAGGAAGCCGTTGGCGCACGCGAGCTCGAGGCGGTCGCGGAGGAGGAAGACGGGGACGCCGTTCGTCTGCTGACCATCCACGGCGCGAAGGGCCTCGAGTTCAAGGTCGTCGTCGTTGCCGACGCCGGGCGGGACCGCCAGCCACCGGCGCCCGACGAGATCCTCGCGCTCTCCGACGGCCGCTTCGGCTTCAAGGGCACCAGCGAGTACGCGGAGGTCAAGGCGGCGCGGAAGAGCGCCGACGACGCGGAGCGACTGCGCCTCTACTACGTCGCGATGACGCGCGCCATCGACCGCCTGATCGTCTCGGGCGCAATCGACCCCGAGAAGCCGAGCGAGCGCACGACCCCGATCGGCTGGGTGCTCGAGCGGCTCGACGCGCTGGGAGAGCTGGCGAACGCCGGGGAGGCCCCGGTCGAGCTCGAGCGCGGCGGCGCGCGACTCCTCGTGCGCGTCGACCGCCACAAGGACGAGCCAAGTGACAAAGTGTCGCTTGCGGACGATGCGCCGGAGCCTGCTCAGCTGGCGCTCTTCTCGGACGCCGGCGAGCCGGCGGTGCCCGTCGCGCCTCGGTTGCCCGACCTCGTGCCGATTCCGGAGCCGCCGTTCGAGCCGATCCGCCGGCTGTCGTTCACGGCGCTTGCGTCGTTCGAGCGCTGCTCGTATCGGTACTACGCCGAACGGCTCGTCGGGATGCGCGCGCTCCGGCCGACCGGCGGCGAAGGCGAGGGGCTCGGAGCGCTGAATGTCGGCGACGCAGTGCACCGCCTGCTCGAAACGATCGATCTGCGCGATCCGCAGCTCGTCGACGTCGATCGCGTGCGCGGCTGGTATCCGCACGTGACGGACGAGGAGCTGCAGCTGATCGGCGGCTTTGTGGAGTCCTACTGCTCGTCCCCGCTCGCCCGCCGCGTCGCGGCGCTCGACGGTGCGCAGACGGAAGTGCAGTTCGCGTTCGAGCACGACGACGTGCTCATCCGCGGCTTCCTGGACATGCTTCACTCCACGGCCGGACGCGCACTCGTCGTCGACTACAAGACGAATGCGCTCGAAGAAAGCTCGCCGCAGGAGATCGTCGACCAGGAATACCGGCTGCAGCGGCTCGTGTATGCGCTCGCCTGCTTCCGCAGCGGCGCGACCGAGGTCGAGGTCGTCTACCACTTCCTCGAGCGTGCGGACGCGATAGTTCCAACGCTCTTCACAACGGCCGACGTTCCCGCTCTGGAGACGGAGCTGTCTGCCGCGATCGCGCGCATTCAGGCAGGGGAGTTCGTGCCGACGCCGAGCGAGTACGCCTGCACCGGCTGCCCCGCGCTGGATGTCGTCTGCGCCGGTCCGAGGCTTCGAAGCGCGCCACAGCAGCTGGAGACCGCTTCGGCAGCCTGAGCTTGACATGTGACCATTTGGTCACCTATTATCCAGGACATGCCCGACGACGATGTGGTCTTCCGTGCCCTCGCCGATCCGACGCGACGGCTGCTTCTCGACCGGCTCTTCGAGCGTGACGGCCGAACGCTCACCGAGCTCGAGTCGCAGCTGGAGATGACACGGTTCGGCGTGATGAAGCACCTGCGGATCCTCGAACAGGCAGGCCTCGTCGTCTCGCGCAAGGCCGGCCGAAGCCGGCTGCACTACCTCAACCCGGTGCCGATCCGGCTGATCCACGACCGCTGGATCGACAAGTACAACGAGCACCGCGTCTCAGCGCTCGCGGAGCTCAAGACGCAACTGGAGGAAACTGCATGACGACGATCACCGAGATCCAGACGACGCAGGTCTACCAGATCTTCATCAAAGCGACTCCGGAGCAGGTCTGGGACGCGATCACCAAGCCGGAATTCACTGAGAGGTACTTCCACGGCGTCCGCGTCGAGCTCGCTGGGGGAAGGCGCATCTCGCGCGGACCGGGCGGCGAAGCGTGGGGTGACGAGGCGGTCACGGAGATCGATCCGCCGCGGCGACTCGTCCACGAGTGGCGGTCGACGTGGGATCCCGAGATGGCCGAAGAGCCTGCGAGCCGGGTTACGTGGGAGATCGAGGAGCAGGACGGCGTGTCGATGCTGACGGTCGTCCACGACCAGCTCGAAGGCGCACCGAAGACGGCTGCGGGTGTCGCCGGCGGTTGGATGCGCGTTCTGAGCGGCCTGAAGACGCTGCTCGAGACGGGCCAGCCGCTCGCGTAGGCAAACAGCTGAATCGCGGGGACGCTCTCGCTGTAGCGTCCCCGCGATGCCGCGGAGCTACGTTCACGAAGCACGCAAGCGCGTCGGGCCGAAGAAGGAGCGGATCGGACCGATCATCGAGCGGCTCGCCGCCGAGTATCCCGAAGCGACGATCGCCCTTCGCTTTCGCAACGAGCTCGAGCTGCTCGTGTCCGTGATGCTGTCCGCTCAGACGACGGACGTCAACGTCAACCGCGTGACCGAGAAGCTATTCGAGAAGTACCGTCGTCCCGAGGACTACCTCGCCGTGCCTGCAGAGGAGCTGGAGCGCGACATCTATGCGACGGGGTTCTTCCGCCAGAAAACCAAGGCGATCCGCGGCACGATGCAGATGCTGCTGGAGCAGTTCGACGGCGTGGTTCCGCGCAACGTAGACGACCTCGTCCGCCTGCCCGGCGTGGCGCGGAAGACGGCGAACGTGGTCGCGGGCGAGCTCGGCAATCCACAGGGCATCGTGGTCGACACGCACGTACGACGGCTCGCTCAGCGACTCGGGCTCACGAAGCAGGAGGACCCGGTCAAGATCGAGCGCGACCTGATGAAGATCGTTCCGCGCGAGCACTGGCGGCTCTTCCCGCACCTGCTCATCTGGCACGGCCGCCGCGTCTGCATCGCGCGTCGTCCGCTGTGCGAGCAGTGCGTCCTCGTCGACCTCTGCCCTAGCTCGCGGGTCTGAGCGCGACGAGCAGGCCGCCGTCTTCGTCGAGCGCGGGAAACAGGTCCGCGACCACGTTCTTGTTCAAGCCCGCGCGCGTCTTTAGTGCGACCTGCTGTCCGAGTCGTCGCACGCCCCATTCGAGCGCGACCGCGACCGGGTTCGGTTCTGCCTCGACGATCTCGGTCACCTCGCGGCCGATCAGGTCCTCCTCGCGGTACCCGGTCAGCTCGAAGACACCCTTGCCCGTCGCCAGAACCCGGCCCTGCTGATCGCAAACGACGAAACCGGTGTTCGGCCCGGGGTAGTAGTCCTCCATCAATTCGAAGAGAAAGCCGAAGCCGCAGCGGCGGCACGCCGGCGCCTCTCGCGAGAAACCTTCGCGCGCGTCGAGGTCGACCGAGCGGTCCTTGCATTTCGGGCAGATGTAGTTCGGCACCGATCTAGCTTAGATCCAGCGCTTGCGTCTAAAGAACCAGAGCTGCAAGACGGTTGTCGCGAGGATCAGGAACCATGACCACAGGTAGCCGTAGCGCCAGTGGATCTCGGGGAAGTGGTGCACGAAGTTCTGCCCGTAGAGGCCGACGATGAAGGTGGGGAGAAGGAGCAGCGAGGCAATGACAGTGAGGGTCTTCACCACCTCGTTCTGGTCGTTCGAGATCTTCGCCTGCAGGTGGTCGCGCGAGCCGGCGAGCAGGTCGCGCGCGAGGTCGAGTCCGTCGACCGCGCGTAGCAGCTTGTCGTAGGCATCGCCGAAGGCGATCTCCACCTCGTGAGGCAGCAGCTCCGTTCCCTCGACGTCGACGCGCTTGTCGACGACGCGGTGGAATGCCTCGCGCGTCGGGCCGATGACGCGGCGCACCCGGAGGAGGTGGTGGCGAAGGGAGCGGATGCGGCGGCGCAACGCCGTTGCGTCACCGGTCTCGACGTCGTCGTCGAGCGCGTCGACCTGGTCGTCGAGCGCGTCGACTGCAGCGAGGAACGATTCGGCCACCGCGTCCGCGAGTGCCGCCACGATCAGCCCAGCCCGTCCGCCCGTCGGGAGGTCGAGGTCGAGGTCGAACGGCTCGCAGCGCTCTGTCGACTTGCGCACGGTCACGACGCGCTCACGGGTCGCGACGAAGTCGACCTCCTGGAAGACGACTGCGTCCTCCTCCAGAAGAACCGTCGGCGTGACGAGGACGCCGAACACATATGTCTTGCGCCCGTCGAGTCTCGGTCGCGGCTCGTCGTCGTGGACGAGCGGCGTGAGTAGACGCTGGATGACGTCGTCGTGAGTCTCCGCGGGGAGGGCCTGCTCCAGCGCCGCGCGGTCGGGATCGAGCAGGTCGACCCAGTCGGCCACGTGTCGAGGTTACTGCGGCGGTCGGCTAGCTTCTCGGCGCGGACTCGGCGGCCATGACATGGCCTTCGCGCGCCGCGAGGAAGCGCTCCGCGTCGAGCGCGCCCATGCTGCCGGAGCCCGCCGCCGTGATGGCCTGGCGATAGACGTGGTCCTGCACGTCGCCGACCGCGAACACACCGGGGATGTTCGTCTCCGTCGAGTGCGGTTTCGTAATCAGGTAACCCGCCGGGTCGTGCTCGAGCTGGTCGACGAAGAGCTTCGTGTTCGGGTCGTGACCGATCGCCACGAACAGGCCTTCCGCCGGCAGGTCGTACAGCTCGTCGGTCTGCGTGTCCCGGAGACGAACGCCCGTCATCTTCCCGTCGCCGAGCACCTCGTCGACGACAGCGTTCGTGACCCATTCGATCCGTTCGTTCGCACGCGCGCGCTCGAGCATGATGCTCGACGCACGGAAGTCCTCGCGGCGGTGAAGGATCGTGACCTTGGTGGCGAACTTCGTCAAGAAGATCGCCTCCTCCATGGCCGAGTCGCCGCCGCCGACGACTACGACTTCCCTGTCGCGGTAGAACGCCGCGTCACACACGGCGCAGTACGTGACGCCCTTGCCCTGCAGAGCCTGCTCCGACGGCAGACCGAGCTTCCGGGCAGTCGCCCCGGTCGCCACGATCACCGTCTCGGCGAGATACTCGTCGTCGCCGACGAAGACGCGGAAGGGCCGCTCCGAGAAGTCGACCCGGGTCACGTCGTCGGTGAGGAACTCGGCGCCAAAGCGCTCAGCCTGCGCGCGGAACTCCTGCATCAACTGAGGGCCCAGGATGCCGTCCGTGAAGCCTGGATAGTTCTCGACGTCGCTGGTGATCATGAGCTGGCCTCCGTAGGCGAAGCCCTCGATCACGAGCGGGTCGAGATCGGCGCGTGCCGCGTAGAGCGCAGCCGTATAGCCGGCGGGGCCGCCGCCGATCACGATCACATTACGAATTGCATTCATTGCTCTATTAAACGAATTCCGTCGGCTGGACGTTCCCCGCCGGTAGGAGAACCGGCGGCCGAAGTTCCGGAGCCACCCTCACGATACTCGCGGAGCCTGCTTCCGCCATGCCTGCAGGAATAAGATGCCGCGTTCGTGGCAAGGAGGGACCGAATGGCGGGTGTGATCACGTGGGGCCGGCTCAAGGAGCTTGCCGCCTTCAGGGCGCAGAATGGCCTGGCGATCAGTCTCTTCCTGGGCTTCGAGCCCGAGATGACGGGCACAACGCCGGGCGCGGCGACGAAGATCAACTCGCTTCTGGACGAGGCCCATAAGTCCACCTTCGGCACCCGAGGCGATCTGACCCACGACCAGAAGCGCGGGCTGCAGTCCGACTTCGAGCGCATTCGCAACTACTTCGCGAACGATCTCGACCGAGCCGGCGTTCAGGGGCTCGCCATCTTCGCCGCAGGGCTCGACTCGTTCTGGAGCGCGAGCGCGTTGAGCGAACGCGTGCCGGACCGGGTTTACGTCGGGCCGGACTTCCATCTCAAGCCTCTGGTCCCGTTGCTCGGCCGGGGGGAGGGCGCGATCGTCGCGGTGATCGACCGCGAGCGCGGACTGCTCTTCCGGCTGACGAGCGGACGCCTCGAGCCTCTGGCCGATCTCACGGAGGAACAGCCGGCGCGGCACGATCAAGGCGGCTGGTCGCAGTCGCGCTTCCAGCGCCACATCGACGAGCTTGCGAAGGACCACCTGCGAACCGTTGCGGAGGACCTGGACAATCACGTGCGGCGCGGGCTCGCGCGCCACCTCGTCGTCGTCGGCCCAGACGAGGCGCGGGCTGCGTTTGCGGATCTGCTGGCGGCCGAGACGCGGAACTGTGTCGTGGGCTGGACGGCAGGCGAGGGGTACGCGACGCCGACCGAGCTGCTCGAGCTGGCACTGCCCTTCCTGGAGCGGGCGCGGCTCGCCGAGGAAACGGAGGCGCTCGAGCGATGGCAAGAGGAGGCCGGCCGCAGCGGCCGCGCGGCGTCCGGTTGGGACGAGACGCTCGAGGCCGCGTCGGACGGCCGTGTCGAGCTGCTCCTCTTCCAAGAAGGCGTCGCTCGGCTTGCGTACGAGTGCCCGTCGTGCGGCCGCGCCCAGACGAAGAACGGCGCGTGCCCGCTCGACGCCACGCGGATGGAGCCGCGCGAGGACGGCGTCGACGTTGCACTGCATCGAACGCTGGCCCACGGTGGCTCGGTGCGCGCGCTCGCCCGGGACCGGCCTGAGCTCGCCCCGGTCGAAGGGATCGCCGCGCTCTTGCGCTACTAGTCGCTCAGCTCAAGCAGCGTCTGCTGAAGGCAGCTCGCGCAACGTCTCCGCATCACGGAGCTCCTCGGCGACCACAGGACGCGACTGGCGCTCGAGGGGCGCAACGTCGGGAAGCTCGCCGATGGAGGCGCCATGTTGTTCCAGCTTGCGTGCCGTGACGAGCACGCGCGACTCGAGCGAGCCGACGGCCTCGTTGTACGCGCCCACAGCGGTGTCGAGATTGCGGCCGACTTTGGCGAAGTGCTTCGCGAACGTCCCCACCCGCTCGTAGAGCTCGCGGCCGAGGCCGGAGACGGCGCGCGCGCTCTCGGCGATCGTCTCCTGCTGCCAGGTGTACGCGACCGTGCGCAGAAGTCCGATCAGGTTCGTCGGCGACGCGGGGAGGACGCCCGCATCCACGCCCGCCTCGATCAGCGAGGGGTCGGCCTCGAGCGCGCAGCGGAAGAACGACTCGTCAGGCATGAACATCACGACGAACTCGGGCGTCGGCGCGAACTGATGCCAGTATTTCTTCGCGCCGAGCGCATCGATGTGTTCCCGAACGAGGCGCGCGTGACGCAGCAGGTGCGTGCGACGCTCGTCGTCGTCGATATCGGTGCGCATCGCGTCGAGATACGCCTCGAGCGGCACCTTTGAATCGATGACGACGTTCTTCCGGCCCGGCAGCTTGACGATCAGGTCGGGGCGGAGGAGCTTCCCGTCCGCGTCCCGGTTGCTCGCCTGCTCCACGAAGTCGCAGTGGTCGACCATGCCCGCGAGCTCGACGACGCGCTTGAGCTGGATCTCGCCCCAGCGGCCCCGGACGTGCGGCGTGCGCAACGCAGTCACGAGGTTCCCGGTCTCCAAGCGGAGACCCTGCGCGTCCCTGGCGAGGGCCTGTACCTGCTCGCGGAGCCCGGCGTATGCGCTCTGCCGATCCTTCTCGAGCTGCCGCGTGTGCGAGTCGAACGTCTTCAGGACGTCTTGCAGCGGGTCGAGCTGAGTGCGAGCGAGCGACAGAAAAGCCTCGTTGTTGCTCTTCAGGGTCTTCGCGCTCAGGGCCTCGAACCGCCGCTCCCACTCGTCGTTCGCCCGATTGACGAGCTCGAGCTTCTCGTCCGCGGTCGCGCGCTCGTGGGAGAGCCTCGCCTCGAGCACCGAAACGCTCGCGCCTGTGCGCGCCCGCACGAGGAGCCAGACGGCGCCGCCGCCGAGCAACCCACCGAGGATGAACGCTGCGATCTGCATCAGGACCGCCGAACGCTAGAGAGGGCGTCGGACAGCACTAAAAGGACACAAAAACGCCGGTGCCGACAAACCTTGCGGTCCATCGGCTCCGGCAGCGGAAACCCTATTCGGCCGACGGCACGCCGGTCAAGGACCGGCGCGGACAAATCGTGCTGCGAGCGAACTTTTTGCATGCGCGGCAGGCTCGGCGGAGCCGAACGCGTCTGCTGCTACTTTGGGCGCGTTTTGGCAAAGAAGCCCCGCACGCCGCCGCCGCCTCGCCGGCCGGTGCAGGCGCCGCAAAAACGCTCGTCCACAAGCGAGCGCACGGACGCTGATCGGCGCCGCCTCAGGATGCTCATGATCTTCAGCGCTTCGGGCATCGTCGCGCTGATCGCCGTCATCGCGGCGATCGCGCTCGCGGGCGGCGGGGGCACACCGAACGACAAGGGCGTTGCCTCGGCTATGAAGGACGCCGGTTGCACGCTCAAGACCGCCCCCAACAAGAGCCGCAAGCACATCACGAGCCTCACGGCGAAAATCAAGTACAACACCTTCCCGCCGTCGAACGGCTCGCACTACTTTGCGCCGGCGATCTGGGACTTCTACACGACTCCGGCGAATCCGCTCCAGGTCGTCCACAACCAGGAGCACGGCGGAGTCATCCTCTGGTGGGGGAACAAGGTGCCGTCGTCGACGATCGACGAGCTCCGCTCCTTCTACAACGAGAGCCCGGACGCGATGGTCGGCACGCCGCTCGCGAGCCTGGGCAACAAGGTCGCGATCACCGCCTGGACCTCACCGTCGGGCGGCAACGGCGAGGGTCACGCGGCTGTGTGCCCGACCTTCGACGAGAAGGCCTTCTCCGCGTTCCGCGACGCTTACCGCGGCAAGGGCCCGGAGCGCTTCCCGGTCGACACCCTCACGCCGGGCGCTTAGTGCCGGGGGAGGAAGTCGAACCCCTCACGCCCCGCGTTGGGGGCAGCTGCCTTTAAGTCGCACGCCCCAGCGTCCAGACCGGCCGAGACGGAACGAGGCGAACCCGCTCTGTTACGCGGGGCACCGGCAACCGGCCAACCCGCACCCGCGAACGCGCCAGGCGTCAGCTCACGCACTCGCACAGCCGAGCTTGCATCGGCCCGGGAACGCTAGCGTGACTTCGTGCTCCCGGCAGTCGTCGTAGCAGCCGTTGCGATCGGAGGGGCTTGCGCTGGATGGTTGGCCGCAGAACGGAACGAGGCGCTGGCTCCGCTCTGCATCGTCGGCCTCGCCGGCTCGTTGGCTGCCGCTGTCGTGCTGCGCAGTTGGGCCGCTGGTGAGGTTCTCGATCGCTGGAGGTGCGCGACGGCGGATTTTCTTTGCCGTCTCGCCGCCTTGACTCGCGCCGTCCCTGTGCCATACGCTCGATGAGGGGTCGCCACGATCCTGGAGGAGCCATGCGCATGTCTCCCTGTAACAGGTTGGTTGCGGCGGCCGTTACGGCTTTCACCATCGTCGTCGTCCCGATCTCCGCGTCGGCTCACGTGGCGGGGGGATCGGCAACGATCGTCGATCCCTTGGGAGACGCGGCCGGCGCACCGGACATCTCCTCTGTCACCGTCGCGCACGACGACGCCGGCACCCTTTCCTTCCGCATCGCGGTCTCCAACAGGACGGGGCTCGTGGCCGGAGAGACGGCAGTCGTCTTCATCAACGTCGACGAACGCCATGACACGGGGTCGTTTGAGCTCTTCGGAACCGACGTTCAGTTCGTGCTCAACGACGACGGCAGCTTCTTGATGAGGCGCTGGGACCAATCGACGTTGAGCTTTCTGCCCGTGCCGTCGCCTTCCGCATCGCTGACCGCAGGATGGGCCGACGGATATCGCTTCAGCATCACCCTGGCCGAACTCAGTTCGCCGAGACGGATTGAGTTCGCGGCAGGAACGCGGGCGGCAGCGGGTGGCGCGCTAGCGAAAGACCAGCTCAACGGCTGGTACGACACGCAGACGGGCAGCGGTGGGGTCTTCGACCCGGTCACGGGGTACCCTCCGGCGACGAAACCGCCCGCCGTTCCGAAGGCCCCCGCCGCTCCGCAGCGTGTGGGTGCGTCGCGCGCGCGACGCGACGGAGTCCGAATCGAGTGGAAGACAAGCGCACGCGCATCGAAGTACGAGGTTTGGCGATCGGGAACGCAGCGCGGTCGAGGCCTTCGAGTCGGCACGACCACCCGCACGGCCTTCCTCGACAAGCGTGGCGCCCGCGGCGTCGCCTACTACTACGCCGCCCGAGCTGGAAACGCCGGCGGTTGGAGTCCCTTTAGCCGAAAGGTGCTCGGCGCCCGGCGCTAACTGCCCCACGGCGCAAGCGCGACGAACGGGTTCGATACCGCGCCGAAGCGATACGACCCCGCCTGATCGAGACGCACGCGTAAGAGTTGTTCATGCGTCACTTGGGAACACTCGCGGGCGCGAGTAGGGCCGCGCCCCAAGCGCCAGAGTTTCAGCCGGTGTTCGGGTGCCGCCTGGCCAGTCGCAGTTCGCTCTAGCAGCGAAGTGGACCCTGCGACCTCGCCACCGACCTGTGACTCCTGGCGAAGACGGCAAGAGTCACCATGCTCAACCCGCTCAGGCAGGGCATCCGACGCATCCAGCAAGACGCTACTTAAGCGAACTCGCGCTCCGGGTGTACTCGCGAACACTGGGGCAGCCGAGCCTCCTGCACCTCGACGCCACTAGCGAATCAACGGGGGAGCGAACTCCTCGTCCTCAGACCGGAGGCGACCAGATGTACGGCGTCGTTGTCGTCACGGGCGCGAAGCCGAGTCGCTCGAGGATCGGGCGGCTGTCGTCGGACGCGTCGACCTGGAGGTAGCGAAACCCGCGCGTCACAGCCAAATTCGCCCGGTACGCGACGAGCGCGCGGTAGATCCCTCGGCGGCGCCAGCTGGGCAGCGTCGAGCCGCCCCAGAGCGAAGCGAAGTCTGTGCCGCGTACGAACCGCACCCAGCCCGCGCAGACGATCCCGTCGGCGGTCTCCGCAACGGCGATCGCGAGCGACTCGGGATCGGCAGTCTGTTCGCCTTCGAGCATGTCGGCAAGCCACCCGCGGTCGTCTCCCCAGATCGTCTCTTCGAACCGCGCGATCCGGTCGAGGTCCGCGCGCTCGCTGACCTCGCGCAACGCAACTCCTTCTGGAAGCTCCGGTTCTCCGGTAATCGACGCCGCCACCGCGATCTCCACCGTCTCGCGCTCCTCGGCGATCAAGCCTGCAGCCTCCAGGCGTCGCGCGAGGTCAGGCGGGCGGTCGTGCCCGTAGAGCTTCCATTCGAACCGCTCACCCCGGCCCTCATACAGAGCGGTACAACCCGCGATCAGCGCGTCGAGCTCAGCGCCCTCGATCCCGCCGAGGTCACGGTAACCGACGAACCCGCCGCCCGGACCGCCGAAGACGCAGACCAGCGGTCCGATCCGCTCGATCCGCTCGCCCTCGACCAGCGAGTCCGCGCGCGGCTCGCGAAGTTGCTCGTCAAAGACCGTCAGATCGATCACGGCCCAAGGCTATTCCCAGCCGCGACCGGAACGCCTCAGGCGTCTGTGACGAACACTCGGGCATGCGATGGTCGCCGCTGCCGCCGACGGTGGCGAAGCGTCTCGAGCACGCAGATCCAAAGGTCAGCGTCCGGAACCTGATCGCCGCAGCCGCGTTGGTTCGGCCGAGCCTTCGTGCCGCGCGGCGAGCCGGTGGATTCCTAGCGCACCGGCCCGCCGCAGGGTTCCGCTTATTCGCCTAGCAATCAGGGTCTGCCGGGATCAGCAACGGGCCCGTTTCGGGTGCCTCGAAGAACGTGGCGATGAACACCGTTGGCTCCGTCCCGGGGTTGTAGGCGCTGTGGACGTGACCGTGCCCGGAATCGACGAACGCCTGTCCTGCCGCGTACGGCATCCCGTTGCACATGCCCGCCGCGACGTACGTGAGCGAGCCGGAGACGATGTTCACGACCACCGGCCCATAGTGCGTGTGCCAGGGGAACCGGGCGCCCGGCTGCACCGTGTACCTGACGACGACCGTGCGGGACGGGTCGTCGACGTTGATCACCATCGTGCCCCCGTGGTGCGTCTTGAGCTTGAGCTTCATGTCGATCAGGTCGGGAAAGACCGAGCGAGCGCTGAGCGTCTCCGCCGCGATCGGCGGCGGCGGATCCACAGCTGCCGACGGGACGACGTTGACCGCGAAGGTGGCCGCAAGGATCAAGAGCGCGGCCCCGACGATGAGCATGGCCCGCTTGCTCCCCCTGCTTCCTCTGATCATCGATCTACTCCTCTCTCGCGCCGGGATTGTTCTCCGCTGCCCCGTCTCGAATCGCCCGGCTCAACCTTCCGACCGACACGGGTCGCATTGACGCTACGAAGCCGCCGCTCGCCGGACTACGGTGGCAGCAGGCCAGAGCGCAGGAGGCTGTCTTCCCACCCCGAGGGGTGCTGGGGCCACTGGAGGACTGCGCAGACGTCACTCGCGCACTGGCGCAGCCCAGTTCTCAGCCGCCTGGGCCGCCGGCCGTACGATCGTTGGAGCGCCACGACGATGAGTTCTTCTCTCGCGATCCGTCTTTACAGTGAAGGCCGCTGCGAAACGAAGGAGAGCCCGATGCGGAGCGTCTGGGTGGATCTCATTACCGAGGATCGTCGGCCGCTCTGGCCCGACAGTTTGAAGCCGTGCTGATCTATTCGATGAGCGTCTCGGTGGACGGCTTTATCGCCGACCGCGAGGGCGCGTTCGGGTGGAGCGTTCCCAACGAGGAGCAGTTTGCTTTTCACATCGTGCAGACACGCGAGCTGGGGGGCTTTCTCTGCGGCCGCAGGCTCTACGAGACGATGCTGGTGTGGGAGACGGATCTGTCGTTGCGCGACACCGAGGCCGGGGCGGAGTTCGCCGACGTTTGGTGCGCGATCCCGAAGGTCGTCTTCAGCCGCACCCTGGACAGCGTCCAGGGCAACGCCCGGCTCGCCAAGGCATCCGTGGCCGAGGAGGCCGCAGAGGCACTCGACGCGACAGACAAGGATGTAGGGATCGGCGGCGCCGGCCTGGCCGCGGCAGCGATCGAGCTTGGCCTTGTCGACGAGCTGCGCATGTTCCGCAACCCCCACGTTGTCGGTGGCGGCACGCCGTTCCTTCCACCGGTCACCGAAGACGTCCCGCTGGATCTGATCGAGACCAGGACGTTCGGCTCGCGTGTGATCTACGAGCGCTACCGACGCGTCCGCGATGACTCGGACTGAGGCGCCGCGACGGAACAGCTCGCGGCCGTCGTCTGAACTTTGGTCAGGCGTACTTTCAGAACACTGGCGCAAGGTGGAGTCCGTTCGTCTGACCTAGAATTCGCGCGTGGCGTTGCTGCGACGCAGTTGGCGATGGCTCGGCCGTTGGCTTCGGCTCTCTCACGCCGGCCGAGCGCTGTTCACCGCAGCGTTCCTCTTCGGGGTCGCGGAAATCGTCTTCGTACGCGCCCAGGGCGACCGGGAGGGTGGCGCACCCGGCGTTGTCTTGGCGCTCGTGCTGGCCGGTGTGGTTGCCCTCGATGCCGTCGGCCGTGGAGTCGTCGCTGTTGCACGCCGTCTCACCTTGAGCGGTGGGTTCAGGCGTCATTCCTGAACACGGGCGCAGCGCAGCGTCCTTGGCGCTGCATTACCCGGCTACCCCGTAGACCGCTTCAGGATCGCCGACACGCCACCAAAGGCTTGTAACGGATTTCGCCGCTTCCCGTCCCTGGGTCACACAGGACCGAAAGGACGGTGGAAGATGAGGCTGGTCATGGAGGTGAGGGTCCTCCTCGAGGCGGCTGCGATGCCCGCCCGCCCGGCCGATCCGGATGCGGCCGCTGGTGGCGGCGGCCCGTGAGGAGCCGCGGGAGTTTCTCGCGTTGTACGACCGCTACTTCGAACGTGTCCTCGGCTATGTGCGGCTCCGGATTCGCGACGCGGCGACGTGCGAGGACGTGGCGAGCACGGTGTTCACGACCGCGCTCGCGCAGCTTCCGCGCTTTCGCGGGGAGGGCAGCTTCGCGGGCTGGTTGTTCCAGATCGCGCGGAATGCGGTGCGGGACGTCCAGCGGAAGCCCTTCGACGCGCCGCTTCCCGTCGAGGCGGCGGTCTCCGAGCCGGACGTCGAAGAGCGGTTTCTGGCCCTCGAACGCGCGGCGCAGCTGCACACGCTGATCCGCATGCTCGAACCGGAGCAGCAGCATCTGCTCGCGTTGCGCTATGGGGCCGGCCTCGCGTTCGACGAGATCGGGACCGTTCGTCGGCGCCGCGCCCGGAACGGTGCGCGTCCGCATGCACCGGATTCTTGAACAACTACGACGGAGGTATCCCGATGACGACTGACGAACTCGAACGCGACCTGAAGACGCTCGCCGAACCGCAGGAGGCAGACGAGCGCCTGCGCCTCGCGATCCGCGCACAGCTCGTGGAACGGCTGCAGGCACGTCCGAAGGCGCCGTCCGGAGCCGTCGCGCGATCGGAGCGGCCGCTTTCTCAGCCGCAGCCGTTGCAGCGGCGATCGTGACGCTGATCGGAACCAGCGGGTCCGGCGGCCCGGCCTCGGCCGACGCTGCGATCATCCAGCACGCGATCCGGGCGATGAGCCTCGCCGGCGAACGTCATCGTTCACGTCAAGGAGACCGGAGTGCAAAAGACGGGACGCCCGTCGCAGTCGAATGGTGGCAGCAGACGAGCCCGCCCTACGCACTGCGCCTGATCAAAGGCTTCGACGGCCGGCAGAGCGAAGGTGCCAATCGACGGAACGACGTCGTCCTCGGTACGACGCGGGCACGAACACGATCTACCAGCGTCCGAATTCGTCTTCACCGACGCTTGATCGACCCGCTCTCAACCGTTCGCGAGCAACTGGCGAGCGGGAGTTCCCAGGTCGCCGGGACGGTGACGATAGACGGGCTATCGCTGTACAAGATCGAGCTTCCGAACGGCGTGGTCGGATACTTTGACCGCACGGACTACCGCCCCGAGTATGTCGACAACCCGCAGCACGACGGAAGCATCGTGCGGACGCGGGTTGTCACATACGAGGAACTGCCAATCACTCCCGAGAACGAACAGCTCCTTAGCATCACCGAACAGCACCCGAGGGCGTCGGTCGAGACAAGCCCGACCAAGGCTCCGGGCAAGTAGAACGCGAGGCGAGACGCCGGTCAGACCTTCGGACGACGCGAACGCTGCCGAGGGCCACCCGCGGGACGCAGCTGTACCGGGCAACCCGCTCGGGGCTACCCGTGTTGGAGATCATCTGCGGCATGCCCGGGCGGCCGCCGACTGGTGCGTCGACCCTCGAACCGGCCCCTCCGGCGTCATTTCGGACGCTGAGCGCATGCGGCGCGTCATTGCGCCGCAGCCGATGTCCGCGTTGCTGACCCCACGGATGGACGAGCGATCCGAAAGCTCCCACCCCTTTTGTCGCACTTGACATATGCCGATATCGGAATATGATAGACCCGTGGCCCGCTCTTCCACGACCTCGGACGTCTTCAACGCAACCGCGGAGGCGGGCCGTCGCGAAATCCTGGACGCGCTGATCGCAGGCGAGAAGGCGGTCGGGGCGATCGTGAACGACCTCTCGATGTCCCAGCCTCAGGTCTCAAAACACCTACGGGTGCTCAGCGAGGTCGGACTCGTCAGCTGCCGGGCGGAGGGACGTCGTCGGCTCTACCGCCTGGAACCCGCGCGCCTTCGGCCGATGCACGAGTGGTTGGGCAAGCACGAGCAGGCGTGGAACGACCGGCTGGATCGGATGGACGACTACCTCAAAGAACTGCAACAACAAGGAGAGCGGCAATGACGCCTCATCGGCATGGGTCGGCAGTCATCGAATTCCCGAACGATCTCGAGATTGTCACCACTCGAGAGTTCGACGCTCCGATCGAACTCGTCTTCGACGTACTGACGAAGCCAGAGCATGTGAGCAAATGGTTCGCTCCATTTGCGTGCGAGGTGACGGAATGCTCGATCGACCTGCGCGTTGGGGGGAACTACCACATGGTCTTCGTGACCGAAGACGGAACCGAATGCTCGTTTCGGGGCACCTACTTGGAGGTCGAGCCGCCGACCCGGACCGTCCAGACGTGGCTGTTCGAAGGGTGGCCAGATGCGGACGCCGTCGAGTCCGTGGATCTACACGAGACTGACGGAGTGACGACGTTGACGCTGAAGCTGGCGTTCCGCGACAAGGCTGGCCGTGACCACATGACCAAGTCCGACGGCCAGGAAGACAGTTTCAACAAAATGGAGGATTACTTGAGGTCACTGCTCGATCAAAAGGCAACTGCCTCTGGGTAGTTGACGCTCGAGCCAGACTCCTAAGCACTTCCCGAACACTGGTGCAGCCGAGGCAGTCGGGGTCATGCATCGAGTCGGAGCACGACCTCGTCCGTTTCCTCGTTGCGCCCATGAGCGAACCCGCGCCCCTCGCCCACGATAAGAAAACCGCACTTCGTCAACACACGAATCGACGCGGCGTTGTCGCTCGCAGCGCCAGCGTAAAGAGGACGGGTTGCCTCCAGCTGCAAGAACTCCTGTAGGGCACGCGTGGCAATGCCGCGGCCCCAATCTTCACGGCCGATCCAATAGGTGACCTCGCGGTGACCCTCCAAGTCGAAGCTCGCAATGTGACCCACGACTCGACCGTCGATCTCGACGACCCTGTTCGTCGTCGAGTCGTCGCTCCTCAGCCGCGCCCACCGTCGCTCGAAGCTCGTTCGATCATCGAACTCCGGCGAGGTGAACGCGGCCATCCGTATAGCTTCTGGATCCCTCGCGTGCTCGAACAGCACGCCGAGATCACGATCTTCGACCTCGCGAAGGACAAGCTGTCCCGAGCCCTCCCGCACGACCGTTGACGCTAACAGCTCGTAACGGCCGCGTTCACTGGGACGAGGCAGTCGACTTCGCCTTCGCGTCGATAGAACTCGATGAGCGGACGCGTGGGATCGTGGTCAGCGTGCTCGAAGAGCTCGTCGAACGCGGCCGCGATCTGGCCGTAGACACCGGGAGGGTCACCGATGAGCCTGAGCCGCAGGTAGCGCCCGCCTGGGATCGTCGTCTCGTCTAAACCGAGCGGGTTCTCCATATCGCGGGGCAGGCGCTCGGTGCAAAGTCGATACGTGCCAGCTCGATTGTCGATCAGACCCATCATCCGACGCCCGTGCAGTGAGTCGAACCCCGACTCAAAGGACGGCCACGCTTCTCGGATCGCAGCGAGGTCCAGTGGCACGTCCCTGCTAAGGGCAGCAGTGTCCTGGCGCGTAACGTTCGCGATCTTTCCGAGTCTCCCAGTTATCGCCAGCCACCGTCTGAGCGTAAAGGGAATCGACTCTGCAACACCAGTCGAACAGACGAGACCGCGCTTACCCACGAGAGTGCGGCTAGCCGGCCGGGGAGCGCCTTGAGTCCCAGACTCGCCACTCGCCGCGCGGGGGGTACCCCGCCGGGGCTCTATCAAGTGCTTGCCCTCCCAGTTGCCCTCACGTCGCTGAGTCAGAAGAGGCTCATCACGATTTGGCTTGGACAGTGCCGGGGGAGGGAGTCGAACCCTCACGCCCCGCGTTGGGGGCAGCTGATTTTAAGTCAGCCGCGTATCGCCAATTTCGCCACCCCGGCGTCGGCAGGATAGCCCTCCTCGAGACGCAGCCCGCGCCAAGAGGCTGACCTACACTGGCCGCGTGACCGAGACGGTCGACGTCGAACCGCAGTTCGAGTGGGACACGCCGCTCTACCGGCAAGCGCTGACGCAGTTCGAGCAGGCGCTGCCGTACGCCGACGCGAACCCGGCCGTCGTCGAGCGCCTCCGCTTTCCCGAACGCGCTGTGATGGTCTCGGTTCCGGTGAGGCTCGACTCCGGCGAGTACCGGGTCTTCGCGGGCTACCGGGTCCAGCACTCGACGGTGCTCGGCCCGACCAAGGGCGGCATGCGCTACGACTCCGCTGTCGACCTCGGCGAATGCGCTGCGCTCGCGATGTGGATGACGTGGAAGTGCGCGCTATTGCGCCTGCCGTACGGTGGCGCGAAGGGCGGCGTGCGTTGCAACCCGCGCGAGATGTCCGAGGACGAGCTGGAGCGGCTCACCCGGCGCTACACGACCGAGCTCGTCGACATCATCGGTCCGCAGCAGGACATTCCGGCGCCCGACATGGCCACGAACGAGAAGACGATGGCGTGGGTGATGGACACGTATTCGATGCAGAAGGGCTACGCGGTCCCGGAGATCGTGACCGGCAAGCCGATCTCGATCGGAGGCTCCGTCTTCCGTCACGAGGCGACCGGCGTTGGCGTGGTGATGGTGATCGAGCGTGCGTGTGAGCGGCTCGGCTGGAAGTTTGCCGACCAGCGCTGCGTCGTACAGGGGTTCGGCAACGTTGGAAGCATTGCCGCAGGCGAGCTCGCTGCGAAGGGCGCGCGCGTCATGGCGGTCTCCGATCTTTCCGGCGGCATCGTCGACGAGGAAGGGCTCAATCTTGTCGCGGTGCACGATTGGATCGACGAGCACGGCTCGCTCGCGGACTACCCCGACGCGCGGCACGTCTCGAACGCGGAGTTGCTCGAGCTGCCGTGCGACATCCTCGTGCTCGCCGCGCGCGAGGATCAGCTGACAGAGGAGAACGCCCCCCGGATCGACGCGAGGCTCGTCGCCGAGGGCGCGAACGGGCCGACCTCGATCGAGGCCGACATGATCCTGGCTGAACGCGGCATTCCGGTACTGCCCGACGTTCTCACGAATGCCGGCGGCGTCACCGTCTCGTACTTCGAATGGGTGCAGGATCTGGGCAGGCTGTTTTGGGACCGCGACGAGATCCGCTCTCGTCTGGCGGAGAAGCTGTCCGACGCGTTCGACCGCGTCTGGAACCTGTCGGAGGAGCGCGGGATCTCCCTGCGCGGCGCTGCGCTCGTCGGCGGCATCCGCGAGGTCGCCGCAGCGCTCGACGCACGTGGGATTTACCCGTGAGCCGCGTCCGCGACGCGATGGTGGCCGACCCGCTGGCGCTCGACGTGTCGGCGTCGGCGCAGGAGGCTGGGACTCGGCTGTCAGACCCAGGCGTTCGCGCCGTGCTCGTGTGCGACGAGGGCGCACTCGCGGGCGTCGTGACGCGCAAGACGCTCGTGCGCGAAGTTGTCGCCACGGGCCGCGACCCGGCGGCGACACGCCTGGGCCAGATCGCAGAACCGCCGATCTTCACGCTGGACGCCGACGCTGAGCTCGAGGCGGCGTTCCGCGAGCTCGAGAAGCGCGACCTCGAGCGGGTCCCCGTGACGGAGAACGGGCGGCTGGTGGGCATCCTGTCGCGCGCGGTCGTTCAGCGCCGGCTCGCGGAAGACGAGCCCCCGGTCGAAGAAGCCGTCTAGCAGCAGGTGTAGGCGCCCGGCGGCGCGTCGCCCTCGACCGGCTCGGGCAGCTCCGCCGCTGCGAGCGCGACGCCGTGGAGCAGGTCGCGCTCGCTCGCTTCGATCGCGTCGAGGTCGTATCGGCGCAAGACCTCGCGGACGATCGTCGCTCCGGCGACGATGACCGGTGCGCGATCCGGATCGAAAGCAGGCAACCGCCGCCGCTCGTCCAGCGGCATCTCGGCGAGCCTGTCCAGCAGGTCCTCCACCGCTTCCCGCGTCAGGACATGTCCGTGGACCTGGTCCCGGTCGTACTCCGCCAGACGCAGATCAAGCGCGGCGAGCGACGTGTTGGTCGCAGAGACGCCGATTGCTCGCGTCGGCCGTAGGTCCGGCAGGAGCGGCCGCACGTAGTTGCGATCGCGTCGACGTCCTCGCCGAACTGCTCGGTCATGCGCACCGAGCCGACGTCGAGACTGATTGCGAAGTCGCGCATGATCAGCTCGGTCGAGCCGCCGCCGATGTCGAGCACGAGCGTGTCCTCTGCGATGTCGCCCACGCCGCGCAGCGTGACCGCCGCCTCCTCTTCGCCGCTCAGAAGCCTCGTCGTGAAGCCGTAGCTCCACTCGACCTCGCCGAGGAACGCCTCGCCGTTGTCGGCGTCGCGGACGGCGCTCGTAGCGACCGCGAGCACGCGCTCCGCGCCGAGCGACTCGAGCTCGCGCCGGTAGTCGGTCAGTGCGTTGCGCACACGCGCGATCGGCAGCGGAAGCAGCTTGCGCCGCGCATCGACTCCCTCTCCAAGCCCTGTGATCCGCGCCCGAACGGCGATCTCTTCAACCCGCCCGTCGTCGACGTCGGCGACGAGCAGCCGTGTGGTGTTCGTGCCGAGGTCGACCGCGGCGACCCTCACTTGCGCGGGTAGACCGCGGCGAGGCGGCCGAACGCGTCGCGTGCATCCGCGAGAGCGGCGGCCAGCACGGCGGCGCGGGCGAGCGAGCGACGCAGGCGTTCGAGGCTCGCCTCGAGCCTGGGCGCATCCGACCCGAAAGCCTCCGAGTTGGCCGCGAGCCGCTCGAGCGGGCCGTTCAGCTCTTCCGCCACGGGTTCGAGCGCGGAATTGAAATGTTTGAGAGCCCGCCAGAGACTGAGGAGCCGGAGGAACACATATGTCGCGCCGGCCGTTAGAGAAACAAGCACGACGATCAGCGCGATCCAGACGGGGAGCGGCATTTGTTGGCGATGCTAGCAACGCGTTTTAGAAGCGAACGCATGGGGCGTGCGTGGTCTTGGCTGCGCCGCAGAGACGGCTTGCGGCAGATCTTGATCGTCGCGGGGATTCGAGGTCTACGAGGGGCTGCGCCACGGATGAAGCTGAACTGGCCGGTGGCGTTCGACAACGCGGCGCGCATCGAAGACCTCGAACGCTGGGGACACTTTGCGTGGAGCAATCCCTGCAACGCGTGTTCCTCGGAATGCCCGACCTCGTGCAGGCGATGTACATCTTCTATTTCGTCGGGCACTTCGTGTTCACGGGCATCTTCTTCACGTGGCTGTACTTCCGGTCGCGCGAAGGCTTTCGCAGCTTGCGCAACGCCTTTTTGATCGCGACCGCCATCTCGCTCTTCATCCACTGGCAGTTCCCGACGGCGCCGCCGCGCCTCGCCGGCGTCGGGCTGACGGACACGTTGCGTTCCTTCTCCGGGATCGACATCGGCTCGCCGCATTCGGCTCCGTTTTCGAACCCCGTTGCGGCGGTTCCGAGCCTGCACGCGGGCTTCGCGCTCGGCGTGGCCTTTGGCGCTCGGCGAAGTACGCGCGCCCGGGGTGGATGAAGCTGCTCGGCGTCGTCTACCCGCTCCTGGTCGTGCTCACGATCGTCGTCACGGGCAACCATTTCATCCTCGACGCGATCGCCGGAATGCTCGTGATGGTCATCGGTTTGATGGCTTCGGCGCGGCTTCAGAGCCGAAAAGATCGAGCTATACTGAGCCCTGCGACGCGGGGTGGAGCAGTCAGGTAGCTCGCCGGGCTCATAACCCG
>CAWFIT010000008.1:0-141685 GCA_963815965.1 uncultured Actinomycetes bacterium | reverse complement strand
GCACCCTGGACGGGCTATCGCTGTACAAGATCGAGCTTCCGAACGGCGTGGTCGGATACTTTGACCGCACGGACTACCGGCCCGAGTATGTCGACAACCCGCAGCACGACGGAAGCATCGTGCGGACTCGGGTTGTGACATACGAGGAACTGCCAATCACTCCCCAGAACGAACAGCTCCTTAGCATCACCGAACAGCACCCGAGGGCGTCGGTCGAGACAAGCCCGACCAAGGCTCCGGGCAAGTAGAACGCGAGGCGAGACGCCGGTCAGACCTTCGGGACGAGTGCCGGCCATACGCACGCAGCGAGGGCAACCCGTCGGGACGCGCTGTCCTCGCTGCCGGCCGCCGCTGGGGCGTGAGCCCGAGTGTTTCGGCGGAGAACATGCGGCGGTCAGTGCCCGCCGGTCCCGGGCAGCCGTAAATGGGTGCGTCGACCCTCCGACCGGCCCCGTCAGGCGTCATCTAGAGACACTGGCGCCGCTCGGCGCCCCTGCGCCGCAGCCGATGTCCGCGTTGCTGACCCCACGGATGGACGAGCGATCCGAAAGCTCCCACCTTTGGGCGCGCTTGACACATATGCCGATATCGGAATATGATAGACCCGTGGCCCGCTCTTCCACGACCTCGGACGTCTTCAACGCAACCGCGGAGGCAGGCCGTCGCGAAATCCTGGACGCGCTGATCGCAGGCGAGAGGGCGGTCGGGGCGATCGTGAACGACCTCTCGATGTCCCAGCCTCAGGTCTCAAAACACCTACGGGTGCTCAGCGACGTCGGACTCGTCAGCTGTCGGGCGGAGGGACGTCGTCGGCTCTACCGCCTGGAACCCGCGCGCCTTCGGCCGATGCACGACTGGTTGGGCAAGCACGAGCAGGCGTGGAACGACCGGCTGGACCGGATGGACGACTACCTCAAAGAACTGCAACAACAAGGAGAGCGGCAATGACGCCTCATCGGCATGGGTCGGCAGTCATCGAATTCCCGAACGATCTCGAGATAGTCACCACTCGAGAGTTCGACGCTCCGATCGAACTCGTCTTCGACGTACTGACGAAGCCAGAGCATGTGAGCAAATGGTTCGCTCCATTTGCGTGCGAGGTGACTGAATGCTCGATCGACCTGCGAGTTGGGGGGAAGTACCACATGGTCTTCGTAACCGAAGACGGAACCGAATGCTCGTTTCGGGGCACCTACTTCGAGGTCGAGCCGCCGACCCTGACCGTCCAGACGTGGCTGTTCGAAGGGTGGCCAGATGCGGACGCCGTCGAGTCGGTGGATCTACACGAGACTGACGGAGTAACGACGTTGACGCTGAAACTGGCGTTCCGCGACAAGGCTGGCCGTGCCCACATGACCAAGTCCGACGGCCAGGAAGACAGTTTCAACAAAATGGAGGATTACTTGAGGTCACTGCTCGATCAAAAGGCAACTGCCTCTGGGTAGTTGACGCTCGAGCCAGACTCCTAAGCACTTGCCGAACACTGGTGCAGCCGAGGCAGTCGGGGGTCATGCATCGAGTCGGAGCACGACCTCGTCCGTTTCCTCGTTGCGCCCATGGGCGAACCCGCGCCCCTCGCCCACGATAAGAAAACCGCACTTCATCAACACACGGATCGACGCGGCATTGTCGCTCGCAGCCCCAGCGTAAAGAGGACGGGTTGCCTCCACCTGCAAGAACTCTTGTAGGGCACGTGTGGCAATGCCGCGGCCCCAATCTTCACGGCCTATCCAATAGGTGACCTCGCGGTGACCCTCCAAGTCGAAGCTCGCAATGTGACCCACAACTCGACCGTCGATCTCGACGACCCTGTTCGTCGTCGAGTCGTCGCTCCTCAGCCGCGCCCACCGTCGCTCGAAGCTCGTTCGATCATCGAACTCCGGCGAGGTGAACGCGGCCATCCGTATAGCTTCTGGATCCCTCGCGTGCTCGAACAGCACGCCGAGATCACGATCTTCGACGTCGCGAAGGACAAGCTGTCCCGAGCCCTCCCGCACGACCGTTGACGCTAACAGCTCGTAACGGCCGCGTTCACTGGGACGAGGCAGTCGACTTCGCCTTCGCGTCGATAGAACTCGATGAGCGGACGCGTGGGATCGTGGTCAGCGTGCTCGAAGAGCTCGTCGAACGCGGCCGCGATCTGGCCGTAGACACCGGGAGGGTCACCGATGAGCCTGAGCCGCAGGTAGCGCCCGCCTGGGATCGTCGTCTCGTCTAAACCGAGCGGGTTCTCCATATCGCGAGGCAGGCGCTCGGTGCAAAGTCGATACGTGCCAGCTCGATTGTCGATCAGACCCATCATCCGACGCCCGTGCAGTGAGTCGAACCCCGACTCAAAGGACGGCCACGCTTCTCGGATCGCAGTGAGGTCCAGTGGCACGTCCCTGCTAAGGGCAGCAGTGTCCTGGCGCGTAACGTTCGCGATCTTTCCGAGTCTCCCCGTTATCGCAGCCACCGTCTGAGCGTAGAGGGAATCGACTCTGCAACACCAGTCGAACAGACGAGACCGCGCTTACCAACGAGAGTGCGGCTGCGTACTCCTTCCACCCGTTCACCCGTGACCTCGACGCATTCACACCGGATCCGCCGGTGGCGCTCGCTGGACGCAGGTTGGCTTTGGCGGTTGACTGTCGCTGTGCGCGAGTTGCCGAGGGGAACTGTGACGTTTCTGTTCACGGACGTCGAGGGATCGACGCGGCTGTTGCACGAGCTTGGCCCGGACCGGTACGCGGAGGCGTTGGCCGAGCACCGGCGCGTGCTGCGAGCGGCTTTCGAGCGCCATGGCGGAGTCGAGGTGGATACGCAGGGGGATTCGTTCTTCGTTGCGTTTCCGACTGCGCCGGGTGCTGTTGCGGCGGCCGCGGAGGGGCAGGCTGGGCTCGAAGGAGGGCCGATACGCGTACGGATGGGGATGCATACGGGAACGCCGATCGTCACGGAGGAGGGATACGTGGGGGCGGATGTACACCGCGCGGCGCGGATCTCCGCCGCGTCCCACGGCGGGCAGGTCGTCGTATCGTCGGCGACGGCTGCGCTGGTCGAGCGAAGCGGCCTACGCGATCTTGGCGAGCATCGTTTGAAGGATCTGTCGGCGCCGGAGCACCTCTATCAGAACGGCGCCGACTCGTTTGCGCCGCTCAAGTCGCTCTACCGGAGCAACCTGCCAGTGCCGACAACGTTGTTCCTCGGCCGGGTGACGGAGCTCTCCGAGATCGTGGCCCTGCTTGGACGCGATAGCGCACGCGTGCTCACGCTCACGGGTCCCGGCGGAATCGGCAAGACTCGCCTCGCCGCGCGGGCAGCCGGGGAGGTCTCGCAGCAGTACCCGGACGGCGTCTTCTGGGTCGACCTTGCCGCGCTCCGCGATCCA
This sequence comes from uncultured Actinomycetes bacterium, assembly GCA_963815965.1. Classification (GTDB taxonomy): domain Bacteria; phylum Actinomycetota; class Thermoleophilia; order Gaiellales; family Gaiellaceae; genus DASVFB01. Next base: position 138,315 of record CAWFIT010000008.1, on the reverse strand, counting down.
CGGCTTGTCGTGCCTGCTATCGCGACCGAGCTCGGTGCGAAGGACGACGTCGTTGCCCACATCGGCTCGGGCCACATGTTGCTCGTGCTCGACAATTTCGAACAGGTGATCGACGCGGCCCGTGAGGTCGCGGCGCTGGTCGCTGGTTGCGCGCACCTTGACCTGCTGGTTACGAGCCGTGAACCGCTTCGTGTCGCGGGTGAGCGAGTCGTCGCGGTGCCGCCGCTCGGCGAACGTGACGCGGAGTCGCTGTTCTTCGAACGCGCACTCGCGGTGTGCTCCGACTTCACGGGCGACGGCGAGGTGAGCGCTATCTGCCGCCGGCTCGACCACCTGCCGCTCGCGATCGAACTGGCCGCGGCGCGGGCCAGTGCGCTGTCGCCGGCCGATCTCCTCGACCACCTCGACCGTCGTCTGGCGGTGCTCACCGGCGGGAGGCGCGACGCGCCCGAAAGACAGCAAACGTTGCGCGCGGCGATCTCTTGGAGCTACGAGCTGCTGACGCCGAGCGAACAGCGCCTCTTCACGCGGCTTGGCATCTTCTCGGGCGGTTTCACGCTGGAGGCCGCCCAAGAAGTCTGTCACGGCGATCTCGAAACGCTCGCCTCGCTCGTTGACAAGAGCCTCGTCCGCCATCGCGACCGCCGCTACTGGATGCTCGAGGCGATCCGCGAGTTTGCCGCCGAGGAACTAGCGAATGTGGGAGAACACGCCGCGACGGCCGTGGCACATGCGGATTACTTCGCAGCGTTGGCCCAGCGTGTCGATTCGCATTTCGCGACGAGCGACGAGCCGAAGTGGGTCATGCTGCTCGTACGCGAACACGACAACGTTAGGGCCGCATTGGCCTACTCCGCCCGATCGCCGCGTCAACTCCGCCTCGTCTCGGCGCTGTGGGGATTCTGGATGCAGCAAGGCCACTACACCGAGGGCCGCCGGTGGCTGCGCGGTGCACTGGCGCACCGTGAGAACGCGCCGCCCGAGCACATTGCAGGAGCACTGCTGGCGACAGCCGTGCTCGCTCGTCATCAAGGTGATTTCGAAGACGCGGAGGAAGCAGCGAACGAGAGCGTCGCGATAGCGCAAACCGCCGGCCTCCGCACCCTCGAGGCGCGCGCTCTCGGAACGCTGTCGAACATCGCGCTCGCTCAGCACGATGTGCCACATGCGGCGGAGCTCCTGGCAAGAACGGATGTGCTCCTCCGCGAACTCGGCGACGACAAACGGCTGGCTATCACGGTGGCCAACAGGTCGTACCTCGCTCTCCAGGCGGGCGACTTTCCCACGGCGTATGCCCTCGCGAAGGAGGGTCGTAGCCTGAGCCGGGAGACGGGCGATCTTGCGAACGTCGTGACGGCGGATCTCAACCTCAGCCTGGCAGCGCGCTCGCTTGGCAGACACGAGATGTCTAGGCAAGCGCTCGTGGAGGCGCTCGAGCTAGCGCGCGAGGTCGGCGATCCTGCCTCGCTCGCCGAGGCACTGATCATCGCGGCCGCCTCGATCGTCTCGCGCGACCCAGGCACGGCACGTGCGCTTATCGACGTCGCGGACAGAGCGCGGCGAGATCTCATGCTGGAGCTCTTGCCCATCGAGCAAGAGGTTCGCGACGCGGTTCAGCGCGAGCTCCGAGGGATCCCAGGAATCGCCGTCGCGATCGACTCGTCCGAGGTCGACCTCCCTATCGTCATCGATACCGCTGCCGCTCGCGCGCTCGAGGCGCTCGCTGACCCCGCCAGCCACCCGTAGCACAAGCGCCCGGCGCGTCGCTTGAGCCAGGAGGGGCTCACGCGATTTGACTTATTAGTGCCGGGGGAGGGAGTCGAACCCTCACGCCCCGCGTTGGGGGCAGCTGATTTTAAGTCGCCCCGAGCGTCCAGACCGGCCGAGACGGAACGAGACGAACCCGCTCCGTTACGCGGGCGCGCCGTCCGTCGCAGGAGATGCGTCTCGGCCGATCTCGGCGGGTCTTGTTGCCCTCCTGTTGCCCCGCCGCGATGAACCTGGCCGGGAGCGCGGAGGGCGACCTCACTCATTCGGGCGTAAGGACGCTCGCCCAGGCGATTGAGGCCCCACCAACTTCTACGGCGAGGCGACGGCCACCGACCTAGGCTAGCGCCGCATGGAGTCCCCGGCACTGATCCGCCTGTTGGACGCGGAGCTCGACGCGGAGCGCGTCGTCGAGCTGATCCACGAGGTGTTTCCGTATGGGACGACGACGGTCGAGAGCTGGCGGCAGCAACGTGCGAACGTTCCGCCACGCGCGCGGAATGCGGCCTGGGTTGCAGAGGTCGACGGCGTCGTCGTCGCGAGGGCCGAGGCGGCTCTGAAGCGTTTCTCGACGAGCAACTCGGCCTTCGCGGGCGTCAGTGTCGGCGCCGCTTATCGACGTCGCGGCATCGGCGCTGAGTTATGGAATGCGGTCGACGCGCATTTGCGCGAGCTCGCTGCGAGCAGAGTCACGACGGTGTTCGTGGAGAGTCCAGCGGCCATCGCCTTCGCGCGCGCACGCGGGTTCGAGGAGGCTCGCGGAGAGGTGCTGTCTTGCGTGGATCCGCGCGGCGTCGACCTGTCCCGGCTCGAGGCGAGCGAGGTCGAGCTGGTGCCGTTGCGCGAGCTCGATCCGAAGGACGTTTACGAGGTCGACCTGGAGACGATTCGCGACGTTCCGACCGTCGACCCGTTGGACGATTTCCCGTACGAGGACTGGCTCGACTCGATCTGGCGCCGGCCCACGATCACGCTCGACGGCAGCTCTGCGGCCGTCGTGGAAGGCCGCGTGGTGAGCTTTACCATCCTTGCTGCGAACCTGGAGCTCGGCCGCGCGTACAACGAAAACACCGGCACGCTGACTGCCTATCGCGGCCGAGGACTGGCGGAGATGGTCAAGCGCGAAGCATTGCGCTGGGCGGCGGAGAACGGGATCACGGCAGTCTGGACGAACAACGACGAGACGAACGCGCCGATGCTGGCCGTCAACCGCCGGCTTGGCTATGAGCCGAAGCTGCGGTGGGTCGAGTACCTACGCTAGTGCGCGCTTCGCGAGCTGCGGTTCCCAGCCACGCGCGCACGTCGACGAGCGCCTCTGTGTCATCCGACTCGAGCACGATCTCGGAGCCGCTCGGGGGACATTCGTCAACTATCGCGCAGCCGAGCATCACGGACCCTCGCGTCGATCCCTCGCGCGCCTACGCGTGCTCGGCTGCCTCGACGCGGAAGACGATCATCGCGAGAAGCTCTTGCCGTCAACTTGCACTGCGTAGCAGCCGGGCGCGGTCATTAGCCGGAAGCCCGGGCACTGCTGTCGAGCCAACGTGCTCGATCGCGACGGCGACGTCGCCCAGCGCAGCTTGAGCGCGATCACGAAGGCGGACGAACTCCGAGGGCCACGCAGGGTTGTACTCGACGATGACGATGGCGTCACTCATGCGGAACGATCGCCAGTATCGCGGTCGCCAAGCGACAGTCGGCCTTGGCAACACTGGCGAGGTTGAAGCCGACTCACGCGCAGAGTGCGAGAAGCACGCTTGTTGAGCACGCTCGTTGACCCCCTGCTTGGCAAGCCGGGGGTCATGCCCTAAAGCCGCATGAACAGACAGGATCGAGAAGGTCTGGCTGCAGCGTGGCTGCACCACCCTGTCGCAGTGCGTGACCCAGCACCCCGACGATCACGCGTTGGCGCGCGCTAGCTCTCTGCTCCGGCCGTCCCCGGCACGACCTCGAGAGCCCGGAGACGCCGCTCGCGGCCCCTCGCGACAAGCCTCTCCAACTCGGCTGTGTCCATCTGCTCGAGCTCTTGCAGCGTCGAAGGGGGCCGGTGCTCCACCCGTTCGGTGGGCATACCGAAAGCCTGGTTGATCCACGGGATCAGCGCCTTCGCCGCAGCGAGATCACCGCCGCCCGCCGATCGGCAGAGCAGCGTCACCGCCTTCTCCACGTTCGCCGCTTCAGCGACGACGGCCTCGGCGACCACAGCCCTCGTGCCGAGCTTCTGGGGGGCCCGATCCCGCAGGGACCCGCGAGCTCCACGAAATCGGGAGGGGTGCCCGTGCCCCGTGGCGCGCTCGGCTCGGGACGTTTCGGCATGAGACTCGAGCGGATCGGTTCGGAATCGTGAGCGCGCCCCTTGACCTCTTACTCCGCAAGTAAGGGATCATGATCTGGGCCTGCGTGGCTGCGCGTCGTCGCGATCAGCACGGAGATCGGCGGGAACTGGGAGTCGTGGAGCTGAAAGGAATACGCGAGCCGGTGCGGCTCTTCCGTGCGATCCCGGCGACGCAGTCTCGCCGGCTATCGAGGTCGGGCTGATCGGCGGCGCCTCTCATCGCCAGATAGTCAACCCGGACGCAAGCGCAGCGGCTGGCTGGTCTTCGACGACGCGAAGGATTGACGGCCCAAGCTCTTGGGTGCGCGAATCTCCTACGGGTTGACGATCCCGTAGAGCAGCAGCGCCGAGAAGTCGATCCAGCCAGGCTCTTGCCGCTCCGGGAAGCGCTCCTTCAGCTTGGTGGCGAACTCTTCGTTCGACTGCGAGTCGCCGTGGATCCGCTGCGCCTCCTCGAGGTAGGCGACGTTGCCGTCGATCGTCGAGGGGTCGGTCGTCTCGCCGTGGCCGACGAGCAGCCGCTTGTACCCCTGCTCCTGCCGAATCCCGCGGATCGCCTGCGCCCAGTGCTCGAAGTACGGCGCGACCGTGAACAGGTGGTAGAGGTTCGGGAAGACGAGGTCGAAGACGGCGATCGTCTCGAGCTCCGGGAAGCGGATCACGGCCTGGGCCAGCGACTCGGCTTCGCGGACCTCCTCGACCTCCCAGGTCAGACCGACGATCTCCTGTCGTCCCTCGCGAAGCGCCTGGTCGGGGACGGTCACGGTAGAGGCGATCTTGTCGCCGAAGACGCCCTGGCGGCCGGTGACGATGGCTTCACCGTTCTCGCGGATGTAGTCGATTACCGACTGGAGCGCGTAGACAGGGACGTGGGGAAACCGGGGCTTGAGGATCTCAAAGCCGAACCAGTGGTCGGGGTGGATGTGCGAGAGCACGAAGCGCTCGACCGGCTTGCCGAGCTCGTCGATGTAGTCGGCCACCTCGCGCGCGTAGTCGAGGAAGAACTGGCCGTCGATAACGACGAGCGAGTCGGCGTCCTCGATGATGTGCGTGTTGACGAACAGCCCGTCCTGCGGGCTCGTATAGCTGTGGATGTTCGTGGTACCGATCTCCTTGACAGTCACGACCCCCTGGCGCGTGGTGTTGACGGTGCTCATGGTCTCCTCCTTGTGCTGAGTGCCTCGTTTCTACCTTACTTCAGGCGGCTTGACTTACCCGATTGCCCGAGCGATCCTGGTCATGGTCGAGATGCAGGTTCACCTCTGCCGGTGCCGCCGAGGTGAGCGACGAGTTGAAGCCGAGCGAAGGGGGACTCCATGAGCAACCGCGGCGACCAAGTAGTCGGCGAGATCTTCCAGCGCATCCGAGATGTCATCGCCGAGTACGACGTCAACTACGACGAGTACCAGATGGCAAAGCAGTGGCTGATCGACGTCGGCGAAGCGGGCGAGTGGCCGCTCGTGCTCGATGCGTTCATCGAGTGGGCTGTCGAGCGGCAGGCGTCCAAAGATCGGCCTGGCTCTGTGGGAACGATCCTCGGCCCTTACTACCTCCCAGGCGCCCCGGTCCTGGAGGCGCCTTACGAGTTGCCGCACCGACCCGACGAGCCGGGGCAGCGCCTTGTCATGACCGGTCGCGTGACGTCGGTCGATGACGAGCCGCTCCCGGGCGCTGTGGTCGACGTCTGGCACGCCGACGCCGAGGGCTTCTACTCGGGGTTCTCTGAAGTACCGGAGGGAAACCTGCGTGGCAAGGTGATCACCGACGAAGAGGGCCGTTTCCAGGTGCGAACGTTCCGTCCGGCTCCCTACACGATTCCGCACGCCGGTCCGACCGGGCGCCTGATCGCGGCCTGTGGATGGCATCCGTGGCGCCCGGCCCATCTCCACGTTCAGGTCAGTGCCGACGACCACGAGCTCGTCTCTACGCAGCTCTACATGGCCGACAGCGACTTCATCGACGACGATGTCGCTCACGCCGTCAAGGACGCGCTCATCGTGCACCCGCAGCTGCGCCAGAGTAGCCCCGAGTTGGGTATCGAGACACCACACCTGCGCTTCGACTACGAGTTCCAGCTCGCACCTGTGCGTGCCCCCGCTACCGTGGCCTGACGGCTTGGAGTCCCCGACGCGCCACGCACCGCGCGGGGGTACCCGGCTCGCCGCTGTATTAAGTGCGTTGCCCTCCCAGTTGCCCTCGCGTCGCTTGAGCTCACCAGTGGCTCACGCGATTTGGCTTAGACAGTGCCGGGGGAGGGAGTCGAACCCTCACGCCCCGCGTTGGGGGCAGCTGATTTTAAGTCAGCCGCGTATCGCCAATTTCGCCACCCCGGCGACGGCAGGATAGCCCTCCTCGAGACGCCGCCCGCGCCAATAGCCTGACCTAGACTGGCCGCGTGACCGAGACGGTCGACGTCGAACCGCAGTTCGAGTGGGACACGCCGCTCTACCGGCAGGCGCTGACGCAGTTCGAGCAGGCGCTGCCGTACGCCGACGCGAACCCGGCCGTCGTCGAGCGCCTCCGCTTTCCCGAACGCGCTGTGATGGTCTCGGTTCCGGTGAGGCTCGACTCCGGCGAGTACCGGGTCTTCGCGGGCTACCGCGTCCAGCACTCGACGGTGCTCGGCCCGACCAAGGGCGGCATGCGCTACGACTCCGCTGTCGACCTCGGCGAATGCGCTGCGCTCGCGATGTGGATGACGTGGAAGTGCGCGCTATTGCGCCTGCCGTACGGTGGCGCGAAGGGCGGCGTGCGTTGCAACCCGCGCGAGATGTCCGAGGACGAGCTGGAGCGGCTCACCCGGCGCTACACGACCGAGCTCGTCGACATCATCGGGCCGCAGCAGGACATTCCGGCGCCCGACATGGCCACGAACGAGAAGACGATGGCGTGGGTGATGGACACGTATTCGATGCAGAAGGGCTACGCGGTCCCGGAGATCGTGACCGGCAAGCCGATCTCGATCGGAGGCTCTGTCTTCCGTCACGAGGCGACCGGCGTTGGCGTGGTGATGGTGATCGAGCGTGCGTGTGAGCGGCTCGGCTGGAAGTTTGCCGACCAGCGCTGCGTCGTACAGGGGTTCGGCAACGTTGGAAGCATTGCCGCAGGCGAGCTCGCTGCGAAGGGCGCGCGCGTCATGGCCGTCTCCGATCTTTCCGGCGGCATCGTCGACGACGGCGGGCTCAATCTTGTCGCGGTGCACGACTGGATCGACGAGCACGGCTCGCTCGCGGACTACCCCGACGCGCGGCACGTCTCGAACGCGGAGTTGCTCGAGCTGCCTTGCGACATCCTCGTGCTCGCCGCGCGCGAGGATCAGCTGACAGAGGAGAACGCCCCGCGGATCGACGCGAGGCTCGTCGCCGAAGGCGCGAACGGGCCGACCTCGATCGAGGCCGACATGATCCTGGCTGAACGCGGCATTCCCGTACTGCCCGACGTTCTCACGAATGCCGGCGGCGTCACCGTCTCGTACTTCGAATGGGTGCAGGATCTGGGCAGGCTGTTTTGGGACCGCGACGAGATCCGCTCTCGTCTGGCGGAGAAGCTGTCCGACGCGTTCGACCGCGTCTGGAACCTGTCGGAGGAGCGCGGGATCTCCCTGCGCGGCGCTGCGCTCGTCGGCGGCATCCGCGAGGTCGCCGCAGCGCTCGACGCACGTGGGATTTACCCGTGAGCCGCGTCCGCGACGCGATGGTGGCCGACCCGCTGGCGCTCGACGTGTCGGCGTCGGCGCAGGAGGCTGGGACTCGGCTGTCAGACCCAGGCGTTCGCGCCGTGCTCGTGTGCGACGAGGGCGCACTCGCGGGCGTCGTGACGCGCAAGACGCTCGTGCGCGAAGTTGTCGCCACGGGCCGCGACCCGGCGGCGACACGCCTGGGCCAGATCGCAGAACCGCCGATCTTCACGCTGGACGCCGACGCTGAGCTCGAGGCGGCGTTCCGCGAGCTCGAGAAGCGCGATCTCGAGCGGGTCCCCGTGACGGAGAACGGGCGGCTGGCGGGCATCCTGTCGCGTGCGGTCGTTCAGCGCCGGCTCGCGGAAGACGAGCCCCCGGTCGAAGAAGCCGTCTAGCAGCAGGTGTAGGCGCCCGGCGGCGCGTCGCCCTCGACCGGCTCGGGCAGCTCCGCCGCTGCGAGCGCGACGCCGTGGAGCAGGTCGTGCTCGCTCGCTTCGATCGCGTCGAGGTCGTACCGGCGCAAGACCTCGCGGACGATCGTCGCTCCGGCGACGATGACCGGTGCGCGATCCGGATCGAAAGCAGGCAACCGCCGCCGCTCGTCCAGCGGCATCTCGGCGAGCCTGTCCAGCAGCTCCTCCACCGCTTCCCGCGTCAGGACATGTCCGTGCACCTGGTCCCGGTCGTACTCCGCGAGACGCAGGTCTAGCGCGGCGAGCGACGTGTTCGTCGCAGCGACGCCGATCGCTCGCGTCGGCCGTAGGTCGGGCAGGAGCGGCCGCACGAAGTCCGCGATCGCGTCGACGTCCTCGCCGAACTGCTCGGTCATGCGCACCGAGCCGACGTCGAGACTGATTGCGAAGTCGCGCATGATCAGCTCGGTCGAGCCGCCGCCGATGTCGAGCACGAGCGTGTCCTCTGCGATGTCGCCCACGCCGCGCAGCGTGACCGCCGCCTCCTCTTCGCCGCTCAGAAGCCTCGTCGTGAAGCCGTAGCTCCACTCGACCTCGCCGAGGAACGCCTCGCCGTTGTCGGCATCGCGGACGGCACTGGTAGCCACCGCCAGCACGCGCTCGGCGCCGAGCGACTCGAGCTCGCGCCGGTAGTCGGTCAGTACGTTGCGCACACGCGCGATCGGCAGCGGCAGCAGCTTGCGCCGCGCATCGACTCCCTCTCCGAGCCCTGTGATCCGCGCGCGAACGGCGATCTCTTCAACCCGCCCGTCGTCGACGTCGGCGACGAGCAGCCGTGTGGTGTTCGTGCCGAGGTCGACCGCGGCGACCCTCACTTGCGCGGGTAAACCGCGGCGAGGCGGCCGAACGCGTCGCGTGCATCCGCGAGAGCGGCGGCCAGCACGGCGGCGCGTGCGAGCGAGCGACGCAGGCGTTCGAGGCTCGCCTCGAGCCTGGGCGCATCCGTCCCGAAAGCCTCCGAGTTGGCCGCGAGCCGCTCGAGCGGGCCGTTCAGCTCTTCCGCCACGGGTTCGAGCGCGGAATTGAAATGTTTGAGAGCCCGCCAGAGACTGAGGAGCCGGAGGAACACATATGTCGCGCCGGCCGTTAGAGAAACAAGCACGACGATCAGCGCGATCCAGACGGGGAGCGGCATTTGTTGGCGATGCTAGCAACGCGTTTTAGAAGCGAACGCATGTGGCGTGCGTGGTCTTGGCTGCGACGCAGAGACGGCTTGCGGCAGATCTTGATCGTCGTGGGGGGATTCGAGGTCTACGAGGGGCTGCGCCACTTGATGAAGCCGAACTGGCCGGTGGCGTTCGACAACGCGGCGCGCATCGAAGACCTCGAACGCTGGGGACACTTTGCGTGGGAGCAATCCCTGCAACGCGTGTTCCTCGGAGTGCCCGACCTCGTGCAGGCGATGAACATCTTCTATTTCGTCGGGCACTTCGTGTTCACGGGCATCTTCTTCACGTGGCTGTACTTCCGGTCGCGCGAAGGCTTTCGCAGCTTGCGCAACGCCTTTTTGATCGCGACCGCCATCTCGCTCTTCATCCACTGGCAGTTCCCGACGGCGCCGCCGCGGCTCGCCGGCGTCGGGCTGACGGACACGCTTGCGTTCCTTCTCGGGGATCGACATCGGCTCGCCGCATTCGTCGCCGTTCTCGAACCCGGTGGCGGCCGTGCCGAGTCTGCACGCAGGCTTTGCGCTCGGTGTTGCCTACGGCGTTGTGAAGTACGCGCGCCCGGCGTGGATGAAGTTGCTCGGCGTCGTCTACCCGCTCCTGGTCGTGCTCACGATCGTCGTCACGGGCAACCATTTCATCCTCGACGCGATCGCCGGAATGCTCGTGATGGTCATCGGTTTGATGGCCTCGGCGCGGCTTCAGGGCCGAAAGGATCGAGCTATACTGAGCCCTGCGACGCGGGGTGGAGCAGTCAGGTAGCTCGCCGGGCTCATAACCCGGAGGTCGCAGGTTCAAATCCTGCCCCCGCTACTCGAAAGGGCCCGCTCGGGCCCTTTTCTCTTGCGGCGTCGTCATCGTCAGCCGCCGAGCACGGCCTCACCGGCCGTCGAGGGCTTGGGATCCGGGAGCCGCGTCATCCGGAAGGCGGTGACGAGGCCGAGGAGCGCGGCGAACAGCGGGATGAGCAGCGCGATCTGAAGTGCGATCGGTCGCGCTTCGGTGTTGATCCGGAGGATCTCCGCCTGAACGTCGGGCGGTTGTCCCTCGAGCAGGTGAGCGAGCTCGGTGTTGGTCATCACTTCGGCGTTTTCCTCGAGCCCGTCTGCGACCTGCTGCTGCTCCGCGGGCGTGAGGACGGCGCTCGACTCTGCCTTCTGCGTGAAGATGAGAGAGAGCGAGGCGAGCATGATCGCGCCTGCGAACGCGAGGCCGAACGACAGGCCGAACGAGCCACCGGCGGAGTTGACGCCCGCCGCCTCGCTGACGCGCTCCTCCTCGATCGGCGAGAGCGTGTAGTTGTTGAGTTGCGAGACGAGCAGGCCGAGCCCGGCGCCGGCCACCGCGAGTGGGATGGCCATCGCCCAGCCCGAGTCCGCGCGCGGCACGATCGGGATCAGCACGCCGACGCCCGCGGCGAGCAGCAGGAAACCCGTGAGGATGATCTTGCTCGGGCTGCGGTTGCCCGCTTTCCTCCCCGCGAGAAGCGCAACGCCGAACATCGTCAGCGACAGCGGTGCGAGCGAAAGACCGGCCTCGAGCGCGTTGTACTCGAGCACCATCTGCAGGTACATCGGCAGCACGATCATCATCCCGCCGAGGGCGATCTGCTGGAGCGTCTGGGACGAGATCCCGAGCCGGAAATACTTCGATGCGAACAGGCCGATGTCGAGCAGCGCCGGCTTGCCCTCGCGCTTGCGTCGTTTGAGCCACCAGACGAGCGACCCGAGCGCGACCGCGCCGGCGGCGATCAGAGCGCCGACGGCGCCTCCGCCTTCCTGCCACACGAGGATTCCGAGCACGACGCCGCCCATCCCGACCGCCGAGAGGATCGAGCCGACGACGTCGACTCCCCTGTCCCCGGTGTACGGCACGTCGTGGATGCGCCTGCTGCCCACGAGCACGATCGCGATGATCCCGACCTCCCCGCCGAACGCGACCCGCCACGAGAGGTACGTCGTGATGAAACCTCCGAGCAACGGCCCGATGGCGGCCGCGATCGCAGCCGCGGCTCCGACGAGCGCGTAGGCCTTTCGCTGCATCGGCCCCTCGAAGTTGCCGTGGATGAGGGACTGCATCGACGGGAGCAGGAGCGCTGCTCCGAGTCCTCCGACGATCGCCCAGAAGATCACGATCGCCAGCAGGTTCTGCGCCAGCGTCATCGCGAGCGCGCCAACCGCGTAGCCGAGCAGGCCGAGCACGTAGGCGCGCTTGCGGCCGATCAGATCGCCGATCTTGCTGCCGATCAGGATGAAGGCGGCCGAGACGAGCGCCTCGAGCGCGATCGCCGACTGGACGCCGCTGGCCGTCGTGTCGAGATCGTGCACGACTGCAGAGATGGACACGTTCATCAACGATGTGTCGACGACGAGGACGAACATGGCCATTGCGAGGAGAATCGCGAGTCGCTGGTCGCCGCTCGACTCTCCGGTCGGAGTTGCTTCGGCAATCACGTTCACGACGCTGTGAGCGTCGCGGGTCGCACCGGCCGACGGCATCACCCTCAATGGACGAGCCGGTCGCTGAGCTCCCTCAGCTGACGGCGCGCCTCCGGGTCGTGCGCCTGGCCGCGCGGCTCGGCGGGTCGTTCCCCGTTGAAGTAGCGACCGGTCACGCCGTCCAACTCGGGGTCTGCGACGAGTCGTAGCGTCGCGCGCATGCCGTCTTCGAGCGAGCTGGTCGGATCGATGCCGCTCTCGATGACCATCTTCGTCGGCATGTAGGTGGCCGGGTGGAGACAGTTCGCCGTGACGCCACGGTCGCGGAGCTCGTCTGCCAGATCGAAAGTGAACATGATCTGCGCAAGCTTGCTCTGTGCGTATGCGCGCCATCCGTCGTAGCTGCGCTCGAGCATGACGTCGTCGAAGTCGATCGGCGTCTGTCCGCCGGAGCTGACGTTGACGATGCGCGCCGGTGCCGAAGTCTCGAGCAGGGGCAACAGGAGCCGCGTCAGCAGGTAGCCCGCGAGATAGTTCACGGCGAAGCGGAGCTCGTAGCCGTCGCGGCTCACCATCCTCCGCCGGTCGCCCGCGATCGTGCCGCCGATGCCGGCGTTGTTCACGATCGCATCGAGGCGGTCTTGCTCACTTGTCACCTGCTGCGCAAGCGCGCGCACTTCGCCGAGCGACGCGAGATCGGCGCGTAACCAGTGAAGCTTCTCGTTGCCGGTGCGCGTGCCGATCTCATCGAGCGTCTCGCGTCCTCGCGCATCGTCGCGGCCGTGGATCAGGAGCGTCGCGCCCTCGGCCGCGAGTTCCGACGCGAGCGCGCGCCCGAGACCGTCGGTCGCGCCGGTGATTAGGATCGTCTGCTCGGCGACGGGTTGCACGACCGCAGGATTGTCACGGATCGAGCGATGAATTCCGAGCCGTCGGCGAGTCTCTCTTCCCAGACAGGCAAGAAGCCCGCGAAGGAGGCAGAGATGAGCGCGGCAATCACGAGATCCGGAATGTTTGAGATCCAGCTTCCGTTGAGAGGCTCCAGGGGATGACTGTCGACTCCGACAGGCGCTGGCTGGCGCTCTACGTGTTGTGTCTCGCGAGCCTGATGATCGTGCTCGACGTGACGATCGTGAACGTCGCGCTGCCTTCGATTCGAGAGGATCTCGGCTTCACGGAGACCTCGCTCGCGTGGGTCGTCAACGCGTACCTGCTCACGTACGGCGGCTTTCTCCTGCTCGGCGGACGGCTCGGCGACCTCTACGGCCAGCGCCGGCTCTTCCTGATCGGCATCACGGTCTTCACTCTCGCCTCGCTTCTCTGCGGAGTGTCGACGTCGCAGGGCATGCTCATCGGCGCGCGTGCGGTTCAAGGTGTGGGCGGCGCAGTCGCGTCGGCCGTGTCCCTCTCGCTGATGATGAGCCTGTTCACCGAGCAGGCGGACCGGGCGAAGGCGATGGGATTCTTCGGCTTCGTCGCTGCGGGCGGCGGCAGCATCGGCGTGCTCCTCGGCGGGATCCTCACTGACGCGATCAGCTGGCACTGGATCTTCCTCGTCAACTTCCCGATCGGCGTCCTCGTCGTCGTGCTGTGTCTGCGGCTCTTGCCCGCCGATCACGTCGCGGCGCTCGCCGGAGGCCGCCGGCTCGACGTCGGCGGCGCGGTGACTGTGACCGCGTCGCTGATGATCGCCGTCTACGCGATCGTCAACGGCAACCAGAACGGGTGGACGTCCGCCGAGACGCTCGGCCTGCTCGCGACGGCGGTGGTGCTGCTCGCGGCGTTCTTCGTGATCGAGTCGCGCGTGCGCTGCGCCGCTCGTGCCGCTCGGCCTGCTTCGCAAGCGCAACCTCGCAACCGCGAACGTCGTCGGCGTGCTCTGGGCCGCCGCGATGTTCGCTTGGTTCTTCCTCTCCGCTCTCTACCTGCAGCTCGTTCTCGGCTACAGCCCGCTGCAAGTCGGTCTCTGCTTCCTGCCCGCGAACCTGATCATGGGCCTCTTCTCGATCGGTCTCTCCGCGAAGATCGTGATGCGCTACGGCATCAAGCCGCCGCTGGCGACGGGTCTGTTGCTCGCCGCGTTGGGCCTGCTGCTCTTCGCGCGCGCACCGGTCGACGGGAACTTTGTCGTCGATGTCCTCCCGAGCATGATCCTGCTCGGCTTCGGCGCCGGCCTGGCGTTCAATCCGGTGCTGCTCGCGGCGATGAGCGACGTCGAGCCGAGCGAAAGCGGGCTTGCATCGGGAATCGTCAACACCGCGTTCATGATGGGCGGCGCGCTCGGACTCGCCGTGTTGGCGAGCATCGCCGCTCATCGCACGGGAAACCTCGAGGCTGCAGGCGAAGACTCACTCGCCGCGCTGACGGGCGGCTACCACGTCGCGTTCGTCGTCGGCGCGTTCTGCGCGATCGCCGCGGCGTCGATCGGCATGGCGTTCCTCCGCTCGCTGCCGATGATGGGCCACGAGGCCGTGCCCGAGGCCGAGCCCATTTCGCAGACGCAGACGTAAGGCACCGGCCAAGCACCGGGCGTTTCCCGGCGTGCAACTCTAGGATGCGAGCGACCCGAGCGCGAGGCCGCGTCCGGGGTACGCGGGAGGGAACTGCGATCGGTGGCTTCATGTCGATAAGGGGGTCAGCTGTGCATCGCTCAGCATGCGCTGCGCGTTCTGAGCTCGTGAGGTTCGTCCGGTCGTGAGCGAGGAGGCAGTCTCCGGCCCGTCGTTCTCACAGGCGCCCTCACGCGCGCGGTTGGCGGCGCTGCTGGTACTCGTCGTGCTGGTGCCGCTGCTCGCGCTCGCCTGGGTCGCGGCGACCGGAGTTGGGAGGAGCGAGACGCACAAGGCCGATGTGCGCCTCGAGTCGGAGGGACGGTCGGCTTCGGCTGTCTTCGTCCGCTCCGTCGCCGAGGCGGCAACTCGTGCCGGAACGCTCGCCAGCTCGCCCGCGCTTCAGCAGGCCCTTGCCGCGCGCGACCGCTCACGGCTGCGCCGCCTCACCGGGCCCCACGACGTCGTAGCGGCCGGCGGGCAGGTGCTCGCCGGGGAACGGGAGCCGCTTGCCGTCCACCGGAGCGTCTCCGTCGTCGTCGGCGGTCGCCCAGTCGGCTCTGTGACCGTAAACGTCCCGCTTGACGCCGCCCTGCTCAGACGCGTCCGCTCGGAGGTCGGCCTCGACTCGCGCGACCGGTTTGCCCTGCTCCGGCGCGGCCGCGCGATCGCGGGAGCGATTTCGGGCTTCGCCGCCGCGGTCCCGATCGGGCGCTCGATCGACCGCAACCTCGGCGATACCACGTACAGGGTGTTCGGAGTGCGGCTCGTCGGCCCGCCGGACGACGTCAGGCTGCTCGCGCTCACGCCGAGATCGGAGATCAACGGCGGTGTCCGCGACCGCATCTTCTGGAGTCTGTTGGCAGTCGTCGTCACGCTCGCAACGGTCGCCGTCACCGGCTACGCGCTCGCGCCGCTGCTCGCGCGCCGCGCCGGCGCGCTGCCTGTCATCCGCGACCGCCGCGACGCGCGTGCGTTCGCGCTCGTCGGCGAGGCGCTTGCCTCAACGCACAACCCGGACCAGCTCCTGCCCGTGATCCTCCACGCGACGATGGATGCGACCGGCGCAATCGGCGGCCGCATCGTGCAGGACGGACGCATCACGGCCGAGGAGGGCGACGTAGCGGGAACGGGACATCCGGTGCGGCTCGACCTCGGCGTTGAGGGCGCCGCCGGCGAGAGCGCGTTGGAGCTCTGGCCGACGTCTGGCAGCTTCGACGCGCGGACGCGTACCCTTGCGCAGTCGCTTGCCGCGCAGTCGGCGATCGCGCTCGAGAACGCGAGGTTGCATGCCATCGTGCAGCAGCAGGCGATCACCGACGAGCTGACCGAGCTCGCGAACCGCCGCCGCTTCATGGAGAGGCTCGACACGGAGCTTCGGCGTGCGGAGCGGTTCGACGAGCCGCTGGCGCTCGTGTTCGCCGATCTCGACGATTTCAAGCGTGTCAACGATCTCTACGGCCATCACGTCGGAGACTCTGTCCTGCGTGCGTTCGCGGACGTCATCCGCGGCCGCGTGCGCGCAATCGACCTGGCTGCCCGTCTGGGCGGCGAGGAGTTCGCGATTCTCCTCCTCGAGACGGACTTGAACGGGGCGGAGGCGCTCGCCGAGAACCTGCGGAGCGCGGTCGCGAGCATGGAGGTACGGATCGTTGGCGGCCCGCCGGTGCGGGTTACGGCCAGCTTCGGCGTCTCTGACTACCCCAGTGCGCGCGGAGCCGAGGACCTCATGTCCGCGGCCGATCTGGCTTTGTACCGGGCAAAACGCGAGGGAAAAAACACCGTAAAGGTGTCTCTGAGGCCCCCCGTTTGAGGGATATTTCCGGAGGTTCCGCAAGTTCCCATGGACTCCGTCGTGCGGAATGGCGATGATTGCTGCAATGCGAAGTCGGCTTCCCTGGGTCATATGGGCTGCGCTGGTCGTCGCAGGGGTCGTCTCGTCGTACGAGATCTGGCTCCGCGCGTTCGATGCAGGCCCGCAAATCAGCGCCGGATTGCCGGCGCCCGTCGTCGCGTCGGGCCACCGGAAGGTGCCTGCGATCCTCCGGTCCGCGAAGACGACGGCCGCGCGCGAGCAGGCTCCGCCGACCGGCCAACCGACAACGCCCGGGACAGCCGCTCCGTCTCAGCCGTCGCCGGTGACCTCGCCGGCAGCCGTCGTCGGCCACGCGCCCGCGGAGCATAAGGCGACGCCGCCCACATCGGCTCCGACGTCGGGCACGCCCGCCGCACCGAAGCCGACGCCTCCGGAGCCCGTCGTTACTCCGCCGGTTTCGAGCCCGCCCGAAAGCCCGCCACCACTTAACCCGGTCGACGAGACCCCGGCGAAGAAGCCCACCCAGAAAGCGACCAAGGACGCCATGCGCGCGAAGCTCAAGGCGGAACAGAGGGCGATGTTCCAGGCGAAGGCGGCCGAACGCGAACAGAAGGCCGCCGAGCGCGAGGCCAAGCGCCAGGCCGAACAACAGAAGAAGGCGGAGGAGCGCGCCCGGCACGACGAGGAGCGCGCGCAGCGCGAGGCCGAGAAGCAAGCGAAGCGCGACGCAGCAGATGCGAAGAAGGACGCCAAGCGGAAAAAGCATGAGGCGGAGGCGCAGGCCAAGCACGACGCCGCGCAGGCGAACCACGACGCCGCGCAGGCGAACCACGACGCCGAGCAGGCGAAGCGCGACGCAGAGCAGGTCCAGCACGACGCCGCGCAGGCGCAGCAAGAAGCCGACAGGCGTGCGCAGCAGGAAGCGGAGAAGGCGCAGCACGACGCCGAGAAGGCACAGCACGACGAGGCGAAGGACAAGAAGGACACGCCTCCAAAGCCCGACAAGCACTGAGCGTGTCGTCCTGTTCGGCGGCGGCCGGACGGAGAGCTCGCTGACGGCGACCGCGCCCTACTTGACACGTGTTCCGGTTAAGGCCGCCGAGATCCGGCTGGCGAAGATCCTCGCCGCGCGCGTTCGCGCTTAACCGGGCGGCGGGCCGGGAGGACCCAGAATCGTCATCCCGTTGCGCTCCGCGATCGGCAGCAGGCGCTCGATGTCGGGGGCAGTCGTCAGCAGCGGCGGCAGCACCCGCTCCGTCGCCGGCTCGCCGACCTCGTGCAGGAAGCCCTCGAAGTGGAAGGGCAGGAAGCCGATCAGGGCCTTCGCGCCGTCGGTCTCCCCGATGAAGGTGTGCGGGACGCCTTTGGGGCCGAACGCGAACGAGCCCGGCGCGAGGGAGAGACGCTTCTCGCCGACGTAGACCGTGAACTCCCCTTCGAGCACGTAGAACCACTCGTCCTCATCGGGGTGGACGTGCCAAGGCGAGCCCTCGCCAGCACGCACGGTCACCTCGAGCAGTCCAAACGCACCGCTTGTATCGGCGCCGCTGATCTTGACGACCTCGAGCATCCCGAGCAGCCAATACGCCTCGCCCTCGTCCTTGGCGAGCAGGTAGCCGCCGTTGGCGCGTTCTGCGGAGACCACAGTCATCGTCTTCCTCCTTCGTCTAAGACTGATATGATCCGCAACTGTCTATGAGCGAACAGTTGCAAAGAGGACTATCTCACGAAGAACAATCTCTGTCAAGCCCCTCCGCCGACCGGCTACGCGCGTGGCGCCTTTACTTCGAGAGCGCGCTCGCGCTCATCGACGTACTCGACGCGGAGCTCGAGCGCGATGCCGGGATCCCGCTGCGCTGGTACGACGCCCTCATCCACCTCGAGGAGACGCCCGACGGGCTGCGGATGAACGAGCTCGCCGAGCGGATCCTCTACAGCAAGAGCGGCTTCACGCGCGTCGTCGACCGACTCGAAGATGCAGGCCTCGTCCGGCGCGTCCGTCCCGAGGGCGACCGGCGCTCAATCCTCGTCGTACTCACCGACAAGGGCCGCGCGACGATGGAGCACGCCCGACGCCACCACCGACATGCGATCGAGCAACACTTCTCCAGCCACCTCAGCGACACCAACATCAAGGCCCTTACCCACGCACTCGAAAAGCTCAGCGCGCACGCCCGGCCACTTCGCCCCGGACGCATACGCGCCTAGCGCCACTGGGCGGCGAGCGAGTCCGCGTGCGGAACGCCGCTCGCTGCGATCGCCGAGACCACGGCTTCGCCGTCGAACGGAACTCGGCGAAACGCGACCTCGGTGCGAGCTCCGTCGACGCGGATGCGGGCGTACGCCGCAAAGGAATCGACGCGAAGGTCGTCGTCCGGTTGCACGTGGTCGTACGAGAGACCGACGCTGCCCGGGTTGACGAACGTCGTCGCTCCATAGCGGCGGAGCCACTGCAGGTGCACGTGGCCGCCGGCCATGAAGTCGGCGCGTGGCGGTCCTAGCAGGCGGCGGAACTCCTCCTCCTCGAGGGGCGGGAGGATCACGTCGTCATACGAGCTCGGCGAGCCGTGGAAGGCGAGGAGTTCGAGCGCTTCGCCGAGCGGCACGTCGAGCGTCGGCCGGAAACTTTCGATCAAGGCGAGCCCGTCCGGGCCGAGCTGCGCTCTCGTCCATTCGCGGACGTCGAGCTGCCGCTCGGTCGGTATCTCGGCGCCTGCCTCGACGTCGAGTACGAACGCGTCGGCGTTGCCGAGCACGGTCGGACAGCCGAGTGAACGTATGAGCGAGGCGACCTGCGCCGGCTGACAGCCGCCCTGCAGCACGTCGCCGAGACAGACGACCTGATCGACCGGATCGCGATCGAGGTCGGTGAGCACGGCCTCGAGTGCGATTGCGTTGCCGTGGATGTCAGAGATCAGTGCGGTGTCGATTGCGCCAGGTTATGCGGTCGCCGTCCTTCTTCCGCCTCCTGGGCTTCGGCGGCTTCCATTCCAACCGGCGCTTGCCGAGCCCGGCCGTGACCATCGCCAGCGCAATCGCCGCGATGTACGCGATCTGCGTCGTGGCTTGAGCTCCGTTCATGGCGATTTCAGCGTTGCCGCGCGTCGAGGTTACGCCATCGGTGCCGCGTCGGATTGCAGCTGCGGGTTAGCCGCGAGTACGCTCTTGCGATCGCCGACCTCCCTCTCACCGGCGGCTGCATGTGCGGCGGCGTGCGCTTCGAGGTGACGGAGCATCCGCTCTTTGCGAGCTACTGCCATTGCACGCGCTGCCAGCGGCGTACCGGAACCGCGGCGTCAGCGTCGGCGCGGATCGTTCCCGGCTCGCTCCGGATCATCTCGGGCGAGGAGCTCTTGCGGGCGTACGAGCCGCCGGGCGGGTTTCCGAAGGTGTTCTGCTCTGCCTGTGGGTCCGCGCTCTGGAGCCGCAGCCCCGTCGACCCGGACGTGATCTCGGTGCGACTCGGCTCGTTCGACGGCGATCCGGGCATCCGTCCGAGCTTCCGAAACTACGTGGCTTACGCTGCGGCATGGGAGCCGATTCCGGACGACGGACTTCCGCGTTTTCCCGGAGCAGCGACCGTAAGAGACTGACTCGCCGTTAGGCGAGCAGCCGCTCGACCGCTGCCCGCACGACGGCCGACTCCGGCGACAGCGGGTCGATCGGCTCGAAGTGGCCGGCACCTTCGAGCGCGATCAGCTCGGCTTCGCGCTTCGACGCCTGCTCGTAACGCACCGATTGCTCGAACGGAACCGTGTCGTCGTCCGTCCCGTGCACGAGCACGACCGGAACGCCGAGCGGCGCCTGCGCGAGCGGCGATCCTTCGACGGGCGGCGCGCCGGCGAAGAATGCCTGCACGGCGTCGTTCTCCCAGCGTGCAGGCTCGGACACTGCGGCAACCGCGACGACCGGAAGGCGCAGCTCTTGCGCCGTGAGTAGCGCCAGGTGGCCGCCGGCCGAATGTCCGACGAGCACGAGGCGCGGCGCGAGCCGGCGGGCGTATTCGACGGCGCGCAGCACGTCCTCCAGCGAGCCGGGCCAGCCGCCGCCTGCGTCGCCGACGCGGCGATACTCGACGTTGAACGTCGCGATGCCCGCGTCGCGGAAAGCGACGCACAGGTGGTCGATGTGCGCGAGGTCGTAGGCCGCCTTCCACGCGCCGCCGTGCACCACAACGGCGAGCCCGTCGCCCTCGGCGCGGCGGAGGTCGCCGAACTGAAGCGCGCCTGGGCCGTATGCGAGCCGCGTGTCGGCCGGCTCGGGCGGCGGGTCGGTGAGGATGTCGGCGGCGTTACGGGTCACCGCGCAAGGGTAGGCTTCGAGCGTGCCGATGCGGCTCATTCCCGCGGCCGTCTGCGCGCTCGGTGCGCATGCGCTTCTCTACGGGACGTTCCGGCCCGAGGACGGGTTGCACGGCTACCTGGGCTGGTACGAGCCCGCCCTCGCGATCGTCGCGCTCGCCGTGCTCCTCGTCGTTCGGCCAACCTGCCTGCGCACACGTCTGCCGATCGGCGAGACAGCGCGCAGCCTCTCGATGACGACGTTCTTCGTGTTGCTCGCGCAGGAATCGATCGAGCGTTCGGTGCAGACGAGCCAGCCGGCATTCGCGGTGATGACGCCCTCGCAGTGGCTGGTCCTGTTCGTCGGTGTCGCGGCGACGGCGCTGCTGCTCGCATTCGCACTGCGGGCCGGCCAGGTCGTGATTCGGCTCATGCGTCCCGCGCGGACGCGGGCGAAGACGACGGTCGCGCGCTGGAGCGTCGTGACGATTCATCGCGGCCCGGCACGGCCGCTCGCTCAGCGCTTCGCGCTTCGAGCACCCCCGCAGCTCGCGACGTAGACCATTCTCGTCGAGCAACTCGGAGGTTCGTTGTGCGCTTCGCAGCGTTGTCGATCGTCGTTGTCACCTGCCTCGTGGCTCCGGGCCGCGCGGCCGCGCATTCTCGTTCGCCCGCGGTCGCGCTGGACTACCGGCTCGAGCTGTCGCGCGCGGCGCTTCCCGGCGTGCACGCGCAGGTGGTCGACGGCGATCGCTCGCTGCGCGTCCGCGTCGATCCGCCGCACCGTCTGCTGGTGCTCGGGCTGCTCGGCGAGCCCTTCCTTCGCTTCGGTCCGAACGGCGTCTGGGTCAACCGCGCTTCGCCGAGTGCGGATGCGGACAGGCTTGCGCGCCGCGGCACCGGCTGGCTCCGGCTGACTGGGAAGCCCGGTCTGCTCTGGCACGACCATCGCCTGACCCCTCCTGCATCGTTGCGGGCGGGTGCGAGCAGCCCCTGGTCGTTGCCGATCGCGCTCGACGGGCGGCGCACCGAGCTGACGGGGTCCTTCACACGCGTGGCTCGGCCGCCGCTCTGGCCGTGGCTCGCCGCGGGGATCGTTGCACTCGCCGCGCTCGCGGCGTTCGCTCACGCGGCGCCGCGCCGACGACCTGAGCTTGCCGCCGCCGTTGCTGGAGTGGCCGCGGCGGCGGCGCTCGCTGCGACCACTGCGTTCGCAACGGGCGACGCGATCGCCCGGCGTGCCCAGTGGATCGAAGTCGGATCCGCGGCGTTGCTCGCCGTGCTCGCCGGAGCGGCGTTGTTGCTCGGCGATCGGTCGCTTCGCACGTGGGCGGCAATGGTCGTCGGCGTCGTCGCGGCGGCGCTCGGCCTCGGCTCGCTCAGTGTGTTCTGGCACGGCGTGGTCATCTCGTCGCTGCCCGCGTCCCTGGCGCGGCTCGCGACTGCGGTCGCGTTCCTCGGTGGCGCGGCGGCGGTCGTGCTCGCCGTCCTCACGCCGACGAGAGGAGCCCGGAGATGAGGTTGCGTCTCGTGTGTCTGATCGCGTGCGTGGTCGTCCTTGCCGGCTGCGGCTCGGGGTCGTCGTCGCCCCAGGTGCCGACGATCCAGGCCGCCCGGACGTTCGAGCTCGCGAACTTCCAGCCCGCGGGACCTGTGCAGCCCGGCAAGCCGGTGACGCTCTCGTTCACGATCGAGCAGCCGAACGGAAAGCCACTTACCGCGTACAAGCGCGGCTCCGGTCCGCACACGGGCGTGCACGTGATCCTCGTCCGCGACGACCTGAACTCGATCATTCATGTGCATCCGCCGATCGGCGCGGACGGAAAGGTGAGCGAGCAGATCACGGTGCCCGAGCCCGGTCCGTACCGCGTGGTCGTGGACGCGTACCCGAAGTCGACCGACCAGCCGAACTTCCAGCTCTTCTCGAAGATCGACGTCGCCGGCTCGTACAAGCCGAAGCCGCTGCCTTCCTCCGATCGTGCCGTGGTCGTGGACGGCTACCGCTTCGAGCTCGAGGGAAAGCCGCGGCTCAAGGCGCTCGAGGCCGGGTTCATCAACGTCAAGGTCACCGATCCGCAAGGACGACCCGCGCGCTTCACGCCGTGGTTCGGCGCGCTTGCGCACGCGATCTTCTTCCGGAACGGGTCGCTCGACTACTTCCACACGCACGTTTGCGCGCCAGGTGTCAGCGGTTGCACGAGCATCCTCGGCGCCACGCAGGTCAAGGGAACCTCGACGACGCCCGGGAAGCTCCGCGTCGGCGTGCTCGTCCCCGTCGCAGGAAAGTGGCGCCTGTTTCTGCAAACCCGCGCAAACGGCCGTGTGCTCACAGCTCCCTTCACTCTGGAGGTCAAATGAAACGTCCTGTCGCGTTCGCGCTCGCAGTCGCCGGCAGCCTCGTCGTGACGGCCGCCGCGTCGGCTCACGCACACGTGAGCCCGTCGATCGTCCCCGCATCGGAGAGCCAGGTTTTCACGCTTGCCGTGCCGACCGAGAAGGAGGACGCCTCGACGACGGGCGTCGAGCTCACGCCACCAGACGGCTTTTCGATCGATTCGTTCATCCCGTCGCCAGGTTGGAAGCGCGACGTTCAGAAGACCGGATCCGGTGAGGCCGCCGTGGTCACGAAGATCACCTGGACCGGCGGCGACGTTCCCACCGACGAGATCGCCGCGTTTTCGTTCCTCGGCAGCACCGACTCGAGCAAGACGTACACGTTCGGCGTCCGCCAGACGTACTCGGACGGCTCGGTCGTCGACTGGAGCGGGCCCGAGAGCTCCGATACGCCTGCGCCGACGATCGAGGCCAAGAGCGCGAGCTCGTTCGGCGGCGGCGGTGGTGGGAGCTCCACGCTTGCGATCGTGGCGCTGATCGTCGGCGCAATCGGCGTGGTGCTCGGAATCGTCGCGCTCGTCACCTCGTCGGGGAAACGCTCGCTGGCGTGAGAGGGCGCGTCGCCGTCGTTTCGGCCGCGGCCGTCGCAGCGCTCGCGCTGCCGGCCGCTGCCTGGGCGCATGCGGCGCTGCTCCGGACTGTCCCTTCGCCGAGCGGCACGGTGGACACGCCGCCGAAGGAGGTCAGGCTCACGTACTCGGAGGCGGTCGAGCCGCGTTTCGCGATCGTCTCCGTGACCGATGTGAATGCGAACCACGAGACGGCCGGGCCGCCGCGGCGGTCCGCGACCGACCCGGACACGCTGGTCGTGCCGTTGAAGAAGATCGGCCAGGGGTGGTACCTCGTGTACTGGCGCGTGATCTCGGTCGACGGTCATCCAGTCCGCGGAGCGTTCACGTTCGCGGTCGGTCCCAATGCTGGGCCTGCGCCGCAGTTCGTCATCCCGTCGATCTCGGAGACGGCGGCGACACCGCACCTGGTCGTGGCGAGATGGCTGATGTTCCTCTCCGTCATGGCGGCGATCGGCCTGTTCGTGCTGAGGATCGCGATCGCGCGACCGGTCGTGCGCCGTGTGAGCGGAACGCGCTTGCGCCCGGTCACGATCGCCTTCGTGACCACCGCGGCGCTCGCGCTCATCGCCACGCCGGTCTACCTGCTGCTCGCGACGGCGCAGTTCGCGCTTCGCTCGTGGTACGACATCGGTGCGCTCGTGCCCCTGATCCGCGCGTCCTCGTTCGGACGCGGCTTCGTCGATCTCGAGCTGACGTTCCTGCTCTTCGCGCTCGCCGCGGTCGTCGCGCTGTGGGTCGACCGCCCCGAGCGAGAGCGCCGATCGATCGTCGAGCTGCTCGCGCTGATTGGTGCAGGGTTCGCCGCCGGCGCCGCGCTGCTCGTTCCAGGCCTCGCCGGCCACGCGGCGCAGACCTCGCCGCGCGCGTGGTCGCTTCTCTTTGACTGGTCGCACCTACTCGCCGGCTCGATTTGGATCGGCGGCCTGATCGGCTTGCTCGTGTTCTGGGCGACGCTGCCTGCTACCCGGCGGGTTGCGGGGCTCGCCGTGTGTGTCCCGCGCTTCTCGATCGTCGCCTTCGTCTCGGTCAACGTGCTGATCGCGTCGGGCGTCGCCGCGGCGATCGTCCATCTGCCGACGGTGTCCTCGCTCTGGAAGACCTCGTACGGGCAGACGATCCTGGTGAAGGTCGCGCTGCTCGGCGGGACGATGCTGATCGCCTCGGTCAATCTGCTGTGGACGACGCCGCGGCTGAAGGCGTCGGTCGACGATCGGCCCGACGTAGGGCCGCCGACGGCAAAGCTGCTCAGCCGCCTCGTCGGCTCCGAGATCGTGCTCGTCGCGGCGATCATCTGCGCCGCCGCGGTGCTCTCGAGCCTGCCGCCGCCGGCGAAGGCGCTCGGGCAGCTCGGCGAGGTTGCAGCGCACGTCGGCCCCGGGCCGGTGACGAGCTCCATGCAGCGCAACGGCTACGACCTCCAGTTCCACGTGACGCCCAACCGCGCCGCGCAGGACAACCGGTTCGCGCTCACGATCAAACGAAACGGACAGCCCGTCACCGGCGCAGGCGTGACGGCGAAGTTCGCGATGCTGGACATGGAGATGGGCCAGCAGGAGTACGCGCTGAAGGAGACGGCACCCGGCGTGTACAGCCATGCCGCGCCTGCGCTCGTGATGGTCGGTCATTGGGGGATCACCTTCGGTGTGGAGCCGCCGGGCGGACAGCCGTTCGACGTCGTGCTCGTCGACCGGGCCAACGGATGAGGCGCGGGCTCCTCGCAGCGGTCCTCGCCGCCGGATGCATCGCGGTGCCTGCAGCGCATGCCGATGGCGACCCGGCGAGCGACTACCTGCTGTCGCAGGACACGTTCCTCCCCTTCGACGCGAACATCTCGAAGGAGCAGGCCGCGCAGCTGAACGCGGTCGTCGCCGACGCGAAGAAGAAGGGGTTCAGGATCAAGGTCGCCGTGATCGCGAAGCCGTTCGACCTCGGCGCTGTTCCCTCGCTGTACCGAAAACCGAAGACGTACGCGCGCTTCCTGGGCCAGGAGCTCTTCTTCCTGTACAAGGGCCGGCTGCTGATCGTGATGCCGAACGGCTACGGCGCGGGGCTCGGCGGCAAGCCGTTGCCGAGCGCGCAGCGTCCGCTGGACACGATGCCGGCGCCGGGGGACCGCGGGGCAGCACTGACCGCAGCTGCGGCGCGGGCAGTGCAACGACTCGCCGCGCAAAACGGCGTGCGCGTCGCGATTTCGCCCGTGGCATCCGGCAACAGCCAGACGAACGACCGGATCATCATCGCGGGAATCGCCGGCGGCCTGGTGCTGCTGCTTTTGGGCGGCTTCGCCGCGCGCCGCATCCTCGCGCGTCGGTAATCACGCGCACAGCGATCCGTGTTTGCGCCGATGCCGCTCGGTGCGAGCGCTTCTAGCGTCGTGAGTAATCGACGAAGGAGGAGTCATGGCGGTCCGGGTTGGAATCAACGGCCTCGGGAGGACGGGCCGCGCGGCCTTCCGTGCCGCCCACGAGCGTGGGCTAGACATCGAGTGGGTTGGGCTCAACGACTTGATGGGCCTCGACACGCTCGTCCACCTGTTGCGGCACGACACGGTGTACGGGCCTTTCCCGGGAAGTGTCGAGCGTGTGGGCGACGCCCTCGTGGTCGACGGCATCGAGATCCCGGTGTTCGCCGAGGCAGATCCGGCCGCTCTGCCGTGGGGTGCCCTCGGCGCCGAAGTGGTCATCGAGTCGACCGGCTTGTTCCGGAAGCGTGCCGACGCGCTGAAGCACCTCGAGGCAGGCGCACGCAAGGTGATCGTCTCGGCACCCGCGAAGGAGCCGGACGTCACGGTGGCGCTCGGCGTCAACTTCGACACGGCGTACGACGAGGAACGGCACCAGGTGATCTCCAACGCCTCGTGCACGACGAACTGTCTCGCGCCTGTCGCGAAGGTGCTGCACGACGCGATCGGCATCCGCCACGGTGTGATGACGACCGTGCACGCGTACACGAGCGACCAGCGTCTTGCCGACGCGCCGCACAAGGATCTGCGCCGCGCCCGCGCGGCTGCGGCGAACCTCGTGCCGACGTCGACCGGAGCTGCGAAGGCGATCGGCCTCGTGATTCCCGAACTGGAGGGAAAGCTCCAGGGCTTCGCCGTGCGAGTCCCGGTGCCGACCGGGTCGCTCATCGACCTGACGGTCGAGATGAAGCGCGAGACGAGCGTCGCGGAGGTGAACGACCTCTTCCGCGCACGTGCCGACGTCGGCGAGTTCGCAGGGATCCTTCGCTACAGCGAGGAGCCGCTCGTCTCGTCGGACATCGTCAAGTCGACGTACTCGGCGATCTTCGACGCACCTCTCACGACCGTCGTCGGCGGCACGCAGGTCAAGGTCGTCGCGTGGTACGACAACGAGTGGGGTTACTCGAACAGGCTCGTCGAGCTCGCTCAGCGCGTGCTGGCGCCCGTGTCTCGGCTAGGCCGAGACGCGGATTTGGGCGGCGAGCTCGCGTGAGATCGCGATCTCGCCGCCGCCCGTGCGGATCGTGAGCGGCCCGCCGAACGGCGCCGCCTGCGAGCAGCTCGACGTCCTGCCCGGGGACGAGCCCGAGCGTCGCCAGGTAGCGCAGGAGCTCCGCCGTCGCGATCGGGGATCTGCTCGCACGGTCGCCTGCTGGCCCGGCTCGAGCTGCGGTCAGCGGTCGTGTAGCCGAGTGGGACGATCCTGAGCCTGCATGTCGGGGATCGGGTCGCCGTGCGGGTCCTGGGTCGGGCAGCCGAGCGCCTCGTCGATGCGCGCCTCGAGCTCCTCGGACAGCGCGTGCTCGAGGCGGTCTGCCTCGTGCGTGGACGGCGTCGAGGCCGAGCTCGAGCGTCTCGGCGAGGTACAGCTCGAGCAGCCGGTGGTGGCGGATCACCTCGAGGGCAATCCGCTCGCCGGCTCTCGGTGAGGCGGACGCCGCGGTAGGGCTGATGGTCGACGAGACCGAGCGCGGCGAGTTTCTTCACCATCGCCGGTCGCGGACGGGGCGGCAACGCCCATCTGCCGTGGCGAGCGTCGAGGTCTTGCACGCCGCGCCCGCCTCGCGCT
The DNA here is from genome assembly GCA_963815965.1 of uncultured Actinomycetes bacterium. Lineage (GTDB taxonomy): Bacteria > Actinomycetota > Thermoleophilia > Gaiellales > Gaiellaceae > DASVFB01. The sequence continues at coordinate 110,815 of CAWFIT010000008.1, read as the reverse complement.
CGAGCTTGTAGATCTCGCGCGAGGTAGTCCTGGACCGCCTCGCTGAGACGTCGCCGCCATGCTTCCGCCCGTTTCGTCATCGCTCATCCGACCAGGAGCCCGGTTGCGTACATGATGACGATCCCGGCGAGGTAGCCGCCGACGACGTAGCCGGAGCGGCAGCCCGCCTGGGGCGCGGCGGGCGACGTAGCGGCCGACCTCGACCACGACCTGAAGCGCCGCCCGACGGCGATCGCGAAGAAGAGCACGCCGAGCGAGGTCGTTCGTGATGAAGCCGCCGATCCAGGCGCCGACGATCGCCGGCGCTCCGGCGATGAGCGCCAGCGCGCCGAGTCGCGGCGAGACTGACTCGCGCGCCGCTCGCGATCGGGCCGCGATACCGAGCCCCTCGGTGATGTTGTGCACCATGAAGCCGATGATCAGGAACGTCCCGAGCGCGAGCTCGCCGAGCGCGATCGACGAGCCGATCGCCAGCCCTTCGCCGAGGTTGTGGAGCCCGATCCCGATCGGCGACGAGCGTCGCGAGGGCGACGCCCTCGAGCGGAGCGCTCCGTGCTTCGCGCCTGGGCTCTGCGCCGGAGAGCGCGTGGCGCGACGAACGTCGAGCCCGAGGTAGCTGGCCGCGACGCCGAGCAGGATCAGCCCGGGGCCCTGCAAGCGCGCTCGGGCAGTGCCGCCTGGAGCTCGAGCGCCTCGGCCGAGCGCGTCGAGGGCGAGGAAGGTGAGCAAGCCCGGCCGTCAGCGCCATGAAGGCTGCGAGCCACTTGGCGTCGGCGCGGCTGAGCGACGGGCAGCCAGGCGAGGCCGAGCGTGACAGGGACGATCCCGACGAGCAGCCCGATCAGTGCGTAGCCGAGGAATCCGCGCGGCGATGCGCCCCGCGTCTCGACCGCGGCCGGGCACCTCGATCATCGTCTCGATCCCGCTCGAGCTCGTCACGCCGACCGTGTACGGGTCGTCCTCGACCCATTGGAACGGGACCACGATCGTGCTCGAGCGGAGCCGACCGAGCGTCGTCGGGCCCGTCGAGCGCGTAACGGCACGATCGCGTCGTCGACGGTCACAGTCGCGATCGTCAGCTTCGTCCTGCTGCGGATTGCGTCACGTGGATCGTGATCTCGCCCGGGCTTGAACTCGACCCGGCGGATGTCGAACTCGTCGCGGCGGCGGAGGCGCGTCGCCCGACGAGGTCGAGGATCGAGGAGCCGGTCGAGGCGAAGACCGACACGATCCCGACGAGGAGGAGGATCGGAACGAGCGCCCAGAGGCGCCAGCGCCCGAGTCGGCCGCGGCGCCGGTCCGGCGTCCGACGGTCGGCGTCCACTCAGTCGGCCACCTCGAAGAAGCCCATCCAGCCGAGCTCGGTGAACTCCGACTGGTGGGCGTGGAACATGAATCTGCCCGTGTGCGCGAAGTCGATCTCGATGATCCCGCGCTGGCCCTGGCAGAGCATGACGGTGTCCGTGTACTCGAAGTGATCGGTCGAGCCGGTCGGGTAGTAGCGGAAGAAGTCCCCGTGGAGGTGGAACGAGTTGATCAGGTCGAACTCGGTCAGGTTGGCGAGGTAGATCCGCACCGTCTGCGAGCGGCTGCACCCTGATCGGGTACTTCGCGTAGTAGAAGGCGCGGCCCGTTGACGCGCGTAGAAGTTGTTCTCGCCGTCGCCGTCGGTGTCGAAGCCGTTCAGCACCATCACGAGCTCCTGCGCCGGCGGCCGCGGCTCGGGCGGGTCGATGATGAAGGCGCCGTAGAGCCCCTTGTGCGATGTGCTTCTTCAGCGGCGTCGAGTGGCAGTGGTAGAGCGTGCATCCCGTACGGGCGCGCCGGGAACTCGTAGGTGAAGCTGCCGCCCGGCTCGACGATCTCGAAGACGCCGTCCATGTTCGCCGGGTGGATGCCGTGGAAGTGGATCGTGTGCGGGTGCGAGCCGCCGTTGGTGAACCGGACCCGCAGCAGGTCGCCCTCGGTCGCGCGGATCACCGGCCCCGGCACCGTGCCGTTGTACGTCCAGGCCGAGAAGAACACGCCCTTCGGCGACCTCGATCTCGCGGTCGACGGCGGCGACCGCGTACTCGCGCACGCGGCCCGGCTGATGCGGCAGCGGCTGCGGCGGGTAGAGAAGCGCGTCGAGATCACCCGGGCGACCGGGGGCCGGGACCTCGTGGCCCATCATCGCCGCATGCGTCATCCCGTCCATCGCCATGCCGTTGTGTCCCGGCGGCGACGCGGCTGTCGCCTCGCCCAGCGCGAACTTCGCCAATGGCGCCGCGACGACCACCGGCGCGGCCGTCAGCAGCAGCTGCCGACGCGTCACGCTCGATTTAGGCACGTCTAAAGATTAGTTTCGGCGCGTCTGACGTGCAAGCGGAGTTGGACACCTGACCCTGCGCCTCGATCCGCCAGGCCCCGGCCGCCCTTGTCCAGAACTCCTTGGCATGAGGTCGGCCGGGGTCCGCGAGGAGGACGTGCGGGCCGAGCTTCGGCAGGAGCTCGAGCAACTCGTCGACGTTCCGCCGCTCGTAGAGGACGTCTGCGGCGAGGACGAGATACCCACGGCGCGCGCTCGACAACGCGTCGGCTCGCCCATGAGACGATCGCGGTCTCCAGCCGCAGTCCGTTGCGGCGCGCGTTCTCCTCGAGCGAGGGCGATCGCCGTCGGCGACCAGTCCGTTGCGAGCACCTCCGCGCCGCAGGCGCCGCGGCGAGCGACGGAACGCGAGGCCGCAACCGAGCTCGAGGACCCGCCGGCCCACGACCTCACGGGCGACGTCTCGCGCGAGCACGTCCCCGCTCCTCCAAGCTCGGCCCAGTACGGGAGGAACTCCTCGTTCTCGAAGGCGTCCTCGTCGAGCAGCGCCTCCGCCTGGCGCGGGCGCAAGACCGACAACGCCACGCCGAGTCCAGGCGCGCCTCGACGAGGTCGAGGTCAGTCAGTAGTTCCCGCGGAGGGCCATCAGCGCGAAGTCTGATGAGGAGAAGGGGGGGAGGGGGGGGGGGCAGGGGGATGCCCGCCGCACCCGGCGTAGACTCGATCGGTGATCTGCGAACGCTGCGGCGCGACGAATCCGGAGCGCGCGAAGTTCTGTCTCGAGTGCGGTGCGCCGCTCGCGGCGCCCGCGCCTGCAGGCGCGGCGCGGAAGACCGTGACGATCGTCTTCTGCGACATCACCGGCTCGACGGCGCTCGGCGAGTCCACCGATCCCGAATCGCTGCGCGCGCTGCTCGCGCGTTACTTCGAGCGGATGAAGGAAATCGTCGAGTCGCACGGCGGCACCGTCGAGAAGTTCGTCGGCGACGCCGTGATGGCGGTGTTCGGCGTGCCGGTACTGCACGAGGACGATGCGCTGCGCGCCCTCCGCGCCGCGGCCGACATGCGCGACGCGCTCCCGTCGCTCGGCGTGCAGGCGCGCATCGGCGTCAACACCGGCGAGGTCGTCTCGGGGACGACCGAGCGGCTGGTCACCGGCGACGCGGTGAACGTCGCCGCACGGCTCGAGCAGGCCGCGCCGCCGAACGAGGTGTACGTCGGCGCGCAAACGGTGCAACTCGCGCGCGCCGCGATCGAGGTGGAGCCGGTCGAGCCGCTCGCGCTGAAAGGCAAGTCTGAGCCCGTCGACGCGTTTCGTCTCGTCGCGGTTCGCGCGGTCGACGAGACGCGGCGCAGCTTCGATGCGCCCTTCGTCGGGCGCGAGCGTGAACAGCGCCTTCTCCGCGAGGCGTTCGACGTCGCGGCCTCCGAGCGCGCCTGCCAGCTCTTCACGCTGCTCGGCGTCGCGGGCGTCGGAAAGTCGCGGCTCGTCGCGGAGTCCCTGCGCGCCGTCGACGCGACGGTGGTGCGCGGCCGGTGCCTTTCGTACGGAGAAGGGATCACCTACTGGCCGGTCGTCGAAGCGGTCAAGCAGCTGCGGCCGGACGAACGGGAGCTCGACGCGCGAGTCGCCGGCCCGCTCGCGGTGCTTCTCGGTGCCGAGGGAGTCGCGTCGAAGGAGGAGATCGCGTTCGCAGTCCGCCGCCTGTTCGAGGAGGCGGCGCGAGAACGGCCGCTCGTCGTCATGTGGGACGACCTGCACTGGGCGGAGGACGCGTTCCTCGACCTCGTGGAGCACGTCGCCGATTGGTCGCGCGACGCTTCGATCCTGCTTCTGTGCATGGCCCGGCCGGAGTTGCTCGACCGGCGGCCCGGCTGGGCCGGCGGAAAGCTCCACGCCGCGACGGTGCTCCTCGAACCGCTGGGGCGCGACGCGAGCGACCGGCTGCTCGGCGAGCTTGCCGGCGACGTGGAGCCCGGTCTGCGCGAGCGCGTCCTCACCGCCGCCGGGGGAAACCCGCTCTTCGTCGAGGAGATGGTCGCGATGCTCGGGACGTCGCCGGATACCGACATCACCGTGCCGCCGAGCATCCATGCGCTGCTTTCCGCTCGGCTCGACCAGCTACCCCGCGCAGAGCGGGCCGCGCTCGAGCGTGGAGCCGTCGAGGGGCAGGTGTTCCACCGCTCTGCGGTACAGGCGCTGGCGCCCGAGGATCCGGAGATCGCGTCACGGCTCCTCGGACTGGTGCGCAAGGAGCTCGTACGGCCCGAGCGCGCGCAGCTGGTCGGTGACGATGCCTTCCGGTTCAGGCACATCCTCATTCGCGACGCCGCGTACGACGCGCTCCCGAAGGCGACGCGCGCCGAGCTCCACGAACGCTTCGCCCGCTGGTTGGACGAGCGCGGTGCCGACCTCGTGGAGCTCGACGAGATCGTCGGGTACCACCTCGAGCAGGCGTGCCGCTATCTGGAAGAACTCGGCATCGACGGCGAGCGTGCGCGCGGACTCGCGGTCCGGGCGAGTGACCGGCTCGCGGGAGGCGGGCGCGGCGCGCTCGCGCGCGACGATGCGCGCTCCGCGGCCGCTCTGCTCGCGCGGGCCTGTCGACTGCGCAGCGATCGAGACGTGCGCCGTGCCGGGCTGCTCGTCGAGCTCGCCGAGGCTCGGTTCGAGGCCGACGACCTCCGCCGCGCTCGCGATGCAGCCGAAGAGGCTCTCGGGCTCGCACTCGAGCTCGACGACGAGCACGTGGCCGCGCTCGCACGGGTCCAATGGCTTCGGGCTCGCGCGTTGATAGACCCGGAGCTCAGCAACGAAATGGCGATCGAGGAGCTCGACTCCGTAACGTCCGCGCTCGCTCGGTTCGACGACGACGACGGTCTTGCAAAGGCGTTCGCCTTGCAAGGACTGCTGCTCTTCTTCTTCGGGAAGACGGCTCTCTCGATGGAGATGTATGAGCGCGCCGCCGCGGCGGCGCGGCGCGCCGGCGACGTGCGACTCGAGTTCATTGCCGTCATGAGCGGCATCGGGCCCAGGACATACGGCCCGACGCCGGTCGCAGAGGCGATCGCGTTCGCGGATCTTGCGGCTGAGCGGCTGGTGGATCCGAACCGGCGGTCGTTTCTGTTGCAGAAGCGCGCCGTGTTGGAGGCGATGCGCGGCAACTTCGACTCGGCTCGTGATTGCTACCGCCGCTGCAAGGAGCTCGCCTTGGAATACGGCCTGCGGCTGCGGCAAGGTGTGCAGACGCAGGACGGCGCGTGGATCGAGCTCCTGGCAGGCGATGCCGCGGCGGCCGAGCGCGAGGTGCGCAAGGGCTATGCCATCCTCGCCGGCCTCGAAGAGACCGGCTTTCGCTCCACGAACGCAGCAGTGCTCGCGGATGCGCTCCTCGCGCAGGGAAAGATCGAGGAGGCCGCGGACGCGGTGGCCGACGCACTCGCTCTCGCGTCGACGGACGATCCGACCACGCTGGGCACCGCGCATTGGGTCGAGGCTCAGATTGCGGCGCTGCGTGGCGATTTCGCGGGCGCGATCGCGACGGCACGGGACGCTGTCACGCTCCTCGAGCGGACGGACTACGTCGTCCAGCGCTCCGAGGCGCTCGTCGCGCTCGCGCGCGTCTGCGAAGCGGCGGGCGAGAGCGGGCAAGCCGTCGAGGCCGCGCGGACAGCGCTCGATCTCTACGAGCGCAAGGGGCACCTCGTGGGCGCGGCAGCGACGCGCACGATGTTGGACGCGTTCGGCGCCGCCGCTTCCGCCGACGCCGTGTAACGGAATCGCCGCGTCGATGGACTCCTCGGGGCGGGGTCGCACAAAGAGATCGAAAGGAGCTTCACCTTGGACGCTGTGTATCTGCAGACCAACGACGCGGAGAAGAACGCGGTCGTCGCCTTCCGCCGTAACGCCGACGGCAAGCTGAGCATGCTTGGGACGTATCCGACCGACGGGCGAGGGACTGGGAAGCCGCACCTCGCTTCCCAGAGCTCGATCGTCGTCAGCGGCGACCGGCTGCTCGTCGTGAACGCCGGCAGCGACGACGTCACACTCTTCGCGATCGCTGCTGATGGGCTCTCTCTGCTCGACCGCGCCGCTTCGGGAGGCACTATGCCGACGAGCATTGCGGTGCGCGACGCGAGCGTTTTCGTCCTCAACGCAGGTGGCGATCCCAACGTCACCGGCTTCACGCTCGATGACGCAAGTTTGACGGCGACCGGCGACACGCGGGCGCTCCCCGGCTCGGATCCCGCGCAGATCGGCTTCACGCCCGACGGCGAGACGCTGATCGTCAGCGACCGCGCCAACGATGCTCTTCACGCCATTCCCGTCGCGGGCGGCGAGGCGGTGCGCGAGCCGTCGTCCGGCGCGACGCCGTACGGCTTCGACTTCACGCCCGGCGGCACGCTGGTCGTCACCGAAGCGTTCGGCGGAACGGTCGGCGCTGCCGCCGCGTCGTCCTACGCCGCAGGCCTCCAGCCGATCAGTAAGAGCGTCGCCAACACGCGCAGCGAGGTCTGCTGGGCCGCGGTGACGAAGGACGGCCGCTACGTCTTCGTCACGAACTTCGGCGACGGCTCGATCTCGAGCTACGCGATCGGCGCGGACGGCGCGCTCTCGCTCGTCGACGCGGTTGCCGGCTCGACGACGCTGGGCAAGAAGGGGGTGCGCGACGAGGCGCTCAGCTCCGACGGCCGCTTCCTGTACACGCTCGACGCCGACGCACGGAAGGTGTTCGCCTTCGCGGTGCGCGACGACGGCCGTCTCGATCCGGTCGGCGACTTCGACGGCCTGCCTGCGACGGCCGCAGGGCTCGCTGCTGTCTGACACGATGGCGCGATGACCCCGATTTCCCGCGGGTTCCGCGGCCGCTCGCGGCCGGACGCCCCGGCGGACCGCGTTCCGCCGGGGCAGTACGTCACCGACGACTTCCCCGTCCTCTCGGCCGGGCCGACACCGCACACGCCGCTCGACCAGTGGACGTTCACGATCGACGGAGAGATCGACAAGCCGCGCAGTTGGACATGGGACGAGTTCCGCGCTCTCCCGAGCGACGAGATCACGAAGGACATTCATTGCGTCACGAAATGGTCGAAGCTCGACACGGACTGGGAGGGAGTGTCGGTCGACACGCTGCTCGACGGCGTCGAGACCGAGGCCGAATACGTTCTCGCGTTCTGCGACGGCGGCTACACGACGAACCTGCCGCTCGAGGACGTCACAGGCGGCAAGGCGTGGGTCGCGTTCGGCTACGGCGGCGAGCCGCTCGATCCCGAGCACGGCGGGCCGGCGCGGCTGCTCGTGCCGCACCTCTACTTCTGGAAGAGCGCCAAGTGGGTGCGCGGGCTGACGCTGCGCAACGAGGACGCGCCGGGCTTCTGGGAGCAGTACGGCTACCACAACTACGGCGATCCGTGGCGGGAGCAGCGGTACTGGGGCGACTAGCGCCGCTGACGTGGCGCGTCGCTTCGCTGGCCGAGCTCGTCGACGAGACGCCTCACGCGCGGACGCTCGTCCTCGACGTCGACGGTTGGGAAGGCCATCGCGCGGGGCAGCACGTAGACGTCCGCCTGACGGCGGAGGACGGTTACCAGGCGGAGCGCTCGTACTCGATCGCGTCGGGACCGGACGACGGAAAGCTCGAGCTGACCGTGGAGCTCATCGAGGACGGCGAGGTGTCGCCCTATCTCGTCGGAGAGCTGCATCACGGCGACACATTCGAGCTGCGGGGGCCGATCGGCGGCTGGTTCGCGTGGGACGCGGCCGAGGGCGGGCCGTTGCTTCTCGTCGGCGGAGGCTCCGGAGTCGTGCCGCTACGGTCGATTCTTCGCGCGCGACCGGCTGACGTTCCGGCTCGCCTCATCTACTCGGTGCGGACGCTCGACGACGTGATCTACCGCCGGGAGCTCGAGGCGCTCGGCGACGACGTCGTGCTGACGCTCACGCGCGAGCAGCGCGACGGCTTTCGCGCCGGTCGCGTCGATGCCGGGCTGCTTCGCGAGGCGGGCTTCCCGCCCGAGCAGGAGCCGCGGATCTTCGTCTGCGGCCCGACGCCGTTCGTCGAGGCCGTCGCGTCGGAGCTCGTCGAGCTCGGCCATCCACCGGAGCGCGTCAAGACGGAGCGCTTCGGGCCAACGGGGAGGTGAACGTGGAAGAACTGGACGGAAACGGTGCGGCGGGGAGGTTGCGCGAGGTGTTCGCGCTCGAGGTGACGACCGCGCGCGGGCAGTGCGCACACTGCGGCAACGTCGGCGCGCTCGGCGAGGCACGAGTCTTCATGGACGCGCCGGGTCTGGTCGTCCGCTGCCGGAGCTGCGAAGGCGTGTTGCTCGTGCTCGTCCGCGGCGCCGACCGGTACTGGCTCGGAGCCCAGGGGATGACCTGGCTCGAGCTGCACTGAGCGGCGGGGCGCTCCGTCGCGCCCCGCCGCTCGAATCTCGCTACGCAGGCTTGATGTTCTGGTTCACGTGGAAGACGTTCTCCGGGTCGTACTTCGCCTTGATCGCGGCGAGCCGGGCGTAGTTCGAGCCGTATGTTGCCTGTACGCGTTCCTGGCCCTCGTCCATCATGAAATTCACGTACGAGCCGCCCATCGAGTACGGCTGAAGCGCGTCGTAGTACTCGATCGTCCACGACCGAAGTGCGTCGGCGTTCGCGGGATCCGGATCGACGCCTGCGATGACGGCCGTCCACTTGGCGCCGCGGTAGGCCCACGGCGTCGCGTCGTCAGCAACCCGCGCTGCAGCTCCGTCCGACGGGTAGAGGTGCATCAGAGACTTCCACGTCGGCAGGGTCTTGCCGAACGCGACGTGCGTCTCGATCGCCGCATCGGGTATCTCCGCGACGTAGTCGCCGCGCCAGTACCACTGCTCGCCCGGCGGAAAGAGGCCGTCGAAGGCGCTGTTCCACGCTGGCAGCGGCAGCTCCATCACGCCGTCGAGCGCCGGTTTGCCCACCTTGCGCGCTGGTGCGAGAGCGGCGTCGGCGTCTGCGGCAGACCCGTCGATGCACCAGAGGACGGCGCACACCTTCTGCATGTGCAGCTCCTCCGGAAACGGTGGTCCCGGCGGAACGGTGAGGAACGCGAAGAATCCGTTCACCTCGTCGGGCTGGGCCGGCAGGAACTCGCGGTACCAGGCGAGTACCTCGGCCGCCTGGTCCAGCGGCCAGATAATCGGGCCGGCGACGACCGTCGAGACCGGATGCAGCTTCGAGGTGAGCGACGTGACGACGCCGAAGTTGCCCCCGCCGCCGCGGATCGCCCAGAGGAGGTCCGCGTTCTCGTTCTCGTCAGCGCGCACGAAGCTGCCGTCGGCGAGGACAACGTCCGCGGAGACGATGTTGTCGATCGCCAGGCCGTGCTTCCGCGACAGGTTGCCGACGCCGCCGCCGAGCATGAGCCCGACGCCCGTCGTGGAGATGACGCCAACCGGCGTTGCGAGCCCGAACCCGTGCGTGGCATGGTCGACGTCGCCCATCGTGCTGCCGCCGCCGATCTCCGCGGTGCGCGCACTCGGATCGACGCGTGTCCAGCGCATCGGCGTGAGGTCGATCACGAGACCACCGTCGACCGTTCCGAACCCCGCACCGTTGTGCCCTCCGCCGCGGACGGCGATGTCGAGCCCGTTCGCGCGGCCGAACGCGAGCGCCGCCTGTACGTCGGCCACGTCACGACAGCTGACCACCAGCGCCGGGCGCTTGTCGATCATCGCGTTGTACACCTTGCGCGCTTCGTCGTAGCGCTCGTCGTCAGACGTGATGACGTCGCCGTGAACCTGAGCCTGCAAGTCCTCGACGCCGGCGAGCGTGACGGTCGCCATGTATCCCCCTTCTGTCGTGTTAGACCCGCCCGAGGCGTTCTAGCACTCCGTGCGCGCGGCTACAAGGCCTTGAGGCTGTCCGCGGAGACGGCCTGACGGAGGTCCCGCGCGAGGCGGCGGAACGGCCCGTCCTCGGCGAGCAGCTCGCTTTCGGTGCCCCGCTGGACGATCTGGCCGTGCTCGACGACGAGAATCTCGTCCGCGCGGCGGACGGTGGCGAGGCGGTGCGCGATGATGATCGAGGTACGTCCGTGCAGCAGCCGGTCGAGCGCCTTCTCGATCAGGACCTCGGTCGGGCGATCGATGTTCGACGTCGCCTCGTCGAGGATGAGGATGCGGGGGTCGGCGAGCAGCGCACGCCCGATCGAGATCAGCTGCCGCTCTCCCGCAGAGAGGCCTGCGCCGCCCTCGCGCACGACGTGCTCGAGCCCCTCGTCGAAGCGGGCCGCGACCTTGTCGATGCCGATCGACTCGGCGGTCTCGCGCACCTGCTCGTCGGTGGCGCGGGGATTGGCGAAGCGGATGTTGTCCGCGATCGTGCCCGAGAAGAGGAACGGATCCTGGAGCACGACGCCGAGCCTGCGGCGATACGAGCGGAGCTCGACGTCTCGCAGGTCGACGTCGTCGACGCGGATTGCGCCGTTGTCCGGGTCGTAGAACCGGCCGACCAGCTTCGCAAGCGTCGACTTGCCGTGACCGGTGTGCCCGACGAGTGCGATGCACGCTCCCGCCGGAATGTGGAGGTCGACGCCACGAATGACGGGCTCGGCGCCGTACGCGAACCAGATCTCGTCGAGGTCGAGCTTCCCGTCGATCTTGTCGAGCTTGGGCGCGTTCGGCTTGTCGCAGATCTCGGCGCCCGTGTCCAGGACGGACGAGATCTTCTCCATCGCGGCGCCGGCCGACTGCACCTGCCCGTAGAGATCCGACAGCTCCTGCAGCGGCTGGAAGACGAGGTTGAGCAGGAAGACGGCGGAGATCAGCGTGCCGACGCTCAGGGTTCCCTGGTCGTTCAGGCCGCCGCCCACCAGGAGGACCGATGCGATCGCGACGATCCCGAAGAACTCGATCGCGGGGAAGAAGAGCGAGTTGAGGAATTGCGCAGACTGGTTCGTCCGCAGGTTGGCCATGTTCGCCTTGTCGAACTCGGCGAGGAAGGCGCGCTCGCGGTTGAAGGCCTGGATGACCGCCATCCCCGCGACGGACTCCGCGATCTGCGCGGTCATCCCGGAGATCGTGTTGCGCACCTCGAGGAAGGCGGCATGCGAACGGACCTGGAACCAGCGCGTCAGGATGAGCGTCGGCGGGAGGATCACGAGGGCGACGAGGCCGAGTCGCCAGTCGAGGATAAAGAGCCCGATGACCGCGCAGACGAGCGTCAGCGAGTTCACGACGAGCGTCGACAGCCCCTGGGAGAGGACGTCCGAGACCGCGTCGACGTCGGAGGTCAGACGCGCGATGATCCAGCCGGCCCGCTGCTCCGAGAAGTAGCGGAGCGAGAGTGCGGTCAGGTGCTCGAAGAGATGCTCGCGCAACGCGAGCACGACGGTCTGGCCGACCCGGGCGAGGCCGCGGATCATCGCCGACGTGAGCACCCAGGCGGCCGCGTTGACGCTCAGGTAGATGATCACGTCGAGCGTCAGGCGTGCCGTGTCGCCCTGCTTCATCCCGTTGTCGATCGCGTCCTGCACGAGCAGCAGGCCGATCACCGGGCCGGCCGCGCCGAGGAGCGCGATCACGCTGAGGAAGGCGACGCGCCGGTACTGGCCGTGCAAGTACTGGCCGAGGCGGCTGAGACCTGTCCTGCGCACGCTGGCCGGCGGCGCCTCCCGGCCGGCGGAGCCGGCCTCCGGCGCCGCCTCGCGCCGCTGGCCGCGCTCCAACCGGCGGGCCGTATTGCCCATACTGTCCCGCCGTCCTACGCGCGCCCAGCGGCGCGCCAGAGTACGCAGGGAGCGCTTAGGCGGCAAGGAGTTCGTCTCCGAACAGTCGCTTGAAGTAGCTGTCGCCGCGGAGCAGGTCGAGCGGCGCGCCGTCCTCGACGATCCCGCCGTCCACGAGCACGATCGCCCGGTCAGCCACCTGCACGGTCGAGAGCCGCTGAGTCGCGACGAGAACAGTCATGCCGGCGACGGCCGGGCGCAGGTTGTCGACGAGCATCCGCTCGGTCTCGGTGTCGACCGCCGACAGCGGGTCGTCGAGGACGAGGACGCGCGCGCCCGCGATCAGGGCTCGGGCGAGCGCGACGCGCTGGCGCTGTCCGCCTGAAAGGTTGACGCCGCGCTCGCCGATGAGCGTGTCGTAGCCGTCTGGCAACTCGTCGGCGAACTCGTCGACGCCGGCGGCAGAGCACGCGGCGAGCACCTCGTCCCACGCAATGTCGGGCCGGCCCGCGGTGAGGTTGTCGCGTAGCGGGATCGAGAAGAGAACGGGACGCTGCGTGACGATCGCCACGGAGGAGCGCAGCTCGGCGATCGGAACGTCACGGGCGTCGACGCCGCCGACGAGGACGCGGCCGCTCGTCGGGTCGTAGAAACGAGGCAGGAGGTTGAGCAGCGTCGTCTTGCCTGAGCCGGTCGGTCCGCACACAGCGACGATCTCGCCGGCGTCCACGCGCGCATCGACGCCGCGCAGCACTTCCGAGCCGGTTCCGTAGGAGAAGTGGACTCTGTCGAAGCGGACGTCGAGCCCTCCCTCGGGCAGGTGGCGTGGCGGTTCGGTCGGCTCCGGGATCTCGTCGATCAGCTCCAGCCAGGCGAAGCTGCGCGAGGCCGACGCGAGTGCACGCTGGCCGAGGTTGATGATCCAGCCGAGCGCTTCGAGCGGCCACACGAGCTGGAGGAGCAGCGCATAGAAGAGGAAGAACTCGCCGAGGGTCAGGTGCGAGTGGACGACCTTGCGGCCGCCGAGCCAGAGCACGACTCCGATCGACACGGTTGGCAGGAACAGCAGCCCCGGGAGGAAGTTCCCCTCGATCCGCGCCTGGCGCATGACGCCGTCGCGGACGGCTCGTGCCTTCACGCCGAACCGTGAGCGCACGTCGTCCTCGCGGCCGAACGCCTGCACCATCTCGATTCCGACGACCGCTTCGTCTGCGGCCTCGGTCACATCGGCCTTCAACTGCTGGACGAGGCGTGAGACCGGCATCACCTTGACCGCGAAGAGCCACGTCAGCAAGCCGACCAGCGGCATCGCGAGCAGCGCGGCCAGCGCAAGTTGCGCATCCACGAGCACGAGGACGGCGGCGACGCCGATGATCATCATCGACGACTGGGCGCCCTGCACCATCCCCCAGCCGATGAAGTAGCGAATCGGGTAGAGGTCGTTCGTCGCGCGCGAGACGACCTGGCCGGTCGCATGCTCGTCGTAGAACGCCCTGGGGAAGCGGAGGTACGCCTGGTACAGGAGCTCGCGCATGCGTGCCTCGACCCGGATGCCCACCCGCGCCGTCGCGTAGCGGCGGGTGAAGTTCGTCCCGAAGCGAATCGCCGAGAGCACGACGACGATGAGCACGTAGGGCCAGAGGCGCTGTCGCTCCTCCCCGCTGGCGGGCGCGATCGACGAGTCGATCGCATGCCGGATCAGGATTGCGATTGCGAGCGAGAGACCCGTCGTCGCGAGGGCACACGTGAGTCCCACGAGGACCAGGCGCCACTGTTCGCGCCAGACGCGCACCAGCCGTACCGCAGTGGCGCGGAAGCCGAGATCCGGCGGGTCGACCTGCACACAGACTCCTCGTTCCGGGGACGCACGAAAGACGCGGCGGGCGCCGCGTCGTGCACAACCTTACCGGTCGAGCGCTTCGCGAAGGCTCGCGACGTACTCGCGGAGCGCCCGCGGGCCTTCCTCGGCGACCTCGACGGCGCGCGAGCCCACGACGACGCCGTCCGCGAGCAACGCTGCTGTGCGCGCGTGCTCGGGTGTCGAGATCCCGAAGCCGGCGTACAGCGGCACGTCGGTGACCGCGCGCGCGCGCTCCACGAGACCGGCGAGCGCCGGGGAGACGCCGTCCCGCGCGCCGGTCGTCCCGGTGACGGTGACGAGGTAGAGCCAGCCGTCGGTCTCGGCGGCCGCGACACGGAGCCTTGCGTCGGTGGACGTCGGCGCGACCAGCTGCACGCGCTTCAGCTCCGAGCGTTCCCCCGCAGGGAGGTCGGCGACGATCAGGCTCGTCGCGCCGGCTGCCTGCGCGTCGGCGGCGAAGCGTTCCCAGCCGTACGCCTCGAGGAGCGATGCGTACGTCATCGGGATCAGTGGTACGTCGAGGCGTTCGCGCGTCTCGCGCAGCACGTCGAGGCACGCCGCCGTCCGCATGCCGTCCGCGAGCGCCCGTTCCCCGGCGCGGCGGACCACAGGCCCGTCCGCGAGCGGATCGGAGAACGGGAAGCCGAGCTCGAACAGATCCGCGCCGCCCTCGACGGCCGCCTCGGCGAGCGCGGGCGTCTCGCGCCCGCACATGAGGTAGATGGACAGGCGCTTGCGCGCGTCAGTCATCGTTCAGCCGCGCGAAGAGTGTTGCATCGAACCGCTCGTCGTCCCGGCGCAGCAGGTTCCGCTTCACGCCCTCGCGCGCGAACCCGGCCCGCTCGAGCACGCGCTCGGACGCAGGGTTGCCGACGCGAACGTGCGCCTCGACGCGGTAGATCCCGTTGGCGAACGCGTGCTCGACCGCCGCTTCGACCGCACGCGTGGCGACGCCGCGGCGGCGCGCCGCGGCGAAGAGCCAGTAGCCGAGCTCGACGACGTCGCGCATCGGATCGAGATGGTGGAGGGTCAAGCTGCCGAGGATCTCGGCGTTCCGCGTGTCGACGATCACGTATGGAAACAGCAGGCCGCTCTCGATCATGTGCGGGAGCTGCTCGACCATGACCCTTCGCAACGTCGCGGCGTCCCACGGCGGCAGCCCTGCCTCGCCGCCGACGTCCGGGTCGCGGAACGCCGGCGCAATCGTGTCGATGTCTTCTTCGCCCGGCGCCCGAAGCAGAAGCTCGTCCACGCGCAGCTCCTTCGGGAACCTGTAGGTCGAGAGCTGCCCTTTCTCGGGGTCCGCCCGGCTCACGGGAGCAAGTCCTTTGCGATCTTCGCCACCGCCGTGTACGCCGGGTCGTAGACGTTGCCGACGTCGTAGCGGATGCACTGGCCGAGCAGCGCCGAGCTCGCGCGGTAGTCGAGGCCGTGATCCTCGGCGAGCAGATGCATCAGTTCGGTCGTCGCGTGCTGAACGGCCTGGTCGAGCGGTCGCGCGTTGCCGACGGCCATGACGAACTCGGCGTCCTCGGCGCGCGGCCACGAGATCGTCTTGCCCTTGAGCACCTCGACCGTGAACTCGACGTCCATGGAGACCTCGATTCCCGTGCCCACGATCTCGCCGTCGCCCTGGAGCGCGTGACCGTCGCCGACGTGGAAGAGCGCGCCTTCGGCGAACACGGGGAAGTACACCGTGACGCCGGCGCGGAAGCCGCGGTAATCCATGTTGCCGCCGTGCGGCCCGGAGGTGGCGCACGAGATCGCCTGCCCGCGCGGCGGCGCCACGCCGAAGCAGCCGACCATCGGGTCGAGCGGCAGTTCGCCGAGCGACTCCAGTCCCTTTGGCGGGTCCTTGAGCCGAGCCGTGCCTCGCTCGAGATCGAGCGTCCACCAGTCGACGTCGCCGGCGCGAGGCAGTTCCGCCGCGAACCACGGATCGACGACGTTCGCGGCCACGACCTGACCGGTCAGCCCGAGGGCGCGGTTGGGCTCGATCCGGTCGAGCCGAACGGCAAGCGTGTCTCCAGGGGCGGCGCCTTCGACGAAGAACGGGCCCGTCTGCGGGTTACCGCCGTCGGTGATCTGTTCGCCGCTGCGGTCGGAGCCGCCCGAGTCGACGCACCACGTTCGCACCGTGTCGCCGCTCGCAACGCGCAGGACGGGCTCGTGCGATCCGATCGTGACGTGGAAATGGGTTGGCTCGAAATCATGCGTCGCCACGCGTCAACACCTCCTCCAGGTCCTTGTCGCCGCGGCCGCTGAGGCACACGAGGACGTACGTCTCGTCAAGTTCGCGCGCGCGCGCGAGCGCGTGCGCCGGCTCGAGCGCGGGGATGATCCCCTCGGTGCGCGTCAACGCGCGGAACGCGTCGAGCGCCTCGTCGTCGGTCGCGCCGACGTATTCGGCCCGGCCGCTGTCGCGGAGGAACGCGTGCTCCGGGCCGACGCCGGGGTAGTCCAGACCCGCGGAGATCGAATGCGCGTCGAGGATCTGTCCGTCCTCGTCGGCGAGGATCGAGGAGCGCGCGCCGTGCAGCACGCCGGGGCGTCCGGTGCCGAGGGACGCCGCGCCCGCGGCTTCGACGCCGATCAGCCGCACGTCGTCGTCGAGGAAGCCGGCGAACATCCCGATCGCGTTCGATCCACCGCCGACGCATGCGACGACGACCTCCGGCAGCCTTTCCTCGGCGTCGAGGAACTGCGCACGCGCCTCGCGTCCGATCACTGCCTGGAGCTCGCGCACGAGCTCGGGGTACGGGTGAGGGCCGACGGCGGAGCCGATCAGGTAGTGCGTCGTCTCGACGTTCGTGATCCAGTCGCGGATCGCCTCGCTCGTCGCTTCCTTCAGCGTGCGCGTGCCGAACTCGACGGGACGCACCTCCGCGCCGAGCAGCTCCATCCGCTCGACGTTCGGCCGCTGCCGGCGCATGTCCTCGCTGCCCATGTAGACGACGCACGTGAGCCCGAAGCGTGCGCACACGGTCGCTGCGGCGACCCCGTGCTGCCCCGCGCCAGTCTCGGCGACGATGCGCTGCTTCCCCAGCCGTCGCGCGAGAACCGCCTGGCCGAGTGCGTTGTTCAGCTTGTGCGCGCCCGTGTGGAGGAGGTCTTCGCGCTTCAAGTAGAGGCGCTTTCCCGGCGCGAAGCGCTCTGCGAGCGTGAGCGGCGTCGGCCGCCCTGCATACGTCCGTCCGAGCTCATCGAGCTCCGCCGCGAACGCGGGATCCGCCTGCGCCTCGCGCCAGCCGGCCTCGAGCTCGTCGAGTGCCGGAATCAACGTCTCCGGCACGTAGCGGCCTCCGTACGGGCCGTACGTCACTGCCACTGAGCGGCCTCGACGTACGCGCGCACGAGCTCGGGATCCTTGACTCCGGGCTTCACCTCCAGCCGCGAGCTCGCGTCGACTGCCCACGGACGCACGGCGTCGATCGCCGCGCGGACGTTGTCCGCAGCCAGCCCGCCCGCAAGCATCACGCGCCCGACGGTGCTGCGGGCTCGCTCGAGATGTCGCGGGTCCTGCTGTTGCCACGGAAGGTCGATCACGGTCGCGACGCGCTGCTCGCCGCGGAAGAGCACCGCGTCCTGCGAGCGGTGCCCGTTCTCGCGCTCGTAGACCTGCATGAGGTCGGCCGGCGTCTCCTCGACGTCCTCGACGAAGACAGCGACCGAAAGCATCGTGTCCGGGACGTCGAGCACGCGCTTCGCGCGCCGCGGGCTCTCCTTCGCGAGGATGAAGCCCGCGAGGTCGGCACCTGCTTCGGCCGCGACTGCGACGTCCTCGTCGCGCGTCAGCCCGCACACCTTCACGAGCGGGCGCGTGAGCACATCACGCAGCTTCGCCACCGGGTCCGGCGCGCGCATCAGCGCGCTGCCGACGAGCAGCGCGTCGGCGCCGGCGAGCTCGGCGGAGGCGCCCTGTGCGCGAGAATTGATGCCCGACTCCGCGACGATCACGCGGTCGTGAGGCGCACTCGCGACCAGCTCGAGCTGGGTGCGCCGGTCGATCTCGAACGTCGACAGGTCGCGCGCGTTGATCCCGATCACTTCGGCTCCGAGACGCACGGCGCGCTGGAGCTCTACCGCGTCGTGAGCCTCGACGAGCATGTCGAGCCGCAGCTCCGCCGCGTAGCCGAGCAACGCGGCGGCGCGGCTGTCGTCGACGTCACGCAGCAGGAGCAACGCCGCGTCGGCGCCGGCGAGCTTCATCTGCAGGAGCTGCAGCTCCTCGGTGAAGAAGCCCTTCGCGAGCAACGTGGCATCGGGTGCCGCCGCGCGTGCGGACTTCAGGTCGGCGAGCGAGCCGTCGAAACGCTCGTCGACGAGGATCGACACTGCCGCCGCTCCCGCGCGGCCGAACGCGACGGTGAACTCGACCGGATCGGCGCGCGGGCGTAGCTCCCCCTCGGACGGCGACCGCCGCTTGATCTCGGCGATCACGCTGAGGCCGGGCGCGCGGAGTGCGTCGCTAAAGCGTCCCATCGCCTCGCGAGAATGCCACGAGCGCTTCGAGCCGCTCTCCTGCAGCGCCGCTCGCCACCGCTTTCCGTGCCAGCTCGAGCCCCTCGCGCAGGTCCGCCGCGTGCCCGGCTGCGGCGATCGCGCCGCCGGCGTTGAGCAGGATCGCGTCCCGCGCCCCGCCGTCGGCTCCGTCGAAGACGCGGCGAATCGCGGCCGCGTTTTCCGCGGGAGTTCCGCCGCGAAGCTCATCAGGCGCGCAGCGTGCGACGCCGAGCTCGAGTGGGTCGATCGTCCGCTCGATCACCTGCCCGCGCACGACCTCGGCAACGAGGTTGGGTCCTGCAGGAGACAGCTCGTCGATCCCGTGCGCGCCGTGCACGACGAAGGCGCGCCGCGCGCCGAGCTGTGTGAGCACCTCGGCGATGGTCGGCACGAGATCGGCGGAAAAGACACCGACGACCTGCGCCCTGGCGCCCGCGGGATTCGTCAGCGGCCCGAGCACGTTGAACACGGTTCGCGTGGCGAGCTCGCGGCGCACCGGCGCGGCGTGCCTCATCGCGGGATGGTGTGCGGGGGCGAAGAGGAAACCGAAGCCGAGCTCGTCGATCGAGCGCTCGATCCGCTCCGGAGGAAGTTCCAGCGAGAAGCCGAGTGCCTCGAGCACGTCGGCAGAGCCGGAGCTCGACGACACGGCGCGGTTGCCGTGCTTCGCGACGGCTGCGCCTGCGGCGGCGGCGACGAGCGCCGCGGCGGTGGAGATGTTCAGCGTGTGCGCGTTGTCACCGCCTGTGCCGGCGGTGTCGACGAGGTCGTCGCGCTTCGGATTCACGGCGAGCACGTGCTCTCGCATCGCTTCCGCGCAGCCGGCGATCTCCTGCGCGGTCTCTCCCTTGAAGCGCAACGCGACCAGGAACCCGCCCATCTGCGCCTGCGTCGCCTCGCCGTCCATGATCGACCCCATCACGTCGCGCGCCTCGGCCCGCGTCAGGTCGTATCCCTCGAGCAGCCTCGTGATCGCGCGTTGGATCACGAGATGAAGTTCCTGAGCAGATCCTTGCCGAGCGGTGTCAGCACGGACTCGGGATGGAACTGCACGCCTTCGATCGGCAGCTCGCGGTGGCGCACGCCCATCACCTCGCCGTCGTCGCTCCGCGCCGACACCTCGAGCACGTCGGGCACGCGCGTCGCGGCGAGCGAGTGGTAGCGCCCGACCTCGAGCCCCTGCGGCAGGCCGCGGAAGACGCCCTTGCCGTCGTGCTCGACGACGCTCGTCTTGCCGTGCAGCAGTCGTTGTGCGCTGTCGATCTCGCCGCCGAACGCCTCGACGACGGCCTGGTGTCCGAGGCACACGCCGAGCGTCGGCACGCGCGAGCTGCGAACGAGCTCGACGAGCTGCTCCGACGGGCGCCCGGGGCCGGGGGAGAGGACGAGGTGCGTCGGCTCGAGGTTGTCGCTCAGCTGCTCGGGGCGACGAACGGACACTTCCGCGCCGAGCTCGCTCAGGTAGTGCGCGAGGTTGTACGTGAACGAGTCGTAGTTGTCTACGAGCAGGATCATCGTTGTTCCGACTCCGCAAGCTCGATTGCCGCTTCGAGCGCCGCGAGCTTGTTCAGGCACTCCTGATGCTCCTCTGCGGGATCCGAATCCGCCACGATCCCGCCTCCGGCCTGCAGCCGTGCGAGACCGTCGACGAGGACGATCGTACGAATCGCGATGCACGTGTCGAGGGCGCCGCCCGGAAGCGCGTACCCAACGGCGCCGCCGTAGATGCCACGCCGGTATTCCTCGAGCTCGGAGATGATCTGCATCGCGCGGATCTTCGGCGCGCCCGAGACCGTTCCCGCGGGGAAGCACGCGCGCAGGAGATCGAACGGAGTGACGCCGTCGCGCAGCTCGCCGGCGACCTCCGAGACGAGGTGGGTGATGTGCGAGAACCGCTCGGGCTCGAGGAAGCGCTCGACCTGCACTGTGCCCGGCTTGCACACGCGTGAGAGGTCGTTGCGCCCGAGGTCGACGAGCATGACGTGCTCCGCGCGGTCCTTCTCGGAGCTCAAGAGAGCCTCCGCGTCACCGTCGCCCGGTGCGATCGATCCGGCGATCGGATTGACCTCGGCGCGCGTTCCCTCGCATTTGACGACGGTCTCCGGCGACGAGCCGATCAATGCGAGCCCGTCCAGCTCGAGCAGAAACAGGTACGGCGATGGGTTGATCCGCCGCAGCGCGCGGTAGAGCTCCAGGGCCGACGCCGAGGTCGGCCGCTCTGCGCGCTGCGCGACGACGATCTGGAACGCATCGCCCGCGCGGATGTACTCCTTCGCGCGAAGCACGCGCCGCTCGTGCTCCGCCTGCTCCGGGAAGCGGCGGAGCGGGCCGCGCTTCCCGCCGCCGCGCGGCACCGGCGGCTGCGGCGCGGCAAGCGCATCGGCATTGCCGTAGAGCACGTCCGCGACTCCGGACACGTGGTCGAACCGAATGAGCGTGTCGGCGACGACGAAGCGGCTCTCCGGCAGGTCGGGCCCGTCGTCGGGCAGCGATACGGTCGGCTCGAGCTTCGCGATGTGGTCGTACCCGACGTAGCCGACGACCGGGAGACCCAGCGCCTCGGCCTCGTTCAGGTAGACGAGGCGAGTCCCGGCGCCGACGAACGAATGACGCCCGAGCCGTCCGTGCTCGACCGACTCCAGCAAGAACGAGCCGCGCCCTTCATTGCGCAGGCGGAGGTAAGCCCCGAGCGGGGTGAGCAGGTCGGTTGCGATTGCCGTGGTCATTGCAAACGAAAGAGACCCTCGCGGGTCTCGGTGGAGCGGAACGGGCTGTGCACGCTAGGTCAGCGCAGGCTCCCGCTCCGCTCGAGGCGCCAGGCCCAGGTGCGCGGAGCAAGAGTCATCGCCAGGCAGCGTAAGTGTGCGCAGCGGCCGCGTCAAGGTAATCTGCCCCGCCGTGCCGATTCCGGATCTCCTACGCGAGTTGCTGACGACGCCCGGCCCGTCTGGGCACGAAGCTCCGGCCGCGGCCGTGTGGCGCAAGGCCGGTGAGGCTTTCGCGGAGGTCTCGTCGGACGCGCTCGGATCGTCGACCGCACGAGTCAAGGGCACGACGGACGGGCCGGCGCTCGCGATCGTAGGGCACATCGACGAGATCGGCCTCGCCGTCACGCACATCGACGACAAGGGCTTTCTCTACTTCCGCGGCATCGGCGGCTGGCTGGCCGAGGTGCTGCTCTCGCAACGAGTCGAGGTGCTGACCGCCGCCGGCCGCGTGCCGGGCGTGATCGGCAAGAAGCGCAGCTCGTTCAAGCGGGACAAGGACGAGAAGATCGAGATGAAGGACCTGTTCATCGACATCGGCGCGCGCGACGGCGACGACGCGCGCTCGGCGGTCCGGCTCGGCGACGGGGTGGTGCTCGCGCCTCAGCCGGTGGAGCTGCGCAACAACCGGGTTGCTTCGCGCTCGTGGGACAACCGCTTCGGCTGTTACGTCGCGCTCGAGACGGCGCGGCGGGTGGCGGACGCGGGTGGCGCGCCGGGCGACGTCGTCGCGGTAGCGGCCGTCGGCGAGGAGGTCGGTGACTTCGCGGGCTCGCGCACGACTGCCTATTCCGTTCGGCCGGACGTTGCCATCGCGGTCGACGTCACCTGGGCGAGAGACATTCCGGAGGGCGAGGTCGAGGAGATGGGCGACATCCGTGTTGCGCAGGGGCCGACGCTCGCGCGCGGAGCACCGCTGAGTGAGCGTGTCTTCGACCTGCTCGAGGAGACTGCGAAGCAGGAGGAGATCGCCTACGGCGTCGAGGTCGTGCGCGGCTCGACACATACGGACGCCGACGCCTACCACCTGAGCCGTGCCGGCATCCCGACCGGTCTCGTGTCCGTCCCGACGCGGTACATCCACACGCCGACGGAGCTCGTGTCGCTCGACGACGTCGAGAATGCCGTGCGGCTGCTCGTCGCGTTCGCGCAGCGGCTCGGCTCCGCCGAGCTAACGCCGGCCTAGCGCCAGCGCCATCGCGTCGTCGGGAGGGAGCTGCCGGCCCTCGTTCCAGGCGCGGTCGAACTCGGCCTCGCCGAGACGCGTGCGAACCTCCGGCTCGAGCTCGTCGTGGAAGCTGCTGCTCGGCGACGGCGAGCACGTACCCGGTCGCTTCGCGAATCGCCGGCCGAGACGCCCCAGAGGCTGCGCGGCGCGCAGGTCGTCGGCCCGCGCCGCCGCGACGAGCGCGAGACCCTCGAAGCCGTAGAACACGATCTCAATCGCTCTGCTCGACCGAGGTCCCGGCGTCGAGAACCTCTGCAAAGCGCGCGTCCGCCTCGTCGAGCCGGCCGAGCTGAGCGAGGGCGAGGCCGTGATTCGCGGCTACGAAGAGCCTCGACGACTCCCGTGGAGGAGTCGGCGAGGGAGCGTAGGCGTCGTTCGGCCGACTCGAAGTCCCTCGCGATGAGCTCGGCGTACGCGCGGTTGTTGAGGATCGAGCCCAGCGCATCGGCGTGACCGATCTCGCGGAAGATCAGTTCCGCCGCTTCGAAATGCTTCGCCTCGGCTTCGAAGTCCCCGCGGTACTCCGCGGCAATGCCTCGCGCCATGAGCGCGAACACGAGCGCCGGCCGGTCGTCGCGACGCTCGAGCGACGCCTGCGCTTGGGCCGCGAGCTCCTCGCAGCCCTCGTAGTCGCCCTGACGCCATGCGTGCTGCGCGGCCGCGACGAGCGCGCGCGCCCGCTGTCGTTCGTCGCCGCCCTGCGAACGGCTCAACACGTCGTCGAGCCAGCGGCGACCCTCGGTCAGGTGGCCACGGTTCGGCCAGTAGAACAGGCCGGCGGAGGCCGCGAACTTCAGCTCGAGCTCGATCTCGCCGCTTTCGCGCGCCCACGCGAGTGCAGCCCTGATGTTGTCGTGCTCTTCGTCTTCGGGCTCCCACGCGCCGAGCAGCGTTCCCATCAGGCGCCGATCGGTTCGGCGCT
The DNA here is from genome assembly GCA_963815965.1 of uncultured Actinomycetes bacterium. Lineage (GTDB taxonomy): Bacteria > Actinomycetota > Thermoleophilia > Gaiellales > Gaiellaceae > DASVFB01. The sequence continues at coordinate 87,527 of CAWFIT010000008.1, read as the reverse complement.
CGAGCCAGTTCGCGTACCAGCGCGCGTGCCGCTCGTGTAGCGCGTCCGCCTCTTCGTCCTGCTCGAGGTGCTCGCGCGCGTAGTCCCGGATCGACTCGAGCATGAAGAACCGCGGCTCCCCGTCTGGGCAGCTCCTCCGAACGCAGCAGACTGTTTTCGAGGAGCGTGTCGACGTCGTCGAGGCTCGCGTCGCACACGGCTTCCGCAGCGTCGAGCCGGAACCCGCCCGCAAACACGCTCAGTCGCGCGAACAGGCCCCGCTCCTTCTCTTCCAGAAGATCGAAGCTCCAGTCGAGCGTGGCACGAAGCGTTTGCTGGCGCTCGGGACGGTCGCGCGCGCCGCCGCGGAGAAGCTCGAGCCGTCGGGTGAGCCGCGCGAGGAGCGCCTGCGGCGGCAGGAGCTTCACCCGAGCCGCGGCGAGCTCGATCGCGAGCGGCAGGCCGTCCAGGCGCACGCACAGCTCGGCGACTGCGGGCGCGTTCTCGCTGGTAATCGCGAACGTCGGCGCGACCGCCTGCGCGCGCTCGACGAACAGCTGCACCGCCTCGTACTGCGAGAGCGCGTCGAGCGTCAGGGAGCGAGCTCGGGTCGGGCAGCAGCAGCGGCGGCACGGGGAAGACGTGCTCCGCCGCGAGGCGAAGCGGCGCCCGGCTCGTCACGACGACCTGCACGAGCGGCGAGGCGTCGAGGAGGTCGCTCACGGCCCGCGCCGCGTCCAGCAGCTGCTCGAAGTTGTCGAGCACGAGCAGGACGTTCTGCCCTGCGAGGTGCTCGTGAATCGCGCGTCCTCCAGCGGCCTGTCGCCCGACTCGTACAGGCCGAGCGTCTGGGCGATGGTCGGCAGCAGCAACGCAGGCTCGGTGACGGCCTCGAGGGCGACGAGCCACACGCCGTTCCGGAACAGCTCGACGGCCTCCGCGGCCGCGTGGAGAGCGAGTCGCGTCTTGCCGGAGCCGCCCGGGCCGGTGAGCGTGACGAGCCGGACGTCGTCGTCTTCGAGCAACGCGCGGAGCGTCTTCGAGCTCGGCGCTCCGCCCGACGAGCGGCGTCGCCTGCGACGGCAGGTTCGTGGGCCGGTTCTCGAGCGTCCGCAGCGGCGTGAACTCCGTCTCGAGGCCGGGTGCCAGAAGCTGGTAGAGCGGCTGCGGCTGCGTCAGGTCCTTGAGGCGGTGCTCGCCGAGGTCGCGCGCCTCCGCGTTCGCGAGATCGCGCGTCGTCTGCGAGAGCAGCACCTGCCCGCCGTGCGCCGCGGCGGAAATACGCGCGGCCCGGTGGACGTCGAGGCCGATGTAGTCGTCGCCGACGATCGACGGCTGGCCGGTGTGCAGTCCCATCCGCACGCGGAGCGGCAAGCCCTCGAGCGCGCGCTGCCCTGCCGCGGCCGCGGCGACGGCGTCGTCCGCGCGTTCGAACGCGTAGAAGAGGGCGTCGCCCTGCGTGTCCACCTCGCGCCCGAGGTGGAACACGCGGCGAAGCCGCGCGCGATGCTCTTCGAGCACTTTTCCGTACTCGGCTGCGCCGAGCTGCTCGAGCAGTCGCGTCGATTCCTCGACGTCCGTGAAGAGGAACGTGACGGTGCCGGTCGGCAGGTCGACCATGCTCGAACTCTCTCAGGTACACGGCACGCCGGCGCTAGGCTGGACCGGTGAACGAGACCCGTTCAGTCATCGTCGCAGCTGTCCGCACGCCGTTCGGACGACTCGGCGGCGGGCTCGCGAAGTACGAGGCGACGCAGCTCGGAGCGGTCGTGATCAAGGCCGCGCTCGAGCGGATCGGCCTCGAGCCGAACGAGCCCGAGTACGTGATCATGGGCCAGGTGCTCCAGGCCGGCGCGGGCCAGGCGCCTGCGCGGCAGGCTGCGGTCGGCGCGGGACTTCCCGTCGAGACGCCGGCGGACACGATCAACAAGGTCTGCGCGTCCTCGATCCGCGCGATCGAGATCGCCGACGCGATGATCCGTGCCGGCGAGCACGAGTGCATCGTCACCGGCGGCATGGAGTCGATGACGAATGCGCCCTACCTTCTCAAGAAGGCCCGCTTCGGCTACCGGCTCGGCAACGGCGAGCTGATCGACTCGATGGTCTTCGATGGGCTCACGTCGACGTTCGACGAGCTGCACATGGTGCAGCAGAACTCGAAGGTCGCGCGCGAGCTGGGCATCTCGCGCGAGGAGCAGGACGAGTGGGCCGTCCGTTCGCACCAGCGTGCGGCGGCGGCTCAGGACGCCGGGCGCTTGGCCGACGAGATCGTTCCCGTGGACGACGTGACCGACGACGAGGGCATCCGCCGCGACACGACGCTCGAGAAGCTCGCGGAGCTGAAGCCGGTCTTCGACCCAGAGGGAACGACGACCGCCGGAAACGCGCCCGGCGTCAACGACGGCGCGTCGTGCGTGATCGTCACGTCGGAGGAGTTCGCCAAGCGGCGCGGTCTGGAGATCCTCGCCACGATCCTGTCGCAGGCGTACGTCGCGGACGACTTCGCTTACCTGGCGCGCACGCCTGCGCGCGCCGGTCACCGCGCGCTGGAGAAGGCGAACAAGTCGATGAGCGAGGTCGAGCGCGTCGAGATCAACGAGGCGTTCTCGTCGGTCGCGCTCAACTCGACGCGCATGCTCGGCGCCGACGAGGCGATCGTGAACGTGAACGGCGGCGCCGTCGCGCTCGGTCATCCGATCGGCGCGAGCGGCGGCCGGATCGTCGGAACGATGGTGCACGAGCTGCGCCGCAACGGCGGCGGTCTCGGCCTGGCCGCGATCTGCTCCGGCGGCGGCCAGGGCGACGCGCTCCTGCTCGAAGTCTGAACGTCGCAGCAGCGCTCGTCGAAGGACGAGGAAAACGATCAAGCGCCTCGATTCGATGGGCGGCAAGATCGACGGGTGAGCACCCAAGCGGACGCGTTCGCAGGCTTCATCGACGTCGTCGAGTCGAGCCTCGATGAGCCTGCTCGAGCCGGCGAGCTGGCCGCTCGACTACACGTGTCGCGGTCACAGCTCGATCGAGTCGTGAGCGCGGCGGCGGGCGAGGCTCCGGGCCGGCTCCGGCGACGGATCCTGCTCGAGCGGGCGGCCTTTCGCCTGCTCGAAGGCAAGCTCGGGATCCTCGACGTTGCCGTCGAAGCGGGCTACGCCTCGCACGAAGCCTTCACACGTGCGTTCCGCCGCGAGTATGGCGTTGCGCCGTCCGCTTGGCGTACGAACCCGGGGGTGATGTACCTGCCTGCACCGAACCGCGTGCACTTCCACCCGCCCGGCGGCCTCCGGCTGCCCGCGAGAAAAGAGGTGACCTCGATGGATCTCGTCGTGACCATGACCGAACACCACATCTGGCTCGTTGGTCAGATGATCGACCGCGCGCGCCGCCTGAATGATCCTCAACTCGACACGCCGATCGAGATCTCCGTCGAGGGCATCGACGAGAACCCGACGGCGCGCTCGCTGCTCTCCCGGCTCGTCGGCCAGATGGACATGTGGAACCAGGCCGTGGCGAACCGTCCATACGACTTCGGCGTCGAGAACGCCGAAAGCGTCGACTCGATGCAGTCACGGCTGGCCGAGTGCGGCCCCGTGTTCCTTGGTCACGTTCGAGATGCGTGTGACCGAGGCGGCCTCGACGACACGTTCGTCGACACGACGACCGGGACTCCGTGGTTCTTCACCTACGGGGGGATGGTCGCCCACGTCCTGACGTACGCCGCACACCGCCGGACGCTGGTCTCCGGCGCTCTCCACACCGCCGGCATCACCGATCTCGAGGACGACCCCCTGGCCTGGGAGCCCGTCCGGCCCGACGGCCCGACGCTGCCGTAACCGAAACAGCAACGAGGCTCGAGGGACCCTTGACGCTTCGGTGGGCGTAGTAGCGATGTCCGCGAAACCAGGAGGGGATCGCCGTGCACCGTCTCGTTGCAGCTTTTGCAGCTCTCGTCTTTCTCGCTTCCGGATCCGCCGCACTCGCCGCCGGCCCGAGCTACGTCTCGGAGGGCGGGCTCGGCGTGCTCGCGCACGACGGCAAGACGCGCTACGTCGCCGTTCCGATCGGTAACCGCACCGCGATCGAGCGCGTGAGCGTCCGCGGCGGCTCCGTGATTACGTGGGCCGACCTCGCCGGTTCGTGGGGCATTCCGGCGCCGACGTACTCGCCGACCGGCGGCGAGGGGCTTTCCCGCGACGGCAAGCGCCTCGTCGTCGGCATGTCGTTCGCCGGATCGCCGTCCAGGTTCGCGATCCTCGACACGCGCAGGATGCGCGTCGTCGACCGGATCACCCTCGACGGCGACTTTGCCTACGACGCGCTTTCCCCGGACGCGTCGACCCTCTACCTGACCGAGCACGTTGACGTGAACTACGTGAACCGCTACGTCGTGCGTGCGTACGACCTGCGAAACCACGTTCTTCGTCCGGGCCGCATCGCAGACAAGACGCAGCTCGACTGGGTGATGGAAGGTTCAGCGCTCACCCGTGCGACGAGTGGTGACGGGCGCTGGGTGTACACGCTGTACTCGCGTCCCGGTGGCTACCCGTTCGTCCACGCGCTCGACACGGTGAACGGCAGCGCGCACTGCATCGGGCTTCCCTGGCGCGGCGACCAGACTGCGCTCGGGACCGCGAGGCTCAGGCTTGCCGACGGCGGGAGGTTGCTCGCGCTGCGTCTGAAGGGCGGCCGGACGTGGATGGCGATGAACACCGCCAGTTGGCGTCTCACCCGCGTGGCGCACGACGGCAACTTCGAGTGGCGCTGGCCGCTCGCAACCGCCACGGCCGTGCTCGCGCTCGCTCTCGCCGTGCTGAGTCCGGCGACGCCGACCGAAGGAGGCATTGCCGGCCGCGTTGTAGCCTCCGCGCGTGGAGTTCGAGCACGTCCTCGTCGTCGGCGCGGGGCAGATGGGCGGCGGGATCGCGCAGGTCGTCGCCGCGTCCGGCCGACGCGTTTCGCTGCACGATCCCTTTCCCGGCGCGATCGAGCGCGGTCTCACCGCGATGCGCAAGAGCCTCGAGCGGCTCGCCGAGAAAGGCGGCGCCTCGGCCGACGTGGTGCTCGCGCGCGTCACGCCGGCCGAAGACCTCGTCCAGGCCGACCTGCTGATCGAGGCCGTCGTCGAGGACGCTCAGACGAAGGAGGAAGTCTTTCGCCGCGCCGACAGCGTGCTGCCTGCGAGTGCGATTCTCGCCTCGAACACGTCGTCGATCCCGATCACGTCGCTCGCCGCAGTCACGCAACGGCCCGAGCGCGTCATCGGGATGCACTTCTTCAACCCCGTTCCGGTGCTCAAGCTCGTCGAGGTGATCCGCGCCGTGCAGACCTCCGACGAAACCGCGGCCGCGATCGTCCAGCTCGCGCGCGACCTCGGCAAGGAGCCGGCGGAGGCGCGCGATTTTCCCGGGTTCGTCTCGAACCGGATCCTGATGCCGTTCATCAACGAGGCCGCGTACGCGCTGATGGAGGGAGTCGCGGAAGCGGAGGCGATCGACACGATCGCGCGGCTCGGCTTTGCGCACCCGATGGGCCCGCTCGCGCTCGCAGACCTGATCGGTCTCGACACGTGCGTCTCGATCATGGATGTCCTCCACCAAGGCCTCGGCGACCCCAAGTACGCGCCGTGCCCGCTGCTCCGCCAGTACGTGCAGGCCGGGAGGCTCGGGCGGAAGAGCGGCCGCGGCTTCTACGCTTACTGAGGCAACCTCCCCCGTCCGGGGGATTGACGAGAGTCCCGGCGAAGAGCAGACAACACAAAGGGGGTGAATGCCGCATGCGTTTGCTGTTGGTCGATGACGACCCAGGCCTAAGGGAACTACTCCGCACCACGTTCGAGATCTTCGACCTCGAGCTCGACGAGGCCGACAGCGCGGCGATGGCCGCTCGACGCATCTCCGCCTGCAAGCCGGACGTGATCGTGCTCGACGTTCTCATGCCGGGGATCGACGGGCTCGAGTACACGCGAGCGCTCCGGAGTGCGCCGCAGACGCGCGACATTCCGATCGTCCTCCTCACCGGCTCCGAGCTTGCGGATCTTCACGGCTCGCGCGCCGACGCACTGATCAAGAAGCCCTTCAGCCCGCTCGAGCTGCTGTCGGTCGTCGAGCGCCTCGCCGGCGGAATGAACGGCGTGCCGCTCCGGCCCCCGCGAAGCGTCGACTCGGAGGAGCAGCTCCTGCTGTACGCGAGCGACCTCCGTCACCTTCTCGAGATCGAGCGCCAGCAGCGGTCGCTGCTCAACGCCGCGTATCACGACACCGTCGCCGCGCTCGCAGGCGCGCTCGAGTCGAAAGACACGGGCACGCGTGCCCATTCGCAGCGCGTACAGCTTTACGCCGTCGAGCTCGCAGGTGTGTGCGCGCCCGAGCTGCTGAACGACCCGAGCATCGAGTACGGCTTCCTGCTGCACGACCTCGGCAAGATCGGGATTCCTGACCAGGTGCTCCAGAAGCCCGCGCCACTGTCGGTTGCCGAGCGCCGTCTGATCGAGACGCACACTGTGCTCGGCGAGCAGATGCTCGAGGGAGTCTCCTTCATGAGCCCTGAATGCCTGTCGGTCATTCGCTCGCACCACGAGCGCTGGGACGGAGACGGGTACCCGGACGGCCTCGTCGGCGACCAGATCCCGCTCGGCGCGCGCGTGTTCGCGGTCGCGGATGCGCTGGACGCGATCACGAGCGATCGGCCGTACCGCAGGCAGCAACCGTGGTCGTACGCCGTGGACGAGATTGCCGACCAGTCCGGGAAGCAGTTCGACCCGGAGGTTGTCGACGCATTCCGCGAGCGCGATGTCGCGCTGCGCGAGATCCGCTCAGAAGTTGCGTAGTCCCGAAAACTAGACTCCCCGCGTGGACTTCGAGCTCACGCCGGAGCAGCGGGAGATCCAGGCGCTCGCCCGCGACTTCGCGCGCGAGCGGATCGAGCCGCACGCGGCGGAGTGGGATCGCGAGCATCTCTTCCCGCGCGAGCTCTTCGGAGAGCTTGCCGAGCTCGGGTTGATGGGCGCGTGCGTGCCCGAGGAGTACGGCGGCGCAGGCGCCGACTTCGTCTCGTACATCCTCGTCCTCGAGGAGCTGTCGCGAGCCGACGCCGGAGTGGGCGTGACGGTTGCCGTGCACACGAGCGCGACGACCCTGCCAATCCTCGTCTTCGGCACCGACGAGCAGAAGGCGCGCTTCGTCCCGCCGCTCGCTCGCGGAGAAGTGCTCGGCGCCTTCGCCCTCACCGAGTCGGAAGCGGGCTCCGACGCCGGCTCGCTACGGACGAGGGCCGAGCCGACCGAAGACGGCTGGACGATCACCGGCGCGAAGCAGTGGATCACCAACGGCCGCTACGCGGGCACGTTCCTCCTCTTCGCGCGCACCGACGAGTCGACGGACGGCGCGCGAGGCGTGTCCGCCTTCATCCTCGACGCCGACCACGTTCGCGTCACGCGCGACGAGGAGAAGCTCGGACTCAACTCCTCGGCGACGAACGACATCGTCGTCGAAGGTGCGCAGGTCGCCCGCGACCGCCTCCTGCACGAGGAGAACAAAGGCTTCACCGTCGCGATGGCGACACTCGACGGCGGCCGGATCGGGATCGCCGCGCAGGCGCTCGGCATCGCGCAGGCGGCATACGACGTGGCGCGCTCGTATGCGCAGGAGCGACACGCCTTCGGGCAACGGATCGCGAACTTCCAGGCGATCCAGTGGAAGCTCGCCGACATGTCGACCGAGATCGACGCCGCGCGCCTGCTCGTCTATCGCGCGGCGTGGCTCAAGGCAACCGGCGCGCCGCACACGGAGGAGGGCGCCAAGGCGAAGCTGTTCGCGTCCGAGATGGCGCGCCGTCAGACCGCGGAGGCGATCCAGATCCTCGGCGGCTACGGCTACACGAAGGAGTTCCCCGTCGAGCGGTACTACCGCGACGCGAAGATCACCGAGATCTACGAGGGGACGAGCGAGATCCAGCGTCTCGTGATCGCGCGGCAGATCCTCGCCCAGGCGGAGCGAGCGGCCGCACCCGCCTCGCGCTGACCGCCGCCGCGCCGCGTCCGTAACCTAGGTGCATGCGCAAACGTGAAGAGCCCGTCCGGCTGACGCGGATCTACACGCGCACCGGCGACGCCGGCGAGACGAGCCTCGGCGACGGGTCGCGCATCTCCAAGACGGACGCGCGCGTCGAGGCGATCGGCGACGTCGACGAACTCAACTCCATGCTTGGGTGGGCGCTCGCCGCCGAGTCGGGCGCGGTACTCGAGCACGTTCAGAACGAGCTCTTCGACCTCGGCGCCGACCTCTCGGTTCCCTTCGTCGAGGACGACGGCAGGCTGCGCGTCACGCAGGAGTCGATCGACCGCCTCGAAGCGGCGTGCGACGAGGCGAACGCGCGGCTCGAGCCCCTGAAGAGCTTCGTGCTTCCCGGCGGGAACGAATTTGCGGCACGCCTTTTCCTGGTGCGCGCCGTGTGCCGCCGTGCCGAGCGGCGAGTGCTCGGCGTCGACGACACGAATCCGCTTGCCGCGGTGTACCTCAACCGCCTGTCCGATCTCCTCTTCATCCTCGCGCGCGCCGCGAACGGCGGGGCCGAAATCCTCTGGAAACCAGGCGCTCCTACAATGGCTCAGCATGGCGACGACTGAGGATCCGCGCTCGCTTTCCGGTACCGAAGCCTGGCGCAAGGAGCTGTACGAGGCCTCGCCCGAGCGGCAAGGCGAGCTCTTCTCGACGATCTCGGGCCTCGAGAACGAGCCGCTGTACTCCCCGGACAACGTCGAGATCGACCACGACCGCGACCTCGGCTACCCGGGCGTCTACCCATTTACGCGGGGCGTGTACCCGTCGATGTACCGGGGGCGCCTCTGGACGATGCGGCAGTTCGCCGGTTTCGGCACCGCCGAGGAGACGAACGAGCGCTTCCGCTACCTGCTCGACCACGGCCAGACGGGCCTTTCGACGGCGTTCGACATGCCGACGCTGATGGGCTACGACTCCGACTCGCCACGCTCACTCGGCGAGGTCGGCCGCGAAGGCGTCGCGATCGACTCGCTGGCGGACACCGAGACGCTGTTCGACGGCATCCCCCTCGGCGAGGTCTCGACGTCGATGACGATCAACTCGCCGGCGGCGATGCTGCTCGCGTTCTACATCTGCGTCGCCGAGGAGCAGGGCATCGCACGCTCCGAGCTCCGCGGGACGATCCAGACGGACATCCTCAAGGAGTACATCGCGCAGAAGGAGTTCATCTTCCCGCCAGAGCCGAGCATGCGGCTCGTCACCGACATGATCGAGTTCTGCGCGCAGGAGATGCCGAAGTGGCATCCGATCTCGATCTCCGGCTACCACATCCGCGAGGCGGGCTCGAACGCGTCGCAAGAACTCGCGTTCACGCTTGCGAACGGCTTCACGTACGTCGACTGGGCGATCGAACGGGGGCTGGACGTCGACGACTTCGCGCCGCGCCTCTCTTTCTTCTTCAACGCGCACCTCGACTTCTTCGAGGAGATCGCGAAGTACCGCGCGGCACGCAGGATCTGGGCGCGCGAGCTGCGCGAGCGCTACGGCGCGCGGAACCCCCGCTCGTGGCTGATGCGCTTCCACACGCAGACCGCCGGCGTCTCGTTGACCGCGCAGCAGCCGGAGGTGAACATCGTGCGCACGGCGCTCGAGGCGCTCGCCGCGGTGCTCGGCGGCACGCAGTCGCTCCACACGAACTCGTTCGACGAAGCCCTTGCGCTCCCGACCGAGGACGCAGTGAGGATCGCGCTGCGCACGCAGCAGGTGATCGCGCATGAGACCGGAGTCGTGAACACGATCGATCCGCTCGGCGGCTCGTACCACGTCGAGCATCTGACGAACACCCTCGAGGCCGAGGCGTACGAGTACTTCGACCGCATCGAGAAGCTCGGCGGAGTCGTCGCGGCGATCAAGGAGAACTTCTTCCAACGTGAGATCGCGGAGGCGTCGTTTCGCTACCAGTCCGAGGTGGAGGCGAAACAGCGGATCGTCGTTGGTGTCAACCGCTACGAGCTAGAGAACGAACCGCCTCCCGAGATCCTCCGTATCGATCCCGCGCTCGAGACGAAACAGATCGAGCGCGTGCAGGCGCTCCGTGCCCGCCGCGACGCGAACGCCGCGAGCGCCGCGCTGGCGCGCCTGAAGGAGGACGCCGCCCACGAGGATCGGAACCTGATGCCTCCGATCGTCGATGCCGCCCGCGCCTACGTGACCATGGGCGAGATGTGCGACGCGCTCAGAGAAGTCTGGGGCGTCTGGCGCGAGACACCTGTTTTCTAACCCCTGGCCCCAAATCGGCGTCTACTATCTCCACGTGGGTGAATTTGCTGCGACCAAGCCTCAGCAAACCGTAGGCCGTCGGGTTACGAAGGCTCTGCCGTACCTGGCTGCCCTCGTCTTGGTGGCGGGCGGAATCGCCTTCCTGATCGCGTACTTCGGCAATACCTCCGACGTGAAGCACCCGGGTACGCGAGCGGGCCAGCCGGTCGACGCGAGCAAGACCCCACCGACGGTGCCGGTGCCGAAAAACGCCGAGACCGTCGCGGCGAAATACGTTCTCGCCACGATGACGCGCCAGAACCTACCGCTCTCGTGGAAGCTCACCCATCCGGAGCTCAAGAACGGCTACACCTACAAGCAGTGGCTGACTGGAAATATTCCTGTGCAGTACTTCCCGCGGAAAGACTTCGGCGGCGCGAGCTACAAGGTGCAATGGTCGCACCCGAACGACGTGTTGCTGGACGTCTACGTCTTCGCCAAGCCGCACAAGGCGACGCTCTCACAGGCGTTCTTCATCGAGTTGAAGCCCGTCGGGACCGGAGACAACAAGCGCTGGCTCGTTTCCTACGTCGCCCCGAACGGCGGCGCGGTGAACACCCCGCAACTCGGGTCCGGGGGCTAAACCACACGTATCCTTGGTCGGCGTGAGGGGCTTCCTCTCTTCGCCGAGGCGCCGTCGTCGCGCCTTGACCGCGACTGTCGTGACGCTGGGCGTCGCCGGCGTGGCCTTCTCGATGTACCACTGGTCGAACACGTCGCACGTCCACTATCCGAAGACGCGCCCTGGGAAGCCGACGATCGTGGCCGCGCCTGTGCCCGCCGACTATTCGGTCGCGAAGAAGGAGGGGGTGCTCCGCGTCGCGGCCGAGTTCGTCAACACCGCAGTGCGGCGGCAGCACGTCGACCTGTCGTACGACCTTGCGACACCCGACCTGCGTAGCGGCTACACGCGGAAGACGTGGGCGACGCAGGACATTCCCGTTCAGCCCTACCCGCTCCAATCGGCGAGGTACAAGCTGAAGGGCTCGTTCAGCGACTCGGTGTGGCTGCAGGTCGCGGTCTATCCCGACAAAAGGCACAAGAGCGTGCAGGCCACCGTGTTCGACCTGACGCTGAAGCCGTTCAGGGACGGGAAGACGCGCCACTGGCTCGTCGACTCGTGGGCACCTGCCGGTTACTCGGGCGTTCCCTCCCCGCCGGCCAGCGCCAGTGGGTCCGTGGCGAAAGTCGAGTACAAGAGTGCGCTGTCCCAGAAGTGGCTTTTCCTGCCGATGAGCGCGTTCGCGCTCGGTCTCGTCATGCTCGCCGCGATCGGCATACGCGGCTGGTGGCGGGGCCATCGAGCGGTCAAGCGTTACCGGTCCCACTCGCTCTGATCGACGAGTGATGGGATTGCTGCAGTCATACCGGTGGCGGCGGCGCTTTGCGTGGACGGGAGGCTTCCTCGTCCTGCTCGCGGGAGTCGCCGTCGCGGCGATCCTGCTCCCGAAGGATCACGGGAGAACGTACGCGCGCGTGCCGACGGGCACCACACCGGCGCAGACGGTCGAGACTGTCGTGCACCAGATGCGCCTCACGGCCTCGGACCGGCGCGCCCTGAACCGGACACTCGTCGCGTTCGTGCGGACAGGTGTGACGCGAGCCGATCCCGAAGCGGCGTGGGCTCTCGCGACGCCGGCGATGCGCAGCGGAATCGCCCGCGCGCGCTGGAACGGCGGAGACCTGCCGGTGCAGCCGTTCCCGGCGCGCATCCCCGACAAGCCTTCGTGGAACCTGCTGTCGGCGTATCCGGGCGACGTCACCATCGACCTCCTGCTGCAGCCGCGCCCCACCAGCAAGCGTGGCCCCATCGCGTTCGCCGTCGAGCTGAAGAAGCACGCCCGCACCGGGCAGTGGCTGGTGGACTCGATGATTCCCGAGCAGGCCTTCTCGCCCGTCGAGTCGGGGAAGCAGCCGAAGGCGGTCAACGTCCCCAACGGCAAGCAACCGAAGGGCGCGTTGAGCACCTTGTGGTTCGTCGTCCCCGGAGCACTGCTGGCGCTGATCGCGCTCGTCCCGATTTTCGTCCTGCTGAACACCTGGCGCCGCAACCGGGCGATCGAGCGGCGCTACCGCGCGGAACGCGGGCTGTAGTCTCCGCGCCGTGGCGCGGAAGATCCGAGTCGTCATCGCAAAGCCCGGTCTCGACGGGCACGATCGCGGCGCCAAGATCATCGCGCGCGCGCTCCGCGACGCGGGCATGGAAGTGATCTACACCGGCCTGCACCAGACGCCGGAGCAGATCGTCGAGACGGCCGTGCAGGAGGACGCCGACGCGGTCGGCATCTCGATTCTCTCCGGCGCGCACATGACGCTCGTGCCGAAGATCCTCGAAGGCCTGCGCGACAACGGCCGGGAGGACGTGCTCGTCGTCGTGGGAGGCACGATCCCGACCGAGGACGCGGCCGAGCTCAAGCAGCAGGGCGTGGCCGAGGTCTTCACGCCCGGTGCGCCGACGATGGAGATCGTCGATTTCCTGCGCGCGCGCGTTCCGGCGTGAACATCCGCGTCGAGCGCGAGGACTCCGTCGCGACCGTCGTGGTCGACCGGCCTGACGCGATGAACGCGCTCGACGTCGCGACGCTCACCGAGCTGCGTGACGAGCTGAGCGGGCAGCGCAATGACGACGGCGTGCGCGTCGTCGTTCTCACGGGCGCCGGCGACCGCGCGTTCATTGCGGGCGCAGACATCAAGTACATGAGCGGGCTCGGGCCTGACGGCGCGAAGGAGTGGGGTGCGCTCGGCCACGAGGTCGCGACGCTGCTCGAGACGATGCCGAAGCCGACGATCGCGGCGATCAACGGCTTCGCGCTCGGCGGCGGCTGCGAGCTCGCAATCGCCTGCGACATTCGCTATGCGTCGCCGAGGGCAAAGCTCGGCCAGCCGGAGATCAACCTCGGAATCATCCCGGGCTGGGGAGGGACGCAGCGCCTGGCGCGCGTGTGTGGAATCGGCTTCGCCAAAGAGCTCATCCTCACGGGCCGCGTGGTCGACGCAGAGGAGGCTCTGCAGCGCGGCCTTGTCAACGCCGTGCACGATCCCGTGCTCGAGGCGGCGCTCGAGACGGCACGGCTGCTCGCCTCGAAGAGCCCGGTCGCGCTCGCGGCCGCGAAGGCTGCGACGAACCGCGCGCTCCAGGGCGACCACGCCGAGAACCTGCGAAGCGAGGCGGATCACTTCGGCGACCTGTTCGCGACCGAGGACGCGAAGGAGGGGCTGAACGCGTTCATCGAGAAGCGCGAGCCGAAGTTCGCCGGTCGTTAGTTCGTGCAATTCGCCGATCTGCCTTTCGAACTTCGGAACGTACGCCGACCCGCACGCGGTGGTTCGGGTCGCGCGGGCCGCCGAGGCCGCCGGCTGGGACGGCTTCTTCACCTGGGATCACCTCGCGTTCGTGTGGGGGCCGCCGTCGGCCGATCCCTGGGTGACGCTCGCGGCCGTCGCGTGCTCGACCGAGCAGCTCACGCTCGGAACCGCTGTCACGCCGCTGCCGCGCCGGCGTCCTCAGGTCGTCGCGCAACAGCTCGGCACGCTCGAACGCCTGAACGGCGGACGCGTTGTGTTCGGCGCCGGCCTGGGCGGAAACGAGAAGGAGTTCACCGCGTTCGACGAGGACTTCGATCCACATCACCGCGCGAAGCTGCTCGACGACGGTTTGACAACGGTGCGTGGTCTCTGGCCGGGCCCGATCTGGATGGGTGGCAACAGCGCGCAGGCGCTGCGCCGAGCCGCGCGCTGGGACGGCTGGATCGCGAACAGCGTCGCGATCGAAGGGATGACGATGACCGCCGGACGAGCTCGCAGAGAAGGTGACTGCGATTGGCCGCGGCGAGGCGTTCGACGTTGCCTGCAACGGGTACTCGTCACCGGGCGACGGTTCGCTCTGCGCCGACTACGCCGAGGCTGGAGCGACCTGGTGGCTCGAGAACGTGCACGACCGGCGCTTCGCGCCGGACGAGCTGCTGGCCCGAGTAGCCGCGGGACCTAGCCGCCGAGCATGATGCGCGACGCGGTCAGCACGTTCGCGTCCCCGCGCTGAGCGGCGATCGTCGCTCGAATCGGCAGTGTCTGCACGGTCGCGTAGACGCCGGAGAGCAACGCGTCGAGTCCGACTGCGACGCCTGGCAGATCCACCAGTACGCGCGCGTCGGCCGCGAGGGAAAGCACGATCGGCCGCGAGACCTTGACCGGCTTGCCCGAGTTCAGCTGCACCTGCGAAGTCTTGAGCTCGAGTTCGTCGCCGAACGCGGAAACGACGGTTCCGCCGATGCTGAGCGCGACCTTCGCGCCGGGCTTGGCATAGAACATGAGCTGCTGCGCCTTGCGCAGGTACGAGTACGGGTCGACGGCACCGCCGTCGTTCGGATGTACCTCGAAGTGAAGATGCGGATGAATGCCGTTCGCGTCGCCCGAGTCGCCGACGAAGCCGATCAGCTGACCGGCCGCGACGCGCGCGCCGTCTTTCAAGCCCGGCGCGTACGACGTGCCCGGGACGCACTTTCCCTGGTTGTCGTTGCGTCCCGTGAGGTCATTGTTGAGATGGATGTAGAGGTACGTCGTACCGCTGTCGCCGTGCAGGTAGAGCATGCAGCCCGCTTGTACGGATGTCGTCCAGAACTCGACCGTGCCGGCTTCGACCGCGACGGCGGGCGCATGACGTGCGGCGAGAATGTCGTTGCCCTGGTGCGCGCCGCCGGCGCGCGGCTCCCCGAAGTCGTCGTGGTACGACGTCGTGCCGACGACCGGGAAGATCAGCCGTGGGACGCGCTTAGTCGTCGTCGCGGCCGCGCTCGTGACGAGCGAGAGCGTGATTATGAGAGCGAGGACAATGCGCACGAGCCGAGGGAGCAACGGACCCTAACTTAGAACCGCGTCGTTAGAGTCCTGCGCGATGAAGATCGCCGTATGCGTCAAACAAGTGCCCGAATCGCAGGCGAAACGCCTCGATCCAGCAACGAAGCGGCTTGACCGCTCGGGCGAGGGCGCACTGAACGCGTTCGACGCGAACGCGATCGAGGAAGCGCTGAGCGTCAAGGACGCGACCGGCGACGGCGAAGTGGTGCTCGTGTCGCTCGGGCCCGAACGGGCCCTCGACTCGCTGCGCAAAGGGCTCGCGATGGGCGCCGACCGCGCCGTGCTCGTGAGCGATCCCGCCGCTGCCGGGTCGGATCTCGTCGCAACGAGCCTTGCGCTCGCAAAGGCGTTGGAGCGCGAGCAGGCGGACCTGATCCTCTTCGGGCAGCAGTCGAGTGACTCCGACGGCGCCGTTCTCTGGGCGGCCGTCGCCGACCGCTTGCGTATGCCTCTCGTGTCGCAGGCCTCCGAGTTGACGGTCGCCGAAGGAAAGGCGCGCGTGAAGCGGCAGACCGAGTTCGGCTACGACGTGATCGACGCTTCGCTCCCCGCCGTCGTCGCGGTCTCGGATGCGATCAACGAGCCGCGTTACCCGTCGCTCAAGGGAATCATGGGCGCGAAGAAGAAGCCGCAGGAAAGCGTTACCGCCTCCGACCTCGGCGTCGACGCGGCGCAGCTCGGCGAGGCGGGCTCGAAGACCGAAGTGCTTGCGCTCGGCGACCCGCCCGCACGCGGCGACACGGTGAAGGTCGAGGACGACGGCAGTGGCGCGCAGAAGATCGTCGACTTTCTCGCGGAGAAGCGGCTGCTGTGAGAACGCTCGTGTTCCTCGAGCATCACGGAGGCGAGCTCGTCAAGAACTCGCTCGCCGTAGTGTCGAAGGCCGCCTCGCTCGGCGGAGACATCCACGGCGTCGCGATCGGATCGGGCGTGCGTGAGGCGGCGGCCAGGGCCGGCGCCTACGGTGCGACGAAGGTCTGGGTCGCCGAAGATGCCGCGTTGGACGCGCCGTTGCCGCAGCCACGCGTCGACGTGCTGGAGCACCTGGTGCGCGAGCACGGTTACGACACCGTGCTGTTCGGGCAGAGCGTGCTCGCCGCGGACGTCGCTTCGGGTCTCGCAGCGAGGCTCGACGCCGGGCTGAACTGGGACCTCACGGACCTCGTCCAGCAGGACGGGACGCTCGTCGGCAAACGCCCGGCGCTGCAGGACTCCGTCGTCGTCGACGTCGGCTGGAAGTCGGAGCCGCGGCTCGCGCTCTTCCGCTCGGGCGCCTTCGATCCGCAAGAGAGTGGAGGCGACGCGCAGGTCGACGATGTCCAGGTCGAGCTGCAGGACTTCTCCACGAAGGCCGCGATGGTCGAACAGGCGCATGCGGAGAGCGAAGGTCCGTCGATCGAGGACGCGCAGGTGATCGTCGCCGGCGGCCGCGGGCTCGGCGCGCCGGAGAACTTCAAGCTCGTCGAGGCGCTCGCGCAGGCGCTGGGCGGCGCCGTTGCCGCGACGCGCGCGGTCGTCGATGCGGGCTGGTACCCCTACGCGGCGCAGGTTGGTCAGACGGGCAAGACGGTCTCGCCGAAGCTGTACGTCGCCGTTGGCATCTCGGGCGCGATTCAGCACAAGGTGGGAATGCAGAGCTCAGGGGTCGTCGTCGCGATCAACAAGGACGGCAATGCGCCGATCTTCGAGCTCGCCGATCTCGGCGTTGTCGGCGACCTGCACGAGATCGTTCCGAAGCTGACCGAGCTCGTGAAGCAGCGCAAGTCGTGAAGCCGTCGGACTACCCGCCGCCGTTCAGCGTACGCGAGGTCATCGCTGAGCCGACGGACCCGCCGGAAGAGCGAATCGACGTCGGCGTCCTGATCGTCGGCGCCGGGCCGGCCGGTCTCGCGTGCGCGATCCGCCTCGGGCAGCTGCTTGAGGCCGAGCCCCACGTCGCCGAGCGGCTCGGCGATGTTCCGTTCGCGGTGCTCGAGAAGGGCAAGCAGGTCGGCTCACACCTCCTCTCCGGCGCGGTCGTCAACCCGCGCTCGCTGCGGACCCTCTTCGGCGATCAGAAGCGGATCGCGGACATGCCGTTCCACGGCGAGGTCCGCAGCGAGTCCGTCTATTACCTGACGCGCCACCAGGCGATGCGCATGCCGGCGCCGCCGACGATGAAGAACCACAACAACTACGTCGCGTCGGTGTCCGAGCTCGGGCGATGGCTCGGCCAGGAGGCCGAGGAGGTCGGAGCGACGATCCTGCCCGAGACGGCGGCGACGAAGCTTCTCGTCGAGCATGGGCGCGTGCGCGGCGTGCGCACCGGCGACAGGGGGCGTGCGCGTGACGGCGAGCCGCTCTCCAACCTCGAGCCGGGCTCGGACGTCGTCGCTCGTGTCACCGTTCTCTGCGAAGGAACGCAGGGCCACCTGACCGGCGCGGCGATCGAGCGGTTCGGACTGGCGGGCGAGAGTCCGCAGGTGTGGGCGCTCGGCGTGAAGGAGGTCTGGAAGGTGCCGCGGCCGCTCGACCGCGTCATCCACACGTTGGGCTGGCCGCTTCGCAAGAACCCTCGCTATCGCGAGTTCGGCGGTTCGTTCATCTATCCGCTCGGCACCGACATGGTCTCGCTCGGGATGGTCGTCGGGCTCGACTACCGCGACGCCGAGCTCTCGGTGCACGATCTTCTGCAGGAGTTGAAGACGCATCCGGTCGTGCGGGACATTCTCAAAGGGGGCGAGCGCATCGAGTGGGGCGCGAAGACGATTCCCGAAGGCGGATTCGTCGCCTTGCCGAAGCAGCTGCACGTTCCGGGACTGCTGCTCTGCGGCGACGGTGCGGGGTTCGTCAACGTGCCGGCGCTGAAGGGCATCCACTACGCGATCGAGTCCGGGCGGCTCGCGGCCGAGGCGGCGTTCGCCGCGGTGCGGCCGGGGTCGAGCCCGGCGACGGCGCTCGGGTCGTACGACGACGCTCTGCACGAGAGCTTCATCTGGGAGGACCTGCAGGAGGTGCGGAACATCCGGCAGGCGTTCGGTCACGGCTTCTGGCTCGGCGGCGCGCTCGCGGGTGCCGCGACCGTGACGAAGGGGCACCTTCCTCCGGGGAACATTCGAACGGAGCCCGACGCGGCGCAGCGGATCATCTCGAGCCGCCGCTCGGGCCGCTATCCCGTGCCCGACGGCAAGCTGACGTTCGACAAGCTCTCGTCGGTGTTCGCGTCCGGCAACAAGACGCGGGACGACCAGCCGAATCACATCCGCGTGCAGACGGACGTTCCCGTCGAGATCGGGCAGATGTGGGAGAACATGTGTCCCGCGCAGGTGTACGAGTGGGCGGACGGCGAGGTGCACGTGACGCCGTCGAACTGCGTGCAGTGCGGCGCGATCAGCGCAAAGGGCGGCCGCCTGACGCCGCCGGAAGGCGGGTCGGGCCCGGAGTACAAGCTCACGTGATAGGCCGGACATGTCACGGGATCAGATCCCAGGGGCATGTCTAGGATCGACACGATGGCTACGACTTCGGAGCTCCTGACGCTCGACGATGTCTTCCGCGCGCGTGAGCGGATTGCGGGACGGCTACACCGCACGCCGATGCTCTCCTCACGCACGCTCTCCGAGCGCGCCGGAGTGCCGGTGCACTTCAAGGCGGAGCTCTTCCAGCGAACGGGCGCCTTCAAGCCGCGCGGAGTGCTGAACAAGCTCGCGACGCTCAGCGATGAGGAGAAGGGGCGCGGCGTGATCTCCATCTCCGCCGGTAACCACGCACAAGCGCTCGCGTACGCGTCAGCAGTCGAGGGCATCGACGCGCTCGTCGTGATGTGGCAGACGGCGTCGCCGATGAAGATCGCCGCCGCGCGTGCCTACGGCGCGACGGTCGACGATTCGCCGCCCGACATGCCGGAGGCGTTCGAGTACCTCGACCGCCTCGTCGAGGAGACAGGGCGCACGCTCGTTCACCCGTACGACGACCCGCTCGTGATGGCAGGCCAGGGAACGGTTGGACTGGAGATGCTCGAGGACGTCGCGGATGCGGACGTCGTTCTCGTCCAGGTCGGCGGCGGCGGGCTCGTTTCGGGCATCGCGACCGCCGTGAAGGGGCTCAAGCCTGAGGCGCGCGTCGTCGCGATCGAGCCCGAGCTCTCGAACGCGCTCGCCGCGAGCATGGCGGCAGGGGAGTCTGTGACGATCGAGCCGAATTCCGCGGCGGACGGCCTGAACGGGCCGTACGCAGGGCCGAACTGCGTCCAGATCTGCCTCGACCTCGGCGTCGAGAACGTGCTCGTCTCCGAAGAGGATCTAGAAGACGGCTTCAGGTTCATGTACGGCCGCATGAAGCTCGCGTGCGAGCTCGCCGGCGCGGCCACAGCGGCCGCGCTGCTCGCCGGCAAGGTGCCGCTGGACAAGGGAAACACCGTCGCCGCGGTCGTCTCCGGGGGCAACGTGGCACCCCAAACGGCCGCTGCTATCCTGGCCGAGCAATGAAAGCCGGCATCCATCCCGAGTACGTCGTCGCCACGGTTCGCTGCTCTTGCGGCAACGAGTTCGTCACGCGTTCGACGAAGTCAGACCTCCACGT
This sequence comes from uncultured Actinomycetes bacterium, assembly GCA_963815965.1. GTDB lineage: Bacteria > Actinomycetota > Thermoleophilia > Gaiellales > Gaiellaceae > DASVFB01. The sequence continues at coordinate 67,821 of CAWFIT010000008.1, read as the reverse complement.
CGAGGTCTGCTCGAACTGCCACCCGTTCTACACGGGCAAGCAGAAGCTGATGGACACCGGCGGCCGGGTCGAGCGCTTCCAGCGGCGCCTCGAGAAGGCCGGCGGCGCTCGGCGCGGCGGCTAGCGGGCTCCCATGGCGGTCAGCTACGGCGGTCAGGCCGTCCTGGAGGGCGTCATGATGCGCGGCCCCTCGAACTGGTCGGTGGCTGTGCGCAAGCCGGACGGCGACATCGCCCACGTCTCGCGCAACATCGAGTCTCCGATGAAGCGACACGTCATTGCGCGCCTGCCCGTGATCCGGGGCATCTTCGCGCTCGGCGAGTCGCTCGCGATCGGGTTCCGGGCGCTCGCGATCTCGGCGAACTACGCCGCGCAGGAGGAGGGCGACGAGGACGAGGCGCCCGCTGAGCTGTCGCGCGGGCAGCTGTTCTTCGCCTTCGCGGTCGCGATCGGGTTCGCCATCGCGCTCTTCAAGGTGACGCCGGCGCTGCTCACGGACCTGTTGCCGATCTCCAGCACGGGTTCCTTCGTCGTCGTCGAAGGATTGATCCGCGTGTCGGTCTTCATCCTCTATCTGTCGCTGATCTCGCTGCTGCCGGACCTGCGACGCGTCTTCCAGTACCACGCTGCCGAGCACAAGGCGATCAACGCGCTCGAGGCCGGGGACGAGCTCACTCCGGAGCGTGTGCAGCGCTACTCGCTGATCCATCCACGCTGCGGCACGGCGTTCCTGCTCTGGGTCATGGTGATTGCGATCTTCGTCTTCGCCTTCTTCGGCCGCCCCGTGTGGTACTGGCTGATCGTGTCGCGCATCCTGCTGCTCCCGGTCATCGCGGGGATTGCGTACGAGCTCATTCGCTTTGCCGGCAAGCACACCGACAACACCTACCTGATGGCTTTGCTCGCCCCGGGCTTGTGGCTGCAGCGTCTGACGACGCGTGAGCCGACGCTCGACCAGATCGAAGTCTCGATCCGCGCGTTGCAGGAGGTGCTGCGGGTCGAGCGCACGGACGCGGATTCACGCGTCGAAGTAATGGCGTAGTTCATGCCGCGCATCGAGCGGCACGCGAACGTCGTCTGGGAGGGGAACCTCGCCCGCGGCAGCGGGCTGATCAGCGCGGGAACCGGTGCGTTCGAGCGCCTCGAGTACTCGAACGCCGTCCGTATCGGCAAGGGAAACGAGGGGAAGACGAGCCCCGAGGAGCTGCTCGCCGCCGCGCATGCGGCCTGTCTCGCGACCTCGGTCGCCGGCGAGCTCACGCGCGCGGGATCGCCCCCAGAGCGCATCGACGTGAACGCCAACATCGTCATGGACGAGGTCGAGGGCAAGGGGCACCTGATCGTCGAGTCGCAGGTTCGTGTGCGCGTCCGCGTAACGGGTATCGAGGAGGATGCGTTTCGCCGCGTTATCGAGGTCGCGGACGAAGGTTGCCCGTTCTCGAGTCTGATCAAGGCAAGCGCGAAAGTGTCCATCGACGCGGAACTGGAGGGATGACCATGGCGACCGAGCGTAGTGCGCAGGCAACGTGGCAAGGCGATCTGATCCACGGCAGCGGCGAGATCCACGAAGCGCCGAGCGGCGCGTTCGGCCCGCTGCAGGTGAGCTGGGCGGCGCGGTCGGAGGAGCAGCACGGGGGTAAGACGAGCCCCGAGGAGCTGATCGCCGCGGCGCACGCGGCGTGCTTCGCAATGGCGCTGTCCAACGGGCTGGCCAAGGATGGTCACCTGCCCGAGCGGCTCGAGACATCCGCGACCGTGACGTTCGTGCCCGGGACGGGAATCACGAAATCTGCCCTCACGGTCGTCGGAGTCGTGCCGGGGATCGACGAGGCCGCCTTCCAGGAGGCCGCTGAGCAGGCCGAGGTGGGCTGCCCGGTCTCGGGCGCGCTCAAGGGCAATGTCGAGCTGACGCTCGACGCGCGTCTGCAGAATTAGGGCGTGGCCACCGGAACGGCAATGGAGCAGCTCCTCGACGAGCTGGAGCGGAACTACCGCGAGACGCAAGAGCGTCTGTCGGACCCTGCCGTCTACAACGACCACCGCGAAGCCGCGGAGGTCGGGCGCCGCCTGAAGGAGCTGGAGACGCCGTACAAGCTCGCCGAGCGCTGGCGCGCCGCTGTCGCCGACCTCGGCGCGGCGCGCTCGGACCCCGAGCTCGCGGAGATGGTCCCCGAGTACGAGGCGGAGATCGCCCGCGTCGAGGAGGAGCTGAAGCTCGCGCTCGTCGAGACGGATCCGGCGGATGCGAAAGACGTCATCGTCGAGGTGCGCCAGGGAGTCGGCGGCGACGAGGCGGCGCTCTGGGCCGGCGACATCACGCGGATGCTGCAGCGGTATGCGGAACGGCGCGGATTCAAGACCGAGACGCTGTCGACGAGCGAGAGCGAGGGCGGCGGGATCAAGGAAGCGGTGTTCGCCGTCAAGGGTGACGGCGCGTACTCCGTGTTCAAGTGGGAGGGCGGCACGCATCGCGTGCAGCGCGTTCCGACCACGGAGTCGCAGGGACGCATCCACACGTCGACCGCGACGGTCGCCGTGATGCCCGAGGCCGAGGAGGTCGAGGTCCAGATCGACGAGAACGACCTGAAGGTCGACGTCTACCGCTCGACCGGCCCCGGTGGTCAGAGCGTCAACACGACCGACTCGGCCGTGAGGATCACGCACGTCCCGACCGGTGTCGTCGTAGCGATGCAGGACGAGAAGTCTCAGCTCCAGAACAAGGCGAAGGCGATGCGCGTGCTGCGCGCGCGCCTGTACGAGCTCGAGCGCGAGAAGCAGCAGTCACGAGCTCGCCGAGCAGCGGCGCTCCCAGATCGGTAGCGGTGAGCGCGCCGAGAAGATCCGCACGTACAACTTTCCGGAGAGCCGGGTGACCGATCACCGCATCAAGCTCACCGAGCACCGGCTCGACCAGATCGTCGGCGGTGACCTGAGCAGCTTCACCGAGGCGTTGCAGGCAGAGGAGCGGCGGCGCGCGCTCGAGTGATCGTGGAGCGGGCGGCCGTGCTGCTCGCGGAGCACGGAGTCGAGACGGCGCGAACGGACGCCGAGTGGATCGTCGCGCACGTGCTCGGCGTCAACCGATCCGAGCTGGCGGTCGCGAGCCACGACGTCGACGACGCATCCGTCTGGCCGCTGGTCGAAAGGCGCGCCGCCCGCGAGCCGCTCGCCTACGTCCTCGGCGAATGGGGCTTTCGCGGTCTGACGCTTCGCTGCGACGCACGCGCGCTCGTGCCTCGGCCGGAGACGGAGACCGTCGTCGAGGTCTGCGTCGGGCTTCTCCGTGAGTCGGCAAGTCCACGGGTGCTCGATGTCGGGACAGGCACCGGCGCGATCGCCCTCGCGCTCGCGGACGAAGTAGAAGGCGTCGACGCAGTCGCCATGGACACGTCGCTCGACGCGCTCGAGCTCGCCCGCGAGAACGCGAAGAGAACCGGGCTGAGCGTCGAGTTCGTGCACCAGGACCTGCGGCGCGGCCTCCCACCGGGGCCGTTCGACCTCGTCGTCTCAAACCCGCCCTATGTCCTGCCGGACGAGATCGACTCGCTCGAACCAGAGGTGCGCGACTGGGAGCCACGCGAGGCGCTCGTCGACGAGGGGCAGGCGGAGGAGATCGCGCGTCGAGCGCGCGACGTGCTGCTCCCGGGCGCGCCGCTCGTGCTCGAGGCGCACGCGGCGCGCGCGAAGGAGACCGGCGAGATGCTCGCGTCTCTCGGGTACGAGGTTAGGATCGTGCCGGATCTCGCGGGGAGAGATCGCGTCGTCGTCGGAAAGAAGAGGTCGTGACCGAGTCGTTCCGCACGCAAGACGGGCGTACGTTGACTTACGGCCGCGAAGGCAGCGGGCCGTTGCTCGTGTGCCATCCCGGCGGCCCTGGGTTCTCGTCGCGTTATCTCGCCGACGTCGGCGGCCTCGGCGAGTCGTTCACTCTCATCCTGCTCGACCCGCGCGGCACGGCCGGGTCGTCGGCGCCGGAGGATTCGCGTGCGTACACGACCTCCGACTACGTGGCCGACGTGGAGGAGCTGCGCGTGCACCTCGGCGAGGAGCACCTCAACCTGCTCGGGCATTCGCACGGCGGCGTCGTGGCGATGGGATACGCGGCGCAGCACCCGGCGCGAACGCGCAGGCTTGTGGCTGCGGACACGCTCGTCAGGCTGCACCCGGACGAGATGGACGAGCTCAAGGCCCGTCACCGGCACGAGCCCTGGTACGACGACGCGCAGCGGGCGCTCGAACAGGAGGACGCAGGCGAATACGAGAACGAGGTCGAGCTGCGGGAGATCACACGCCGCTTCTGGCCGATGTACTTCGCGACGTTCGACGACCGCGCGCAAAGGTACGTCGACGAATCCATCGTCCCCGAGCTTGCGAATCCGGATGCGCTCAAGGTGTTCAACGAGGGCATCGAGGAGTGGGACATGCGTCCGGAGCTCGAGCGCATCGAGGCGCCGACGCTGGTGATCACCGGCGTCTACGACTTCATCTGCGGGCCTGCCTGCGCCGACGACATCACAGCGGGCATCCGCGGCGCCGAACGCGTTGTGCTTGAAGACTGCGGCCATTTCACCTTCATCGAGCAGCCGGACGCGTTTCGCCGGACGGTGACGAGCTTCCTCGCGTGATCGACCAGGCCGTCGACGCGATCCAGCGCGGAAAGGTGATCGTCTTTCCGGCCGACACCGTCTACGGACTCGGGACGAGTGCGCTTCATGAGGATGCCGTGCGGAATCTGTACCGGCTGAAGCATCGACTGTTGACGCAGCCGACGGCGCTCATCGCACCCGACATCGACATGTTGTTCGAGCTCGTGCCGGAGTTGCGTGGTCGCGCAGGCGTGATCGCGCGAGCGCTGCTTCCCGGTCCGTACACGCTCGTCCTCCCGAATCCGGCGCGGCGCTACAGATGGTTGACGGGGAAGAACTACGACACGATCGGCGTGCGCGTCCCCGAGCTTCCCGAGCCGAGCGCCGAGCTTCTCGGGAGGGTGAGCGTGCTTGCGGCGACCAGCGCCAATCGCACAGGAGGCCCGGATCCGGCGCGGCTCGAGGACGTCCCCGAGGAGTTCCGGGAGGGTGCCGCGGCCGTCCTCGACGGCGGCGACCTGCCGGGCCTGCCCTCGACCGTGCTCGACTTCACCGGCGCGGAGCCGCGCGTCCTTCGCGAGGGCGCGGCGAGCGGGGGCGAGGCGATCGAGCGCGCGTTCGTCGCGATCGCCTAGGGCATCAGCTTCAGGAGGCGGTGCAGGCGGACGGTGCTCACGTTGACCGAGTACCCGCCGGGGCTGCGCGACGCTCCGCGGTTCGCGACACGGAGGTAGTACCGGCCCGCCGGGACTCGCGCGGCGATGCGTGTGCGCTGACCAGCTCCGGCGTCGTCACGCACAGCGAGCAAGTTCTGGTCCTCGTCGTAGAGCTCCAGGAGCGGGCGGAAGTTCGGGCCGAGGCTCGGGTCGGCGCGCGGTCCTTCGATGACGAGCGAGAGGATGCACGGCCAGCGGGCTTTCGCGAGGTACCAGTCGACGTCGGCCTCGGGAGAGATCGTCGCCGTCACGGGCCCGAACAGCGTGCTCGCCTGAGCCTGGGTGTCGTTCGGCTCCATCGGGTCGCCCCTCGGCGGAGGTGCGGCCGTCTGCGGCGCTCCGCCGAGTGCAGCGTAGGCGTCGAGGAGACCGTGTCCGTAGTACGGGTCGTCGCCCGGCACGCCGCGATCCTGCGCCGTGTCCTCGAGCTGCGTCGCGACGCGGCTCGGGCTCCAGTCGGGATGTTGCCCGAGCACGAGCGCCGCAACGGCGGTGACCAGTGGTGCCGAGAAGGAGGTTCCGCTTTCGCTGCCGTACGAGTTGTCGCCGCGTGTCGAGAGGATCCCGACGCCCGGCGCCGCGAGGCTCACCCACGAGCCGTAGCTCGTGAAGTATGCGAGGTCGCCGTTCGTGTCGGTGGCGGACACTGCAACGGCGCCCGGGCACGCAGCCGGGTACACGGTGCTTGCGTCGCCGCTGTTGCCGGCGGCCGCGACGACGAGTGCCGAGTGCGAATCGGCGTAGCTCACGGCATCGCAGAGCGTCTCGCCCGGGCTCGTTCCACCGAGCGACAAGTTGATCACCCGTGCGCCGTGATCGACCGCCCACACGATGCCTGCGGCGACCTGGGAGTCCGTGCCGAAGCCGCGGGCGTCCAGCACCTTCACCGGGAGGACGCTCGTGTTCCACGCGGCGCCGGCGATCCCGATGCCGTTGTTCGTCGTCGCCGCTGCGACGCCGGCGACCAGCGTTCCGTGGCCGATGGTCGTGTCGTCGTGTGCGTCCGAGTTGCCGGCGACGAAGTTGCGCCCAGGAAGAACCTGCGTCGCGAGGTCGAGGACGGATGTCACGCCTGTATCGACGACGGCGACGATCGTCCCAGTCGAGCCGTGGCTGAGGTCCCACGCCTGAGGCATGCGAACGGTCGTGAGGTAGCCCTCCGCAATGTCGAAGTACGGATCGTTCGGGACCTCGAAGGCGTGGCGGACGTAGTCCGGCATCGCGGCAGCGAGTGTGGGCTCGCCCGCGAGCGAGCGAATCGCCGCGGTCGGGCTTCGTCCGTGCGTTCGCACGCTGAATAGCCGCGTGTGCGGAATGCGCGCGCCGAGCGAAAGCCCTCGGGCCTCGAGATCGTCGCGCAGACGTTCGGTGTCGACGCCTGGACGCGTGCGGACGACGATCTGCGCGCGGGAGGGGGCCGCACGCTGCCCAACGAGACGAATGGAGGGCGGCACGGTGGTCGTGGCGGCCGCGGCCGGTGAGGTACACGCCAAGCCTACGAGCGCGACCACACCTGCGAACCGTCTCCCCACCAAGGGACGATCTTTTCACGTTCGGCAGGCCGCGAAACGCCCACCGTCGACCCGAGTACCATCCGTCCGGTATCCGCCGGAAGGAGCCCGTTCATGGCCGTCGCCCACGAGACGTTCCACCACCTCACGACCGCCGGCCTCGCCGAGGTCGATCCGCAGATCGCGGAGCTGCTCGGCAAAGAGCTAGAGCGGCAACGCAGCCAGATCGAGCTGATCGCCTCCGAGAACTTCACGTGGCCGTCGATTCTCGAGGCGGTCGGGTCGGTTCCGACGAACAAGTACGCGGAGGGCTATCCGGGCAAGCGCTACTACGGCGGCTGCGAGATCGTGGACGAGATCGAGCAGACCGCGATCGATCGCGCCAAAGAGTTGTTCGGCGCAGAGCACGCGAACGTCCAGCCGCATGCGGGCGCGCAGACGAACATGGCCGTGTACATGGCGGCGCTGCAGCCGGGCGACACGATCCTCTCGCTCGAGCTCGCGCACGGCGGGCACCTCACGCACGGCCTCAAGGTGAACTTCTCGGGGCGGCTCTACTCGATCGTCCACTACGGCGTCTCGCGCGAGACGAACGTTGTGGACTACGACGAGGTTCTGCGCCTTGCGAAGGAGAACCGGCCGAAGCTGATCGTCTGCGGCGGCAGCGCGTATCCGCGCACCGTCGAGACGTGGGAGTTCCGGAAGATCGCGGACGAGGTCGGTGCGCTCCTGCTCTGCGACATGGCTCACTACGCGGGGCTCGTCGCGGCCGGGCTGCATCCGAATCCCGTCGAGGACTGCGACTTCGTCACGTCGACCACGCACAAGACCCTCGCAGGGCCGCGCAGCGGATTCGTCCTCTGCCGCGAGGAGCATGCGCAGGCTGTCGACCGCGCTGTCTTCCCGGGCATGCAGGGCGGGCCGCTCGAGCACACGATCGCCGCGAAGGCAACCTGCTTCAAGATTGCGATGACCGATGCGTTTCGCGACTACCAGCGCCAGGTCCGCGCGAACGCCGACGTGCTCTGCGAGACGCTGATCGAAGGCGGGCTCGACGTGTTGACGGGCGGCACGGACACGCATCTGCTGCAGCTCGATCTGCGCTCGACCGAGTGGACCGGCAAGGCCGCCGAGGAGCAACTGCATGATGTGAAGCTGACGGTGAACCGGAACACGGTTCCGTTCGACGAGCGGCCGCCGACCGTGGCGTCTGGTGTGCGGATCGGCACCCCGGCGGCGACGATGCGCGGCTTCGACGAAGAGGACTTCCGCGAGGTCGGCAGGATCATCGTCGGTGCGTTGGGGCAGGACGCCGACCTAAACGGGCTGCGCTCGCGCGCGGAGGATCTGTGCGCAAAGCGTCCGCTCTACCCGGGCTTCAGCGGCTTCACGACGTACGTCGCGTGACGACCGCTCAAGCCACCCGCAGGCTCACGCACGTGACCCACCCACTCGTCCAGCACAAGCTGTCGTACCTGCGCGACAGGGACACGCCGACCGTGCACTTCCGCAAGCTCGTGGACGAGGTCACGCTACTGCTCACGTACGAAGCCACGAAGGACTTTCCGATCGAAGAAGTCGCGATCGAGACGCCGCTCGAGCGCGCGACGGTTCCCCGCATCTCCGGCAAGAAGGTCGCCGTCTGCCCGGTCCTGCGCGCCGGCGTCGGCATGCTCGACGGCGTGCTGTCGCTCATCTCCAGCGCGCGCGTCGGCTTCATCGGCCTGTACCGCGACGAGGACACCCTCGAAGCGGTCGAGTACTACGTGAAGCTGCCCTCGGACCTCGCCGAGCGCGACGCGATCGTGCTCGATCCGATGCTCGCAACCGGCAATTCGAGCGTCGCCGCGATCAAGGAAGTGAAGGGCGCCGGGGCGCGCAGCGTGATCCTCGTCTGCATCGTCGCCGCCCCCGAGGGGATCGAGCGCGTCCATGCCGAATATCCCGACGTGCACATCGTCTGCGCTGCGATCGACCGCGGCTTGAACGAGCATGGCTACATCGTCCCCGGCCTCGGCGACGCCGGCGACCGCCTCTACGGGACAAAATGATCGGCCACGCGCTTCGCACCAACCCCGAGGTTTTCTACGGCCTCGCCGTTGCGCTGGTCATCGTCATCCTTCTGACGCCGGCGGTCGGGGGCATGGCTCGCCTGCTCGGCGTCGTTGACCGGCCGGGGGAGGGACGCCGCGCGAACACCCGCACGGTGCCGCGTCTCGGCGGCATCGCGTTGTTCCTCGGCATCTTCGTACCCGCACTCGCCTTCCTCGACCTCACCCGGAACATGCGCGGCTTGCTGATCGGCGCGGCGGTGGCGACGACTGTGGGCGCGATCGACGACTTTCGCGGACTGCTCTGGTGGGAGAAGCTCGGTGGCCAGATCGTGGCGGCGTCGATCCCTGTCGCATTCGGCGTCTGGATCCACAGCTTCACGTTCCCCGTGCTCGGCGTCCACGAGTTGCCCGTGTGGATCGGCGCGCCGCTGACCGTGCTCGGGATCGTCGCGATCATGAACATGGTCAACTTCCTCGACGGGCTCGACGGGCTCGCCGCGGGAGTGTGTTGCATCTCGGCCGCGACGTTCACCGTGATCGCGCTCGACCTCGGTAGCGCGAACGTCGCGATTCTCGCGGCGATCGTCGTCGGCGCGACTGCCGGGTTCCTCCGCCACAACTTCTATCCCGCGCGCATCTTCATGGGCGACTCGGGCGCGCTCCTGCTCGGATTCCTGCTGGCCGGGATCTCTGTCCAGGGCCTCTTGAAGACCGCGTCGTTGGTGTCGCTCTTCCTGCCGCTCGCCGTCCTCGCCGTTCCGATCATCGACACGTCGTTCGTCGTCGCGAAGCGCCTCAAGCACGGTCTGCCCGTTTACGAGAGCGACCGCTTTCACCTGCACCATCGCTTCCTCAACATCGGCTACTCGCAGCGTCGCGCGGTGCTCACGATCTACGGCTGGTGCGCGACGCTCGCCGCCGCAGCGTTGGCGACGCGCTTCATCAAGCCGCACCCGCACGGGGACTGGCGCCCGTGGGCGATTGCCGTGGATGCGGCGATCGGGCTCGCCGCAGTGGCGACGTCGATCTACATCGTCTACCTGCTCGAGATCGTGAAGCTCGCGAATCCGATCATGCGTCGGCGCGAGCAGTTGCGGAGGACAGCGTGAAGACTCGCGACACGGCAGTTGGCGCTCGAGCCGCCTGATCTCTCCGGCACGCCGTACCGAATACTCGAGCGCACCCACGAGGGCGAGTTCGGGGCGTGGCGCGCAGAGGACCGGGACGGGAACCGCTACGTCGTCAAGCCGACGTGGTCGGAGGACGGGGTCGTCGCAACCGAATTGCTTCACGCCGAGGGTTACCCCGTCGCGCGGTACGTGCTCCTTCGTCCGGGTCTCTCGGTGCAGGAGGAACTGCCGGGCGCACCACTGGCCGGTTGGGACTCCCTGCGTGAACCGATCGCGGCTCGCGCGATCGCGCTGAACGAGCAGTTGGCCGGCAAACGAGTTCCGAACGCACCGCCGTGGCCGGACCGGATCTACAGCGACGTGTTGCACGGGCACTTCTACGTCGACCTCGCGGTGCTGAAGCTCCACTCCGAGGAGCTGTTGCGCCGGTGTCAAGCGGCCGTGCGGCGCGCCGAGGGGCAGTTCGAGGATCCGGGGGATCTCGTGCACTGGGACTACACGACGGCGAACATCCTCGCTCGCGGTGACGAGATCACCGGCGTCGTGGATTGGGACGGCGTTTGCAACGGCGACCGCCTGTTCGACCTCGTGACGCTCTACTACTACACGCGTACGCAGTCTTTGCGCGACTACGTCGCGGAGCGGCTATGTCCGGCTGTGCTCGCCGCCTATCTCGCGGCGATGGTCGTGCGCCAGGTCGCGTACTCGCTCAAGTTTCATTCGCCTGACGTCGCACACGACTTGATCGAGGACGGGCTCGAGCTCACCGCGTGACGGCGTACACGAGCTTGTCTCCCTCACCGCCGATCTTCTCGAAGCCGCACTTCTCGAGCACTCGAACCGAAGCGACATTTGCGGGATCGACGTCGGCCACGATCTTCTCGAGGTCGAGCTGGTCAAAGCCGTGACGCACACACGCACGCGCGGCCTCCGTTCCGTAACCGCGGCCCCAGCGGTCGCGGCGAAAGCCGTAGGCGAGTTCCCACTCACCGTGTCCCTCGTCGAAGAAGAGGCCGCAGTCGCCGACGAGCTCTTCGGTCTCACGCTCCCACACACCCCAACGGACGCTCTCGGCCCAGGCGCGAAGCTGCTCCTCCGACACGTCCGGCGGAACGCGTTCGTTGGCGGGAATGCGCCAGAGCGCGAGGATGGCGCCCCGCTCATCGTCCGTAGGCGGGCGGATCAGCAGCCGCTCGGTCTCGATCATCCGGAGCGTTCGACGAACGAGATCAACACCTCGTTGTAGCCGGGCGCCCGCGGCAGCGAGTGTCCGGCGCCCGGCAGCACCGCGCGCTCGGCGCCGAGCCGTTCCTCCATGACGTCGCACACCGCGTCGAAGGCCGCGTGATGGCCGCCTGAGATCACGAGCTTCGGGAACGCCGCCGCGCCGAGCTCGTCGAACGGAAACACCGCCTCCGACGGCAGCCGTTCCGCCATCGCCGCGCGTGCGCCCTGTTCGAGCTGCGGGGGCAGAGGATCGGGGATCTGGATCGCGCTCCCGACGAGCGGCAGAAAGAATTCGAGGTACTCCCGGGGGCCAGCCGGCACATGCTCGAAGTTGGCCATGAGCTCCTCGACCGCGGGGTCGCCGCGCGCGACGCCGAAAGCAGGCGGCTCGCTCACCGTCAGCGACGCAAGCGCCGGCCCTCGTGCCGCCGCGAGCAGCGAGACGACGCCCCCGTACGAGTGACCGACCAGGTGGTCGCCGCCCCGCAGTTCCGTCGCGACGTCGTCCGCCTGCTCCTCGAAGTCGATCCGCTCGAGCGGCGGACCGGGCGGATAGCCGCTACGCGTGACGAACACGCACTCGAACCGGTCGGCCAGCGCTCGCTGCTCCGACCAGGTTGACTGAGCGTTGCCGACGCTGCCGTGGACGAACACGATCCGAGTCACAATTGACGACATTACGCCGCTTGGGGAGCGAATTTCAAGTGTCACAAACTTGGTATGCTGGGCATGCTCGATGGAGCCCGCCGATCGTCCCAACTTCCAGCTGGCCGGCGCAGGCGGCGTCCTCTTCGGATTCACCGCCGCGTGCATCGTGCTCGGCACCGTGATCGGCTGGGCGGCGGGAAGCGTCGCCTACGGGCTCGTCTTCGGCGCGGTCGTCGGCATCCCCGTTGGTGTCGCGGCGACGATCTGGCGGTACAAGGACATCTGATGGCGGGCGCCTGGACGAATCCGCGGCGTCCCCCCGACACCGTGCTGCCCGCGGTCGCCGGGTCGGCCGTCGTCGTGCTCGCGCTGCCCGTTTTCCTACTCGCGGGCTGGCGCATCCAGGGCTGGGCGCTCGGCGCGGTGCTCTGGTTCGGCGCCCAGGGCTTCGGCCTGTTGCTGCACCACTTGCGCACGCGGGGTAATCTCGCGGCCGCTGGCTTGGCTGCTTTCGGGATGATGTTTCGCGCGATCGCCGTGATGGTCGTCGTGCTCGCCGCCGCTATTTCCGATGCATGGCTCGGAATCGCGGCAGGCTTGGTGTACGCGCTCGCATACACGGCCGAGCTCGGGCTCTCGCTCGTCTCGTACTACACCGGCCCGGCGGCCGGAAGGACAGCCGAATGAAGCGGCTCGTGCTCGCGCTCATGACGTTCGCGCTCGTCGCTCCCGCAGGCGCGTTTGCGCGCGGAGAGTTCGACCCGACGACGGAGTTCGAGCAGCACGAGTGGATCCCGATCCACATCGGCCCCCTGAACCTCTCGATCACGAAGGCCGTCGTGTACCTCATGCTCGGCACGCTCGGCACGATCGCGTTCGGCTACTTCTTCATGCGCGGCACCGGGCGCGGGGAGCCGGGCCGCCGCGCGACCGTCGGCGAAACGGTGTACGAAATCGCGCAGGTGCAGGTTGCGGAGCAGGGGCTGCCGTCGAAGGCGATCGGACGCTGGTTCCCCTACGTCGCGTCGCTGATGATCTTCATCTTCGTCGTCAACCTCCTGGGCTTCATCCCGCTGCCCCTCACCGGCGAGACGTGGCATGGGATCCCGGTGTGGGGGATTTATGCGGCGACGAGCTCGCTCTCGGTGACGCTGGCGCTCGCGCTGATCACGTTCGTCTTCACACACGTCGAGGGCATCAGGTGGAACGGGCCGGTGCGCTATTTCAAGAGCTGGATCCCGGAGGCGCCGAAGCCGCTTCTCGCGCTCATCGTGCCTCTCGAGATCCTCGGCCAGTTCATGCGGCTCATCTCGCTGAGCGTCAGGCTCTTCGCCAACATGCTCGCGGGCCACATCCTGATCCTGACGTTCCTCGGCCTGATCTTCATCTTCCAGTCGCTCGCCCTCATCCCGGTGATCATCCCCGCGATCCTGTTCTACCTGTTCGAGGTCGTCATCGTCGTCGGGATTCAGGCGTTTATCTTCGCTGCCCTGTCCGCCATCTACATCGGCTCGGCGATCGAGCCGGAGCACTAAGGAGGAGACGACATGCTCGGCACCATCATCGCCGCGACCAGCGGCGACGTCACGAAGGCCGGCAAGGCGATCGGCCTTGCGCTCGGCGTCGGCCTCGGCGCGCTCGGCGCCGGCGTCGGCATCGGCAACATCTTCGGCTCGATGATCCAGTCGGTCGCCCGCCAGCCCGAGTTGCGCGGCGAGCTCCAGGGGATCCAATGGCTCGGCTTCGCGCTCACCGAGGCGGTCGTGTTCTACGGCCTGCTCGGCTCGATCCTGGCGTACGTCCTCGTCTAGCCGATGCTCGCGTCGAACCCACTGATCCAGGTCACGCCCGGCCTCATGATCTGGACGATCGTCTGCTTCGGGATCGCGTTCTGGGTCCTGAAGCGCTACGCGTTCGGCCCGATCCAGAAGGGGATCGACGCACGCCGCGAACGAATCCGTGAGTCGCTCGCCGACGCCGACCGCGCTCGCGAGGAGGCGCGCAAGCTGCTCGAGGAACACCGCAAGCTGATCGCGCAGGCGAGGGTGGAGGCGGAGGAGATCCGCGCCGAGGTTCGCCGCGACGCAGACACGCTCCGTGAGCGGGCGCGCGAGGAGACCGAGGCGGACCGCCAGCGGCGGCTCGAGGAGACGAAGCGCCAGATCGAGGCCGAGACTGCGCGCTCGCTCGCGCAGATCCGGCAAGAGGTCGCCGAACTGACGCTGCTCGCCGCGTCGAAGGTGACCGGCAAGGTGCTCGACTCCGCCGACCAGCGCAGGCTGATCGACGAGGCGATCTCCTCGCTCGACTTCTCGGTGCTAGAGGAGAAGACCCCCGCTTGAGCGTCGCTCACCGCACGTACGCGCGTGCTCTCTTCGAGGCCGCGAAGGACACGGGAAAACTCGCGACGGTGCGCGAGGAACTCGGCGACTTCACGGCCGCGATCGACGAGGTGCCCGAGCTCGACGCGCTGCTGCGCAACCCGCAGCTCGACCCGCGCGCGAAGGCGCAGGCGCTCGAGGACGTCCTCGGCGGCGCCGACGAGCTGGTCCGCAACTTTGTGCTGCTCGCCGTCGAGAAGAACCGCGGCGGGCAGATCCGCGAGATTCAGCGTGAGTTCGAACGACTGATGGCGCAGGAGGAACGGCGGCTGACGGTCGAGTTGACGACCGCGTACGAGCTGTCAGACGACGAGGCGCGCCAGATAATCGGCCAGATCGAGCAGGCGTCGGGCCGTCCCGTCGACGCCACGCGAAACGTCGATTCCGACCTGATCGGAGGCATCGTCCTCCAGGCTGGATCGATGCGCGTCGACGCCAGCGTGCGCGGCCGGCTCGAACGGCTCCGTAGAGACCTGATGACCGCGAGATAGGAGACAACTTGAAGCTTCGCCCCGAAGAGATCACGCAGATCCTCAAGTCGAGGATCGAGCAGTACGACGTCGAGACCGACCTCTCCGAGGTGGGGACCGTGCTCCAGGTCGGAGACGGGATCGCCCGCGTCTACGGGCTCGAGAACGCCGTCGCGTCGGAGATGCTCGAGTTCGAGCACGACGTCGTCGGGATCGCGTTCAACCTCGAGGAGGACGACGTCGGCATCGCGCTCTTCGGCGAATGGCAGCACGTCAGCGAGGGCGAGCCCGTTCGGAGAACGGGTCGCGTCGCCAGCGTGCCCGTCGGCGAGGCGCTGCTCGGCCGCGTAGTCGACCCGCTCGGGAACCCGCTCGACGGCCAGGGACCGATCGAGACGAGCGAGACGCGTCCGCTCGAGTTCAAGGCACCCGGGGTGATCGCGCGGCAGCCTGTGAAGGAACCACTGCAAACCGGCATCAAGGCGATCGACTCGATGACGAACGTCGGCCGCGGGCAGCGCGAGCTGATCATCGGCGACCGCTCGACCGGCAAGACGGCGATCTGCATCGACACGATCCTGAACCAGCACGACCAGAACGTGAAGTGCTTCTACGTCGCCATCGGTCAGAAGGCGTCGACGGTCGTGCAGGTGTACGAGCGGCTGAAGGAAGCCGGCGCGATGGCGTACACGACGATCGTTTCAGCGCCGGCGCACGAAGCCGCGCCGATCAAGTGGATGGCGCCGTTCGCGGGCTGCGCGATGGGCGAGTACTACCTCTACAGAGGCGAGCACGCGCTCGTCATCTACGACGACCTGTCGAAGCACGCCGACTCGTACCGGCAGCTGAGCCTGCTCCTGCGCCGCCCGCCCGGCCGCGAGGCCTTCCCGGGCGACGTCTTCTACCTGCACTCGCGGCTGCTCGAGCGCGCCGCCAAGCTCTCGGATGCGCTCGGCGGCGGCTCGCTCACGGCGCTGCCGATCATCGAGACGCAGGCCGGCGACATCGCGTCGTACATCCCGACGAACGTCATCTCGATCACGGACGGGCAGATCTTCCTCCAGTCCGACCTCTTCTTCTCGGGCGTGCGGCCGGCCGTCAACGTCGGCACGTCCGTCTCGCGCGTGGGCACGAGCGCGCAGACGAAGGCGATGAAGAAGGTCGCCGGTCGTCTCCGCCTCGACCTCGCGCAGTACCGCGAGCTGGAGGCGTTCGCGCAGTTCGGCTCCGAGCTAGACAAGGCGACGCAGGCGTCGCTCGCGCGTGGCGAGCGCATGGTCGCGACGCTGAACCAACCGCAGTACTCGCCGTGGCCGATGGAGGAGCAGGTCATCGCCCTGTTCGCGGGCAACGAGGGGTACCTCGACAAGGTCCCGGTCCCCCAGGTGCCGCGCTTCCAGGAGGAGGTGCGAGAACACCTGCGCGCCGAAGGGACGATCTACAAGACGATCCGCGACACCGGCGACCTCGACGAGGAGACCGAGAAAAGGCTGCGCGAGGAGTTGGACAAGTTCCTCAACACGTTCAACGTCGAGGAAGCAGAGGCGCTCGTCAGCTAGATGGCGACCGTCCAGGAACTCAGGCAGCGCGTTCGCGCAATCACGAACACGCGCAAGTTGACCAAGGCGATGGAGCTCGTCGCCTCGGCAAGGTTGCGACGTGCGCAGGAGCGCATCGAGGCGATGCGGCCGTACGCGGACCGCATGCTCGAGCTGATGGCGGGCACAGCCCGCGCGAGCGCGTCCGTCCGCGGCCTGCCGCTGCTGCAGCGGCGCGACGTCGCGAAGGCGGCGATCGTGCCCGTCACAGGCGACCGCGGCCTCGCCGGCGCCTTCAACGCGCAGATTCTCCGACGCGCCACGAGGCTCCAACGCGAGCTGCAGGGCCAGGGCGTCGATGTGCGCTGGTTGCCTGTTGGGCGCAAGGGAATCTCGACGCTGCGCTTCTCGCGCTACGAGCTCGACGGGCAGTGGGGCGGGTTCAGCGACAACCCGCACTACGAGGATGCGCAGTCGATCGCGCACCGGCTGACGGAGCTGTACTCGAACGGGGACCTCGACCGCGTCGTGCTCGTCTACAACCACTTCGTGTCGCCGCTCGTCCAGCAGGTCACCGTCTCGGACGTGCTGCCGATCTCCGAGCACGTGCTCGAGACGAGCGACGAAGAGCGCGAGCACGACCGGCTCGTCGGCGACTTCATCTTCGAGCCCGAGCCGGAGGAGATTCTCGAGCGCCTGCTTCCCGTCTACCTCGAGACCGAGATCTACCGGGCACTGCTCGAGTCGGCGGCGTCGGAACAGGGTGCTCGAATGACGGCGATGCGCAACGCGTCGAAGGCTGCCGGCGAGCTGATCGACGACCTCACGTTGGCGATGAACCGCGCAAGACAGGCCGAGATCACGCAGGAGATCCTCGAAGTGGTCTCCGGAGCTGACGCTCTAACGACATAGCGCACTGCTGCGAAGGCGCCTCGCGGTGCCATGCTGTGCGCAATGGAGCTGCTGGGTAGAGAGCGCGAGCTCGAGACGTTCGCCGCGTACGCCGACGCCGTGCGCGAAGGCCCAGTCGGCTTCGTCGTCGAGGGTGAGCCGGGGATCGGGAAGACGACGTTGTGGCAAGCGGCCGTTGCAGCTGCGCGCGAGCGCGGCTATCGCGTGCTGACCTGCCGGCCTGCGGGCAGCGAGGTGCAGCTGTCGTTCGCCGCGCTCGGCGACTTGCTCGAGGACGTTCTCGACGAGACACTTACCGAGCTGCCGCGGCCTCAGCGGCGTGCGCTCGAGGTTGCGTTGCTGCTCGAGGATCCGCAGGGCTTGCCGCCCGATCAGCGAGCGATCGGCCTCGCCGTCCTCGGCGCTTTCCGCTTCCTCGCAGCCTCACGTTCCGTGCTGGTCGCCGTCGACGACGTTCAGTGGTTGGACGGTCCGAGTGCCGCGGTGCTCCAGTTCGCGATTCGCAGGCTGCGCAGCGAGCCTCTCGGTGTGCTCGCCACGCTCAGACCCGGTGCGCCTGAGGACGTTCTCGACCTCGGGCGAGCGCTCCCGGTCGAGCGCCTGCGCCTCGGTCCGCTGGACGCTGCGTCGATCCACCGCATCGTCCGGTCGCAGCTCGGTATTGCGTTGCCGCGGCCCCTTTTGCTTCGCGTGCACGAGGCGAGTCACGGCAATCCTTTTCATGCGCTCGAGCTTGCGCGAGCGTTCGACGCGGGCGGAGAGTTCGAGCCGGAAGGCTCGCAGCAGCTGCTGCGCACAAGGCTCGCCGCGCTGCCCGCGGACGTTCAGGAGCTCCTGCTCGTTGTCGCGCTGCTCGCAGATCCGACGGTGTCGACGGTGCAGGCGGTCGTCGGCGACGTGGACGAGAGTCTCGAGGTGGCCGTGGCTTCCGAGCTGCTGGAGCGATCCGGCGACGTCGTCCGGTTCAAGCATCCATTGCTCGCGACCACCGTGTCCACGCGGGCGGACGACGATCACAAGCGCCGTCTTCATCGCCGCCTCGCCGACGTCGTGGACGACCCAGAGGCACGCGCCCGGCATCTCGCGCTTGCCGCCTCTGGGCCCGACCTCGCGGTCGCTGCGGCGCTCGACGACGCGGCTCACGCTGCGCTTGCACGGGGAGCGCCGAGCGCGGCCGCCGAGCTGCTGGAGCTGGCAATCGGTCTGACGCCGCCGGGCCGCGAGGAAGACCTGCGGCGCGGCAAGCTCGCGGCGGCCGAGGCGCACTTCAGCTCAGGTGCGATCTCGCGCGCGACGGCCATTCTCGACGAGCTGCTCGACGAGCTGCCGCCCGGGGAGGAGCGCGCCGACGTGCTCGTGCGACTCGCGCGCGGCACGCACGATCTCGAGGCAACGCTCGACCTAGCCGAGCGCGCGCGTCGTGAAGCCGTCGACGACGACGACGCGCTTCTCAGCCGCGTCCACCTGCTGCTCGGGTCGACCTGGCCGCTCCGCGGGATGGTCTCCGCGCTCGAGGACGGCCGCCTCGCGCTCGACCACGCGGAGCGCTCGGGCGAGCGCCGCTTGATCCTCGACGTCGCTGCGCGGCTCTCGCTCTGGGAGCTCTGGGCGGGGCGCGACCCGACCGAGTTGCTCGCGCGCGCGGTGGCGCTCGAGCAGGCCGACGACGATCTACGCGGCTACCAGAGCCCGCGCATGCCGCTCGCCCTGCAGCGCATGTACCAGGGCCGGCTGGGCGAGGCGCGCACGATCTTCGAGGCGCTGCTTGCCGAGGCGGTCGCGCTCGGGGACGAGATCGCTGTGCTCGCAGTTCGCGGCCGCCTGGTCGACGTCGCGCTGCGCGCGGGAGAGTGGAAGCAGGCAGAGGCTCATGTCGACGCCGCGTACGAGCTCGCCGAGCAGATCGGGCTCGAACACGACGGTGGCCTCACGGTCTTCTGGAAGGCGCTCGTCGCGACACAGCTGGGACGCGTCGACGAGGCGCGATCGTTCGCGGAGCTGGGCGCGCGCCTAGCCGCCGAAGCGAACCAGGAGAACACACGTGTGATGAACCAGGGTGTCGTCGGGTTGCTCGAGCTGTCGCTCGGCAACGATTCCGCTGCGCTGCCGGCTTTGCAGCCGCTGCTCGACTGGGTAGCCGAGAAGGGGCTGGCACTCGCCACGCATCCGGCCGCGCCCTACGCGCTCGACGCGCTCGCAGCCACCGGACGCGTCGAGGAAGCGTCGCGTCTCGTCGACCAGCTCGAGCTCGAGGCGCGCACCATCCAGAGCCCTTGGGCGCTGGCGATCGCAACGCGCTGCCGCGGCCTCCTCTCGGCGAACGAGGAGGTTCTCGAGTCCGCACTCGCCTACGACGCGGACGAACGTTGGCCGTTCGAGCGCGGCCGCACGCTGCTCGTGCTCGGACGGGTGCAGCGACGTGCGAGGCGGAAGGCGGCCGCAAAGGAATCGCTCGAGCGTGCGCTGGAGATCTTCGAGGAACTGCCCGCTCCGCTGTGGGCACAACGTGCGCGCGAAGAGCTCGGCCGCATCGGCCTCCGCCGCGCCGCACCGGGCGAATTGACGGCGAGCGAGCGGAGTGTGGCCGAGCTCGCCGCGGCCGGTCTCACGAACCGCGAGGTCGCGGCACGCCTGTTCATGAGCCCGAAAACGGTCGAGGCGAACGTCGCTCGCGCGTATCGCAAGCTCGGGATTCGCTCGCGCGCCGAGCTCGGCGCGCGGCTAGCCGACACGCAAGACGCGGCACAAACGTAGGGAAACACCCGATTCCTTCGCGCCGCGTGCGGCCTATGGTCGAATGCAGTGCTTCAGTACCTGATCCGGCGGGTTCTCTGGGCCTGCGTGCTCTTTTTCGTGATCACGGTCGTCGCGTACGTGATCTTCTTCATCATCCCGGTGAACCCGGCAGCGCTCGCGTGTGGCCAGCGTGCGACCTCGGAGTGCATCGCGAACGCGAAGCAGAACCTGGGCCTCGACAGTCCCGTGTACGTGCAGTACGGGCGCTTCCTCTGGAGGCTCGTCGGCCACCAGGACCTGGGTAAGTCGTACTTCAACCGGCAGAGCGTGAACGAGACGGTGATGAACGCCGCGCCGGTGACCGCGTCGCTCGTCCTCGGCGGCGCGATTCTCTGGATGCTGATCGCGTTGCCGATCGGGATCCTGTCGGCACTCCGCCCACGATCGTTACTCGACCGAACATCGATGGTGTTCGTGCTGATCGGGATCTCGGCGCACCCGGTCTGGATCGGCCTGATCCTCAGCTACGTCGTTGGCTTCAAGCTGGGCTGGACGCCGATCACCGGCTACTGCGACTTCTTCAACCCGACGACGGACTGTGGCGGACCGATGCAGTGGGCGTGGCACATGATCCTGCCCTGGATCACGTTCGCGATCCTGTTCGCCGCGTTGTACGTGCGAATGATCCGCGCGAACGTGATGGAGACGTCGAACGAGGACTACGTGCGCACGGCGCGGGCGAAAGGCGCGCCCGAGCATGTCGTGATTCGCACTCACATCCTCCGGAACGCGCTGCTGCCGATCGTGACGATGCTTGGAATGGACATCGGGGTCGCGCTCGGCGGCGCGATCTTCACGGAGACGGTGTTCTCGTTGCCGGGGCTGGGGCAGACGGCGTTACAGGCGATCTCGAACTTCGACCTGCCGACTGTGCAGGGGATCGTCGTCTTCGCGACCCTCTCGATCATCGTCTTCAATCTCATTGTCGACCTGCTCTACGCGGTCATCGACCCGAGAATCCGACTGACCTAGCGGTGGCGTGAGTGAACCCCGAGATGGTGATCTCGCAAGAGCGCAACACCGTCGAGCTGGGCGCGGGCATCGAGCCCGTGCGCGCCCGCGGCTACTGGGAACAGGTCTGGATGCGCTTCAGGTACGACCGCGTCGCGTTGGCGAGCGGGGTCTTCATCGTGTTCCTCGTCCTGGTCGCGATCTTCGGCGGCCCGATCGCCGCCGCGCTCCTGGGCCACGGCCCGAACGACATCTTCTTCTCGGGCGTGAACGACAACCTTCTGCCGGTCGGCCCGTGGACGCACGTTCAGACGCCGGACGGCGGCTCGACGCTGTTCATCCTCGGTGCGGACGGCACCCTTGGCCGCGACGAGTTCCTCCGGCTGCTCTACGGCGCCCGTGTCTCGCTCGAAGTCGCGGTGCTCTCAACCCTGGGCGTCATGACCTTTGGCGTGACGATGGGAATCGTGGCCGGCTACTTCCGCGGCTGGATCGATGCGGTCATCTCGCGGATCATCGAGGTGACGATGGCCTTCCCGGCGCTGCTCTTCATCATCGCCCTCGCGGCGACGATCGGCGAGCGCCTCAACAACATCACGTTCGGGATCTTCGGCAAGGGCGTGGTCACGCTGATCCTGGTCTTCACGGTCTTCGGCTGGTTCTTCACCGCACGGGTGGTTCGTGCATCGGTCATCTCGCTGCGGGAGAAGGAGTTCGTCGAGGCCGCGCGGATGGTTGGCGCAAGTGACTTTCGGATCATGCGCTCGCACGTCCTGCCGCACCTCGTCGCGCCGATCGTCGTCCTCTCGACGCTTGTCGTCGCGCAGTTCATCCTCGCGGAAGCCGGTCTTTCGTTCCTCGGCCTGGGCGTGAAGCTGCCGACGGCGAGCTGGGGCGTGCTGCTTTCCGCTGCGCCCGAGTTCTACACCTCGGTGCCGTGGCTGATGCTCTGGCCCGGCCTCGCCGTGCTGCTTACGACGCTCGCGTTCAACCTGCTCGGCGACGGGCTCCGCGACGCCTTCGATCCGCGCTCGGTCCAGCACTGATGCGGCAAACAATCCAACATTTTCCAGTGGTAACCGTCTAAACTCCCCAAGCCCGTGGCACGCGACAAGGATCTCGTCTCCTCCCAGGCCGGTCTCGCAGCTGCTGTCGCAGTCGAATCGGGGCCTTCCCTCGGCGAGGGCACGGAGCCGGTTCGCGCACGGAGCTACTGGGAGCAAGTGTGGATCCGCTTCCGCCGCGACAAGGTCGCGATGGCGAGCGGCTTCTTCATCATCTTCCTGGTCCTCACCGCGATCTTCGGGGGACCGCTGGCGGCGCATCTGCTGGGCCACGGCCCGAACGACATCTTCTTCTCGGGTGTGAACAACGACCTGCTGCCGGTCGGACCCTGGACGCACGTGCAGACACCCGATGGCGGCACGACCCTGTTCATCCTCGGGGCGGACGGCACGCTCGGCCGCGACGAGTTCCTGCGCTTGCTCTACGGCGCCAGGGTCTCTCTCGAGGTGGCGGTGCTCTCGACGATGGGCGTGATGATCATCGGGATCACGATGGGCGTCGTGGCCGGCTACTTCCGCGGCTGGATCGACGCCGTAATCTCGCGGGTCATCGAGGTCACGATGGCATTCCCGGCGCTGCTCTTCATCATCGCGCTGGCGGCGACCGTCGGGCAGCGGCTCAACAACATCACGTTCGGGGTCTTCGGCAAGGGTGTGGTCACCCTGATCCTGGTGTTCACGGTCTTCGGCTGGTTCTATCCCGCCAGGATCGTTCGCTCCTCGGTGCTCTCGCTCCGGGAGAAGGAGTTCGTGGAGGCCGCCCGGATGGTCGGGGCGAGCGACATGCGGATCATGCGCTCGCATGTTTTGCCGCATCTCGTCGCGCCGATCGTCGTCGTCTCCACGCTGATCGTCGCGCAGTACATCCTGGCCGAGGCGGGCTTATCGTTCCTCGGCCTGGGTGTGAAGCTGCCAACTTCTAGTTGGGGGGTGCTGCTTGCTGCGGCGCCCGAGTTCTACACGTCCGTGCCCTGGCTGATGCTCTGGCCGGGTCTCGCCGTCCTCTTTACGACCCTCGCCTTCAACCTCCTCGGCGACGGGCTCAGGGACAGCTTCGACCCCCGCGCGCAGCACTAACAACCCGGGGTCGCAGTCGTCTAACGGTGGCGAGGATGTGCTCTCTCTGTGGGGCCGGTAAAAGACCGGTTCTCCCTGTTCATCGAAAGGAGTCCAATGAATAAGAGGGTTTGGCTCTCGGTCGTCGCGTTGGCGATCGGTGCTGGCCTGCTCGTCAGCGCGGGGTTTGCGTCCCCGGCGTCGAGCAAGTCGTCCAGCGGCGGCAAGCACGGCGCCAAGGGCGGCACGTTGCGGGTGGACTTGACGTCGGACTTTGACTTCATCGATCCGGCTCTTGATTACTTCTCGCACGGTTGGCAGATGCAGTACGCAACGTCGTGCAAGCTGCTGAGCTTCCCGGACAAGGAAGCGAGTGCGGGCGGCACGAAGATCGTCCCTGAGGTTGCCACGGCGCTGCCGGCGATTTCGAAGGACGGCAAGACCTACACGTTCACGCTCAAGAAGACGTACAAGTTCGCCGACGGCACGCCGGTCACCGCGAAGAGCTTCGCCTACGCGATGAACCGCGACCTAGCGCCGAAGATGAGCTCCCCTGCCATCGACTTCATGGCAGACATCAAGGGTGCCCAGGCCGTCATGGACGGCAAGGCCACGACGGCGAGCGGGATCAAGGCGCCGAGCAACACGAAGCTCGTGATCAGCACCACGAAGGTCGCTCCGGACTTCCTGGCCCGGATCACGATGCCGTTCTTCTCGGCCGTGAAGGTGGGCACGCCCATCAACCCGGACGGCGTCTCGGCGCCCTCGAAGGGCACCGCGTGCGGTCCGTACTACGTGTCCGAGTGGGTCACCAAGCGGACGGCGACGCTGTCGCGGAACACCTTCTACAAGGGTGGCCGCCCGGCGAACCCGGACCAGATCACCTACAGCATCGGCATTCCACTTCCGGCTGAGGAGCTCCGCGTCATCAACGGGGAGACCGACATCGGAGGCTTCCCGACTGCAGATGCGGCGAACCTCTACAACCAGTACTACGTCAAGCTCGGCGGGAAGATGAACACGGGCAGCAAGCCCAGCTTCGTCCTCCGCCACCAGGCGACGTTCTGGTACCTGAACATGAACCAGGATCAGCCGCTGTTCCACAACAACGACAAGCTGCGCCAGGCCGTCAACTGGTCAATCGACCGCCCGCAGATGGTCCGCCAGCACGGCAAGGTGGCCGGTGTCGTGACGTCCCAGATCCTTCCGTACGGCTTCCCGGGCCACAACCCGAAGGCCGTGTACCCGGTGGTCGCGAGCAAGAGCCCGAACTTCACGAAGGGCAAGGCGCTTGCAGGTTCCAACCTCCGCGGTGGGAAGTGTCAGTTCTGGACGTTCAACACGTCCTTCGGTCCCGCAGTGGCTCAGGTCGTCCAGTACGACCTGAAGCAGATCGGGCTGAACTGTGAGATCACGCCCCTCGACCGCGTCGTCGAGACGACGAAGGGCGGCACGAAGGGTGCACAGTTCGACCTGCTGCTGAACGGCTGGGGTCAGGACTACCCCGACCCGTACGACTTCATCAACATCCTCCTCGACGGCTCTGGCATCAAGCCGGAGAACAACGTCAACCTGTCGTACTTCAACAGCCCCAAGTTCAACAAGCTGATGGAGTCGGCATCGAGGAAAGCCGGCGCGGCACGTTACTCGGCGTACGCCAAGCTCGACCATGACCTCATGGCCGGCCCGGCGCCGCTCGCGCCTTACATCAACACCAATGCCCGCATCTTCGTGTCGAAGCATGTGGGTTGCTACGTCTACTCGCAGACGTACGGCTCGATCCTCAACGCCGCCTGCGTTTCCTAGCGGACGGCGAGGAGCGAAACACAGACGGGGCGCCCAACTGGGCGCCCCGTCTCGCAATTTGGCTCGATCAGCGGTAAGGTTTCCCGCCCCGATCTTCAGGAGAAGCGACCACTAACCAGAGATGCTCCAGTATCTGATCCGCCGAATTCTCTGGGCCTGCGTGCTCTTCATCGTGATCACGATGGTCTCGTACGTGATCTTCTTCATCATCCCGGTTAACCCCGCGGCGCTCGCCTGCGGGCAACGCGCCACGGCGGACTGCATCGAGAACGCGAAGAAGAACCTCAAGCTTGACGCGCCGATCTACGAGCAGTACGGCAACTTCCTCTGGCAGCTCGTCGGCCACCAGAACCTCGGCAAGTCGTACTTCAACCGCCAGAGCGTCAACGAGACGGTGATGAACGCTGCGCCGGTGACCGCGTCGCTCGTGATCGGTGGGGCGATCCTGTGGATGCTGATCGCGTTGCCGATCGGGATCCTCTCGGCGCTACGGCCCAGGTCGTTACTCGACCGAACCGCGATGGTCTTCGTGCTGGTCGGGATCTCTGCGCACCCGGTCTGGATCGGACTGATCCTCAGCTACGTCGTCGGGTTCAAGCTGGGGTGGACCCCGATCACCGGCTACTGCGACTTCTTCAACCCGACGACGGACTGCGGTGGGCCCGTGCAGTGGGCGTGGCACATGGTCCTGCCCTGGATCACGTTCGCGATCCTGTTCGCGGCGTTGTACGTGCGAATGATCCGCGCGAACGTGATGGAGACGTCGAACGAGGACTACGTGCGCACGGCGCGCGCGAAAGGCGCGCCCGAGCATGTCGTGATCCGCACCCACATTTTGCGCAACGCGCTGCTTCCGGTGGTGACGATGCTCGGGATGGACATCGGGGTCGCATTGGGCGGCGCGATCTTCACGGAGACGGTGTTCTCGTTGCCGGGGTTGGGGCAGACGGCGTTACAGGCGATCTCGAACTTCGACCTGCCGACCGTGCAGGGAATCATCGTCTTTGCGACGCTCGCGATCATCGTGTTCAATTTGATCGTCGATCTGCTCTACGCGGTCATCGACCCGAGAATCCGACTCTCGTAGGTGAGGCCCTAGTGTCGCTGCTCGAGGTCAACGACCTGAAGACGCACTTCCGGACCGACGACGGCGTCGTCAAGGCCGTCGACGGCGTCACCTTCTCGGTCGAGAAGGGCAAGACCCTCGGCATCGTCGGCGAGTCAGGGTCCGGCAAGAGCGTCACGTGCCTGACGATCATGGGACTCAACTCGAAGGTGAACACGATCACGTCGGGCCAGGCCCTCTGGAAGGACAAGGACCTGCTGAGGATGAACTCCCGCCAACTGCGGTCGATTCGCGGGGACGAGATCGCCATGATCTTCCAGGACCCGATGACGTCGCTGAACCCGGTCAAGACGATCGGAGCGCAACTCGTCGAGGCGATCCTCCTCCATCGCGACGTGTCGAAGAAGCAGGCCACGGGGCGCGCGCGCGAGCTGCTCAACGCGGTCGGAATCCCGCGCGCGGACCGCCGGATCGACGACTATCCGCACCAGTTCTCCGGCGGCATGCGGCAGCGCGTGATGATCGCCATGGCCCTGATCAACGATCCCGACCTGCTGATCGCGGACGAGCCGACGACGGCACTCGACGTCACCACGCAGGCCCAGATCCTGAACCTCATGGCCAAGCTGCAGCAGGACTTCGGTAGCGCGATCATCATGATCACGCACGACCTCGGCGTGATCGCAGAGATCGCGGACGACGTCGTCGTCATGTACGCCGCGAGGGTCGCGGAGCAGGCGCCCGTAGTCAATCTCTTCCAGCGCCCTCACCATCCCTACACCTGGGGACTGCTCGGATCGCTGCCGCGCCTCGACGTCAACGTCGAGCGGCTCACGCAGATTCAGGGGCAGCCTCCGTCGCTGCTGAATCCTCCGCGCGGCTGCCGCTTCCACCCACGCTGCCCGTACGTCATGGAGATCTGCAAGGAGACCGAGCCGGAGCTGCTGCCCGTCTCGCACGACCCGGCGCACTTCCAGCGTTGCCATCTCGACGAGGAGACGAAGGACCGCGAGGCTGCGAAGCTGACGCACCTCGGGGACGCGGCATGACGAGCACCGAGGCGCAGGCGCAGGCGGCCGAGCGGCAGACCTCCGGTGACGAGCTGCTCGTCGTCGAGAACCTCAAGAAGCACTTCCCCATCACGCGCGGCATCATCTTCCAGAAGGAAGTCGCCTCCGTGAAGGCGGTCGACGGCGTCACCTTCAACGTCAAAAAGGGCGAAACGCTCGGCGTCGTCGGCGAGTCCGGCTGCGGCAAGTCGACGATGGCGCGCTGTGTCATGCGACTGCTCGAGCCTACGGCCGGCAAGATCATCTTCGACGGCCGCGACATCACGACGCTCACGCGCGCCGAGATGCGGCCGATCCGGCGTGAGCTGATGATGATCTTTCAGGATCCGTACGCGTCTCTGAACCCGCGCAAGCGCGTGGGCTTCATCATCGCCGAGGCGCTCGAGGTGCACCGGCTCGGGACAGCCGCCGAGAACAAGCGGCGCGTGCAGGAACTGCTCGAGGTCGTCGGTCTGAACCCGGAGCACTACAACCGCTTCCCGCACGAGTTCTCGGGTGGTCAGCGCCAGCGCATCGGCGTTGCGCGCGCCCTCGCTGTCAATCCGAAGTTGATCGTCTGCGACGAGCCGGTCTCCGCACTCGACGTCTCCGTGCAGGCGCAGATCCTCAACCTGCTCAAGGACTTGCAGTCGGAGTTCGGGCTCACCTACATCTTCATCGCGCACGACCTCAACGTGGTGCGGCACATCTCCGACCGCGTGATGGTCATGTACCTCGGCCACGAGGTCGAAGTCGCTCCGCGAGACAGCCTCTACCGCGAGCCCAAGCACCCCTACACCGGCGCGTTGCTGTCGGCCGTGCCGATCCCCAACCCCGAGCTCGGCCGCAACCGCGCGCAGATCGTGCTCGAGGGAGACGTCCCGAGCCCGCTCAACCCGCCTTCAGCGTGCTGGTTCCATCCGCGCTGCCCTCGTCACCACGCCGGACACTGCGACGTCGTCACGCCGCCTCTTTACGACTTCGGCCCCAACCACACGGCGGCCTGTCACTACCCGCTCGAGCGTTGGCCGTTGACGGACGACGAGATGCGCAACGCGACCGGCGCGCCCATGAGCGAGCCGCCCGCTGCAGCCGCCTCCTGAGGAGACCGCACCGCCCCAGACGCCGATGCGGGCGCTGCTCTGGGCCGCCCTGCGTCGCTTCGTCGTCCTCTTCTTCGGCGTCGCGGGCTTGACCGCGTTGGTCTCGCTCCTGCTCGGCCTGCTGTTCAACTCGAGCATCAGCCGAGCGATCTCGCTCGGCTTCTACGGCGTCGGTTCGTTTCTGCTCATCACCGGCTTCTTCGTCGGGAATCGCGGGCCAGCGCGCGTCAAGGGCGATCCCGGCTTCAACGTCTTCGGACTTATGAGCAACCGCAGGATCCGCTGGGCGACTGGATCGGAGCAGGCGGAGACGCTGAATCTCTCGTTCGTCTTCGTCCTGCTCGGTTTCCTGCTGATCGCGCTCGGCGTCGCCGCGGACACGCGCTACAAGCTCGTGTAGGTAGCGTGTGAGTGCGGTCGCTAACTCTTCGCGCCGCAGCCCGTCTATGACCATAGACCCCGTGTTCCGCATGAGACCCCATATGTGCGAGCGAGCCCGTGAATGGGGATCGCTTCGCCTCGACGGCGAGCTGTCCGAGTTCGAGCGCGTTCTGCTCGACGCTCACCTGTCCCGCTGCGCGGCGTGCGACGCCTACGTGCAAGAGATCGGCGCGATCACCCAGACGATCCGCGCTGCAGCGCTCGAGCCGCTGCCGAGGCCGGTTGCAATCCCGCTCCGGCGGCGCGTCCTCCGAGCGGGCAGTGCGCTGCAGGCTGGCGCTGCTGCCGCCGCGGTTCTCGCCGTCACCGTCGGCCTCGGCATCCAGTCGGGCAGGACGGGCAACTCGAACAGCCTCGTCGCGAACGCCGTCCGGTTGCCGGCCAGTGAGATCTCCTCGGGGCCGAACTCCGAAAGCGACGCGCTCCTGCGCGTTCCGCGCCTCGCGAACCTGAAGGCCCTGCAGGGCGTCGGGTACCAGCGCGGCCTGCGCATCGAGTCGTAACGTTCAAGCCGGCCGCGGCGACTACGCTGTCGGTATGACGATCTGCGCCTCGCCGATCACCTCCCACGTCTGAAGCCTCGACCATTCCGCCCGGGTGGCGGACGCGCTCGAGTACCACCGTCTGCGTGGCGGGAAGCGTGACGACGCCCTCGGGCGGTCGGTTACACTCGGCGCGCTTGGCAGGCGGCTGCGGCTCTTCGGGCGCCGCTCCCCCGTAAACCCTCTCCGGGAGTCACATGGCTAAAGACGGTTCCACGAGCAACGTCGGCAAGGTGATCGAGATCAAAGGCGTCGTCATCGACGTCGTGTTCCCGGAGCGCCTGCCGGAGATCTACACCGCCCTTCGGCTCGAGATCGCCGCGCGCGAGGGCGAGGAGTCGCGCGTCCTGGTTGCGGAGGTGCAGCAGCATCTCGGCGACGACCGCGTCCGCGCGGTCGCGATGGACTCGACGGACGGCCTCGCACGCGGCATCGACGTCGTCGACACGGGACAGCCGATCTCCGTGCCGGTCGGGCAGGTGACGCTCGGCCGCGTGTGGAACGTGCTCGGTGAACCCGTGGACAACAAGGAGGCGGCACCGGAGGGGACGGAGCGCTGGGCGATCCACCGCGACCCACCCGCGTTCGACGACCTGTCGCCGACGACGGAGATCTTCGAGACCGGCATCAAGGTCATCGACCTGATCGCGCCGTACGTGCGCGGCGGCAAGGTCGGCCTTTTCGGTGGCGCGGGCGTCGGCAAGACCGTCCTGATCCAGGAGCTGATCCACAACGTCGCGCTGCAGCACGGTGGCGTGTCCGTCTTCGCCGGCGTCGGCGAGCGAACGCGCGAGGGCAACGACCTGCTGCTCGAGATGACCGAGTCGCAGGTGCTGGACAAGGTCGCGCTCGTCTACGGGCAGATGAACGAGCCTCCGGGCGCGCGCCTGCGCGTCGGCCTCTCGGGTCTGACGATGGCCGAGTACTTCCGCGATGAGGGCCAGGACGTGCTGCTGTTCATCGACAACATCTTTCGCTTCACGCAGGCCGGCTCCGAGGTCTCGGCGCTGCTCGGCCGCATGCCGAGCGCGGTCGGCTACCAGCCGACGCTTGCGACCGAGATGGGCCAGCTCCAGGAGCGCATCACGTCGACGCGAACCGGATCGGTCACCTCGGTGCAGGCGATCTTCGTCCCCGCCGACGACCTGACGGATCCGGCGCCGGCGAACACGTTCGCCCACCTCGACTCGACGACCGTGCTGACCCGGGCGCTCGTCGAGCAGGGGATCTATCCGGCCGTTGACCCGCTCGATTCCACCTCACGCGCGCTGCAGCCGGGGATCGTGTCGGAGGAGCATTACGCGGTCGCGACGCAGGTGCAGCGCGTGCTCCAGCGCTACAAGGAGCTCCAGGACATCATCGCGATCCTCGGCATCGAGGAGCTCTCCGACGAGGACCGGCTGACGGTGGCGCGCGCTCGCAGGATTCAGCGGTTCCTGTCGCAGCCCAACTTTGTCGCCGAGCAGTTCACCGGGACACCCGGGGAGTACGTGAAGCTCGAGGACACGATCAAGGGCTTTCGCGAGATCCTCGAGGGCAAGCACGACGACCTGCCCGAGCAGGCGTTCTACATGGTCGGCGGCATCGAGGGCGCCGTCGAGAAGGCGCGCACGCTCGCCGGCGAGGAGACGCGCGAGCCCGAGGCCGAGCCCGAGCCTGAGGCCGAGCCCGAGCCCGTCACCGCGTAATGCCCGACAAGACGTTCTCGGTCTCGCTCGTCACGCCTGACGGAGCGGCATTCGAAGGCGAGGCCGTGATGCTCGTCGTCCCCGGCGCTGCCGGGGAGATCGGTGTGCTGGCGCGCCACGCTCCGCTGATCGCGACGTTGAAGGCCGGCTCGACGCGCGTGCACCTCGGCGAAGGGGGCGACCAGGTGCAGGAGTACGCGACCGGCCCGGGCTTCTTCAAGGTGGAGCAGGACCGCGCGATCGCGCTCGTCGACGACGCGGTGCTGGCCAAAGAGATCGACGTCGAGCGCGCACGGAAGCAGCTCGATGAGGCGCAGGCCGAGCTGGAGCGGATCGAACGCGGCGAATCCGACGCCGATCGCTGGCAGATCGAGCAGCGGATCAAGCACGCCGAGAACCAGCTGGCGACGGCCGGCGGCGCGTAGCCCAAAGCACGCCAGGCGACGAGGTGTCGCCTGGCTGTCAGTGGCCGGCGATTTGCAGGATCGGGCGGATCGCCTCGAGCTGCTGGAAGCACTGCTCGCAGCTCGTCGCGACCGCGGCGGCGGCGTGATCGATCTCGCGGTTGCTTGCCTTCGGCGACAGGTGCGAGCGCTCGAGGTCATCGATGAACCTCGCCGTCGAGCGACGCAGACCAGGCGTTCCGAGCAGCGTCCCTCGATGAACCTTCGCCGCTTCGGCTCGCATCCTGGCGACGTCCGTGCCGAGGCGCTGGTAGTCGCGGACCAGCGCCTGAGCCAGCGGCGAGCGCGCAGTGGTCGTCGGCGCCGTCGTCGTCGGCGGCGTGCGCGCGCCATGCTTGCTGCCGCCGCAACCGGCGGCGAGCGCGACCACCGCGAGTCCTCCTGCTACGCTTTTTCTCACCTGGAAAGCTTTGACCGGCAGCTTGGCGACCAGTGTAAAAAACGCCTAAAGAGCCACGCGAGTCTCAGGGCTCCGGACCTCTTCAGGCACTTCAGCCAACGGAGTCGGAGCCGATTTTGTTGAAGGACACGCGCAGACTAGAAACCCTACTCAGCGAGCGGATCGTCGTGCTCGACGGCTCGTGGGGCGTGCTCATCCAACGGGACGTGCGCGGCGAGGATGCTTACCGCGGCGAGCGCTTCAAGGACCATCCGCTCGACGTCGCCGGCGACCCCGACCTGCTCAACCTCACGCGGCCCGAGATCGTCACCGGCATCCACCGCCGCTACTTCGAAGCCGGCGCGGACATCGCGACGACGAACACGTTCACGGCGACGCGCATCGGCCAGGCCGACTACGGGCTGCAGGACTATGCCGCGGAGATGAGCCTCGAAGGAGCTCGGCTCGCGCGCGCGGTCGCGGACGAGTTTGGAGGTTTCGTCGCGGGCTCCGTCGGCCCGCTCAACGTGACGCTGTCGCTCTCCCCGAAGGTCGATGATCCCGCGTACCGCGCCGTGACGTTCGACGAGGTGCGCGACGCGTACGCGGAGCAGATGACCGCGCTCGCGGAGGGCGGCGTCGACATCTTGCTGATCGAGACGATCTTCGACACGCTGAACGCCAAGGCCGCGATCGTCGCCGCGCAGGAGGCCGCGCCGCAGCTTCCACTGTGGATCTCGTTCACCGCAGTCGACCTCAGCGGCCGCAACCTCTCGGGCCAGACCGTCGAGGCGTTCTGGACGTCGGTCGAGCACGCGAGCCCGTTCATCGTCGGCGTGAACTGCTCGCTCGGCGCGAAAGAGATGCGCCCGTTCGTCGAGGACCTCGCGCGCATCGCGCCGACGTATGTCGCGTGCCACCCTAACGCGGGCCTCCCGAACGAGTTCGGCACGCACGACGAATTGCCCGCCGACACGAGCAGGTACCTGCACGAGTTCGCCCGCGACGGCCTCGTGAACGTCGTCGGCGGGTGCTGCGGCACGACGCCCGAGCACACCAGGGCCATCGTGGCGTTGTCCAAGGGACTGTCCCCCAGACAGGTCCCTCAGAGACGCCCCGCGCCGCGGTTCAGCGGGCTCGAGCCGTTCGAGATCGGACCGGACACGGGCTTCGTGATGATCGGGGAGCGGACGAACGTCACCGGCTCGGCGCGCTTCCGCCGGCTTGTCGAGGCGGACGACTTCGGCGGAGCGGTCGACGTCGCGCTGGAGCAGGTGCGCGGCGGCGCCAACCTGCTCGACGTGAACATGGACGCCGACCTGCTCGAGAGCGAGCAGGCGATGACGACCTTCCTCAACTACGTGGCCACCGAGCCGGAGGTCGCGCGGCTGCCGATCATGGTCGACAGTTCGCGCTGGTCGGTGCTCGAGGCGGGTCTGAAGCTCCTCCAGGGGAAGGGCGTCGTCAACTCGATCTCGTTGAAGGAGGGCGAAGACGCATTCCTTGCGCAGGCACGCACGGTCCGCCGCTACGGGGCAGGCGTCGTCGTGATGGCGTTCGACGAGGAGGGACAGGCGGCGACGGTCGAACGCAAGGTGGCGATCTGCGGTCGCGCGTACGACCTGCTGACCGGCATCGGCTTCACGGCCGAGGACATCATCTTCGACCCGAACGTGCTCGCCGTCGCTACGGGGATCGAGGAGCACGATGAGTACGCAAAGGCGTTCATCGAAGCCCTGCCGCTGATCAAGGAGCGCTGTCCGGGCTCGCGCACGAGCGGCGGCATCTCGAACCTGTCCTTCTCCTTCCGCGGAAACGACCACGTGCGGGAGGCGATGCACTCGGCCTTCCTCTTCCACGCGATCCAGGCCGGCCTCGACATGGGCATCGTCAACGCGGGGCAGCTCATCGTCTACGAGGACATCGAGCCCGAGCTGCGCGAGCGCGTCGAGGACGTCATCTTCAATCGCCGCCCCGACGCGACCGAGCGCCTGCTCGAGTACGCGGGGCGGGTCAAGGGCGAGGCGACGAAACGCGAGCTCGACCTTTCGTGGCGCGAGGCCGATGTCGAACAGCGGCTGACGCACGCGCTGGTGCACGGAATCGTCGACTTCATCGAGGAGGACACCGAGGAGGCGAGGCAGCGCCACGTCCGCCCGCTCGACGTCATCGAGGGCCCACTGATGCGCGGAATGCAGGTAGTCGGCGACCTCTTCGGCAGCGGCAGGATGTTCCTGCCTCAGGTCGTGAAAAGTGCACGCGCGATGAAGCGCGCTGTGGCCTACCTCGAGCCGTTCATGGAAGAGGAGAAGCAGCGGGCCGACTACGTCGCGCGAGCACAGGGCAAGGTCGTCGTCGCCACCGTCAAGGGCGACGTCCACGACATCGGCAAGAACATCGTCGGTGTCGTGCTCGGGTGCAACAACTATGCGGTGATCGACCTCGGTGTGATGGTGCCGGCGGACAAGATCCTCGACACGGCGGTCGCGGAGGGGGCGGACGTCGTCGGCCTCTCCGGCCTGATCACGCCGTCGCTCGACGAAATGGTCAACGTCGCGCGCGAGATGGAGCGGCGCGGCCTCGACCTACCGCTGCTGATCGGGGGCGCGACGACCTCGAAGCAGCACACGGCGGTCAAGATCGCGCCCGAGTACTCGCAACCGACCGTGCACGTGCTCGACGCGGCGCGCGTCGTCGGCGTCGTTTCGAACCTGCTCGACGGAGACCGCCGCGAGGCGCTCGACGTCGAGAACCGCGAGCTGCAGGAAAGGCTGCGCGAGCAGCACGCGGATCGCGACCGCAAGCCGTTGCTGCCGATAGAAACAGCGCGCGAGCACAGGCATCGGGTTACGTTCGACGACCTGCCCGTCCCGTCGTTTACCGGGAGTCGGGCCGTGAACATCGAGGTTTCGGAGCTCGTCGACTACATCGACTGGCAGTTCTTCTTCCACGCGTGGGAGCTGAAGGGCAAGTTTCCCGCGATCCTCGAACAGCCCGCAGCGCGCGAGCTGTACGACGATGCGAAGGAGCTGCTCGAAGAGATCGTCCGCGACAGGCTGTTCGCTGCGCGCGGCGTCTACGGCTTCTGGCCTGCGCACGCCGAGGGAGACGACGTCGTGCTCGAGGACGGGACACGCTTCCCCTGCCTGCGCCAGCAGGCCGATCACCGAGATTCGCGCCCCGACCGCTGCCTCGCGGACTACGTTTGTCCTGCAGATCAAGACCACGGGGGCGGCTTCCCCGACCACATCGGCGCGTTCGCCGTGTCGATCCACGGCGCCGACGAGCTCTCCGCACGCTTCGAGGCCGAGCACGACGACTACCGCGCGATCATGGCCAAGGCGCTCGCCGACCGCTTCGCCGAGGCGTTCGCCGAGTACCTCCACGAGCGGGCACGCTTCGACTGGGGCTACGAGCACGAGCCTCGTGCAAAAGAGGACTTGATCGCGGAGCGCTACCGCGGCATCCGGCCCGCGTTCGGCTACCCGGCCTGCCCCGACCACACCGAGAAGGGGCGCCTCTTCGAGCTGCTCGACGCGCCGTCCGTCGGGATGGAGCTGACCGAGACGTTCGCCACGCTGCCTGCCGCGAGCGTCAGCGGCCTCTACTTCCACCACCCGGAGGCCCGCTACTTCTCCGTCGGCAGGATCGGGCGGGATCAGGTCGAGGATTACGCGGCGCGGAAAGGAATCGACCCGGCCGAGGCCGAACGCTGGCTCACGCCGAACCTTGCGTACTCCCCGCCCGCCGTCAG
Source organism: uncultured Actinomycetes bacterium (assembly GCA_963815965.1). Taxonomy (GTDB): domain Bacteria; phylum Actinomycetota; class Thermoleophilia; order Gaiellales; family Gaiellaceae; genus DASVFB01. The sequence continues at coordinate 32,489 of CAWFIT010000008.1, read as the reverse complement.
CGCGGATATCCTGTCGCCCTAGAGCGGGCGCCCGCGTGGCGTTCGCTCCTTTTTCGGAATGCGTACAACGCTGAAACGAGGAATCGGCCGTTCGGCCGGCGCGAACGGCAACGGCCACGCCGTTCTGCCGCCTGCGATCCTTTCGCCGGTAACGCGCTATGCGCAGCCGCCGAAGCCGAAGCGCCGCTGGGTGCTCGTCGGCAAGATCTTCGTCGGCCTCGTCGCGGTCGTGCTCCTGCTCGCGCTCGGCTCAGCAGGCGGCGCCTACCTGTACTACCACGAGAGCGTCACGGCGGTCGCCGCGCACACGAAGGACGTGAAGGTCGCCCAGAAGGCGCTCCACATCGTCGGCGCGCACGAGCCTGCAATCGCCCTTGTCATCGGCTACGACAAGCGCTCGGGCGAGACCGATCGCGGCCGCTCCGACACGATGATGCTGCTGCGCGCCGATCCGAACAACAAGTCGATCTCGATGCTCTCGTTTCCTCGCGACCTGATCACCCCCGTCTGGTGCGGTAGCACCGAGTACGCGGCGCAGCGGATCAACCAGGCCTATGCGCTCTGCGGCTCGAAGGGGGCGCTCGACACGGTGCAGAAGCTGACGGGCCTATCGATCAACTACCTGATCACCGTCAACTTCAGGGGCTTCATCCAGGTCGTCGACCGTGTCGGAGGCGTGTGGGTCGATGTCGACCGCCGCTACTACAACCGCAACGTCGGCACCGCGGCGACGAACTACGCGAACATCGACCTGCGGCCGGGCTACCAACGGCTCAAGGGCCGGGATGCCCTTTCGTACGTCCGCTACCGGCACACCGACAGTGATCTCTTCCGGCTCGCCCGGCAGCAGCAGTTCGTCAAGTCCCTGAAGCAGCAGATCTCGAGCAATTTCTCGGTCTGGAAGATCCCGAAGCTCGTTGGCGCGATCACGCACAACGTCGAAGTCGGGCAGGCCGGCGGCGGTTCGCTCGAGAGAGCGATCACGCGTTATGCGTACTTCGCGTTCGGCCTCCCGTCCGGGCATTTCTTCCAGTCGAAGATCGACGTCACTCGGCTACAACGAGCTTTCCGCGGCGCCGGAAGCGATCGCGAGCGCCGTGCGGGACTTCGAGACGCCGGACGTCGAAGCGCCGCAGAACGCGACGGCGGTGACATTCGGCCGTAAGGCCGCCGGGATCAAGACACTGTCGCCGAGTCATATCTCGATCAGCGTGCTGAACGGCAACGGTGTCACGGGCTCCGCGTCGAACGCGGCCTACGAGCTGGGGCAGCGCGGTTACAGGATCGTCCTCTCGCCGATCGCCGCCGATCGCAACGCTCCGAACTACAACTACTTCCACACGATGGTGTACTACGACCAGCGGCAGCCCGGTGCTCGAGGCGCAGGGACGAAGGTGGCCAACCTCTTCGGCGACGCCGAGTTGAAACGCCTTCCGGCGCCGTTACGCGCCCAGGCGCAGGGCGCGCTGGTGACCGTCGTCGTCGGCTCGACCTTCCACGGAACGCTCGCGCCCGCGCCGGCGGACAAGACTCCCAAGAAGGAGCCTGCGTATGTCCGCGCGGATCCTGCGCAGACGAAGTCGTTGCTGAAGAGCGTGCGCAAGAAGGTGAAGTTCCGGCTAATGGTTCCGTCGATCGTCGAACGGTCTTCGGCCATCGACCGCGAATTGCCCCTTCGTGTCTACCCTGTCACAAAGGGCAAGGAGGCAGTACGCCTGACGTTCCTGGCGGGCAACGAGCTCGCCGGCTACTGGGGCATCGAGGAGACCGCGTGGAACGACGCGCCTGTTCTCGACCAGCCGAACTTCAAACACAAGATCAAGGGGCGCGAGTACTACTTCTATTACAACGGTGCGCACCTGCACATGGTCGTGCTGAAGACGCGCAAGGCGAGCTACTGGGTCGTCAACACGCTTGACGACCACATGTCGAACGAGACGATGATCGAGATTGCGAAAGGCTTGAAACCGCTCTCGCGGTAGTCTGCGCGCGATGTCGAGGATCGCAGTCTTCGGAGGCGGCTACGTCGGCCTCGTCACAGCCTCATGCTTCGCAGAGCTCGGACACGACGTCGCCGTGCGCGACATCGTTCCGGAGAAGATCGACGCGCTTCGACGCGGCGAGGTGCCGATCTACGAGCCGGGGCTGGACGAGCTGCTCGTCCGCAACGCGGAGCGCCTGCGCTACACGCTTGACGTCCGGGACGCGCTCGACCGCGCCGAGTTCGTGTTCGTCTGCGTCGACACGCCGCCGCTCTACTCGGGCGACGCCGATCTGTCCCGCGTATGGACGGTCGTCGACGAGCTGCCGGCGGACACGCAGGCGACGATCGTCATGAAGTCGACCGTGCCGGTCGGCACCGGCGAGAAGGTTCGGGAAGCCCTGGACACGCGAGGGCTTGAAACGGTCGGCTATGTCTCGAATCCCGAGTTCACCGCCGAGGGGACGGCCGTGCGCGACTTCATGGAGCCCGATCGCATCGTGATCGGCACGTTCGAAGTGGCGGACGGCGATGCGGTCGAGGCGCTCCACGCGGGAATCGCCGCACCAGTCGTGCGCGCGGACGTCAACTCCGCCGAGATGATCAAGCTCGCCGCGAACGCGTTCCTGATGACGCGCGTCTCCTTCATCAACGAGATCGCTAACGTCTGCGAGCTCATCGGCGCCGACGTGCAGAGCGTCGCCGAGGGCCTCGGGCTCGACCACCGCCTCGGTCCGCACTTCCTGCGCGCCGGGCTGGGCTACGGCGGCTCGTGCTTCCCGAAGGACTCGCTGGCGCTGAAGCAGCTCGCCGCGAACTCGGGCTACCACTTCCAGCTGCTCACGGCCGTCATCGAGGTGAACGAGCTGCAGAAGCGCCGTGTCATTCAGAAGCTGCAGAAGCATCTCGGGCGCCTGCGAGGGAAGACGGTTGCGCTGCTCGGCCTGGCCTTCAAGCCGAACACGGACGACACGCGCGAGGCGCCTTCGCTCGTGCTCGCCTCGCGTCTGCTCGCGGAGGGCGCCGAGGTGAGAGGGTGGGATCCGATCGCGCGGCCCGAGCTTCAGGGCGTGCAGTTTTGCGCGACACCGCTCGAGGCCGTGCAGGCCGCTGACGCGGCGGTGATCGTCACGGAGTGGCCGCAGCTCGCCGAGCTGGCGAGCGAGGAAGTGCGCGCGGCCATGCGCCACCCGCTGATCATCGACGGGCGGAACCTGCTCGATCCCGACGTCGTACGCGCCGCCGGCTTCGCCTACGAGGGGATCGGCCGTGCCGTCTCGCCGCTGGACGTCCTTCCCGAGACGCCGGAGCGCGAGCCGGAGACCGCCTAGGCGGGTGCCGTGGAAGCGCTGATCCTTGCCGGCGGCAAGGCCGAGCGTCTCGGCGACGCCGCACAGGGCCGCCCCAAACCGCTTGTCAAAATCGCGGGCCGCCCGCTCGCCGCGTACCAGGTCGTCCGGCTTGCGGAGGCGGGCGTCACGCGCGTGATCGTCGCCTGCGCCCAGGGCTCCGAGGCGTTGTTCGAGAGCGAGCTCGCGGGGCTTGGGCCCGAAATCGTCGCCGTCGGCGAGCCGGAGCCGTTGGGCCGCGGCGGCGGACTTCGCCTCGCCGCGTCGCACCGGCGCGAGAGCGGGCCCGTCTTCGCGCTGAACGGCGATGAACTGGTCGGGATCGACCTCCAGGATCTGCTGGAAGCGCACCGGTCGCGCGGCGCGGCGGCGACGATCGTCGTCTCGCAGGTGCGCTCGCCGTTCGGCGTCGTGGATGTCGGCGCCGACGACACGATCGCCGGTTTCCGCGAAGCGCCGATGCTGCCCCAGTGGGTGAGTTCAGGCGTTTATGTGCTCGACGACGAGTGCCTCGCGCGACTTCCGGAGCGCGGAGATCACGAGACAACGACATTTCCCGAGCTCGCGGCGGGTGGCAGGCTCGTCGCGTACCACAACACGAGCTTCTGGTTGACGGTGAACACGCCGAAGCAGCTCCGCGAAGCCGAGCAGTTCGTGCAGGAGCATCCCGAGCTGGCGACTGTTCCCGCATGAGCCTCGACTCGCCGAACCTGATCGATCTCGAGCGGTGGGCGACCGAGGCGCGGCGGGTCGACAAGCCGTGGGGGTGGGAGCTCGTGTGGGCCGCGACGGAGCAGTACCTGGGCAAGGTGTTGTTCGTGAAGGCGGGCGAGTCGCTGAGCCTGCAGTTCCATCGCGTCAAGGACGAGTCCTGGTACCTGTACGCGGGGCGTGCGAAGCTCGAGCTCGGCGATGCGGGGGAGGGGGCGCTCAAGGAGGAGGTCGTTTCGGCGCCGGCGTTTTTTCGTTTCCAGCCCGGAACCGTGCATCGGGTGAGCGCGATCGAGGACACGACGATCATCGAGGTCTCGACGCCCGAGCTCGACGACGTCGTCCGCCTCGAGGATGTCTACGGCCGCGAGGGGACGACCGATCCTTGACACACCTGTGTTAAGGTTCGCCCCGTGGATGGGATCACCGTCAGCGAGGCGGCCGGCCGGACCGGCTGGTCGGCGCGGATGCTGCGCTACCTCGAGCGGACGGGGCTCGTCGTCCCGCGTAGGAGCGGTTCCGGGTACCGGCTCTACGGGTTGCGCGAGCTGAACCAGCTCCGCTCGCTCGCGGAGCTGCGGCAACGCTTCCGCGTCGAGATTGCGGATGTCGCGTTCGCCGCTCGGCTCCGGCGCGAGCCCGCGCTGCGGGCCGCGGTGGAGACGTGGTTCGCCGCCAACGAAGACCCGCTGGAATGGGAACAGCGCAAGCACGAGCGGCTGCTCGCCGCCTGACAGAGAGGACACGATGGCAACGACGAAGCGGTACGACGTGAAAGACCTCGCTCTTGCGCCGGAAGGCGTGCGGCGGATCGAGTGGGCGGACCGGCAGATGCCGGTGCTCGCGGCGATCAGACAGCGATTCGAGGCGGAGCAGCCGCTGAACGGCTACCGCGTCTCCGCGTGCCTGCACGTCACGACGGAGACGGCAAACCTGATGCGCACGCTGAAGGCCGGCGGCGCGGACGTTGTGCTCTGCGCGTCGAATCCGCTCTCGACGCAGGACGATGTAGCCGCGGCGCTCGTCGACGAGTTCGACGTCAGCGTGTTCGCGATCAAGGGCGAGGACAACGACACGTACTACGCGCACATCGAGGCCGCCGTCGACCACAAGCCGCATCTGACGATGGACGACGGCGCCGACGTGATCGGCGTGCTCCATTCGCACCGGCGCGAGCAGCTCGGCGACATCATTGCGGGAACCGAGGAGACGACCACAGGCGTCATCCGGCTCAAGGCGCTCGAGGCGGACGGCGCGCTCGGCTTTCCGATCATCGCCGTCAACGAGGCGAACACGAAGCACCTCTTCGACAATCGCTACGGCACCGGTCAGTCGACGATCGACGGCATCATCCGTGCGACGAACGTGCTGCTCGCCGGGAAGCGGTTCGTTGTCGCCGGCTACGGCTGGGTCGGGCGCGGCGTCGCCTCCCGCGCGCGCGGCATGGGCTCGCACGTGATCGTCACCGAGGTCGATCCGCTCCGCGCGCTCGAGGCGGTCATGGACGGCTTCGAGGTTTTGTCGATGGGGGCAGCCGCGAAGGTCGGCGACATCTTCTGCTCGGCCACGGGTGACAAGCACGTCGTCACGCGTGAGCACATGGAGCAGATGAAGGACGGCGCGATCCTCGCGAACACGGGCCACTTCAACGTCGAGATCGACATCCCCGCGCTGAAGTCGCTCGCGTCGGAGACGCGGAGGGCGCGCGAGTTCGTGGAGGAGTTCACGCTCGCGGACGGGCGGCGTCTCTACCTCGTCGCCGACGGACGGCTCGTGAACCTCGCCGCCGCCGAAGGGCATCCCGCGCTCGTCATGGACATGTCCTTCGCCAACCAGGCGCTCGCCGCCGAGTATGCGGTTCAGAACGCGGCCAGCCTCGAGCGGAAGGTCTACGTCGTGCCGGACGAGATCGACAAGGAGATCGCGCGGCTGAAGCTCGAGACGATGGGCGTCGAGATCGACAAGCTCACCGATGAGCAAGCCAAGTACCTCGCCTCTTGGGACGAGGGAACCTGAGCAGCAGTGCCCGATCCGGCCATGGCTGGGGTCGGACCCCAGCCATGGCCGGGCTGGCCAGGGTGTTTTGAAAGCGCTCATCCTCGCCGCGGGGTACGCGACCCGCTTGCGCCCGTTGACGGACACCGTGGCGAAGCCGCTGCTGCCCGTCGCCGGGCGGCCGATCGCCGACTGGATCCTCGACCGGATCGCCGAAGTCGACGACGTCGACGAGATCCACGTCGTCACGAACGCCCGCTTCGCACCCGATTTCGAGCGCTGGTCGCAGGGACGCGTTCGCGTTCACGACGACGGCACGACCTCGAACGAGGATCGCCTCGGCGCCATCGGCGACATTGCCTTCGTCGCCGACCAGGAGGAGTGGGAGGGCGAGGAGCTGCTCATCATCGCCGGCGACAACCTCTTCGACTTCAGCCTCGCGGCCTACGTCGACTTCTGGCGGAGCAAGGACGGCAGCGCGATCGCCGTCTATGACCACCCCGATCGCGAGCTCGTCAGCGAGTACAGCGTCGTCGAGCTGGATCAGGACGACCGCGTCGTCGGTTTCGAGGAAAAGCCCGAGCGGCCGGCATCGAACCTCATCTCGATCGCGACCTACCTCTACCACCGCGCGCACATAGCCCTGCTTCGCGCATACCTCGCGGAGGGCAATCCGCCCGACCAGCCCGGACACTTCATCGCGTGGCTCTACACCCGCGCGCCGGTGTACGGCTACCGCTTCACAGGCGAGTGGCTGGACATCGGCAACCGCTCGCAGCTGCTCGAGGCGGACAACCGCTACCGCCGGCGTGCGGGCCTCCCCGAACGTGACCAATACCTTGTGAACTAGGCCGTTCGGCCTAGCTTCTAGCGCACGATTTTCACTGCTGCGTGACGTGCGGCGACGTACCGTCGCCATATGCTCGAACTGCTGCTTCCGCAGCGCTGCCTCGCGTGCGGACGAAGCGGCGCCTCCGTCTGCGACGCCTGCCTCGGGTCGCTGCCGTGGATCGAGCCGCCACTCTGCGAACGCTGCGGAAGCCCGACCGCTTGGCCCGTGCGGCGCTGCGCGGAATGCTCCGGCCGGCGCATCGCATTCGAGACCGCGCGCGCCGCCGTCGCCTACGACGAGCGCGTCCGCGCGATCGTCGCGGGGTGGAAGGAACACGGCCTCCGTCGGATCGCGGCAACGGCAGCCGAGCTCGTCGCCACCGCGATCGCGCGGCCGCCCGTCGAGGCGCTGACGTACGTTCCGTCGGATCGCACCCGTTTGCTCGAGCGGGGCCACCATCCCGCAGAGCGCCTCGCGAGAGAGCTTGGCAAACGCTGGGAGCTGCCGGTGCTCGATTCGCTCGCGCGCACGCGGGCGGCGCCGCGCCAGCGCGGCGCCAGCCTCGCCGAACGGCGTCGCAACGTCCGCGCCGCGTTCGCGGCCAAGGCCCAGCGTGCGCCGCGGTCTATCTGCCTCGTGGACGACGTCTACACGTCCGGGGCGACGGCCTCCGCGTGCGCCACGGCGCTCCGGCGGGCGGGGGCTCGCCAGGTGCGGGTCGTGACGTTCGCCCGCGCACTTCGACTGCGCTAGTGTCTTCTCAAGACCAGGCGAGGAGGGGCAATGCGTCTGCAGGTGAAGGGCAAGAACCTCGAGCTCAGCGACTCGATTCGAAGCTACGCAGAACAGAAGCTCAGCAAGCTGGACAAGCAGCTGGGGGAGATGGTCCAGGTCGAGGTCGAGTTGGCGGTCGAGCGCAACCCGTCCATCCGCGAGAACCAGGTCGCCGAGGCGACGGTGTTCACGAAGGGTCACTCCTTGCGCGTCCGCGAGGCTACGAAGGACATGCGTTCCTCCATCGACGGGCTCACGGACAAGCTCATGCGCGAGGTCAAGGAATACCGCGACAAGCGTCGTCGCGAGCCACGCCGCAGGGCAGAGCACAACGGAGCGTGATCTTCCGGCGCAGGCCGCTGCACGAGAGGCTTGCGCGGGACGCGGGGCTGCTGGACGCGCCGGGTGATGAGGACCGGCGCGCGCCGTGGGACAAGGCGGGCATCCACGGCGTCCACCGGCCGCGCGAGTGGGACGACATCGCGACCCTCGCCGCCGAGCTCGAGGGAGAGCGGGCAGAGTTCGTCGTGCTCGACGACGAGGTGATCGTCGAGTACGGGCCAAGAGGGATCGAGACGTTCGCCGGCGCGATCTCGCTCGATCCGCCGTACCGAGCAGAGGCGGTTCGGCGCGAGGACGGCCTCTGGGCGGTGGCCGCGCGCCGGATCGAGGTCGTGAGCCTGCCGGGCGTCGGCGGGCAGCGAGCTGGAGCAAGCGCATCACAACGGGGAGCGGACCCTGACCGTCGACGGCTCGCGCAGCTTCGGCTCGATCCCGCTTCTGGAGCGCGAAGGCGACTACGCCGTCCGCGCCCGGCGCCTGGACGGCGATCTCTGGGAAATCGAGACGTCGCTACTCTAGGAGACGAATGGCTTCCGGACTGGGCACATTCGAGAAGGTTCTGCGCGCCGGCGAAGGCCGGCGCGTCAAGCGCATCGCCGAACAGGCGGAGTACGTCCTCTCGCTCCAGCCCGAGTTCGAGAAGCTCACGGACGCCGAGCTGCAGGGCAAGAGGGACGAGTTCAAGCAGCGGATCGACAACGGCGAGTCCCTCGAGGAGCTCCTCTTCGAGGCGTACGCGGCGATCCGCGAGGCCTTCCGCCGTGACCGCCAGGTCGAGCTCTTCAAGGTGCAGGTGATGGGCGGCATCGTCCTCCACGAGGGCGACATCGCAGAGATGAAGACCGGTGAGGGCAAGACGTTCGTCGCCACCCAGCCGCTCTTCCTCAACTCGTTGCCGGGGACGGGCGTGCACCTCGTCACCGTCAACGACTACCTCGCCAAGCGCGACGCCGAGTGGACGCGCTCTGTCTACGAGCGGCTCGGCGCCAGTGTCGCGTACGTCGAGAACATGATGCCGTTCGCCGAGCGTCGGCAGGCGTACGAGTGCGACATCACCTACGGCACGAACTCCGAGTTCGGTTTCGACTACCTGCGCGACAACATGTCCGTCTCGTTGGAAGGCGTCGTGCAGCGCGGGCACTCGTTTGCGATCGTCGACGAGGTCGACTCGATCCTCATCGACGAGGCGCGCACGCCGCTGATCATCTCCGGTGAGCCCGAGACCGCCGCCAAGGTCTACTACGACTTCGCCCGCGTCGTGAAGACGCTCGACGCCGTTCCGTCCGCCCAGGTGCAGAAGGGCTTCGAGCCCGACGGTGACTACGTCTTCGACGAGAAGTTCAAGACCGTTTCGCCGCTGCCGAGCGGGATCGAGGAGATCGAGCGCGCGCTCGGGGTCGAGAACCTCTACGACCCGCGCAACGTGCAGCTCGTCAACCACCTCAACCAGGCTCTGAAGGCGCAGTCGCTCTACCAGCGCGACGTCGACTACGTCGTGCAGGACGGCGAAGTGAAGATCGTCGATGAGTTCACGGGCCGCATCATGGAAGGCCGCCGCTGGAGCGAGGGCCTGCACCAGGCGGTCGAGGCGAAGGAGGGAGTGCGGATCCAGGAGGAGAACGTCACGCTCGCGACGATCACGCTCCAGAACTACTTCCGCCTCTACGAGAAGCTCGGCGGTATGACAGGTACCGCGAAGACCGAGGAGAAGGAGTTCGTCGAGATCTACGACCTCAACGTCGTCGAGATCCCCACGAACGTCCCGGTCGCACGGGCCGACAACAACGACTTCATCTTCAAGACGAAGGAAGCAAAGTGGTCCGCGGTGCTCAACGACATCGTCGAGCGTCACGAGCACGGCCAGCCGGTTCTTGTCGGCACGATCGCCGTCGAGACGTCGGAGTACCTCTCGCAGCTGCTCGAGCGAAAGGGCGTGCCGCACAACGTCCTCAACGCGAAGCAGCACGAGCGCGAGGCGGAGATCATCGTCGGCGCCGGCGAGCCGCACGCGGTCACGATCGCGACGAACATGGCCGGCCGTGGTGTCGACATCAAGCTCGGAGAGGGCGTGCGCGAGCTCGGCGGCCTCTACGTGCTCGGCACCGAGCGCCACGAGGCGCGCCGAATCGACAACCAGCTCCGCGGCCGCTCCGGCCGTCAGGGCGACCCCGGCGAGACGCGCTTCTACCTCTCGGGCGAAGACGATCTCGTGCGCCTGTTCGCGGGCGACCGGATCAAGAACATCATGAACCGCTTCAAGCTCCCGGACGACCAGCCGATGGAGGCGAAGATCCTCTCGAACCAGATCGAGGGTGCGCAGAAGAAGGTCGAAGAGCAGAACTTCGTCATGCGCAAGAACGTCCTGAAGTACGACGACGTGATGAACACGCAGCGCGTCGTGATCTATGAGCAGCGGCGGCGCGTGCTCGAGGGCGAGGATCTGTCCGAGGAGGTGGACGAGTGGATTCGCGAGGTCGTCGAGGGGACGATCGACGTGTTCCTCTCCTCCGAGTACTCGGAGGAGTGGGACGTCGAGGCGCTCGTGCAGGCGATGCAGAACCTCTACGGCTCGGACGTCACGGCCGAGGAGCTGCGCGATGAAGTGGGGCTCGAGCGGGACGCCCTGGTGCAGGAGTTCGTCGACGACGCGCTGGACGAGTACAAGCTGCGCGAGGAGCGCTTCGGAGTCGACGACCAGGGCAAGCCGATCATCCGCGAGCTCGAGCGGTTCATCATCCTGCAGATCGTCGACACGCGCTGGCGCGAGCACCTCGAGTCGATGGACTACATGCGCGAGGGCATCCACCTTCGCTCGTTCGCGCAGAAGGACCCGCTCGTCGAGTACCGCGGCGAGGGCCATCTCATGTTCGAGGAGCTGGGCAGGGAGATCCGCGAGGAGGTCGTCTTCACGCTCTTCCACGCGGAGATCGCGCCGCAGGAGGCCGCGGAGCTCGAGCGGGAGCGGCTCGCCACGAACGGCAACCTTTCGTACGCGCACGAGACCGCTGCGGGCGCCGATGCGATCGCGGCAGCAGGCGCGAGCTCGACGGCAGGAGCGGCCGCGCTGGGCACCGGCGGATCGACGTCGACTGCGACTCCGCAAACCGTCGTAGCGTCACCCCAGGAAAAGATCGGCCGCAACGACCCGTGCTGGTGCGGGTCGGGAAAAAAGTTCAAGAAGTGTCACGGCGCCTGACCCGCGCGCTTTGCGCTCGGGTCTAAGCGCGAAATCTGCGATTTCGCGCTTGCACCGGCCGGACGGGCCTTCGGCGCGTCCGCCCGGTGTTTTTGGGAGGCTGCCGACGGTCGGCTTCTCGTTCAGCGTGAGTTTCGGCGCGGCAAAGCCGCGCCTATCGCGAGAACGCCAATCAAAGATGACGTCTCGCCCGCAGCGCGGCTTGGCCGCGCTGCTCACTAGCCGTCAACGAAGGAGCGCGCCCTCAATCGCGCAAAATGGGCACGCGCGCAAAGCGCGCATGACCGGTCTTGGTCGCACGAAATGCGCAGCATTTCGTGCGAGGCGAAAGAGCGGCTAGCCTTGTCCGTATGACCGAAGTGTCCGTGCCGCTCTCGCAGCAACTGGAGGAGATTGGGGCCCAGCTCGACTGGGCCCGTGGTTACCTTTGACCCGGATGCATTAGCGGCACGCATCGCGGAGCTCGAGCAGGAGCTCTCCAAACCAGGGTTCTGGGACGACCAGCAGCACGCGGCGACGGTCTCCGCCGAGCACGCGCGCCTGACGCGGCGTCTCGAGCGCTTCAACCGGCTGCGGCGCGAGTACGAAGACGCCCGCGACCTGCTCGCGATGGACGGCGACATGGCGGCGGAGATCGAGACGTCGCTGCAACCGCTGCGCCAGGAACTCGAGCGGTTGCAGGAGGACGCGCTCTTCAACGGCGAGTACGACGCGGGCGACGCAGTCGTGACGATTCAGTCCGGCGGCGGCGGCACCGACTCCCAGGATTGGGCCGAGATGCTGCTGCGTATGTACCAGCGCTGGGCCGAGCGCCGCGGCTTTCAGACCGAGATGCTCGAGGCGAGCCCGGGGGAGGAGGCCGGCCTGAAGTCCGCGACGATGATCGTGCACGGCGAGAACGCGTACGGGATCCTCAAGACGGAGCGCGGACCGCACCGTCTCGTCCGGCTCTCGCCGTTCGACCAGGCGCACCGGCGGCACACCTCGTTCGCCGGCGTGATCGTGTCCCCGCTGCTCAGCGACGAGGCGAACCTCGAAATCGACGAGAACGACCTGCGGATCGACACCTATCGCGCGCAGGGCGCGGGCGGCCAGCACGTCAACAAGACCGACTCCGCGGTGCGCATCACGCACCTGCCGACGGGCATCGTCGCCCAGTGCCAGAACGAGCGCTCCCAGGCCGCGAACAAGCAGACGGCCATGCGCATCCTGAAGTCGCGGCTCGCCGAGCTCGCGGAGGAGGAACGCGAGGCGGAGTTGGCGAAGGAGCGAGGCGATGTTCAGAACATCGGCTTCGGCGGCGAGGCCGTCCGGCACTACGTCCTGCATCCCTACCAGCAGGTCAAGGACGAACGCACAGGTCTCAAGGTCGGGAACGCACAGGGCGTGCTCGACGGAGACCTCGACGAGTTCGTCCACGCCTATCTTCTGGCCAGGGCCGCCGGTAGCGTTGGCTAGCCGAGCGCGTGCGCTAGAATGCGCCCTCGCCTCTCGTCCGGCGAGCCGTGCGGCCGCCCTCAGTTAGAGACTGGTGCAGGACCTTCAGCAGACAGACGAAGCAATCGCCGTAGCCGCGCCCGAGGAGCCTCGCACGACCTCGAGCTCCGGCTCGATGATCGTCTTCGAGGGCGTGACCAAGGTTTACGAGCCCGGCGTCGTCGCCCTCTCAGAAGTCACGTTCCTGATCGAGAAGGGCGAGTTCGTCTTCATCGTCGGCGCCTCGGGCTCGGGCAAGTCGACGCTCGTGCGGCTGCTCCTGAAGGAGCTCGAGCCGACGCAGGGGAAGATCATCGTCGGCGGCCGAGACCTCGGGCGACTCAAGCGCTCGAAGATCCCGATGCTGCGCCGCAACGTCGGCTGCGTGTTCCAGGACTTCAAGCTGCTGCCGAACCGCACTGCGGCGGAGAACGTCGGCTACGCGCTGAAGGTGCAGGGCGAGAGCCGCAACTCGATTCGACGGAAGGTCCCCGAAGTGCTGACGCTCGTCGGCCTGCCGGACAAGATGAACTCGTATCCGGACCAGCTCTCCGGAGGCGAGCAGCAGCGTGTGTCGATCGCGCGCGCCGTCGTCAACCACCCGCCGCTCCTCGTGTGCGACGAGCCGACGGGCAACCTCGACCCGGACACGTCGGTCGGGATCATGCAGTTGCTCTACCGCATCAACCGCAGCGGCACGACGATCCTCATGGTCACGCACGACCGCGAGATGGTCGACAAGATGCGCCGGCGCGTGATCGCGCTCGAAGACGGGCGGCTCGCGCGCGACGAGCGGCGCGGCGGGTACGAATCCGAATGAGGACGCGCACGCTGTTCGCCGAGGCCTGGCGCTCGCTCGCCGCGAACGCGTCGACGACGCTCGCCGCGACGATGACCGTGCTGATCGCGATGTTCATCCTCGGCCTCTCGATCGGCCTCGGGTCATGGGCGCTGTCGTGGTCGAACCACGTGAAGAAGCAACTCGTGGTGCATGCCTACTTCTGCACGGAGCTCTCGTGCGGGACGGCCGCGACGAAGGCGCAGGAGGAGAACTTCGCGAACGCGGTCACCCGCATTCCACAGGTCGAGTCGGTGAAGTTCATCTCGAAGGCCGAAGCGCTCAAGTTGATGCAGAAGAAGAACCCCGAGCTGACCGACAGCCTGCCGGGCAACCCCTTGCCGGACGCGTTCGAGATCACCCCGAAGCGCGGGGAGGACGTCGAGTTGATCGCGAATCAGGTTCCGCACGGCAAGACTGCCGGCGTCGAGCGCGTGAACTACGGCAAGAAGACTGCGAAGCGGATCCTGCGCGTCGCCCGCGTGATCGAGATCGTCTTCCTGCTCGCCGTCGCCGTGCTGCTCGTCGCCGCGACGCTGCTGATCGCGAACACGATCCGCCTCTCGATCTTCTCGCGGCGGCGGGAGATCGAGGTGATGAAGCTCGTCGGCGCGACGAACTGGTTCGTGCGCGGACCGTTCATGCTCGAGGGGCTGATCTGCGGGCTCGCGGGCTCTGTGGCGGCGGTCATCCTGCTCGTGCTCGGGAAGGAGATCGCGCTGCCTGCGATCCTCGGTCACATCAACGAGTCGAGCGACGCCCACGCGCTCACGTTCGCGTGGACGGCGCTGATCCTGCTCGGTTTCGGCGTGTTGATCGGCGCGGCGGGCTCGGGCGTCACGATCCGGCGTTTCCTGAAGATCTGATCGACGAGAGAACCGTCGTAGAGGTTGCGCGGCGGGGCAAGCTCGTCGTCGGCGAGCCGTACTTCACCGCGGGAACGCCGCTCATGCTCGATCGCAAGGGGCTCGGCGACGCCGGACCCGGCGACCTCGTCGTCGCGCGCCGGACGCGCGGCCGGGCGAAGGTCGAGCGGGTGCTCGGGCCTGCGGATCGGATCGAGAACGTGCTCGAGGCGCTCCTCGTCGAGACCGGTGCTCGCCAGGAGTTCGAGCCGTACACACCTCCGGATATCACGTTCGAGGGACGGGTCGACCTGCGCGAGCTGACGACGCTCACGATCGACCCCGATACTGCAAAGGACTTCGACGACGCGCTCTCCATCGACGACGACCGCGCGTTCGTGCACATCGCCGACGTCTCGTTCTTCATAGACGCTGGGTCGCCGCTCGACGGCGGCGCGGCGCAGCGCGGCTTCTCCACCTACGTCCCCGGCCTCGTCGCGCCGATGCTGCCGCCCGAGCTCGCCGACGACCTCTGCAGCCTTCGCCCGCACGTCGACCGCTTATGCGTCACCGTCGAGCTGCCCCTCGACTCTGCTGATTCAACAGCGGGCGAGCCGTCGTTCTACCGCTCGGTCATCCGCAGCGACGCGCGGTTGTCGTACGGCCAGGCACAGCGGATCCTCGCCGGCGCCGAGTCGTTCGGGCACGCTGACGTCCTGCGCCGCCTCGACGAGCGGGCGCGCGAGCTTCGTCGCCGCCGCTTCGCGCGTGGAGCGCTGAGGATCCAGACACCGGAGGTCGTTTTCGACTTCGACGGCCGCGGCGGCATCGCTGACGCGCGCCGCGAAGGAGAGCCGGAGGCACATGCCCTCGTCGAGGAGTTCATGATCGCCGCGAACGAGGCGGTCGCCGGGCTGCTTGCGTCTCGAAACCGCGCCGCCCTCTACCGCGTGCACGAGCGTCCGGAGCCGCAGTCCGTTCAGCTGTTGCTCGCGAAGCTCGCCGAGCTCGAAGTGCCGACGCCTCCCGCTCCCGACGAGCTCACGCCGTCGAGCGCCGCTGCGGTCGCGGCGGCGGCGGCAGAGCAGGTGGCCACGTACGTCGAGCAGTCCGGGCGAGGACGCGATGCGTTCCCGGCGCTCGTCCTCCGTGCGTTGAAGCAGGCGCGGTACGACCCGCGCAACCTCGGCCACTCTGGCCTTGCGAGTCGCGCGTACAGCCACTTTACGTCGCCAATCCGTCGCTACCCCGACCTCGTGTGTCACCGCGCGCTGCTGCGCGAGCTGGGCGTGGGGGACGACCCGCTGCCCGACGAGCTAGGAGAGCTCGCGGAACACGTGTCGGCGCGCGAGCGCGAGGCGGCGCAGGTCGAGTACCAGGCCGACGAGATCTGCCTCGCGTGGCTGCTCGACTCCGTCCTCTTCGAGAAAGGCTGGGAGGCGGAGTTCGCCGGCGAGATCGTCGGCGTGATCGGCTCGGGGCTCTTCGTTCGCTTCGACGACGTGTTCGAGGCTTTCCTGCCGGCGCGACGGCTGCCGGGCGACTACTTCGAGGCGTCGCCGCTCGGCACCGCGCTCACCGGGCGGCGCGGCGGCGGGACGCTCAGGCTCGGCGACCCGATCGACGTCCGCGTCGAGCGGATCGAGCGCTCGTCCGGCAGGGTGGAAGTCACGCCCGTCTAACCTGCGCCAATGGCCGTCAAGCTCATCGCCGAGAACCGCAAGGCGCGGCACGATTACCACCTGCTCGAGCGGTACGAGGCGGGTGTCGTGCTCACCGGCACGGAGGTGAAGTCGCTCCGCGACGGCGGCGCTTCGCTGCAGCAGGCGTATGCGGACGTTCGCGACGGCGAAGCCTGGCTGATCGGCGCGCACATCGCCGAGTACGGCCAGGGCAACGTGCACAACCACGAGACCGACCGGGACCGCAAGCTGCTCCTCCACCGCAGGGAGATCGAGTCGTTGTTCGGCAAGATCCGCGAGAAGGGCCTCACGTTGGTGCCAACGAGGCTCTACTTCAAGGACGGCAAGGTGAAGGTCGAGGTCGCGCTCGCGCGCGGCAAGGAGCGGCGGGACAAGCGGCGTGACCTTGCCAAGCGCGACGCCGATCGTCAGATCGAGCGCGCGCTCAAATCACAACGCAGTAGCCGTTCTTCGGCGTGACGCGGTTCCACGCGAGGCCCCGTGTCGTCACGCGCGTGACCATGGCGGAGTAACACCCGCGTTTCGCCGTGCGCGTGAACGCGCCTACGCCGCGCGTGCTCGTGCGGACGAGAACGGCGGCAACCCAGCGACCGTCGCGACGCAGAGTCAGGCGCACGGAGGCGTGCGGAACGCGTCGGTTCCGTGAGTCCACGACGACGACGGTGACTCCGAGCCGCGTCCCACGCGTCGCATACGCGATGCGGCTGACTCGGGCTCCGGCGACGACCTTCACCGTCGCGCGCGCCGTCAATGTTCCGGATCGCGCCTTGATCGTTGCGCTCCCCGGGTTGCCGGCTCTGAACGTCGTCGACGATCCCGAGGTTGTCGAGAGCCTGCCGCTCGAAGCGGACCACGAGGGCGACACCGCGGAGACGTTGCCGAACGCGTCGGCTCCAGACGCGAAGAACACGCGCGAAGCGCCGGACATGAGCGTTGCGGTCGTCGGTTTCACCGCAAGCTTCGCCAGAGCACCCGGTTTCACTGTCACAACCGCCTCTGCGCCCGCTCGGCCGGGAGCGCTTGCGGCGATCGTGACCGTGCCCGCCTTTGTATCGCGGTAGTAGAACGTCGCGTCTGTCGACCCGGCGGCGATCTGGGTGTCGAGCGTCCTCGTCCAGGGGCCGGTCGCGCTACCGGAGAATCCGCCTTGCGGCGACGTCGACGTGAGTGTGACAGTCACCGGTTGCGTGTCGGGACGCGTGATGCCGGCCAGTTGCAGCCGGACTGAGGTCGGCCCCGATGCCGTTCCCGCCGCTAACGTCGTCGGCGCGTTCGCGATCGCGACGGAGGGCGCCTCCCACGTCGCGAGGTCGTGCCACCCCAGGTTGAACGATGCCCCGGCAATCGCGTTCGTGCATGACGTGGCGCACGCAGTTGCGGGATCGTGGATCGCCGCTGCCATCCGGTCGAGGATCGCGTCGCTCTCCGCCGCGAACTGGGTGATGCCGACGCCGTCGGGACGGTTCGGATGCCACGCAAAGCCGAAGTGCGTACCGGCCGAGCCGAGTGCGTACGCCTGGGCCGACACGTAATCCTGCATCTGTTGGAACGGGACGTCCGTCCAGCCAAAGCCGGCCCCCGACGGGTAGCGCCACGCCGCGTTGGCAAGCGGGCTGTACGTGGCTTGCAGGAATGCTTTCGCGGTCGCGATCTCAGGAGGCCCGGCGTTCGCGAGCGCAAGCGGATGCTGAAGCCAGGCGTTCAGCTCGTCACGTCGCGTCGTTGCGGATGCGCCGGGGACTGCGTAGTTGCGGATGTCGCCGTAGACCTCCTGCGACCAGTCGCTGACGTACGCGTTCATGTCTGCCCAGAACGGTGCGTCCGCGTACCAGAGCTGGAGCGTGCCTTGGTACGTCGAGAGGCTCAACGCCGATTGGCCGACACCGACCACGAACACGGCACCCTTGACCTGCGGCCCTCCGCCGCCCGCGTCGTACAGCCCGCGGACGAGGTCGCGGAGGTTCTGGCGTGCAGCGCCGGTGCCAGTGCGCACAGCCGACGAGGATTCGTTCACGACCCACGTGTCTCCCGCGGAAATGTCGAAGCCTTGCGCGGCCATCCGCCGGCGCGCTTCGACGCCCGCCGCGTACCAGGTGCTGCTGTTCGCGGCGACCCACGAGCCCCAGCCGTTGTAGCTGATCTCCGCGACCGCGTGAAAGTTCGACCCGAGCGCGCGGATCCGCCACGGCTGGTCAGGGCGGAAGGTCGTCTTGTCGGCGGCGAGCGGCGGGATCGAGATGTAGTACTGCGCACAGGGCGCCTGATTGGCCGCCAGCTTCGTCGCCAGGCGCAGCCAGTCGGTCGCCGCGTAGAAGACGAGCCGCATGCAGTCCGCCTTGCGCGCCGTCGTGTGCCGCTGATGCACGAGCCGATGCCAGAGCTTCGCGGTCGCTTTCGGCTGCAGCGACGGGACCGGCTTTGCAGCCTCGGCGACGGCCGGTGCTGCCAGCGCCAGTGCCGCTCCAGCGACGAGCGCAGCGAAGTGAGACCCCCTCGACATCCGCCGTAGCAGCGTAGCCTGCTTCCGTGCGACGGGTCGCATTCTGGCTGGACGTCGTGGTAAAGGCTTTGTAATCACCGTGCTGTGGCCGGACCGCGAAGGTACACACGTCCCGGTGCAGGCCGGTAGCCCAGCGACTCGTTGATGCGCAGCATCGGCGCGTTGCGCTCTTCGTTCGACGCGGTCAGTCGCTCGATCCCGTTTGCGCGAGCCCACGTGATCTCCGCGAGCTTGAGCGACTTCGCGATACCTCGTCCGCGCCACGCGCGCTTCACTGCAGTCATGCCGTGGTCCGCCGTGCGGCCATCCGGGTGCTCGCGCAGCTTTGCGTAGCCGACGACCTCGCCGTCGACGACAGCGAGGAAGACTGCGAGCCCGCGGAGGTGCGATTCGACGAACTGCTCGAGTGGCGGCGGCGTCCAGTCCTCGTGTCCGGGAATGTCGGGAAGCGCCTCGCTGCCGACGTCGTAGGCGCCGTCTGCGAGCTCGGGACGATCCGCGAACAGGACGATCTCGATTCCCTCCGGCGGGCTCGGCAGCCGGCGAGTCCGCAGCCTTGACGTCCAACTCCAGTCCCATCTCCCGCGAGCGCTCCTCGAAGCCACGGCGCAGCGCGAACCCGATGCTTTCCTCGTCGTCGGACTCGACAGTTGCCTCGAGCTCCCGCACGCCGTGCTCGACCGCCCACCCCGCCGAAGCGTCCAGAAGCGCCGAGCCGACGCCGCGGCAACGCAGCTCCGGCAGCACGGTCAGAAACATCCGGCAGATGTCCGGGAGCGAGGCGCCGACGCTCACGGCGGCGGATCCCGCGTCGACGCCGTCGACCGAGCCGAGGAACTCCTCGGTCGCGGTCGCCGAGGCTTTCCACGCCGCGATGTCCTCGCTCGTCGCCGCGCGCCGCGGCAGCACCTCGTTGTAGATCTCGAGCGATCGCTCGAGCTCGGCGGAGGACGAGCAGACGCGCACAGTGAGGGTCACGTTCATCGAGGCTAGACTGTGCTCACGACATACGGGGGCGACCAGGTCTCGACGTGGTCGGTTCTCCGGCAGAGCTGCAAGCGGAGGTCCCCGGTCGGCCTCCTAAAACAACCGGGACACAACGCAAGTGCGAACGACAACCTCGCACTCGCCGCCTAACCTAGTTAGGTGACGCGTCGCTCCGAGCTCGGCCCGTGGCTCGGGTAGCGGCGTCAAGAACGGGCTGGCGCCGAAGGAGAGCCAATCGCCGGAGGCGTGAGACCAAAGGATGGCTGGCCCGGCGGTAGGGCGGCTGCACCCCGGCCGTCCGGGCGAGATCAAAGGGCAGCCTAAGCTTGTAGACGTTCTGTCGGTGCGTCCGCGGACGCGGGTTCGATTCCCGCCGCCTCCATTTCCGCCACAGGTGTCCCCGCCTGATGATCCTCGAGGGCCTAGACTCGGCCGTTGGCACACGCGGTAGTCGCAGGTCACACGAGTTGAAGCAGTCCGGCGCCAAGAGGGCCACGGCTGGGCCGGGCCCTCTTGGCGAGGTCGAGTACGGCGGAGCTAGGCGACCGCAGACCTACGCGACGGTGACGCCGTTGCTCTGAGCAACGACCTTGCCGCTCGTGATCTTCGGCGCGTTCGGAATCGCCGTGCTGAAGTTCTCATCGGTGATCCACTTCGCGACGACCTTCGTGGACTCGTCGCCCTGCTCCGACGTCTCGAAAAGACCAAGCGAGCTCAGGACGCCATTGCCGGCCTCGATCAGGTAAAAGCCGGTAAAGCCGGGGAGCTTGCGGAGCTGCGGGACGAGCGTCTGGTTGACCTTGCTGGCGACCTCGTTCGTGCGGGTCGTGTCGACGCCTTCGTACCGACGAATGGTGGCATGCATGTGGGACTCCTTCTGTTGTCCTACGGGACAGAGCGCTCAACGCGGCGCACTGCGGGCGGCCAGGGCCAGGGTCACAGCCGGAGACGAACCTGCAGCCTCAACAGCAACATCTAGGGCCAACCGCTGACCCCACCATAGCCGCAATCCTGCGGCGCGGTCGGATCATCGTGAAAGAACCGGCTACCATCGGTATCCCAGCGACGACTCGCTTGGGGGAAGGGGCTGGCGATGAAGAAGGTTGTGAGATGGTCAGCCGGCCGCGCGGTTGTTAGGTGGGTGGCGGCGAACTCGTACGGGTGCGGTCCATCGGATGCGCAATCGTTCCGTGAATGATCGCGACCATACGGCGAGTGATCTCGATCAAACTTCGTCGGATCGTGACCAGACAGCGAGTGATCTGGATCAGACTTCGTCTGATCATGACCAGACGTGGAGTGAAAGCGATCAGCGAAGCGCGGATGAGGATCAGCACGCGGCTGACGACGATTTCGCTGCAGGTGGAGACGCAGTCACCTATCACCGCAGCGCTCTGGCACGGGAGCGGTCGAGTCGCGACCGCGACGCCGTTTCGGTGCTACGCAACGAGAGTGCCGCGGCGAGAGTGCGAACGGCGGACGATCGTGATCGAGCTGCCACGCTTCGTGACCGTGGCGCGGAGGGTCGCGACACGTTGGCTCGTCTGCATGATTCAGAGGACGACGCTCAGGCGAGTCGGGAGGACATCTTGTTGCGGGCCAAGCGCGATCGGGACCGCGCGGCGGCCGACCGGGCCAAGGCGGCCGACGACCGTGCTCGGGCGGCCGTTGACCGGGAAGAGGCCGCCCGTGAACGCGCTGAGGCACGCCTGCATCGCACCGAATCTGACGACAACTTGAAGCTCGCGATAACGGATGAATTGACAGGCGCTTGGACCCGCAAGTTCGGCCTTGAAGAAGTGTCGCGCGAGCTCGAGCGTGCGCGGCGCACCGGTGCCACGCTCGTGCTCGCTTTTATCGACGTCGACGACCTCAAGCAGGTCAACGACAGTCACGGCCATCTGGCCGGCGATGCACTGCTGCAGCTCGTCGGCGAGACCCTTCGCGCGAATATCCGCCCCTACGACGTGATCGTCCGCTATGGCGGCGACGAGCTCGTCTGTGCGATGCCGAACCTCAGTGCGCTCGACGCCAGAGCACGCTTCGACAAAATCGCCGCGGAACTGACAGCGGCGAACGCGGAGCATTCGGTCACGGTCGGCCTTGCGGAGGCTGACCCCGTAGACAGTCTTCAAGAACTGATCGCCCGCGCGGACGCCGACCTTCTCGAAGCCCGGCGCTCAGGTCAGAGCAACGACTGACGGCTGGCGGCGCCGTCCCGCTGCTGAGGAACAGTCTGGGAAAAGTTGCGCGGCGCTCCCTTCGCTTGGTTACAGTGCATTCACTGCGCTTTACCGAGTGAAGGCGTGCCTGCAGGCGCGATCGGGACGCTACACCTCGTGGTTCCTTGCCTCTTCCTGTTCGCGCACGATCCGCTTCTCGTCCTTCGCCAGCGTCTCCTGTCGCAAATCTTCGGCCTCGGTCGTTTCCGCGGTGGTCAACGGCCCCGTCGGCGGTCGGCGCCCACCTCCGAATCGTTTGAAGAAGGTACGCATCCGTTCCATGCAGAGAGCGTACCGCTCCCTCTGCAAACGGCTGGGGGCGGGGTCCCACCGGCACGCAGTGAACATCCGAGGAACGATTTCAAGTCGTGAAGCAATCGAGGCTGCAAGGGCGGTTTGTGATCCCCGGCACAAACCTGCTGCTATGCTCGATGGGCGCATGGACCTAGCGCGGAGGCCGCCGAGGCTCCGAGAACTTCCTCTTCGACTTACACCCCAGGCCTGAGTGCATCCGGGTTGACCCGTGTGGGGTTCGCCGCCGCAAGTCGAGAGAAGTGAGGAGCATCACATGTATGCGACCGTGCGCCGTTACGAGGGCATCGACAAGGTGCACTCTGAGGAGGTAACGAGGAAGGTCGGCGAGAGCCTGCTGCCGAGCTTGAGCAAGTTGCCGGGCTTCGGCGGCTACTACCTGATGGATGCTGGCGAGGGCGTTCTCACCTCGGTCGGTCTGTACGAGAATTCGAAGGAGGCCCACGAGTCGACGCGCATCGCCGCACGGTGGGTGCGCGAACAGGAGCTCGAGTCAGCGCTTCCGAACACGCCGAAGGTCACCGCAGGACCAGTGATCGCGCACGTGTGGTGTGGCGCGGCGGTCACGAACCGCGTCCCGGCGCTCGCTTAGGGGCTCTCGGCAAGACAGACGAGCACAAGTCAGAGACCGATCAAGAACTGTTCAAAGGAGGTTTTCATGAATCTGCAGCCGCTTGGTGACCGCTTGATCGTCGAGGTTCTCGATGACGAGGAGGAGACGGTTAGCGGGATCGTCTTGCCCGACACCGCGAGGGAAAAGCCGCAACGGGGCAAAGTCCTTGCAGTCGGACCTGGCGCCCGCAACCAGGAGACGGGCGAATACATCCCGATGGACGTCGTCGAGGGCGACAAGGTCGTCTTCTCGAAGTACGGCGGCACCGAGATCAAGCTCGGCGCCGACGAGGTTCTGATCTTGCGCGAGTCGGATGTGCTCGCGAAGGTCGTAAGCGTGGGTGGCAAGCGCAAACGCAAGCTCGCTGGTGCCACCGCTTAGCTCGTATCGATCAGGAGGAATGACATGTCTCACAAGGAGCTCAAGTTCAACGAGGACGCGCGTCGTGCGCTGGAGCGTGGTGTGAACATCCTCGCCGATGCGGTCAAGGTGACGCTTGGCCCGAAGGGGCGTTATGTGGTGCTGGACAAGAAGTTCGGCGCGCCGACGATTACGAACGACGGCGTCACGATTGCCCGGGAGATCGAGGTCGAGGACGTTTTCGAGAACCAGGGCGCGCAGCTCGTCCGCGAGGTCGCGACGGCGACGAACGACGTCGCCGGCGACGGCACGACGACGGCGACGGTGCTGGCGCAGGCGATCGTTCGCGAGGGCCTGAAGAACGTGGCTGCGGGGGCGAACCCGATGTCGCTCAAGCGCGGGATCGAGTCGGCCGTGGACTCGGTTACGGAGAACCTGAAGTCGCAGTCGAAGGAGATCTCGGGTAAGGAGGACATCGCCCGGGTCGCGAGCATCTCGTCGCGCGAGCGCGAGATCGGCGACAACATCGCCGACGCGATCGAGAAGGTCGGCAAGGACGGTGTCGTGAACGTCGAGGAGGGCCAGACGTTCGGCCTCGAGCTCGAGTTCACCGAGGGGATGCAGTTCGACAAGGGCTACCTGTCGCCGTACATGATCACGGACGCCGAGCGGATGGAGGCCGTGCTCGAGGATCCGTACATCCTCGTCGCGAACCAGAAGATCGGCGCGGTCAAGGATCTGCTCCCGATTCTCGAGCAGGTGATCCAGGCGGGCAAGCCGTTGCTGATCGTGGCGGAGGACGTCGAGGGCGAGTCGCTCGCGACGATCGTCGTCAACAAGCTGCGAGGCACGTTCCAGGCGGTCGCCGTGAAGGCGCCCGGCTTCGGTGACCGTCGCAAGCGGATGCTCGAGGACATTGGGATCCTCACGGGCGGCGAAGTGATCACCGAGGAGCTGGGGCTCAAGCTCGAGAACACGAAGGTCACGCAGCTCGGCCACGCCCGCCGCGTCGTCGTCGACAAGGACTCGACGACGATCATCGACGGCGCCGGCGATGGCGAGGCGATCAAGGCCCGCATCAAGCAGCTCAAGTCCGAGATCGAGGACACCGACTCCGACTTCGACCGCGAGAAGCTCCAGGAGCGGCTCGCGAAGTTGTCGGGTGGCGTCGCCGTGATCAAGGTCGGTGCTGCGACGGAGACCGAGATGAAGGAGAAGAAGCACCGCGTCGAGGACGCCGTCCAGGCGACCCGCGCGGCGCTCGAGGAAGGCATCGTCCCCGGCGGCGGTGTCGCGCTCCTGAACGCGGCTGGGTCAATCAAGCTGGACGGCTTCGGCGATCCGGACGAACGGACCGGCGCCCAGATCATCGTCCGGGCGCTCGAGGAGCCGCTCCGGCAGCTCGCCTACAACGCGGGACTCGAGGCGTCGGTCGTGGTCAACAAGGTCCGCACGGCCGCCAAGGGCCATGGCCTGAACGTCGACACGAACGAGGTCGAGGACCTCGTCAAGGCCGGCATCATCGACCCGACCATGGTCACCCGCTCCGCGCTGCAGAACGCAGCGTCGATCGCGAAGAACATCCTCATGACCGAGGCCGTCGTCGCCGAGCCGGCCGAGAAGGCCGGAGCCGGCATGGCGGGCGGCATGGGTGACATGGGCGGCATGATGTAAGGCGAGCAGGTCAAGTCCGCCGAGAGGGCTGGCCGGAGGGTCGGCCCTCTTACGGACGCGCGCGCCTGAACTGTCGAGGCTGTCGGCTCGACCGGGAGGTTGCGTCGCAGCACTGCTAGTATCTGTTGTAGCTAAGCGAACCCGGTGACGCTCCTGCGTCCTCCCGCTTTCGTTCGGGAGGTGCGTCGACGCATGTTGGGACGTCCACCAGATGGTCGCGAACCGCGTCGCGCGCACGTCTGCCTCTACCTGAACCACTCGACTGCGCCCGTCTATCGGGGCGTTCCACACGCGAGGAAAGGTGCGACATGACCAGTTCGCTTTCCAGAGCCGCCTCGGCGCCTGTTCCTCCCGCTGCTGGGGTGGGGGAAAAACTCGATTGGGATGCCTTCTCGGCTCGGTACTTTCCTGGGCGAAGGAGGCACGACCTCGACGCCGTCGCCGCCTACGGCGCATACAAGCAGGGCCGCGACTGGCAGAACAGCGGCGCCCACAAGACGCCTACGCGGCTGACCCTCGTGCCGAGCGAGTCGGTTCCCGCGGCAATCGCGCCTCAATCGGACGGGCCAGCGCTGGAGCGTCTGCTCGTCGCGGTGGCAGCGGAGCGGGCATAGGAAGGGGAGGGCGGCTTTGCCCCCTAGTCAGACATCGGTGAGGAGAGCGGTCTCCGCTCCACCGATCGCGCTTACGAGCAGGCTGCGCCTCGCTGTCGAAGTTATGCTGCGTCTGCATCGTTCGCGGCTGGGCCGGTGGACGTTCGCAGTCGGGTCGGGCGTGGTCGTGATCGCCCTTGCGTTGCTCGCCGCACGGCATTTCGCGAAGACGTCGTGGCCGCTCTCGAACGGACACCCGGCTCTGCTTGTCGCGGCTGGCCTGCTCCTTCTCGTCGCACAGGCGCTCAAGGCGTACGGTTGGGGTCGGCTGTTCATATCCGACGAGCGGCCCAAACCGCTCGCGCTCGCGGCAGGCAACGGCGGCGCTGCGCTGATCGGACTGGTGCTTCCCGGCCGTTTCGACGACGCGATGCGGGTCGCCGTCGTCCGCCGCTATCCGCCCTGTCCTGCCGGTGTGCGCGCGCTTTGCCTATCTCTCGTCATGCTGGGGCTGATCGACAGCGCCGCTCTGGCGCCGCTCGCGTTTGCCGCCGCTGTCGTAGGAGGCGCTGGAAACGGTGCACGCGTCGGCCTCGCGATCGTCGCCGTTGGTGGGGTCGCGGCAGCTGCGTTGATCATCGCTCTCCCACGTCTGGTCGGAAGCAGGCGCATGGCGCGTTTCCGGCTCGGCCGCTGGCTGTGCCCGCGGACGACGTCGCTGCGGCGGGCCTCGGAGGCATGGGCGCTTGTGTCCGCGTGTTGGGTCGTCCGGGCAGCCGCGCTCTTTGTTCTTCTTGGCGCACTCGGTGTGGGCTACTCGGTCCCGCTCGCGCTCCTCTTCCTGTGCGCCGGTGCGGCAGCGGCAGCGCTGCCGATCGGCCCGGCCGGAACAGCGACGCAGGTTGGCGCGCAAACCGCGGCCCTGCTCGCCTCGGGTGTCGGCGCCTCTCAGGCGCTCAGTGTCGCCGTCTCCGTCGGCACGCTCGGGGTCCTCGCCGGCAGTGCGATCCTCCTCTTCGCCGTCGCGTGGCGGACAAGCCTGTCATTCGTGCCAGCTCGGACCGTCGTCGCGTAAGGCCTCGCGCCAGATTGCTGCCAGACGGCAGTGAGCGCGTCGGGCTGTGACCTGAGTCGTTAGTTCGCAGGGACCCGCTGGTTCGCCGCGAATGACGTGGTCGTTATCGACCATGAGTGGAGGGGTCGTGCCGAGAGGAACCTTGCGCGGGTTCGATTCCCGCCGCCTCCATCAAATCGAGTCCCCTGCCCCGCCGAAGCTCGCTGAGTGGCCGAGGCATGCGGTTCCGAGCAGGTCTACGACGTGTGCACGGGATAGCGCAGATGCGTGACACCCACACCGGTGACGACTGTCGGATTCCCGAGGACGGCCGGTGTGTTCGCGAGGTGGTCGAACAGCCGCACTCCTGCGCCTAGCAACACGGCAGCCAGATCGATGTGGATCTCGTCGAGCAGCCCGGCGTCCAGGCACTGCTGGATCGTTTGGGCGCCGTGCACTCCCACGGACTTCGGGCCGGCAGCCGATTTCGCTCGAGCAACGGCGCTTTCGATGCCGTCGGTGACGAACTGGACTGTCGAGCCGGGCCGTGGCCAGCCGTCGGGCACGTGGTGGGTGGCGACGAAAGCGGGCACATCCCACGGGTGCCGGCCGCCCCAGCCGTCGGCGCGCTCGAACGTGCGCCGACCGGTGAGCATGGCGCCGACCTCAGCCGTCAAGCCCCTCAGGTGGTCGGCGCTCGGCGCCGAGACGTGGAACGTCATGCCGGATGTCGTGCTCGCTGTGGGGACCTCGACGTCGCCCGAGAAGTACCAGTCGAAAACCTCGGCGACCCCGTCGTTCGCGTCGGCGACGTACCCGTCGAGAGACATCGACATGATTGCGACCACCTTGGTCATGGTGCAGCTCCATCGACGGAGACGAGCGTCGTGGTCGTCACTTTCATGGGTTCGTCCTTTCTCTTGTGGTGATCTCTCTCGCTACGACCGCACCGAGGCGCGGATCTCATCGGTCGCAGCAGAGTCCGTCCGGCCGAATCGAGTCTGAGGATCTGGAATACGAAGCGAACTAGGACCGCAACCTGGGCCGGCGTCCCGGAATGACGCCATAGGATTGCGCGGTGCCGTTCACGCTCAGCAACATCAAGGAGGATCTGGAGGACATCGGCCCGAGGTTCGACGGCGCGCCGGACCTGGAGTTCCGCGCGGCGACCAAGGCGCTCGAGCTCGAAAAATCCGCCCTGAGCTACCAGCGCGTCCCGCCCGGCTATCGCTTTCCGTACGGCCACACGCACATGAAGCAAGAGGAGGTGTACGTGGTCCTGCACGGGAGCGGGCGGATGAAAGTCGACGACGAGATCGTCGAGCTCAAAGAATGGGACGCGGTGCGCGTCCCGCCCGGCACATGGCGAGGCTACGAGGCCGGGCCAGAGGGCCTCGAGATCCTCGTCATCGGCGCGCCCAACCTCGGCGAGGATCCGCGCGAAGACGTCGATGGCCAGCGCGACTGGTGGGCTGACTAGCCGAGTTGTCCGGACGTTTCGGCGAACGATGATTTGTGTGCCTCCGCTCAGTCTCTCTGAGGGAAGAGCCACCTAACCGCGAGCGAAGGAGCACCATTGAGGTTTCTTCTCACTTCCAGCGGCATCCGCAACACGAGCATCCAAGACGCGCTGGTCGACTTGCTGGGTAAACCGATTGCCGAGTCCAGCGCCCTCTGCATTCCCACCGGGGTGCAGCCCTTCCCTGGCGGACCTTCACACGTCTACGGGTTCATCAGCGGATCGCGCGGCGGCCCCATGTGCGGCTTGGGTTGGAAGTCGTTGGGAGTGCTGGAGCTGACCGCGCTGCCGAGCATCAAAGAGGAGTACTGGGTTCCGGCGGTCCGGGAAGTCGACGCTCTGCTGGTTTGGGGCGGCAGTCCCTTGTATCTGTGCTACTGGATGCGGCAGTCCGGACTGGCCGACCTCTTGCCGTCGCTGCGCCGCGAGACGGTTTACGTCGGCACGAGCGGCGGGGCCATGGTCGCGACTCCCGACTTCGGAGGAGAGACCTACGACGAGAGTGATCCGCTCACCGGCAGCGACAGAGCGCTGGGACTGGTTGATTTCTCGTTGTTTCCGCACCTGGAGCGCGAGGACATGCCGGACACTTCCCTGGCCAACATCGAAAAATGGGCCGCCGGGATACCAGTGCCGGCGTACGCGATCGACGATCAGACCGCCATCAAGGTGGTCGACGGCACCGTCGAAGTCGTCTCCGAGGGGCACTGGAAGCTGTTCACCCCCAGCCCGGAAGGGAGTCATGGATGACGCGGTTTCATGACGGGCCGACGGTCACGCCGCTGCTCGTGGCCGAGGTGCTCGCCGAGGCCGAGCGGATGCCGGTCTACGTGCACGTCATCGACCATCCCGATGCGCGCGTGCTGGTCGACACCGGCATGACGGAGCTGCACCAGGCGGTGGCCGACCTCGATCCCCTCCTCCGTCCACTGAGCAAGCAGGACTTCGACCTCGCGGGCATCGACATCGTCGTCAACACACACCTGCACTTCGACCACTGCGGCGGCAACCACCTCTTCGCCGGCAGGCCGATCTACGTCCAGCGTCGGGAGCTCGACGACGCGCGCAGCGAGGACGACTACACCATTCGCGAGTGGGTCGAGGCGCCCGGTGTGCGGTACATGCCGGTCGACGGCGAGCTCGAGCTGCTTCCGGGGCTCCGGCTCGTCCCGGCGCCGGGCCACACACGCCGGCATGCAGGTGGTCGTCGTCGAGACTGGCGGGCGTCCGGTCGTCGTCGGCGGTGACGTGGCGGTTTGGTTCGGCGAGCTCGACGAGCCGCACACCGAAGGCCAGCTGCGGGTGCGCGCGCTCGACCCCGAGCTGGTCTGGCTCGCGCACGAGCACGAGCCGTGGCGACCCCGCAGCGTCTAAGGCATCACGCCGGGGACGCTTGGTGGCCCGATTAGCTTCCCGGCGTTTCCGAGCGAATCGGCAGCATCAGTGAGCAATAGCCGTTGATCAGGGCGTAGCCGCTGACGGTGTAGAGACGGAGAGCGGGGTCGTTGTCTTCCTCGGTCTGCACGACTAGGCGGAGTGCGCCCGACGCGATTGCAGCCGCTCGGACGGAGCTGAGAAGGGCACGACCGACTCCACGACGACGGTGCGTCGGCAGGACGAAAAGGTCTCTGATCTGCCAGAAGTGGGCGAGCAGCAAGGATGCCGGTACTTCCATCGTCATCGCGAAGCCGACGAACCTCCCACTGTCTTCGGCGACGAACGCGCGTAGGTGCGTGCTGAGGTTCTGTTCCAGCCAACCTATTGCCTGGGAGGAGTAGGAAGCCTCGCCGTAGTGGGCGCGATACTTGTCGAAGAGCTCGGCGAGTGCTTCGATTTCGCTGCGTGTCGGTGTGGTCAGAGTCCGAACTGAGACCGGCTCGCTGGTGGCCGAAGGACTCAAGTTATGGACCGACAACCTCTTCAACGATCGACTCAACTGCGTCGAAGGGCGCACGCAGGGCGCCCTCGATGTGGTGCCGCTCGGCGGGAACTCCGGCGCGTTGCTTGGTGATGACCCCGGCCAAAGATTGCGGGTTGTCCAGCATCAGGACTCCTATTCTCTAGGCCCTTCGTTCGCGCGCATGAGGACTTGAAGGTGTCCGTGACCGGGCGACGAGCGGACGTCGACGCGGGCACTGGGAACATGCCGGGCGGCGAGGTCTTCCTCTGCCCGGTGGAGACGTCGGCGCAGGGAACGATCGCCTTTACCGAGTTTCCTGCGCAGTGGGGCGGTCGGGAGCTGCGGGGCATTCGTCTTCGCTTCTCGGAAGGCCGGGTCGTCGATGCCTCCGCCGCGACCGAAGAAGACTTCCTGCTCGAGACGCTCGACACCGATGACGGTGCCCCGCCGCATCGGCGAGTTGGGCATCGGCTGTAATCCCGGCATCGACCGCTACATGCGCAACGTCTATTTCGACGAAAAAAATGAACGGCACCGTCCACGTCGCGCTCGGCGGAGGCTTCGAATACCTCGGCGGTACGAACACGTCCGCCATCCACTGGGACATTGTCAAGGACCTGCGCTCCGGCGGCCACATCGAACTCGACGGCAAGATCGTCCAGAAAGACGGAGTCTGGATCGACTGAGCCACAGGTGCGGCCGCCGTTCGACCCCCGGCATCACTCTTACGCCGCCTGCTACATGCGCCAGCGTTCCGGAATGACGCCAGAGCGGAGAAGGCGCTGGAACTCGTCCGCCGACTTCGTCAGACTCGCACGGATGCCCGAGGCTCCTGCTCCTTCGCGCTCAGGTCGACAAAACTTGCTGGGGTCGCGTTTCGCGGTTTGCTCCCGACGTTGCTTCGCGGTCGCGTGGAGGGCCACCGTGCCAGTCGAGACACAGAGCCGTCGCGTCGTCACGTAGCTCGCCGCCGCTTGCCTGGAGGACAGACTGGGTGAGGTGCTGCACCGCCTCGCGGGGATGCATGTTGAGGCCCGCGGTCAGGATGGCGGCGATGTTCATTCGCTCGGCGTCGCGCTCCAGCATGCCGTCGGTGACGAATATCAGCCGGTCTCCCACCTCCAACTGCAGCGCTTGAACCCGATAGCCGCGTCCGGCCTGCAGCCCGAACGGGCGGTCGGCCTTCAAATCAAGCTGCGCGACTTTCCCTCCTCGCAGCCGGAACGGCGGCGGATGGCCGGCATTGACGATGCCCGCCGTCGCAGCGGCCAGGTCGATCCGAACGACCAGGCCCGTAACGAACTGGCTCTCGCCCGCCTGCTCAGCCAGCGCATCATTCGCCAGCCTCGCTTGCTCGGCCAGCTCGACGCCCCGCCGGCGGGCGTTTCGTAGCCCTCCGACCAGCACGGTGGCCAACAACGCGGCGTCCATCGTGTGGCCCATCGCGTCGGTCATCGACAGATGGAGCGCGTCTCGGTCGAGCGAAAAATCGAAGGTGTCACCGCCGATCTCACCCGCCGGTTGCAGCCAAGCCGCAAGTGTGAACTGCCCGGCCTCGCACGTGAAGGCTCCGGGCAACAACCGATGCTGGATCTCTGCCGCCAGGGACAACGGAACCGAGCGCTGTCCCCACTCGAAGAGATCGGTGTAGCGGCGGTTTGCAATCACGACGTACGCCAAGAAGTGCGCCGCCTGAGCGACATCGGCCACCGTCTGTTCAGCCGGGAAGTCATCCAGCAGGAGCTCCAGAACGCCGACCGCTTCACCGCGGCTCGTCACCGGAGCGAACAACCGAGCGCCGCCCTCTTCGTCGATCACCTCGACGACCTGGGCGGCAAGCGCCCGGCCGTGCGGCGTCCCGACCAGTGGCACACGCTCCGCGGTCTCCTTCCCCTGCAAGCGCCCTTTCCCCCCTGCGTGGCCCAGGCGGATCAGCGACTGCCCGCTGAAGTCGGCGATCAAGAAGCTGACCTCGCGGGCATCGATCGCCTCGGCCAGCGCGCCGGCCAGCACATCGGCCGCCGCGACGGGCGGGGCCGCCTCGACCGCGGCCAGCAATGAATTCAAGTTCAACGGGAAGTGCCGATTCTCACCCACGCCGCCTCAACCTAACGCGATTGTTCGTCAGCACCGCCAACCCCTCGCCGGCAGAGGCGCGGTCACTCTTGATTCCCCAGCAACAACTGACCCGGTTCATTGGTCGGGATTGCCTCTTCGGTAGGCGCGAGGCCGGGCGGCGAGCCGAACGATCGGGTTGAAACGTGACCGGCCCCCGGCCCGAGTTTAGAGTTGACGCGGCGGCAGCCACCATGGACGAGCAAGGAACCCCGCAGGTAACGAGCGCTGAGTTGGTCGCCGACCTCGAGGCGATCCTGCTCGATTTGCGGGAAAGGCTCAACAACTACCTCGACCTGGGCGCCGCCGACCTCATCGCCGCGGATGAAGGCTTCAACTTCGCCGGACAGCTTCAAGCAACGCTGGCTGACGCCGTTGAACACACCGCCAGCATCCGGGAACGTCTGGTCGCGCTCCAGCGCAAAGACTCGTGAGCAACTGGCAATCCTCGGAACGGGGGCGTGAGCATGCCCCGAGCAAGCGCCTGGGCCAGCCGCGCCAAGGTCGTGGGGGAGAGAGGCGCAACCCGCTTCGGCAGACGCGGGGTGGGCCGCCTGCATGCGCGAGTGTTCCGGAACGCGCCCGAGCGCGCGATTGG